>NZ_AP023257.1:5411779-6652372 GCF_016756595.1 Mesorhizobium sp. L-2-11 | reverse complement strand
TTTCCGCCGGGAATGCGCCTCCTGCATCCATGTTTCCGGCGACCGTGTCCTCGCAGCGACACCATCGCCGCCGCCGGCAGATGATCTCGCCATATTGTCGGGGAACCGGCGCCGGCTCCTCGGAGCCAGCCCGCTTTGGTCATGTCAGGGCAATACAATTCCGCCCGGCGAAACGCCGGCGCGTCATTGATCTGCCATGTACAATTACGCCATTCCCCTACCGTATCGAAAAGGCAAACCAAGCCCGTACGCAGAGATGATCCGCGTCATGAATTCTGCCATTTTGTGCTGGCCGATTCAGGCTGGGTTAAGGGCCAACGGCCCGTCCCTCTCGATGGACAGACCTTAGCGAAATCGCTGTGGATAGGGCAAGGCCACGACTAACGGATTTTTAAGGAATGTGGTTAGCGCAAACGGGTTCGGAGCCTGCGTTGCACTGGCTTGTTTTGACAAACCCATTGTGATTCAAACCCTTTTCCGGCGAATGTGAAAAAGGCCACATCGCGCGAAATTTTATCAAATAATTTTCTTGACAGGCAATTGTCCCCCATCCCTCGCACCCGATGTGAACAAGCTGTGGATGACCGTCCACAACTTTTTGAAAAATAAAGGTGATTTTCGACAGATGATATTTCGCCGTGAACGTTTTCAGCGGCTGCGCCTGTCGGCCGGCACGTATGGTGCCGGCAAAGCATTTCGAACTTCGAAATCGTGCGGCGTGTTGCTTGCGGGCTTTCTTTTTAAGTACTTGCCGGCAAACGAAAAAACCCGGCACGAGCGGCCGGGTCTGAAAACGAAAAGTTTAGTAAATGTATATCAGGCCGACAACACCTTGAGGCGCTGGGCCAGGCGCGACACCTTGCGGGATGCCGTATTCTTGTGCACCACGCCCTTGCTCGCGGCGCGCATCAATTCCGGCTCAGCCACCTTGAAAGCAGCCTGCGCGGCAGCCTTGTCGCCCGAGGCGAGCGCCTCTTCGACCTGGCGGATGTAGGTCCGCACGCGCGAGCGGCGGTTCTTGTTGATCGCGGTGCGGCGGGCGATCTTGCGCGTAGCCTTTTTGGCCGAGGAGGTATTGGCCATGATGCCTCTCTTCTGATCTGGTGGACGCATGCGGAATGCCGCAAGGCGCAAAAAACAAACGGGCAGCCACAGGGCCGCCTCGGTTGGTGCGGCTTATAGTTCAGCTTTTCCAGCGCGTCAACGCTGCTTCGCCTTCTTTTTGGCCGCTGCTGTGGCTCGCTTCCGGCCGCTGTCGCCACCATCTACCGGTTCGAGAAATTTGGCTTCCGCTTCTCGACAAAGGCCGCCATGCCTTCCTTCTGGTCATCGAGCGCAAACAGTGAGTGAAACAGCCGGCGCTCGAACCGCAGCCCCTCTGCCAGTGTCGTTTCGTAGGCGCGGTTGACGGCCTCTTTCGCCATCATCACCGACGGCAGCGAAAAATCGGCTATCTTGGCCGCCGCCTGCAACGCCTCCTCGATGAGCTCGCCGGCGGGCACGACACGCGACACCAGGCCGCAACGCTCGGCTTCCGCCGCATCCATCATCCGTCCGGTCAGGCACATGTCCATCGCTTTCGACTTGCCGACGAAACGGGTCAGGCGCTGCGATCCGCCCATGCCCGGCATGACGCCGAGCGTGATCTCGGGCTGACCGAACTTGGCGTTGTCGGCGGCGATGATGAAATCGCACATCATCGCCAGTTCGCAACCGCCGCCGAGCGCATAGCCGGCCACCGCCGCGATGACAGGCTTGCGCGCCCGGGTGAGCTCTTCCCAGCCGACAAAGAAATCCTGCACATAGGCGTCGACAAAGGAGATCGCCTGCATTTCCTTGATGTCCGCACCTGCCGCGAAGGCTTTTTCGGAGCCGGTGATGACCATCGCGCCGATGTCGGCATTGGCGCAGAAGCCGTTCACGGCCGCGACCACATCCGCCAGGACTTGCGAGTTCAGCGCATTGAGCGCCTTCGGCCGGTTCAGCGTGATCAGCCCGACCTTGCCGCGGGTTTCCACCAGTATCGTTTCATAGGCCATGACTGCATCTCCTCATTTGGTCGTCTGGCATGCATCAGGTGTGCCAGCTTACGCCTTGGCGCCTAGTTCCTCTGCACAGTGATTTTGACATTTTGGGCCGATCGACAGCGACCGTCGACAATTCTCTCAGACAATCAGTGGCAATCGCAAACCTCTAGGATTGGCTGAAACATCCCTCCCTTCGTCATCCCAGGGTCTGCGCGCGTCTCTTCGCTCCTTGCTTCGCCCTGGGATGACGAAGGTGTGGTGGCTTATGGCTAATTGCAAACCATTGAGATTGGCAGGAGGAGATCGGTCGGCGGCAACCTTCACAGCCTCCTTTCAGGCTCAGTCATCCTCTGGTGCAAAGGAACCAGCTCACAACTGACAGGTCCGGCAATAGAAGGTGGAACGCCCGCTTTGCACGATGCGCTCGATATGGCCGCTGCAGCCGTGCTTGGAGCAGGCCTCGCCCTCGCGATCGTAAACCGCGAACGAATGCTGGAAATAGCCCAGGGACCCGTCGGTCTGCACATAGTCGCGCAGCGACGATCCGCCGGCGGCGATCGCATCGGCGATCACCGCGCGGATTGCTTCGGCCAGGGCGTCGCGCTGCTGTTTGGCCCTCTTTCCAGGCTTTGCGATGCTGCCTGCCTCGCGCAAAGGCGACAGGCCGGCGCGCCACAGCGCCTCCGACACGTAGATATTGCCGAGCCCGGCGATCAGCCGCTGATCGAGAAGTGCTGCCTTTAGGGGCGACTTCCGGCCTTTCAGCAGCGAGGCGAGCAGTTCGCCGTCCAACGCATTGCCTGTCGGCTCGACGCCAAGCCCCGCCAGCATCGGATGCGTGTCGGGCGTCCCTTCCGAAAAGAGCATGAAGCCGAAACGGCGCGGATCGTTGAAGGTCACCCGGGACCGGGCGCCTTGGGGAGAGACGATATGGAAGACGACATGGTCGTGCACCGCGCTCTTCGAGCGCTCGTGATAAAACGCGCCCAATATTTCGCTGCTATCGGGCGTGTCATTGGAGGTTTCGATGCGGAACGAACCCGACATGCCGAGATGGCAGATCAGCACCGGACCGCCTTCCAGCTGCATCGTCAGGTATTTGGCCCGGCGGCCGAGCGCCGTAATCGTCTTGCCGGTCAGCCTCTCCAAAAATTTTTCGGGAAATGGAAAGCGCAGGTCGGGCCGGCGCGCCTCGACGCGGGCGATGCGGGCGCCTTCCAGGACCGGCTGCAGGCCCCGCCGCACCGTTTCGACCTCAGGCAGCTCAGGCATGGCCGCCTATCTCTGCATAGAAGGAGGTGCCGTGACGGCCGCGTGCCAACCCAAGATGCTCGGCGACGGTTTCACCGATGTCGGCGAATGTCGTTCGAAGCCCGATGTCGCCACCAAACCCTGGTCCAGTGCCGATCACCGGAATGCGTTCGCGCGTATGATCGGTGCCGTGCCAGGTCGGATCGTTGCCGTGGTCGGCCGTGAGGATGAGAAGGTCGCCAGGATTAAGCCGTGCAAGCGCCTCCGGCAGCCGCCGGTCGAAGGCCTCGAGCGCGGCGGCATAGCCGGCAACGTCGCGCCGATGGCCGAACTCGGTGTCGAAATCGACGAAATTGGCGAAGACGAGATCGCCGTCGCCTGCGTCAGCCATCGCGCCGAGCGCCTTGTCGAACATCGCCATGTTGCCGGCGGCCTTGCGCACTTCCGAAACGCCGCGATGGGCGAAGATGTCACTGATCTTGCCGACCGCGATGACCCGGCTGCCGCGCGCCGTCAGCCGGTCGAGCAGGGTCGGTTCGGGCGGCGGTACCGAATAGTCCCGGCGGTTGTGCGTCCGTTCGAAGCTGGCGGCGGTTTCTCCAATGAAAGGCCGGGCGATGACCCGGCCGATGTTCAGCGGATCGACCAGCCTGCGCACCACCTTGCAGAATTCATAGAGCCGCTCCAGGCCGAAGTGAACTTCATGCGCGGCGATCTGCAGGACGGAGTCGACCGACGTGTAGCAGATCGGCTTGCCGGTGCGGACATGCTCCTCGCCGTACCGCTCGATGATCTCGGTGCCCGGAGCATGGCAATTGCCGAGAATGCCCGGCACCTCTCCCTCGCGGATGATCGCTTCGGTCAGGTCGGCCGGAAAGGCGGGAACCGTGTCCGGGAAATAGCCCCAGTCGAAGCGGACCGGCAAGGCGGCGATTTCCCAATGGCCTGACGGCGTGTCCTTGCCGCTCGAAACCTCCTGCGCCGCGCCGTGGAAGGCGGAGGCAAGCAGGCCGCCGCTGTCGAGGCAGAATCCTGTCGCGGTTTTCGCCGCGTAGCCCAGACCGAGCGAGAGCATGTTGGGCACGAAAAGCGGGCCTTTGCGCAGCCCCTCGCGATCCGCCCTGCCTTCCGCGCAGGCTTCAGCGATGTGCCCGAACGTGTTGGAACCGGTGTCGCCATAGCGCTCGGCGTCGGCCGCGCCGCCGATGCCGAAGGAATCGAGAACAAAAAGGAAGGCGCGCGCCATTGCAGGGGTTCGTTTTTATCGTTTTGTCTGTCCGCCCAGACATAGGCGGCCGCGCCGCCATTGGCAATTCGCAACCAGACGGCTGGGTGCACGACCGGGCGCGACAGTTGGCGCTGGTATTGCCGAGGATGCGGTTCTGGTGGACCTGCGCCCACTGCAGGCGTCGGCGCTGCCCCTCACCCGCCTGCCGGCGACCTCTCCCCGTATAGGGACGGGGAGAGGGGCGTTGTCATCGCCGGTTTCGCCAATCTCCAGCGTTACAGGAAGAGCAACCACGTTGCAGCCAGCCCCTTTCTCCCCGTCACTATACGGGGAGAAATGCCCGGCAGGGCAATGAGGGGCGGCGCCGGCTTTGGCAATTTGTCAGTCTATACGCAAAAAATTGAAGGCATCCGCAGCCGCCGTTTCAGCAGGTGTCGCAGGTAATGGTCGGGCTCCTGCGGGGCCTGAGAAAATAGGTTTCGCCCATCGATATCGAGTTGAAAGCCGAACTGAAGCCAAGCCGCTTTTCACTGTCCGCCGACCAGGTGATGATCGGCTGGTATGCGAGATTGCTTTCGACGCGAATGAGAAACGTGCCCCTGACGTTGAGCGTCGGTGCTACCGTGGTGACGGAGTTTTTGGCGGCGTCGGCGCTGAAGGCGCCGCCGACCATCTTGCGTGACCAGGCGACCAGCACCCGCGGCGTCGTTTCGTTCGTCACCTCTATTGCGGTGATGATGATTTCCGGGGTCGATCGGTTGTACGGCCGAAGGGTGGAGTTGCCGATCTGCATGATCCCATCGAGTTCGGCTGGCGTGATGGTCTGCTGCTGGGTGACGAGATCCGCCACCATGCTGCCGATGCGACTGACTTTCTTGCTTGTCTCGATGGCTTGCGAGGCTTCCATCGTCAGGAAGTACATGACCAGCAGGACGGGCACGATGAAGGCAAACTCAACCGCCGCGACACCGCGGCGATCACGGCAGAACCGGATGGCCTTCGAGCAGATCCTGGCGGTCCTCAAATGTGCCCCCGCACGCCCCATGCTATCGTCCTTTTCTTCATTCCATGCAGCTGATTGCGTCTTCAGTCGTCGAACGGCTCGTTCTTCCAGGTCATCGATGCGAAATGCAGCGTGTTGCCGTCTTTCAGATTGGCCATCGACTTGGCCATGAAATCGGTCATGACGGGCCATTTGTAAAAAACCCGCAGCATGTTTATCGATTCAGCCAACCCTGGGGATACCGTAAAAGTTGTGGGGGTCGTGCCGGTCAGCTCGATTTCGCCGTCCTGATTTATCTTGAAGCCCGCCTGGGCTGCGGCGGCGAAGCTCGGATACGCGCGCAGATCCACTTCCAATCCGGGGCAGCCCTTGGCGACCATGATCTCCAACTGCCTGCAGATCATGGTCTTCAGCGTCGCCTCGGTTACGTTCGCCTGTCTTTCCTGGCCCGTTCGGAGCCGGCGCGCGACATCGTCGGTGATATTGGCCATCACCTCTTGCCCGGCAAATGAAATGCAGCTCTCCAGTATGGCAAAGACGAGGAGCGCAAACGGCACCGCAAGCATCGCGAACTCCAGAGCGGTGCTGCCGCGCCGGTCGCCAAGGAAGCGCGCCGAAAAACTTGATCGTCCTGCTTTGCTCATGTCCCGTGCCTACCAATCCCTTAGGGGTGTCGGAGGCAAGATTAGCGTAAACCCATTGAAGTGCGGTTTGGATGATCGTTAAATTCGGCTGGAAGGTTTTAACAGGCCGATAACCGAAGCGGCTTTTCAGGGAGACGAAACGGTCGGGTCGCTTACTGGCCGGCGCTCATCTCGGCTTCCGAGGCCTTTTCAGCGTCGCTCTTATACGAGCTCTCGCAATACGGTGTGCAGGACATGGTCTGTATTTCGGCGCGTCGATAGATGCGCACCGATGACGCGCCCTGTCGCACGACGGTGATCTGCTCGTCGACGATCGGACGGCCCTCCTGATCGAGGACGACGAGATTGGTAACGCCGAAGCCCTTGCCGGTCAGCACGATCGTCGAAGCATCCTGCACCGAGGCGTCGGCGATCGCCGGATTGCCGACGACGATCGTATCGGCGGCGCGCGACAATTTGACGATCTTCGCCTGGTGCATTGTGACCTCGATGCCGGTGTCGGCCTTGGCCGGCACGACAAGAGCCGTGGCGGCAAGAAGTGCTGCAATCGGAAAGGACGATCTCGGCCCGGTCATTGTAGCGCTCCACGGCGGCAAATTGCTCAACGGAACATGAGCGAGATTGGTGAACCAACGGTTAAGCGAGGAGGGCCGTGAAAACGCCCCCGTGCCTTCGTCATCCTAGGTCGAAGCAAGGAGCGAAGCGACGCGGCGCAGAACCTAGGATCCATGCCGTGACCTCGGAGCGCTGCTGCGGAGCAGAACCTTTAATGCCGGCGGGACAGCGCCCCCCTCTGTCCTGCCGGACATCTCCCCCACAAGTGGGGAGATTGGCCTTCATCACTGATTTCGCCAACCACCAACCCTGCAAAAAGGACGCTGTCCGCGAAGCTGCCGATCTCCCCCCAAGTGGGGGAGATGTCCGGCAGGACAGAGGGGGGGCGCTTCGCTCCGCCATCAAAGGTTCTGCACAGTCGTGACGCTCTGAGGTAACGGCAGTCGCGTCTTTCGCGGCCCTTGACCTGCCTGTCGCATCCATAGGCGTCACTTAGTCTACGGTTAACCACGCAATGTCATCGAAACCGGAAAGGAATCGCTAAGGCTGTTTATTAAGCCGATCGAAAGAGCTTCTCCGTAGATTGGCAGCATCCGATCAGCCACCAGAGAAGTTGACGGAATTGCTGTAACACCTGGAGTAGGAGCTCTCGAATGTCTAATCTCATTGCACGTTTTGTGAAGGACGAATCCGGCGCGACCGCCATCGAATACGGTCTGATCGCCGCACTCATCGCGCTCGCCATCATGGTCGGCGCCACCTCGCTGGGCGACGCGCTGAACGCCAAGTTCACCACCATCGCCGGTAAGGTGAGCGGTAGCTGACCGTAACAGGTTCGGTTGTACTCCAATAAGGGCCGCCGCATTGGCGGCCCTTATTTAGTCTTTAGTCCTAGCATGATTTGAAATTCCAGCCCTCATCAATCGTCAAGCGAATATGACTAGGCTGGGGGCCAGATACAATTTGACCACAGGCGCCGCGCCCATGCTTGAAGCCGTGATCTTCGTCGTGTTTCCGTTCTGCATGCTCTTTGCCGCGATCTCCGACATGCTGTCGATGACAATCGCCAATCGCGTGCCGGTGCTGCTTGTCGCCGTCTTCGCCCTGGTCGCGCCGCTGACCGGCATGGACTGGGCAAGCTATGGCTGGCATTTCGCCGCCGGTGGCCTGGTTCTCGCCGTGACCTTTGGGCTGTTCGCGCTGGGCGGCATGGGTGGCGGCGACGCCAAGCTGCTGGCCGCCACCGCCGTTTGGATGGGGCTGAACATCCACCTCGTCGAATATCTCGTGGTCTCGACCTCCATCGGTGGCCTGCTGACGCTCGCCATCCTCGTCTATCGGAAATCGCCGCTTGCAGCCGTCACAAGCCACAATCCGTTCTTACGCCATTTCGCCGACGAGACATCAGGCGTTCCCTATGGCATTGCGCTTGGCATTGGCGGCCTGCTCACCTTTCCGGATTCGCCGTTGATGGCGTGGGCACTTGCAAGGCTGGCGGCCTGATTCTTCGCTCGTCAGGCCAGCCTACCATTCCTTCAATTTGACGTTGAAACAGGGCGGCTTGGCCCCTTTTTTGCGGTCCGGAGCGATGCCTAAAATTTATGTAAACGTTAAATTAAGCACGATCGTAAGTATTAAATTAACCTTGTTTTGACGATTGCCGCTGCAAGGTCCGGCTTGGCTAGGTTGTTTGCCAAGGACGAGGTTCGGACAGATGCCAGCATCCCGATTGATCATTCTAGGCGTGGCGGTAGCCGCGGCGGGTGGCGCAGGATATGTCGCAAAAAACATGGTGGCGGCTCCGCCGCCTCAAATCGTCGATTCCGGCCCCGAGACGCCGGCAATCGCGCTGCAGGACGTGCTTGTCCTGTCCGGTGACGTTCCGATGGGCAGCCCGCTCGACAACAACATCGCCTGGCAGTCATGGCCGGCCGATGGCATCAACGCGAATTTCATCACCCGCGCCGCCGAGCCCGATGCGTTGGAGAAGCTGAAAGGCGGTATTGCCCGTGTGGCGATGTATGCCGGTGAGCCGCTGCGCCGCTCCAAGCTGATCGGCGAGGGACAGAGCTTCATGTCGTCGATCCTGCCCTCGGGCATGCGGGCCGTCGCCACAGCCGTATCGGCCGACACTTCGGCCGGCGGCTTCATTCTTCCCAATGATTTCGTCGACGTCATCATGACCCGCAGAGCCGATGCGGCAGGCGGCGGCAGCGGCTTTACCACCGAGACCATCCTCAAGAACATTCGCGTCCTGGCGATCGACCAGACCATCCAGGAGGACGAGGAAGGCAAGCGCACCAGGGTCGGCCAGACCGCCACCCTGGAACTGACACCGCAGCAGGCGGAAATCATCACAGTCGCCCAGCAGATGGCGGATCGGCTGACATTAGCGCTGCGGTCGATCACCGACACCCAGGAGAAGGATCTGGGCGAGGCCGACTATCTCGTTTCCGGCAATGGGCGGCGCGGCACGGTGCGCCTGATCAAGTCGGGCGAAGTTTCCGAAGTGGGAGCAAGGCAATGAGGTTAAACGCTCCGGTCGTACTGGCTGCGGCAATCGGCCTGTTCCTGCTTGGGACCAACGCGCATGGCCTCCTCGAGGCCAATGCGGCAGGCGCCGAGGTGTCGGCTTCGACCGCCACCCAGCGCGTAAAGCTCGGTCTCAACAAATCCGTGGTCATCGACCTGCCGAGCGATGCCTAT
Organism: Mesorhizobium sp. L-2-11; assembly: GCF_016756595.1. NCBI lineage: Bacteria > Pseudomonadati > Pseudomonadota > Alphaproteobacteria > Hyphomicrobiales > Phyllobacteriaceae > Mesorhizobium > Mesorhizobium sp. L-2-11. Next base: position 6,642,958 of record NZ_AP023257.1, on the reverse strand, counting down.
GATATTCTCGTCGCCAACCCGGCGGTCGCCGATGCGGTGACCCGCACCGCCAGGCGCATCTATCTCTTTGGAAAGGCGGTCGGCGACACCAACATCTTCGTCTTCGGCCCCAATGGCGAACAGATCGTCAGCCTGGATCTGGCGGTCGAACGCGACGTTGCCGGACTGGAAGACTATATCAGGCGCTTCATACCGTCATCGAGCATCACGGTCGAATTGCTGAACGACAACGTCGTCCTGACCGGAACCGTGGACACGCCCCTGGATGCCAAGCGCGCGGTCGATCTGGCCACCATCTTCGTGTCGGGCGGTGAAGCGACCACTGGACAGTATTCGCAGACCGCCTTCGGCGGCTCGGCCGAAGCCGGCGTCGACATCGACAATCCCGATTCCGAGCGTCGCGTCAGCCAGATCGTCAACCTGCTGCAGATCATCGGCGACGACCAGGTGACGCTGAAGGTGACGGTCGCCGAAGTCAGCCGCTCGGTAATGAAGCAACTCGGTGTCAACCTGATCGGCAGCGGCAGCAGCAACGGCATCAGTTGGAGCGCGATAAGCGACAACTTCGCCGGCTTGGGCAAGTCGCTGTCGAACTCTGGCCTGGCTATCGGCACCTCGACGCTGGACGCCTACATAAACGCCATGGAACAGTCAGGCGTCATGAAAACCCTGGCCGAGCCGACGTTGACGGCCGTATCCGGCGAGAAGGCGACCTTCAAAGTCGGCGGCGAATATAATTTGGTGACCAGCGCTTCCCGAGCCGTGTCCGACGATAACCAGACCGGTGTGAAGACGTATGAAATCGAGAAGATCGAATACGGCATTGGCCTGGAATTCCAGCCGGTGGTGCTGTCTCCCGGCCGCATCAGCCTGAAGGTCAGGACGTCGGTTTCCGAGCCGACGACGGAGGGATCGGTATCTTTGTCCGATGGCGTAACAAGCCCCGGTATGAACGCCCTGTCGATTCGTAAACGCTTGGCCGACACGACGGTGGAGCTGCCTTCCGGCGGCTCGATGATGATCGCCGGCCTGGTTCGGGATGACATCAGGCAAGCCGTCAACGGCCTGCCGGGGCTGACCAAGATTCCGGTGCTCGGCACGCTGTTCCGCAGCCGCGATTTCGTCCGCAACGAGACCGAGCTGGTCATCATCATCACGCCCTATCTGGTCAAGCCGGTGACGCGCAACGCCCTTGCCAAGCCGGACGACAATTTCAACGCCGCCAGCGACGGCGCCGGCATGTTCCTTGGCCGTGTCAATCGCGTCTACGGCACCATGCAGACCGACAAGCCCAACGGCCGTTATCACGGCGTCGTCGGCTTCATCTACAAATAGGGGGAAGCGGACATGTCTCAGTCGGCGTTGAAGGCAAGGACGATCACCGCAGCGATGCGATCCGGCCGTTCGCGGATCTGCCGGCCGGTCCTGCCGCTCCTGGCGGGTGCGGTCGCGGTATTGCTGGCCGGCTGCGCCAACCGGGACAGCATCACGGTCGGCGCTGTTCCGGACGACTATCGCACCAACCATCCGATCGTCATCGCCGAGAAAAACCAGAAGATCGACCTTCCGGTCGGCGCCGGCGATCGCGGCATGACCCGGTCGCAGCGCGACACGCTTCTGGGCTTCCTGGACGGCTATGACAAGAGCGCCGCTCCGACCCTGACGATCTCGATCCCGAGCGGTTCGGCCAACGAGATCGCCGCGACCGCGGCCGGGCGCGATTTCGCCAGGCTTGCGATTGCCAGCGGCATCAGCCGGAACCGGATTGTCATCACCACCTACCAGTCGGTTTCGGCCGAAGCGTCCGCCCCGATCCGCGTCGCCTATGTCACGGTGAAGGCGCAGACCGGCAGATGCGGGCGCTGGCCCGAAGACCTGCTGCAGACCTCGGAAAACAAGCACCATGCCGATTTCGGCTGCTCATATCAGAACAATCTTGCCGCCCAGATGGCAAACCCGACCGATCTGCTCGGGCCGCGCAAGCAATCCGATATCGACGCGGAAAATCGCGGCGAAGTGATCGACGTCTACCGCCAGAGAGGCATTTCGGACGAATTCCTCGGCAATTCGGAAGTCGATTATTGAGCTTGAGCCGCGCAAGTCACGGAAAGAAATGACGATGAGCAATCTTGCCTACGACACCGGGATAGATGGCGGCGAAATCTCGCAGCAGGACATCGCCGCCATGCAGGCGTTGCGGCCGATTCCGCGCATCTCGATTCAGGCATTCTGCGAGACCGAGGGCGTTGCCAATCCGGTCGAGCGCGCCGGAGAGGATCGTCGCATGGCGAAGGCCCATCTGAAGGTTCATATGGGCGGCATCGCCACCGCCATCGAGTTCTACCAATCGGCGCCGACACCGAACCTGATCCTGCTGGAATCGCGCAGCGAGCCGAAGCAATTGCTCGAGCAGCTCACGCAGCTCTCCGAATATTGCGATCCGACCTCAAAGGTCGTGGTCATCGGCCACTACAATGATGTCGGGTTGTATCGCGAGCTCATCCGCTCCGGCATTTCCGAATATGTCATCGCGCCGGTATCGATGGCCGATATCGTCAGCGTGGTATCGACGATCTTCGTTGATCCGGAAGCCGAGCCGATCGGCCGCTCGATCGCCTTCATCGGCGCCAAGGGTGGCGTCGGCTCCTCGACCATTGCCCACAATGTGGCCTGGGCGATGTCGTCGCTGTTCAAGTCCGAAGTGGTTGTCGCCGATCTCGACCTGGCTTTCGGAACCGCCAACATCAATTTCGATCAGGATCCGGCGCAAGGCATTGCCGAAGCCGTTTTCTCGCCGGAGCGCCTCGACGAGGTCTATCTCGACCGGCTGCTCGCCCAGTGCGCCGAGCATTTGTCGCTGCTTGCAGCGCCGTCAACTCTCGATCGGGTCTACGATTTCGATCCCGACGCTTTCACGCAGCTTATCGACACGGCGCAGCGCAGCGTGCCGCTGCTGGTGCTCGATGTTCCGCACGTCTGGACAGGCTGGACCAAGAACATACTGGTCAAGGCCGACGAGATCGTGATCACGGCGACGCCGGAGCTGGCCAATCTGCGCAACACCAAGAATCTCACCGACATGCTCAAGCGGCTTCGCCCCAACGATCCGCCGCCGAAGCTGATCATCAATCAGGCCGGTATGCCGAAGCGCCCGGAGATCTCGACATCCGACTTCGCCGACTCGCTCGGCCTGTCGCCGATGTCGGTCATTGCTTTCGAGCCGCTGTTGTTCGGAAACGCCGCCAACAATGGGCGCATGCTCGGCGAGATGGATGCCAGGAACCCGGTCGTCGGCACGATCAACGAGATTGCGCATGTGCTGACCGGGCGCAGCGAAATCAAGGCGAGAAAGAAAGCGGGCCTAGGCAATCTCCTTGGCAAGCTCTCGCGCGGCAAGAAGTGATGCTTCCGGGGCGGAATTGGTAATCGATCATGTTTGGTAAAAGAGGCAGCGACGACGGCAGCCGGTCCACCCCGGAATTCCGCCAGCCGGCACCAGCGCCTGCCGCGCCGGCGGCAAAACCTGTTGAAACGGCGGTTCTTGCCAAACCCGCACCGCCGCCATCTGGCACGCTTGGCGCGCCGGCGCCCGTGCGCCGTGCGGTCGAGGCGCCGCCATTGGCCCCGGAGCCGAAAAAGCTCCAGCGCCAAAAGAGCGAAACCTACTACGATACCAAGAGCCAGGTCTTTGCCGCGCTCATCGACACCATCGACCTGTCGCAACTCGCCAAGCTCGATCCGGAGAGCGCACGCGAGGAAATCCGCGACATCGTCAACGATATCATCGCGATCAAGAATTTCGCGATGTCGATCGCCGAGCAGGAAGAACTGCTGGAGGATATCTGTAATGACGTGCTCGGTTACGGGCCGCTGGAGCCGTTGCTCGCCCGCGACGACATCGCCGACATCATGGTCAACGGCTCCAAGGACGTTTATATCGAGGTAAACGGCAAGGTCGAGCAGACCGGCATTCGTTTCCGCGATAACCAGCAGCTCCTCAACATCTGCCAGCGCATCGTCAGCCAGGTTGGCCGCCGCGTCGATGAATCGAGCCCGATCTGCGACGCGCGCCTTCCCGATGGCTCCCGCGTCAACGTCATCGCGCCGCCACTCGCCATCGACGGCACCGCGCTCACCATCCGCAAGTTCAAGAAGGACAAGCTGACGCTCGACCAGCTGGTCAAGTTCGGCGCCATTTCGCCGCACGGCGCCGAGATTCTCAAGATCATTGGCCGCGTCCGCTGCAACATCGTCATTTCAGGCGGTACCGGTTCGGGCAAGACGACGCTGCTCAACTGCCTGACCAATTATATCGACCGCGAGGAACGCGTCATCACCTGCGAGGATTCGGCCGAGCTGCAGTTGCAGCAGCCGCATGTCGTGCGTCTGGAAACCCGCCCGCCCAATCTCGAGGGCGAGGGCGAGGTGACCATGCGCGATCTGGTCAAGAACTGCCTGCGCATGCGGCCCGAGCGCATCATCGTCGGCGAAGTGCGCGGACCTGAAGTGTTCGATCTTCTGCAGGCGATGAACACCGGCCATGACGGCTCGATGGGCACGATCCACTCGAACAGCCCGCGCGAATGCCTGAACCGTATCGAATCGATGATCGCGATGGGCGGTTACACGCTGCCGCAGAAAACCGTGCGTGAAATCGTCGTCGGTTCCGTGGACGTGATCATCCAGGCGGCACGCCTGCGCGACGGATCGCGGCGCATCACCCACATCACCGAGGTGATCGGAATGGAGGGCGACGTCATCATCACGCAGGACATCGTTCTCTACAACATCAAAGGCGAGGACGCGAACGGCAGGCTGCTGGGAGAGCATGTTTCAACAGGCATCGGTCGTCCGCATTTCTGGGAGCGCGCCCGCTACTATGGCGAGGAACAGCGCCTCGCCAATGCGCTCGAGGCAATGGAGAAACGCGCTGACTGATTCATCTGGAGGCGTAGGAGCCAGGGCCGATGTTTGGAATTGACGGCACCGTGCTGGCATTCATCGTGCTCGCCGGCTTCAGCGCCGGCGCAGTCGCCTACGCCTTTCTGTTCAACCGGATCAGCGCCGAGAGGCAGGTCGGCAGGCGGCTTGAAACGATCAAGACCGCCGAGACGGATGGTGCCGTCGTCAAGGCTTCGCGCGATCGTGTCGCGGAAGCGGCCAAGCGGCGCAAATCGGTTCAGGATTCGCTGAAGGATCTCGAACAGAAGCACAAAACCAGCCAGGGCATCGTCAAAAAACCGCCGCTGAAGGCCCAGATCCGTCAGGCGGGCATGAAGGTCTCGATCGAGCGCTTCTATCTCTACTCGGCGGTTTGCGGCGTCGTCCTGACGTTTCTTGCCTGGTTCGCCGGCGCGCCGTTGTTTGTCCTGCCGGGCACGCTCCTGGTCGGTGGCCTCGGCCTGCCACGCTGGTTCGTCTCGTTTTGCCGCGCCCGCCGGGTCAAGGCATTCCTCAACGAATTTCCGAACGCGCTCGACATCATCGTGCGTGCGGTCAAATCCGGCCTGCCGCTGAACGATGCCGTCCGCCTGATCGCCAATGAATCGCCCGAACCGGTCAAGACCGAGTTCCGCCGCATCATCGATTCGCAGCAGATGGGCCTGTCGATCCCCGACGCCAGCATGCGTATGGCCGAGACGATGCCGTGCACCGAGGCGAGCTTCTTCGGCATCGTCATCCAGATCCAGTCCCAGGCCGGCGGCAATCTCTCCGAGGCTCTGGGCAATCTTTCGCGGGTGCTTCGCGACCGCAAGAAGATGAAGGCCAAGGTCCAGGCGCTGTCGATGGAAGCGAAAGCGTCCGCGGTGATCATCGGCGCCTTGCCATTCGTCGTCGCCTTTCTCGTCTACCTGACAAGCCCGAACTACATCATGCCATTGTTCACCACCAGCGTCGGCAATCTGATCCTCGGCTGCTCCGCCGCCTGGATGTCGATCGGCATCCTGGTGATGCGCAAGATGATGAACTTCGATGTTTAGGATTTCGAGCGCATGACCGAGAACGTCGTCAAAACCCTTACCGATCCGGCATTTCTGATTGCCCTGTTGGTCGGCATTGCGGTGTTTGCGACCGTGTTCACGCTGCTGCCTGCCTTTGGCGGAAACCAGCTCAAGGCGCGCATGAAATCGGTGGCGCTGGAGCGCGACGAACTGCGCGCCAAGCAGCGTGCGCGGCTTGCCCTCGATGCCGATCGCCGCCGCAAGGGCCTGCGCGAGCAACAGTCGATCGGCATGCGCAATATTGTCGACCGGCTGGACCTGAGGCGCGCCCTGGCCGATGAAGGCACCTTGCAGAAACTCAAGGTGGCTGGCTTCCGCGGGCAGAATCCGTTGACGCGTTTCCTTTTCTTTCGTCTGATCCTGCCCTTTGTCGGCTTTGCCCTGGCCGCGATCTATCTGTTCGTGCTCGGCGGGTTGCCGGAGCAGCCGCCTGTCATCAAGTTGTTCGTCTGTATCGTCGTCGCCTATGCGGGTTTTTACGCGCCGGTGCTCTATGTCAACAACCGCGCCACCAAGCGCAAGCAGTCGATCCAGATGGCGTGGCCGGACGCGCTCGACCTGATGCTGATCTGCGTCGAATCCGGCATGTCGGTGGAGGCGGCGTTTCGCAAGGTCGCCGACGAGATCGGCGCGCAGTCGGTGGCGCTTGCCGAAGAGTTCATCCTGACCAATGCCGAGCTTTCCTACTTGCAGGAACGCAAGCAGGCTTACGAGAACCTTGCAAGCCGCACCGGGCTGGAATCGGTCAAGTCGGTGTCGCAGGCGCTGGTCCAGGCCGAGCGCTACGGCACGCCGGTGGCGCACGCGCTGCGCGTGCTTGCCGGCGAAAGCCGCGACATGCGCATGAACGCCGCCGAGAAGAAGGCCGCGGCCCTGCCGCCGAAGCTCACCGTGCCGATGATCCTGTTCTTCCTGCCGGTGCTGTTCGCCATCATACTGGGTCCCGCCGGCATCCAGGTAAGCGAGCGCGGCATTTTCGGCGACCAGCCGTCATCGAGCAGCCAATAGACGAGGCGACAATGCAATTCATGCGGAGCCGCACTTGCGCATGACGTCGAAAATCGGAACCGATTTTCGTTGCGCTGAAGCGATCATCTCTGACGCTGGGGATTAGCCACAGGCCAACATGCCTTCGTCATCCTAGGGCGAAGCAAGGAGCGAAGCGACGCGGCGCAGACCCTAGCTAGGATCCATGCCGTTACTTCAGAGCGTTGCTGTGGTGCAGAACCTTTGATCGCCGAGGGACAGCGCCCCCCTCTGTCCTGCCGGACATCTCCCCCACAAGGAGGGAGATTGGCGGTTTTAGCGCCCCGCTAGTCCTGCAATGTTGAAGGGTTGGCCAAGGCCGGCGGTCACGGCCAATCTCCCCCTCGTGGGACCCTCGTGGGGGAGATGTCCGGCAGGACAGAGGGGGGCGCGAAGGATCGCTACAGAGCGCTTTTATTCTGAGCCGCTGCATTCTTCGGCTGAGGTAACGGCATGATGGGGTGGACGGCGCCCGACGGCATCGGATGTGCCAGAATGAGTTCGTTGAGATCTCAAACAAGGGAGCCGTCCGTGGAACAGCTTATCCGTATTGGCATGGATACGTCCAAGAGTGTTTTTCAGCTGCATGGTGTCGACGCTGCGGAGCGTCCGGTGCTGGTGCGTAAATTGCGACGGCGGGCGGTAGTCCCGTTCTTCGCCAAGCTTGCGCCAGTGAGGATCGGGTTGGAGGCGTGCGGCGGCTCGCATTACTGGGCGCGCACGCTGTCGGGGCTGGGTCATGAGGTGGTGCTGATCGCGGCGCAGCACGTGAAGCCGTATGTGCGGCGCGGCAAGCATGACGCGGCTGACGCCGAGGCGACCTGCGAGGCGATGAGCCGGCCCAGGACACGCTTTGTTGGGGTCAAGAGCGGCGAGCAGCAAGCGGCGCAGATGCTGTTTGGGGTGCGCGAGCAGCTGGTGCGGCGGCGCACGCAGCTTTCCAACACGATCCGCGGCTACGCAGCCGAATTCGGCCTGGTGGCCGCACAAGGCCTTGCCCGCATCGAGCCACTGCTGGCCCGCATTGCCGGCGACGCGACGGTGCCGGCGCTGGCAAAGGAACTGTTTGAGACGCTCGGCGAGGAATACCGCGCGGTGTGCGCGCGATACGCGGCAATCGACAAGAAGCTGTTGGCCCATCACCGCAAGGACGAGACTGGACAGCGACTGGCTGCGATGCCCGGCGTCGGGCCGGTCGTGGCGAGCCTGCTCGGCGTCAAGGTCACTGATGCGACAGCGTTCGGCTCGGGACGCGACTTCGCGGCGTGGCTGGGGCTGACGCCGAAGAACCATTCGACCGCCGGCAAGAACCGGCTGGGGGTGATCACGCGGGCCGGCGACGAGATGCTGCGGCAGGCGCTGGTGGTGGGCGCGACGGCCCACATCCAGCAGGTGCGTCGCGGCCGCGCCAAGGCCTCGCCGTGGCTGGCGGCGTTGATTGCGCGCAAGCCGCCGAAGCTGGCGGCTGTGGCGCTCGCCAACAAGACCGCCCGCATGGCCTGGAAGATGATGATCACCGGCGAGCCGTACCGTTGCGGCCCATCCGGGCAGCCTGACGCCTCCTCGCCGCCCTCAAGGCCGCTTCGCGCCGCCTGCGGCGGTGGCCTGCGGCCAGCCCTGACCGCGGCTCAGCACGGCGCTGACATGCCCGGATAGGCCGCAACGGAGGAACACCGAACACAAGCTCTTGCAACGGAAGGAAGATGGACGTGATCGATCGATCCGTGACGCGCGAAACTCCGAGGGATCCATTGGCCAACGAAACCGCTGGCATGATTGGAACGGGCGTCGCGAACCCCACCTTGGCCAGCGGCCGCACGGACCGCGCTCAAAGGCCGGACATATGGACGCAAGCGATCGAAAACGACGCAAGACAACCGTTGCAGGCAGGGCGCCGTCCACATATGGATCCCAGGGTCTGCGCCGCGTCGCTTCGCTCCTTGCTTGCCCTGGGATGACGAAGTGGAGGGGTATCTCAGCCAAGCTCCAAGGTTTGCGATTGCCACTGACGCGAATTATCGCCATTCGCTGCCTATCGCCGATCGGTCAAAATCACTCTGTCGAGGCCTCTGGCGCCGGGGCGGGCGCGGTCAGTTGGTGGCGGGCTTTGTCTTGTCCTGGTCCTTGAGTTGGCTCCAGGCGTTCTGCTGGGCGAGCATCTGGCGAAGATAAGCCACGTTCGCCTGCGCCTGTTCGGACGAAAGCTCCTGCGAGGCGATCTTCTCGGCCTCGTCGAAGCGGCCCTGCAGGCCGACGACCAGCGCCAGGTTCTGGCGGACGCGGCTGTCGGCGTTCGGCTGCTGGGCGGCCGAGCTCATATAGGTTTCAGCCGTGCGCAGATCACCTTCCAGCACATAGGACATGCCGAGATTGGAAAGGATCGAAGGTTCGTTCGGCTTGAGGTCAAGCGCCTTGCGGTAATTCTGGCGCGCCGCGTCTCTCTGGCCAAGCTGATCGAGAATAGCGGCTTCCGCCGACACCAGCTTCCAGTCGGGATATTCCGGTGTCTGCGCGCGGCGCACCGCGTCGAGCGCCGGCTCGAACTGCCCGTTGGCGGCAAGCGCCTTGCCATAGGCGGCGAGCACTTCGCGGTCCTTCGGCAGGACGATCGCCAGTTTGCGCATCACGGCGAGCGACTGGTCGGCGTCGCCATCCATTTGCAGCGCCGCGGCATAATTCGTCGCGATCCGCTTGTCGTTGGGGTTCTTGGCATAGGACTGACCCAGCGCGATCGTCGCCTTGTGCAACTCGCCGGCCGACATGGTTTCCAACGGTTTGCCGCTGGGGCGTCCTATCGAGCCCGTCGTCAACTTGCTGGTTCCGCAGCCTGCAACGCTGGCCGCGAGCGCCATTATGAATGCCGTGGTGATCAGCCGCTTTCCCCTGGCGTTCGTCATGCTGTTGGTCGGCATCTGCACCAGGGCCTCCATTCGTCAAATTGGCTATTACGTGGCCATCTTCCCTCCCGCAGAAATATTCTGTTAACCCTAACGGATAGTTAAAAAGCGCCGACTCGGAAGCCGGAGACCATCGAATGCCAGTCGAATTCATCGAGGGAAAACTGAAGACCACGCTGCCGGTCCATCTGGTGGCGAAGAACAGACTGGATGCAGCGGCGCTTGCCTCGTCTTCGCTCGCCTGGGCCAGGGCCAACGGCTTTTCCGGTCAGGCCGGCAGGACGCTGATCCTGCCCGGCGAAAACGGCGCGCTTGCCGGAGCACTGTTCGGCACCGGCGACGGCGAAGGCGCGCTTGCCGTCGGCGCGCTGGCGAGAGCCTTGCCCGAAGGCGATTGGCATTTCGCCTCGACACTGGCCGAGCCGGAAATCGCGGCCATCGCACTGGCGCTCGGCGGCTATGTCTTCACCCGCTACGGCAAAAAGCCTGGCAAGACGCTGCGTTTTTCGCTCCCGCCAGGCGCTGAAGGGGCGTATGTTCGCCGCATCGCCGATGGCGTTTTCCTGACGCGCGATCTGGTCAACACGCCGACCAGCGACATGGGACCGGACGAGTTGGAGGAGGCAGCTCGGAACTTGGCCGGGACGTACAAGGCCGAAGCGTCGGTGACCAGGGGCGACGACCTGCTCAAGAAGAATTTCCCGATGATCCATGCGGTCGGCCGCGCTTCCGTCGGCGCACCGCGGCTGATCGATATGATTTGGGGACCGGAGAACGCCCCGAAGGTGACGCTGGTCGGCAAGGGCGTCTGCTTCGACACCGGTGGTCTCGACATCAAGCCGTCCTCGGGCATGCTCTTGATGAAGAAGGACATGGGCGGCGCGGCCAACGTATTGGGCCTCGCCTCGATGATCATGGCCGCCAGGCTAAAAGTCCGGCTGCGTGTACTGATCCCAGCGGTCGAAAATTCGATTGCCGGCAACGCCTTCCGGCCCGGCGACGTGCTGGTGAGCCGTAAGGGCATCACAGTCGAGATCGGCAACACCGACGCCGAGGGGCGGCTGGTGCTGGCGGACGCCTTGGCACTGGCGGACGACGACGAGCCGCAGCTGCTGATCGACATGGCGACCCTGACCGGGGCTGCTCGCGTCGCGCTCGGTCCCGACCTGCCGCCGTTCTACACCGGCGATGAAGCGCTGGCCTCCGACCTGGCTGCGGCCTCTGTCGCAGTCGAGGATCCTCTGTGGCGCATGCCGCTGTGGAAACCCTATGACGCAAAGCTGTCGTCGAAGATCGCCGACATCAGCAACGTCACGTCAGACAGTTTCGCCGGCTCGATCACCGCAGCGCTTTTCCTCAAGCGCTTCATCGAGAAGACCGCCGTCTGGGCGCATTTCGACATCTTCGCCTGGAACCCGTCCGATCGTCCGCAGGGCCTGGCCGGCGGCGAAGCGCAAGGCATCCGCGCGCTGGAAAGGGTTATCTCGAAACGCTATGCCTGACAGCTCCTGTTCAGCACGAGACTGAAACGGAACCGAAACAATTTGCCGTCATTCTGGTCGGATGTCGATCTCGATGCGTCCAAGCCAGGCCTTGCGACTGTGGCAGCAGGTGGTGCTGTCGCAGGTGCGCGACGACGCACCAGACCTCACCATGCGCCAGACGGCGATCCTGTTCACCATCTATCTCGACCCGCCGCCGCATACGGTGCGCGGGCTCGCCGCCCGGCTCAATGTCACCAAGCCGGTGATCACCCGGGCGCTCGACACGATGGGCGCAATGAAGCTGGTTTCGCGCCATCGCGATGAGCTCGACAAGCGCAACGTGCTGGTCAAGCGAACCGTAGAAGGCGCTCTCTTTGTCGAGCGCTTCGGCGATGTTATCATCGCCAGAGCCCAGGAATTGCCCATCTGACCGAACCGCCGACCTCCCTTCTGAACGAGTTGCCGATTTGACCGCCAGGGATGCCCGCCTTCACGCCTTCCGTTCCGATCTCGCCGATGCCAGGCTGGAGGGCGAGGTCGCCGCCGATCGCTTCGTCGCCGGGCGGCCAGCGCGGATTTCAGCCGCAGTGGCCGATATCCGCAAGGCGCCGCGGCCGGATGCCGGCGTCAACACGCAAGCCCTGTTCGGCGACGACGTCCTCGTCTTCGAAGACGTCGAGGGCTGGGCCTGGATCCAATCGGAGCGCGACGGCTATGTCGGCTATGTCGGCGACACCGTCCTGGGCGGACGGGACCATACGCCAACCCATGTCGTCTCGGTGCCGCGCACCTTCCTCTATCCCGGACCGGATTTGCGGCTTCCGCCGAGCGGGCAACTTTCGATGGGATCGGCGGTGACGGTGGTGGGCGCGGCAGAAACGCGCGGCACGCATTACGCGCTGCTGCCGTCCGGCGACGCCGTCATATCAGGCCATCTCAGCCCCCTGGGAGAGCCGGCTGCCGACTATGTCGCGGTCGCGGAGGCTTTTCTCGGCACGCCCTATCTGTGGGGCGGCGCCTCCGGCTTCGGCATCGATTGCTCCGGCCTCGTGCAACTGGCGATGCACATGGCCGGCAGGCAAGTGCTGCGCGATTCCGACATGCAGGCGGCGACCATCGGCGAGCCGCTCGACCCGGGTCCGGAGTTTGCCGGGTTGCGGCGCGGCGACCTGGTGTTCTGGAAAGGCCATGTCGCTGTCATGACCGACCCGGAAACGATGATCCACGCCAACGGCCACACCATGCTGGTCTCGCGTGAAGGGTTCAGGCAAGCCGTCGCCCGCATCGGCTATCTCTATGGCAGTCCGACAGGGTTCCGGCGGCCGTAGGGTAAGCGCTTTTCCTTCTCCCACAAGGAGGGCTTTGCGTGGGTTGAGGAGAGGGGGCGCTGTCGCTCGACCTCTCAAGACTTGGGTTCCTCGCCCCCGCCAAGGGCGGGGGAGAGGTGGCCGCGAAGCGGCCGGAGAGGGGGCTTTCGTCGGGCGCAGTCCCCCTCTCCGTCTCGGCTTCGCCGAGCCACCTCGCCCCCACTTCGTGGGGGCGAGGAACCCAAGCTGGAACGAAACCGCGATCCACACTGCCCTCTGCCCTGCCCGGCATCTCTCCCACAACAAGGGGAGAAGGGACAAGAAAACGATCACCTTTTGTTCCGATTGTTCTTGGCGATTGCTCGCCGCCGCGCTACCTCTGGCGGGTGACAGAGCAGCCGCGCCTTGCCGAACAGAATGCCGCCGCGCACTTGCCCGAGCCATTCCTCAAATGGTTTGCGCAAAAAGGCTGGTCGCCGCGCGCCCATCAGATCGAATTGCTGGCGACTGCCCAGGCCGGGCAGTCGGTTCTGCTGATCGCGCCGACCGGCGCCGGCAAGACGCTGGCCGGCTTTCTGCCGTCACTAACCGAGCTGGCCGGGCGGCCAGGGAGAAGGCCGGGGCAGGCGCGTCGCGGCATCCACACGCTCTACATCTCGCCGCTGAAAGCGCTGGCCGTCGACATCGAGCGCAATCTCGGCAAGCCGGTGGAAGAGATCGGTTTGTCCGTCACCATCGAGACGCGCACCGGCGACACGCCCGCGCACAAGCGCCAGCGGCAGAAGCTGGCGCCGCCCGACATCCTCCTGACCACGCCCGAGCAACTGGCGCTGCTGATTGCTGCGCCCGATGCCAGGCGCTTCTTCGAGGATCTGCGCTATGTCGTGCTCGACGAACTGCATTCTTTGGTGACGTCGAAGCGCGGCCATCTCCTGGCGCTCGGGCTGGCCCGGCTGCGGTCCTTTGTTCCCGGCTTGCAGACGATCGGCCTGTCGGCGACGGTCGCCGAGCCGGACGAATTGCGGCGCTGGCTGGTCAGCCAGAATCCACCGGGCGGCATGGCCGAATTGATCGTCGTCACCGGCGGCGCCAAGCCCGAGATCTCCATCCTCGATTCGGAGGAGCACGTGCCGTGGGCGGGACATTCGGCCCGCTACGCCACACCGGAAATCTACAACGAGGTCAAACGTCACAAGACGACGCTGCTGTTCGTCAACACGCGCAGCCAGGCCGAGCTGCTGTTCCAGGAATTGTGGCGGGTCAATGACGACACTTTGCCGATCGCGCTGCATCACGGCTCGCTCGATGTCGCCCAGCGCCGGCGCGTCGAAAAAGCGATGGGTGAGAATGCGCTGCGCGCCATCGTCGCCACCTCGACGCTCGACCTCGGCATCGACTGGGGCGATGTCGACCTGGTCGTCCATGTCGGCGCTCCCAAGGGTGCCAGCCGGCTGGCGCAGCGCATCGGCCGCGCCAACCACCGTATGGATGAGCCGTCGAAGGCGATTCTGATTCCGGCCAACCGGTTCGAGGTGCTGGAATGCCGGGCGGCGCTCGACGCCAATTATCTCGGCGCCCAGGACACGCCGCCGCTGGTCGATGGCGGGCTCGATGTGCTGGCGCAGCATGTCTTGGGTTGCGCCTGCGGCGCGCCTTTTCATGCCGATGCGCTGTTCGAGGAGGTGCGAACCGCCGCGCCCTATGCCGAACTCGACCGGCCGACTTTCGATCGTGTCGTCGACTTCGTCGCCACCGGTGGCTATGCGCTGAAGAACTACGAGCGCTACGCCCGCATCCGGCTGAACAAGGATGGGCTGTGGCGGGTGTCCAATCCTCGCATCGCCCAGCAGTACCGGCTGAATGTCGGCACCATCATCGAGGTGCCGGCGCTCAACGTGCGTTACGTCAAGGCCGGCAGCAAAGGCTCTGCCTCGCGCGGCGGTCGGGTTCTCGGCAAGATCGAGGAGGCGTTCCTCGAAACGCTGACGCATGGCGACACCTTCATGTTCGCCGGCAAGGTGCTCCGCTTCGAGGGCATCCGCGACAATGAGTGCTTCGTGTCGAATGCGCCCGGCAGCGACGCCAAGGTGCCCTATTATGGCGGCGGCAAATTCCCGCTTTCGACTTACCTCGCCGAACAGATCCGCATCATGCTGGACGACCCGCAGCGCTGGAAGAAGCTGCCGGAACAGGTCGCCGACTGGCTGCGCTTCCAGGCCGACAAATCGGTGCTGCCGAAACGCGACGACCTGCTGATCGAGACCTTTCCGCGCGGCAACCGCCACTATCTGGTGGCCTACCCGTTCGAGGGCAGGCTGGCGCACCAGACGCTCGGCATGCTGCTTACCCGCCGCCTCGACAGGGCGGGAGCCAGGCCGCTCGGCTTCGTCGCCACCGACTATGTGCTTGCCATATGGTCGCTGGCCGATATGGGCAGGATGTTCCGAGCGAGGAAACCGTCGCTCAGCCAGCTTTTCGACCAGGACATGCTGGGCGACGATCTCGAAGCCTGGCTGGCCGACAGTTGGCTATTGAAGCGCACCTTCCGCAATTGCGCGCTCATCTCCGGACTGATCGAAAAACGACATCCGGGCCAGGAGAAGAGCGGCCGCCAGGTCACCGTCTCGACCGACCTCATCTACGACGTTTTGCGCAGCCATGAGCCTGACCACATCCTGCTGCAGGCGACGCGTGCCGACGCGGCCACGAGGCTGCTGGATGTCAGCAGACTTGGCGAGATGCTCTCGCGCATCCAGGGACGAATCGTGCATAAGCATCTCGAGCAGATCTCGCCGCTCGCCGTGCCGATCATGCTCGAGATCGGCAAGATGCCGGTGCATGGCGAGGCCGATGATACGCTGCTGATGGATGCGGCAACGCTGGTCGAGGAGGCCATGGGGACGAAATGACATTCGCACTCGCCATGACTGCGCTCCTGGCGGATCCTATCGGCATCGCTGGCGAGCGCGCGATCTGCGACCGGCGCGGCGTGCTTTATTTTCCCGAGCTTCGGCTTCTGACAGTGTCCGACCTGCATCTGGAAAAGGGTTCGTCGCTGGCACGGCGCGGTTCATTGATCCCGCCTTATGATACCGGTGCGACGTTGCTGCGATTGCAGGCGGTGATTGCCGATTATCAGCCGGCGATCGTCATCAGCCTCGGCGACAGCTTTCATGACGGCGGCGGCGCTGCGCGCATGCATGCAAGCTTTCGCGAACGCCTGGAAGCGCTGATGGCCGGCCGCGACTGGTTCTGGGTTGCCGGCAATCATGACCCGGATGCGCCGGCCGACCTGCCCGGCGATACGGTCCGCGAACTGGCCATAGGCTCTCTCGTATTCCGGCACGAGCCTTCGGCGGTGAGAGTGGAAGGCGAGGTATCAGGTCATCTGCACCCTTGCGCCCGAATCGTGCAGCAAGGCCGCTCGGTGCGACGGCGCTGCTTCGCCGGCGACGGCGGCCGCATGATCATGCCGGCCTTCGGCGCCTATACCGGCTCGCTCAATGTGCTCGACCGCGCCTATGCCGGGCTGTTCCGTCGCGAAACGCTGATGGCCTATATGCTTGGCACCGAGCGCATTTTTGCGATCTCCCACGCCATGCTGCGACCAGGCTGAGCTGCTCTACCTGCCGTAGTAGAGAGTGACGGTGTGTTTCGCCTCGGCGAAGAACAGCCAGCGTTCGACCAGCATGCCAGCGAATTGGGCTGATGTGGCGACTGCCGACAGCACCGCCGCATAGGGCCGTGGCAAGGCGAACGCGGCAATCAGCAGCGAGGCGGGCAGGGCGAAGGCCAGCACTTGCGTGATCTGGCGCAGCCGCGCCTTGTGCTTGCGCGCGATGCGAAAGCCCATCTCCTTGAGCAGGTAGTTTTCTTCGGTGTGCGGCCATTCCAGCGACCGCACGGTACCGCTGGCAAGTCCGGTCGCGGTGTTGGCGTTGGTCGGGATTTCCAGCCTGTCGTTGTATCGCCAGGTTGCCAGCTTCCAGCCCCAGCCGAGCAAGGTCAGCAGCACGCAACCCGTCAGAACGATAGTCGAGCCGAGGGCGAAAGCCTGCAGCAGCGCGTTGAGAAGCACGCTGCCGCTCATCGCCGAAAAGATCAGATAGCCGGGCAAGGTAAAGCGGCTGTGCCACTGGGCGATCGGCTTCAGCGAGGCGTAGATCATGCCGGTGGTGCAGACGGTGGCGACCGCGCCGACCGCAGCCAGCAGTCCGGCGACGGCCACCCAGCCGTTTGTGCGGCCGATGAACACCCAGCCGACGGCGAACAATCCCGCCGGCACGAAGGTTGCGACCGAGGCGACACCTTCGCGCGACAGCCACGAGCTGCGCCATTGCGAGAATGCTCTCCAGGCGCGTTCTGGGCGGCCGAGATGGCCGGCCGACGACAACAGGCCGGCCGAGATCAGGCCGAGCGCCAGCCCCATGCCGACAAGGCCGAGCCAGAAGTCAGGCGGGACAAATCCTTGTCCGGCCAACACGCCGAGCAGTGCGAGCAGGCCGTAACCGGCGCCCGTGGCAGTGGTGAAGAAGACGACGGAGAAGGCTGGATGCATGGATGCTGATCAATGCGAAAGCATGCGGTCGACCCAGCCGAGGAAGCCGCCTTCGGCCTGCACCGGTTCGAGCCTCGGCGCCGGCACCGATGCGGCGCGCGGCGTGTGGGCGCGCGGCGGCAAATATTTGTTGGTTGGGTGATAGCCGAGTTCGGGCATCAGGTCGACGCCGCCGCGCTCGGCCACCAGCTGCGAGATCGCCGATGCCGGGTCGCCGAGATCGCCAAAGTGCCGCGCGCTGGTTGGACAGGCGGCGACGCAGGCCGGCACGCGGTCTTCTTGCGCCAGATTGTCGTTGTAGATGCGGTCGACGCATAGCGTGCACTTCTTCATCACGCCGACATCGGTATCGAATTCGCGCGCGCCATAGGGGCAGGCCCAGCTGCATAATTTGCAGCCGATGCACTTGTCCTCGTCGACCAGCACGATGCCGTCCGAGGCCCGCTTGTAGGAGGCGCCGGTCGGGCAGACGGTGACGCAGGCCGGTGTCTCGCAATGCAGGCAGGAGCGTGGGAAATTGACCGTTCGCCCGCCCATCTCCGTCATATGCTCATAGCTGTGGACGCGGTTGAACCATACCCCGTCGGCATCGCCGCCATAGGGATCGATGTCGGTCAGCGGCGCCATGTGACCGCCGGTATTCCATTCCTTGCAGGCGGTGACGCAGGCCTGGCAGCCGACGCAGGTGTCGAGGTCGATGACCAGGCCGAGTTTTTTGTCGGTATGGGCGGGAACGCAGGTCATTCGGGAGCTTCTCTTTTCATGCGGAACTCGGCGCCGAAATTGAGCTTGTCGGGCGAGGGCTCAAAATGCGGCGGTTGCCGGAAGCGCTCGAACTGCGGCTCGGTGAAGCCGGCTTCTTCAGCCGCGCATTTGACGATGCGGACGCGCAGGTCGAACCATGCCGCCTGGCCGGTCACCGGATCGGAATTCGAATAGCGTCTGCCGTTCGCATCAGCGGAAGTCTGGTCGCCAATGATATGGTTGAGCAGGAAGCCGCGGTTGGATTCGGCGGCGTCGTCCTTCAGGCCCCAGCTGCCGCGCCGCTTGCCGATCGCGTTCCAAGTCCACACCGTATCCGCGTTGACCCCGTCGACCAGCTTGATCTGTCCCTTGACCCTGCCGTTGATGCTCTCGATCCACACCCAGTCATCGTCGACAAGCCCGAGGCCGGCGGCGGTGCGGCTGTGCACGAACAGCCGGTTCTGGCTGGTGATCTGCCTGAGCCAGGCGTTTTGCGAGCCCCAGGAATGATACATGTGCATCGGCCGCTGCGTCAGCGCGTGCAGCTTGTATTTCTCGAGGTCGACAGCCGCCTCCTCGAACGGCGTGTACCAGAACGGCAGCGGGTCCATATAGGTCTCGATGCGGCTGCGCTCCGCCTCTGGCGGCAGCACCCGCCCATGGCCGCGGCCGGCGAGCCGAAAGCGCTGCATCGGCTCGCAATAGAGCTGGAACACGATCGGCTCGGCCTTCGGGATGAAACCCATAGTCTCGGCGAAGTCGAGATAGGAGCGGTTGGCCATCTTGTAGTAGCGCTGGTCGTCGGCAAAATCATGGTGCCAGAAGCCGCCATTGTCGATGTAACGCTGAAGCTGGTCGGGATTGGCCTCGCCCTTGCCGATCGAGGTTCCGTCCTTGCCGCGCCAGCCGGCGAGCGGGCCGATGCCCGGCGTGCGCTCATGATTGACGATGTAATCGGCATAGTCGCGGTATTTGGCCGAGCCGTCGTCGTCGACGAAGCCGGGCAGGCCGAGCCGCGCCCCGAGCTCGATCAGCACCGTCTGGAACGGGCGGACGTCGCGGTCCGGCTCGACAACCGGATGGCGGATGGCGTCGCCCGGTCCATCGGCATGGCTGATCGGCCGGTCGAGCAGGCTGATGCAGTCATGCCTTTCGAGATAGGTCGTGTCAGGCAGCACGACATCGGCGAACGGCACGGTCTCGGAATAATAGGCGTCGGAATAGATGATGAACGGGATCTTGTACTCGCCTGACGCGTCCATGTCGGTCAGCATCGCCATCGTCTCGACGGTGTTCATCGACGAGTTCCAGGCCATGTTGGACATGTACATGAACAGCGTATCGATCCTGTAGGGATCGCTGGCCCAGGCGTTACGGATGACCGTGTGCATGAGCCCGTGTGCTGCCAGCGGCGCATCCCAGGAATAGGCCTTGTCAATACGGATCGGCGTGCCGACGTCATCGACCAGCAGATCGTCCGGGCCGCAGACGAATCCAAGCGGCATGCCTTCGAGCGGCGTCATCGGCCTGACGTCCTTGCCCGCCGGCTTCGGCCCCGGCGGCGCCGACCGCGGATAGGGCGGCTTGAAGCGAAATCCGCCGGGCACGTCAACCGTACCCAGGAGTACTTGCAGCAGGTGGATGGCGCGGCAGGTGTGAAAACCGTTGGAATGCGCCGAGATGCCGCGCATCGCGTGCATCGACACCGGCCGGCCCTTGATCGTCTCATGCCGGCGGCCGGCCCAGTCGGTCCACGCCACCGGCAGTTCGATCGCCTGTTCGAAGGCGACATGCGCCAGTTCGGCGGCGATGCGGCGGATGGTGTCGGCGGCAACGCCGCAACGTTCGGCGACCGCATCGGGAGAATAGCTCTCCTGCAGATAGCGGTCGGCAACCAGCTGGAAGACCGGAACGCAGCGGCGGCCATCGACCTGGAAGTTGCCGGTCAGCGCCGGTTTTGCACCATTATCGGTGGCGCTGACGGGCATTTTCGCCACCCTGTCCCAGGCCAGCGGATTGCCGTCGCTGTCGCGCGCGAACAGCCCGTCATCGGCAGCATTCGGCTCCTGGATGACGAGGACATGGGCATTGGTATAGCGCAGCAAATAATCGAGATCGACGCGGCCGGCCTTCAGCAGCTCGTGGATGAGGGCAAACACGAACAGGCCGTCGGTTCCGGGCCGGATGCCGATCCAGTCATCGGCAATGGCGTTGTAGCCGGTGCGGCACGGATTGATCGAGACCACCTTGGCGCCGCGCGCCTTGAGCTTGCCGAGACCGATCTTGATCGGATTGGAATCATGGTCCTCGGCAACTCCGAACAGCATGAAATACTTGGTGTTGTCCCAGTCGGGTTCGCCGAACTCCCAGAACGAGCCGCCGATCGTATAGAGCCCGCCGGCCGCCATGTTGACCGAGCAGAAGCCGCCATGGGCGGCGAAATTCGGCGTGCCGAACTGGCTCGCCCACCAGCCGGTCAACGATTGCGACTGGTCGCGGCCGGTGAAGAAGGCGAGTTTCTTCGGGTCGGTGCGGCGGATTTTCGACAGCCGTTCCGTCGCGATCGACAAGGCCTCCTCCCACTCGATCTCGCGAAACTCTCCCGAGCCGCGCGGACCGGTGCGCAGCAATGGCTTCTTCAGCCGGGCCGGGCTGTAATGCTGCATGATGCCGGCGCTGCCCTTGCCGCACAGCACGCCGCGATTGACCGGATGGTCCTTGTTGCCGTTGATGTAGCGGACCTTGCCGTCCTTGATGTGGACGTCGATGCCGCAGCGGCAGGCGCACATGTAGCAGGTGGTCTTGGCGATGCTGTCGGAGACGTCAGGCGAGGTATCGACGCCATCACCCTCGTCGGGCGCGCGGGTGTTGGCAAGCGATCGTTGGGACGGTGCCGAATTGGCGCCGCGCAGCGTTCCGTGGTTCATGATCCGGCGCTTTTGCGGTCTGCGAATTTGGCTCTCGTCTTCGGCCCGGGGCCGCGCATGTAGTGTTCTTCCGGATGATAGCGGTTGCCGGCAAGCCGACACCGCAGACCGCGGGTCCAATGGGCAAACAAGGATTTGAACCGCTCGATCACTTTTCTACCCGTTGCAGCTTGGCCGCGATTTTTTTCCAACTCCGTCGGGAAAATTAGAACAAAACAATCGATCCTTCTAACAAATTACTCTTGTAATTCCGATCGAATTTCTTTCTTAATTCTGCCATGACCCTGGACCAACTGCGCATATTCGTTGCTGTCGCCGAACGTGGGCACATGACCAAGGCGGCCGAACTGCTGGGCATTTCCCAGTCGGCCGCCTCGGCCGCCATCCGCTCGCTCGAGCAGCAGCATGGCGTCCAGCTGTTCAACCGGGTCGGTCGCAACATCGAGCTGGCGCAGACCGGGCGCAGGTTTCTGCCCGAGGCCAAGGCCGTGCTCGAACGGGCGGCTGCCGCCCACGACGTGCTGGAGCATGTCTCGCAGACGATCACCGGCAGCCTTTCCATCGCCGCCAGCCAGACCATCGCCAGCTACTGGCTGCCGCGCCGGCTGGCCTCCTTCCACGAGGCCTATCCCGCCGTCAGGCTGAGCGTGACCATCGGCAACACCAGGCAGGTTGAGACCACCGTACTGGACGGTACGGCTGATTTTGGCCTGGTCGAGGGGCGCACTGAATCCGACATATTGCGGCGCGCCAAGGTCGATGTGGATCGCCTGATGCTGGTCGTGGCGCATTCGCATCCCGAGATCGCTGAAGTCTCGCGCGGGCATCCCGATATCAGGGAGCTCCGCTGGATCATCAGGGAGGGCGGATCAGGCACGCGCGAGGTGCTGGAAGATCTTGCCCGCCGCGAAGGGATCTCGTTCGCGGACCTGCGGATATTCCTGGTGCTGCCAAGCAACGAGGCGGTCCGTCAGGCGGTCGAGGCCGGCGCCGGCGCCACCATCATTTCGGAGCTCGTCGTCGAACGCGCGGTTGCCGAGGGCAGCCTGCGGTCCGTGTCGATCGATCTGCCGAAGCGCGATTTCGCCATGATCACGCATCGTGACCGGCAGGCAAGCCTGGCCCAGATGGCGCTCAAGGCGCATCTCGGCGCGAAGGCCGGCGAGACCGCCAGGGGGTAAGCCGGGTCAAGCGAATTTCCGCTGCGCATCGAGCGCCAGCCCAAGCCCGACCGAGCCGAACATGTCACCTTCGATGACCGACGCCTGCGGCACCAGAGCCAATATCTGCTCCCTTGCCAGCGGGATGGCGGTCGATCCGCCGGTCAGGAACACTGCGGTGATGGCGGACGGTTTCACCTGCGCGTCGCGGATCGTCTCACCAACCGTCGCGGCAACCCGCTCGATATCCCTGGCGATCGTGGCCTCGAGCCCGGCGCGGGTAATTTCGGTCGCAAACTTCGCTCCGGTCAGCGCGACCATCACCTTGGCCGACGGTTGCTCCGTCAGCGCGATCTTGGCCCGCTCGACCAAAGCGGCCAGCGCGTGCCCGTAACGATGCTCGACGATGTCGATGAAGCGGTCGACCAGGTCGGCGCGTTCCGCCTCGTAGCGGATCTGGCGCAGATGCGTCATCGCCCGGGTGGTGTAGACCAGATTGATGCGCTGCCATGTCGCCAGGTCGATGAAGTAGCTGGCCGGCAAGTTGCGCTTGCCGTCCTTGGTCGGCGAGAGGTAGCCGAGCTGCGGCATCACATGGGCGATGCTCAACAGCCGGTCGAAGTCGGTGCCGCCGATATGGATGCCTCGGCTCGCCAGAATGTCGTCCTTGCGATCCAGCGAGCGGGCGCGCTGAGGCGAGACCCGAACGATCGAGAAGTCGGACGTGCCGCCGCCCATGTCGACGATCAGCGCCAGCTCTTCGCGCGTCACCTTCTGCTCGTAGTCGAGCGCCGCCGCGATCGGCTCGAACTGGAAGGCGATATGCTTGAAGCCATGGGTGCGGGCCGCGTTTTCGAGTTCACCTTCGGCCTTGGCGTCGGCCTCGGTATCGTCGTCGACGAACTGCACGGGACGACCGAGCACCACGCTCTCGACCACGTCGCCGGCATCCTCTTCCAGCCTTCTCCTGAGGTGACCTACGAACAGACCGATGATCTCGGTGAAGGCGATCGATCGGGTCTTGATGCGGGTCTTTTCATTGACCAGCGTACCGCCGAGTACGCTCTTCAGCGAGCGCATCAGGCGACCCTCGACACTATCGGTATAGTTGGCGATGGCGCGGCGCCCAAAGTAGGTGCGGTTGTCCTCGAAATTGAAGAACACCGCGCTGGGCAGCGTCACCTCGCCGTCTTCCAGCGCCACCAATTGCGGCTGCCCGTTCCTGATCACGCCGACGGTGGAATTCGAAGTGCCGAAGTCGATACCGCCGAATGCTGGTCGCATCGCAAAGTCCTGTATTTTTGATTTGGGGAGCGACAGCCGGTGTTCGGCCGGGCCGCGGTCGCGATCTAACCCGCGAGCGTAAAAAGGGGAACCGCCTTTTGAAGAGAGTTTTAATCCTTCCGGAAGACGAGCCTTCCGAGCCAGCCGGTCAGCATGGCAAGCGATACGGCGAAGATGCCGTAAAGCAAGGAATAATCGTGGGCGACGCGGAAGATCGACTGTTCGAAACCGGACTTGCGGATTTCGAGCTGGGCGGAACTTTCCTTGATGAACAGGCCGCTCTTGAACAGGAACGCGCGGGCCTTGTGGGTGCCGACCGGAACATTGGGGGCGAGCCTGACGGTGGCGCGGAACAGGTTCTGCGACAGGAATTGCACGCCGCCGACATTCACGCTGTAGAGGCCGGTCGCCGTTTTGCGCTCGCGCAGCGCCGCGGTGAATTCCTGGATGGTCGCCGGACTGTCGTCATCGTCGGCCGGCTGCATGTAGATGTTGGCGGCGCCGAGGGACAGTTGCTTGTAGCTGTTGGGGTCGGTGACGTCCTGCAGCGGCCGCGTCGTCGCCACCGAATAGGACACCGGCACATTCTCGAAGGTCTCGGACTCCAGATTGATCCAGATGCCGAGCACCCGGTCCTTGCGGCGCACGACGACCGGCCGGGCCGGACCCTCAAGCACGACGACGATGTCGTAGCGCCCCTGGCGGGCGACACGCGGGTCGGCATTTTCCAATGAGCCGAAGATGGTGAGGTCGGCACCGGAAAAGCCGGCGGTGATTGAGACATGGTCGGTGGACAGGCCGATCTGGATGTTTTCGGTAACTGGCGTCTGCGCTCTGGCCGGTGACAAGGCGGCGAGCAGCGACAGCGAGGCAGCGGCCAGGAAAGCCCTAAAGCCCGCCATCAGCTCGGATCCACGCCGGACAGCGAATAGAGGCTGGGCGGCGTCACGAACAGATCGATGGCGAGCCGGAAGGCAACCGCCAGCACCAGCAGTGCCAGCAGCGCCCTGAGCTGCTCGCCGCGCAGCCTTTGGCCGGCCTTGGCGCCGTATTGCGCGCCGGCGACGCCGCCCGCCATCAACAGGAAGGCGAGCATGACGTCGACCGTCTGGTTGGTGGTGGCATGGACCAGCGTGGTGTAGGCCGAGGTGAAGATGATCTGGAACAGCGAGGTGCCGATGACGACGTTGGTCGGCACTTTCAAGAGATAGATCAGCGCCGGCACCATGATGAAGCCGCCGCCGACGCCCATGATCGACGACAGGAAACCGATGCCGGCACCGAGGCCGAGCACCGGGATGACGCTGACGAAAAGCTTTGAGGCCCTGAACCGCATTTTCAGCGGCAAGCGGTGGATCCAGTTGTGCTGGCCGGATTTCTTCAGCACCGGTGCCGCGCCGCTGCGCGTGGCGCGCAGCGCATTGACGCTCTCGACCAGCATCAGCCCGCCGACGGTGCCGAGCAGCACGACATAGAGCAGCGAGATGAACAGGTCGAGCTGGCCAAGCCGGCGCAAGAAGCCAAAGACGAAGATGCCGCCGGTCGAGCCGACGATGCCGCCGGCCAAAAGCACACCGCCGAGCTTGAAGTCGAGCGTGCCGCGCTTCAGGTGCGACAATGCGCCGGAGAAGGAGGAGGCGATGACCTGGTTGGCGCCGGTGGCGACCGCGATCGCCGGCGGTATGTTGTAGAAGATCAGCAGCGGCGTGATCAGGAAGCCGCCGCCGACTCCGAACATGCCCGATAAGAAACCCACCGCCGCGCCCATGGCCAGCAGCACGAAGATGTTGACGGAAATTTCCGCGATCGGGAGATAGATGCCCACCCGTCAGTCTCGATCAGTTTGCCCCGTCGGCGAATGCAACCATTGCGGGCATTCGTGCCAAAAAGCCCATCTCGTTCTTGCGCCGGCCGGGCGGCGAAGTCAAACCTCGCCACGTCGCCGAAACAAAAAACAACTCAATCAGTTAACAGGCAAATGTGTGGCAAAGGCGTCGCGGAAACGACGCATCCGACGTTATTTGCGCGCCAGCAGCGCCTTGACCAGCTTTTCGTCGACCGTGCCGGTCGGCTTCAGATCGTTGTCGGTCTGGAAAGCCATGATGGCATCCTTGGTTTTCTGGCCCATCACGCCGTCGTCATTGCCGGCCTCATAGCCGTTCTTGTTGAGAATGCGCTGGATGTTCTGAACGACCTTCTTCATGTCGACACTGGCGGTCGTCTGCGGCGTGCCGTCCTGCCACGATTCGGGAATATCGGCCGAATTGGCCGCGGGATCGAGCGGCTTTGCCTTCCACAGTTCGGTGGCGGCGCGTGCGCGTTCGAGCTGCTCGGGCCTGAGCGCCTTGGCGATCTCGTCGCGCTTTGCCGCCGCGTCCTTGTCGCCGGTCTTGGCGACGAGCGCGAACCATTTGTAGGATTCTTCGAAATTCTGCTTCATGCCGACGCCCTTCGCCGCCAGGATGCCGAGATTGAACTGGCTGTCCTTGACGCCGAGATCGGCGGCGGCCTGGAACCAGTGCGCGGCCGATTCATTGTCGGTCACGCCGTCCGCAGCCATGGCGAAGAGCACGGCGAGATTGTGCATGGCGCTGGCGTTACCCTGCGCCGCCGCGAGCTGGTACCAGGTTTTCGCCTTCTTGACATCGCGCGCGACACCGGTGCCCTTCTCGTAGAGGTTGCCGATGCGGTATTCCGCCGGCGCGTAGCCGAGCTCGGCTGATTTCTCGTACCATTTGGCCGCCGCTGCCATGTCTTGCTTGACGCCGCGCGATTCGGCGTAGCGCGAGCCGATCTCGAACAGTGCCTTGGCGTCGCCGCCGGCCGCTGCGTCACGCAAAGCGGCTGGGCCGGCATCGGCTGGAATGTCGATCTTGGCAGTGGCCGCTGCCGTCGAGGCAACCGCTGACGTGACCGTGCCGGTCATGTCCCGGGTCGCGGGGCTGGCGTCCGGCGCCGTCGCCATTGGTTCGGCGTCCGCAACCGTCGGGCCCGCAGGTGCCGACGCTGTCATGTTCGCCGCCGCCGGATCGGGCGACGTCGTTGAAACCATTGGCACAGGAACAGGATCGGCCGCGGACCCTGGGTCGATCGGCGTTTCGGCATCCGCCGATATTTCGTTATCCGACGGCGTGGCGATGCCGGTCTGCGCCGGCATGTCGCCCTCGGCTACCGATTCGGATGGCTCTGCCTGCCGGGTGGCGCGGTCTGGTGCGCTATCCCTTGCGGTTTGTGCGTCGGTCTTCGGCTCGCTGACGGTACCGGTCGATGCGGTTTCCGCTGGCTGCGCGGCCGCCATCGGCGCCGTATCATTGCTGGCCCTTTCGACCGGGTCGGAGACAAAGGCCTTGCCTAATTGCAGGCCGGCGAGCGCCAGCATGACAGCGGCGGCCGCCATCAGAATCGGCTTGCGTCGCGCCTTGAGCAGATCGCCGATCCTGAGCGCCTTTACCGGCCCCCTCATCGTCGACTGCTTTTTGAGAGCGTCGGCCTCGGCAGCGGCCGCTTGCGCCGCGCGTCTGGCTGCGGCGATGAAGTCGGATTTCGATGCATCGGCATTGCCGGCCCTGACGGGCGGGCCGCGTTCGTCGCGCACGCGCTTCATGATGGCGTTGAGGTCCGGTGGACCGGAGCCGGGCTCCAGCGGCCGGTTTGCAAGCTTCGGGTCCAGCGGCTCGTCGAGATCGGCAATCGGTATCTCGACATCAGGCGCGGAGCCGGCAAGCGGTGGAACGATCGTCTCCTTCTTGGCCTTGAAGGCGCGCGCCAGTCCGCCGAGCATCGACTTCCGGCCGCCGGTCGGCTGGCTTTTTTCCGCCGTGTCCGAGCCAAGCGCCGCCATGGCCGCGGCCGCGGCGGCTTCGGCCGGCGTACGGGTGCCCGGGTCGCTACGCGTACCCGGGTCGCCGCGGGAACCTGATTCATCGCTGATCATGGCAGAGACATGGCTGTCGAGGTCGGCCGTGTCTTCCGTCAGCGGCAATGGCTGGTCGATGTCCATGGACGGCGCGTCACGTACGGCCATCTTTGACGATCGCACGCCGCGCCAGCCGTCCGGCTCGGCCGGTTCCGTATTCAGAAATTCGCTCACAGCGTCGGTTGGCTCGCCGGTTTCCAGCGAGCCCAGCCGGTCGACGATCTTGAGCAGCGTGTCGTGGATGGCTTCAAAGGTCCTCGAATTGCGCTCGTCGGAACGGCGCGTCAGTGCTTCAAGCGTCTTCAGATCCTGGGCGAGGCCAGAGACGGCCGCCGTGTTGGCACTTGAGCCCGCCAACGAACGGACGGCGCTCTCGGCTGCCTCGCGCGCCGCGCTGAGGATGGAATCGCGGGTGCCGGCCAGCGACTTCTCGATTTCGTTGAGACGAGGGCTGATATCCTCCAATTCCGGCAGTGGCGCGCCTGGTTTCGAAAGGTGCGCCGACAGGCCCGCGACCTGCGCTTCCAGGCTGCGGATCAGGGCCGGGTCGATGCCGGCGACTTGTGCCGCGGATGAATCCAGCCGGATTGAAATGTCTTCGAGCCGGCTTTCCAGGCCACGGATCGCCGCTTCACCTGCGTGATCGGGAATGCGCGTCTCCAAGCGCTTGGCCAGCGCGCTGAAGCGGGCGTCGAGGGCGTCCATGATGCCGGCCCCGTCGATCTGCGGCATGCGCTGGTCCAGCCTGTCGGCAACTTCGTCCAGCCGGCGCTCGAGATCGCGAAACAGCATGTTGCCCTGTTCAATCGCGTCGCCCTGGCGGCGCTCCATCATACCGGACAGCACGTCGAAACGCTGTTCCAGGCCCTGGAAGATATAGTCGGCGTCCGGCATGGCAGGCGCCCGGTCGATCTTGTCGGCAATAAGCGCGATCTGCTTGTCCAGACGCTCCATCGCCTGCTCCGGCAAATTGGCCCGGCTGGCAAGATCGTCGACACGGCTCGACAGCATGTTGAGGCGGTCGATGACCTCGCCGCTGGGGTGGACTTGCGTCACTTCCTCGATCTGTGCGGCAAGCGAGGCGATCCGCTTCTCGATACGCTCGAATGCTTCGGGGTCGAATGAATTGGCCTGCGCGGCGACGGTCGAGGCGACGATGGCGCGCGAAATCTCGTCCAGCCGCTCATCGATCATTGCGAATGTGCTGCTGCCGAGGCTGTCCTGCTGGAGGGCGAAATGCTCGACGGCGCCGGCAAGCGTGCGGACCTTTTCTTCGAGTGAACGCAGCGACAGCGATTCCGGCAGATTGTTGACGGCATTGCTGATCTGTTCGAGCCGTTCGGTCAGCATCGAAAGACCGGGTGCGTCCGACCGCTGTCGCTGATCGGCATCGACACGATCCTCGAACGCGGTCCAGCGGCGGTCGAACTCATCCCAGCGGCGGCCGACCGCCTGCACGCTCTCCTCGCGCGCCAACGTGTCGAGCGCGGCCTTGACCTGCTCCAGGTCGAGCCGGAGCATGTTGACGCTTCTGTCGTCGCTCTTTTCGGCCAGGGACTGGATGGCGCCGGAAAGCCGCTCGAACTCGACGCCGAGTTCGGCGCTGCCTTTGCCTCCGGATTGGCCACCCGGCTGGGTGCTTGCCTGGAAAGCCCGCTCGATGTCGTTGCGCAGCGCTTCGAATTCGCGCTGCAGGCCGGCGGTCATCTGGTGGCGCAGTTCCTCGCGCAGGCCGCGCAATTCGCCGGCGATCTTGCCGACCACGGCGACGCCGTCTTCCTGGCCGCGCACGCGGTCGATGTCGCGGGCGATCGCCTGGTAATTCTGATCGAAGTAATTCTGGTCGAAGGCAGCCGGCTCCGGGCTTTTCGGCGGCTGCGCCGGGCGCGGATCCTCATAGGGTCGGGCGCTGGCATAGCGCGGCTCAGCGCTCAGCCGGCGCGGATCGGGACGTTCGCTCAAGTCCTCGCGCGTCCGCTCCAGCCGCTGCTCCAGCGTTTCCAGAGAACGGTTGAGCTGTTCAAGCGTGGTGTACGGCCTGCGCTGCCGGCCGGCGTTGAGTGTATCGAGATAGGACCGCTTGCTGTTCATCGATGCGCCCGTTCAGTTTCACTGCTGGCTTTATGACCAGTTTTCCCAAAGTCCTGCCGGAAGCGAAGGCGGCCGCGGCTTTGCTGCGGTGGAAGACTAGCTTCCCGGGTTTCACCCGCGCTCCGAAAAACCGTGAAAAATTCGCTACAGGATAAACACGGGTGACCGACATGCGCACAATTCGCCCAACGTGGTAAACAACGCGTTAACCAAGCTTAAGAAGTTACAACATCGTCGACGAGCGCCTGGGCCATGCGCTGGCGGATGCGGCAAAAAGATCCTCCCGCACGACGCCCTTGCTTCGTGAGGCGGCTATCGGTATAGAATTGACGTAAACGTAAGGGTGCAAGACTGTGCCGTTTGCGATTTGTTTGTTGAAACCACGGGTGGAAGCACGCCCCCGCTTCCACTCAGGCGACGCACGGTCCGGGACCGCGGCGCCACCAGATGGGGAAAGCCAGTGACCATGAAACTTGTTTCGCCCGGCGAAGCCGCGGCCAATACCAATGACATGTCTGATAAAGCCGGCGAGGATCTTGTCCGCATCGGCGAGATGGCCAAGAAATACGGAGTAACGCTGCGTACGCTGCGTTTCTACGAGGACAAGGGCCTTCTCAATCCGCAGCGCGACGGCTCGACCCGTCTCTACACGCGCCGCGACAAGGCGCGGCTGAAGCTGATCCTGCTCGGCCGCAAGGTCGGATTCTCGCTGCGCGACGTCAAGCAGATGATGGATCTGTATGACCCAACCGGTTCCAACACCAAGCAGTTGCGGCTGACGCTCGACAAGTCGGAGAAGCAGCTTGCCCGTCTGCGGAAGCAGCGGGCGCTGATCGATGATGCCATCAACGAGTTGAGCAACTCGATGGCGGCGGTGCGTCAGATGCTGAGCGAACGCTCGGCGGCGCAGGCCAGCGTCGCCGGGTAATTCCTCGCCGGATTCCTGTGAACGGCCTTTCTGGGAGAGAGCCGCGTGGACCTTGGCCGCGCGGCTCTTTGCGTTGTCTTGCGGCTGCGTCGGGATTTTTCAATCTGTTCGGACTGGCTACGGCCAGCGCCGTTACGCTTGTGAGCGAGCGGCGGGGATAATTTGTCGCATCAAAAAATTGACGTTTACGCAAACGTCAACTTTTGCTATTCCGATCTGAACATTGGTCCGCATGCCTTCACACTGGGGATTCGGGGCCAAGGCCGCATGGTGGAGGAAACGCATGCCGATCTACAGGGCGCCGGTCCAGGACACGCTGTTTGTGCTGAACGAAGTACTGGGCTACCAGCGCTATTCCAATCTTCCTGGATTTTCCGACGCGACGCCGGACGTGGTCGAGGCCATCCTCGCCGAGGGCGCCAAGCTCGCTGAAAATGTCATGCAGCCGCTGAACCGCGTCGGCGACATGGAAGGCTGCGTGCGTCATGGCGACGGTTCGGTGACGACGCCGAAAGGCTTCAAGGAGGCCTTCGACCAATACCGCGAGGGCGGCTGGATGGGGCTGGCCGCGCCCGTCGAATTTGGCGGCCAGGGTTTGCCTTACGCGGTGCATACCGCTGTTTCCGAATATATGATTTCGGCCAACATGTCGCTGATGATGTACCCCGGCCTGACGCAGGGAGCGATCGCCGCGATCATTACTCACGGCACCGACGAGCAGAAGGCGCTCTGGTTGCCGAAGCTGGTCGAAGGCGTCTGGACCGGCACCATGAACCTGACCGAGCCGCATTGCGGCACCGATCTCGGCCTGCTGCGCACCAAGGCGGTTCCCAACGGCGACGGCACCTACAGGATCTCAGGCCAGAAGATCTTCATATCGGCCGGCGAGCACGACATGTCGGACAACATCGTCCACCTGGTGTTGGCCCGCATCGAGGGCGCGCCGGAAGGCGTGAAGGGCATTTCGCTGTTCATCGTGCCAAAACTCAAGCTCGATGCATCAGGCAATCCTGGCGAGAAAAACACCGTCTCCTGCGGCTCGATCGAGGAGAAGATGGGCATCCATGGCAATTCGACCTGCGTCATGAATTATGACGAGGCGCAAGGCACGCTGCTTGGCGAGACGAATGGCGGGCTGAAAGCCATGTTCACGATGATGAACGAAGCGAGGCTCGGCGTCGGCCTGCAGGGGCTTTCTGTGTCGGAGGTCGCCTATCAGAACGCTGTGTCCTATGCCAAGGATCGCCTGCAGGGACGCTCGCTGTCAGGGCCGAAGGCGCCGGACAAAAAGGCCGATCCGATCATCGTCCACCCCGATATCCGTCGCAGCCTGATGACCATGAAGGCCTTCAACGAGGCCGGTCGCGCACTGGCGCTGTGGACGGCAATCAAGTCCGATATCGCCCACCGCGCCAGTGACGACAAGGACCGCCAGGCCGCCGACGACTACACCGGGCTGATGACGCCGGTGGTCAAGGGGGTGCTCACCGACAAGGGTTTCGACCACGCGGTGATGGCGCAGCAAGTGTTCGGCGGGCACGGCTATATCGAAGAGCACGGCATGAGCCAGTTCGTGCGCGATGCCCGCATCGCCATGATCTACGAGGGTGCCAACGGCATCCAGGCGCTTGACCTCGTCGGCCGCAAGCTGGCCTTGAATGGCGGCCGTGCCGTGCAGGCCTTCTTCAAGGAGGTCGGCGAATTCTGCGAGGAGAACCGCACTGACGAGAAGATGGCGCCCTTCACCAGGGTGCTGAAGAAGAGCCTCAACGATCTGCAGGCGGCGACGATGTGGCTGATGCAGAACGGCATGGCCAAGCCCGACAACGCCGGTGCCGCCTCGACCGACTACATGCATCTCTTCGGCCTCGTGGCGCTGGGCTATATGTGGGCGCAGATGGCCAAGGCAGCCCGGGCGAAATTGGCCAATGGCGCCAATGGTTCTTCGGCCTTCTACGACAGCAAGCTGGTGACGGCGCGCTTCTTCATGGAGCGGATCATGCCGGAGACATCGGCGCACCTCGCCCGCATCTCCAGCGGCGCCGATACATTGATGGCACTGCAGGCGGAAGCGTTCTAAGCTCGATTTCCCTCCCCCTCGAGGGGAGGGTGGCCGCGAAGCGGCCGGGAGGGGTCCTGCGTGTAGTGCGCCGACCTGGTTGGCGCCTTGGGAGGAGAATGATCGCGTTGCCTCAAATCCATGTCGGTTTCGAACTGCAGCAAGATAAGGCCGAGCACTCCATCGGCGACCCCACCCGGCCCTTCGGGCCACCCTCCCCTCGAGGGGGAGGGGGATGTCGGCGCGAGGGAGAAACAGCATGACCAACCCCGCCGAAATTCTTGGCCTTCCCAAACCCGCCTGGGCGGCGGACGAGGTCGGCATGCTCTACGACATGGCGCACCGCTTCATGTCGGAAGAGATCGCGCCGCGCTATGACGAGTTCGAGAAGAACGAGATGGTCGACCGCGAGTGCTGGCTGAAGGCGGGCGCGGCCGGTCTGCTCTGTGCCTCGATGCCGGAGGAATATGGCGGTTCGGGCGGGACGTTCGCGCATGAGAGCGCCATCATTGAGGCGATCGGCCATGTCGGCGTCGACGGTTTCGGCATCGGCCTGCACAATTCGATCGTCGCCCCCTACATCCTCCACTACGGCTCGGAGGAGCAGAAGAAGAAGTGGCTGCCGAAGCTGGCGACCGGCGAGCTGATCGGCGCAATCGCCATGACCGAACCCGGCGCCGGCTCCGATCTGCAAGGCGTAAAGACGCGCGCCGAGAAGGACGGCAACCAGTACAAGGTCAACGGCTCGAAGACCTTCATCACCAACGGCCAGCTCGCCAACTTCATCATAATCGTCACCAAGACCGATCCGGAGAAGGGCGCCAAGGGCACTTCGCTGATCGTCGTCGAGACCGATGAGATCGAAGGGTTCGAGCGCGGCCGCAACCTCGACAAGATCGGGCTCAAGGCCAACGACACGTCGGAACTGTTCTTCAACGATATGCGCGTGCCGACTTCCAATCTGCTCGGCCGCGAGGAAGGCCAGGGCTTCGTCCAGTTGATGCAGCAATTGCCGCAGGAGCGGCTGCAGATCGGCACTGGCGCCATCGCCATGGTCGAACGGGCGCTGGCGTTGACCATCGACTACGTCAAGGAGCGCAAGGCCTTCGGCAAGGCGATCATCGATTTCCAGAACACCCAGTTCAAGCTGGCCGAACTGAAGACCGAGGCGACCATCGGCCGGGTCTTCTACAATGACTGCGTCGCCCGCCATATCGATGCTGGTCTCGACCCGGTGACGGCCTCGATGGCCAAATACTGGCTGTCCGACCTGCAGGGAAAAGTCGTCGACGAATGCCTTCAATTGCATGGCGGCTATGGCTACATGAATGAGTATCCGATCGCCCGCATGTTCCGCGATGCCCGCGTCCAGCGCATCTACGGCGGCACCAACGAGATCATGAAATTGCTGATCGGGCGCTCTCTCTGAGAGACTTTCAGCAAACCAAGGAGCAGGAAAATGGCCGAAGCTTATGTCTATGACGCCGTGCGCACGCCGCGCGGCAGGGGCAAGAAGGATGGCTCGCTGCACGAGGTGCCGGCGGTGCGGCTCGGCGCCAAGGTGCTTGAGGCGATCCGCGACCGCAATGGGCTGGACACCGGCACCGTCGACGACATCATCTTCGGCTGCGTCGATCCAGTCGGCGAGGCGGGTTCCGTCATTCCGCGCGCCGCCGCTTTCGAGGCCGGTTACGATACCAAAGCCCCCGGCATGCAGATCTCGCGTTTCTGCGCCTCTGGCCTGGATGCCATCAATTTCGGCGCCGCCAAGATCGCGCAGGGCGCCGACGAGATCGTCATCGCCGGCGGCGTCGAATCGATGTCGCGCGTCGGCATGGGCGCGTCCGGCGGCGCCTGGTTCATGGACCCCTCGGTCGGCCTGCCGGGCTGGTTCGTGCCGCAGGGCATCTCGGCCGATCTGATCGCCACGAAGTACGGCTTTTCGCGCGACGACGTCGACGCCTATGCGGTCGAAAGCCAGAAGCGCGCCGCCAACGCCTGGGGCGAAGGCCGCTTCAAGAATTCGGTGATCTCGATCAAGGACCAGAACGGCCTGACCATTCTCGACCACGATGAGCACATGCGGCCTTCGACCGATATGCAATCGCTGGCGGCCCTCAACCCGTCTTTCGTCATGCCCGGCGAAATGGGCGGCTTCGATGCCGTCGCGGTGCAGAAGCATCCCGAAGTGGAGGAGGTCAATCACGTCCACCACGCCGGCAATTCGTCCGGCATCGTCGACGGCGCGGCAGCCGTTCTGCTCGGCTCGAAGAAGGCCGGAAAGTCGCTCGACCTGAAGCCGCGCGCGCGCATCCGTGCATTCGCCAATATCGGCTCGGAGCCGGTGCTGATGCTGACCGGTCCGGTCGACGTGACCGAGAAGCTGCTGAAGCGCGCCAGGATAAAGCTGTCGGACATCGACCTGTTCGAACTCAACGAGGCGTTCGCCTCGGTGGTGCTGCGCTACATGCAGGCTTTCGACATTTCGCACGACAGGATCAACGTCAATGGCGGCGCCATCGCCATGGGCCATCCGCTCGGCGCAACTGGTGCGATGATCTTCGGAACGGTGCTGGACGAACTGGAGCGCCGCGACCTGAACACCGCGCTGGTGACGCTCTGCATCGGCGCTGGCATGGGCACCGCAACGATCATCGAACGCGTCTGACGGGAGAGAGACCGATGAGCTACACCAATTTCACCCTCGACATCGACGCCGATGGCATCGCGCTGGTCACCTGGGACATGCCCGACCGCTCGATGAACGTTTTCACCGAAGAGGCGATGCTGGAGCTGAACGCCATCGTCGACAAGGTGGCGAACGACGCGGGGATCAAGGGGGCAGTGATCACCTCCGGTAAGGACACGTTCTCCGGCGGTGCAGACATCACCATGCTGCAGAAGATGCTGTCGAAGTTCGCAGCCGATAAAGCCAAGGACCTGGACAAGGCGACCAAGGTATTGTTCGACAATGCCGGCTACATGACCGGCCTGTTCCGCAAGTTGGAGACCTCAGGCAAGCCGTGGGTATCGGCGATCAACGGCACCTGCATGGGCGGCGCCTTCGAGCTGTCGCTCGCTTGCCATGGCCGTGTCGCGGCCGATTCTGACAAGGTCAAGATGGCGCTCCCCGAAGTGAAGATCGGCATCTTCCCGGGTGCCGGCGGCACCCAGCGCGTGCCGCGGCTGACCGACCAGCAGCAGGCGCTGCAGATGCTGACTTCCGGTCAGACGCTGTCGCCGCAGAAGGCCAAGTCGATGGGCCTGATCCATGAGATTGCCGAACCGACGAAGCTGGTCGATACCGCCAAAGCCATGATCAAAAATGGCTTGAAGCCAGTGGCGCCGTGGGACGAGAAGGGCTTCAAGCTGCCCGGCGGGCCGGTCTATTCGGTGGCCGGCGCCAATCTGTGGCCACCGGCAATCGCTATCCTGCGCCGCGAGACCTATGGCAACTATCCGGCTGCCGCGGCCATCCTGAAATGCGTCTATGAAGGCTTGCTGGTGCCGTTCGACACCGGCTTGCGCATCGAGCAGCGTTATTTCACCGAGATCATGCAGACCAGGGCGGCGGCGGCGATGATCCGCTCGCTGTTCGTGTCGCTGCAGGAACTGAACAAGGGCGCGCGTCGCCCGGCCGGCGTGCCGGAAACCAAGTTCAAGAAGATCGGCGTGCTCGGCGCCGGCTTCATGGGCGCTGGCATCGCCTATGTCACGGCCAAGGCCGGGATTCCGGTGGTGCTGCTCGACCGCGACATGGACGCTGCCGCCAAGGGCAAGGCGCATTCGGACAGCCTGATCTCGGATCAGGTCAGGAAGGGCCGCGCCAAGCCGGAGGACAAGGACAGGCTGCTGTCGCTGATCACGCCGACGGCGGACTATGCCGACCTCACAGGCTGCGACCTGGTGGTCGAGGCGGTATTCGAGGATTCGGGCGTCAAGAAGGACGCCACCGAAAAGGCGGAGGCCGTGCTGAAGCCGTCGGCGGTCTTCGCGTCGAACACGTCCACCATCCCGATCACGTCGCTGGCGAAGAATTCGGCGCGGCCGAAGAATTTCATCGGCATCCATTTCTTCTCGCCGGTCGACAAGATGATGCTGGTCGAAATCATTTTGGGCAAGAAGACGGGCGACAAGGCGCTGGCCACCGCGATCGACTTCGTTCGCGCCATCAAGAAGACGCCGATCGTCGTCAACGACACGCGCGGCTTCTACGTCAACCGCTGCGTACTGCGCTACATGTCGGAAGCCTACAAGATGCTCATCGAGGGCGTTCCGGCGCCGATGATCGAGAACGCAGCGAAGGCCGCAGGCATGCCGGTCGGCCCCTTGGCGCTGACGGACGAAACGGCGATCGACCTCGCGCAGAAGATCATGAAGCAGACCATGCGCGATCTCGGCGACAAGGCTGTCGACGCGAAGCAGATGGCGCTGATCAACACGCTGGTCGATACGCATGGCCGCTTCGGCCGCAAGAACGGCAAAGGTTTTTACGATTATCCGCAAAAGCCTGCCAAGAAGAAGCTGTGGCCGGGCCTGAAGGATCTCTATCCGCAGTTGGCGCCTGAAAAGGTCGACTATGAGGAGCTGAAGCAGCGGCTCCTGGTCACCATTGCATTGGAGGCGGCGCGGGTGATGGAGGAGGGCATCGTCACCGATCCGCGCGAGGCCGATGTCGGCTCGATCCTCGCCTTCGGCTTCGCACCATTTACCGGCGGCGTGCTGTCCTACATCGACGGCATCGGCGCGAAGAAATTCGTAAAGATCGCCAAGGGTCTGCAGAAGAAGTACGGCGGCGAGTTCAAAGCGCCGAAGCTGCTGCTCGACATGGCAGAGAAGGGCGAGACTTTCTACGAACGCTTCGATCCCTATGCCAGGAGTGAGGCCAGGAAG
Source organism: Mesorhizobium sp. L-2-11 (assembly GCF_016756595.1). NCBI lineage: Bacteria > Pseudomonadati > Pseudomonadota > Alphaproteobacteria > Hyphomicrobiales > Phyllobacteriaceae > Mesorhizobium > Mesorhizobium sp. L-2-11. The sequence goes on along the minus strand of NZ_AP023257.1, from coordinate 6,605,682 downwards.
GCGGCGTGACGCCGCCTTCGGTGGTGGACAAAATCACGGCCAGCGGTTAGAACGGAGAAGGTATTTTTTCCTGTTCTGAAGGAGAGCAAAAGTGCTCTCGCATGACCGCGTATGGGCCGCTATCGATGCTCTCGCCGAGCGCTATTCGCTCTCGGCGTCGGGACTGGCAAAACGCGCGGGCCTCGATTCGACCGCCTTCAACAAATCGAAGCGGCTGTCCTCGGACGGGCGGCCGCGCTGGCCGTCGACCGAGTCGCTGGCCAAGATCATCGAGGCGACCGGCGCCTCGCTCGACGAATTCACCGGGCTGGTCGAAGGCCGGGGCAAGGCCGTTCCCGGATCTCTGCCGCCACAGAGGTTTTCGGTGCCGCTGCTCGGCTTCGCCCAGGCCGGCGCCGGCGGCTTCTTCGACGATGCCGGCTTTCCCGTGGGGCAGGGCTGGGACCTGATCGAGCTTCCGGCACGGGCGACCGAAACCTCCTATGCGCTGCAGGTCCAAGGCGATTCCATGCTGCCGCTCTACCGCAACGGCGACGTGCTGATTGTCGAGCCGGGCGCCGCCACCCGCAAGGGCGACCGCGTCGTCGTCAAGACCAATGCCGGCGAGGTGATGGCCAAGGTGTTGGAGCGTCAGACGGCGAAGTCGATCATGCTGGTCTCGCTCAATCCCGATCACCCGGATCGCGACATCCCGATGCGCGATGTCGAATGGGTGGCGCGGATTGTCTGGGCAAGCCAGTAGGGCCGCCGGTGCGCCCGCTTCATGCAGCCGCTGCGGTGTTGACGATCCTGGTAATGGGGGCTGCGATTGCCGCCGGTGGCCGCGCCGTGCTGCAGGACGAAAATCGGCGCGTCGCGGCTCGGGCGCAGGCCGGCATCGCGGTGCAATCCCAAGCGCCTGCGCCATCAGCAAATCCGCGCCCCAAGGCGGCGAAGCAACCGGAGGCACATTCCAGAGCCATCGATCCCAAAGTCGTCGCGCCGCCGCAGCTTCAGCCCGAAGAGCTTGAACGGGTCGAGCCGCGCGCGCCGCTGAGTGAGTTGGCGCTGGCCGGGCCGCCCAAGCCGCCCAAAACGAAAATGCCCGACGACTGGAACGGGACAAAACTGTTCCAGCCGGTTGCATCGGCCGCCGGCGTGATCGAGGCCAAGGGCTACTCCGTCGCGATTTCCGGCGTCGACATCGTCAGGCAGGACGAAAATTGCACCGACGGCGGCAAGTCCTGGACGTGTGGCGCCCGGGCGCGAACGGCGTTCCGTGCCTTCCTGCGCGGTCGGGCGGTGGTCTGCACGGTGCCACCCGAGGGCGGCCGCGACCTGATCACCGCCGAATGCCGCGTCGGCAACCAGGATGTCGGCCAGTGGTTGATCGAAAACGGCTGGGCGCGCGCCGCCAAGGGTGGCCCTTATGTCGAGGCCGGCGACAAGGCCCGTATGGCGAGGAAGGGCATTTTCGGGCCGGCGCCCAGTCTCTCCGGCCTGCCTCCGGCACCAGCCCCTTTTGCGGCCCCGACGCAGCCGACGCAGCCGATTCTCGATCCGTCGGCGGCGGCTACGCCGCCAACCGATTCGTCGGCTACGCCGCCAGCTGGCCGGCCAGCGCCTTCTGAATGAGCGCGCGGGTTTCTGCTATGCCGTAGAGCGCGGCGAAGGAACCGAAGCGCGGGCCGCGCTCCTGTCCGATCAGCACCTGGTAGATCATCTGGAAGAAGGCGACGGAGACGCCCGGCCCGCCTTCCGGGCTCTGCTTCGAATGGTCTTGATAGCGTTCGATCTTGCGCGCGACGTTGAGCGCGGCATTCTGGATCGCCTCGCCATCGGCATCTGGCGGCAATGCGGCGAGCGCTTCGGACAGTTTCGTCAGCGCCTCGCGCTCGACCGCATCGGCGGCCCGGTACACCTTGGCCGGCTTCACGAAATCGTCGAAATAGCGGATTGCATATTCGGCCAACCGGTCGAGTTCGGGATGGGTCTTCGGCGTCACGCCTGACGTGTGGCGCAAAATGAACCCCCACAGCACGTCCTTGTTCTGGGCATTCGAGGCGCTGACCAGGTTGAGGAGCAGCGCGAACGACACCGGCAGGTCGACGACAGGCGGGTTACCATCATGCATGTGCCAGACGGGATTTCCCAGCCGCTCCTTCCACTCCTGCCGGCGATAGGCGGACAGAAAGGCGTAATACTCGTCCACCGCCTTCGGAATGACGTCGAAATAGAGTTTCTTGGCCTGCCGCGGCCGCTGGTACATGTAGAGCTCGAGGCTTTCGGTCGGCGCGTAGGTCAGCCACTCGTCTATGGTCAGTCCGTTGCCCTTGGACTTCGAAATCTTCTGACCGTTCTCGTCGAGGAACAGCTCATAGACGAAATGCTCGGGCGCCCGCCCGCCCAGGATATTGCAGATACGGTCGTAGATCACCGCATTCGTCTGGTGGTCTTTGCCGAACATTTCGAAATCGACGCCGAGCGCCGCCCAGCGCATGCCGAAATCCGGCTTCCACTGCAGCTTCACCCTGCCGCCGGTTATCGGCAGCGTGGTTTCGGTGCCGTCATCGTCGAAGGTGATAGTGCCGGCCTTGGCGTCGACATGCTTCATGGGGACGTAAAGCACTCGGCCGCTTTTGGGGGAAATCGGCAGGAACGGACTGTAGGTCGCCTGACGCTCGCCGCCGAGCGTCGGCAGCATCACCGCCATGATCTCGTCGAAACGCTCGGCGGCGCGCAACAGGGTTTCGTCAAAATGGCCAGCCTTATAATATTCCGTTGCGCTGGCGAACTCGTAATCGAAGCCGAACGTGTCCAGAAAGCGGCAAAGCATTGCGTTGTTGTGGTCTGCGAAGCTTGCATAGTCGCCGCCGAAAGGATTGGGGACGGACGAGAGCGGCTTGTGCAGGTGCGGCTCGAGTGCGGCGCGATCGGGGACGTTGTCCGGGATCTTGCGCATGCCGTCCATGTCGTCGGAAAAGCACAAGATCTTGGTTTTGACCGTATCGCCGGTGAGCACGCGGAAGGCGTGGCGCACCATCGAGGTGCGTGCGACCTCGCCGAAAGTACCGATGTGCGGCAGCCCCGACGGACCGTAGCCGGTCTCAAACAGTACGGTTTCGGGAAAGTCAGTGCCTTTGTAGCGCTCGACGATCTTCCTGGCTTCCTCGAATGGCCACGCCTTGCTTTCAGCCGCTGCCGCAAGCACCTCGGGATTGAGATCGACGATGTTTGATCCCGCCATGTCACTGTTTTCCAACTTATTCGCCGGCATCGCCGCAAAAGGGGCCGGATGATTTTTTCAACCGGTCTCTAGGCGCGCCTGCCGTGGGCGTCAACGATCGCGGCGCTTTTTCCTTGCGACGTCGGTGCCGCGTTCCTAACTTCGGAGCCCGTTTGAGGAGTATTTAAATGCCATTGCCGCCGCATGAAGCCCTGATCCATCTGATGGTCATCACCTCCGCGTCCGATCGCGACATGACCAATGTCGAATTGGCACGGATTGGCGACGTCGTTCGCTCGTGGCCGGTGTTCGAGGATTTCGACCACGACCGCCTGGTCGGCGTCGCCCAGGACTGCCAGAAGTTGCTGCACGAAAAGGACGGGTTGGAAGGCGTTTTGGCGCACGTCGCCGAAGCACTGCCCGAGCGCCTGCTCGACACCGCTTATGCCGCAGCCTTCGAGGTTGCGGCCGTCGACCTCGAAATGCGCCTGGAGGAGGTGAGGGTGCTGCAGCTTATCCGTCGCCAGCTCGATCTCGACACGCTCACCGTCGCCGCCATCGCCCGGGCTGCCAAGGCCCGCCTGCGCACGCTGACTTGATCCAGACCCCAAGGGATCAGAAAAAAACCGACCGGCCGGGTCAGAAAAAGCTGACCGGGAAATAGCGCAGGTAGAATTCGGCAAAGGTGCCCTTCACCGAAATCTGCTGTAGTGCGTAGTCGAACGCTGCGGCCAGCGCTGGATCCTCGGCCCGGGTGGCGATGGCCATGCCCGACCCCAGATATTCGGGCGCCAGATAGGGACCGCCGGCGAAGCGGCAGCAGGCTGCGGCATTCGAACTGCCCAGCCAGAAGGCGAAGCGCATGCCGTCGCCGAAGCCGGCGTCGACTTTGCCGGTCTTGAGACCATCGTAAAGCTCTTCCAACTGCGCGAAGGGAACGACCTGGACGGTGCCGAAATAGTCGCGCAGCATCCGCTCATGCGCGGAGCCTGCGGTCACGCCGACGCGCTTGCCGCGCAGTCTGTCGAAGATCGGCTCCGTGAGCGCCTTTGCCTTCGGCATGATGAAGCGCGCCGGAAACTGCAGGTAGGAACGCGAGAAGGCATATTTCGACCGCGACTCCGGCGTGGCGGCAATGCCGGCAATGATCGCTTCGCCTTCGCCCTTCTTCAGTGCCGCTTCGAGCTCGGCCCAAGGCAGCGCCTGGATCTGGCATTTTTCGGCGATGTCGAGTTCGGCGCAGATCGCGCGCGCCAGATCGACATGGAAGCCGGACAGGCGGCCCGCCCCGTCGAGGAAATTGAACGGCGGGAAATCGGTGGTGGTCAGGAATCTCAGACGCGGCAGCGCGGACAGGTCAGGCTTCGGCAGCCGCTCCTTGGCATCCCACAGCACCGGCACTTGTGGCTCCGCGGCGCGTGCAGTGGTGAGCCACTGTGCCCCTGTCATTGCCAGCATCAAGACGATGGTCATCCACCGAATTGCCACGATCGAGCTCCGCCCTGTCCTGTCCAATGTGGCTTTTGGTACGAAAATGCCACAGGCACAACGGTTTTTGATTTCATCACGCCGATTTAGGGCTATGCTTCAGCGAGCTTGCAAACATGTGTGGCGTCGGCTGGAGGGTAGCCGCAACGCCGCAAACTGAGGAGCAGGTTTGCAATCCGGGGTCGAGGGCGAAGTGCGGGTGAAGCACTGGGCCAATTGATCTCAACACGGGAAGGCAACATGGGGTAGATGTTGCAATGGGCCACTTCGATCGCACATTGGAATTCATCGATCAGCTGCAGCACGCCGATACGGCGGCCGCGGTCTGCGAAAAGCTGCTTGGCATAACCTCGGAGTTCGGCCTGACCGCACTGATGGCCGGAACGGTTCCGCAACCGGGCACGCCAAGTGGCCAGCAAAAGGACCATGTGCTGCTTTGCGAGTGGCCGGGAGAATGGCTGGAGCGCTATGTGGCGCGCAATTATGTCGACCATGACCCGGTTGTCAGCCACATGAAGCAGCTGCAGGCGCCGTTCCAGTGGCGGGAAGCGTCTCAGGCCATTCGCATCGACAAGAGCAGCGGCGAAGTGATGGGCGACGCCGGCGAATTCAAGCTGCGCGACGGATTGGCCTTCCCGCTGATCACGCTCGATGGCCAGATCGTCATGGTGTCGCTGGGCGGCGAGGCCGTCGAATTGTCGGGCGCCGATTTTGGGCTGGTGTCGCTGGTGGCGACCTATGCGATTGGCCGCGCCATGCAGATCCACACGATGGCGGCCAAGACCATCGACCACGTCGAACTGACGCCGCGTGAGCGCGAATGCATGCAATGGGCCGCCGTCGGCAAGTCCGAATGGGAGATTTCACAGATTCTCGGCATTTCGGAGCACACATCAGAGAAACACCTTCTTAACGCCAAAAGCAAACTCGGTGCCGTCAACCGGGTGCAGGCGGTCGCGGAAGCGATAAGGCGCGGCTATATTAGCTAGCTCTGCCGCGCCGGCCTAGAAATTCTTGCCTACGTGATCGCGTAATTTTCTCGGGACAGCCCGGCCGTATCTTCCTATTGAACCTAGGAGACGGCAGATGCTTTTTTCCCTTACCACACAGGAACTTATGGAACGTCCCGACCTTTGGGAGGCCGTTCATCGCCTACGCTACAAGATTTTCGTCGAGGAGATGGGGTGGACCGACCTGCAGCGCCCCGATGGCCTTGAGATCGATCAGTTCGACCATGACGAGGCGGTGCATCAACTCGTCATCCGCAATGGCGAGCTCGCCGGTTATCAGCGGATGTTGCCGACAACGCGTGCGCATCTTCTGACCGAGGTGCTGGCGGACCTCTATGAAGGGACGCCGCCATCCGGGCCGAACGTCTGGGAACTGACCCGCTATGCGGTGGCGCCGGGCTTTCGTGACGGCAAGCGCGGCGTCTCGACGGTCGGCACCGAGCTAATTGCCGGCTTCGTCGAGTGGGGGCTGAAGCGGAACGTCAACCAGGTGATCATCGAGTTCGAGCCGATGTGGGTCCTGCGGGCGCTGCAGTTGCATTTCCTGGCGAAGCCGCTTGGCTACCAGCGCACCTATGGCAACCAGCAGGTCGTCGCCACACTGCTCACCTTCAACGAGCACACGCTTGAGGTGGTGCGGTCGCGTCGCAGTCATTTCGCGCCGGTGCTGGCCAGGGGATATCCCGACAGGCTCGGAATGAGGCAAGCCTCGTGAGAATTGGAGAAAGCCATGAACATCCACCCGCAAAGAGAGTTCCGCAATCATACGTTGATCGTCACGGTGTCGTCTGATGACGGCCGGCCGGTGCTGGACGGGCGAGCCTATGAAAGCCTGGCCAGGATCTTCCACGAAGCTGCAATCGACGACGATGTGCGCGTCGTGGTGCTGCGCGGCCTCGCCGGCTGCTTCTGCCTCGGCGGCGATTTCTCCGAGTTCCTCGACGCCAACAAGCATCAACGGTTGATCGCTGCCGTCACCGACATGTTCCGCACGTTGGCGACGTTTCCCAAGCCGGTCCTTGCCTGTGTCGACGGCGACGCCGTCGGTGTCGGCTGCACCATCCTGTTCCATTGCGACATGGTGATCGCATCTGACGAAAGCACGTTCCGGGTGCCGTTCGTCGATTTCGGCCTGGTGCCGGACGCGGCGACCAGCATCCTGGCGCCGCAGAAACTCGGTTATGCCGGCGCTTTCCGCTTCTTCTGCCTGGGCGACACACTCAGAGCCGCGGACGCCCGGATGCTTGGCCTGGTCACGGAGATCGTGGTCGGCGATGTCGAGGAAGCCGCACTTGGCAGAGCCAGGCAACTCGCCAAGAAGCCGGTTGCCGCACTGTTGCAGACGCGCGACCTGCTCAAGGGCGACACAGGCGCGCTCTGCGACCGCATCGACCAGGAGATTTCGCTGTTTCAGCAGGCTTTGCAGGACGATACCACCCTGCGGCGGCTGCAGCGGATTGCCCGGCTGGCGGCATGAGAAGTCGTTCGGCAGGATGACAGAATCATCCGGAATCGTCCCGCGCGTCCTTTGGGGCGCGCGGCGGCGCTTCAGGCCTGTATTCCCAGGAACGAAGGCCCTTCCCCGATGATCTTCCTGTCTTCCGTGCCGATGGCGTCGAGATCGCGGCCGTCATAGGGGAGCGACAACAGGATGCGCCGGATGACGGCAAGTCGCGCGCGCCGCTTGTCGTTGGCCCGTACGATGATCCAGGGCGCGAATTCCTTATGCGTGCGTTCGAACATGAGATCGCGCGCCCTGGTGTAATCGTCCCATTTTGAGATGCCGGCAATGTCGATGGGCGAGAATTTCCAGCTCTTCAAAGGACTCCAGCGGCGATCGTGAAACCGCTCAAGCTGTGTTTCCCGACCGATGTTCAGCCAGAATTTGAAGAAATGGATGCCTTCGTTGCAGATCATCCGTTCGAAATACGGCGTCTCGTCCAGGAATTTCTGATGCTGCTCCGGCGTGCAGAAGCCCATGACCGGCTCGACGCCGGCGCGATTGTACCAGGAGCGATCGAAGGTGACGAACTCGCCCGATGTCGGAAAGTGCGCGACATAGCGCTGGAAATACCATTGCCCGAGTTCGGTTGGGCTAGGCTTGGTCAGCGCCACATTGCGCGCTGTCCTGGGGTTCATGTACTGGCGCAGCGCGAAGATCGTGCCGCCCTTGCCGGCGGCATCGCGTCCTTCGAACAGCGACATCACCCGCTTGCCCGCCGCTTGCAGCCATGCCTGCGCCTTGGCCAGCTCGATCTGCAGCCGCTCGAGCGTCTCGTCATACTCCTCGCTATCCATTTTCTTGTCGTAGGGGTAGCCGCCAGCGGTCAGCTTGTTGTCTTCGACCCAGTCCGGAAGCTTGGGATCCTCGATGTCGAACTCGCGCTCCTTGCCGTCGATGCGGATCTTGAGCGGACCTGGAACGGGCGCGGCGGCATTTTCCCTAGGGTTTTTCATCGAGACGAACCTTTCCAGTTTCCGGACACATGCTATTGGAGCCTTACTGCATCGGCCCGAAAATCGGAATCGATTTCGGAAAGAACGATGCAGCGGATTAGAAGTAGTAGAGCGTCCTTTTCCAATTGGACGCACGGCGCTCTAGCGCCGGTCAGCGGAAGGTCGACCCGGCCGGGCGGGGATGGAGGCACAGTGCGCGCGAATGGCTGACAATGGCTGACATGGGCGGCGCAGAACAGCCAAGCACGGCGCAAGCGGTCGCCACCCGGTTGTGGAATAGCCGCTGGCTGTTGGCCGCCGGCATCGTCGCGGTCTTGACGGTGTATGCTTTCGCAGACACGTCCTTCTATGTTGTGCTGCTGGCATGTGCAGTGCTGCTGCTTGCCGCCGCGATGTTGCCGGCCGGCGTTGCGCGCCAGTCCGCGGAGGATGCCGCGGCGATCGAGGCTGGCGGGCTGCAACAGCTGTCGGGAGAATATCTGGCGGCCGCCGTTGCCGATCCGCTGATCATCTTCGATCGCACCGCCACGATCGTCCATGCCAACGCCGCCGCCTTCGCCGCCTTCGGCGGCATCGCACCGGGCATGTCGCTGGCGCTGAAATTCCGCGCGCCCGAGATGCAGGCCTTGCTGGACAGTATTCTGTCGGGTGCCGCCGCTTCGGACGTCGTCGACTATACCGAAAAGCTGCCGGTCGAACGGGCCTATCGGGTGAGTGCGTCTTCGGTCGGTCACGGCACCGACCTCTATGTGCTGGTCTTCAAGGACCAGAGCGAGGCGCGCCGCATCGACCGGATGCGGGCAGACTTCATCGCCAATGCCAGCCATGAACTGCGCACCCCGCTCGCCTCGATCTCCGGTTTCATCGAGACGCTGCGCGGCCCGGCCCGCAACGATCCGGTGGCGCGCGAGCAGTTCCTGCAGATCATGCACAACCAGACCGGCCGCATGGCGCGCCTGATCGATGACCTGCTGTCGTTGTCGCGGCTGGAGATGAAACCCTATCTGAAGCCGGGAACCGAGGTCGATCTTCGCCAGACCCTCGACAGCGTCATCGATTCGCTGGGTCCGCTTGCCCGGGAAAACAGCGTTGCCATCGAGCGGGATTTCGCGAACGGACCACTCAATGTGCCGGGGGATCGCGATGAACTTTTCCAGGTTTTCGAAAATCTGCTGGAAAACGCCTGCAAATATGGACAGGCGGGTGGACGTGTCGTGGTGACGATTGCCCACAGCGACGACGGCCCCGAACCGGGCATCGACGTCACCATCCGGGACTTCGGCCCCGGCATTCCCGAGGAGCACATCCCGCGCATCACCGAACGCTTCTACCGCGTCGATGTCGAAAACAGCCGGACCCAGAAGGGCACCGGCCTTGGCCTGTCCATCGTCAAGCATATCCTGACGCGTCACAACGCCAGACTGTCGATCAAGTCGGAGGTCGGCAACGGCGCAGCTTTCACGGTGCATTTGCCGGCACACTGACGCTCACGATCCAAGAACGCGCCGACCCTAAAACCGGAAGATTTTAAGATAGCCGTATGCGTGGATAAGGCGCTTAGAGCGTACTATCTATCCAAGTGGGCGCACGTCGCTCTAACGGTTTCTTTTTTCTGTCATCCGGCTAGTGTATCAGCGGGGATTCGAGGAAACGACTCGGGACCAGAAGACCGGGAAGGCATCTCCATGCAGTCCGTGCACATCGTCAGCGCCTATGACGAGGAGCTGAAATATCTGTCGAAGCGCATTGCCGCGATGGGCGGCCACGCCGAACGCATGGTCGAACAGGCGATTGCGGCCCTGGTCAACGCCGACCCTGGCCTTGCCCAGAAGGTCATCCGCGACGATGCCGTTCTTGACCAGGGGCAGCGCGAGATCGACGACAAGGCGATCATCATCATCGCCAAGCGCCAGCCGATGGCGACGGATTTGCGCGAGATCGTCGGGGCGATCCGCATCTCGGCGGATCTCGAGCGGGTCGGCGACCTCGGCAAGAATGTCGCCAAACGCGTTGTTGCCGTCATAGAAGGGCGCCAGCCGACCAGCCTGTTCCGCGGCATCGAGGCCTTGGCCGACCTGGCGTTGACGCAGCTCAAGGAAGTGCTTGACGTCTACGCGTCGCGCTCGGTGGAAAAGATCGGCTTCGTGCGTGACCGCGACGATGAGATCGATGCCGTGTACACCTCGCTGTTTCGCGAGTTGCTGACCTACATGATGGAAGATCCGCGCAACATCACGCCCTGCACGCATCTGCTGTTCTGCGCCAAGAACATCGAGCGGATCGGCGACCACGCCACCAACATCGCCGAGACGATCTACTACATCGTCACCGGCGACCAGATGCCGGCCGAGCGGCCGAAGGGCGACAAGACAGACAGGATTGTTATTCCGGTAGCGAATAGGGAGTAGCGAATAGGGAAAGACCGCTTGCTTTCGATTCACAAGGGATCAAGCTACTTCTATTCGCTATTCGCTATTCGCTATTCGCTATTCGCTATTCGCTATTCGCTATTCGCTATTCCCTCACCGGCTGCGCCGCCGCTCCGAAGCGGGCTGAAACGCAACGCGGGCGTGATACTTGCAATAGGGTCCGGTTTCGGCCGCGTCGTTGCCGCAGAAATGGAACTCTTCCGAAAGCGGATCGCCATTCGGCCATTTGCATGTCCGCTCGGTCAATTCGACAAGCTGCAGATGCCGCGAGATCGGCACGACGACGTTCTCGACCGGACGGACATAATGACGCGTCACCGGTACGGCGTCGAATTGCGCCTGCAGCGCGGTCGCGCCGATCGACGTGGTGATATGCCGCGCAGTGCTTGCCGCCCGCGACACTGATTTCTGCACGGTCGACCCCTGCACGCTCTTCTTCTGGCGTGCCGGCGTGGCAGTCGCGCGTCCGCGGCCCGACAGTTTCAGCCGATGCACCTTGCCGATGACGGCATTGCGGCTGACACCCCCAAGCTGTGCGGCGATCGCGCTGGCGCTCAGCCCCTCAGACCACAGTTTTCTAAGAAGTTCGACCCGCTCGTCAGTCCAATTCATGAGACCGCGCTCCTGCTGAAATGTGCGGCGATCGGAATCCTTCCACGATCCGGCTTCCGCCGGGCAGACACCACATATATCGGGTGATTAGGTCCGCCGCACGAAATCTAGTTATTTCTCGACCTACAATTACCTTATGCGCTGACTCGGTGACAAGAGTCCGAGGGCCAACGCGAATCGGTTTTTTTGGTTTTCCCCAACTTGCCCGGTCGCTGATGAGCCGGCGTCTCGCTGGAAAGCTTGCCGCGCGTCCTTGCGCGACGTTTTCGTTGACTTCATGGCCGAAAAACACGATAAGCCGCAAAGGCCGCCGCTTTGGCGGCTTTTTGATTTTCCGGTTCCGGAGACGCATATAATGAGCGGTTCGGCGCTTTTCGAGACCTTTACCCGCGCGCCCCTGGCCTTCGACCATGGGGAAGGCACTTGGCTGGTCACCGACAAGGGCGAGCGATATCTCGATTTTGGCGGCGGCGTTGCCGTGAATTCGCTGGGCCACAGCCATCCGCATCTGGTCTCGGCACTCACCGAGCAGGCGGCCAAGCTCTGGCATGTCTCCAACCTCTACGAGATTCCGGGGCAGAGCCGTCTGGGCGAGCGGCTGGCCAACGCAACCTTCGCCGACAAGGTGTTTTTCACCAATTCCGGCGCCGAGGCGCTGGAATGCGCCATCAAGACGGCGCGGCGCTACCATTTCGTCAAGGGCCATCCCGAGCGCTTTCGCATCGTCACCTTCGAAGGCGCCTTTCATGGCCGCACGCTGGCGACCATCGCCGCCGGCGGCCAGTATAAATACCTGGAAGGTTTCGGCCCCAAGGTCGAAGGTTTCGACCAGGTCGGCTTCGATGACATCGACGCGGCCGAAAAGGCGATCACATCAGAGACCGCCGCGATCCTGATCGAGCCGGTGCAGGGCGAGGGCGGTATTCGCCCGGTGCCGACGCAGTCGCTGAAGCGGCTGAGGCAACTCTGCGAACAGCATGACCTGCTGCTGATCTTCGACGAGGTCCAGTGCGGCATCGGCCGCACCGGAAAACTGTTTGCCCATGAATGGGCTGGCGTCACGCCCGACATCATGGCCGTCGCCAAGGGCATCGGCGGCGGCTTCCCGGTGGGCGCCTGCCTCGCCACCGACGAGGCAGCCGCCGGCATGACCGCCGGCGTGCACGGCACCACTTTCGGCGGCAATCCGCTGGCGATGGCGGTCGGCAACGCCGTGCTCGACGTCGTGCTGGAAGACGGTTTTCTGGAAGATGTGCAGCGCAAGGCGTTGCTGCTGAAGCAGGGGCTGGCGGGTATCGCCGACGAATTTCCCGACGTCATCGAAGACATCAGAGGCAGCGGTCTGATGCTCGGCCTGAAATGCGCCGCGCCCAACACCAAGGTGAACATGGCGTTGCGCGACCAGCATCTGCTGGCGGTTCCGGCCGGCGACAACGTTCTTCGCCTGCTGCCGCCGCTCACCGTCACCGACGCCGAGATCCATGAGGCGCTCGACCGCATCCGCGCCGGCGCCCGGGGCCTGTCGGACGCCATCGCCGCGGCTGCGGCGAAATAACAGTCGGAAGACCCAAATGAGCCTTCGCCATTTCACCGATCTTTCCGCCGTTTCCGAGGGCGATCTGCGCCTTATGCTGGACGATGCCGTCGTGCGAAAGGCAAGGCTCAAGGCTGGCGAGCGGACAAAACCGCTTGAAGGCAAGGTGCTGGCGATGATCTTCGACAAGCCGTCGACGCGCACGCGCGTGTCCTTCGACGTCGGCATGCGCCAGCTTGGCGGCGAGACCATCATGCTGACCGGCGCCGAGATGCAGCTTGGCCGCTCCGAAACCATCGCCGACACGGCCAAGGTGCTGTCGCGCTATGTCGATGCGATCATGATCCGCACCACATCGCATGACCGGCTGCTGGAGCTGACTGAGAACGCCACCGTCCCCGTCATCAATGGGCTGACCGACGATACCCACCCCTGCCAGCTGATGGCCGACATCATGACCTTCGAGGAGCATCGCGGCCCGGTCGCCGGCAAGACCATCGCCTGGACCGGCGACGGCAACAACGTGCTGCATTCGCTGCTGGAGGCCTCGGCGCGGTTCCGCTTCAACCTCAACGTCGCCGTGCCGGAAGGCAGCGAGCCGGCGCAGAAGCATGTCGACTGGTCGAGGGCGCATGGCGGCAAGTTGAACTTCACCCGCTCGCCCGAGGAGGCCGTCCACGAGGCCGACTGTGTCGTTACCGATTGCTGGGTGTCGATGGGCCAGGAGCACCGTGCTCGCGGCCACAATGTCTTCTCACCCTATCAGGTCAATGCGGCACTTATGGCGAAGGCAAAGCCCGATGCGTTGTTCATGCACTGCCTGCCAGCGCATCGCGGCGAGGAGGTCACCAACGAAGTCATCGACGGGCCGCATTCGGTGGTGTTCGACGAGGCCGAGAACCGGCTCCACGCGCAGAAGGCGGTTCTGGCGTGGTGCCTCGGCGCTTGATCCGGGCCGCCTTGATCAGGACCACCGAGATCCGGGCCGCCTTGATCCGGGAGTGCGTGATGCCTATCTCAGGCGCATCACGCAAATCGAGCGCGTTTCGACGCATGCGCCCCGGAGGGCGGCATCGCCGCGCCCCGGAGCTTTGTCATGTTGGAAACTCGTCAATTGGCTGAACATCAACCCAAACTCGGCGAATTCGGTTACGCCGGCGACGATCATGTCGTGCCCTTCGAGGTCGGCCCGCTCGACGTGCGCGGCCGCACCGTCCAGCTGGGGCCGATGCTCGACGCGATCCTCAGCCGTCATGACTATCCCGAGCCGGTCGCCCGCCTGCTGGCGGAAGCCTGCGTGCTGACGGTGCTGCTCGGCACCTCGCTCAAGTTCGAGGGCAAATTCATCCTGCAGACCCGCACCGACGGGCCGGTCGACATGCTGGTGGCGGATTTTTCCACGCCGCATGCGCTCCGCGCCTATGCCCGCTTCGACGGCGACCGGCTGGAGGCACTGACATCTGCCGGCGAGACCTCGCAGCAGACGCTGCTCGGCAGCGGTGTCCTGGCGCTGACCATCGACCAGGGCGCCCACACGCAGCGCTATCAGGGCATCGTCCAGCTCGACGGCGAGACGCTGGAGGAGGCTGCGCGCACCTATTTCCGGCAGTCGGAGCAGATCCCGACCGATCTCAGGCTTTCGGTGGCCAAGCTGTTGACGCCCGGCATCGGCGGTGCCCGCGAGCAATGGCGCGCCGGTGGCATTCTGGCGCAGTTCCTGCCGCAATCGTCCGAACGCATGCGCGTGCCCGACCTTCCGGGTGGCGATGGCGATCCGCGCGAGGATATCCATCATCCGGCCGACAATTCCTGGCAGGAACTGCTCGCGTTGCTTGGCACTATCGAGCCGACGGAACTGATCGACCCGACGATCGGCGCCGAGCGGTTGCTTTACCGGCTGTTCCACGAGCATGGCGTGCGCGTCTTCGGCGGCGTGCCGGTAGCCGACCAGTGCTCATGCTCCAGGGAAAAAATCCGCGGCATTCTCGAAGGCTTCTCCGCCGACGAGATCAAGGACAGCACTGAGGATGGCGGCATTCACGTCGCCTGCGAATTCTGCTCGAAGCAGTATGACTTCGACCCGGCGGAATTTGCTGCGGCTCAGTAAGGAAGTCCCTTCTCCCCGTCCGCGGGGAGAAGGTGCCCGAAGGGCCGATGAGGGGCAGCGCAAAGTTCGGCGAATGGCCGCGTGTATTCATTCAGACGCCATTGTGCATGCAAGAAAATCTCACGAGCCCGGCGCCGCCCCTCATTGCCCTGCCGGGCATTTCTCCCCTTACAGTGACTTACAGTGACGGGGAGAAAGACGCTGTCGCGCAGAGTTTCGCCAATCGCCGTTCTCAGTTGACGGTGCGCCGTGTGCCCGGCAGATCGAGCGAAAAGGCGGGGATGGCGACGTCGAACGTCTCGCCCCGCTTGTTGCGCATCGTGTAGTGGCCGACCATGATGCCGGATGGCGTCGAGAGTGGGCAGCCAGACGTATACTGATAACTATCGCCGGGATTGAGTTCAGGCTGTTCGCCGACAACGCCGGCGCCGCGCACCTCCTCGACCCGGCCGGTGCCGTCGGTGATCTGCCAATAGCGTGACAGAAGCTGCACGAATTCATCCGACTGGTTGTCGATGGTCACCTGGTAGCCCCAGACATAGCGGTTCTCCGACGGGTCGGAGCGATCTTCCAGATAGAACGGCCTGACCTGTACTTCGATGTCGCGCGTGACGGCGCTGTACATAAATCACTCCACAATATGCAGACGGAACATTCGACTCTCTCCGCAGTTCGGTCAACGGGGTGCCTCCGCTCAGTGCCTGCCATCGTTGCCTGAATCTGTTGAGCGCAGGTGCCGAACAACAATGTCATTTGAGTGACACATGACAATGATGGTGTGCAGGGCCGGGGATGGTGTGCAGGGCTGGCGACTTAGCATTCTGTCGAACTACCGCTTCGGCCCGAAAATCGAATTCGATTTTCGGAAAGCACGGTGCGTAGACTCAAAGTGTTAGAGCGTCCTTGCGCGTCCAACTGGACGCGCGGCGTTCTAATGAAAACGGCTTTCATGCGGCCGGCTTTCTGGAGCGACCAGATATTGATGGAATTGACAGTCACAGCCGCCTTGTTTTCCATAACACTCCTTATTGTCAATCTCGCCAGCATTCTGCTCGCTTCGTTGAAGCTGAAGCGGCCCGGCAGGATCACGCCGCCAGCCGGCAAGGCGCCGCCGGTGTCGATCGTCGTGCCGTCGCGCGGCGCCGAGCCGTTTACCGAGGAGACGCTCGAGCGCGCCTTCTCTCTCGACTGGCCGCATTATGAGCTCATCTTCTGCGTCGCCCATGCCGACGACCCGGTGGTCGGGCCGATCACCGATGCGATCGCCCGCTTCCCGGCCGTGCCGGCCCGGCTGCTGGTCGGCGACGACCGCATCAGCGGCAATCCGAAACTCAACAATTGCGTGAAGGGCTGGGAGGCAGCGCGTCACCACTGGGTCATCCTTGCCGATTCCAACGTCCTGATGCCGAGGGACTATGTCCAGCATCTGATGAAGGCATGGCGGCAGGACACCGGCCTCGTCTGCTCGACGCCGATCGGCTCGCGGCCGGACGGGTTCTGGGCGGAGGTCGAATGCGCTTTCCTCAACACGCTGCAGGCGCGCTGGCAATATACCGGCGAGGCGCTCGGCCTCGGTTTTGCTCAGGGCAAGAGCATGCTGTGGAACAAGCCATTGCTCGACGCCAATGGCGGCATCCGCGCGCTTGCTGCCGAGATCGCCGAGGACGCCGCCGCGACCAAGCTGGTCAACGGGCTCGGACTGCGCGTCAATCTCGTCGCCGCGCCCTTCGAGCAGCCGCTCGGTTCGCGCACATTTGGCGAAATCTGGTCGCGCCAGGTCCGCTGGGCGCGCCTGCGTCGCGTCACCTTCCCACTGTTCTTCGCGCCCGAGATCCTGATCGGAGCGGTGCCGCCGCTGGTGCTTGCGCTGGTTGCGGCAGCAGGCGCCGGTTTCAGCCTGCCGGCTACCGTCATCGCCGTGCTGATCGTCGCCTATCTCCCTGAATGCGCTCTCGCTTCGGCCAAGGGCTGGCACCTGTCGTTGCGCATGATCCCGGCGATGGTTGCGCGCGATGTGATGCTTCCCGCCATCTGGGTGCGCGGCTGGCTCAGCGGCGCCGTCGACTGGCGCGGCAACACGATGACCATCTCCCGCGCCGGTGCGGAATTGGAAGAGACCCCGTCGGGCGCCTGATCGCGCCTGCTTTGCAGATCAGGGCGCAGCAGTTCGGCGCGTATCCCTAAAGCGCATCGCGTTCGACCAGCCTCATGCGACGCGCTTTAGGTTCCTTGTTTTCATGCATGTCGTTATCGCAAAACCGCTGCACACTTTTGCGCGACATGCATTATCTGGCAGCTTTCAAGGCCTGCTCGATGTCTTCGAGCAAGTCGTCAGTGTCCTCCAGTCCGACGGACAGCCTGAGCGTGCCTGGCCCGATGCCGAGTTCGGCGCGCGCCTCGTCGCTCAGATTCTTGTGCGTCGTCGTCGCCGGATGGGTGATCAGGCTCTTGGCGTCACCGAGATTGTTGGAGATCAGCACGACATCCAGCGCGTTCTGGAAGGCGAAGGCCGCCTGCTTGCCCCCGTCGACGTCGAGGCAGATCAGCGTCGAGCCGCCCGTCATCTGCTTCTTGACGACCGCCGCCTGCGGGTGATCGGCGCGGCCGGGATAGATGACGCGGACAATTTCCGATCGCTCGGCGAGGAAGTCAGCGATCCGGCCGGCACTTTCCGTCTGCTGGCGAACGCGCAGCGGCAGCGTCTCCAGGCCCTTCAGCAGCGTCCAGGCGTTGAACGGCGAGAGGCTGGGACCGGTGTGGCGGAAGTAGTCGTGCAAATTCTCATCGATCCACTTCTTGTCCGACAGGATGATGCCGCCGAGGCAGCGCCCCTGGCCGTCGATGTGCTTGGTCGCCGAATAGACGACGATATGGGCGCCGAGCTGCAACGGCTTCTGCTGCAAGGGCGTGGCAAAGACGTTGTCGACGATCAGCCGCGCGCCGATCGAATCGGCAAGCGAGGCTACGGCTGCGATGTCGACGACCTCCAGCGTTGGATTGGTCGGGCTTTCAAGGAAGAACAACTTGGTGTTGGGCCTGACCGCCTTTTGCCAATTGGCGATGTCGGTGCCGTCGACCAGCGTCGCCTCGATGCCGTATTTCGGCGCCAGCGTCTCGACCACCCAGCGACAGGAGCCGAACAGCGCGCGCGCCGCCACGATGTGGTCGCCCGCCCGGGCACTGCACAGCAACGCCGCCGTCACCGCCGCCATGCCGGATGCGGTGGCGCGGGCATCTTCGGCGCCTTCCAGCGCACACATGCGCTTCTCGAACATGTCGACCGTCGGATTGGCATAGCGCGAATAGATGAAGCCCGGTTCCTCGCCCTTGAAGCGGGCTTCCGCCGCCTGCGCCGTGTCGTAGACATAGCCTTGCGTGAGATACATCGCCTCGGAGGTTTCGCCAAAGCCGGAACGCAGCGTTCCTGCATGCACGAGGGCAGTCTGAGGCTTCCAGTTGCGCGTGTTGCTCGTCATCACCTTGTTCCAAACAAAAAAATCGTCCAAACACAAAAAAACCGGCCGCGAAAGTCGCAACCGGTCGTACGGCCTTTCGGCCCGACGGTCCTTTAGCGACTTGTTTAACGTGGCTGCAAGCCGACCGGCCAAATCACCACGGGATAACGATCCTTTAGACCTGCACCGCGCTTGCGTCAATTGCCGGCATGATTAAGAGGTTTGTACCAGCGGGTTCCGGGGCAAGAACCTGCGACAAGACGAGACCACGCCCGGCCTTCGAGCGGAGCCAGACTTGCGGCAGACAGGCATTCTTCCGGATCAGGATATTTCCGCGCTGTACCGATCGGGCGCGCTGAAGTCAGAGCGCGCGCTCGACGCCGACCAGGTCCAGCCGGCCAGCCTCGACCTCAGGCTTGGCGACAAGGCCTGGCGGGTGCGCGCCTCCTTCCTGCCCGGCCCCAACCACAGGGTTGCTGAAAAACTCGACCGCCTGAAGCTGCACGAAATCAATCTCGCCGATGGTGCGGTGCTGGAGACGGGCTGCGTCTATATCGTGCCGCTGCTCGAGAGCCTGGCGCTTCCGGTAAACATTTCCGCTTCGGCCAACCCGAAGAGCTCGACCGGACGGCTCGACATCTTCACCCGGGTGATGACCGACCGCGGCCACGAGTTCGACAAGATCGCTGCCGGCTACGACGGCCCGCTCTATCTCGAAGTCAGCCCGCGCACCTTTCCGATCGTCGTTCGTACCGGCTCGCGGCTGTCGCAGATCCGGTTCCGCACCGGCAATGCGCTTTTATCGGAAAGCGAGCTGCACGAATTGCACCGTGCCGAGACGCTCGTCGCCACCGAGCCGCCGAACATTTCCGGCGGCGGCATCGCCCTGTCGATCGACCTCGACGGCGACAAGGACGGGCTGGTCGGCTACCGCGGCAAGCACCACACCGGCCTGGTCGATGTCGATAAGCGCGCCGCACAGGATGTCGTCGATTTCTGGGAGCCGCTCTACAAGAGCGGCGCCGGCGAACTGGTGCTCGACCCGGACGAATTTTATATCCTCGTCAGCCAGGAAGCGGTGCATGTGCCGCCGCTTTACGCCGCCGAGATGACGCCCTTCGATCCGCTGGTCGGCGAATTCCGCGTCCACTATGCCGGTTTCTTCGATCCGGGTTTCGGCCATTCGGCCTCGGGCGGCACCGGCAGCCGGGCCGTGCTCGAGGTGCGCAGCCACGAAGTGCCGTTCATCCTCGATCACGGCCAGATCGTCGGACGGCTGGTCTACGAGCACATGCTGAAGCGGCCGCAGGCGCTCTACGGCACAGATCTCGGCTCGAACTATCAGGCACAGGGCCTGAAACTGTCCAAGCATTTTCGCGCCGCGCGCTGATCGCCCACTATGATCAGACCATGCTTGCCTGGCCCTGCGGGTCGTGCTTGGCTGTGCCTGGCCGTCAACGCGGTTGAACAAGGGGAACAAAAATGCAGATTTCAAGATGGATCGCATCGGCAGCAACAGCCGTCATGCTGGCGATATCAGCCGGGTCCCTGTCGGCGCAAGCACAGGAAAAACTGAAGATCGCCACTGAAGGCGCCTATCCGCC
This sequence comes from Mesorhizobium sp. L-2-11, assembly GCF_016756595.1. Classification (NCBI taxonomy): domain Bacteria; kingdom Pseudomonadati; phylum Pseudomonadota; class Alphaproteobacteria; order Hyphomicrobiales; family Phyllobacteriaceae; genus Mesorhizobium; species Mesorhizobium sp. L-2-11. Next base: position 6,585,781 of record NZ_AP023257.1, on the reverse strand, counting down.
GTTCAACACCATCACCGCGGATGGCAAGCTCGTAGGCTTCGACGTCGACATCACCAATGCGCTTTGCGCTCAGATGAAGGTCGAATGCGAACTTGTCACGCAGGACTGGGACGGCATGATCCCGGCGCTCCAGGCCAAAAAATTCGATGCCATCATCGCGTCGATGAGCATCACCGAGGAACGCAAGAAGCAGGTCTCCTTCACCAACAAATACTATACGACGCCGCTTTCTCTGGTGGCCCTGAAGGACAGCGATATTGCCTCGACCGAACCGGCGGCACTCGCCGGCAAGACAGTCGGCGCGCAGGCTTCGACCACCCAGGCCGACTATGCCCAGGATGTCTATGGCAAGGCCGGCGCCGAGGCGAAGCTCTATCCAACCCAGGAGGAGGCGGTCACCGATCTGATGAACGGCCGTCTCGATGCCGTCCTTTCCGACAAGTTCGTGCTGATGGACTGGATGAAGAAATCGAGCGACGGCTGCTGCAAGATGGTCGGTGACGTCAAGGGCACGGAGACCGAAGCCGGTATCGCCGTGCGCCAGGAAGACAATGCGCTGCGCGAAAAGCTCAATGCCGCGATCGATGCGATTGTCGCAGACGGCACCTACAAGAAGATCCAGGCCAAATATTTCGATTTCGATATTTACTGAGGGCGGAACTGTCGATCCCCCCGCTTGAGGGGGAGATGGCCGGCAGGCCAGAGGGGGTCGCTGCGCGTAAAGTGCCAACGCTGTTTCCGTCACGAGAAACGGCGTTGGCGATTTATGTGAGACGACCCCCTCTGTCACCTTCGGCGACATCTCCCCCTCAAGGGGGGAGAGCACACATCAAAGCGCCTTCACCGCCACTTTCACCGGCTGCTCGATTTCAAGCGGGTTGCGCAGCGGCAGGCCGAAATCCTTGGCCTCGATCTCGAAGACGTCGCCGGCCTCGGTCCTGACGCCGTCGGCGAAGGACAGTGTCGCAGTGCCGAACATGTGCACATGCACGTCGCCCGGCTGGCGGAAGGCCGAATATTTGAAATGGTGATGTTCGAGATTGGCGATGGTGTGCGACATGTTCGCCTCGCCCGACAGGAACGGTTTTTCCCACAGCAACTGGCCGTCGCGCAGGATGCGCGAGGAACCCCTGACGTCGGACGGCAGCTCGCCGATCAGGATCTCCGGTCCGAACGAGGCGTTGCGCAGCTTGGAATGCGCGAGGAAAAGGTAGTTCACGCGCTCGGTGACGTGATCGGAAAACTCGTTTGACAGCGTGAAGCCGACGCGGAACGGGACGCCGTCGTCGCCGATGACATAGATGCCGGCGACTTCCGGCTCCTCGCCGGCATCCTGGGCGAAGGCGGGCGACAGAAGTGCGGCACCGGGCGCCACTGCCATGGTGCCGTTGCCCTTGTAGAACCATTCCGGTTGCACGCCGGTCTGGCCCTTGGCCGGCTTGCCGCCCTCCAGCCCCATGCGGAACATCTTCATGGAATCGGTGAGTTGCTCCTCGCCGTCGCTGCTGAGCTTCTTATGCATGGAATCGCGGGTCGCGGCGGAGCCGAGATGTGTCAGCCCGGTGCCGGTGAGGTGGAGATGCGCCGGGTCGGGATGGTTGATCGGCGACAACAGCCGCCCCTTCTTGTAGGCGGCATCGAGGTCGACCGCTTCACCAAAACCCTTGCGTTCGATGAGGGCGACGAGCCCGGTGCCGGTGCGCGCGGCCTCCATCGCCAGCGAATAGACGCTGCGGGCGCCGTTGATGATTCTGGTCTTGCCGCCGTTGCGGGCGACGACGCGGATGGTCTCCGCCTCGTCGAGGATTTGGGAAATCAGCATGACGTACCCTCTCTCAATTGCCTTGGCCGGCCTGCCAGTTCTGGCAAGCTTTTCCTGGCGCGGCTCGGACGGTGTCCACGCCACGGGTGAAATTCTTCGTCCGGATTGCTCGCGGGCCCGGTCCCCTGGGGGACTTCCTTGCGCCGCCCGGCAGCGCCGCGATGTGACCCGTGCCTCCTAAAAGCGCGCTACGTTCGAATACGGGCCCGCTTTAATCCTTGCCTTTATGCATGCCGTTGTCGCAACACGCTGCAGACGATTGGCGACATGCATGAGTTCCCTCGCCCTCAAGCCTTGTTCTTGTTGTAGACGTCGAAGATCACGGCGCCGAGCAGCACCAGGCCTTTGACCACCTGCTGCCAATCGACATTGACGCCCATGATCGACATGCCGTTGTTCATGACGCCCATGATGAAACCGCCGACCACCGCGCCAACAACCTGACCGACGCCACCCATCGCCGAAGCGCCGCCGATGAACACAGCGGCGATGACGTCGAGCTCGCTGCCGAGGCCGGCCGCCGGCACCGCCTGGCCAAGGCGCGCCGCAATAATCAGCCCGCCGAGCGCCGAGAGCACGCCCATATTGATGAACACCATCAGGGTCAGCCGCTCGGTCTTGATGCCCGATAGCTGCGCCGCCTTGGCATTGCCGCCCATTGCGTAGACGCGGCGGCCGACGGTCATGCGTTTGGTGACGAAGACGAACAGCGCGATCAGCACGCCCATCACCACCAGAACGATCGGCAGACCCCGGTAAGTGGCGAATTGGTAGACCAGAAACAGCGCCAGGGCGCTGGTCACCAGGGTCTTGACGACGAACAGCGTGAAGGGTTCGGCCTGGTAGCCGTGGCGCTCGCGGCTGCGCCGTGCCCTGAGCCCGAAATAAGCATAGGCGACCACGGCGATGATGCCGAGCACGATCGTCGTCATGTGCAGCGTCAGCCCGCTACCGACGATGGTCTTGCCGGCGGCGTTCACGACCGGGGGGATCAGCGTCAATGAGCCGATCACGTCGGGAATGAAGCCGGAACTGAGCGCCTTGAAGCCGACTGGAAGCGGCCCCACGGAAGATCCGCCACCCAGCAGCGCCTGGCAGATGCCGCGGAAGATCAGCATCCCCGCCAGCGTGACGATGAAGCTCGGTATTCGGTGATAGGCAATCCAGTAGCCTTGTGCCGCGCCGATTGCACCGCCGACGATCAGGCAGATGATCGACACCACCAGCGGATTGCTGAAAGGGCCGAGCGGCCAGATGACCATCATCATCGCCGCCAGTGCGCCGATGAAACCGGCGACGGAGCCGACGCTGAGATCGATATGGCCGGAGACGATCACCAGCAGCATACCCAGCGCCATCACGATGATAAAACTGTTCTGCTGCACCAGGTTGCTCAAGTTCACCGGCTTGAACAACGTTCCGGACGTCGTGTACTGGAAGAACACCATGATGGCGATAAGCGCCAGGATCAGACCGTATTCGCGCAGGTTGGTGACCAGCGCCGAGACGGCAACGCGCGGCCCCTGCTGCACATCTTCGGCGACGCCGCTTTTCGGGACGGGAGCGCTTTCGGTGCTCATGATGCTTTTCCTTCTCCGCGAACGATGGCGCGCATGATCTTTTCCTGGCTGGCATCGCTCGCCGCCATTTCGCCGACGATACGCCCTTCGTTCATGACATAGATACGGTCGGTGATGCCGAGCAGTTCGGGCATCTCAGACGAGATGACGATGATCGCCTTACCCTCCGAGGCGAGACGCGCGATGATCGTGTAGATTTCATACTTGGCGCCAACGTCGATGCCGCGCGTCGGCTCGTCGAGGATCAGCACCTCCGGATTGGCGAACAGCCACTTCGACAGCACCACCTTCTGTTGGTTGCCGCCCGATAGATTGCCGGTCATCTGATAAACGCTGGACGAGCGGATGTTGGTCTTGGCCTTGTAGTCGTTGGCGACGGCGAGCTCGCGCATGTCGTCGATCACGTTATGGCGCGACACGCCGGGAAGATTGGCCAGCGTGATGTTGTGCTTGATATGGTCGATCAGGTTGAGACCGTAGGTCTTGCGGTCTTCGGTGACGTAAGCAATGCCGTGTTCCACTGCCTTGCTGACAGAGGAGACATCGATGGGCTTGCCCTTGAGCAGCACCTCGCCGGTGATGTGGCGGCCATAGGAGCGGCCGAACAGGCTCATCGCGAATTCGGTGCGTCCGGCCCCCATCAGCCCGGCGATACCCACCACCTCGCCCTTGCGGACGTCGATATCGATACCCTTGATCACTTGCCGCTCGGCATGGATCGGATGATAGACCGACCAGTTCTTCACCTGGAGCACGACCTCACCGATGTCAGGCTCGCGCGACGGATAACGGTCGTCCAGCGAGCGGCCGACCATCGAGGTGATGATGCGGTCTTCCGAGATGTCCTTCTTCGCCAGCGTCTCGATCGTCCGCCCGTCGCGGATGATCGTGACCTTGTCGGCGACCCGGTTGATTTCGTTGAGCTTGTGCGAGATCAGGATCGAGGTGATGCCCTGGCGCTTGAATTCGAGCAGCAGGTCGAGCAGCGCCTGGCTGTCCTTTTCGGACAGGCTCGCCGTCGGCTCGTCGAGGATCAGCAACTGCACTTCCTTGCTGAGCGCCTTGGCGATCTCGACCAGTTGCTGCTTGCCGACGCCGATATTGGTGATCAGCGTCTTGGGGTCTTCCTTAAGGCCCACCTTCTTGAGCAGAGCGCTGGTGCGCGTCTCGTTGGCGTTCCAGTCGATGATGCCATAGCTGGCGTGTTCGTTGCCGAGGAAGATGTTTTCGGCGATCGACAGCATCGGCACCAGCGCGAGTTCCTGGTGGATGATGACGATGCCGCGGCGCTCGCTGTCGTGGATGCCTTTGAAATGGCACTCATCGCCGCGATAGACGATTTCGCCGTCATAGGTGCCGGCTGGATACACGCCCGACAGCACCTTCATCAGTGTCGACTTGCCGGCGCCATTCTCGCCGACCACGGCGTGGATCTCGCCTTCCTCGACGCTGAGGTTGACATTCGAAAGCGCCTTGACGCCGGGAAACGTCTTGGTGATCTCACGCATCTCCAAAATCGTCGAGGCCATCGGCAATACCACTCCTGCGAGGTCCGGAAAAGAAACCGGGGGTCGTTCACTGAAGAAGCGGGGTCCTGCGTTACGCAGGACCCCGGGTTTTACGTCTGCGGTTACTTCAGCTCTTCGGCCTTGATGTAGCCGGAATCGACCACCAGGGCCTGGTAGTTCGACTTGTCGACATCATGCGGCGTCAGCAGGATCGAGGGGACGACCTTGACGTCGTTGTTGTAGGTCTTGGTGTCGAGGCCTTCCGGCTTGCCGCCCGAGAGCACCTTGTCGACGAGCTCGACCGTCGCCTTGGCGAGTTCGCGGGTGTCCTTGAACACGGTCGAGTACTGCTCGCCGGCGATGATCGCCTTGACCGACGCGGTTTCGGCGTCCTGGCCGGTGACGATTGGCCATGGCTGATCGGCCGTGCCGTAACCAACGGCGCGCAGCGAGGCGATGATGCCGCGCGACAGGCCGTCATATGGCGAGAGCACGCCATCGACGCGGCTGCCATCCGAGTAGTTGGCGGAGAGCAGGTTGTCCATGCGGGCCTGGGCGGTGGCCGCCAGCCAGCGGAGCGTGCCGACCTTGTCCATGCCCATCTGGCCGGACTTCACCACCAGGGTCTTGTCGTCGATCAGCGGCTGCAGAACGGACATGGCGCCGTCGTAGAAGAAGAAGGCGTTGTTGTCGTCGGGCGAGCCGCCGAACAGTTCGACGTTGAACGGACCCTTGTTCTCGGGATAGCCGAGGCCCTTGAGCAGCGATTTCGCCTGGATGACGCCGACGCCGAAATTGTCGAATGTGGTGTAGTAGTCGACATTCGGAGTCTTCTTGATCAGTCGGTCATAGGCGACGACGACGACGCCGGCGTCAGCCGCCTTTTGCAGCGCGTCCGACAAGGTGGTGCCGTCGATCGAGGCGATGATCAGCGCCTTTGGGCCCTTGGTGATTTCGTTTTCCAGCTGGCTGAGCTGATTGGGGATATCGTCCTGCGCATATTGCAGGTCGACAGTGTAGCCCAGAGCCTCGAGCTGGGACTTGACGGCGTCGCCGTCGTTGATCCAGCGCTGCGAGGTCTTGGTCGGCATCAGCACGCCGATAAGGCCTTCGCCTGCCTGCGCCGGGACCGTCATGGCCGCGATGCTAAGGGCCGCGACGGCGGCCAGTGTCTTGATGATCTTCACATTAACTCTCCCTGGTTGATGGACGCGTACCCTGGGTTTCGTGGGCCGCGCGATCGTGCAGGAGCGCCAAAAACGCGCAGCTGCCGCCATATCGATCTCCGGTATCCTCCCAATCGGCCCTGAGACTCTGGTTCCGGTCGATGCGATTTTTCTCGCTGGCGACGGTCAGGTTTCAGGACGCGCAGAGGGTGTGGCGCTTTGCCATAACTGTCAAATGCGATCTTTGGTAGTTGCTATACCAAAACTGATATACTGAAGATGGGCCAAAAGAATTCAAAGTGGCCAAAAGATCGGGCCGGGATTGCCGGCCGGCCACCAGCGAGGAGCAAACCGATATCATGGCGGCGCTACGGGATCCTGACGGACTTTCAGAGGGTTACGGGGAACGTCACGGCAGGAGTGAGACCTTGCTGCGCAGCGGCCTCAGTCTGCGCCATATGCGCATGATCGCAGCCCTCGACGACCATGGCCGGGTCAGCGCGGCAGCCCAACTCATGAACATCTCCCAGCCCGCCGCCTCGCGCATGATCGCCGAGATGGAGGCGGTGCTCGACGTCAAGCTGTGCGAGAGGCTGCCGCGCGGCATCACGCTGACGCCCTATGGCAAGGCGTTGGCGAGGCGCGCGCGATCGATCCTGCTCGAGATGCGTGAAGTCGACCGCGAGATATCCGAGCTCAAGGCGGGCAAGGGCGGCTCGGTGTTCCTGGGCGCGGTGACGGCCCCTGCAATCGAACTCGCCGTGCCGGCGATCCGCGAAATCCGGCGCATCTATCCGCGTATCGAGATCACCATGCAGGTCGAGACCTCCAATGTGCTGGCGCGCGAGCTGATCGCCACACGTCACGATTTCATCATCGCGCGCATCCCCGAGGACCTCAATCCGCGGCTGTTCGAGGCCCGCGTCATCGGCGTCGAGAAAGCCTGCCTCATTGTGCGCCGCGGCCACCCGCTGGCCAAGGGCAAGGCGGTGCGGCTGGAGGAGACTGCCGCCTATGACTGGGTTTTCCAGTCGGGCGGCTCGCCGCTGCGCCAGGCGATGGAGAGCAATTTCCTGAACCGCAACATCGCGCTGCCGGACCGCATCCTCAACACCAGCTCGCTGCTGCTCACCCTGGTTATGGTCGCGCAGTCGGACGCCATCGCGCCGGTGTCGATCCAGGTGGCGAAATTCATCCAGAACCCCGAGGGGCTGGCCGGCGCCATCGACGTCGTCCAGACCGAATTCGACATCGAGGTCAGGCCTTACAGTCTGATCACCGTAAAAAATCGCGTGCTGTCGCCGGCGGCCAAGATGCTGCACGACTTCATTTTGCGAGAAGTGGGCTGACGGCGTTAAATCAAGCGCTTCATTGCCAATCCATTGCCCGGCTATCGCAGCTGCGGCTCCCCGACCATGTCGCTTCAACCCCATATCGCTTCAATCCCATGTCGCTTCAATCAGAATATCGCTTCAATCAGAATATCGCTCGAACGAAGGAACCACACGGGGCCGTGCCGCGTCATAGAAGCGGGCTCCTGTTGCCGGGCCCAGGAACGCTATCGATGATCAGGCTTCTCCTCGTCTTCGCCGCGATGCTTGCCCTCGCATGCGGCGGGGCGCGTTCGGCCAAGCTGGACCTGGCGACCGTCAATCAGGCCCAATTCACCGCCGGCGAACCGAAGGAGGTCGATCCGACGCTGCTCAAGGCGCAGATTCTTTTGGATCGCGCCCGCTTCTCGCCGGGGCTGATCGACGGTCGCCTTTCAGAGAATTTTGCCAAGGCAGTCGGCGCCTTTCAGCAGGCGAACGGACTTCGGTCCGATGGCAAGCTCACTGCGGAGACCTGGAGCAAGCTCACGGCAACCTCCGCCGCCCCGGTACTGGTGACCTATGAGGTGACGCGCAAGGATTTGCGCGGACCTTTCACCAGGCGTATTCCGGCTCGCATGGAGAGGATGGCCCGTCTGCGGCGGCTCGCCTATCGCAGCGCGAGGGAGAAGCTGGCAGAGCGCTTCCATGTCAGCGAGCAGTTGCTCAGGATGCTCAATCCGGGTGTCGGGCTCAGGCCCGGCAAGACCTTGATCGTGCCTGATGTTGGCCGCGGCGATCCTCCCGCGGCCGTTGCCGGCATTGAGGTCGACAAGGGCACTCGCCTGGTGCGCGTGCTCGACCCTTCCGGCAAATGGCTGGCAGTCTACCCCGCCTCGATCGGCAGCGATGAAAACCCGGCGCCAAGCGGCAGCGCGCAGGTCAAGCGCGTGGTGAGAAATCCGACCTATCACTACGATCCGGATTTCGCCTTCAAGGGAGTCAAGACCAAGCGTCCCTTCACCATCGCTGCCGGGCCGAACAATCCGGTGGGATCGGTGTGGATCGATCTCTCCATCGAAAGCTACGGCATCCACGGAACGCCCGATCCTGGCAAGATCGGCACGACCTTCTCGCATGGCTGCATCCGGCTGACCAATTGGGATGTCGAAGATCTCGGCTCCATGGTGCAGCCGGGCACGAAAGTCGAGTTCAAGGACGAGATCGCCGGCGCCGTCGACAAGCTTGCCCCGTAGCAAACTACGTAGCAAAGCCGACTGGCCAGCCACCTGCTCTCGCAAGGCGTGCGCCGGAGACCTTCGCCGCGTTCCAAATATGCGCTTCGCCAGAGGGCCGCTACTTCAACAAAACCACATCCGCAATCACTTCCGATGCGACGGCGCGATGCCGGATGACGTCCTATGGACCCGGCCTTCAGGCCGGTGGCGATGCTACGAGATGGTGGAAGACTCGTCCGACGACCCCGGCAAACGATCGCGAATGGCCTCCTCGGTTCGCTTTGCCGTCGATTCGACAACTTTGCCGACCTTGCCTGCTAGCGTGTCGGCATCTCGACCCGAGCCTTGCCGATCGGCCTCTTCCTTGACCGTTTCATAGGCTTCGGCGGCAACTTGCTTTGCTTGCTCCAGGCCCGTATCGAAAACCTCCTCCGCACTGTCGCGAATTTTGTCGCGGTAGGCGCCAAGTTGCTCATCCTCTGTGGCTGTGTGGGGCAGCATCACCCCGATGGCAGTGCCCAGCGCGAGGCCGACTGCGGCGATAGCCAGCGGTTCGCGCTCGAACAGGTCCTGTGCCGATTGGCGCGTCCGAGCCGCTATTTCGCTGGCGCTTGAGCCGAGCTGGCCGGCGGTGTTTGTCATCCTCTCCTTGGCGCCCGTTGCGGCGTTTGCCGCAGCTTCGGCCGCGCCGCTTGCTGCCGATGTGACCGAACCGGCGGTATCCGAGAGCATAGCCCCGATTCCGGACGCTTCGCTGCCCTGGCTTAAATCATCGCTGCGCCGGTCGGAGAACGCGTCAGGAGCCGTGCCTGTCCGATAGTCAGCGGCAGCCGAATTGGTTGCCGACGGGCCGTTGCCGAGCATCAGCCAGGCCAGGCCGGCTCCAATCAACGTGAGCGGCAACGGGTTGTCCCTGACTTGCGACTTGAGGTTGCCAAGCATGGCGGACCCCTCGCCGCCTGCAAACATTCCGGTAAATTCGTCGATCAATTGACCCGGTGTCATCTTGCTGCGGATCGAATCGGCGGTGTCTGCTACTTTGGCCCGGGCGATGTCGGCATCGCGTTCAAGCTCGGCTGCGGATTTGTCGCTCATCTCATTTGATCCTTGATCACGCGTGCATCGCGCTTCAGTTGGTCTTGTGTGCGATCGGGCGTCAGCTCGGAAGGAGCCATGCTTTTCGTGCCAGAGCGCAAGAGAATGATCCCCAGTGCCGCGACGACGATCCCGACCAGCAGCGAGGACCATCCCGCTCCCAGGCCGGCACTCGCCAGCGCGATTACGAGTGCTTGCAAAAGCACCATCAAGGCCGCGAGAAGGCATATGGCGCCGGCCAGAACCTCGGCGGCGCCTGAGCCGGCCTTGCTGATTTTTTCCGACATTTCGGCCCGCAACAGCCTGCTTTCGGTTTGGAGCAGGTTTGCGACCTGCTGTGCCAGATCGCTGACGAGGGTTGCGAGGCCGCGACTTTCCTGGTTGTTGGTCAAGGCTTCCGCTCCAGGCTTTCGCCGGCCCAATCGCCACCGGCCGATTTTCCACCGGCCAAGGCATCGCCGGCCCTGTCGTCTCTGGGCTGATTGTCGTCTCTGGGCTGATTGTCTTCTCTGGGCTGATTGAAGCGGGGCGGCGTCGTGTCAGGTGCCTCTGCCGATCGCGTGGCGGACTTATCCGAGTTCGAAATCGTGCCGGAAGGCCGTCCCGATCGACGCTGTGCTTCGGCGCGGGCAGATGGCGGCGAGCTCTTGATAAACCGGCCCAGCGCCAAGCCTGCCAATACTGAGCCGGCTATCAGTGCCCCTGAGTTTTCGCGGCCGAACGACCGCATCTCGCCAAGAACGTCTTCGAACGGTTTGTTCTTCAACGAAGATGAAAGGCGTTCAAGCGAGCCGGCGGCATCGAGGGTGAACTTCGAAGCAGTCCGTTGATCATTATTGGCCAGATGCTCGCTTGCTGCTCGCAAGGCTCCGCTAAAGGCCTTTAGGTTGGAACTGATATCGCGCTGTGTTCCCTCGGCCTTGTCGAATAACGCCTGCTTCGCTTCAGCAGCGTAGTCGCCCGCCTTCCTGGCGAGTTCGTCGCGAGCGTCGTGTAGCGCCTCTGTCGCGGTCTGCGTTTCCTGCTGGAACCGTTCTGACAGTTCACTTCTGGCTGTTTCGAAATCGGCCGGCTTACGGCCCTGATCGTCTTGGCCCTGCATGGTATCTCCTAATGGAACCCGAGGAAGGAGAGGATCGCAAGCACGACGACGACAAGACCGATGAGATAAATGACATTGTTCATGGCGGCAATCTCCTCCATTGCCTAACGAACTTGCCGGGGGCAAACATGTTCCATCACTTCAAGCTAAAATAGCAATCGCTAACCAATCGCGAGGTCGGCTGAAGTCTCAGGGAACTTCGCCCGCGCCGTGAGCCAAGAAGCGGAGACCTAGGCCGACATGCGGAGCCTGGTCCGCGCCTCGGTCCACCGGACCTCAAAGGCTAATGGTCGGGCTAGTAGCAGGCTAGTATAACGACGCGCCACGTCTAGCTCTCATTAAGATCAAAGCTCACCGGAAGGTTGTAGTCTATTGCACGATTGGCAATCATGTTCGCCAGGTCGGAATCAGAGACCGAACATGCCGGAACAATCTGTTTGAGCGCCTTAACGGCGAGCCCCGTCGATATGAAACTATGGCGACGCCTCCGACTATTTACATAATGTTCGATGAGATTTTCGAGGTCACGCATGTGCAATCCTTCTTTGATGTCAACTGAGCCAATTGAACCCAGCTGTAATCGATCCGGAGCGAGGGCTCATTCACATTGTTTACTTGACGAGAAATTTTGATGCCGCATCAGCGCGCCGACGCGCCTGGCCGCGGGCGGTCACCGTGGCTCATGGAAGAGATTTAGGTAAGTCGCATCAAAGTCGGCCAGCAAGGCCAAGCGCTGGAAATCAACGATAACAATCCTCCGGTCTTTCCAGATAACCAGGTCCTTCGCTCGAAGTTCCTGCAGCGTCCGATTCACGTGAACTACGGACAGACCAAGCACGTCGCCCATTTCCGCTTGCGTCAGTGGAATAGCGAACGTCTGGTCAGAGGCCAATCCGACTATCTCTAACCGGACATACAACTCGCAAATTATATGTGCGAGATGCTGTTTGGCGGAGCGACGCCCGAGGCAGGTTATCCAAGTCCTTTGGATCGAGGCGTCGATAGTCGTCGAAAGCCAGAGCATCCGCGTGAGATGTGGGCTTCCACCCATTGCTTTAAGCAGGTCTTTGTGTCGAATAAAAACGACATCGCACAAACCCAGGGCGCTCACGCTGTGATCCATCACTTTTAGCAGCAAACTATGCAGATCGACAAAGTCTCCCGGCACGTGAATTGCCGTTATTTGGCGCTTTCCTTCCCGAATAGCCTGGTTTCGAACTGCGAACCCATTCGCGACAAGGCAGCTTTCGGTGGGACGGGAACCCTCCCTGACGATCTCCTCATCGGGTCCGAAAGTTACCGGCCGAACCGGAAGAGCATCAATGAGCGCGATCTCGTCTGGCGGCAGGGTGTCGCGGCGGTCGAGCATGCGAACCAAGAGGTCTTTGCCGAACATCGTGGTTCCTTTTCAGCAGATCAGGCATCGAGTTCCAGCGGCTCGCGCCACTTGACGTACCGCAGGTCCCGAGCATCTACGACCTGGCCGCCTGTCGGACACAGATAGAAATGGTCGCTCAAAATTCGACTTCTTCGCTATGTCGCTTGCCGGTCAGGGGCGGCCCTGGTTGTGAAAGGTTCGGTCGTCGTTTGAGACCCGTTCTTGTGTGGTCACGGCGTTTCCGAGCTTCCGAGCCTCCCGATACAGGGTCTCGCGATCAGTGCCGTGTTTGCCAAAAAGCTCGCGGATCTGCGGTATTGAGAGGCCGAACTTGGTAGCGAAATAGCGGAACTCATAGTCTTGGTCGCGCGCGACGCGGTTTCCGTCACCGGAACCTTTATTGCTCTTGTCGTCGGCCATTTTGGTTCCTCCCTGGCTGGCCTTCAGATCAAACGCAACGCGGATCAGCGTCTTTTGTTGCTGCCTCTTATTAGAATCACGTTATGTTCCATTCAGCTGATATATGCCGCCCACCTAGACCCGATCATGTGGTCCGTGAGGTGCGGCGCTGGCGGGCAGAACTTCGTTGCGCAGATGATGCCTTCCTTGGTGGCCAGGCCGATCCAAGGTGACGAACGGATTCCACCGATCGCAGCTCATCGTCAACCTCAATCACTTTCTGGGGAAGCTGGAGCGGGTAGCGGGAATCGAACCCGCGCGTTCAGCTTGGGAAGCTGACAGGCTACCATTACATCATACCCGCGCAGCAGCCTCGTTACCACGCAAGCCGGCGGTCGGGCAATGGTTGAGCGTGCACTCGCCCCTGCACTCGTGCCTGCAAGCTGCCCGACTGTCACTGCGTCTTGGCAAGGGCATCGTCTGTGGCAAAGGCCGGCCAGTATTTCGAAATCGCCAGCGTGGCGCCGATTGAAGAGAAATGGCCATAGTCGAAATAAAGAAACTGGCCCGCCTCGGCGTAGGAGCAGCGTCCGGCGCTACAGAGGAAATTCAGCGGATCGATGAAGGTGGCGCCCTTGGTAAATGCGCGCACACGGTTGTTGATGTCGGGATCCATGGCCATTGGCCACGATGTATCATCGAGATTTTCGCGCTTTGCGAAGAACGCGATTTTCCGAACGTCGGTTATGAACTGTGGAGACTGGCCGATGACAAACACACGCACACCCAGGCCACGAAGCGTATCGATCGTTTGCTGGAGACCGTCGAAATTTCTTGCCTCATAATCGGTCCACCGACCGCTGAGCACAACCGTCTTGATGCCGGCGTCCTGGATGATCTTCAGGGCCTGCTGATTGAACCGCATGCAATCTGGGCGGCCATAGGAGAAGTAGGACAGAATCGGTGGGCAGCCCGCGTAGGTGTATTCCACGATGTTGGCCCGGAGTTGATTTATGTTGGCGTCCAGGCCTGGAACATAGTGGGCGGCGAACGAGTCACCCCACAACAAAACGGTTGTGGGGAAGCCGCGTGTGCGCGTGCAATCCTCGATATTCCAGTTTTCGATCTGGCTGAAGCCCTCGTTGAAACAGGTGCCATTGCCCCAGTCCCCGACAGGAATCCGCTGTTGGACATAGTCTGGAAAGCGTTGCGGAAAGCCGTTGCCGAGCGCCCCGGCCGCCCCGCCAAGGCAAAGAACAGCGATTGCGCCCGCTGAAAAGGCGAAGATAGGCGCTGGCGCGGTGAAGCTCCTTTTCTGCCGAAACGGCTGCTCGACGTACTTCCAGGAAAACGCAGCCAGCGCGAAGCTTGCCACCGTCAACGCAACGGTCATCGACGGATCGAACTCTTCCAGTGAGAGATAGTGCGCGAACGCATTGATCGGCCAGTGGACAAGATACAGCGAATACGAGATCAGGCCGATCCAGACCAGCGGCCGGACTTCCAGTATGCGGCTGGCGATCGTCGAGGGGCTATTTTGGCCGACATAGATAAGGAGGGCCGTTCCGAGGCAAGGATACAAAGCGTTGTAGCCCGGGAACGGGTCGCTCTCCGAGATCGCAAAGAACCCGATGGCAAGAAGGCCAAATCCGGCCAACCCGAGCAGTTCCATAAGAAACCGGCTGCTCAGCGGCGGGGGGCGTTTCAGCATAAGCACGGCGCCCAGCATGAGCTCCCAGATCCGTGTCGGCAGCAGGTAGAATCCCGCGCTTGGCGCCAGCCACGTCGCCATGACCGCCAGCACGAAGCTACCGAGGATGATCGGCAGGAGTATCGTCAGCCAGCGTTTGGCAAAATAGCGATAGATCAGGAACATCAGGATCGGGGCAAAGATATAGTATTGCTCCTCGACCGAAAGCGACCATGTGTGCAACAGCGGTCGGAGCTCGGCATCGATCGAGAAGTAATTTGACGTCTTCCAAAAATAGATGTTCGACCAGAAAGTCGAGGCCGCTATGACGCTCAGACTGAATTCATGCAGATCCGACGGCAGAAGAATGAACAATGCGGCAATGCAGGTAAGAAGCGTCACAAAGATCAGCGCCGGCAGGATGCGCCGGGCGCGGCGCCAGTAGAAGGCGACGATCGAAAACTGGCCGCGTTCAAGGTCGTCCAGAAGGCTTCCGGTGATCAGGTAACCAGATATGACGAAGAAGATATCGACGCCGGTAAAGCCGCCTGGAATTGCCGAGATTCCGAAATGAAAGAGTACAACCGGCAGGACCGCAACGGCCCGAAGACCATCGATATCGCGCCTGTACTTCATTCAAAAAATCCTGTGTTCGCAGGTCACGGCGAGACAGCGCAGTCCGTCCATCACCGTGCGATACGAGTGGGTCTGGCAGATCGATATCAACGGGTCGCCCTCAGTCGCCTAATTTTGCTGCACTGCAACATCGGTGTCAAGGCTGGCGATCAGACAATCCGGCTAACCCGGCTGTCCGGGCAACTGGGTGAGCGACCGCCTTGATGCCGGGCGGCCAAGTGCGTATTTCTGGGGCTGTGCCCGAATCGAGGCAATCGAATCGGGGCAACCGAATCTGGAGACACGCATTGTCCGCACTGACGCGCTTTCTCGGCGACACGCCGCTCCGGGTGCTCCTGAAGCTGCTGGTGGTATCGTTCCTCGTCGGCCTTGTCATGAACGCTTTCGGCTGGTCGCCGATGGATGTGCTCTACGGCATCCGCAATGTCTTCGTCGATCTCTGGAACCTGGGCTTCCGCGCTATTGACCGTTTCCTCGGCTATATCCTGCTGGGCGCGGCAATCGTCATTCCGGCCTTCATCCTGCTCAGGATCGCCAACTACCGAAAGTAGAACATGACCCTGAGCCGAAGGTCGGCGTAGCAAAAAAGCCGTCAGGCGAAGCCTGACGCCGTTTCGAACAGGATGGCATGGCGCGCCGCCAGAGCCGCCACGTCAGTCGAATAGCCGCCGCCGATAACGCCGCAGACCGGGATGTTGAGCGCGCGGAAATGACGGATCACCATGTCGTCGCGCGCGCGCAGCCCCACGTTCGACAGCGACAACCTGCCTAGCCGGTCCTCGGCATGAACGTCGACCCCGGCATTGTAAAAAACGATGTCCCAGCGCGCCTTAGCGGTGAGTTCCGGCAGGATGCCGCCCAACCTTTCGAGATAGGCCGCGTCGCCGATGCCGTCGGGCAGGGCGATGTCGAGGTCGGAAGCGATCTTGCGAGTCGGATAGTTGCGGTCGCCATGCATGGAAAAGGTGAAAACGCGCCGTTCATCGCCCAGAATGTCGGCCGTGCCGTCGCCCTGATGCACGTCGAGATCGACGATCAAGATATTGCCGGCGGCTGCTTCGGCAAGCAGCACCAGTGAAGCCACGGCAACATCGTTGAAGGTGCAGAAGCCGGCGCCTTGCGCGCGCCGGGCATGATGGCTGCCGCCGGCGGTATTGCAGGCGATGCCGTTCAGCAACGCCAGCCGCGCTGCCAGCACGGTGCCACCCGTTGCGAGCTGCGCCCTCAGCGAGACGCGCGGGCCTATCGGAAAGCCGATCTCGCGTTCGATTTTTTCGGGCACTTCGCAGGCCAGCACCTGGTCGACATAGCCGGCGGCATGGGCAAGCTTCAGCCAAGATGCCGGCGCCGGCTCGGGCATGTTGAGCGCGGCGTGGCCGGCCAGTCCGCGCGCGCCCAAGGCTTCCATCAGCAGCTTGTATTTGCTCATCGGGAAGCGATGGTTGACGGCAAAACCGGCGTCGTAGTCGGGATGATGAACGATCTGCAGGGGCATGAGCGGCAGCTGCGCCAGGCGGGTTTTCGGTTGGCCGTGGTTGGACGACTGGGACGAGGCGTCCGGAAACTGGGCCACATCGGCTGTTCGATCAAGCCGCAATGAGGGAGCGGATCCTGGATCAGGTGTCGAAAACGACCCGCGGCAGGTCCTTCTCGGGTTAAAGCGGCCTGGATGCCCATCGGTCGAGGCTGGTATCGCGCAACTCGCGCAGTGATTTGAGCCGTTGCATGTCTGCGAACCGGACCATACCGGCAAGAATGCGGCCCGGCAGTGCAGGCCCGGCATAGATCATGCCGGTGTAGAGCTGGACGAGATCGGCGCCGGCGCGGATCTTTTCAAGTGCCGTCTCCGCGGAATCGACGCCGCCGACGCCGATGATGGCGGGGTCCGGGCCAAGCAGTTTGCGCATCTTGGCCAGCACGATGGTCGAGCGCTCGAATAGCGGTTTTCCCGAAAGCCCGCCGGTCTCGCCGGCGACACCGGCGCTGCGCAGCCGCGGCCGCGCGATGGTGGTGTTGGAGACGATGACGCCGTCTATTGCTTTCTCTGCAACCTCGGCGGCGATATCCTCCAGCTCGGCCTCGACCAGGTCCGGCGCGATCTTCAGAAAGACGGGCGGCTGCGCGGCCGCTGCCGCACGTGCGGCCATGACGCGCGACAGCAACTCGCCAAGCTGTTCACGCGCCTGCATGTTGCGCAGGCCCGGCGTGTTCGGCGAGGAGATGTTGACCGTCAGGTAGCTGGCGTAGGGCGCGAACCTGGCAACGCCGCGTTCATAGTCACTGACGCGGTCGGTGCTGTCCTTGTTGGCGCCGATATTGACGCCGATGATGCCGGCGCGGCCCTTGCGGGCGGCAAGCCGTTGTTCGGCGGCCGCGTGACCCTCATTGTTGAAGCCCAGCCGATTGATCACCGCCTCGTCCGATGTCAGCCGGAAGATGCGCGGCTTCGGGTTGCCGGCCTGCGGCAGCGGCGTGATCGTGCCGATCTCGGCAAAGCCGAAGCCGAGGCCAAGCAGCGCATCGGGAACCTCGGCGTTCTTGTCGTAGCCGGCGGCCATGCCGAGCGGATTGGGGAAATCGATGCCGCAGACGCTGACTTTCAGCCTGTCGTCGCGCACGGCTCTCCCGCCTGTCGGCAGCCCGCATTTCAGCGCCGCGATCGACAGGCCGTGGGCGGCTTCCGGGTCGAATGCGAACAGGAACCTCTGGCCGAGCCGGTCGAGCACGCTCATTCGGCCTCCAGCGTCGGGAATTGATGCAGGCCATCGGTGCCGAGCGGCAATGGTCGTACCCAGACGACGGCGTTGAGGTCGAGCGGGCCGTAAAGATGCGGGAACAGCGCACCACCGCGCGAGACCTCGTATTTCAGCGCATCACCGAGCTCAGCGCCATCGACGGCGACCAGCAGCAGCCCGGTCTGGCCGGCAAAGTGTTTGGCCGCCGTTTCCCTGGCCTGGCCGGCGGTGGAAAAATGAATGAAGCCGTCGGCGACATCGATCAGCGCGCCGGTGAAGCTGCCATTTCTTTCGGCCTCGCGCCACAGCGGTTCAGGTACTATCTTGTAGATAAGCTGAGACATGGTTGCGCTATAGTCCGAACCAATCGTACGGGGAAGAGGCAAACAGGTTCCGGAAAAGTGTCACACGGTTTTCCGACAGGAACCTGCGTCAGGGTAAAGGCCAGGGTTCTTCCCCATTTCCGGCGCAAACATGCGATAAATTGCACTTACTGGCCTATGGAGGACAATATGCGTCCGCAGCACGTCTTGATTCCCGCAGCACTCGTCTCGCTCGTCGCGGCATCAGCATTTTCCGAGGAAGCCGACCGCTACCGGCTGGAAAAGTCGGCTACCGGCTATGTCCGCATGGACACGCAGACCGGTGCGATGTCGATCTGCGAGGAGCGTTCCGGCCAGCTCGTCTGCAAGATGGCGGCCGATGAACGCGCCGCCTTCCAGGACGAGATCGACCGGCTGCAAAATTCCGTGAAGGCGCTCGACCAGCGCGTCGTCAAGCTCGAGAACTCGCTTGCCGCCCGCTTTGAGTCGACATTGCCCAGCGAGGAGGATTTCAACAAGACGATGAGCTACATGGAGCGCTTCCTGCGCGGCTTCATCGGCATCGTCAAGGACATGGAAAAGGACAGCGGCGAGGATCCCGCAAAGCCCAATCCGCAAAAAACCTGAGCACCGTTCACCGGGGAAACCCGGCACATAGCCTTTGCCGCTTGAAAACGGCTGGTATCGCCGCATAATCGTTCGACTGATCCCGTAAGAAGCAGACAATCATCAATGGGATTCGGGGAGGGACTTGTGCCGTCGGGCTACACTTTCGTCATCGCTGACGATCATCCGCTTTTTCGCGGTGCGCTGAGAGAGGCGCTTGCCGGCATCGGCAACGTCGCCGGCATTCATGAGGCCGGCGATTTCGAAAGCGCCAAGGCGCTGGTCGTGGCCAATGAGGACGTCGATCTGGTACTGCTCGACCTGTCGATGCCGGGCGCGAGCGGCCTTTCCGGCCTGATCTCGCTGCGCGGCATCCATCCGACGGTGCCGCTGGTGGTGGTGTCGGCACATGACGACCCGGTGACTATCCGGCGCGCGCTCGACCTCGGCGCTTCGGGTTTCATCTCCAAATCGGCCAGCATGGAGGAGATCCGCAGTGCCGTGCAGTCGGTGCTTGCCGGCGACATCGCTGCGCCTACGGGCATCGATCTCGGCGTCGAGCGCGATCCCGAGATATCCGATCTGATCAAGCGGCTGCAGACGCTGACGCCGCAGCAGACGCGCGTGCTCGGCATGCTGGCCGAAGGGCTGCTCAACAAGCAGATCGCCTACGAACTCGGCGTCTCCGAGGCGACGATCAAGGCGCATGTCTCGGCCATCCTGCAGAAGCTCGGCGTCGACAGCCGCACCCAGGCGGTGATCCTGCTGTCGAAGATCGGCAGCGATCCACTGCAGGCGACGGGATGACCCCTTCCGGCTCTACTCTGCCGCCGACACCAGCGGCCTGACCCTCGCCATCATCGAGCGCAGCACCGCTGGTTTGAGCGGCTTGTTGATCACCGGCACGTCGAGCCTGCCGGCGCTGGCGCGCACCTCGCTCGATCGGTCGGCGGTGACCAGCACGGCCGGCATGTCCTGGCCGTGGATGGCGCGCAGTTTGGCGATCGCGTCAAGGCCGGTCTCGCCGTCGAGATGGTAGTCGGCAAGCACGATGTCGGGTCGACGCATTCCGGATCGCTCGAGATCCCTCGAGCCGGCAAGCGTGTCGACGCTGCAGCCCCAGCCTTCGAGCAGCAGTCGCATGCCGTCGAGGATACGGGCATCGTTGTCGATGCAGAGCACGCGAAGCCCGGCAAGCGAAGCAGCAGTGCGGACCGGCGCTTTCGCCGTGACCACGCGCCGTGGCTCCTGCGCTGCCGCGACCGGCAGGATGACGGAAAAGCGCGTGCCTTTGCCCGGGCTTGAAAAGATCCGGATTTCGAGGCGCAAGACGCGAGCGATGCGGTCGACGATGGAGAGGCCGAGGCCGAGGCCTTCGGCTTCGCGTGCGCCCTCATCGAGCCGGGTGAATTCGTGAAAAACCGTGTTCAGCTTGTCGCCGGCAATGCCGATGCCGGTATCGATCACCTGGATCTCGGCCAGTTCGCCGCGCCGCCGCACTCCGACCAGGACGCGGCCGCGGCGCGTGTATTTGATGGCGTTGGACACCAGGTTCTGGATCAGGCGGCGTAGCAGATTGCGATCCGTCATCACGCTGAGTGACGAGGGCATGATCGTCAGGCCGAGTTTCCTCTCGGCGGCAAGCGGCTGGAAGTCGTTGCCGATCTGCCGCAGCAACTCGTCCAGGCTGAAGACGGTGTCGTCCGGTTTCATCGCTCCGGCATCGAGGCGGGAGATGTCGAGCACCGCGCCGAGAATGGTCTCGACCGATTCCAGCGAAGATTCGATGTTGTTAGCGGCCTTGCCGGTCGGGCCCTTGCCGGCTTTCTCGATCAGCGACGAGCAATAGAGGCGGGCGGCGTTCAGGGGCTGCAGGATATCGTGGCCGGCGGCGGCAAGGAACCGCGTCTTGCCGAGATTGGCCTCCTCGGCCAGCATCTGCGCCTGTGCCAGTTCCTCGTTGACGCGGGTCAGTTCGACGGTGCGGTCCTTGACGCGTTGTTCCAACGATTCATTGGCGCGCTTGAGCGCCAGATCCTGCTCGACGCGTCCTGAGATGTCGGCATAGGTGGCAACGATGCCGCCATCAGGCATTGGGTTGGAGCGCAATTCCAGGATGCGGCCGCTGGTCTTCAGCTCCATCTGCCAGGGGCTGACGAAACTGGTGAGGCGGTTGAGCATTGCCACCCGCTGGTCGGCCGGAATGTCGCCGCGCTCGGCAAGGTGGCGCAGGATGCGGTCGAGCGAGACGCCGACCTGGCCCATCTCGTCGGGCAGGTCGAACAGCGCCCGATACTGGCGATTCCAGCAGATCAGCCGGAAATCCCTGTCGAAGACGGTGATGCCCTGTTCCATCTGGTCGAGCGCGATCTGCAGCAGGTCGCGATTGTGCTGCAGCGCCTCGGTGGCGTCGTCGAGCAGGCGGAAGGCATCTTTGGATTCGCGGTCGTTGCGGCGTAGCAGCAGCGACAGGATCAGCCGCGCCGAGGAGGAGCCGACGGCACTCGCCAGAAGCTGCTCGGAGAAGCGGATGACGTCCATGCTGGCTTGTTCGTTGCCGTGCAGCGAGGAACCGCTGCTCTCTTCAAACGACTGGAAGGACCGCTCGGTGCGTTCGACGCCAAGATAGCGCGCGATGGTGTCCTTAAGGTCGTTGACGGTGACGGTGGTGCGGAAGCGGCGCAGGCTCGGCATCGGGCTCGCCTCGCGCGGCACGAAAATCGACGCCTGGATACGCTCCAGCGGCACCGACGCGCGCGACAGCGAGCCTAACACGAAGAATAGCGTGTTGACTGACAGGCTCCACAGGACACCGTGGTTCAGCGGCTCGGCGACGGTGCCGAACAGCGCTTGCGGCCGCAATGCTTCGAAACCGAAAAGGCCGTGGACGACGATGCCGGTATCGGACGCGGCGAGCGAAGGAAGCAGCAGCGTATAGCTCCAGACGACGATGCCGGCGACCATGCCGAGTGCCGCCCCCCTGCCGTTGGCGCCGCGCCAGATCAATCCGCCGATCAAGGCCGGCGCGAACTGCGCGATAGCGGCGAACGACATCAGGCCGATCGAGGAGAGCCGCGCGCTGTCGGTGCTCTCGCGATAGTAGAGGAAGGCGATGAACAGCATGATGAAGATCGCCGCCCGTCGCACGTTGAGGATGAGCGCTGACCAGTCCTCGTTCTCCGATGTCGTGGTCTTGAGCAGGCGACGCACAAACAGCGGAATGACGAGGTCGTTGGAGATCATGATCGACAGCGCGACGCTTTCGACGATCACCATTGCGGTCGCGGCCGATAGGCCGCCGACAAATGCCGCCATGGCCAACACATCGTGACCGCTGAGCAGCGGCAGCGACAGGACGTAGAGGTCGCTGCTGGTTCTGGTGCCGACCAGCGCCAGGCCGGCGAGCGCGATCGGCAGCACGAAAAGATTGATCGCCACCAGATAGAACGGAAACACCCATGTCGCAGTGCGCAGCTCGGCCTCGCTGCGGTTCTCGACGATGGTGACGTAGAACTGGCGCGGCAGCATGATGATGGCGAAACCGCTCAAACATGTCAGCACCAGCCAGGTGGCGAGCGAGGTGCTGTAGCCCATCGCTTGCTGAACTTGCGAATTCTGGGCGAGCTTGTCGACCATATCGCCCGGGCCGCCGAAGATCAGGAACGTCACCATCAGGCCGATCGCCAGGAAGGCGGCGAGCTTGACCACGGATTCGACCGCTACCGCCAGCACCAGCCCATCCTGGTGTTCGGTGGCGTCGGCATGGCGCGTGCCGAACAGCACCGCAAACAGCGCAAGCAGCATGGCGACGACCAGCGAGATGTCGCTGACGAAAGGATCGAAGGAAGGCGGCGAGCCGGTATAATGCTCGACCATCATGCTGACTGAGCCGGAAATCGCCTTCAACTGCAGCGCCATGTAAGGCACCACGCCGATCGTCGCGATCAGCGTGGCGATCGCCGCTACGGCAAAACTCTTGCCGTAGCGGGCGCCGAGGAAGTCGGCGATCGAAGTGATCTTCTCTGTCTTGGCCAGCCTGACGATGCGCCGAAGCAGCGGAAAGCCGAACACGAACACCAGCACCGGGCCGATATAGATGCCTAGGAATTCGAGGCCGCGCTCGGAGGAAAGGCCGACCGAACCGAAGAAGGTCCAGGAGGTGCAGTAGATCGCCAGGCTGAGCGCATAGATGAAGGGCCGGGCCCGGTCAGGCCCGGATGTCGTCGAGCGTTGGTCGCCGAGGCTGGCGATGACGAACAGCAACGTCACGTAGGCGATCGCGATGATGACGATGAACCAGCCCTGCACGGCCCGATAATCCTCCCTTGCCGGTTTTCGGATCCGGCCTGCTGAGACGCAATCACAGCTTGGCGATCAAGTCCATCGCGGCTTTCGCCGCAGGATGGCTGCGGCTTCGGGAAATTTTGGCCGGAACCGGTCTTTTGTCGATGCTGCAACCGCAGGTTTTTGCTATTGTGCCAGTGGGGGGAACGAAGCGGGGCCGAACGAAGCGGGCAGAGGCGGCGGCCAGGACAAGGAGGGTCGGATGCTGAAAGAATTCCAAGAATTCATTTCCCGGGGCAATGTCATGGACCTGGCCGTCGGCGTCATCATCGGCGCCGCCTTCGGCAAGATCGTCGATTCCCTAGTCAACGACATCATCATGCCGATCATCGGGGCGATTTTCGGCGGACTCGACTTCAACAATTATTTCCTGCCCTTGTCCTCAGCCGTCAACGCCACATCGCTGGCGGAAGCCAAGAGGCAGGGCGCAGTCTTCGCCTATGGCAGCTTCATCACCGTGGCGCTGAACTTCATCATCCTCGCCTTCATCATATTCCTGATGGTCAAGACGGTAAACAATCTGCGCAGGCGGCTGGAGCGTGAGAAGCCGGCTGCGCCTGCGGCCGCTCCACCGGCCGATGTTGCGCTGCTTACCGAAATTCGCGATCTCCTCGCCAGGAAATAGCGCAGGGGCAAGATCTCTGGACCAAAACCCCGGTCGATTTCGGCCGGGGTTTTCTATTTTCGCCTGTCGTAAAACACGTTAGCTGTCCAGAAGGCGAAAAACGGATCCATCCATGACCCTGATCGAGAATTTGCGCGCCGAGGCTCGGGCCGCGCCGGAAAGCGGCATTGTCGCCGTCATGAACCGCGGCCGCGACCGCGACGGCATGATCCCGCTCTGGGCTGGCGAGGGCGACCTGCCGACGCCCGCCTTCATCACCGATGCCGCTGCCCGGGCGCTGGCCGGCGGCGAGACCTTCTATACCTGGCAGAAAGGCATCCCCGAACTGAGGCAGGCGCTCGCCCGCTATTACGTCAGGCATTTCGGCAAGAGCTTCGCTGAGCAAGAATTCATCGTCACCGGCTCTGGCATGCATGCCATCCAGCTGGCGCTCGACGCTGTCGCCGGCAATGGCGACGAGGTCGTCTATCTGTCGCCGGCCTGGCCGAACTTCGCCGCAGCCGCCGGCGTGGCGGGCGCCGTCCCGGTCGCAGTCACGCTCGACCAGTCCGGCAATGGCTGGTCCTGCGACATCGGCAAGATCGAGGCGGCGATCACGCCAAGGACAAAGGCGCTGTTCGTCAACTCGCCGTCCAACCCGACCGGCTGGACCGCCGACAGCGAGACACTGCAGGCGATCCTCGATCTTGCCCGCGAACGGGGGCTGTGGATCATCGCCGACGAGATCTATTCGCTGTTCCACTACGGCGACGGCCGCGCGCCGTCCTTCATCGACATCATGGCCGACGAGGATCGCATCCTGTTCGTCAACAGTTTCTCCAAGAACTGGTCGATGACCGGCTGGCGGGTCGGCTGGATCAAGGTCCATCCTTGCCTGCAGCAGGTGTTCGAGAACCTGGTCCAGTATTCGACCTCCGGCGTTGCCCAGTTCATGCAGCGCGGCGCCGTCGTCGCCCTCGATGAAGGCGACGCCTTCATCGTCGAGCAGGTGGAGCGGGCGAGGGCGGCGCGTGACCTAGTCTGCGGTATCCTGGCGGCGACCGGCAGGGCGCGCTTCACCGTGCCGCAGGGAGCCTTCTACCTGTTCTTCGCAGTCGACGGGATCGCCGATTCACGCGCCGCCGCCTTCGACATCGTCGACCGCGCCAATGTCGGTCTGGCGCCCGGAACCGCATTCGGTCCCGGCGGCGAAGCCTTCCTCAGGCTATGCTTCCACCGCCGCCTCGACCAGCTCGAGGAGGCCGCGCACCGGCTGGCGAAGTGGATGAGGAGTGTGTGAGGTTCAGGTCCGCCGGAGGGAGCGTAGCATCTGGATCGCTGCACGCTGGGCCACTGTAACCGGCATGGACTCTTCGCGGGCGTCGGGAGATTGGCTGGAACTCTCCTTTCGCTTCGTCATCCTTGGGCGGAGCAGGAGCGAAGCGACGTCGCGGAGACCCAAGGATCCATGCCGTGACCTTCGAACGCCGCGGCGTCCGAAGAACAAGACGGCGCCCGCCGCGGCGACCTTCAGCCGCCCGACTTCGGCACCAGCAGCGGAATGACGCGGTCGCTTTCCCTCACCGCCGGCCGGCCCGCAGAACCGTAGGAGATGCCCAAGGCGTCCCAGGTCTCGACCAGCGCGTCCTGAAGTTCCGCGATCAGTTGATCCGAATGGAATGGCGTCGGCGTGATGCGCAACCGTTCGGTGCCGCGTGGCACGGTCGGGTAGTTGATCGGCTGGATGTAGATGCCGTGGACGCCGAGCAGGCGGTCGCTGGCCATCTTGCACAGCTCGGGATCGCCGACGAGCAGCGGCACGATGTGGGTAGCGGAGTCCATCACCGGCAGGCCGGCGGCGGTAAGAACCTGCTTGGTCCGCGTCGCCTGGCGCTGCTGCGCGGCGCGTTCGGCCTGCGAGCGCTTGAGATGGCGGATCGACGTGGTCGCCGCGGCGGCAATGGCCGGCGGCAGCGCCGTGGTGAAGATGAAGCCCGGCGCATAGGAGCGCACGGCATCGATCACCGCACTTGTGCCGGTGATATAGCCGCCGAGCGTGCCGAACGCCTTGGCCAGCGTGCCTTCGATGATGTCGATACGGTCGGCCAACCCTTCGCGCTCGGTGATGCCGCCGCCGCGCGGCCCGTACATGCCGACGGCATGCACCTCGTCGATATAGGTCATGGCGTTGTAGCGCTCGGCAAGTTCGACGATCTGCTTGATCGGCGCGATGTCGCCATCCATCGAATAGACGCTCTCGAAGACGATCAGCTTGGCGCGCTCGCGGCCGGCCGCCTGCAGCAGGCTTTCGAGATGCGCAACGTCGTTGTGGCGGAAGATCTTCTTCTCGGCACCCGAACGCCGCACGCCCTCGATCATCGAGGCGTGGTTCAACTCGTCCGAGACGATCAGGCAGTTGGGCAGCAGCCGCGCAATGGTCGAGATCGAGGCTTCGTTGGAGACGAAGCCGGAGGTAAAGACCAGCGCGGCTTCCTTGTCGTGCAGGTCGGCCAGTTCCAGTTCGAGCTCGACCAGCGGATTGCTGGTGCCGGAGATGTTGCGGGTGCCACCGGCGCCGGATCCCATCTTGCCGGCAGCGTTCTGCATCGCGGCGATGACGTCTGGATGCTGGCCCATGCCGAGATAGTCGTTGGAGCACCAGACGGTGATTTCCTGGGCGCGGCCGTTGGCGCGCCAGATGGCGCGTGGGAAGTTCCCGACGATGCGCTCGAGGTCGGCGAAGATGCGGTAGCGACGCTCTGCGTGGAGCTGGTCGATCGCGTCTTCGAAGAACCGCTGATAGTTCATGTCGGCTTCCCAATTTTTGCGTGGGATCATAATCATTGCCCTATTCGACGTCTACTTGGCCTTTTTGGTCAAAATGCCACGCCCCAAGCCTGTTCCTAACGGCCACGGATCATGGCCTATTCCCTTGATGTGGATCAATTTTGTTTCAGGACGATGCCATGCGCCGATGAGACTGGTTACCGCAGGCACTGATGGACATGGACCAATGGCCTGGCGGTAGGCTTTCCAGTAAGGCGGGTGTTGAGACAGCTTCCGATAAATCTTGAGCAGCGAGGACACGGATGACGGTTTTGGTGACAGGCGGCGCCGGCTATATCGGCAGCCATATGGTCTGGGAGCTGCTGGACGCGGGCGAGAGCGTTGTCGTCCTTGACCGGCTGTCGACCGGCTTCGAATGGGCGGTGGCGCCGGAGGCAAAGCTTGTCGTCGGCGATGTCGCCGACAAGGAGCTGGTCGGCGGGGTCATCCGCGACAATCATATCGATGCGATCATCCATTTTGCCGGCTCCATCGTGGTTCCCGAATCGGTCGCCGACCCGCTCGGCTACTACGAGAACAACACCTGCAAGACACGCACGCTGATCGAGACCGCGGTGCGCGAAGGCGTGCCCAATTTCATCTTCTCCTCGACCGCCGCGGTCTATGGCGGCGCCGGGCTGGAGCCGGTGCGCGAGGATGCGCGCCTTGCACCGGAATCGCCCTATGGCCTGTCCAAGCTGATGAGCGAATGGATGTTGCGCGACGCGGCGATCGCCCACGGCTTGCGCTATACGGCGCTTCGCTACTTCAACGTCGCCGGCGCCGATCCGAGGGGCCGCACCGGCCAGTCGACGCCGGGCGCCACGCATCTGATCAAGGTCGCCTGCGAGACGGCGCTCGGCAAGCGGCCCTTCATGCAGGTGTTCGGCACCGACTATCCGACGCCCGACGGCACCTGCATGCGCGACTATATCCATGTCAGCGATCTGGCGGCGGCGCATCGGCTGGCGCTGGAGCGACTGCGCGCCGGGGGGACAAGCCTCGTCGCCAATTGCGGCTACAGCCACGGCTATTCGGTGCTCGAGGTGATCGACAGCGTGCGGCGCGTCTTTGGCCATGATTTCGACGTGCGGATCGGCGAGCGCCGCGCGGGCGACGCGGCGGCAGTGGTCGCCAATTCGGAGCTGGCGCGCGGCGAGCTTGGCTGGACGCCGCAGCGCGACGACCTCGACCGGATCGTCGCCGATGCGCTGGCCTGGGAACGCATCCTGACCAGCAAGAATTCGTCGCGGAGCTGAAGTCCCGGTTTTTCCTGCGTGGGCTCGTAGATCGAGCCTAGAAGCGCTATCGAAGGAGCGGCGCTTCGGCTGCATGTGATCTTCGGGGGGCGGCATGAGAATATCAGTGCTCGGAGCCGGTGTGGTCGGCACGGCGGCGGCCTATTATCTGGCGAGCGACGGCCACGAGGTGACCGTCATCGAGCGCCATCCGATGGCGGCGCGCGGCACCAGCCAATCGAATGCCGGCCTTGTGTCGCCCGGCGACGCCACCGCCTGGGCCTCGCCCTCTGCGCTGAAGACGTTTTTGCGCGCGCTTTACAACCACGATCTCGGCATCAAGGTGCGGCTGCGCTTCGATCCCTATTTCTTCGCCTGGAGCCTGCGCTTCCTGCGCCAGTGCACGCATGCGCGGCTGCGCGCCAACACCGACATCAAGCTGCGCCTGGCGCTTTATTCGCGCGACTGCATCAACGCCATCTCGGCCGATACCGGCATTCACTATGACGAGCGCAAGAAGGGCATTCTCTATTTCTTCCGCTCGCAGCAGAGTTTTGATACCGGCACCGACAACTACCGCTATCTCGCCGAGCACGGTCTGCCGATCGAGATCGTCGGCCGCGAGCGGCTGGTCGAGCTCGAGCCCGGCCTTGCCGGGGCCAGGGACAGAATAGCCGGCGGCGTCTATTCGCCGATCGACCAGACCGGCGACTCCAGCCACTTCACCCGAAACCTGGCTGCCTATGCCGCCGAGAAACTCGACGTCCAGTTTCTATACGGCACGACGGTCGAAGGCCTCGACATCGAAGGTGATCGGGTGCGCGCGGTGATGACCTCGGCTGGCCCGATAACAGGCGACGCCGTCGTCATCTCGATGGGGCCGGAGAGCGGCCTGCTCGGCCGCCGCTACGGCATCGACCTGCCGGTCTATCCGGTCAAGGGTTATACCGCGACCGTGCCGCTGGAGGACGAAAACAAGGGGCCGACCATGGGCGGCGCCGACGAGGATCAGCTTATCGCCTATTCCAGGCTCGGCAACCGGCTGCGCCTCGCTTCAACCGCTGAGTTCACCGGCTTCGACCGCACCCACAAGCCAAGCGATTTCGCCGCCATGTTCAGGACTGGCAAGGAGCTTTTCCCCGGTGCCTTCGACGAGAACAAGGCCGAGCTCTGGGCCGGCTTGCGGCCGATGATGCCGAATTCGGTGCCGGTCATCGGCAGGGCGCGTTACAAAAATCTCTATCTCGACACCGGCCACGGCCATGTCGGCTGGACCATGGCCTGCGGCTCGGGAAAATTCCTTGCCGATCTAGTCGCTGGCCGCAAGCCGGAGATCGACCCGCAAGGTCTGGTCTACGGGTCAGCACGTTGAGGTGTCTCCAATTTCTGACCTCAGCGCTGCCCCTCATCCGCCTGCCGGCACCTTCTCCCCGTAAACGGGGAGAAGAGGGCTGGCCGCGATGTCGGCGCACTTTCTGCAACGCTGGAGATTGGCGAAATCCTTGACGAAGGCATCTTTCTCCCCGTCCCTATACGGGGAGAAATGCCCGGCTGTCCGAACCGGATAGATAGGTAACAGAGTAGACCGATTGCATAGGTGACAGTTTTCTTGTCCGCCGGGAGGTACCGGCGATGGTTTGGCGAGAGACTGACATCATGGACGAGCGGTTGAGGTTTATAGTGGATTGCCTTTCGGGAGAGGAGACGATGACGGCTGTTTGCGAGCGGTACGGGATATCGCGCAAGATCGGCTACAAGTGGCTTGGTCGTTACCGGGAGTTCGGCCCGGAAGGTTTGCATGATCTGCCGCGAGCGCCGCTCAATCACGGCCGCGCGACCGCTGCCGATCTGGTTGAGCGGATCGTTGCGCTGAAGGAGGCGCATCCGGCATGGGGGCCCAAGAAGATCATCGGGCGGCTCAAGCGTGAGGCGCCGTCGCACCCGTGGCCGGCGATCTCGACGGCCGGCGAGATTCTGAAGCGCCACGGCCTTGTCGGCCGGCGGCGGGGGCGCTGGAGAGCTGTGGGCAACGGCCCCTGGCCAGATGCGCAAAGGCCGAATGCGGTGTGGACGGGCGACCACAAGGGCTGGTTCCGGACCCGTGACGGGTGGCGCTGCGAACCGTTGACAGTGCTGGATGCGTGGAGCCGCTACCTGTTGGCGCTCGAAGCGACGGGTTCGACGGCAGATGAGGAGGCCTGGCCGGTGTTCGAACGGCTGTTTGAGGAGCATGGTCTGCCGGATCGGTTCAGAAGCGACAATGGTTCACCCTTCGCGTCGGCCGGCGTCACCGGGCTGACGCCGCTTGCGGTGCGCTTCATCAAGCTCGGCATCGCGCTGGAGCGGATCGCGCCCGGCAAGCCTCAGCAGAACGGCTGCCACGAGCGCTTTCACCTGACCATGTTGCCGCTGGCCAAGGCGCCTGAGATCGACAGACAGGCGCAGAGCCAGGCTTTCGACGCCTTCCGTCGCGAGTACAATGAGGAGCGTCCGCATGAGGCGCTCGGCATGGACACGCCGGCCGAATACTACCGCGGTAGCGAGCGGCAAATGCCGGCCAACGTGCCCGAGCCCGACTATCCGGCCGAGGCCGCAGTCAGGCGCGTGCGCAACAATGGCGCGATCAAGTGGCAGGGCGGCGAGATCTATGTCTCGGCCTCGCTTGCCGGCGAGCCGGTCGCCGTCGAAGAAACCGAAACCGGCGAATGGGCCTTACGCTTCTACGCCCACCCGCTCGGCCACATCGATCTCAAGCGAATGCGCCTGGTCCGCCGCAGCGCCTTGCAACCCCGACCAGCCGGCGCTGCGGCGGACACCACTGCGCAGGAGAAGGGGGGAAAACTGTAACCTATGTATCCGGTTCAAACTGTTACCTATCTATCGGCTGGACACGGCAGGGCAATGAGGGGCGGCGCAGACCTCTCAAACAGAGCGTTGCCACGCCCTTGCATAATCCCCGCAGGCTGGGTCGGCCGGCGGTTCGATCCTTTCGCCTTTGCCCTGGACCCTGCTTTGGTCCGACGCCAGCAAGGCGGCGCCGATGCTGGTGCCGGTGGCCGCCTCGGACGCAATGACGGCACGCGCCGTCGCTGCAGCGAGCATGCGCGTGAAAAGCCGGTTGCGGGCGAACGGGCCCTCGACGATGGTCGGGCCGTCGGCGCCGATCAGATCGAGGCAAGTCGCGGTCATCAGCGCCAGATAATAAGAGATAGCGGCAAAGCGCTGGCCGTTGTTGATGCCGTCGGCGTTGAGCCATGCGGCGGCGTGATGAGGAAACGGCCCCGAACCCTGTTGGGTCGAAGGCAGCAGGGATGTCTTCCGCGCGAGCACTGTGGCGACATCATCGCCGGTCCAGTCCTCTGATTGGCCTTGCGTCAGCAGCGAAAATTCGCGGCCGCCCATGAAACGCGCCGACGGCACCGGATCGCCGAGTGCATTGACGTTGACCAGCGTGTCGCGGGCCGGGTCGAGCGTAACCTTGTTGCCGCCGACCGCCATCGACACCACCCAGGTGCCGGTCGAGACGACCGAGAAGGGCGGCGTATCGGACAGGAGATGCGGCAGCAGCGACGCGTTGGAATCGTGCAGCCCGCAAAACACCGGCGTTTGCGCATCAAGCCCGGTTAGCTTGGCAAGGGCAGGCAGGATCGGGCCGAGGCGATCCTTCGCCGGCCGCACCGGCGCCATCAGCTGGCGCCATTGCATCTTGTCGACCAGCGACGAAAAATCCGCCTTCCAGGGGTTCCACAGATCCGTATGGCAGCCGAGCGAGGTCACTTCGTTGGCGGCGACGCCGGTCAGGCGCAACGCCCAGTATTGCGGGTACATCAGGATCGCGGCCGCCTTGTCGAACTCTGCCGGGAAGCGCTTCTGCTGCCAGAACAGCTGCGCGCCGAGATTGAGGCCGACCGGCAGGCGCGGCGTGCCCGTCTCGGCGAAGGCCGGACGGATCGCGTCATAGTCCTTGGCGAGGGTGTCGGGCCCGGCGAATTCATAGTCGAGCACCGGCAGCGCCAGCTCACCGGCAGCGTCCACCAGCGCGCCCGTCGCGCCATGGGTGGTGATCGATATCGCATCAATGCGCTGTTCGCGATTGATCCCGGTGAGGCTGTCGAGGATGAACGACCACAGAAGCTCGACATCGTGGTGCGGGTAGGGACCGTCGGCAACGGGCGCGTTCGCCATGCGGCGCAGCACGACTTCGCGCAGATCGGCAAGATCGACCAGCGCCAGCTTGGCGTTGGTCTTGCCGATATCGATGACTGCGACGTGGCGGGTCATTCCATATGGAACATGGTTTCCAGCGGCACCGCCACCGGCACGTTATCAGGCCTGGTCTCCATGATGGCGGCCATCCCGGCCCACCAGCGCTGCATCAGGGGATGCTTCGGCAGTTCGTCCATGCCGTGGTCGTCGCGTCGCCACAGCACGCCGAACAGTATGTTGGTTTCATCGTCGAGATGGATCGAATAGTCGGAAACGCCGGCCTGTTTCAGCAGTGCGACCAGCGACGGCCAGATGTCGTCATGGCGCCTTTTGTATTCGGCCTTCATCCCCGGATTGAGCTTCATCTTGAACGCGTATTTTTCGGCCATCAGGTAAAACGCTCCCGCCGCAGCCGCCGCCAGACGATCGGCAGCGCGATGACGATGATCAGCAGCAGGCCGATGAAGATCGACATGACGATCCCGGGCACGTTGAGCAGCCCCAAGCCAAAAGTCACCAGCCCCATGATGAAGGCGGCGAGCACCACGCCCACAATGCTGCCGGCGCCGCCCAGGATGCTGACGCCACCAAGCACCACCATGGTGATGACTTCCAATTCGTAGCCTTGCGCGATCGACGGCCGGGTCGAGCCGAGCCGCGAGGTGATCAGCACCGAGGCGATGCCCGCCATCAGCCCGGTCAGGCAGAACAGGATGAACTTGATCCGGCCGACGCGCACGCCGGAAAACTGCGCCGCAACCGGATTGTTGCCGATGGCGAAGACGCGGCGGCCGAAGCTGGTCCGGTGCAGAAGGAACCAGTAGATGACCGCCGCGACGAGGAACAGCGTCAGCTCGAACGACACCACCCACCAGACATAGCCCTGGCCGAAGAAGGCGAAGCTCGGGGGATAGCCTTTGTAGGCCTGGTCGCCGAGCACGATGAAGGCGATGCCGCGAAACAGGCTCATCGTACCGATGGTCACGACGATCGACGGCAGGCCGAGCCTGGTGACGAGCAGCCCGTTGAAGGCGCCGCAGCCGAGCCCGACCAGGATACCGATCGCCACCAGCACCGGCGTGCCGGCGCCGGCCTGCACCGCCATGCCCATAATCGTCGAGGCCAGCGCAATGATGGCTGCGACCGACAGGTCGATCTCGCCCGAAATGATCAGCAACGCCATGGCAAGCGCGATCAGCGCCTTTTCGGTGAAGTTGAAGGTCAGGTCCGACAGCGACCACGCGTCGAGGAAATAGGGCGAGGCGAAGCTATTGACGGCGAAGATGGCGACCGCCACCGCGACCAGCAGCGCCTCCCACGAGAAGATCGCCGCGTTGAGCGGCTTGTCGAGCCGGTCGGGAATGTGGCGTGGGGCAGGGGTGTCGGTCATGCCGTTTCCGCCTTCTTGAGAATGATGCGGCCTTGCCGGCGTTCGCCGCGCGCGTTGAGCACCACAGCCAGGATGATGGCGCTGCCCGAAATCGCCATCTGCCAGAACGGCGAGATGTTGATGACCGGCAGCGCGTTGGAGATGATGCCGAGGAACAGCGAACCGAGCACCGCGCCGCCGACCGAGCCGATGCCGCCGGCGATCGAGATGCCGCCGATGACGCAGGCGGCGATGATATTGAGTTCGTAGCCGTTGGCGACCTCGACCGAGGCGATGACGTAGCGCGAGATCCAGAGGTAACCGCAGAGACCGGCGGCCATCCCCGAAATGCAGAAGACGATGAACTTGGTGCGGCCGACATCGATGCCGGCATAGACCGACGCGGTTGGATTGACGCCGATGGCGTAGATCGAGCGGCCGAGCGCGGTGCGCGTCATCAACAGGAAGAACAAGGCGATAACCAGTATGGCAATCCACGACAACACCGGAATGCCGAGGAAAGCCGCGCGTTGCAGGCCGATGAAATCAGGGCTCATCTGATCGGCATTGACCCAGGCGCCGCCTGAAATGACGAAGGTGGCGCCGCGATAGATGGTGAGCGTGCCGAGCGTCACCACGATCGACGGGATGTTCAGCCGCCATACCAAAAAACCGTTGATGGCGCCGAGCACCAGGCCGACCAGAAGGGCGATGACGATCAGCAGCGGGATCGGGATTGCCGGATGCGCGGCGTTCAGCATCGCCACCACCATGCCGGTGAAGCACAGGTTCGACGCCATCGACAGGTCGATCGAGCGGGTCAGGATCACCACCATCTGCCCCAGCGCCAGGATCATCAGGATCGAGGTGTCGTTGAACACCTGGCGCAGATTGCCGAAGGCGGCAAAGCCCGGAAAGCGCATCGAGATCAGCCCGATCAGCACGGCGATTGCGGCGAGCAGCCAGACTTCGCGGTATTTGAGCAAAACCTTCATGCTGCAATCCCTGCTGCCGTCTTGACCAGCGTTTCGGCGTCGAGCCCCTTGTTGTCATAGATCGAGGCGATGCGGCCCTCGCGCATGACGACGACCCGGTCGGACATGCCGAGGATTTCGGGCAGTTCGGACGACACCATGATCACCGACAGGCCTTGTGCGACGAGTTCGGCCATGAAGCCGTGCACGGCGGCCTTGGAGCCGATGTCGATGCCTTTGGTCGGCTCGTCGAGGATGATCACCTTGGGCGCGGTCGCCAGCCATTTGGCGATGACGATCTTCTGCTGATTGCCGCCCGACAGCGTGCCGACGTCCTGGCTGAGCGAGGCGGCGCGCAAATCGAGCCGCTCGGTATAGGAACGGGCCAGCGCGAACTCCTCCGCCAGCCGCAGCATGCCCGATTTGGACGTGCGCTTGAGTGAGGGCAGCGAGATGTTCTGGAAGATCGGCAGGCCGATCACCACGCCTTGTTTGCCGCGTTCTTCCGGCACGTAGACGATGCCGGCATCGATCGAATCCGCCGCCGATTTCGGCACAATCGCCTTGCCTTCCAGCGTGATCGTGCCGCTGCTGGTGCGGGTGATGCCTGATATTGCCTGCATCACCTCGCTGCGGCCGGCGCCGACAAGGCCGTAGAAGCCGAGGATCTCGCCTCTGTGCAGCTCGAAGCCGATGTCGTCGAACTCGGTCGGGTGCGACAGGCCGGAGACGGCAAGCACCGGCGCGCCGATCTCGGCCTTGCGCTGCGGAAAAATGTGGTCGACGGCGCGGCCGACCATCATGCGCACGATCTGGCTCTGGCCGGCATCCCTGATCAGGCCTTCGCCGACAATCTCGCCGTCGCGGAACACCGTATAGCGATCGGCGATGCGATAGATCTCGTCGAACTTGTGGCTGATGAACAGGATCGCCTTGCCTTCGCTCTTCAGGAACTCGATGAGCAGGAAAAGCTCCTCGATCTCCTTCAGCGACAGCGCTGCGGTCGGCTCGTCCATGATGACTATCTGGGCATCGATCGACATGGCGCGGGCAACGGCGACGAGATGCTTGTTGGCGATGCCGAGATCCTTCAGCCGCGCATCGGCGTCGATATGGCCGGCGCCCATCGTGTTCAATACTTCATGGGCATTCTTGCGCATGGTGCGCCAGTCGATGGTGCCGAAGCGCGATCGCGGCGCATGGCCGAGAAAGATGTTCTCGGCCACCGTCAAATCGTCGAACAGCACGGTTTCCTGATGGATGGCGGTGATGCCGTGCCCGAAGGCGGCATGCGCACTGGGCAGGGTGACGGCCTGGCCATCGATGCTGATGGTGCCCGCGTCGGGCTGGTAGATGCCGGTCATGATCTTGACCAGCGTCGACTTGCCGGCGCCGTTCTCGCCGATCAGCGCGGTCACCTGGCCGGGGTAGAGCGACAGGCTGACATTGTGCAGCGCGCGCACGCCGGGAAAACTCTTCGAGATGCCGGCCAGGGTCAGGCGCGGAGCCGCAGCCAAAGGCTGCTCGGTGGTCGGGTCGAGTTGGGCTGTCGTGTCCATGGTCGTATCAAGCCCTGAAGCAGGTCCGTTTGAGGACGCGGCGGAACTTGAGTTCCGCCGCGCCGGCTTGAAGCGCTCCAGGATCAATAGATCTTGGAGAACTCTTCGATGTTCGACTTGTCGAACTTGAAGGGCGGCGCCATCGCAGCCGAATTGGTGTCGTCGAGCGTGACTTTTCCAACGCGGCCGATCGACAGCGTCGCACCCGGCTTGGCTTCTTCCTTCTTCACCGCCAAATCATGGGCGAGGTAGACGGCCGAGTAGCCGAGATCGATCGGGTTCCACAGTGCGACCGCCTGGCTGGCGCCGTTGTCGATGAACTTCTTGAACTCCGACGGCAGCGCCAGGCCGGTGACGTTGACCTTGCCGATCAGGCCCTGGTCGGTCACCACCTGCGCGGCGGCCACGACGCCGACCGTGGTCGGTGCGATGATCGCCTTGAGGTTTGGATAGGACTTCAGCAGGCCCTTGGCCTCGTCCGTGCTCTTGGCCGAGTCGTCGTCGCCATAGACGGTGGCGACTAGATTGATCTTCGGGAATTTCTCCGGCAGCACCTTCTTGGCCGCGTCGATCCAGGCGTTCTGGTTGGTCGCAGTCGACGAAGCCGACAGGATGGCGACATCGCCGCCTTCCGGCAGATAGTCGGCGGCAAGCTTGATGATGGTCTCGCCGATCAGGTTGGTGTCCGACGGGTTGAGGTGAAGCTGGCGGCCTTCCGGAGCGACGCCCGAATCCCACGAGATGACGGTGATGCCGCGATCCATCGCCTTCTTCAGCGCCGGCACCAGCGCGTCGGCATCATTGGCCGAAATGGCGATCGCGTCGACTTTTTGGGCGATCAGCGAGTTGATCACCTCGATCTGGGCTTCGGCGGTCGCCTTGGTCGGGCCGGTGTAGATGATGTCAACGTCGCCAAGCTCCTTGGCAGCCTCTTCGGCGCCCTTGTTGGCGGCATCGAAGAAGCCATTGCCGAGCGACTTCACCACCAGCGCGATTTTTACGTTCTCGGCATAGGCGGCATTCACGAACATGGCGGCGGAGAACGCCGCCGTAACCATCAATTTCTTCAGAAAGCTCATCGAATATCCTCCCTTGAGCGTTGCATTCCATCGCCGCTGCGAGCCTCAGGCCTGCAGCGAAGATTCTTCCCTATTGGCTGCCGTTGTGCGGGCGACGACCAGCGTCACTCCGGCGGCCTCCAACATCTTGGCCTCGCGATCCTCGACGCCGTCGTCGGTGATGACGGTGGCGATGCGCGTGAGACCGCACAGGATCAGGCTCGAGCGTTTGCGGAATTTTGACGAGTCGACCAGCACCACCAGTTCGTCGGCCTGATCGATCAGTTTCTGCTCGGCCTGGATCAGCAGCGGATCGCCTTCCATCAGGCCGAGCGGCCCGAGCCCTTGCGCGCCCATGAACATGCGGCGCGCATAGAAATTTCGCGTCACATCATTGTCGAAGGGCGACAGGATGATGTTCTGCTCGCGGTAGATGGTGCCGCCCGACAGCATCACCGTGTTCTTCGAGTGCTTGAGCAGGTGCTCGGCGATCGGGAAGGAGTTGGTGAAGATCGGCATCCGGCGGCCGGTCAGGAAATGCACCATCTGGAAGGTGGTGGTGCCGCCATTGATGATGATCGGCTCGCCGTCCTTGCATAGTTCCACGGCGTCCCGCGCGATCGCCCGCTTCTGCGCAGCGTTGATCGTCTCGTTGACGGAAAAAGGCCGGCCGGCAAGGCCGATGAATTGCGGCGGGGTGATCGCCTCGGCGCCGCCGCGCACGCGGCGCAGGCGCTTTTGCACATGCAATGCGGCGATGTCGCGCCGGATCGTCGCCTCGGACGAGTCCGTCAGGTCGACCATCTCCTGCACCGTCACCACAGGCTTTTCCTGGACGGCGGACAAAATGATCCTGTGGCGTTCTTTTTCGTGCATGGTTCCTCCCTGCCAGCACATCTAGGCACCCAAAACGCGCAGTGTCAATCATTTCCGATCAGATAAATCCATTGTGCAGTGCAATATGATTGATATTGATCGTTTGTGATTGACAACGCCGCCGCTTGCGTAGAAATTCGGACCAAAGGGGTCGCGCCTTTTTGCGCGTCTCACGTCACGGGAGGATTACCTATGCTCGACAAGCGCTCCGGCACGCGCCTCGCCAATCTTTGGGATGAGGCGAAGGTCCTTGAAATGAGCGAGCCGGAACGTCTCGTCTATCG
Source organism: Mesorhizobium sp. L-2-11 (assembly GCF_016756595.1). NCBI lineage: Bacteria > Pseudomonadati > Pseudomonadota > Alphaproteobacteria > Hyphomicrobiales > Phyllobacteriaceae > Mesorhizobium > Mesorhizobium sp. L-2-11. The sequence continues at coordinate 6,547,855 of NZ_AP023257.1, read as the reverse complement.
CTCGAATGTCCTTGGCTCCGACAAGCGCGTCACCAACTATGGCGGCGGCAACACCTCCTCAAAAATCTGGCAAAAGGATCCGCTCACCGGCGAAAGCGTGGAAGTGCTGTGGGTGAAGGGCTCGGGCGGCGACAGCGCCTCGATTAAAATAGACGGCTTCGCCACGCTCTACATGGATAAGTTGCGCGCGCTTAAGGGTCTCTATCGCGGCCTCGAGCACGAGGACGAGATGGTCGGCTATCTGCCCCATTGCACCTTCGATCTTAACCCGCGCGCGGCCTCGATCGACACGCCGCTGCATGCCTTCGTGCCGAAGCCGCATGTCGACCACATGCATCCCGACGCCATCATCGCGATTGCCGCCGCCAAGGATTCGCAGGCGCTGACCAGGGAGATCTTCGGCGATGCGATCGGCTGGCTGCCATGGAAGCGCCCGGGCTTCGAACTCGGCCTGTGGCTGGAAAAATTCTGCCTCGAGAACCCTGAAGCCAAGGGCGTAGTGCTGGCAAGCCACGGCCTGTTCACCTGGGGCGACAGCCCTCGGGAATGCTACGAGACGACGATCTCGGTGATCAACCAGGCGATCGAATGGTTCGAACGCAAGTCTGAAGGCAAGCCGATCTTCGGTGGTGAAGTCGTAAAATCGCTCGACGCACTGGCGCGTCGCGCCGTTGCGGCAAGACTGATGCCGAGGATCCGCGGCCTGATTTCGGAGAAAAGCCACAAGCTTGGCCATTTCGACGATTCGCCGGCCGTGCTCGAATTCGTCAATTCGAAGGATTTGCGCCCGCTCGCGGCGCTCGGCACCTCCTGCCCGGATCATTTCCTGCGCACCAAGATTCGGCCGCTGGTCATCGAATTCGATCCCAAAAATCCCGATGTCGACGCCGTCATCGCTCGCCTCGCCGACGATTTGGCGCAGTATCGCGTTGGCTACCAGGCCTATTATGACAGGTGCAAGCATGCGGATTCGCCACCGGTGCGTGATCCGAACGCCGTGGTCTATCTGATGCCCGGCGTCGGCATGTTCACCTTCGCCGGCGACAAGGCGACGGCGCGCATTTCGGGCGAATTCTACGTCAACGCCATCAATGTCATGCGCGGCGCCTCGACGGTGTCGACCTATGTCGGACTGCCCGAGCAGGAAGCGTTCGACATCGAATACTGGCTGCTCGAAGAGGCAAAGCTGCAGCGCCTGCCCAAGCCGAAATCGCTTGCCGGCCAGATCGCGCTGGTCACCGGCGGTGCCGGCGGCATCGGCCGGGCGACGGCCAACCGGTTGCTGCGCGAGGGCGCCTGCGTCGTGCTGGCCGACATCGACGAGACAGCCCTTGCCAGCGCCAATGACGACTTGGCCAAGGCCTATGGCAAGGATTTCGTGCGGCCGGTGGTGATCGACGTCACCTCAGAGGACCAGGTGGTCTCCGGTTTCGCCGAAACGGCGGTCGAGTTCGGCGGCATCGATATTCTGGTGTCGAATGCCGGCCTGGCAACCTCGGCGCCGATCGAGGAGACGACGCTGGCGCTGTGGAACAAGAACATGGACATCTTGTCGACCGGCTATTTCCTCGCTTCGCGCGAAGCATTCCGGCTGTTCCGGGCGCAGAAGATCGGCGGCAATGTCGTCTTCGTCGCCTCCAAGAACGGGCTTGCGGCATCGCCCAACGCCGCGGCCTATTGCACCGCCAAGGCCGCCGAAATCCATCTGGCGCGCTGCCTGGCGCTGGAGGGCGCGGAAGCGCAGATCAGGGTCAATGTCGTCAATCCCGACGCCGTGCTGCGCGGCTCGAAGATCTGGACCGGCGAGTGGAAGGAACAACGCGCCGCCGCCTACAAGATGTCGACCGACGACCTCGAGGAGCATTATCGCTCGCGCTCGATGCTGAAGCGTTCGGTATTCCCCGAAGACATCGCCGAGGCGATCTATTTCTTCGCCTCCGACATGTCGGCCAAGTCGACCGGTAACATCGTCAATGTCGACGCCGGCAACGCCCAGAGTTTTACGCGCTAGCTTTTACCCTCCCCCTTGTGGGGAGGGTCGGCGGGCAGTCACCGCGAAGCGGGGAATGCCTGACGGGGTGGGGGTACCCCCGCCCGGCCTTGCGGGCCACCCTCCCCACGAGGGGCAGCGCCAACCGAAAGCATTTGGGAGGAAGCACCCATGTCCGAAACCATCATCTCCGCCGACATCGTCGACAAGGACAACGCCGCGCGCGAAGCCGAGCTCAAGCGCGATTACGATGCACTCGGCGAACGCCTCGACCGCCGCGGCATCGCCGTCGACGCCATCCGCGACAAGGTCGAAAAATTCGCTGTGGCGATCCCGTCCTGGGGCGTCGGCACCGGTGGCACCCGCTTTGCCCGCTTTCCCGGCGCTGGCGAGCCGCGCGATATCTTCGACAAGATCGAGGACTGCGCCGTGATCCGGCAGTTGACGCAGGCCACACCCACCGTCTCGCTGCACATTCCCTGGGACAAGGCCGACCCGGACCGTCTGAAACAGGCGGCCTCGCGCTTCGGCCTTGGCTTCGACGCCATGAACTCCAACACCTTCTCCGACGCCAGTGACCAAAAACTGTCCTACAAGTTCGGCTCGCTGTCGCATGCCGACGCCGGCACCCGCCGGCAGGCGGTCGAGCACAATCTCGAATGCATCGAGATCGGCAAGACGCTCGGCTCCAAGGCACTGACGGTATGGATCGGCGACGGCTCGAACTTTCCCGGCCAGGTCAATTTCGCCAAGGCGTTCGAGCGCTATCTCGACGCGATGAAGCAGATCTACGCCGGACTGCCTGACGACTGGAAGCTGTTCACCGAGCACAAGATGTACGAGCCGGCCTTCTATTCGACGGTCGTGCAGGATTGGGGCACCAACTACATCATCGCCAAGGAACTCGGCGACAAGGCCTTCTGCCTGGTCGACCTCGGCCATCACGCGCCCAACGTTAACATCGAGATGATCGTGTCCCGGCTGATCCAGTTCAAGAAACTCGGCGGCTTTCATTTCAACGATTCGAAATATGGCGACGACGATCTCGACGCCGGCTCCATCGATCCCTACCGGCTGTTCCTCGTCTTCAACGAACTGGTCGATGCCGAGCTTTCCGGTGCCGAAGGTTTTGATCCGGCGCACATGCTCGACCAGAGCCACAATGTCACCGATCCGATCGAAAGCCTGATGCTGTCGGCGGTCGAGGTGCAGCGCGCCTATGCGCAGGCGCTGCTGGTCGACCGCAAGGCGCTGGAGGTCTATCAGGACGCCAATGACGCGCTGATGGCGACGCAGACGCTGAAAGCCGCCTATCGCACTGATGTCGAGCCGATCCTCGCCGTGGCGCGGCTGAACACAGGCGGCGCCATCGATCCGGTCGCCGCCTACCGAGCCGCCGGCTACCGAGCCAAGGTCGCAGCGGAACGGCCGCCAGTTGCAAGTGGCGGCGGCGGGATTGTTTGAGTGCGGCCTGAAACGAAAAACCCGCCTGAAGCGAAAAGGCTTGCCTGCCTTCAGCGTTGGAAGTTGGCGAAAACCGACGGCGAAATCCGATCTCCCCCGCTTGCGGGGGAGATGTCCGGCAGGACAGAGGGGGGGTGGGAAGGATCGCGGCTTCATCCAGCTTTGGTTCCTCGCCCCACGAAAGTGGGGAGAGGTGGCTCGGCGAAGCCGAGACGGAGAGGGGGCTGCGCTCTACCAAGCCCCCTCTCCGGCCGCTTCGCGGCCACCTCTCCCCCGCTTCGCGGCGGGCGAGGAACCCAGGTCTTGAGAGTTCGTGGAAGGTACAAGCCTCGCCTTTCTCGCATCATTGTCAGTAGACTCGCCCGCTCTAACAGTTTCTTCTAGGCGCGTCCCACGCCTCGGAGAACGGGCCATGCACCGCCGCACCCTAATCGCACTCAGTCTTTCCCTCACCTTGACCTTTGCGCCGCTGGCGGCCGCATTGGCCGCCTCGCCGCAGCCGGCGAAGGGCGAGCATGGCATGGTGGTGACCGCCCAGCATCTGGCGTCGGAAGTCGGCGTCGAGGTGCTGAAGAAGGGTGGCAACGCCGTCGATGCCGCAGTCGCCGTCGGCTACGCGCTGGCTGTGGTCTATCCAAACGCCGGCAATATCGGCGGTGGCGGCTTCATGACCATCCGCTTCAAGGACGGCCGCTCGACGTTCCTCGATTTCCGCGAGCGCGCGCCGCTCGCCTCGACGAAAACCATGTATCTCGACAAGGACGGCAAGCCGATCAAAGGCGCCAGCCTCGACGGCTATCTCGCTGTCGGCGTGCCGGGCTCGGTGGCCGGCTTCGAGACCGCCCGGGAAAAATACGGCACGCTGACGCGGCAGGACTTGATGGCGCCGGCCATCCGCTATGCCAGGGACGGTTTTGTGCTGGAGCAGGGCGATGTCGCCTCGCTCGAAGGCGGCGCCGAGCGGCTGGCCAGGGACCCGGCCGCGGCCGCCATCTTCCTGAAGCCGGACGGCAAGCCTTATGTCGTCGGCGAGCGCCTCGTCCAGGCCGATCTCGCCGCTTCGCTGTCGGCGATTTCGGAACGCGGTCGCGATGCCTTCTACAAAGGACCGATCGCCGACAGCATCGTCAAGGCGAGCGCGCAAAAGGGCGGTATTCTGGCCAAGGCGGATTTCGAGACCTACGCGGTCCGCGAGCTAAAACCGGTGACCTGCAGCTACCGCGGCTATGAGATCACCTCGTCGCCGCCGCCGAGTTCGGGCGGCGTCATCATCTGCGAGATCCTCAACGTGCTGGAAGGTTACCCGCTGTCCTATCTCGGTGCGGGCTCTGCCGAAACCGTCCGGGTCATGGTCGAGGCGATGCGCCATGCCTATGTCGATCGCAACTTGGCGCTCGGCGATCCCGACTTCGTCGACAATCCGGTCGAAAAGCTGCTCGACAAGAACTATGCGAAAGAAATCCGCGAAAAGATCGATCCGTTCCGGGCCGGCGTGTCGCAGGATCTGATGCCGAAGGGTTTTGGCGAGAGCCAGGAGACGACGCATTATTCGATCGTCGACAATGACGGCAACGCCGTCGCGGTGACCTATACGCTGAACGGCGCTTTCGGCGCCGCCGTCATCGCCGACGGCACCGGCATCCTGCTCAACAACGAGATGGACGATTTCACCCAGAAACCGGGCGTGCCCAATCTCTACGGACTGGTCCAGGGTGAGGCGAATGCGATCGCCCCGAAGAAGACGCCGCTGTCGTCGATGAGCCCGACCATCGTCGCCAAAGACGGCAAGCCGTTCATGGTCATCGGCAGCCCCGGCGGATCGCGCATCATCACCATCACGCTGGAAGCGATCGTCAACGTCGTCGATCACGGCATGAACATCCAGGAGGCGATCGACGCGCCGCGCATCCACCACCAATGGCTGCCCGACACGGTCTATGTCGAACCGTTCGGCCTGTCGCCCGATACCGAAAAACTGCTCGCCGGCATGGGCTACCGCCTCGATGCCGCTGAGGCGACCTGGGGCCAGGCGGCCGGCATCCTGATCGGCGGCAAGAGCCTGGCCGAGATCGAGAAGGGCGGCGGCGCCCGCTACAACGGCGCTATCGACAGCCGCGCCGCATCCGGCGAGGCGATCGGATATTAGAATTCGCGCCCGGGTCTGTTGAGATTCAGGTCAGGCCGCGCCGAGAACGATGGTTTCCGAGAACCGGAACGGAGCGTACTTTCTGTACGCGAGTACCGAAGCGCAGGAAACCACCGTTCGCAGGCCGGCATCACCTGAATGTCGGCAGACCCGTCAGATGACCAGCGTGATGGTGGACGCAATCAGCAACACCGCCGCGATGCCGACGAACAGGGCATAGATACGCGGCCGATCGAGCAGCAGCGCATTTCCCGATATCCACGCCGCGGTGGCGCCGCCAAGCGCGTAGAGAAAGCCGTTGCGGTGCCCCAGGGCCAGGTTTGCGGCCATCAAGCCGCCAATGATGAGAGCGCCGAACACGATGATGACGGCGACCGCGTATTTCTCGAAATCGTTGCTGGCCACACCCGGACCCATCACGTTCAACGTCGTCAGGTCGTCCGGGTCGAAAGGGCTGGCCGACCCATATTCGTCTTGACCGGCAGGCTCGTGCATCATTCATTCTCCTTGAAGCGGCAACAAATCATCAAGCCTTGCCGAGTGCAACCGGATCGCGACGCGTTCAATGCGATCGGCACGGTCTTCAACACTTTCTGGCCGCGGTTTGCTACCGTCTTGCTGGATTTAATGCATGTCGCGCAAAGCTGTGCAGTGGTTTTGCGGTAACGACATGCAAAAAAACAACAACCTGAAGCGCGTCGCCCGGTCGAACGCGACGCGGTTCAGGTCGGATCGTGCTGTCGTTCCAGGCGATCTGTCGGACCGGAATCGCCAGTCGGGGCGTTTTGACCTGAAAGTCCGCCGCTCTGGAGGCGGTATGAACCTTCGGCCTGACCGCGCGTGACGTGCTGGTGGCCAAGATCGGGCCGGTGGTGAAGATTGTCGGTTGTGGAGAGTGGCCGGCGCCATGTTGGGGGGCGTTGGGGTAGATTGCCTGATGGGCGCCGGCCAAGCGGAAATCAGGTCCGCCGCGAGCAAACATAACAGGAATTGCGCGGTATGGCAGTGGTGTGATCGCGGAAGACGGTTCGCGCTTTCCCGGTGCGGTGTCCCATTATCGGTCAATCAGTCTGGCACCTGAATTGCACTGTAAGCAATGCCGGGGCAACGGCCCGGAAGTTGTTCCCTAATATCGGGCCTCGCCGCTTCGCAAATGGAGCGGCAGGCAGTTCGAACAGTTTGGCGCCATTCTCCTGGCCCCGCTCGACATAGCCGATTATCCGGAACCATTTTGCGACGTCCGGCCTCTGGAGCCAGCTGCGCGAGTGAATGGGGAGGTTGCCGGCGAGTGCCTGGATATGGCGAATGTGCCGCTTGCAGAACCGAACGGTCGCGGCGCTGAAGAAATCTTCCTGCGCGGCGAACAGCGTATCAGCAGCGTCGCTATTCTCGTGCCAGGCGATGAGCGCTACGGTTTTTTCGCCCTGCACGAGCGCGTGAGCACGGCCTTCCTTCAAGTTCATCATCAGATTGTCGTAGGCGATCTTGCTGTCCTTGCCGGCCGCGACGTACTCGTCCGATATCCGCTTGGACAGATCACGGAAAACATTTTCCAGATCTCCAACCGTTGCTGCGCGTGCTCTCATTTCGCCTCCTGGAGCCCCAGCGGTCAGTTTGCCCTAAGGACAGGGGATCACCAAGCAAATCAAATCCGTCATCCGCCCAATGCGAGCAAAGATGTTTCGCCGGGCGAGGCCGCCATGATGCGCTCAGGTCAAGTGATTTTGCCGATAGGAGCGGAAATGCGTCTGGGGTCGCGTGACATCGCCATCCGCCCGGCCTAGTGGCGATGATACGCCAGAACTGTACTGCCGCGTGGCGACGTGTGGCGATCAGATAAGATGAACCCAGCACTCTCGATCAAAGACTGAAGCCGGATGTCGTCTTCGTCGGGGACTCGCGCCACAATCGTCTGTGCGCGGTTGATGATGTCGGTGAAGATGCGATCGGCTTCCTCCTGACCCAACCCCCTGCGGACATGCTGGTACACAGCGAGAAGAAGCACGATATCGTAACGGTCATCCAGAACAGATTGAAGCTTTCGGCTGCCTAGGTTCATGGTGTCAAATCGACTTTCTATGTTCGATCCTAGAAAGATGGAACGCGCCACGCGGGTGTGTGGCTTTAGAATGTCAATGCCGTGGATGTAGGCCGGTCTGCGTTTGGCGATTTCATAAGCGACGATGCCCATATTGCAGCCAACATCAAGGATCGTAATACCGGAGTAGTTTACCCCGCATGAAAATAATCCATCGAGCCGATCGTCCCATGTTCCTGCGCTATATTTCTTGTGCGATTTCCAAAAAGGCACGACTATCCTTTCGTGTCCTGGACCAAAGTCGAATTTTATCTGCGCCCGCTAGCATTTTCCGGCAAAGTCCAACGAAACGTCTGTCGGACGGTTAAGCAATTGCCATGAAAAATGGTGCCAGAGGCGGATTCGAAGTAAATGAAATCTGGTTTTGCTTTCAAATGTTTGTGGTTCGCATAGCCACGGCACCTACCAACAGGACTACCAACAAAATATTTCTGTGGATTAGTTTGGTTCCCAAACCTCGCTCTGCACGCTACGACGCCGGCATACCTGCACCTTATCTCACAAGCCGATAGCGGTTGCTACTTGGGGTGGCCCAGTTCGTCCCCCTCAATGACATCCCATGATGCGGGGGGGAGACCGCTACATCGCGAGACCCACTATCGACGAAGCACTCTTCTGCTATCGGCGACGGTCAGCAAGAGCGTAAACGTCGTCGAAGATCGATCGAAATTAGGTGGCAGGGTCCCCACGGGCTCGATAGGCCAACTGCCCCTCGCCGTGCACCCGAGGGCGCTGCCTGAACCACAATCGTGCGCACATCGCACATAGATGCTATCAATGAAGATGCGCAGGGAGGGCGAACAATCGAATGGAGAATGAGGACAGGTCGCGAACCAGATCTGATCGGCGAATCGCCTTGCTCATCGATGCGGACAATGTGTCCCACGGCAAGATCGCAGCGATACTGGCGGAACTTTCAAAATACGGCACGGCCAATATCCGCCGCGCCTATGGCGACTGGGCAAGCGCCAATCTCAGGAACTGGAAAGACAAGCTGCACAATTTTGCAATTCGGCCCATTCAACAGTTCACCTATTCGGCCGGCAAAAACGCCACCGATATTGCGCTTGTGATCGATGCAATGGAGCTTCTCTACACGCAAAAGCTTGACGCTTTCTGTTTGGCTTCCAGCGACGCCGATTTCACACCATTAGTGATGCAATTGAAGGCCAATGGACACGAAGTCTACGGATTTGGGGAACGCAAAACGCCCACTCCCTTCATCAATGCCTGCACGACTTTCCTCTACCTCGATAGCCTGGACGATGCTGAGCAACCGACAACTCCTGAAGCCCCCGGCGAGAAACCAAAGACCAAAGCGGAATCGGCGGCCAAATCTAAAACGCCCGCCGAAAAGTCCGCCGACAAGCGAACGGGCAAATCTCTGTCGCAAGATACGACCCTCATGACGATTCTGCGTGGCGCTGTGGAAGCCACGGCGCAAGACGATGGATGGGCAGCTATGTCATCGGCAGGAAGCGCAGCGAAACGACAGGCGCCCATCGATCCACGAAACTATGGGGTCAAGAATTTTCCGGCACTTTTCGCGGCGACTGGCCTCTTCGACATAATGAAGATGGAGAATGGGCAGAGCTACGTCGCAGACAAGCGGAACAAGGACCGCTCACCATTGCCGAGCCGATAGGGATAAGAAATTCCATCATTGCCGTTGATGGCCAAGGCGCCGGCGAGCGCTTTTCTTGCCTTCTAACACCACTACCAACGACAGGCCGAAGCTTACATCTCTCCTCTGGGTATCGCAGGCCGGTTACCATCAAGAAGCGCCGCAAAGCTGATGCGAGCATGGGCTAACTACGTCAACCCGGTCAAAGCCGAGAACGTGGTGCCTATTCACGAACGTTTCTCTGTCTTAGATTCTCGTCGCCCGCCCCGAAGCCGCTTAGGGGGCGTCTCCCGCGGGCGACTCGATGAGGAGGTCAGTCGCGACCTACCTCAAGCGCGTCCCCGCAACCAATTAACCGTCCCGGTCTAGCCGGGGCGATTTTTTGCGTTTTAAAGGCCCGGTCTCCTGCCTATTGATCTGTTCGCTCTACTTCGCACTTATCGCGAAATTGGAGAGACACAGAAACGGCTGAAACTTCATTGCTTTAGTTGCAAAAATTCGCAGTTTTTGCTAAATTAACGCAAATGACGAAAAGTCCTTCCCGTCTTCCCCAAGGTCGTTCCCAACTTGTCCGTGTGCTGTCCGCGGCGGGCGACGTCATTCACGTCGATGATGTAGTGGCTGCGCTCCAACTGGACCGCACCGCCGCCGCCCAGCGATTGTCGCGCTGGGTCGAGCAGGGATGGCTGAGCCGGGTGGGCCGCGGCGCCTATGTTGCAGCGTCAATTGATACGATGGGGTCGGATCGCGTCCTTGATGATCCATGGGTGCTCGTCCCCGCGCTCTTCGCGCCAGCCTATATCGGGGGTCGCACCGCGGCCGAGCATTGGGACCTCACCGAACAAATCTTCAAGGACATTCTCGTGATGACCGCACAGGCTGTGCGGCAGAAGCGCCAAGAGAGACACGGCACGCTTTTTTCGTTGAAGCACATCGATGAGCGGAAGCTCTTTGGCACGAAGAGCGTCTGGCGCCATCAGACGCGTGTGCCCGTATCGGACGTGCACCGTACGATCATCGATATGCTGGATGACCCAGCGATCGGCGGCGGAATCCAGCACCTGGCCGATTGCCTCGCTGCCTACCTACGCCGTGGCGACCGCGACGACGAGAAGCTCATCGAGTACGCGGTGCGTCTCGCCAATGGCGCCGTTTTCAAGCGCCTGGGCTTTCTTGCGGAACGCTCCCCCGAAGGAGCGGCGCTGGCGCGCCTTTGCGAACACCATCTCAGCGGCGGCCACGCCAAGCTCGACCCCGCCCAGGATGGGCCGCACGTCGTGACAAAGTGGCGACTGCGCGTTCCCCCGAGCTGGGCTCGCGAGGGAACGACATGATCGAAAAGCGCGAAATCCTCGCCATCGCCCAGCAGACATCCCTCACGCCACATGTCGTTGAGAAGGACTACGTCCTCGGATGGATGCTTGCCGGTATCTACCAACACGAGGATCTCGTGGAGAATTGGGTGTTCAAGGGCGGCACGTGCCTGAAGAAATGTTTCTTCGAGACCTATCGCTTTTCCGAAGACCTCGGTGCGCCGTGACGGCGCGGGAGGGTAGTATGACATAGTTAGAACCCCTCCTAGCTTTGCTGATTTTCGACCGACGGCTGCAATGCCGTCCCTTTCGTGGGAACAACGAAAGGAAGGGGACCGAAAAGCTGGACCGGGTGTCGCCGGTTCGGTGCCATAAGCAGATCGGTCTGAACTGTACCGGACGGAAGCCATCACTACCGGGCCGGGCTACCGCAGTGCTCATGGTGAGACAACGAAGTGCGTGACTGAAGCCTCTGAATATCCGAGAAGTTTCCCAACCGTGATGGCGGGGGAGACAAACAGAGCGATCAGACATGGCAGGGCTCAATGTTCCCTGCTGAGGGGTGCGAGAAATACGCACTCGGGGTGGGCGAGTTCCTTCAACCCACTCTCCGTATCGCCAGGGGTATAGCGCACCACCTACAGGCACGAAGGTTGAAAATCGGAACACGGGAACCTGAACCGTCTGCCCGGCAGGAACCGGGCTAGCCGCGACGACCGGAGACGGGCGTGTTCAGGGGCGGAGCCTCCGTAGTAGTCCGAGTCCAGGAAAGCTGGGCACATGGCGAAGGGAGGCAGGAAGACGATCGGTTGGCATGACGGAGGAGTGATCTGTGGACATGGATCATCAGGCTGATGAAGCTTGGGTACTCGGCGTTCAGCGCAAACTGTATCAGTGGAGTAAGGCGAATCCCGACGAACAGTGGCGGGACATGTGGGGCTGGCTGACAGACTCGCGCATGCTTCGTCACGCTTGGCGTCGCGTGTCCACCAATAAGGGCGGGCGCACGGCCGGGGTCGACGGGATGACCGTAGGACGCATCCGGAAGAGAGGAGAGCTACGCTTTCTCGACAGGCTTCAGGCTGAACTGCGCTCTTGCGCGTACAGACCGAGCCCGGCGAGGCGCAAGCTCATCCCCAAAGCCGGTAAACCGGGGCAGTTCCGGCCCCTGGGCATTCCCACGGTCAAGGACCGCGTCGTACAAAGCGCGGTCAAAACACTTCTGGAGCCAATCTTCGAGGCGCAGTTCTGGCATGTTTCCTATGGGTTCAGGCCCGGACGGAGCACGCACGGCGCCTTGGAGCATATCCGACGGGCTGCTCAGTCGCATAAACGCGGCGGGGATACCCGGAGGCACGGGATGCCATATCCGTGGGTCATCGAGGGAGACATCAAGGGCTGCTTGGATCCATTGTCATAATGCCCCCTGGTTCATGAAGTGTGTTCGAAGAGGGTGGGATCGTGATCTATGGTCTTGATCCATAAACCTTTTCTCTGTCCGCGGACGATATGGACGGCGTCCAGTTCGCCGCGTTTTATTCGCTGCAACAAACTTTGGCGGGAAAGCCCGAGGGTGTCCATGGCATCGCGGATCGGTTCAAAGCCGTGGCCGGGTGTGGTGAGGAAGCGGGCCTTGAGCTCCGGGGTTAGGCGAATGCGCCAGGGCGCGCCGGGCGTGATTTGTTCGCCCTGGATCAGGCCGTCGTTGATGTGGCGGTGGAGCGTCGACGGCGCCACGCCGAGGCTGGCGGCGGCCTGACGGACGGTGACGATGTCGCCGTTGGCGGCCGGCGGCTTGGCCTTGCAGACAGGAATCTTCCAGTGGTTGCGCAGATAGCCGACGCGATTGGCATCGAAGCGGTGGCCGTACGCCGTTCGGCGACCCTGGCGGTTGAGGACGCCGGCGATGACGGCGTCGGGGTAATGCGGTGCCAGCCGCCGCAGCAGCGCCAGCGTATCTTCGTCGGTACGAACCGTCGCCGGTCGCGAGCGCGGTAAGGCGACGGTGAGGCGGCTCGTAGCATCGCCCTTCCAGCGCAGCACCAGACGCGCCGCTGCCTCGCCGCGATCAATATGGAGGGTGACCTCCTCGAGGAGAGTGCGCAGCAATTCCTTGCGGTCACGCGGCGTGGTGGTGGGCGCGTGCCAAACGCTCGCCAGATCGGCCCCGAGGGCAAGCAGCTTTTCCCGCTCCGTGGCCGACAGGACGCGCGGACGCTGCTCCTCGCGCCGCGCCAGTTCCGCCTTTGCCGCCTCCAGTGCGCGCAGCGCCTCCTCCCACTCCTGCTCGAGCCTGCGGGCGACCAGGCGATTGTCGGGATCGACGGCGCAATAGCGGCGCTCGGCGCGGTTGACGACGAAGACGGCGCGCTCCACGTCGAGCCGCCATTGCTTGAGGGCCGCCTCGCGATCGTTCTCCAGCCGCTCGGCCGCTTCGAGCGTGGCGGTCAGGCACACCGGCTCCAGCGCTTCCAGGAAGGCCGCCACCACGGCTTCATCGATCTGCCCGCCGCCAACATTGAGGCAATGGACGCCTCTGCCCTCGACGACCACCTTGCCGGGACAATGGTAGCCCGGCGTCACGGTGCGGCCGCGATAATGGGTGTGCAGCCGTCGCCCGCAATGGCCGCAACGGGCAATGCCCTGCAGCAGGGCGCCGCCCTCTCTGGCGGCGCCACCGGCCTGTTCCTGCGCCTTGGCGTGCGTCCGGGGCTGGGTGTTGGCCGCCATGCGCTCTCGATTGGCCTCGAAGGTCGGCCAGTCGAGATAGCCCTGGTGGTGGTCCTTGATCAGCACTTGCCAGTCTTCCATCGGCAGCTTGCGCATCCGCTTGCGCCGCGCGCCGGTTTCGTCGAGCACCGTCTCTCGGCGATTCTTGCCATAGACATAGGCGCCCGCATAGACCGGATTGGCAAGCACGCTGTGAATGGCGTGGTAGCTGGCCTCGCCCCAGCGCAGCTCTGTGCGTGCATTAAGCCACAGCGGGAACTTCATTCCTTGCTCGCGGAACCACAGCCACACGCGGCGCGCCGAGCCGAGCTCGGCAAAGCGGGCAAAGACGGTGCGGATGGCATGGGCGACGGCCTCGTCGGGATGGATCAGGATCTCGCCGTCTTCGTCCCCCCAGATGAAGCCGATCGGTAGGCCGCGGCGCAATTCGCCGCGCGCTGCCTTGTTGCGGATGCCGCCATCGAGGCGGGCGCGCAGGACGTGCAATTCGGCCTCGCTCATGGCGCCTTTCAAACCGAGCAAAAGTCTATCGTTGAACAGGGCCGGGTGGTAGATTCCGTCGGCATCGCCAATCAGCGTATCGGTCAGCCCCGCCAACTCGATCAGCCGGTGCCAGTCGGCATTGTTGCGCGCCAGTCGCGAAACCTCCAGGCCAAGCACGATGCCGACCCGGGCCAGCGCCACCTCGCTGGTCAGCCGGGCAAAGCCGGCGCGCATGACGCTGCCTGCGCCGGACAGGCCGAGGTCCTCGTCGATGACCAGGACACGCTCGTCCGGCCAACCCAGCTCGCGCGCCCGCTCGGCCAGCCCGTATTGTCGCTCGGTCGATTCACGGTTGTTCTCCACCTGCGAGGCGCTCGACTGGCGCAGGTAGACGACAGCCAACCGGGCCTGGTGACCGGCGGCGATTTTGCTGTGTTCAGTCATGACCGGCCTCCCTCACTGTCAGCATGCGCGCGATCACGAGGGCGAGCCGGCGCAACGCCTCCGCCCGCGCCTCGGCGTCCAGCGTCTCCCAGGCGGGTGGGTCGGGAGGCCGCTTGCGGTCTTCCTCGGCGAATCTCAGCTTCAGTTGCATGTCGCTCCTCCTTGTCATCGGGCGGCGACTCGCCGCGCCGCTCAAGAAGAGCGTCGGTCAGAAGGCGCAGATGCAGAAGGTCTGAAATCCGCCCAATGCTGGAGTGATTTGCTGGCGAGGCTGTGGAACCACCATCCATGCCCCCGAGATCCGTCCACGCCACGGGAATGTAGGTCCGGCTGCCGTCCGGCAATTCTACAAGCAGCGTTGGCTCGCCGCGGCGTTTGAGTCGGCTGATTACGGCCAGAGGCCGCCCTTCAAAGGCGTGGCCCTCCCGCATGATCGTTGCCGAGGCGGGAAGGTCCTGGTGATGGGCAGTCTGGAGATGTTTCCTTTGACAACATCAACCATCACTATCTGATGGAACGGCTACGCAAACGCGTCGCCGACCAGCGGGTGGTACGGTTGGTCGGGCAGTTCCTGAAAGCCGGCGTGCTGGCGGAGGAGCAGTTCTTCCGCACGGAAGCCGGAACCCCGCAAGGTGGGATCATATCACCGCTGCTCGCCAACATTGCGCTCAGCGCGATTGAGGAGAGATATAAACGGTGGGTGCATCCTGATCTGACGGGGAGGTCTTCACGACAATCGATACTCTCGGCGGCATCGGGTAGACGTATGTGGGATCGCAAAGCAGGGCACTGCGTGTGCTTCCCTGTGCGCTATGCAGACGACTTCGTGGTGCTGGTTTCCGGCACGCAGGAACAGGCCATCGAGGAGAAATCCGCGCTGGCAAAATACCTGCGGGAAACAACGGGCCTTGAGTTGTCACCGGAAAAGACGAAGATCACCGCAATGACGGACGGGTTCGAGTTCCTCGGATTCCGCTTCGTCATGGAATGGGACGGGCGCTACGGATATTGTGCACGCGTACAAATCCCCAAGGCCAAGTCCCTCGATCTCCGTCACAAAGTCAAGGAGTGCACTGGGCGTGACAGCGCGAGAGGCACCCTTGGTGCAAAGCTTCAGGAGCTTAATCCCATCCTGCGCGGATGGGCGAATTACTTCCGCTTTTGCTACGGAGCCAGCAACGTGTTTACCAGCCTCGACTGGTACACCGGGGATCGGCTCTGGCGCTGGCAACGGAAAGTTCGCCCAAACGCCAACGCGAGCGAAATCGCAAAAGGCCGACAGCGTAGCAGTCGCCGTCCGACGGTGAGACTGTGGCGCGATGGGTCCGTCGAGCAATATATGCTCGCATGGACTCTCGTCTGCCGGTTTCGTCTGGCGTGGATGGGAACGCCAAACTTCGCCACGTCTTCTGGCGAGCCGGATGCATAACGAAAGGTGCACGTCCGGTTCTGCGAGGGGTGGTGAGAAACGGACCGCTGCAAGGCGGCACCGCGCTCGCCACCTACTCTACGCCTAACATACGACATCCGGCCGATTGCACCCGACTTGGTGGGCGACGACGGCGAAGCGTTGCCGGAGACCCGTAGCGAGGAAAAACGCTGGTCCAGTGAGGTGCGTAAGCGCCTGCCCAATTGGGTTGAAGGAAGCGTTCAGCCGATCATCGCAGATGCGCTCGCGGCTGAAGCTTTGGCGGCCGCCATCCGCGTCGAGGGCGAGAAGCTGTTCATCGATTACGAAGCCGCGACGCCTGGCTCCGGCTATGTGGCGCCGAGCGTGATGCTCGAATTCGGAGCACGATCGACGGGCGAGCCCGCGAGCTTGCGCGACATCGCCTGCGACGCGTCTGGCCTGATCGAGGGCGTGACCTTTCCCACGGCTCGTCCACGCGTGATGCATGCGGAGCGAACCTTCTGGGAGAAGGCGACGGCCATCCATGTCTTCTGCCTGCAGGAGCGCCGGCGCGGCGATCGCTTTGCTCGTCACTGGCACGATGTCGCGCGGTTGGACGAAACCGGTTTTACCCCGTCCGCCTTTGCTGATCGCGATCTGGCGAACGCAGTGGCGCGCCACAAGACCATGTTCTTCGCCGAGAAAGCGCCCGATCGAACGCCCATCGATTACGCGGCGGCTGTCAACGGCGGTCTGCGGCTTGTGCCCGCAGGCGATGGTCTGAAGGCGCTTGAAGAGGACTACGCCCGCATGGTCGACGACGGGCTTCTTCTGGAAGACGCGGAGCCTTTCGAAGCGCTGATGGCGCGATGTGCCGATATCGCCGAGCGAGCCAATTACATCCGCGAATAGAAAAAACTGGGGGGGCGGCGCCGTGCGAATTTCGCGGATCAAAATTACAAACTTCGCCAATCGGCGCGCTGCGGGCGGGAATGCTCGATGCGCTGATGGCGGCAGAGCCAAGCCTCGCCGATCAGCGCGAACAGGTGGTGCGCATGTCGGCGGCGCTCGCTGTCGGCGGGCCGCTCGCCGACCTGGATCTGGCGAGCCTCGGTGGACGCGACGCGTCGCCTCTCCATCTTAATCTGTTGACGCCGCACTCGGCAAAGGGCTGCGAAGATGATGTCGTGATCATGGTGGGACTCGATCTGGGCGGTTTGCCCTGGCGCAACGAGCAGCCGGCGGCGCGACGCGAAAGCCGACGGCTGTTCTATGTTGGCCTGACGCGGGCCCGCGACGAGATCCATATGCTGTATTCCGGTTACGTCGATACCGGCCGCGGGCGAAGGTTCGGCACCCCGTCCCGTGCAAGAGCGTAGCCGTCGACAAGTGTGGAGATCAGCTCCTTTGCATTGGGAAACCGTTATTTGAGGGTCGGGTCGAGCTTATCGCGCAACCAGTCGCCGAGGACGCTAACGGCAACGGCCGTCATGACAATGACGAGGCTTGGAGCGAGCAGCATCCAGGAGGCGCGCGTGATATACTCGCGGCCGGCCGCGACCATGACACCCAGGCTGGTCATCGGCGGTTGAACGCCGAGGCCGAGGAAGGAGAGTCCGCTTTCCACCAGGACGATTTCCGGAAAGGTCACCGTCGCCGCCACGATAAGCGTCGCCGCGCTGTTGGGCAGGATATGCCGCAGATAGACACGCAGCGGATGGGCGCCGAGTTGGCGCGTTGCGCTCGCATAGCCCTGCGCGCTGGCGGTGATTGCCAGTCCTCGTGCCAACCGCGCATTCCGCTCCCAGCCATAAAGTCCCATCAGGGCGACGAACAGCGTCAGCGAATTACCGAAACAGGCGAGCATTGCCAGCGCCACGATTAGAAATGGTAGCGAAGCCTGTACGTCGATCATTAGCAGCAGGGCATGCTCGACGAGCCCGCGGAAATACGCGGCGATGAAGCCAATCCCGGTACCGACCAACACGCTGATCGCAGTGGCGCCGAAGGCGACCAGCAAGCTGGTGCGGATCGAGTAGAAAAGACGCGAGACCACGTCACGGCCCAGATCGTCGGTTCCCAGGACGTGTAGCATCGTTCCGCCAAAGCCGACGGGCGGCGCCAGGCGATGGCGCAGGTCGATGGAAGTGATCTCATGGGGAGCCATCAGCGGCGCGGCGAGCGCCGTGAGGAGCATGAGGAGAACCCAGCCCACAGCAAGGAGTGTCGGCAGGTCCACCGAGCGAGGCGGCGGACGGTTGGTTTTTACAGTTGCCGTTTTCATTGCGATCCTGAGTTTGTTCCACGCAAGCGCGGATCGAACACGCCATAAAGCAGGTCCATCAGCAGGTTGGCCGACGTCATGGTCAGCGCCACGAGAAGGAGGATGACCTGCACCACGGCGAGATCACGGTTCGCAACCGAAACCACCAGCAATTGGCCGATGCCGGGCCAGCCGAAGACGCTTTCCACCAGTACGGCGCCCGCGACCTGGCCGCCGAGCATCAGGCCGAACAGCGTCAGCACAGGAATGATCGCATTCGGAAAGGCATGGTGGCGAACCACCTGCCGCCACGTCACGCCCTTGGCGCTGGCCGCCACGATGTAGAGCTGCGACAGAACTTCGATCATGGCGCTACGCGTGAAGCGCGCGATAATGGCCGCCCCGCCCAAACCAAGCGTGAGCACCGGCAGTACGAAGCTTTCCGGCCGATCCGCGCCGCCGGACGGGAACAGGCCGAGCGTCACGGAAAAGATCAGGATCAGCAATAGCCCGAGCACGAAGCTTGGCACGGTGAAGCCGAACACGGTCAGCATCATCACCGATCGGTCGACCCAGGTGTCGCGATGCATGGCGGCGTAGGCGCCGACCGGAATGCCGATTAGCATCGTGAGCGCCAGTGCCGGCAGCATCAGCGCCAATGTCAGGGGCGCGCGCTCGAACACAAGCTGCAGGGCCGGTTTTCCAGCCAGCATGGAATTCCCGAAATCGCAGTGAAGTGCCGCCAGGACATAGCGGACATACTGCACATACAGAGGCTGATCGAGCCCCCAATGCCGACGAAACGCCTCAAGATCCGGGGCGCGGGCGCTGGGACCGAGTATCTGCAGCGCCGGGTCTCCCGAGGCCCGCAGCACCACGAATGTAAAGGTCACCACGATCAGGATGGACAGGCCGGCACGCAGGACCTTGGGGCCGGCGAAACGAAACACCGCACTCATCAATGCCTCACCAAATGGCAGGCGACCTGCCGTTCCGGTCCTAGCGGCAGGAGTTCGGGCAGGCTCTGGCGGCAGACATCGCGCGCAAGTGGACAGCGTGGATGAAACGGGCATCCGCACGGCCGATCGGTGGGGCTTGGCGGTTCGCCTGGCAACGCCACATAATGATCGAATCCGCCCGGAAGCCTCGGCATGGCCGAGACGAGCGCCTGCGTATAGGGATGGGCGGGTTGATCGATAATGGCGTCGGCGCGCCCCTGCTCGACGACGCGGCCAAGATACATGACGACGATCCGGTCGCTGACATGGCGAACGACCCGCAAGTCATGGCTGATGAACAAGAGGCCGAGCCCGAGCTCCTGCTGAACATCCATGAGCAGATTGACGATTTGCGCCTGGACGGACACGTCGAGCGCCGAGACCGGCTCATCGCAAACCAGAAGCGAGGGTTTTGGCGCGAGCGCCCGCGCAAGCACGACGCGTTGGCGCTGGCCGCCGGAAAGCTGATGCGGATAGAGCATGCCATGGTCTTCGCCGAGGCCGACGCTGTGGAGAAGCTCGGCCACGCGTTGCTTGCGGCTTGCCGGATCGCCAATTCCGTGAATCGCCAGCGGCTCGGCGACGAGAGCGCTGACAGTCATTCGGCGATCAAGCGCTGCCAAGGTGTCCTGAAAGACCAGCTGCATTTGGCGCCGCTGCGCGCGCCACCTTCTGCTGTCGATGCGCGGCAGCGGCAAACCCTGAAACAGCACACCTCCGCTGTCCGGCGGCTCCAGACCGAGCGCAATACGGCCGGTGGTGGACTTGCCGCATCCGGATTCGCCGACAATGCCGGTCGTCCGGCCCATCTCGACATCCAGCGACACGCCATCGACTGCTACAAGATATTTCCGCGGTCCGTAGAGTGGCGAGCCGAGGGGAAAGCGACGGGTGATGTTGTTGAGACGCAGCAGGGTCATTGATACGTGCCGGCGTCCAAACGAAGGCAACGCACCGAATGCCGCGCGGCGACCTGCCGCGGTTCCGGTCGGCTCGTGCCACATGCCGTGATCGCGTGCCGGCAGCGTGGCGCATAGGCGCATCCCGGCGGCAGATTGCGTTGTGGCGGCGCGCCGGCAATGGCGGTCAACCGCATGCGCGGACCGTGCGAGGGCGGAATGGCACCGATCAGGTCGCGTGTATAGGGGTGTTCCGGCGCGGTCAGAAGCGTGTGTTTCGGCGCCGTTTCGACGATCTTGCCCGCATACATGACGCATACCCGGTCACAGACGGCCGTCACCGCGGCGAGATCATGGCTGATCATGACCAGCGCCATGCCAGTGTCACGTTGAATATCTTTGAGCAGCAGCAGAATCTGCGCCTGCACGGTGGCGTCGAGCGCGGTCGTTGGCTCGTCGGCGATCAGCAGTTCGGGCCGGCCGGCGAGCGCGATG
The DNA here is from genome assembly GCF_016756595.1 of Mesorhizobium sp. L-2-11. Lineage (NCBI taxonomy): Bacteria > Pseudomonadati > Pseudomonadota > Alphaproteobacteria > Hyphomicrobiales > Phyllobacteriaceae > Mesorhizobium > Mesorhizobium sp. L-2-11. The sequence goes on along the minus strand of NZ_AP023257.1, from coordinate 6,527,518 downwards.
GCAATCATCACCCGCTGGTTCTGGCCGCCCGACAGTTCGTGGGGGTAGGTGTTGAGCCTGCTTGCCGCAGTGGCTATGCCGACCTGGTCGAGCAGGCGGCAGGCCTCGGCTCGGGCGGCGGCACCGCTGAGGCCCCGGTGCAGGCGAAGCGCTTCGGTGATCTGCGCGCCGATGCGATGCACCGGGTTCAGCGCGCTGGCCGGATCCTGGAAGATCATGGCAATGCGTCCGCCGCGCACCCGATCCAAAACGGATTGTCGTGCGCCCACAAGATCGAGATCACCAATCCTGGCCTCGCCTCCGATCTCGGCGGATTTCGGCAGCAGGCCAAGAACCGCCCGCCAGGTCACGGACTTGCCGCAGCCGGATTCGCCGACGATACCCAAGGCCTCGCCTTTGTTCACAGCGAGATCGACACCGTGCAGCACAGGCACATCGCCGAACGCCACCCTCAAGCCAGCAATGCTGATGGCAGGTTTGGTGGCGGAAGCCCCGATGTCATGGGCCGGCAACAGCGCGGCGCCCGCGCTGTCCTGGAAAGACTTATGCAGCATGGAACTCAGGCCACCGGCTCAGGCGGCATCTTCGGACCGAGATACATTTGCGGCAACGGGTTGGGCTGCCAGCTGACATCCGCCTTCTGCCCATAGATGAAGGGCATGGAGTGCAGCGGCGTGATGCAAGGGTCCTCGATCTCGACAATGTCCTGCATCCGTTTGAAGGCCGCCTGGCGCTTGGCGAGATCGGTCGTCGTTTCAAGCTCGTGACCGAGCGCGTTAAACTCGGCATTGGTCCAGCCGCCTGTTGACTGGAGGTCATTGGTCGGACCGATAATCTGCCACAGCATGGAAACGGGATCGGCGTAGAAGGCGCCGCCGGACGTGTCATTGATGCCGCCAATGTCGCCGACCTGCGTCCAGTTTTCACACATGATCAGCTTGACGTTGATCCCGGCAGCCTTCCACATCTCGACAAGCGCCTGGTTCTCGGCGAGCTGCATCGGATAATAGGTGCCGACGGAAGGGTAAGGGATTTCCTCGCCCCTGTAGGATGACTTGGCGAGCAGTTCCTTGACCTGCGCCGGATCATAGGACACCCCCTTGCGGTCGGGGTCGTTGATCTCGCTGAAGATCGGTAGCTGCCAGCTGGTCAGCGCTTTCGCCCGGCCGTCCCAGAGGCCGTCCGCCAGCGCACCGCGATCGATAGCGAGAGCGAGCGCGCGACGCAGATCGACATCTTTCAGGATGGGAGTCCTGAGCGGAGCAAATGTGAGAAAGCGGAACCACATGGCTTCGCCACCAACAATCGAGAGGCCGTTGACTCCCTCAATTTCGGCAATGTGGTCCGGAGTGATGTCTGTGACGATATCGTAATCGCCCGACTTCAGTCCGGCGATGCGCGCGGCGATTTCCGGCAGCCGCTTGAAGCGGATCGAGGCAAATGGCGGCTGGCCTCCCCAATATTCGTCGTGCGCCACCAGTGTGATCTCGTCCCCATTGCGGACCTCGCCGATCTTGTAAGGGCCGGTCCCGATCGGCTTCGCCGCCCAGGCGTCGTAGCTGCTGGCGCCAGCCCGTGCCCTGGCGCTGATGATCTGCGTGCCCCAGGCGCCGAGCCGCTGGGCGAAGACCGGATCCTCTGTCCTGGTGATCAAACGGACAGTGCGATCATTGATCTTCTGCACATCGGCGAGCGAGGAGAGGAAGTTGGCAAACACGGCCGCGCCCGGCGCTTTTTCGCCGCGCAGTCGATCCGGCCCGAGCGAGAAGACAACGTCATCCGCCGTCATTGTGGAACCGTCATGAAACTTCACATTGTCGCGCAACGTGATCTCATGGATCGTGGCGTCGATTTGCTTCAATGATGTCGCGAGCGCGAAATTCAGGCGAAAATTGTCGTTGTAGTCGGTCCGTAAAAGCTGATCGAAAATGCTGTATTGCACCCGCCAGGAAACGTTGGCGATGGAGGAGCCGTCCACCGGTTCCAGAATTGTGCGCAGGTCCTGAACGGCAATATTGAGGTTCGGCCGCCGGCCGGTTGCCGCCATGATCGTGTTCGGCAATGCTATTGCGCCAGCCGCCATGGCGGTCATGCCGAGAAATCTGCGACGTGTCGTTTGCATATCAAAATCCCCTCTCTTTCAGTCGGGATGACAATCGGAGCGAATGAAATCCGCTCCCGAGACGGGCTGAGACATAGCGCAGTTATGTGACGGTTTTTTGCAGGTTTGAGACGGATTGTGTTGGTTATTGAAAACAAGAGGAAAAAAATGTTTCACAATTGGGGCAGCCGTGCGGGCTGAAAGCAGAGGATCAAGTAGAGACCAGTGCGGGGTTGTGACGGTTTTGCGGATATAGAACTTCAACACCGGCGGCTTCGATCTTGTCCAGCATGTCCGATGCAGGCCTCCGGTCGGTGATGATCGCGGTAATCGCCGAATGGGGCAGGATGCGGTAGCGCGCCGACAAGCCGAATTTGCTGTGATCGGCGAGAATGACAATTTTCCGTGCTTGCTCGCAGAGCGTCGCAGCAAGCTCCTGTCCGACCTGTTCATGGTCGAAGACGCCATTCGGATGCACCGCATTGACGCCGATAAATGCGACGTCGATCTGCTGTTCGCGGAGTGTACGCAAGGCGGTGAATCCGCTTACGGTCCGGAAATCGACATTGAAATCGCCCCCCAGCATGACAACGCGATGCCGATGGCCTTCGGCCGCGGCGATGGCAGTATCAACCATGTTGGTGACGACGCGCATTTCCGGCAGGGCCGATATGCGGCTGGCCAACGACAGAATGGTGCTGCCGCCCCCGAAAAAGAGATTCTGACCGGGCTTCAGAAGACCCAGGGCGATCTCAGCGATGGTGCTTTTTTCCGCGCGCTCGGAAACAGCTCGCGATGAGATGGCCAGCAGCTTTGGCTGTTGCGTTGCGACCGCGCCACCATGGACCCGTGCGACCAAGCCATCCTGCTCGAGCCGTTTGATATCCCGCCGCGCAGTCTCTTCTGAAATATTGAACCGCTGCATCAAATCTCGGATGCGCACTTCGCCATTCGCCTGGATGATTTCAACGAGCCTTTTATGACGATTGTAACTAAGCGACATGCTTCTCTCTCTCGCGGCATTCGAAAAAAGACCATTCAGTTCGCTGCGCAAATGTCACGTCAGGGCGTCACTCTCAGAGGCCGTTGAGCGGCTTAAGGTGCGCCGCAGGGTTTTTGCCAGCCTTTCGTTTTCCGTCCGACTTCGAACCGTCAGGCGCAGATATCGATCTGCGTCGTTCATGGCTTGATAGCCGCATTCTCTTACGAGGACGGATTCGAACAGAACGAGGCGGCGCTTGAGCTCGGCAGCGGATACCGAATTTTCAGGCAGCCGGCACAAGATGAAATTCGTTTGCGAAGGTACGACGTCGAGGCCCGGTACCGTCCGCAGCTCCTCGATGAACAGCTCTCTATCTTCTCGCAACATCTCTAGACTGTGTTCCAATTCCTCTGCGAATTCGGGAAGCAGGAACAGTGTGTATTCCGCAATGCCGTTAATGTTCCACAGCGGCAGTTTCCGGCGCACGGCGGCAACGAGGGTGGGATCGCCAGCCATGAGGTAGGCGAGCCGGATTCCGCCAAGTCCGAAGGCCTTTCCAAGGCTCTTCACCACGATCAAATTGGCACAGGACGGAACCAGATTCTCAACGCTGTTTGGTCGGCCATCAGCGGGAAAATCAATGAACGATTCATCCACGATCAGCCGTCGCCCTCGAGATCCTAGGGCCTCCGCCAGCCATGCCACGTCAGCATGATCAACAAGTCGACCGGTCGGATTGTTTGGATTTACAACGATTGCCGTATCCGCGCCTCTCGCCAGTACGAATTCCAGGAAAGCTCGAACGTCGAGATCGAAATAGGGCGGGGTGAGGACGAAGTTGTTCTTTTGTTCGTCATCGAGAGGTGTTTGAAAGCCGGCGAACGTCGGCACGGGAATCGCGATTGTTGGGTTCAGCGTTGAATAGAGCGCCTGGATGAGGTCGGTCACCCCGTTTCCGACTGCAATAAAGTCCGGCTGCTGCGAGGTCATCGTGCCAACAACTGAAGCGATATCGATCTGCTGAGAAGGATAGCATGTCAACACGCCCTCGAGCCTCGCCGCCAGCCGATCGTAAAAAGTCTTGGGAGGGAAGCGGGTATTGCAAAGAAGCATGTGCTCGGCGATTGGCTTGCGCCAATAACCTCCGACGCTCGTTTCCAGACGCCGCAGCACGTTCTCTTTGTCACACCGAAATTCCGCGATGGATGCGTCGACACCGTCGCAAATATCGAGCAGCTTGGAGCCGGCAGTCAGCACATTGCCAGGCAACGCTACGTCCAGCTGGGACAGGCCCGCGACTAACCTGCTGAAGGCCTGATGCAGAGATGCCGCGGCGCGGCTTTCGGCCAGAAGATTGCGTAGAACATCAGCACTCAATCGATAAATCCCGGTCGGCGCGTCGGGCCGCCAAGCGGAGCCGCGCAAACCCTTGTTGGTATTGATACCGTCAAGAACCTCACTGTCGAAAAGCGGTGTTCCCCATATCAGGAGAGTATCGCCATCATGTTGGCGGAACTTCTCAATGAGATCGCCGTCATGCGCGTCGTGCCACGAAAGCGTATTTGTGCTGTCCTGCAGGCGGAACCCATCGAATGTGCCGCTACTCAAGTTTTCAACGAGAGTGACATCTTCAATGCCGTTTTCGACACAGGCGTTGACTAGACGGTCCAAGAGCGGCTGACCGTTGATAGGAACCAACGGCGCATCGTAGCTGCCACTCCACAGATGTATTTTTGGCCCTGCGAAATCGAGGACAAAAATAGCACGGGTCGTATCGGCCACCTCGGACTCCTTTCTTCTGAAGGAAACAAAAAGAGCGCGTAGAAGCGCCCATTCCCAAAATCAAAACGACCCACTGGCGCTCGAAGTATCCCGTGATGCGTTCATACCGGCGTCATCCGAAGCCTATAGGGGGCTTTGGTTTCGATCGGTCTCTTCCAGGTGCAACATGACCTACACCAATCCATCCAGGCCTACCGCTCGTTTTCAGACGCCTGCCTCGATAAAGCCGCGCGCTCCTACGAAAGCGATTCTGATCCTCATGGACGGCGTAAGCGCGGACTATTTCGAAAAGCACAAACATCGGTTGCCGACGCTTCTTCGTTTGGCAGGAGACGGTCTGTCCATCACTCGCCTGCGCTCAACGGTGCCGGGAACGTCGATGCCGGGGCGCGCAAGCATGCTAACCGGCGCGGCGCCTCAAGCGAACGGGATCTACGGAAACCACATTGTGCGAGATGGCTCGTTTGTCTGCGCCGACGCGTCTGATCTGCGGGTTCCGACCATTGCAAAGCTTGCCAAAAATAGCGGGCTTGATGTCGCGTCCATCGGCGCTGGGTTGATCGACCCAGCCGATTGCGATGTCTTCGTGCCGGCCTGGTGGGAACGAGGGTTTCTCCAGGGAAGCCGGTCATTTAAGAGCCTGCCCGAAAACCGCATCGCTCGCTCGCGCATGATCAAAGATCCAAATGGACGGTTGCGAGCCGCCGGCGTGTTCGATCTCTTCGGCTTCCCGTCCAGTAGTGACACCGTTGCGAGCACTCCTCTCGTTGCGGGCCTGGCCGCGGATCATCTCATGATCGGGGCTGCAGGGGCGCTGGCTTGCTCGGAGAACCCGCCTGATCTCATTTTGACCGAGATCGACATGACGGATTCGATTCAGCATCAGTTCGGATACGAAAGCGAGGCGGCACATTGGTCTATCGCCGCGGCCGACATGATGATTGGCGCTCTCATCGAAGGACTGAGGCGAGTCGGGCGGGAAGACGATTACGCGATCGTAGTCGCAAGTGACCATGGACATAGCGCCGTCCACACAACCATTTATCCGGATGCGATCATCCCTGACTTGCTTTGGGAAAGTGAAGGAGCGACGCTCCATGTCCTGGTTGACGGAGCTCATGACCGCAGAATCGCAGACGGACTGTTGGCGCGCTTCCAAGTGGAGCCGTGGTCGAGCGACCATGTTCCGGTAAATGAACGCGATTGCATAGCGACCTATGTCGCACCTCCTGGACACTCCTTCGAGGAGACCGTTGGAGACGCGCAAGAAGCTGGCCCGACGGGCAGACCTCGATACTTGTCCACCCACGGTTTCCGACCGGGCAGCGCGGAGGACGATCGGATATGCCTGTTGAGCATCCCTGGAATGGAACCTTGCAATATTGCCTGGGGCTCCGCTGAAGAGTTCACGCCAACCATTGCTCAGATCTTGGGATTGTCCGACGCCCCGTTTTCGGCAAAGGGGCTTCTGTAAAATGCCCGCAAGCGACCGCCTGCGGGCTCGGATATTCGTCATGAGAATACCTCTTTGAAGAATATCCCAAGGTTGGCCAATAGCCAGCACTTCCGACCAAACGAGTCTGAAGGATTTCGTCGTCCGGCCTCGAACCAACGCCGCAAAGCAGCAGGATCGAACAAATCTCCCAGTGGAGAGTCCTTATCAAACAGCAGCCTTCGATATTCCGTTGCTCCCTCGCCAACGGCCCACTGACCCAGTGGCAGTGGAAATCCCATCTTTTTGCGAGATAGAACAGATCTGGGCAAGACGCTCCGGTATTCCCTTCGCAAGGGATATTTTGAGACGTCGAGACGTTCGCTGAAGGAAGCAACCGGATGCCACAGTGCCTGGACCGAAGCGATTGGAGACCTCCACCTCAACCGCTGTGAGCCGGGCATCGCCATTGCGGCGGTAACGAGCTGGTGATCGGTATAAGGAACGCGAGCTTCAAGCCCAGCTGCCATTGTGGTGTTGTCAACCATTTCCAGCAATGCGGGCAAATGCGTAGAGACGAGAACATATGAGATCTTGCTAAAGAAATCTCCGCCGGCCTCTGCAAATTGAGTCGAGAAGTGATCGAACAGAGCCATCTCGTGCTCCCTTCGTATCCGGCCATCGATAGCAAGCGAGCGGATTTCATCGGTCGGGAAGTAGCTGTAGCGCTCCAGGAAGAACTGCAGCTGACTGCAATGGACGCCGAGTCCGAGGCGTCGGCGTGCGATCTGCGCAAGAGCAGGTGGTAATGCGGCGATGATCTTGCTTCGATTGTAATCATACGGCGTACGGAACAATCGGCTGTAGCCAGCAAAAATCTCATCGGCACCCTCGCCGGTGAGGACGACCTTATGCTCCTTCGAAATCGCCTTTGCGAGCGTAAACATGGCGATTTCGTTATGCATCCCAAGTGGATGTCCGCGCAGGCGAACCAGCTCTGACACAGCGTTGATGTCGGAAGGTTCTCCGATTGGAACGACCCGGTGAATGAGCCCGAACTCAGCGGCGACCTCCATCGCATAGGCCGTCTCGTCATAATCGGCGGTCTCGACCTTGCCGGTATAGCAGATCGGACGGATTTGTGAGCGAGCGGATGCCTCATAGGCCAGGATGCTCGAGTCAAGTCCACCGGACAACAATGCGGCGACCGGTACGTCAGACACCAGCTGACGTTCGACGGCGCTTCCAAATAGTCTCCTTATGTCGGAATAGTCCGGCTTCGATCGCGAAATGCGCTCGGACAGATTCCACCAACGCTCCGACGTGTGTCGCCCGTTTGTTATTTCGAGGAGATGGCCGGGCTCTAACTTGGAAATCCCGGCAAACAGCGTCCTGGCGCCGACAACCGCGCGATAGGAAAGAAAACTGAGCGCGCCGATGATGTCGGGTCCGCGTATCACGCCCGGCCAGCGAATGAGAGCGTTCGGCTGCGATGCAAAGAGAAGGCCAAGATCGCAGATCGTGTAGTAAAGGGGTTTTACCCCCAAACGATCTCGGGCGATGAGAGCAAGCGAGTTCCGGGGATCGAAAAGCGCGAAGGCAAACATCCCGTCAAGGCGGTTTAAGAATGACTTTCCCCAAGCAATATAGCTAAGAATTAGAACCTCGGTGTCGGACACCGTCGAAAAGGAAAAACCCATATCCCTCAATTCAGCTCTAATTTCCCGATAGTTGAATATCTCGCCGTTGTACGTCACCACCACTCCGGTATTGTCATCGCGATAGGGCTGATTGGCGCGAGAATGAGCGTCGACAATCGACAGCCGTCGATGCGCGAATGCGACCGATTGATCAATGTATAGGCCGCTGGCATCAGGCCCGCGATGAGCGAGAGCCTCAGCGCAACGCTCAACGGCCTCAGCACAAACGGGTGTTCCCTCGTTTTTGAGGACTATCCCAAAGATTCCGCACATCGGGGTCGCTCTCTTGGCACGAATAACGCCAACTACGTGCTCGGCTTGTCGCCGATCATCTGGATGCAGCCATCGCCGAACCAGAAGCGGGCCAGCGGGTGGTCATAATGACGGTACATCGGAGCGAGAAAGCGCCGAAGATTATGGAAATTTTTTGTATACCTTGAGATCCTGCGGATCTTCTCGAAGCCGCACTCGCCATACCAGCCTCGGATTTGCACCTCTGTGAATGCGAACCCGTGATAGGTCGGCGCCTGGAAACGATCCCGGATCGTCACGAACAAATCATCATCAAAAAGACTCCGAAAGAATTCGTTTTCGCCAGGTATATATTCTTTCTCTTCGCCGTCCTTTATTCGCAACAGCCAGTTAATGGCTTCGCGTGCGGTGGATGCATCCAGATTGTCAATGGAACTGCGGAATTGTTCGTCGCTTTGGTAGAGTTCTCGCAAGTGATTGATGCATCGGTATATGACGCCGTTGGCGGTGCCCATAATCGTCAAAAAGAAGCTGCCGCCGGGGCGGGTTACACGGGCAAGCTCTTCAAAGCCTTTTTTCGGATTGCTGGTGTGCGGCAAAACCCCTGCGCAATGGACAAAATCGAAACTGAAGTCGTCAAACGGCAGATCGAGCACACTGCCCGCGACCAGTTCCGAGCGCGGCCCAAATCGGCTGAGGCGTTTGCGCGCGCAATCCATCCAATCATTGCTCAATTCAAGCGAAACAACGTTTCGTGCCCCCTTGTCGAGAAACGCATAGGACGCATTCGCGTTGGAGCCGCAGCCCGCGTCCAGGACATCAAGACCGCGGAAGCTACCGGTAGGCAAGCCGAAATATTCCTCCTCGATCAGAGAGACCAACCTGTCGAATATGTGGTCGTCATTCTCCTGCTGGCGCTGGTAGCGATCAAAGACGGTGCGAGTTTCGGCCTCGAAAGAGTTTTCCATGTATTCTCTTCCCTATAGCTGCAAACTGATTCACTTTGTGAGTAAGGCGACAGATCCGGCTGCGGCGAGTGTAAGGTTACCCAAGCGCAACGCACTGCCGGTACCTGGAAATTTGAAGTTTGAAAGATGCAGGACCGACAGCACAAACCCTGCACCGATCAATAGGTTGCCAAGGCCTTGCACCGGCAAGTGATGGTCGGCGACGAAGAGGAACGCCAACACGAAGAGATTATTGTTCAACGGCAATCCTCTGCCGAATCCGTCAGCGTCCAGTCCGAACGTCGAAAAATAGCTGAGGCGCAGAGCCCCTGACAGGATGAGGCAGTTGGCAGCCAACAATGCGAGAACGGAGAACGCGTTGAAGGACAAAATCAGAACCGCTGGAAAGACGGCTGCGTAGACCAAATCAAGCAGCCCGTCCAACGCGCCACCCAGCTGTGCCATCAAAGCGGACCGGTTCGGGGAACTCTTCGCGACCATGCCGTCGGCATCATCTGCCAAAAGAGCCCACAAGCCGAAACAGATGCCAATCTCGAAGCGCCCGATCAAAGCAAAGTAGATCGCCGTGGTGGCCAATATCAGCCCAAGGGCTGTAATGGCATTTGCAGCGTCGAACAGATAGCGGATCATCCTCCTACCCCCGCCACGGCGGCCGGCGCGTCGGCACTATGTCTGTGAGGTCGCTCGAAGGCGAAAATCCTTTCCGCTACCCGCAGGTCCTGTTCACTGTCGATCTCGTACCATCGCAAATCGTCACATCGCGCCGCGGCGAGTTGCAGTCCGCGCTGCTCGATGAGATGCGCGAGCAGCTCCTCGGTATAGGCTTTGATTGCGCCCGAGCCGATCAGGTCGTGGAGGACCGGGACGATCACCGTTTGGAGTTCGGCGCCAGAGAACCGGATGAGGTTCATCATCTTGAAGAGCACCGGGGTGCCTGATGCCAGATTTGCCGCCGTCTGCTTCAACCGGACTTCGGATATGAAGCCGTCGCTGGAAAGGACGGCCGCGGATCCTTCCATGGATGGATCGAAGGGCGCGACCGCAGCGGCATTGGGCGCCTCGACCCTGATCAGGTGGCGCAGTGCATCTTCTTCGAAGAAGACGTCACCTTCGAGGAGATAACAGTCGCCGGAAAGAAGCGTGTCGCGTGCCAGCCAGAGCGAGTACGCGCTCCCTGTCTTGTCGAAGACCGAGGACTCGACATAGTTGATTTCAACTCTGCCGAAGCGTTCGCCACAGGCATGGCGAATGGCATCCTTGCGATAGCCGACAACAATCGTCACCTCTTCAACTCCCACCGTCTGAAGGTTCCACAGTGCATTGTGAAGTATCGGTGTGCCGTTGACTTCGACGAGGGGCTTGGGACACAGATCGGTCAGCGGACGCAGGCGGGAGCCGAAGCCGGCAGCGAGAATGACGGCTTTCCTGGGAGCAGCGGGAGGCATCTCATTCACCTCTTTCGTTTTGTTGCGGTGTCATTTCCAGGCGTTGAGGAATTCGACGAGCCGGGCCAGGCCGGTCGCGAGTTTTTCAGGTGGAATTCCATAGGACAGGCGCAGGCCGGCGGGGTCACCGAACGCGGTGCCCGACACAGCTGCGACGCCAGCTTCGGCAAGCAGAGCCGTCACGATATCGTCGGCTGTCGTTGAGGCGCAGTCTTCCGATCCCGGTCGCAGCAGATGGGAAAGGTCGAGATAGAAATAAAAACCCCCTTGCGCCCTGGCGACCAGTACACGCATCAATGAAGAAAGCACGTCGAGGCCAGCCCGTCTGGCGCTTGTCAGGCGTGAACGCAGCTTGCTTTCATAGTCCGAGCCGCCCCTTTGCAAATGGGCGAGTACCGCGTGCTGGGCAATTACGTTTGGATTCGAGGTAGTGTGCGATTGCAGGGCCTTGACGGCATTGATCACCTCTTTTGGACCCGCCAGATAACCGATGCGCCAGCCGGTCAATGCCAGTGATTTGCTGAAGGAATTGACGATCAGCGCGCGTGCTCGAATTTCGGGAGCGACCGAGACGATCGGATGGTGGGTATGATCCCCATGCACGAAGTCGCCATAGCACTCGTCGAAAATGATCCACAGGTTGCAGCTGACCGCCAATTGAGCGATGGCCATCATGGTCTCAACATCGTAAACCGCACCGGCCGGATTGCTGGGCGTGTTGATGACGATCGCCCGCGTGCGCTCAGTGACCGCGTCCTTGATGTGCTCGGGGCGCGGGACGTAACCATTGGATTTGGTGTCGACGAAGACCGGTGTGCCGCCGGCGATTAGCGCCTGGGCCGGAAACGTTGTCCAGTAAGGCGCCGGGATGATGACCTCGTCGCCCGGGTTCAGCAGCACCATTGCGGCATTGAACAAGGCCTGCTTCGCTCCGGACGTCACGGCAACTTCCTCGGCCTTCCAGATCTGTCCGGTATCGAGGGAGATCTTCCGCGCCAGTGCCTCGCGCAGCTCCACCATGCCAAGCGTATCGGTGTAGCGATTGACGCCCTTATTGATGGCATCGATCGCGCCGTCGCGAATCGTGGGAGGAAGCTCGCTCCAGATCTCGCCGGCGGTCAGATCGATGATCTCCTTGCCAGCATCGGCCGCCGCTTTTGCGGCAGCGCGCGCCGCGGCGGTACTCGATGTGCCAAACAGGTTTGTCCGATGCGCAAGCATGTGCGCTCCCGTTTTCGTTTTGCTTTTCAAAAGACGGGCTGGGCCTGCTATCGCACGCCGGTCGCCGTCTGCGGCAGATACTTCTCTTCCGCCGCTGAGAGTTCCTGGTAATTGAGCAGATCGAAGAGTTCGTCGAGCGTCGCCACCTCGTCCTCGATACCGGCGGTACTTTCTTCGCAGAGGATGCGGTCGCAGACCTGGCGCATGGCCGATATCGCCGCGCGCATGTTGTGGTTCGCCCAGATGACCGTGGAGATTCCGGCCGCCCGATACGCGGAGACCGGTGTGCGGTAATATTTCGTAGGCACGATCACGACCGGAAGGCGGTTCTGCCAGGCGCGCGTGAAGGCGAAAATCTGCTCAGCGTTGGACTTGCGGGAATGAATCAGAATAGCATCGGCGCCGGCCTCAGCGTAGGCTTGTGCTCGCGCCAGCGCCTCATCCTCTCCGCGGCCGGCGATGAGCGCCTCGATCCGGGCGACCAGAACGAACTCCGCATCCGGCACTTGATCCTTCACCGCCTTAAGCCGGCCGCAGAACTCGGGAATATCGGCCAACGGGTGCCGATCACCGATGAACGAGTTCATTTTCGGGAACGCCGTGTCCTCGAGACATATGCCGCTCGCGCCGTGTTGGCGCAGCTTGCGGGCGACCAAACGGGCATTGTTGAAGTTCCCGAACCCGCTGTCCCCGTCGACGAGGACTGGAATGTCCACCGTGTCGGAAATTCGCTCAACGACATCGACGAGTTGGGACCAGGAAGCTTCGTTCGCATCTCGATATCCGAGACTGGATGAAATCGAGAGGCCGGACGCCCAGAGCGCCTTGAAGCCAGCGCGCTCGGCAATCGCCGCCGAAAGGCCGTCATGAGCCTCCATTGCGAAGGCGAGTTCACTGGACGCGATCATTGGGCGCAAGCTCTCTCGCGTCTGCGCACCAGACTGCCTCTCCACCATGCGGTCTCACCTCCACCGACGCTGTCCAGCCGACAAGCCTGTCATCGCTGCCGACGAAGTACTTTCAGAGGCGAACCGCTCTGCCCACCGATCGGCGATCTGCCACTGTCGTGCACACATACAGAATCAATGAAGCAAGGCGCGTGCCGAATTGGCGAACCACCTGCGCCGCACCAGTTCTCCATACCGGCGGGCCAGGTCCCCTCTCGACATTTGTCGGGCTTCCGACATCCTCGTCCAACTTCGGACACAAGAGGGGTAGCGGGAGTGGCTATTCGTCTACGCCATGGCGGCCGTTCCGAGGCTGCCGATCAACGGTCTCAAGCGAGATGGCCAGGGAGCGGAAGACCGGCGGTCCGTGCAGGCAAGGACGGACGACGTTGGTCTTCGATCCCGGTGATCGCCGGTCGGCTTGATTATTTATCCATGCCTCATGGACGAAGTGTCGAGCATCGGCATGCGAGATTTCAGCTCCCCCAGTGGCCGTTCCGAACTTCAAGCCTTGACCTAACCAAGCGACTTGTTGATCGATGGGATGATCTTGTCTCCCCAGAGCTCAATCTGGCGTAGCATCGTCTTTTGGTCGAAATCTCCCAATTGGGTCTGAATTGCGATCTGGTCCGGCTTCAGGATACTTATCTCTTCCAGCAGGCGATCGATGACGCGACTTACGCTGCCGATCGGCAGGTTCTGGCGCATGGTCTCGAACGACAGATCCTGCTGCGTCGGTGTTTCCTGCAGCAGATAGCCGTCCCGGCTCTGCTGGCGGCGCTGATGAAGTGCTTCAGATAGCCGGCGCTGGAAGCGGGCGTTGTCGAGATAGCTGTCGATCTCCGCCTGATCGTCGCTGGCATAGCAGCAGCGCAGAAGCCCTATCTTGGCGGCGGTGACATCCTTACCCCGCGAGGCCGCTGCTGCCTCGATGGTCTCACGCAGCGTTCTTAAGTTTTCCAAGCCGTTGTGGAACGCCGTGACGAAAAGATTGTGGCCCTCACGATAGGCCCGGCACATGCTTCGCGCGGACCCGCAGGCGATCCAGATCGGTGGGGCTGGCCTTTGGATGGTGCGCAGCGAAATCGCCGTTAAAGGTATCTTCTCATACTGGCCATTGTGCTCGAAGACCTTCTGGTTAAGGCCCTTGAGAAGGATATCCAGGTATTCCGCAAACACGGCCGGCGCCTGATCGACATCGACGCCGAAGCGCTCGAACTCGAACTGCTGGTATCCCGAGCCGACGCCGAGTTCGAGGCGGCCGTTCGAAACGATCTCGGCAAAGCCGATCTCGGAGAGCAGGCGCTGCGGTTGATATAGCGGCAGCACACACACACCGGTGCCAAGGCGAATGGTGCTCGTAAGGCCAGCACAGTGCGCCACCATCATCAAGGGCGAGGGAACCAGGCTGTAATTGTTGAAGTGGTGCTCGGCGAACCAAGCGGTGTTGAAGCCAGCCTGCTCCGAAGCGATTGTCTGTTCAATGGAGTTACCGATGACGCTGTCGCACGATTGATGATAGCCTCGCTGGGCCGCCAAGATGAACGTCGCGAATTCCATGGCGTGTCCCTCGTTTACACAAAGTGGCCAATCAAGCCTTCGACTTGTGCCGATTGCGGGTGGGTCGCGGTATCGATGCGGCCTGGCGACGACGTAGTCGACGATCTTGCGCAAAGCCGCTTATCGTTCGGCGGCCGCAGGCAAGCGCCAAAACCTGGCTAGTCATTCGACCCTGATGACGAGTTTTCCGTCACCGATGAAGACGATCACTTGGCAAGCCGCGCTTGGCACGTTCCATGCAGCCGCAGTCTCAATCCTCGAACCTCGTCGGCTTCGACGAACCGCAACCCGTCGCCGGCGAACATTCCGTTGGATTTTCTTGATCGGTTGGCTGGGCGTTTCGCGCGTCAGCCAACGAGGTCAAGCCGCCGTCCACGTAGAGGGTCGAGCCGTTTACGTATGAGGCATCAGGCGAGGCCAGAAAGAACACTGCCTCGGCGACGTCTTCGGGCTCTCCCATCCGCCCCATCGGGATGCGCCGTTTGATCGCTACGGAATCGATGCAGCCGGACTCGACCAACTGAGCAATGTCAGGCGTACGGATATAGCCAAGAGCGACGGTGGCCGTTCGGATGCCGACCGACCCGAGTTCGGCCGCCATGCACCGGGTCAGAATGTTCATACCCGCCCTGGACGCCCCATAGGCATGGCGCGGCACGAAGGGCAGGAAACTATTGATCGATCCAAGATTGAGGATTACGCCGCCGGCGTCCATCGACTTGATCGCCTCGCGCGCGCAGGTGAAGGTGCCGGTGAGATTGACGTCCAGCACCCGCTCGATCTGTTGCGGGATTTCGATCCCTCGCACAAACGTATCGGCAATAGCAGCACAGTTGACGAGGACCTCGATGCGACCGAAGCGCCCCCGTATTTCCTCGAACAGCGCCACCACGTCGCTCTCGACCGCCAAGTCGACGGATTTCGCCACGTGCCTGCCGCCCAGCAAATCAGCGAGTTCTGCCGCCCCAGCACCATCTTTATCAGCAATCACGACTGTGTCGGAGTTCGCGGCAAAGCGGCGAACGACGGCGGCGCCTATACCGTTCGCGCCGCCCGTCACGACCACTGTGCGCGCGCCAGTTCGTTCGGCCGGCCGGAAGAGTTCGGCTCGAGGCGTCTCGTCGACCGGCGGGTGCGCGTCGCCCGGCTGGTTGAACGACATCCAACCGCCGTCGACCGTCAGCACCGATCCTGTGATGTAGCCCGTCTGTGCGCTGGCCAAAAAACGCACGGCCCGAGCGATCTCGTCGGGGCGCGCCATTCGCCCCATGGGCACGCGGCGGCGCACGGCCGCGAGGTCCATCTTGCCCGCACGTTCCAGTTCCGCCACCATCGGCGTGCGCACGTATCCTGGCGCTACCGCCGTTACGCGGATGCCGCGCGAGGCCCACTCGCATGCAAGCGATCTCGTGAGAGCGATCAAGCCTGCCTTCGAGCTGGCATAGGCGTTGCGCTTGGGATTGCCGAGCACGCCCGCCAGCGAAGCGACGTTGACAATGGCAGCGCCGGGCTGCATGCGCCTCGCCGCTTCGCCGGCCATGATGAAAGGCCCGATCAGATTTGTTGCCAGCACGCGTCGGAAGGCCTCGAAACCGGTGTCGATAGTCGCAGCCATGGCGGGTCCTATCGCCGCGTTGTTGACGAGAACATCGATTTTCGCGAACTGCGCTTCGATGCGGCCGTATAGGGCGACAATGTCCTCTTCTCGTGAGACATCGCATTCGAGGCCCAGATGCGGATGGCCGAGACCGCCGGCCAGTTCAAGAACGCCGCTGCCAGGAAGGTCCACCGCAACGACGATGTCTCCATCGGCGGCAACGATCTCGACCAGCGCACGGCCGATTCCGCCTGCCGCTCCCGTTATGATGACGACCCGTCCTGCCTGCTTCATATGAACCTCTCCGCAGCCAGCGTCAGAGATATCGACGCGAGTCAGCCGCAAGACCGGTCGCGGACGTCCTGGTGACGGCGAGTTTCCATACCGGGTAGACGTGTTGCGTTCCGCGACCGCTCCCGCGACGCGGCTCCGCAATTGGGAGCCTTGGAAAGCATTGTGGTGACATGCATGGCATTTTCATTTTGATGACGAGCTGCGGCGCTTCCTGAGCGCGTAAACCGGGTCATTGGGATGCGCTGCTCCGATCGGTTGCCGCAAGCCGAACCGTTCTGCCTCGGGGACCGCTGGTGGGGTCTGCTCTTCGAGCCAATCGTAAACGACGGTCCGTTCGGCAATGCGCCACGCCCCTTCCCTCTTCTGAAAAAGATCGCAGTAACGGCCGCAGAGAAGCACCTGGCGTGCTTCTCCGTCATTGTCTGGTCCGCGTTGCAGCGCGGTGAAATAGCTTTCGACCACGGCCTCCGACGGGTCGATGAATTCGATCAAGACGTTCGTGATCTGGTGGATTAAGCGCGGTCCGGTTTTGAAGAGACCAAGCGCAAACTCAAAGAAGCCCTCGGCTGAGCCGCGATAGGCACCGTGATTGTCATGCGCATCGGGCCAATATGCACTGCGCAGCGCAGCCTCATCCGCGCGGTCTATGCCGCGGCAGTACCGATAAAGGCAGTCGCGGATCGCCTCGCGGTCGCGCAGTTCGGTGATTTTTGCCTGGCCCATCGCTCTGTCGCAAATTTGAGATTGGAAGAGGCGTTTCGTGCCTCTAGGTGCGTGCAAGGTCGAACCGATCGGCAACTGAAGAAGCCAGAACGGAGACGAACTTCACGTGTCGCGTGCGTGTCATTGAGGTCTCGATGCCGGAGAGGAGGTTGGCAGGGAAGCGGCCGGACATCTTGCTTTGCGGTGTGGGGCCACGTCTCGTCGATTCCACCTAAGCTTCCCCAGTTCTTGGTTGCATGGCGGCTGGTTCGAACCGCGCTGCCGAGGTGCGATCGACTTCCAGCGCACGTTCGGGGCAGGATCGCGCGCCTTGTGACGCAAGCAGTTGCTCCCCCTCCGCAACCTGAATGTCACCGGGCAGGATGTAGCCATTGTCATCAAGCTTGAAGATGTCCGGCGCTTGCGCCCAGCATCGCGCGTGACCCTGGCATTTGGCATTGTGGACGATAATGCGCATAGCGCTGCCTCCATTGTCTTGGCATGGCTCGGCGATGGTCATGACCAGTCCAGGATCAGATTTTCGATCCCGAACACATGGCCGCCACAGGTGATGGGCGCTGTACCCTCCTTGATCCGGAAGGTCGGTATGCGCGCCAGCCATTCCTCCAGGCCAATGACAATCTCGCGCCGGGCAAGGTGTGAGCCAAGGCAACGGTGGGGACCATAGCCAAAGGCGGCGTGGCGGTTGTGATCTCGCGCCAGATCGACCGTGTTGGGGGATTCGAATTCCTCCGGGTCGCGATTTGCAATCATCGTGGCGCACGAAACATAGTCCCCCTTTCGGATCGGCGCGCCTTCGAAGTCGATATCTTTCGTAGCCACGCGGATCAACTGAATGGGCGGATAGGCCCGCAGCAACTCTTCGGTTGCGAGCAGGATGCGGGCCGGTTCGCTGCGCAGCAGTTCCTGATCCTTGAGGTTGCGCGCTAGATAAGCCAGGTCAAAGCCAATAGCTGCTGCGACAGTGTCAAGTCCCGCGACGAACACAAGCACGCCGATGCCACGGATCTCCCCGTCGGTTAGCCGGCGGCCCTCGATCTGTGCCTGCACGATGAAGGTCATGAGATCGTCGACCGGATCCTTGCGGCGATTGGTTGCAAGTTCATCGATGAAAGCCACAATCTTGCGGGCAGCCACAGGTCGTTCCACATCGTCGCCGTGGAGCAGATCTTTCGCCCAGCCGACAAATGTATCGAGTCCCTGATCCGGCAACCCCAGAAACCGAAGGAAGATGCTGACAGTGAACGGAAAGGCAAAATCCTTCATGACGTCGCAGCTCGTGGCCGATGCGGTGATCCGGTCGATCAGGGCTATCGCTCGCTCACGGACAGCCGGTTCCAGTGCCGTCACCCGCTTGGGCGAAAGCAGCGGACTGAGCAGTGAGCGAAATGCGCCATGGGCCGGTGGATCGAGCTCAAGCGGGATCGTCGGCCAGGTTTCGCCCAGTATGGAGGAGAAGATGCTGCGATGGCTGGAAAAAGTTTCAGTGTCCTGCAGCACCTTACGCTGATCTGCGGCGCGGGTGATGACCCAGGTGCCCCGGCCATCTTGCGTGTTGTAGGGGGAATAGAAGATCGGAGGCCCGTCATGGGCGCAAGCGACGGCTGCGTGTGGATCCCCGTTGGGCGTTGGTGGCATGCCTGGCGATGTGAACAGGCTGAAGTCTCTCACCATTTCGGGCGGGACATGATCTGGGACCGGGTTGATCGCCATTGCATTTCTCCTGCCGTCTAACCACTAACCAGGCCGCGCACCATGGCATCTTGGTCATCTAGAGAGCCGACGAGCGAAATCGTCGGAGACCCGGCGTTTTCCAGCTTCGAACGGCGAACCGGAATGAAGCTCTTGCTCCACAGCGGTTCGGGGTCGATCATCTCTGCGAGGATATCCGCAGCGCGGCACGCGAAAGACCGGTTGGCCGCCGAAGTGCTCGCCGGTCTCCTCAAGCGCCGGCGAGAGGGCAGGAGCAAGCACATTCTGGTCGAACCGTATCTGCAGATCGATCGGTGGCCATTGGCCGGTGCCGGGCGGTTGTGACGGTGACGCCAGTCACGCCGGTCGATATTGCATTCCGCGGGCAATGCCCGTTTCGGATAGAATCTGAACTGACGCTGACCTGACATGTCGTCTTCCTTCATTGCATTGAGCGCGATATCACTCACGAATGGACGCCAGTCGGTATCTCCTGCCGTCTCACATGAGAGCTTCAAAAGTCGTGCCAACGGCGCGGAAAGAGCCCTGCAGGAGATTTTCTACATATCATTCAACAGCTTGAACGAATGCGCAGCCGCAAGCCTGGCTGTCCCGGACATGACAAACCCGACAGCAAAGTCGCGGCAGCTTCAAAATGCTCCGAGAGCACAAGGCGGCTTTTTCCATCACCTTGGGACCGTGCCCGCCTCACGCAAGCGCGGTTCAGAAAGATCACATGGCCAGCTTGCTAATGGACGTGCTGGCTTTTTTGTACCCGTTGTCGATTTCGAAGCGGTCTCGCGAGCGTCGATAGGGCGAAGCGCGTGGGCCTGTCAGCCGTCTCAATCCTGAGAACGGAGGCCATAGGGACCCTCGTCAGGTTAACCCCGATCGACTCCTGTCCCTCGTTCCGAGTTTGAGCCCAGATTTTCGCTTCGAATACGAGCCACGTGTTCGCCGCGCCGGCGACCCGGACCCGGCGACCCTCCGGTCCGACTTCCGACATTTTTGTCCAGCTTCGGACAAAGAGGGTCGCGGCTTGATACCCATAAAGGGGATCCCCTCCGCCCAGAGCCCACGATCTGGTGATTATGGGCGCGCTCGGTCTCGGCGAAGGCATGGTTCTGGCCGCTCAAGGCAAAGAGGGTCGCTGCAAAAAACAGTGTGAACCCAAGCCTAAAATCAAATGGCATGGCGCTTGCGTCGTACTCGGCAGAACCCATCACAAGGTGGCCAGGAGTAAGACCATTGCTGACATCGCGACGCCCCGTACAAGCGCGTACCGTTCTCGTTGCCGCGGCAAATCGAGAGCTCGTTTCTTCAGACGCCCGTGCTTGCGAGCGGTTTTGCCATGGCTGATCCAAGGCCGACACAAAACGCGCGGCGCCCGGCCGAATTGCCGGCCGAGGTCGATGCCGTGTCAGTTTCAACCGAAAAAGCAGCGCACCAGTTTTCCTCCAGGAGCACATTGATGACCGTCAAAAAAAAGGTTCCTTTCGTCACCTTTCGCACGCGTGTTCGCGATGACTCCATCGAGGGGCCAAACCCGTACCGCTGGGAAGACAAGACATCCGACGACTATTTCCGCGGCAAGCGCATCATCCTGTTCTCGCTGCCCGGTGCCTTCACCCCGACCTGCTCGACCTTGCAGTTGCCCGATTTCGAAATGCTCTACGACGAGTTCGAGAAGGAGGGAATTGACGCGATCTACTGCGTTTCCGTCAACGATGCCTTCGTCATGAATGCCTGGGGCAAGGCCCTGGGGCTGCAGAAAGTCCAGCTCATCCCAGACGGCTCGGGCGAGTTCACCCGCAAGATGGGCATGCTGGTTGCCAAGGACAATCTCGGCTTCGGCATGCGCTCCTGGCGCTACGCTGCCGTGATCAACAATGGCGTAGTGGAGCAGTGCTTCGAGGAGGACGGTTTCTGCGACAACTGCGAGGCCGATCCCTATGGCGTATCGTCGCCGCAGAACGTCCTTGAAACGTTGAGAGCCGCCAAAGCCGTGACGGCTGCATGATCTAGACGAGTCAACGTCTCGAAAATCCCCTTGCACAAGGCGAAGGGTCGCTCGGTAGGAGTTTCACGCTAGCCATGGAGTCCTCAGCAAGCCTGCTTCAGCGTCAGAAGCAATCGTTGGTTTTGACGCCGCAAATGATGGAATCCATTCGCCTGTTGCAACTGGCGCATCCCGAACTGCATCAGTTCGTCGAGCAGGAAATCGAGAAGAACCCCTTTCTGGAACGGGCCTCAAACCGGGCGCCGAAGGACATTCCGTCGATTTCGGCCGGGAACCCGCGCATCGGGCCGACCACGGGCGGAATATCGGATCGGGCCTCGCAGTGGAAATCAATCCGCGGCAAAAACAATGTCCAACCGGGGGGAAACCATGCGTTCGAAGATTCCTGGACGTCCATCGAAACATTGCACGACCATGTCGCTCGTCAGATCGCTCTCAGCGCATTCGCGCCGCTGGAGCGGCGAATAGCTGGCGAGCTTGCCGGTCATCTGGAAGACACCGGATACCTTCCGGTGAACCTTTCGGAACTGGCCCGCAGCCTGAATGTCCGGGAGGCTGTTGTGGAACGGGTTCTCGGAACCTTGCAGCAGTTCGATCCACCGGGTATTTTTGCGCGAACTCTCAGCGAATGCCTTGAGATACAATTGCGGCAGCTAGACAGGTTCGACCCGGCAATGGCAGCGCTGGTCGCCAATCTTGAAGCGCTGGCGCGACGCGATTTTCAAACATTGAAGCGCCATTGCGGTGTCGATGAAGACGACCTTCTCGAAATGTTGCACGAAATCCGCGCGCTCGATCCCAAGCCCGGAAACCGATTCCAATCCGGAGGGCCTGAATCGATCATTCCCGACGTCTTGGTCCAGCCCTCTCCCGGAGGTGGGTGGCAAATCGAACTCAATCCAGACACGCTGCCTAGGCTGCTGATGAACCAAAACTATTTTGCCCAGGTCTCCCGCCTAAGCGCTCAAAATTCGAAAGATCAGTCATTTCTCAACGAATGCCTCCAAAACGCGAACTGGCTAATCCGCAGCCTTGATCAGCGCGCCAAGACGATCCTCAAGGTAGCGGCTGAAATCATCCGCCAGCAGGACGCCTTTTTTGAACATGGGGTCGCCCACCTGCGGCCTCTCAATCTCAGAACTGTCGCGGATGCGATCAACGTGCACCAGTCGACGGTAAGCCGGGTAACGTCGAACAAGTACATGCTGACCCCGCGCGGCGTGTTCGAACTGAAGTATTTTTTCACTGTCGCGATCGGCTCCTCCGAAGGCGGCGACGCGTACTCCGCCGAAGCTGTTCGCCATCAAATCAAGGCGATGGTTGCCGTGGAATCGCCCAACGAAGTGCTTTCAGACGACGACATTGCCACCCGGCTCAAGGAAACCGGGATCGACATTGCTCGCCGCACCGTTGCGAAATATCGTGAGGCGCTGAACATCCCGTCCTCCGCGCGACGTCGCCGGGAAAAGCGCGTGCGTCTTCGATGCCAATCAAGCCCGGTCGGCGGCGGCGACGAAAGCGGCTCTTAAGCGAGCCCGTTCTTGATCCGTGCCAAGTGGCTTTCGCCTTCCTCCGGGCCAAAACAGCTTTCGAAATCGCCGCATTCCTGACAACTGGGCGCGGTGCATAGCGAAAAGCCTTCAGCCTCGCAGAGCTTACGATAGAAATACTTCTTCCATTTCATGTTTTTGGTGTTGCCGGCCGCCAGCGCCGGGAAATGCCTGGCCATTAAGCGGCTGAGTTCGGCCCGATTGAAAAGGCCAAGGTCCTGCCACAGATGGTCATTGCGCAAACTGCGCCTGGCGATGATCTTGGCGAAGAGGGTGCTCGCCGGATCGCCTGGCCTGGCATGCCCAATAAGCAAGCCGCGCAGAAGCCCTTCCTCCATATCCGGCTCGGGATCGGTCAGCTTTTCCAGCGCGAAGGCGTTGACGGGAACAGCCGGGAAATAGCGTGTCATGACATCTCGCAGGTCGGCACGCGAAAGGCCGGTTGCTTCGGTCGCGGTCGCCTTGCCGGCCTCGACCTCCTCGAACGCGAGGTAGAAAACACAGGCAAGCACATGCCGGTCGAACGCCGCCGCCTGGTCTGTCGGCGGCCATTGGCTGGTGCTGAAACAGCCACGGTGATGGGCGAATGTGGCGCCGTTCTGCTGGTCTTGTTCCCAGCTCATGCAGCAAGCTGGTCGGCCGCAAGGTGGGTCTGGCAGTTCTTCGGGCAGACGCGGCCGCAGGCGCCGCAGCCGATGCAGCGGCCGGCATGGTCGACGATCATGACCATGCGGTTGAGCTCGCCGTCGAAGTCGTCGTCCTCGCCCGCGCAGATGCCGAGGATTTCGCCTGCGTCATCGACGCCATGAAGGTGCATGACCTCGCGCGAGCAGACCTTGAAGCAGCGGCCGCAGCCGATGCAGGTCGCGCCATCGATCGCCGTCAGATAGTGCGGCGTCCAGGGAGAGCCGTCGCGGGTGACGAAAGCGCCCGTCATTGTGAATTCTCCAACGCTGCGAGTTCTTCCTTTGCCGCATCCAACTCGGCAAAAACCTCGAAGGCTTTCCAGGCGACCGCCTCGATCTCGGTCCAGTTGACCGGAAGGTCCTCGGCAAGGTCGTGCAATTCCATCTTGGCGGCTCCCGCGCGCGACTGCAGCTTGCGGACCTTCTTCTGTAACAGCGCAAGGTCTGACATGATCCCCTTCCTCGCAAGCCGGTCGTTACGCCCGCGCCATGTCGGGACGCGCTTCGATGGCCACGAGCGCATCGCCGGCGCGCCGGCCTCGGCGGGTTTCCGGAACGTCTCGAAGCCGAACCGGTGATGCCGATGGACGCTGCAGCCAGCTTATGCAATCCCGCGCGGCGAGACGAAGGTCCGTATCCTTCGAGTTCGGCATAAGAGCGGTTGAGCGCAGACGACAATCAAGATCTTGTTCCCGACGTCGACGCGGGCGGTGAGCGCATATTGTGAGGGTGTCGATTTGGCGACGCCCCTATGCCAAAGAAGGCGGATCTCGCGTGGATCCGGCGCGTTGCTTTCCTTCGCTCCATTGATCGCATCAACCAGGATCTAAATAATCGCGAGGCGGCTGCCGCCTCAGGAGGAAGCCTCAAGCGCCGTGCCGGGAACGCAGGACGCAGCTCATAAAAAGTTGTCTTCATCCCATTCATGGGTTTGCTCAAGAGCGCGGCAGGAAGACAGGCCGGCACCAGGCGTGTCGTGGATTGGACAAGCCCGACGACAGGTTGCGGCCGCCTTTTCAGGACCGGTCCGACAGGATTGCTGGGGAGGCAAGCTGAATTCACGCCGCGTTCAACCGCGTTGCACATTGGTCTCATCCCACCCCCTTGTCAGCTCCAAGGCCTGCCGCTCGAACAGGCGGCGGTAGATGCCGTCGCGACGGATCAGCGCGGCATGGTCGCCCTGCTCGGTGATGCAACCACGGTCGAAGACAAGCAGCCGGTCGAGTTCGCGCACCGTCGAGAGCCGGTGCGCAATGACGAGCGTGGTGCGCCCGACCATGAGCCGCTCCATCGCCTTCTGGATCAGCACCTCCGATTCCGAGTCGAGGCTCGATGTCGCCTCGTCCAGAATCAGGATCGGGGCATCGGCGAGGAAGGCGCGCGCTATCGCCACACGCTGGCGCTCGCCGCCTGAAAGCTTCACGCCGCGTTCGCCGACCAGCGTACCATAGCCGTTCGGCAGGCGCGCAATGAAGTCATGCGCGCTGGCGAGCCGCGCCGCCTGCTCAATGTCGGATCGAGAAGCACCCGGCCGCCCATAGGCTATGTTCTCGGCCAGCGAGCGGTGGAACAGGAGGGGCTCCTGCTGTACGATCGCGATCTGCGAGCGCAGCGAGGCCTGCGTCACCCGCGAGATGTCCTGCCCATCGATCAAGATTCGTCCAGCATCCAGGTCGTAAAGCCGCTGGATGAGCTTGACGAAAGTGGTCTTGCCGGAGCCAGAGGGGCCGACCAGACCGACCCGTGCGCCGGCCTCAATCGAAATCGACAAGTCGCTGTAGAATGGCGACCAATGATTGCCGTAGTGGAAATGGACGCTCTCAAAATCGATGTGACCCTTCGTGATCCGGATCGGCTTGGCGCCCGGAACATCGGCCACGTCGGGCGGCTGGCTGTAGGTTTTGACCAGTTCCTCCATCTCATTTACAGAGCGCTGGATGGTGCGCACGTGCATGGAAACATCACGCAAGTAGCCATACAGGACGGTGAAAGACGCGAGCACCAAGGCGATGTCACCTGGGGTCGCCTGGCCGCGCGACCACATAAATAAGGCATAGCCGATCAAAGCCGCTCTCATCGCAAGAAGCATGATCCCCTGGAAAGCAGCACTGACCGTCCCGCGCACCCAGGTCCGGCGGGTGCGGTGCCGCCACTTGGAGATGACTTTCGCGAGGCGATAATCTTCCCGCGCTTCGGCGCCGAAGCCTTTGACCACCGCGTTACAGCTGATCGCGTCCGCAAGCGAGCCGCCAAGCCTCGTATCCCAGTTGTTGGCGAGGCTTGCCGCTGGCGCCACATAGCCGAGCGACAGGATAATGATCAGCGCCACATAGCCAACCGAGCCGCAAGCGATGATTAGCCCCATCATCGGCCAATACCAGCCGAGCAGGACGCTCGACCCCACGAGCATGATGAGCGAGGGGAACAACGCGAAAAGGATCGTGTCGTTGAGGAGGCAGAGCGCCCACATCCCGCGCGTGATCTTGCGCACCGTCGAGCCGGCGAAGGTTTTCGCATGCCAATCGGTCGAAAAGCGCTGGACGCGATGGAACGCGTCGCTGGCGATGTCCGACATCATCTTCAGAATGAAGTCATTGATGGCAATGAAGGCGACGTTGCGCATGACGACGGCGCCGAGTGTGAGCGCAATCAACATTGAAAAGGCCGCAAGAGCCGCATCCCACACGACGGCGTCGGCTGCCGCTCCTTGGGCGACCGCGTCTACGAGCCGTCCGGAATAGAGCGGCGTCAGAACGTCAAGGAGCGTTGCGACAAGCACCGCGATCATAATGATCGCGAGCCGGACCGGCTGCCTGCTCCAGTGGCGCATGGTGAAGGCGAAAACGTCGCGAAAGGCGGCGCCGCGCAGATCGATGTGAAAACGACGCTTGGCTTTGTGCGAGCGCAGCAGGCCGCTCGGTCTCAAGAAACCCGAAATGGAAGGTCTGCGTGAGGACGAAAACATCGCTCGGAATGCGGGTGGCTGATCTGGAGCTGACATGTTGGTTTCTTTCCTTCGTTCCATCGATCGCGATGTCACCCGCGAGATGAATATCGGCCGCGGGCACGCGCTGCCCTACGAGGAGAGAACCGCAAAAGCCGCGCCAAAGGCTCAGAAAGAAGCTCAGAAGAATTTTCTGCATATTCTACAATGACAAACGAGATCTCAGCAGGGCAACGGGGGCGTAACAGTGGCGTGTCGCGCACTCGACAAACCCGACAGGACGCCTCGGTCGCGCGGGCATCCTTGGCGAACGGCCCGACAGGATTACTCCTCACGCGAAGCGGAATCTACGCCCGATTCAACGGCGTTCCGCGTTGAACAATTCCCGCCGATGTCGGAAATGCGACATAGCAGTGTTAGAGCCATCATGTTGTTTTGAAATGATTCCCTTCTTTGGCACGGTCCATGCGTAGCTGTTCGCGAACGCGTCCGGCCTGAAGGAGAGACAGTCCATGATCAAGCGCACCGAAAACGCCGTGACCTAAAGACCGCGCTTGCCGGGGGCCGAGCCGGCGCAACGCTGGCGCACCAAGGTCGAGGCGGGTTGCCGCGCCGGCGCCAAGAAGCGCGCAGGCCGAATGTGGCGGCGGCAACTCCTTCGGCTGACCATCATCATCATCATGACAGACCGGGCGTGCGCCTTGTGTGATTGCGCTCAGGAGAAGGATCACATCCATGAGACCTGTTTATCTGGACAACAACGCAACGACACGGGTCGATCCGGAAGTCGTTCAAGCGATGCTGCCGTTTTTTACCGACCATTTCGGCAACCCTTCGTCGAGCCACGATTTTGGCGCTTCCGCCGGGGCGGCGGTGAGAAAGACGCGCCTGCAGGTGCAAACGCTCATCGGCGCGGAGTTCGACGACGAGATCACCTTCACCTCGGGCGGGACGGAAAGCGACAACGCGGCGATCCTTTCAGCGCTCGAGGTGATGCCTGAGCGCACAGAGATCGTGACTTCCGCAGTCGAGCATTCGGCCGTGCTGACGCTTTGCGCCCACCTGGAGAAGACGCGCGCCATCAAGGTGCATAGGATCCCGGTGGATCGCCACGGCCGGCTCGACCTCGACACTTATAAGGCCGCTCTCACCCCGCGCGTGGCGATCGTCTCGATCATGTCGGCGAACAACGAGACCGGAACGATCTTCCCGGTGGTCGAGCTTGCTGAGTTGGCCAAAGAAGTCGGCGCCCTTTTCCATACCGACGCGGTGCAAGCGGTCGGCAAGCTTGCGATCGACCTGAAATCGACGGCAATCGATATGCTGTCTCTCTCCGGTCACAAATTACACGGACCGAAAGGGATCGGCGCACTTTATATAAAGCGCGGCGTGCGCTTCTGTCCGCTGATCAAGGGGGGAGGCCAGGAGGGCAACCGCCGCGCCGGCACGGAGAATACGCCAGGCATCGTCGGCCTCGGCGTGGCAGCCGATCTTGCCTTGAACTTCATGGACGACGCGAACACACGGGTAAAGGCGTTGCGCGACCGCCTGGAGAAGGAACTTCTCCAAAGCATCCCAGACGCCTTCGTCGCCGGCGATTTGCTAAAGCGGTTGCCGAATACCGCAAACATCGCCTTTGGAGATATCGAAGGTGAGGGCATACTGCATTTCCTCAATCGCGAGGGCATTGCCTGCTCCTCCGGCTCTGCTTGCGCCTGCGGCTCGCTGGAGCCGAGCCACGTCTTGGTGGCGATGAATATCCCCAATAACGCGGCACACGGCGCAATCCGTTTCTCCTTTTCGCGCAACAACGGCGAGGAGGACGTCGACCGGGTGCTCGAGGTCATGCCCGGGATCGTGAAGAAGCTGCGTGAGCTTTCCCCATCTGCCAGCCAGGCGAGAGAACTTCAATCAACTCCAGGCCTGGGCGACAAGGCAAACCCGACAACCGTTTCCGGCCCAGGAGAATGCAATGCGCAGTTGTTTCGCTGAAAGCCGCGCCGTTGTCACCGACATCCTCGCCCGGCTGAAGAGCCTGTCGGCTGCGGAGGAGTTCTTCGCAGTCCTTGGCATCTCTTATGATCCGAAGGTGCTCAATGTCTCACGGCTGCATATCCTGAAGCGCATGGGCCAATATCTCGCTGAAGAGGATTTCGCCGGTCTTCCCGACGGGGTGATCGCCGCGCGGGCGCGTGCGACGTTGGAACGCGCCTATGAGGATTTCGCGACATCCTCGCCACTCACCCACCGGGTCTTCAAGGTGCTCAAAGAGCACGATCCCGACAAACCGGCCACTCGGGACCACACCTTTGTCCCGTTCGAGTCGATCCTGAGGCGGTTCGGGACAGAATGAACGCGACACGAGTGCGACGCGACAATGTCGAAAAGCCGACAAACTCGGTCATCACGACGGTACCGTTCGGAAGAAAACAACCCCATGTCAAAAGGAAACAGAGCAACGCAAAGCGGTTGGCACGAATGATGCTGCGAAGGAGATGAACGCCAGGGCCGCTTGCGGATTGGAGCCGAGAAAGACGCAATGCACATTGTAATCTGTATCAAGCAGGTGCCGGACTCCGCGCAGATACGTGTCCACCCGGTGACGAACACGATCATGCGCCAGGGCGTGCCGACCATCATCAACCCTTACGACCTGTTCGCCCTCGAAGAGGCACTGAGATTGCGCGACGCCCATGGCGGCGAGGTCACCGTGCTTACGATGGGTCCGCCGATGGCAGAAGATGCGCTGCGCAAGGCGCTCACCTATGGCGCCGACCGCGCGGTACTCTTGACCGACCGCTGTTTTGCCGGCTCCGACACGCTGGCGACCTCCTTCGCGCTTTCTCGGGCAATCGTGAGAATTGGCGAGACCTTCGGCGCGCCGGACATCGTCTTCGCCGGCAAGCAGACGATTGACGGCGATACCGCCCAGGTCGGGCCCGGCATCGCCAAGCGCCTCGGCCTCCTGCAGTTCACCTATGTGGCGAAGATCGACTCTATCGATGTCGATGCTCGCGAGATCACCGTCAAGCGCCGTTCGGAAGGCGGTACGCAGATGCTGAAAAGCAGGCTGCCTTGCCTCATCACAATGCTGGAAGGCACCAACGAAATCCGCAGAGGCTCGCTCGAGGACGCCATGCGCGCCGCGCGCAGCCAGATCGTGAAATGGAGCGCGGCCGAAGCTGGCATTGAGGACCTCAACAAATGCGGCCTGCGCGGCTCGCCGACGGTCGTCAAGCGCGTTTTCGCCCCTACCACGCGGGCGGAAAAGGCGACGCAGATCGACATGACCGACAAGACGCAGCACGACCTCGCTGACGAACTGATCGCCTCAATCTTTACCCGCCAGCCAGCGCTGGAACACGAACTCGCCTTCGACGGCGGCCAGTGACGGGACGGCAAGGAGAGATGATGTCGAACGCGAACCGCGAAGCCCCTCCTTCCGCCGGCCGTGCCGGCATCAAGAGGGAATTGCCTGAGCACTTTAGGGACTATCGGCACGTCTGGGTTTTCATCGAACTGGAACGCAGCGAGGTCCATCCCGTGTCCTTCGAACTGCTTGGCGAAGGCCGCAAGCTCGCCGACAAGCTAGGCATCCAGCTTGCGGGGATCGTGCTTGGACCGCCGGGTGACGCGACGCAGCATGCCGTTGCCGAGGCCTTCGCTTACGGCGCCGACCTTGTCTACCTCGTCGAGGCACCGTTGCTTGCCGACTATCGCAACGAGCCTTTCACTAAGGCGATGACGGATCTGGTCAATACCCACAAGCCGGAAATCCTGCTTCTCGGTGCGACCACGCTCGGCAGGGATCTCGCTGGCTCAGTAGCGACGACCTTGCTGACAGGGCTCACTGCCGACTGTACCGAACTCGATGTAGATGTCGACGGTTCGCTCGCCGCGACCCGTCCGACTTTCGGGGGTTCCTTGCTGTGCACGATCTATACGCTCAACTACCGGCCGCAGATGGCCACGGTACGACCGAGGGTTATGGCCATGCCACCGCGGACGGACAAGCCGGTCGGGCGTGTCATCCGGCACAAGCTGTCAATGACCGAGGAAGAGATCATCACCAAAGTCCTTGGCTTCAACCTCGATCGCCAATCGGCAAAGGCAAATCTCGCCTACGCCGACATCGTGGTTGCCGGAGGCCTCGGTCTCGGCTCAGCGGAGAATTTGCAGCTTGTGAAGAATCTAGCGCGGGCAATCGGCGCCGAATATGGCTGTTCGCGCCCGTTGGTCCAGAAGGGCTGGATGCCTGCCGATCGGCAGGTTGGCCAAACGGGCAAGACCATCCGGCCAAAGCTTTACATAGCGGCCGGGATTTCCGGCGCCATTCAGCATCGGGTTGGCGTGGAGGGGGCTGATTTGATCGTAGCCATCAACACCGACCCGAACGCCCCGATCTTCGAATTTGCCCATCTCGGCATCGTCACCGACGCAATCCGTTTCCTGCCGGCATTGACGGAAGCTTTCACCCGGCGGCTGTCGCCGCACAGCCACGACAAGCTTGCGAGCTAAGGGAGAGGGCCATGATCGAGGAAGAATTCGACGCCATCGTCGTCGGGGCCGGTATGTCCGGAAACGCGGCCGCCTACACCATGGCAAGCCAGGGCCTGACGGTGCTGCAGTTGGAGCGCGGCGAGTATCCGGGCTCCAAGAATGTCCAGGGCGCCATCATGTACGCCGACATGTTGGAGCAAATCATTCCGGATTTCCGGGATGATGCGCCTCTCGAGCGGCATCTGGTCGAGCAGCGATTCTGGGTGATGGACGACACCTCCCACACCGGGATGCAGTATCGATCGGACGATTTCAACGAGGCGAAGCCCAATCGCTACACGATCATCCGCGCCCAATTCGACAAGTGGTTTTCGCGCAAGGTGCGCCAGGCCGGCGCGACGGTGCTGTGCGAGACGACGGTGACCGAACTTGTCCGCAATGCCAGCGGCAAGGTGATCGGCGTGCGCACCGACCGGGCTGGCGGGCCGATCTACGCGGACGTCGTCGTGCTCGCAGAAGGTGTCAACGGACTGCTCGGTACACGGGCCGGCCTGCGCAAGATGCCGAAGCCAGAAAGCGTGGCGCTCGCTGTCAAGGAAATGCATTTCCTACCCGATGAGGTCATTGAGCAGCGGTTCGGCCTCCAGGGCGACGAAGGCTGCGTGATCGAAGCGGCGGGCACGATTTCCCGCAGCATGGCCGGACTGGCCTTCCTCTACACCAACAAGGAGTCGATCTCTCTCGGCATTGGCTGCCTCGTCTCCGATTTCGCCCAGACAATGGAGAGCCCTTACGTCCTCCTCGACAACTTCAAAAACCATCCTTCGATCCGGCCGCTGATCGCGGGCTCGGAAGTCAAGGAGTATTCCGCGCATCTCATTCCCGAAGGTGGCTACAAGGCAATTCCGCAGCTCTTCGGCGACGGTTGGGTGGCGGTCGGTGATGCCGCCCAACTGAACAACGCTATTCACCGCGAGGGTTCGAACCTTGCCATGACTTCCGGTCGCATCGCGGGCGAGGCAATCATTGAGATCAAGGGCCGCAACCAGCCGATGATCAGGAGGAACCTCGCCCTCTACAAGACCATGCTGGACAAGTCCTTCGTAGTCAAAGACCTGATGAAATATAAGGACATGCCGGCCCTGATACACACCAATTCCCGCAATTTCTTCATGACTTACCCGCAGTTGATGTCGCAGGCCGCGCAGAACTTCATGCGGGTCGACGGAACCCCGAAAATCGAGAAGGAAAAGGCGACCACTGCTGCCTTCATCAAGGCGCGTTCGCGCTGGGGGCTGATCAGCGATGTGGTCCGCCTGGCACTCGCCTGGCGCTGAAGGAGAAACAGGATGACGATGGCCGTGACGAAGTTACGTGTCGAGGAGAAGCTTTATCAGAACCGCTATCTGGTCGATCCGGGCCGCCCGCATATCAAAGTGCGACCGCACGAGAGGCCGAGCGCGAACCTGCTCGCGCTGACACACATCTGCCCGGCCAAATGCTATGAGTTGAACGACAAGGGACAGGTGGAGACCACTTCCGACGGCTGCATGGAATGCGGCACCTGTCGCGTGCTGTGCGAGGCCAGCGGTGAGATCGTGTGGAATTACCCGCGCGGCGGCTTCGGCGTTCTCTTCAAGTTCGGATGACTGGCGCAAAGAGCGGGAAACGAGAGGCTCGGAATGCGGTCAAGACCGCCAATATTGTTCACAATTGCCGAAAGGCTGAAAATACTATGTTTCTGGAACTCAAAATACAAAAAAGGGCCTGGGAGGAGCACCTTGGACAACCCTTGAGGTGTTTGCATGGCTCACATGCTTCCAGATCAGGTCGGTGAAATTGTATCTCGGAACACCCCGCCTGAACCTGCGGTCGAAGCGGCGCGCAATGCGGACAGCTTGCTCGGGGGAATCTACGAGATATCGAAGATTCTGACTG
Organism: Mesorhizobium sp. L-2-11; assembly: GCF_016756595.1. Lineage (NCBI taxonomy): Bacteria > Pseudomonadati > Pseudomonadota > Alphaproteobacteria > Hyphomicrobiales > Phyllobacteriaceae > Mesorhizobium > Mesorhizobium sp. L-2-11. Next base: position 6,495,184 of record NZ_AP023257.1, on the reverse strand, counting down.
CCCCGACCCGGCTGGAGATTACGCTTGCCAATGTCGCGAATATCCTCTCCTCGTTTGTGCAAATGCGTCATGGCGCAATTGTCGTCCTGGACGCTGAAGGAGAGCCGCAGATTAGCGCAACTACCGGCGGCGCTGTGCCTCAGTCAGCCATCGGCAGTGTCATACCCCAGGCCGTAATAGACAAAATCGTCGCTACTGGAGTGCCGATCGTCATACAAGACACAAGCACGTCGGAGCTGTTTCAGGCCGATCCTCAATCGACCAGCGGCACGATCGCAACTGCGTTTATCGGTGTCCCGCTAAAGGCTGAGGAAAAGATCTTCGGGACGCTGTCGATCGACCGGGTCAGGAACGGTACCACCAAGTTCCGTTACGAGGAGGACTTACGTTTCCTGGCCATGGTCGCCAATCTGGTCGGCCGGACCATCCGCCTGCATCGCACTTTGAGCACGGCTGGTCAGCGACTTATCGAGAAGCAACCGAGACCAGAGCAATCGCTCGACGAGGACAGGACCCATCCGGCCCGACATCCGCATGTCAAGATCGACGGAATCATCGGAGAAAGTCCCGCACTCAAGCAAGTGCTGGAGATCGTCTCGGTCGTGGCCAGGACCAATTCTACCGTGCTTCTGCGAGGCGAAAGCGGTACCGGCAAGGAGTTCTTTGCACAGGCCATCCATAAGCTTTCGCATCGGAGGGAGAAATCCTTCGTCAAATTGAACTGCGCCGCATTGCCCGAAAGCGTCTTGGAATCGGAGCTCTTTGGCCACGAGAAGGGCGCCTTCACCGGGGCTATCCTGCAGCGCGCCGGCCGGTTCGAATTGGCGAATGGCGGAACCCTGCTGCTTGATGAAATCGGCGAGATTTCGCCTGCCTTTCAAGCCAAGCTGTTGCGCGTCTTGCAGGAAGGAGAACTTGAGCGAGTGGGCGGCACCAGGACCCTAAAGGTTGACGTGCGGCTCATATGCGCCACCAACAAGGACCTCGAGATGGCTGTCCGGAATGGAGAGTTCAGGGCCGACCTTTATTACCGCATCAATGTGGTGCCAATAGTCTTGCCTCCCCTCAGAGAGCGGCCGGGCGATATTCCACGCCTTGCCAAAGCTCTCCTCGATAGATTCAACAAGGAGAACCATCGCGATCTTGCCTTCACGCCGTCGGCGCTTGACCTGATCTCGCAATGCTATTTCCCTGGCAACGTGCGTGAGTTGGAGAATTGTGTGCGACGGACGGCCACACTTGCGCGATCAATGACAATAACTCCGTCGGATTTCGCCTGCCAGAACAGCCAGTGCCTTTCTTCGCTTCTGTGGAAAGGAGTCGGCCGTTCGCACGGCGCCTATGCCGTCGACGAGTTCGCACGTGGCAATATGATGCCGGTTGGATCGCCGCTGCCTGCCATGCGAGTCGGCCCCTCCCAGAATGAGGCATCGCCCGGCGAGACCTGCGACCCCAACCATCCAGCTTGCCCAGCAATCAACCAGCGTCTGACGGAACGCGACCGACTGATCGATGCGATGGAGAAAGCCGGCTGGGTTCAGGCCAAGGCGGCTCGTTTCCTCGGTCTCACGCCGCGGCAGGTCGGCTATGCTCTGCGCCGGCATCATATCGAAGTGAAGAAGTTCTAAACGTCCCTGATGACATCAAACGTGGGGGCGCGGTTGCTGCCCGCACCGGGCGTAACTGAGACAAGACGTCACTTTTCGCGTTGCTTTTGACCGTTGTCGGCGACCTGACAAAACCGTGTCGCAGGAAACGGACACAATTGGACACAAAAGGCCGACGTAAAAGCCAACATGACGGATAAGACCGCTTTTGGGGTTGGCATATCTCTTGCGCTCTGAAGTGCGATGTTCACACCACGCACGGAGCCGCTCCATGTCCGCACCGATGATTTCGCTACAGGGCCTTTCCGGCACGACAGTCTTCGATCAGTCGCCGGCGAGAGCGAAATCCGGTGGCTGCGCATCTTCATCCTGCGGCTCCTCCGCGAAGCCGCACGAGATGGACTCGGCCGTCTGGGAGAAGATCAAGGATCATCCCTGCTTTTCAGAGGAAGCGCACCACTATTTCGCGCGCATGCATGTGGCGGTCGCCCCAGCCTGCAATATTCAATGCAACTACTGCAATCGCAAATATGACTGCGCCAACGAAAGCCGGCCTGGGGTCGTTTCGGAAAGGCTGACGCCCGACCAGGCGCTGCGCAAGGTGATCGGGGTTGCCAACGAAGTGCCGCAGCTTTCCGTGCTTGGCATCGCCGGACCGGGCGATGCCTGTTACGACTGGAAGAACACAAAGGCGACATTCCAACGGGTCGCCAAGGAAATCGGCGACATCAAGCTGTGCATCTCAACCAACGGGCTCGCGCTGCCAGACCGCGTCGCCGAGCTTGCCGAAATGAATGTCGATCACGTGACGATCACCATCAACATGGTCGACCCGCGGATCGGTGCCAAGATCTATCCGTGGATCTTCTATGGCAACCGCCGTTATACCGGCGTTGAGGCCGCCACGATCCTGCACGAACGACAGATGTCGGGGCTGGAGATGCTGACGGCGCGCGGCATCCTCACCAAGATCAATTCGGTAATGATCCCCGGCGTAAACGATGAGCACCTGATCGAGGTGAATAAATGGGTCAAGGAGCGCGGCGCGTTCCTGCACAATGTCATGCCGCTGATTTCCGACCCGGCGCACGGTACGCATTACGGCCTGAGTGGGCAGCGCGGCCCCAAGGCAATGGAGCTGAAGGCCCTTCAGGATCGTCTCGAAGGCGGCGCCAAGTTGATGCGCCACTGCCGGCAGTGCCGGGCCGATGCTGTCGGCCTGCTCGGCGAGGATCGTGGCCAGGAATTCACGCTCGACCGGCTTCCCGACAAGGTCACGTACGACGCCAGCAAGCGCGAGACATATCGGGCAGTGGTCGCGCGCGAGCGGGGCGATCGCCTGGCGGCCAAGAGCGAGGCGCTCGGGATGGTCAAGACCGCAGGCTCCGGCAAATCGCTTCTGGTAGCGGTGGCGACCAAGGGTGGCGGCCGCATCAACGAGCATTTCGGCCATGCGAAGGAATTCCAGGTTTATGAGGCCTCTCCGAAAGGGATCAGTTTCGTCGGTCATCGCAAGGTCGAACAGTATTGCCTCGGCGGCCGGGCCGAGGACAAGAGCCTCGACGGCGTCATCTCTACGCTCGAAGGCGTAGACATCGTGCTGTGCGCGAGAATTGGAAATTGCCCCGAGGATCGTCTCAAGGAAGGTGGGATCCGAGCAACGGAGGCTTACGGGTATGACTACATCGAGACCGCGATCGGCGCGCTTTACGCCGCCGAGTTTGGGAGTGAGCCACTGGCTGCGACGGCCTGAGCCGCCTCATTCTAACCGAACCGGAGTTGAAAATGGCCTTTAAGATCATCGCTTCCCAATGCACCCAGTGCGGTGCCTGTGAGTTTGAATGCCCTTCGGGCGCGATTAAGTTCAAGGGCGAGACCTACGTGATCGATCCGAAAAAGTGCACCGAATGCGAGGGGACCTTCGAAACGCAGCAATGCGCCTCGGTATGTCCGGTGTCGAAGACTTGCGTCCCTGCCTGACCTCCATTTCGGCTACTGACACGGTCGAGGCGCCTCCGCAGGACCATCGACCTCCTGTTGGAAAGCTGCAGCCGAGAGAAAGGAACGGCCATGAGCCTCGGACGCGAACAGGACATCGAAATCCGTACACCCCCGCGATTCATGCCGGGTGAGCGGGTCCGCGCCACACGCCACATAAAAAATGACGGCACCTATCCGGGCAAGGAGATCGGTGAAAATCTGGTGCGCAAAGGCGACGAGGGCTATGTGCGCGACATCGGCACCTTTCTCCAGCAGTTCTACATCTATGCGGTCGAATGGGTCGATCGCGGCACCGTCGTCGGCATGCGTGCGCGTGAACTCATGAGCCTTGAGACGGCCCGGACTCCTTCCAGTGCCGAAATCGGTGCTGGGTTTGACGAAGGAACGGCCCGATGAGGGTAATGATCCGCAGGACCCGTGCTGGCTTGTCGGCATATATTCCCAAAAAGGATCTCGAAGAGCCGATCATCAAGGTCGACAACGAACACTTATGGGGTGGCGCCGTGACGCTGAAGAACGGCTGGCGGCTAGTCCTGCCCGACCTTCCGCGCGATACGCCTTTGCCGATTACCGTGGAAGCAAGGAAGATTTCCGACGAGGACTGACCTTCGGGTTGACACAAAGAGAGCGGCAAAGGGATACGAGCATGAACACAATGACCTCGGGCCATCTCGTCGTCATTCGGGACAGTTTTGCCGAAAGGCAGCTTGACCTTTTGAAGAAAGGGCTCGCGGCCGATCAGGTCATTCCCTATCTCGGCCCGGGTCTGCTTGAGATCCGCTCCGCGGGACCGCCCGTACCGCATACCCCCGAAGCCGTTGCCGCAGCGCTCAACAAGCGCGCGCCAGCCCCTTCGAAGATTCGCACCAACATGTGGTCGGTAGCGCAGTATATCGAACAGCGCCGGCACCGCCGGACGCTTCAAGTTTGGATGGCCGAAATATTCGCGGCCCCGGTGGTGCCGACCATCTTGCATGCCTGGCTTGCAACGCTGCCGCTCTCCGTGATCGTCGACAGCTGGTACGACGGTGCCATGCGCGCGGCTCTAATACAGACCCGCCGAACGGACGTCGTCGAAATACAGGGCGTAACACGGGCGCACGAGATCGGTGACATTTGGACGAAAGCCTACGATTTGTCCGGGATATTACTCGAATCCGCACCAGCGGCGAAGACGGTTCTCTACGCCCCTCACGGCGGTGCCAGGCCGGCCGCAAACTTCCTCGTCGCAGATTCCGACTACGTTGAAGTGCTGAGCGAAATCGACATCCAGACGCCGATCCCTGACCTGGTGAAGGAACGGCGAGCTAGTCGTGGTCTTTTCTTCATCGGCTGCCGCTTCAACGATCAGATGCTGCGCACCTATGCCCGGCAGATCATGAAGCGCTCCAATGGCCCACATTTTGCGGCAATCGATACAGCGACGCTGACCAAGAACGAGCGTCGTTTCCTTGCGGCAAGCGCAATCACGGTCATTGACATGCCGACGGGTCAGGCCGCAGCCCGTCTCGTCGGACTGGGCGAGACATTGCATGAAGCCAAACGGGGTATCGTTTGAGCCATTCTCAGACACCTCAACATTGCCGAAAAGGTAAAACGGGCAATTGACTTCCGGGTTTTTCAACAACTCCGAGAGGCACTCTGAAAAGCTACGACGGTTATTGCATTCGAGGCTGCAGCGGATATGGCATTCGATGCTGCGGATGAACACAGCGGCGACGGGCTCGAACCAGCCGAGCAGAGCATAGTCTGGCGCCAGGGTTGTCGCGGCGAGCGGTCGCAGCTGATCGGCTTCACTTGGCGGTAAAAGCTGTGGCACGGCGCGATGACCAGGGCCGGTTGGGGTCGATGCCAATCGAGCTAAGGCCAAGCGTGCTCACCGCATAGGCGGTCACCTGCCACTGCCATCCCAGAGCGTCAGGATGATCGCGTTGCGCGACAGCTTGGCGCGCCGCAGACGCGAGCGATTGGTTCAGGGCAGCCCGCTTCGCCATCAACGAGACCCGCTGCTGCATGAGTTGTAACGCCCGCACCACGGCGCCGCGAATCCGCGCTTGTGGCGCCATGACCTTGAGGCGAGTGAGTTCGGCGCTAACAACGCAGACTGAACCAATCCGATCAGCCCGGCCCATGCCGGAGAGCACGGCGACCAATGCCGCCAGCTCCACCACGCAGGGGACACGATCCCGCCTGCGGCTAAGCGCGAGTTGAAAAGCATACGTCGACGCCCGCCATTTCCGCATGCACCGCCTTGGATAAGGCCTGCCTCGAGGCATGATGCGGGCCTGGTTGGCTTTCCTGTCGATGCCAGCTTCGTAAGCAGCGGCTCCCGCGAGGTCGAGCAGTTCTAACTGGCGGCTTGAGTTGACGGCGCTCACGCACAGCCGTTCCAGGTGCGGCCAGTTATGCGGCCTTCCCCTTCCCATTTGGCTTGGGCAAGCTTCTGGGTGATCCTCTGCATCGCCGGTCGCAGAGAGGTCCGGTCTGCAAAGTCAGCACAGGCCACTATTGCGGCCGCCTCGAGATGTATGCGTCCCTCTCATCTGTTTGGCCGGACTGGGCGAGCTTGCACCCGGTCGGACATGCAGTCCAACCTGGATGCGCGCTTCCACATCAAGCCGCATGAAGGCGAAGAAAATCCTCATACGTCGCTTGCAACCCGGCACCAAGGGACGTTTTGGCTTTCCAGCCAAGGTTACGCAAGCGCGTTACGTCCAGTAGCTTGCGCGGAGTACCGTCTGGCTTCGTCGTGTCGAACACCAAATTGCCCTCCCAGCAGACCGCCGCCTTGACGAGTTCCGCCACCTCGCGAATTGTGACGTCCTCACCAACGCCAACATTAATCAGGGGCGCAGTGTCGGGGGCTGTCAAGGCGTCAAAATCCGAATCTGGCAGGCCAAGCAGGAACGCAATGGCATCGCCTACATCCGACGAATACATAAACTCTCGCCGAGGATTTCCGGATCCCCAGACCCCCACAGAGGAGTCGCCGTTCATTTTAGCTTGATGAAAGCGGCGTATCAGAGCAGGCAGAACGTGACAATTTTCGGGGTGATAATTATCGCCGGGACCATATAAATTGGTCGGCATCAACGCGAGATAGCGCGCCTTGTACTGCCGGTTGAAAGACCAGCACGATTCGACACCTGCGATTTTTGCCAAAGCGTAGGGACGATTCGTCGCTTCAAGCGGACCGGTGAGAAGGTATTCCTCCCGTATCGGCTGCGGACAGTCGCGTGGATAGATACACGAGGAGCCAAGAAAAATCATCCGTTCGACGCCGGAAGCGTAAGCGGCATCAAAAACACTGACTTGAATCGCGAGGTTGTTATGAAGGAAATCGACAGGGGAGCTGGCGTTCGCCAGTATACCACCAACCTTCGCGGCGCACATAACGACGTAATCTGGCCGCTGCGACATGAAGAACCTGCGCGTCTCGCTCCGGTCAAATAGATCCAGTTCGTCGTGAGTACGTGTTATTATCTCATAGGATCCTAACGCCTCGAGGGCTCTCATCGTGGCCGATCCAACAAGGCCGCGATGGCCTGCCACATAGACTTTCTTCATCTTTTTGTTTTCCATTGTTAACGCTCTGGGCGCTCCTTAAGAAGGCCACCATAGCACTGACAACAACCCCGCATGGCGCCGCCGTTGTCAGCATAACTCTCGTGGACTGTGTGAATAATAACCCTGATTCATCAGCACTGCTTCACGCTCCGCCATGCGCAAATCTTCCCGAACCATCTCCCTAACCAATTCGATGAAGGAGATTTTGGGCTCCCACCCAAGTTTTTCTTTCGCCTTGCGGGCATCGCCGAGAAGTGTCTCGACTTCTGCAGGACGAAAATAGCGGGGATCTACTTTTACGATCAGAGCTCCCGTCTTTGCATCGTACCCCTCTTCGTCGACCCCTTCCCCCACCCAACGAACATCGATGCCGAGTTCAGCGGCCGCGACGGTGACGAATTCGCGCACCGAATGTTGCTCACCGCTAGCGATCACAAAGTCTTCAGGTTGCTGCTGCTGCAGCATCAACCACTGCATCTGGACGTAGTCTCGAGCGTGCCCCCAATCGCGACGCGCATTAAGGTTGCCGAGGAATAGAGTGCGTTGCATTCCAAGCTTAATCCGAGTCAAGGCGCGCGTGATTTTGCGAGTTACAAATGTTTCTCCGCGCGCAGGTGACTCATGATTAAATAAAATGCCGTTACATGCATACAAATTGTAAGATTCTCGATAATTTACGGTGATCCAGTGAGCATACAATTTGGCAACAGCGTAGGGGGACCGGGGGTAGAACGGTGTCGTCTCGGTCTGTGGCGTTTCCCGCACCAGCCCGTAGAGCTCAGACGTCGAGGCTTGGTAGTAGCGCGTATGCTTGACGAGCCCCAGGATCCGAATTGCCTCGAGGATACGCAGCGCACCCAAGGCATCGGAGTTCGCGGTGTATTCTGGTTCTTCAAAGGAGACTGCAACGTGGCTCTGAGCTGCCAAATTGTAAATTTCGTCCGGCTGAACCAGTTGGATGACGCGCGTAAGGCTCGACGAGTCTGTCAAGTCCCCGTGGTGAAGTGTAAGATCAACGCCACTTTCATGAGGGTCATGATAGAGATGGTCTATACGGCCAGTATTAAAAAGAGACGATCGTCTCTTTATCCCATGCACAGAATAGCCCTTTTCTAAAAGCAATTCTGCGAGGTAGGAACCGTCTTGTCCCGTAACCCCGGTGATTAAAGCTACTTTTCTCTTTGACAAGCTTGAATCCTTTTGATTTTGACGCGCCCATGAAAACGCTCGCCTGCGGCGGGATTGCGTGGCGAGAAAGGGGCGTATTGGGCAGGGCGAACGGGGGCCTCTGCGCGAAGGCAAGGGAGAGTTCGATCGGGATGCCAGCCTTTCATGGAGCCGGGGAACGTTCGAAAGTGTTGTCGATCAAGATCAAACGACGCGGGTCATTCAAATCGAATTCGACAATTCGTGGCACGAAGAGGCGGGCGTAGCGGGTGAAGGCGCTAGTCGGAGGAAAGCGAATAACAGTGTCGCATCGACCGAGGAGATACATCTCAACGAGCGCGGAAAACCCCCCGTCGGTGCCCAGTGCTGCACTGTGTAAGGGGCCGGCCTGATCCGCCTGGAAGCGTTTTGGGACGGTGAAAAGTTCGGGAAATACGCCCGACAGGTGATCAACAACCTTGGCGCTGTCTGTACACAAGAACACCCTTACAGGTCTTGAATGCGGTTGCGCCTTGGCCATACGAATGGCAGTGCATACCTGCTCTAAGGCAACCTTCGGATCAGCCCAGTAAGGTGCGTGATCCATAATATCTTCGCCGTTGCCGTGGCGGACATGGACTCCAATTATGCTGTGCCCGTCAAAATGTTCCTGGTAGAGCGCTTCAATGCGATCCTCAATTTCGACCCTCGGTGTGATGCTCCTAAATATGGTTCGCTCGGCCTTTTCATCGCAGCGCCACATCAAGCAAGCATCACACACTACCGTGTTGGCTTCACAATCATCTTGGGCCTGGAAAAGATCGTTAAGCTCGTCACGTTCTTGGAAAATCTGTTCATCCGGACGGTACACGCAGTCGATGGATGGCTTGTTCCACCACGACGGGAAGAAGGGACCAGGGAATGAGACGTGGTTGATCTGGTCATCGCAAATGACCCGTACACCACCGATATCCTCAATTGGCTTGAAGAAAGCTGGAAAGGCATTCGCAAACGGGTTGTCAAGGTAACAAGAGCCGCGCCAATCTATTGCTAAAGCTCGTCCCGTCCGATGTGCGTAGTCCCAAGCCGACGCGAGAGACCACAGGCAATCACCGAGACCCGTGCGCCGTCGAGAAACAACGAACCGATCGTTCCTTGAGCGATCAACAAGCATCTAAATTGCCTCTCTCCAGAACACCACAAGCCTCAGCTTTGCTGCTGCGTTTGAGGCAAGCGCCTGCGCAATTCGGGGAAGATTGTCGTGCTGTGCCAATGCGATGTAGCTTGCGTCTGTCGCGGAAGTGCCTGGCCGCGATGGACGCGCGCCTGGGCTGGTCTTCCGCGCAGACCAGAAAATGCTCTTCGGAGCCAACGCAAACATCAACCACTTTCCTTAAGGCTGCTACATTCTTGAATTCTTTCTATGCATCGTGCCGTAACATCGGTAAAATCGTCTGTTTCGATGAAACGCATCCACGCCATGGATGGCTAGCGACATGGGTTCCAGAGCGTTGGTTGTGAACCCGCTCGCTGTGCTCGACGCACCGCTAACCCCAGCGGAACCTCACGGTGACAGCACGCAGCATCGACCTAAGTAAGCCGGCCATGAGCGCGGGCCGCGGCCACGAAGCTTCGACTGGGCCAGGTTCTGCATGGGAGCGCCACAAAGAAAGAGGCGATGGGTCGAGCTGTAAGCGAGCCTGAGCTCGCTTTCGAAGCGCTATGCCATCAACCCCAAGACGGTCGCGAAGTGGAGGAGCGGAGTTCGACCGCCGATCTGCCCACCGGCCCCAGGGAGCCGAGATCGAAGGTGCTGTCTGCCGTAGAAGAGGACCGTTGTTGTGGCCTTCCGCCGCAACACACTGCTGCCGCTGGACGATTGCCTCTACGGCCTTGCAGCCGACGATCCCGCATCTGACGCGCTCTTCATTGCACCGATGTCTGCAGCGCAAGCATCGGCTTCTTCCACATTGATATTGCGGAGATCCCAACCGAACAGGGCAAGCTAAACATCAAGGCCTTTGTACCGCGGCACCGCCTGTCGCGAACCTTCGCGCCCCTCTGTCCCGCCGGCACCAAAGGAGACCGTCGCGGCGCCGTTGTTGCTAGATCACATTCAATTCCCTAAACGCCCGCCCTTCGGCGACACGGATGTACCCAAACGCGGAGCAATCGACCGTGCGGTAGCCGCCATGCACGAGAAGCTCGGCCAGCGCCTTGCCGACCGCCGGGGCCTGCTGCAGACCGTGGCCTGAAAATCCGTTGGCGAAGAGGAAATTTTTCACCTTGGGGTGCGGCCCGATCACCGCGTTCTGGTCGAGCGTGTTGTAATCGTAGTGCCCGGCCCAGGCGCGGGTAGGCTTGATGGCCTCGAAGGCTGGAATGCGGGTCGCCAGCACCGGCCAAATCACCTCTTCGAACAGCGGCCAGTCGACCTCGAAATCCTGGGGATCGGCCGGGCCGTCGCCCTCTTCCGGCTCGGCGCCGCCGGTGAGATAGACCGGGCCTTCCGGCCTGACATAGATGCCGGAGGGATCGACCAGCAGCGGCATGTCGGCATATTTTTCGCGCGCCTCGAAGACGAAGACATTGCGCTTGCGCGGCTCGACCGGCAGCGCCAGCCCGGCGAGAGCGGCGACCTTGCCGGCATTCGGCCCGGCGGCATTGAGGACGGTGCCGGCTTCGATCGTCTCGCCATTGTCGAGCCTGACGCCGGTGACACGGTGGCCCTGCCGCTCGATGCCGATGACCGAGGCGGTCATAAAGTCCACGTTCTTGCCGCGCAGCGCCTTGCGGAACAGCGTCAGCATCGCATGCGCGTCGAACCAGCCTTCGCCGGTCCGACCATAGGCGCCGGCAGAAATGCCTTCGGTCGACAGCCAGGCGAAGCGCTGCGTCAACTGCTCGGCATCCTCGAGCACGATGTCGGCGCCCTCGGCGATCTGCGCCTCGTGATTGGCCTTGAGGATCGGTAGCCCGGCTTCTCCGGCGAGGATCAGATAGCCGCTCTCGCGGAACCCGATATCGGCATCCGTGCCGAATTCTTCCTTCAGCCGCCGGAACAGTTTCATGGTGAACTGCGACAGGCGGATGTTCTGCGGGATCGAGAATTGCTGGCGAATGGAGGCGCAGGACAACGTCGTTGCCGCGTGCGCGAACTGCGGATCGCGCTCGATCAGCGCGATCGAGCCGGAAAACCCTTCCTCGCGCAGATAGTAGGCGATCGAAGAGCCGACGATGGCTCCTCCGATGATAACGATGTCGTAACGCACTTTTTTGTCGCCTTTCCGGTAACCGCCCGTGTCGATCACACAGCCGTCAGCATGATGTCGAAGCGCCTGCCGCGGCGGGCGCGGGCCTAGCGAGTTGAAAAGGGTTGCCGCATGCGCTTGATCCAGCGGCGCTCACGCAGCTGCCGGTCCTGCCCCACGCGGCAAGTCGTCGGCTCTGTCCGTCTTCTCCCAGGTGAACTCAGGCTCTTCACGGCCGAAGTGTCCGTATGTCGCCGTGTTGCGGTATATCGGGCGTACGAGATCAAGCATCTTGATGATGCCTTTCGGTCGGAGATCGAAAACATGCGAATCCAAACATGAGCCCTGATCCCGCCCTTGCTCGAGATCCTGCCATCGTCCTTCATCAACGCCCTGGCTGGTGTCGGGCGACTGCCCGGTGAGAGCCAGAACGACGGCGCAATTTCGACCATCAAAGCCGATGGCATCGTCGTAGCCAATATCGAGTATCGTATCGCGGGCGACTTGGGTGTAATCGATGTGCGCATGGCTGGTACCCTCGTCCTGCTGGCTTTGTCATTTCGCGCTCTTCGCAAATGCTGTTTGGCGGCGGAACATAAAACGACACCAGATTTCTGCCGCCACTGATCTCGAAAGTTGTGATGAGCGTACCATTGACAGCGATTTGCGCTCGCAACGATTCCATGAATTTCTTTGAAGGATCTGTTGCAACGCTAAACAACAACGCAACGAGATTGGCGGGGGCCTGGTAAGACGGCAAGCTCGAACTGGTTGGCCAAGAGGGAGGCGATCGGCGCACCTTTCCCCAGGCGACGTGCTAACTTGCATCGTGCACCTCATCCGCCATTTGCTAAATGTTTAGTCCCGGCATTTGCTGGAGCGGATTGAAAGTGAACGCTCGGGCTGGGAAGCCCATGCCTTCCAGATGAACTCGCAGGGCGTGAGGCCCTTGAGGGTCTTCAGCTTGCGGCCGAAATTGTAGGCCGCGACGAAGTCGGCAAGATGCCGACGCAGTTGGTCGCGATCGTCGTAGTGGAAGCGCTTGACGGTTGCGTCTTGATGGTCCGGTTCATTCTCTTGACTCTTCTCGCCGGCCTGTCGCCGTCGACATCTGGCAATCGGCCGATGCTTGCCTGCAGGCAGCGGTGGGAGCGCGTCAGATGCGTGACGTCGGCTGCAACGCGTAGAGGCAATCGTCGAGCGGCAGCAGCCTTGTTGCGGCGGAAGGCCACAACAACGGTTTTCCTCGACAGACAGAACTGTCGACTCCCTGGAGCCGGTGGACAGATCGCGGTCGAATTCCGCTTCTCCACTTCGCGACCGTCTTGGGGTTGATGCCATAGCGCTCCGAAAGCGACCTCAGGCTCGCTTCACCTAGCCCATAGTGCATCCTTTGAGTCGGACGAGAATGGCGAAATTTCTTTTCCGCGACATGCAAGCAAGAAGGCTTCAGCCAATGGCGGTTTTTCGATAATCGGCCGTGTCTATCCCATGTCGTTTCAGCTTGTCGTAGAAGGTCTTGCGGGGAACTCCCAGGACTTCGATCGTTCGCCTCACGTCGCCGCCGCATTCCTGCAAGGCATCGCGGATGACAGTCGCCTCATAAAGGCTGACCTTCTCGGACAAGTGGAGGCTTGATACCGCTTGTTCCTTTCGACCTGATGCAATGGGCGTGCCTAGCCTTTCAAGTCCCAATGCAACGCGATCGGCGAAATGCACGAGTTCACGGACATTGCCGGGCCAATTGTGGCTCACGAGGCGATCGCGCACGCCAGCGCTGATGTCCGGAACTGGCCTGCTGAAGCGTTTGGAGGCGCGTTCCAGGAAATGCCCAAAGAGCATCGGGATGTCTTCGCGCCTTTCGCGAAGCGGCGGGATGCGGAGCGTCACCACATTCAGCCGGAAATAAAGGTCTTCCCGGAAATCTCCGCGGGCGGCCGGATCGCCGAGATCGGCCTTGGTAGCCGACACGACACGAAGGTCGATGCTGCGGGTTTCGTTCGTGCCAAGCGGCGTGATCTGCCGGGTCTCAAGCACCCTCAGAAGCTTCACCTGGAGTGCTGGCGGCATCGACTCGATTTCGTCGAGGAAGAGCGTCCCTCCGTTCGAATGCTCGATGCGACCGGTCCTGCGCCTCTGCGCGCCAGTAAAGGCGCCTGCCTCGTGCCCGAAAAGTTCGCTATCGATGACGCTTTCGGGCAGCGCTCCACAATTCAGGGCAACGAAGGGCTTCGTGCGTCGTCTGCTCCAGCGGTGAAGCAGATCCGCGACCACCTCCTTGCCCGTGCCCGTCTCGCCTTCCACAAGGACATCCACATCGGTATCGGCGATCTGGCGGAGAGTTTCGCGCAATCGAATCATGGTCGGTGCCTCCCCGATCAGCGGGATATCGCCCGCAGATCGGACAACCGCATCCCTAAGACGTCTGTTTTCCAGGACCAGGCGCCGTTTTTCCGAAGCGCGATGCAGCGTCACGAGAAGCCGGTCGTTCGCATATGGCTTCGAGATGAAATCGTAGGCGCCATCCTTGATGGCGGCAACGGCCAGCTCGACGTCGGCATGCCCGGTGATCAGGACAACCGGAATTTCCGGGTCGATCGCCTTCACTCGCTCGAAGAGCTGAAGTCCGTTCAGCCCGGGCATACGGATGTCACTCACGACAGGGCCATCGAAGTTCCCGTCGATTCTGGCGAGTGCGGCCTCAGCCGAACCGAACACGCTCGGTGAGAACGAGGCAAGCTTCAGCATCTGCGTGGCTGCGCGAAGCACATCCTCGTCATCGTCGATAAAAATGACCGGTCCTGATTCAGCACTCATGCCGCTCGCCTCAGCTCGACCGTGAAGGAAGTCCCTCTCCCGTGGCCGGCATCATCATGCCGCAACGAGCCGCCGAGCTCACGTGCGATCTCTTGCGAAATGACCAGGCCAAGACCGAGACCCTTTTCCTTGTTGGTAACGAACGGCATGAAGAGGCTCCTGCGAATGTCGGGGGCAAGGCCGGGGCCGTTGTCCCGAAGGGAAATAGCGACCATTTCCCCGTTTTCGGCGAGCGCTATCTCGACGCGGGGCTCCGGTTGATCCTTCAGAGCGTCAAGCGCGTTCTGGAGAAGGTTGACGAGTATCTGCTCCAGTCGCATGCGGCTTGCCATGACAATTGGAGACGGATCGATCCGCTTCCGTTCAATCGTCACCCCGGAATCGCGAATTCGGCCTGAAAGAAGCGACAGAGCGCCGTCGATCGCGTCGTCCGCCAGTATCGGTCCTATCGATCCGCTGGCGCGGCGGGAAAAGGACCTTAGCGTTTCAGTGATCGTGCCGATCCTGCCGGTCATGGCGACGATCGAGGTCAGATTCTCGGCGGTTTCTTGCGACCGGCCGATCCCTAGAAGACGCGCGGCATTTTCAGCATAGGTGCGGATTGCGGCGACCGGCTGGTTGATCTCGTGGGCGACCCCGGCCGTTATCTGTCCCAGGATTGACAAGCGGTTCGCCTGGGCGAGTTCGTCGCGCAGGCGACGCACTCTTGCTTCAGCGTTCTCTCGCTCGGCGATCTCACCGGCGAGCGCTGCGTTCGAGCTTTGGAGCTCCGCCGTGCGCAGTTCGACGCGATGCTCCAGTTCCGCATTCAGCAACACAAGCACTTCTTGCCGCTGCCGGGCCGCCCGCCGCCGTCGAACAATGATGAAAATGACGAATCCAACGAGAACGAGGGCAAGCAGCGTTGTCACGCGGGCTGTCATGACCGCCGAGGAGATCTCGGTGTCGGCGGGGATGAGCAACGACATGCGCCAGCCCGGAACTGCTTTGCCGAGATCCTGCGAAACCGCAACGAAACCGGCTGATCGACTCTCAGGAGTTGCGGTGACCAGGTTGTCGCCGCGGCGGGAAAGCGGCACCGGCTCGAAAGTCACGCCCGGTAGCTGCAGACGATCGCGAGCGGTTTGCTTCTCCTTTGCGGAAAGCGGTGAGAGAGCGCCAAAACGCCATTGGGGCACGCTCGTGGCAAGAACCACGCCTCGCTCATCGGTCGTGAAGACCACGAAGCCGCTCTCCAGCCAACGCGACTCGACGCGGTCGAGCTCCACCTTCACCACAACCACACCGAGCGGCCCCTCCGGCCCATCGACCCGGCTCGACAGATAGAGACCAGGGCGCGCGCTAACCGTGCCGAGCGCATATTGCATAGCCGCGCCATCCGCCATCGCCTCGGTGAAGTAGTGGCGAAAGCGGTAATCGCTGCCGACGAAACTGGTCGGCTCGCCGGCGTTGCTCGCAGCGACCGCTACGCCCTCAGGATTAATGATGTAGAGTATAGAAGAGCCGGCGTCGCGCGCGATGGCGCGAAGCTTCTCATCAAGCGCGGCTTCGTTGGCAGTGCTCGGACTGCGAAGCATCTCCTGAACGGCACCGTCGCGTGCCAGAACCAGCGGAATCATTCGCTGCTTCTCGATCTCTCCTTTCAAACTGTCGGCTGCAAGCGGGAACGCGGCAAGAGCACGGTCGCGTAGGGCATACTCTGCTCTGGTGCCGGCGATGCGTCCCGTTGCAAAGACGACGAAACAGAGCGCCGCACCAAGAATTGCAAGCAAAACCACAAGCCAGAGAGATCGACCGCCGGATCTACCAGGGAAGACCAATGGGGCGCGCTGGAAGGCGCCATTACCCATGTCTTCTTCTTCTGCCATCGTATTCTTAAAACCGATCATTGACGAACCATAGTGCGGGGTTCCGCCAGAAGGGAAGGCGATCCGTGCGGAAAACCGCACAATCTTGCTGCGCGATTTGTTGAAGATACCTGAGGCTCCGGCGATTTCCGCGCTCTCTTGGCTTGGCACGGCTATTGCAGTCAACAACGCAGCAGCGTTCGACCGGGGCGCCGCGATGGGAGAAGCCGCGGGGAGGAACAGCCCGCCCCAAACCGGTCAGGGAGAGAAAACTTACATGTTGACCCCACTGGCTCCAAGCGTAAAGCGCGCACCCCGCAAGACCCTTTTTGCCAAGCCTTACGTGCAGGTGCTTGTCGCAATCCTGCTCGGAGTCGCGGTTGGCCATTTTTATCCGCAAATCGGAGAAAACCTGAAGCCGCTCGGCGATGCCTTCATCAAGCTCGTCAAGATGATCATCGCGCCCGTTATCTTTCTGACCGTGTCGACTGGAATTGCCGGCATGAGCGATCTTCAGAAGGTCGGCCGTGTTGCCGGCAAGGCGATGGTCTATTTCTTCACCTTCTCGACGCTCGCGCTTATCGTCGGCCTCATCGTCGGCAATGTCATTCAGCCTGGCGCCGGCCTCAACATCGATCTGACCTCGCTCGACGTCCAAGCCGTCAATGGCTATGCCTCAAAGGCCCATGAGCAGTCCGTGACCGGCTTCCTCATGAACATGATCCCGACCACGATTGTCGGCGCCTTTGTGGAAGGCGACATTCTACAGGTGTTGTTCTTCTCCGTCCTCTTCGGCATCGCGCTGGCGATGGTCGGAGAATCGGGCAAATCGGTTCTTTCCTTCCTTCAGGACCTCACTGCACCCGTTTTCAAATTGGTCGGCATCCTGATGAAAGCCGCGCCGATCGGTGCTTTCGGAGCAATGGCCTTCACGATTGGCAAATATGGCATCGGTTCGGTAGCCCACCTTGCGATGCTGGTCGGGACCTTCTATCTCACGGCCTTCCTCTTCGTATTCGGGGTTCTCGGTGCAGTCTGTCGCTACAACGGCTTCTCGATCTTTTCTCTTATCCGCTACATAAAGGAAGAGCTGCTGCTGGTCCTCGGAACGTCCTCCTCCGAGGCTGCGCTGCCCTCTCTCATGGCGAAAATGGAAAAGGCCGGCGCCAAGCGCTCGGTCGTGGGCCTGGTTATCCCGACCGGATATTCCTTCAATCTGGATGGCACCAATATCTACATGACCCTCGCGGCCCTTTTCATCGCGCAGGCGACGAATACGGATTTGTCAGTTGGCGATCAGGTCCTGCTGCTGCTCGTCGCGATGCTTTCCTCCAAGGGTGCAGCAGGTGTCACAGGTGCCGGCTTCGTCACGTTGGCCGCTACGCTCTCCGTAGTGCCGGCAGTTCCCGTTGCTGGAATGGCGCTGATCCTTGGCGTCGATCGCTTCATGTCGGAATGCAGGGCACTGACGAATTTGGTCGGTAACGCGGTGGCATCGCTCGTCGTCGCCCGCTGGGAAGCCGAACTGGATCAGGCGCAATTGAAAGCTGCATTCTGCGGCCACCAGCCTGCCGAGACATCAACCGGCCAGCCACTGATAACGCCCGCGCCGAGCAACTCGGCAGCATCGCTGCCGGTTGAACCGCCTGGCTGGTCCCAAACGCCGGACGATCGGGCCGCGGGTTCCAAACAAACTCTCGCGGGCCGATGAAATCAACAATCCCGAAATGCAGTGGGTGCAAAATCATCTGCGCCTTGCGAAGGTCTTGCACCGGTCACGACACACAAGCCCTCGATGATGCGCTTAATGCCTCCGAAGTTTGCGACGGTTCGTGGAACCGGGCGCGGAGCTGGGTCGGAGCCGTCGGCACGGCTGAACAATTCGCCCAGGCTCTACATTTCGGCTTCTACCTCGCACCATGCCACGACCAGAATTCGGTAGCGAACAGGATCAATGCAGGAATGACAGATTTTACTGAATCGACCTTTGCCGGATTTCTTCTTGATGTCGTTTAATCAGACTCGAACAATGGCGAAGCGACCCATAATTGCTGATATCGCCCGGGAAGCCGGGGTTAGTGTTGCCACCGTTGACCGAGTTCTGAATGCCCGTCATCCGGTGCGGAAGGAGACTGCGCAGCGGGTCTTAGCGGCGGCACAGGCCATCGGATATCACGCCGCAGGTCTTATCAAGCAGCGCCTGCAGCCGGACCTGCCGCAATATCGGCTTGGCTTCATCTTGAGAAAACCGACTCACCACTTCTACCAGGGCTTCGCGCGTGAGGTCGAAGCGGCGGTCAACGCGGCGAAGTGCTTCCATGGCACTTCGCTCATCGAATTCGCGCCGTCGCACATGCCATGCGACCTTATTCCATTGCTCAAGGAATTCGGAGCGCGCTGCCACGCGATCGCCATGGTGGCGCCGGACCATCCGGCGATCACGGCAGCCGTCCAAGAACTCAAGGCAAAAGGCATCCCCGTTTTCTCGCTGCTTTCCGATTTCGCCGAAGGTGTTCGTGAGGGTTATATCGGCCTCGACAACCGCAAGGTCGGGCGGACGACAGCGTGGATGCTTTCAAAGGTCGCAAGACGGCCGGGCAAGGTGGCGGTTTTTGTCGGCAGCCACCGTTTTCAGGGGCAGGAGCTGCGGGAGGTCGGCTTTCGCTCCTATTTCCGTGAGAATGCACCGGCATTCGAGCTGCTCGATCCGCTCGTGAACCTTGAGGCACGGCAGATCACCTACGAGGCCACGCTGGATCTCATGCAACGGGAACCCGAACTCACCGGCTTCTATGTGGCCGGCGGAGGTATGGAGGGAGCGATCTCCGCGCTCCGTGAAGAAGGCGAAAGCCGGGGTCTCGTCGCGATCGTTAACGAGATCACGCCGGAGTCACGGGCTGCACTCGCAGATGGCATGATCACGATGTCGGTCGCCACGCCCCAGCGCCTGCTTTGCCAGGAACTGATGACGCTGATGGCCCAGGCCATCAAGGTCGGCACTTCGGAGACGCTTGGGCAGACTTTTCTGCCGTTTGAGATCTATCTGCCGGAAAACATCTGAAAAACTGATAAAATACTATCATGAGAGCCTAATTTCCTTTCATTCATGAAAGAAAAGCAGCGGGAGTTTGATTGACTCACCTGCCTCATTCCGGTCTCGTTTAACAACGAATGATTGCTGCGCGGCGGAAGCCAGTCAGCCGAGAACGACGACCCGCACTTCATGAAGAGAGAGGAAAGCCATGCGTCAAGCATCGCTCCGCTTTGCGATCGACCGCATGACGCCGCCCCATCTTGCCAGGGCCGCACTTGCTCGCGGCCCGGGCCTGACTGGCATCGACATTAGCTATCATCTCGATGGCAATTTCATTGCGCGCGAAAAGCCGGCTGCAGACGTCCGTCTTGCCGACGGATCAATCGTCACGACTATCTTCATCAACGCCTTTACGTGCTTCAATGAATCGCCGCGTGCAAGGGCGAGGCGAGCAAACTCGTCGATTGTGCAGCGGCCTGCGGAGCGAAGACGCCGACGAATGCGATTCGCCAAGGACATCCACGCGCTGGAGGGTAGGCGCACTTGCCTCGGGCATCGATTTCATGGCGCGAGATGATGATCACATGCAACACGATACTCGCAACTGCGAGCAAAGTGCCAGGCAGATCTCGTCACGCTGCATATCGCTTCCAAAAATGAAAAAGTCCAATTCGAAGTCCGAGACGAATCATGTGGTCCCTATTGTGCCGTTGCACGAGAGGGCGCCGGACATCTTTGAAACGTCGACAGCGCTCACCGCTCCCTCTGGGCTGGAAGCCACGTTGGCCAACGTCGTCGACCTCCTGCCATCGTTGGTGCAGGTGCGGCACGGCATCATCTCGCTCTGCGATGGTGCCGGCATACCGGACATGACCGTCGGCGCCGGCTGGAGCGAAGGCAGCGATGAGCGCTACCGCAAGCATCTGCCACGGGCGGCGATCGACCAGATCATAACGACGGGCATGGCGCTCGTCGCCGAGAACATAGCGTTGGATCCGGCTTTCAACGCCGCCGACAAGGACGTGCTCGGGGCGTCCGACAACATGAAAGTGTCGTTCATCGGCGTACCCATTCGCGTCGATGCGAACGTCGTGGGCACGCTGACCATCGACCGCATCCTGGACAACAAATCAGGCTCCCTCCTCGATTACGACCTGCGCCTCCTTACCACAATCGCTAATCTGGTTGGACAGACAGTGAAGCTGCATCGCCTGTTCGCGTCCGACCGCGAGCGACTGATGGCCGAGAAAATCCGGATGCAAAAGCAATTCGGCGAACTCAAGCAGCCTGGGCATGAGGGCAAAAGGGCTCATGTCAAGGGGATCATTGGCGACAGCCCGGCGCTGCGCGGGCTGCTTGAGAAGGTCGCGTTAGTAGCCAGGTCCAACAGCACCGTTTTGCTGCGCGGGGAATCCGGGACCGGCAAGGAGCTGGTCGCCAAGGCCGTTCACGAGATGTCGGGACGCGCCAAGCGGCCGTTCATCAAGCTCAATTGCGCAGCGCTCCCTGAGACAGTCCTGGAATCCGAACTGTTCGGTCACGAAAAGGGGGCCTTTACCAGTGCATTCAACTCGCGCAAGGGGCGCTTTGAGCTCGCCGACAAGGGAACGTTGTTTCTGGACGAGATCGGTGAGATTTCGGCCTCGTTCCAGGCAAAGCTGCTGCGCGTGCTGCAGGAGCAGGAGTTCGAGCGCGTCGGCAGCAACCAGACGATTAAGGTCGACGTTCGCGTGATTGCCGCCACGAACAGGAACCTGGAAGACGCGGTTGCAAGGAACGAGTTTCGCGCCGACCTTTATTATCGCATCAGCGTTGTTCCCCTGCTGGTGCCGCCATTGCGCGAAAGGCGCGGTGATATTCCGCTCCTTGCCGCTGAGTTTCTCAAGAATTTCAACAGCGAGAACGGCCGTACGATGGTCTTCGATGCGAGTGCGACTGAAGTGCTGATGAACTGTGCTTTTCCCGGAAATGTCCGCGAGCTTGAAAATTGCGTGCAGCGGACGGCGACCCTGGCAGCGGGAGCGTCAATCGGCAGAAACGACTTTGACTGCTGCCATGGCCGATGCCTTTCCGCGATGCTATGGAAGCACGCATCGAAGGAGACTGCGCCGAAATCGGAGCCGATCGCACCATTGCCACTGAACCCGGCCATGCAATCGTCTGGTGCTTTTGCTTCGGCCG
The DNA here is from genome assembly GCF_016756595.1 of Mesorhizobium sp. L-2-11. Lineage (NCBI taxonomy): Bacteria > Pseudomonadati > Pseudomonadota > Alphaproteobacteria > Hyphomicrobiales > Phyllobacteriaceae > Mesorhizobium > Mesorhizobium sp. L-2-11. The sequence continues at coordinate 6,473,733 of NZ_AP023257.1, read as the reverse complement.
CCATTGGGGTCCCGCATGACGACAGCGAGCAGGCACTGCCAGCGCCTGTTCGGCTAGGCCTCGTAAGCGACGCGAAGATGACCGATCGCGAGCGTCTCATCGCGGCCATGGAAAGATCCGGCTGGGTACAGGCAAAGGCAGCGCGCCTGCTTGGACTGACGCCGCGCCAGATTGGTTACGCGCTGAGGAAATACGGTATCGAGATCAAGAATCTCTGAACCTGCTGTCGGATTTCAAGCGGGGCCACGAGATAGCGCGCGAGGCGAATAGCTGGGACAAATTAGCGTTGATTGGTACGGCTCGGACCTCCGTCGGTGAGGCGTTGCAGCCCTCCTGTTGGCGCCGGCCGCAATCCACGGCCCGCTCGACCGCACGGCGCTTGGTATCCCAGTCAAGTTGGCGCAAACGCAGCGCCGTCATGGTCGGTCCGATGGCCATGTCGCTCCGCCGGCCCCGTGCCGGATGTCTCGCCATTGAAACGGAGAACAGTGCGCCGTCAACCAACCTTACCGGAGTGGTGTAGGTCGTCAGGCAGATAAGCGCCGTGCTGCCTTTCGCGCACGCATATCCGGCGGCGTGATCGCCTTTTACGATACCTCCGACGCTCAATCGACGTCTCTCCTCACCCAGCGTCACCCACGGCGAGTGTCGCGTTTGGCATATTTTTGTGCAGGTTCGAAGAGGTAAAGTCGCCACAGCGCGTGGTGTTGACGCGACGATTGGTATGATAAAGAACAGAACTAAATCGGTTTAGACAGTTCGCACGGAGGTCTAACCCAAGTGGCTCAGGAACCATGGATCAGGCCAAAGGACCAAGGAAAGGCAGAACCATAGGCAAGACCAACAATGTCAACGCCGACCTGATCGCAGTCGTGGTCGCCGTGAACGACGCTGGACCATGTGTTCTGACCATCGAACAGGGGGCCGCTCTTCCCTCGGGCCCGTTTGAGCTCGCTCATCGTTCGCTCCAGTCGGGGCTTAGGGCATGGGTGGAACTGCAGACCGGTCAGCCTCTCGGTTATATCGAGCAGCTCTACACCTTTGCCGATCGCGATCGGGTCGGCGCCAACCAGCGCGTGATCTCGATCAGCTATCTCGCACTCACCCGCGAAGAAGATGCGGGCGCCTCGGGCAGGCGCAGTTGGGCCAGCTGGTACGACTATTTCCCGTGGGAGGATCATCGGTCCGGCAGGCCCCCGATAGTGCTGGAAGAATTGCGGCCGCGCCTTATCGAATGGGCGGACGGCGCGGACGACGGCGCGACGCGCTTCGATCGCCGACGGCGAGCGGCGGTTGCCTTTGCCTTGGACGGCCGGGCATGGAACGAAGAACTCGCGCTGCAGCGCTACGAGCTGCTCTACGAAGCCGCCCTGGTGGAGGAAGCAAAGCGCGGCGGAGTTTCGGCCATCCTCCCTTCGGTGCCGGGCAGATCGATGATCGCCGATCACCGCCGCATTCTGGCAACGGCTATTGCACGACTGCGCTCCAAAATTAAATACCGGCCTGTTGTGTTCGAACTGATGCCGCCGCTCTTCACGCTTTTGCAGCTACAGCGAACTGTGGAGGCGCTCTCCGGCAGGCTCATCAACAAGCCGAACTTTCGCCGGCTCATAGAGCAGCAGGAACTGGTTGAGAAGACCGGGGCGACGACCGCCGAGACCGGCGGCCGGCCTGCGCAGCTCTACCGCTTCCATCATACTATTCTCGACGAGAGGCCTGTGGCCGGCACAAAATTACCGCTCGCACGGGCTTGACACCCCTTATAGTCACAACGATTATATATATCTTATAATCAGATGGACTATAACCGGAGGCTCGATGAGTGCCGTCCTGCCTTCGAGCGCCTCACTGTACGACCGCGTTCGGCGCGTTATCCCACCGATCGAGTGGTCGGTCTTCGTCGAGGATATCGACGCAATCCTGAATCTGAAGCGACAGCGCAATGCGGTCATCCTGGCGCATAACTACCAGACGCCGGAGATTTTTCACTGCGTGGCTGACATCGTCGGCGACAGCCTGGCGCTGGCCCGCAAGGCGATGACAGTCGATGCCGAAATCATCGTGCTCGCGGGCGTGCATTTTATGGCTGAGACCGCCAAGCTCCTCAATCCGGACAAGACCGTGCTCATCCCGGATCTCGGCGCCGGCTGTTCGCTGGCCGAGTCGATCACCGCCGAAGACGTGCGCCTGATGCGGCAGCGTTATCCGAGCGTTCCAGTGGTGACCTACGTCAACACCTCCGCCGCGGTGAAGGCTGAATCCGACATCTGCTGCACCTCGGGCAATGCGCTCGCGGTGGTGAAATCGCTCGGCGCGCCGCGTGTGATCATGCTGCCCGATGAATATCTGGCGAAGAACATCGCGGCGCAGACCAAGGTCGAGATCATTGCCTGGAAGGGGCGCTGCGAGGTGCACGAACGCTTCACCGCGGCCGACATCCGCGAGCTGCGTGAGGCCCATCCCGGCATCAGTGTACTTGCCCATCCCGAATGTCCGCCTGAAGTGGTCGCGGAAGCCGACTTCGCCGGCTCGACGGCGGCGATGTCCGACTATGTCGCGCGGCATAGGCCGGCGCGTGTGGTGCTGATGACGGAATGTTCCATGAGCGACAACGTCGCGGTCGAGCATCCGGAAGTAGATTTCGTGCGCCCATGCAATCTGTGCCCGCATATGAAGCGCATCACGCTCGCCAACATCCGGACCGCGCTCGAGGAGAACCGCCACGTCGTCACGATCGATCCTCATGTCGCTGAACGGGCCCGCTGGGCTGTGGAACGCATGCTCTTTGTATGACGGCGGACATCCATCACATTGGCGGAGCGCCGGTCATCATCGGCGCTGGTATCGCCGGGCTCATGACGGCGCTACACTTGGCGCCGCAACCAGTCGTCCTTCTGTCAAGGACCTCGCTCGGAACCGAAGGCTCGAGCATTCTAGCCCAGGGCGGGCTCGCAGCGAGTCTGGGGGAGGACGACAGCCCCGACCTGCACCTCGCCGATACGCTTGCTGCCGGCGATGGGCTTTGCGACGAACAAATGGCCAGGCGGGTGGTAGAGGCCGCACCTCAAGCCGTCGAGAATCTCATTCGTCTTGGTACTCCTTTCGACCGCTCGCTAGACGGGAGGCTGCAGCTGGGCCTGGAAGCGGCGCATTCGCGTCGCCGCATCGTGCACGCCGCCGGCGACGCAACTGGCCGCGAGTTGTTTCGGGCGCTACTCGGCGTGGCGCGGCGAACCCGTTCGATCACGATCATGGAAGGCATGACAGCGCTTCGCTTGGTTGTCGCGGAGGGCAGCATTGTTGGCTTGCTGACTGTCCTGCATGGCGCCGTGTTCGCATTGCCCACACGCCGCGTGGTGCTGGCGACCGGTGGGATAGGCGGCCTGTTTTGCGATACAACCAATCCGCTCTCCTCATTCGGGCACGGCCTGGCGCTGGCAGCCTGTGCTGGAGCGGAACTAGCCGATCTCGAATTCGTGCAATTCCACCCGACGGCCCTCGACATTGCGCGCCGGCCAATGCCGCTTGTCAGCGAAGCAGTGCGTGGCGAAGGCGCGGTGCTGATCGATGAGCACGGCCATCGCTTCCTGGCAGACACGCCCGGGGCAGAACTCGCATCGCGCGATGTGGTCGCGCGGGCGATCTCCGATCAGCTCGCAGCCGGGCATGGCGTCTATCTCGATGCCCGACATTGTCTCGGGCAGAAATTCGCAAGACGCTTTCCGGCAATCGACGCTATTTGCAAGCATGCCGGCATCGATCCGGCGGTGGAACCCATTCCCGTGCGGCCCGCTGCTCACTATCACATGGGCGGCGTGGCCGTTGACGCCGAGGGGCGAACTTCCGTTAGCGGCCTGTGGGCCTGTGGCGAAGTCGCATGCACAGGACTGCATGGCGCCAACCGGCTTGCCAGCAACTCGCTGACCGAAGCGGTTGCAACCGCCGCCTGGGTGGCTGAAAGCGTCGCAGCTACCTCTGCGGGTGGGCAGTGGCCTAGGCTTCCGGCAACTGTTCCCATCCGGCCCGACCCTTCACCTATTCGCCCGATTGTGTCCAATGCGCTTGGCATTGTTCGGAATGGGAAATCATTGTGCGACACGGTCGCGACACTGCTGCCGATCTCTGTTTGCGAGACGGCCGCGGCCGATCCGGCCCTGGTGGCATTGTTGATGGCGATCGCCGCCCTTCGGCGCGAGGAGAGCCGCGGCTCCCACTTTCGATCCGATTTCCCCGGGCGCGATGCCGCCGCCCTCCCCTCACGATTGACGCTCTGCACAGCTTTTGAGAATGCCGTCACGCTCAGATGGCAAGCATCCGAACGGAGCCGTTGACATGACTTCACTTGCACCACTTCCCCAGATCATCATGGAGCCCATCGTGCGTTCTGCCCTGCTTGAAGACCTGGGCAGAGCCGGCGACATCACGAGCGATGCGATCATCCCCGCCGATTGCAAAGCGACGCTGGCGTTGAATGCCCGGCAGGCAGGCGTTGTTGCCGGGCTCGACTTGGTCATGTTTGCCTTCCTGCTGGTCGATCCCGGGATCAGCATCCAGCTGCGGTGTCCTGAGGGCGGCAAGGTTTCGGCCGGCCAGACCATCGCGATCGTAAACGGGCCGGCGCGCAGCCTGCTGACGGCGGAGCGGACGGCGCTCAATTTCTTATGCAAACTCAGCGGCATCGCGACGGCAACGGCTACGCTCGTAAACGCGGTGAGGGGCCATAACGCAAAAATCGTGTGCACACGCAAAACGACGCCCGGCCTGCGTGTCCTGGAAAAGTATGCGGTACGAGCGGGCGGCGGTGCCAATCACCGCTTCGCGCTCGACGACGCCGTGCTGATCAAGGACAACCACATCGCCATTGCCGGCGATATCCGCACCGCAATCGAGCGGGCGCGCCGCGCCATCGGTCACATGGTCAAGATCGAGGTCGAGGTCGACAGGCTGGACCAGTTGGAGATCGCGCTTACAGCGGGCGTCGACGCCGTGCTCCTCGACAACATGTCGGTCGAGGACCTTGCGCAGGCTGTGGCTATGGTCGGTGGCCGCGCGATCACCGAGGCTTCGGGCCGGGTGACGCGGGCGAGCGCCCCGGCAATTGCGGCGACCGGCGTCGACCTCATATCGGTCGGCTGGCTTACCCACAGCGCGCCCATTCTCGACATTGGTCTCGACATGCCGGCCGACCGAAATTGCAACAGGCATCTGAACTGATGGAGAGGACATGAACCGGGATCGCAGGAACTCCTTTGGTCGCAGGCTAACCTGCGTCAGCACGTCCCCGGTTCCACCAACAGCCGACGCAAGCCTTCTCGGCGCCAGGCGACACGCTTCAACAACGGAGGCGGGAGGGACGGACCAGCAAGGCACAGAAAGCCGCGTCGCAGTCCTTGGCGTCATCATCTGCCGACTCGACGAGATGCGCCAGTTGGCGGCCTCTCACGGGCTGGAACTTCTGAGTTATCTCCTGGACGTCGCCTTCACCGAATCCTGCGACGCGATCAGAAAGGAGCATTCCTGTGCTCAGAGTAAAATAACGGAAACCGTAATCCCCACGGATGACGTGAGTTGAGCCTGCGGGCAGCAGTTGGAGAGTCCGCTCAAGAGCGCCACCAGTCGCGTTTCGATAGAAGACTTCCCGCTGGCATGCGCCTTGTCTTCAGCATCCACTGCAACGCTCCAGGTCAAGGACGGAAGATTATGGAGAACAAGACCTTATGAACGAACTCAGCCCAGACCTGACCTCGGATCCAATCGGTTGGGCGCTTCCCCCTTGGACGCGAGCGGAAGCCCAAGCGCTCCACGACGCGCCATTCAACGACCTTTTGTTTCAGGCGCAGACCGTTCACCGGCAGAACTTCGATCCCAACAAGGTCCAGCTGAGCCGGCTTCTCAGCATCAAGACCGGCGGATGCCCGGAGGATTGCGGCTATTGCAGCCAATCGGCACATCACGAAAGCGGGTTGAAGGCGTCAAAGCTGATGGAGGTCCGGCGCGTCATCGCCGAGGCGACCAAGGCACGCGATGCCGGCGCCACCCGCTATTGCATGGGCGCGGCCTGGCGAAACCCGAAGGCGCGCGACATGGACGCGGTGGTGGCGATGGTCGAGGGTGTCAAGGCACTCGGCATGGAGACCTGCATGACGCTCGGCATGCTCGATCTTGAGCAGGCCGCTCGTCTGAAACAGGCCGGTCTCGACTACTACAACCACAACATCGACACCTCCGAGCGCTATTACTCAGAGATCATCTCGACCCGCACGTTTGCCGACCGGCTGGATACGCTCGCCAATGTCCGCGACAGCGGCATTAAGGTCTGTTGCGGCGGCATTGTCGGCATGGGCGAAGAGCCGGTGGACCGGATCGACATGCTGGTGACGCTGGCCAACCTGCCGGAGCATCCCGAAAGCGTTCCGATCAACATGCTGATCCCGATCGAGGGCACCCCGCTGGCCGAGGCCAAACCCATCGAGCCGATCGAATTCGTGCGCGTGATCGCGCTGGCCCGCATCATGATGCCGAAGTCGCACGTGCGTCTTTCCGCCGGCCGCACCGCCATGACCGATGAAATGCAGGCGCTGTGCTTTTTTGCCGGCGCCAACTCGATCTTCGTCGGCGACACACTGCTGACGGCGGACAATCCCGGCGAAGACAAGGATACTCTGCTGTTCCAGCGTCTCGGCATCGAGCCGATGGAAATCGGCACGCAATGAACGAGGCACTTCTTGCCCGGTATGACGCGTCCTTGCGCGGACTGGCGCGCAAGGACCGGCTGCGCACACTTGCACCGCGCGCCGGGCTCGACTTCTCGTCGAACGACTATCTCGGGCTTGCCGCCTCCAAAAGACTTGGCGAAGCGGTCGCGGCGGCGATTGCGCGGGGGACGCCGGTCGGCGCGACCGGATCGCGGTTGTTAAGGGGCAACTCACCGGAGCACGAGGCCCTGGAGGCAGACGCCGCGGCGTTCTTCGGCGCCGAACGCGCGCTGTTCTTCGGCAGCGGCTATATCGCCAACTTCGCTCTGCTGACGACGCTGCCGCAAAAGGGCGACCTCTTGATCCTCGACGACCTTGCTCATGCCAGCATGCATGAGGGGGCGCAGGCCGGGCGCGCCGAGTTCGTGCTGGCCGCGCATAACGACGTCGATGCTGTCGAGGACGCGATCACGCGCTGGCGCGCCGGAGGCGGCATGGGGCGCGTCTGGATCGTGGTCGAAAGCCTCTACAGCATGGATGGCGACCGCGCGCCGATGGAGGGCCTGGTCGCGCTTGCCGATCGGCACGAGGCATTCCTCGTCGTCGACGAGGCGCATGCCACCGGCGTCTGGGGATCGGACGGACGCGGCCTCGCCGCTGCCTTCGAGGGCCGCGACAACATCGTCGCGCTCCACACATGCGGCAAGGCGCTCGGCGCGTCCGGCGCGCTGGTCACCGGGCCGGGGCTGCTGTGCGACTATCTCGTCAACCGCTGCCGGCCATTCATCTACGCAACCGCGCCGTCGCCGCTGATGGCAGTGGCAGTGCGCGAGGCGATTGCCATGCTGTCCGATGAGCCTCAACGCCGCGTCCAGTTGCAGGAGCGCGTTGCCTTCGCGGGCCGCCAACTGGCCGACCGCTGCGGCGTGACACCCAGCGGCTCGCAGATCCAGCCCTTTGTCATCGGTGATAACAGGCGCACCATGGCGGTGGCGGCGGCGCTGCAGGCGCGCGGTTTCGACATACGCGGCATTCGTCCGCCGACCGTGCCGGAGGGCACGTCGCGGCTGCGCATCTCGCTGACACTCAACGTCAGCGAGGCCGACATTTCGGCCATGGTCGAGGCGCTCGTCGAAGTGTTGGCCTCGGCATGACCAAGCGCATCGTCATCACCGGAACGGATACCGGCATCGGCAAGACGGTGTTTTCGGCGGGGCTGGCCGGCCTGCTCAACGGTTTCTACTGGAAGCCGGTGCAATCGGGCCTCGACGGCGAAACCGACAGCGAGGTTGTGGAACGGCTAGCCGGCCTGCCGACAGGGCGCGTGCTGCCCGAAGTGTATCGCCTGAAGGAGCCGCTTTCGCCGCATCGTTCAGCCGAACTCGACGGCGTCGCGATAGACGTGGCAAAGCTCTCGCTTCCGGACTTGCCGGGTCCGATCGTCATCGAAGGTGCCGGGGGACTGATGGTGCCGCTCAACCGGCAGAAAAAGTTCATCGACATATTCGCTCAGTGGCGGGTGCCGGTCATCCTATGCGCCCGTACCAAGCTCGGCACGATCAACCACACCCTCTTGTCGATCGAGGCGCTCAGAGCCCGTTCTATCCCGCTCATCGGCATTGCCTTCATCGGCGATGAGGTGGCCGATACGCAGAGAACAATCGTGGAATTCAGCGGCGTGCGCCAACTTGGCAGGCTGCCGCACATCGATCCGCTGACGAGTGAGACGCTGCGGGAAGCGATGGTTGCCGGCTTCGACCTCACAGCGATCGCCGGGGGCGAATGATGTCGCAGTCTCAAGTCTGGCATCCCTTCACCCAGCACGCGCTCGAGCCCGCCATCCCTGAAATCGTCCGGACGGAAGGCGCCTACCTCCACAAGGCCGACGGCACGCGCATCCTGGATGCCATTTCGTCCTGGTGGGTCGTCACCCACGGCCACCGCCATCCCGGCATCATCAAGGCCATCGAGACGACCGCGGCGAGCCTCGACCAGATCATCTTCGCTGGCTTCACCCACGAGCCGGCCGAACGCCTGGCGAGCGCACTTGTCGGCCTCGCTCCGTCTGGCCTCGACTGGGTGTTCTATTCCGACAGTGGTTCGACCTCCGTCGAAGTCGCGCTGAAGATGGCGCTTGGCTATTTCCGCAACATCGGCGCGCCGCGTTCGCGCATCGTCGTCATGGAGCACAGCTATCATGGCGACACGATCGGCACGATGAGCGTCGGAGCCCGCGGTGTGTTCAACGCTGCCTACGAGCCGCTGCTGTTCGAGGTCGACACCATCCCCTTCCCGGCCGCTGGGCGCGAGCAGGAGACGCTGGACCGGTTCGAGGCAGTCTCCCGCGACCGGCGCGCGGCCGCGCTGATCGTCGAGCCGCTGGTGCTTGGCGCGGGCGGCATGCTGATGTATCCGGCCTGGGTTCTGGCCGAGTTGAAGAAGATCGCAGAGGCCTCCGGCACGCTGCTGATCGCCGACGAGGTTATGACCGGCTGGGGCCGCACCGGGACCATGTTCGCCTGCGAGCAGGCAGCGATCTCTCCGGACATCCTGTGCACCTCGAAGGGCCTGACCGGCGGCGTGATCCCGTTGGCCGCCACGCTTGCCACCGACGCCATCTTCCAGGCCCACTATGCCGAAGACCGGAGGAAGACCTTCTTCCACTCGAGTTCCTACACCGCCAATCCGATTGCCTGTGCGGCGGCACTCGCCAATGTCGAGATCTGGCGTGACGAACCGGTGGCCGAGCGTATCGCGGCCCTGAGCGCGAGACTGGCCGCCGGGCTTCGGCGCTTTGGCGACAATCCGGCCTTCGCCGACATCCGGACAACCGGCACGATCGCAGCCCTCGATCTGCGCACCGGCTCCGCCGGCTATCTGGCCGAGATCGGGCCGGAGCTGCGCGCTTTCTTCCTCGGGCGCGGACTGCTCGTGCGCCCGCTCGGCAATGTCCTCTATCTCCTGCCGCCCTATTGCATCACCGGCGGCGAGCTCGACGGGCTCTACGACGCCATCGAGGAGGCCGGCGAACGCTTCGGTTCGAGGCCGTGAGCGGGTTGTCGCGCCTTCTCGGCTTCGGCCATCATGCGCCCGCGCGCAAGGTCGAGAACCCGGAAATCGAAAACCGTCTCGGGCTCGACCCCGGCTGGATTGAACGGCGCACCGGCATACGGTCGCGCTTCTGGGCCACGGAAGAAGACACGTTGTCAGGCCTTGCCGCGCAAGCCGGCGACATGGCGCTGGCGAGCGCCGGCATCGACCGCAGCGACGTCGGCCTTTTGTTGCTTGCCACCTCGACACCCGATCACCTGCTGCCGCCCAGTGCGCCGCTGGTCGCGCATCGGCTGGGGCTTAGCCGCGCCGGTGCGGTCGATCTGACCGGCGCCTGCGCCGGCTTCGTCTATGCGCTGATGTTCGCGGACGGGTTCACCCGCCTGCACGGCAAACCAGCGCTGGTCATCGCCGCCAACATCCTCAGCCGCCGCATCAATCCAGCCGAGCGCGCGAGCTCAGTCCTTTTCGCCGATGCCGCCGGCGCCCTGGTGATCGGTCCTTGCGAGGATCCCTATCAGGGTATTCTCGGCGCTTCGGTGGATTCCGACGGCTCGCGCTACGGGCTGATCCAGATCCCGGCAGGCGGAAGCAACACCCCGTTCCATGGCGAGCTCGATCTCGAGCAGACCCGCATGACGATCACCGACGGCCGCGAAGTGTTCGCCAAGGCGGTTGAGATGATGACTGCCTGCTCGCAGGACGCACTCGCGGCGGCCCGGATGCGGCCGCAGGACATCGATCGGTTCGTACCGCACCAGGCCAATGCCCGCATTTTCGATGCGGTCGGGCGAAACCTCGGCATCGCCGATGAAGCGATCGTCAAGACGATCGCCGAGTATGGCAACTCTTCCGCCGCGACGATCCCGCTCTCGCTGTCGCTCGCCCATCGGGCGGCGCCGTTCCGGCCGGGGGAGAAGGTTCTTCTGGCGGCCGCGGGTGCGGGTCTTAGCGGCGGTGCGCTCGTCGTTGGAATTTAGCCGCGCGAACCGAACTGCCAAGACTGACCTTGAACGATGAATACAGGGACAACGACCAATGCGAAAACTAGTCGCCGGCAAGCTGCACGGCATCCACGTCACAGAAGCGAACCTCAACTACCATGGTTCGATAACGCTCGACCCCGACCACTGCGAGGCAGCCGGGATCCTGCCGATGGAATTCGTGGAGATATGGAACAAGAATTCCGGTGCGCGGATTTCGACCTATGTCATCCTCGGCGAGCGCGGCTCACGGTGCTGCATCCTCAACGGAGCGGCGGCTCGCACCTGTCAGCCCGACGACCCGATTATCGTCTGCAACGCCATCTACCTGGACGAAGCGCATATCACTTCGCTGAAGCCGCGCATCGTCACGTTCGACCAGGATAACCACATACTCGACCGCCTGAGCTACTCCGTCGATATTGACACAGACGGCCGTTACAGTTTCGCCATTCTTGACGAGGCGGATGAGCCTTTGGTCATTCCTGCCCTGGTCTCCGGGGCGTGAGCCGCGCTCCACAGATGTGCGAGCCTCGGCACTGAAGAGCGTCTGGTCTAAGACTCGACGAAGTTGCTGATGCTCAGCTTCGAAGTAAGCGCGTAGGCGTCCCCACGTAGCGTGCAGGCGGTTGATCGCTCATTTTCAGCATGAATCATGCGGAGAATCCTATGAGCGACAGTATGAGCCATCATCGAACATTCGAGATTTTGACGGCGGAGCCTGTGCCGTCCCGACGCAAGCCGCGCCATCGGTCGGACGAAGAGAAGGCACGGCTTGTCGCCGAAGCGTTCTCGCCAGGGGGCAATGTCTCGGCGGTTGCGCGTTCCGAGGGGCTGGACCCCTCGCAGCTCTATGCGTGGCGCCGCAAGGCGCTTTCGTCGGGCATGGTTGCGCCACTGACGGAGGGAGCGAGCAAGCCGGCGAAGTTCACGCGCTTTGAAGCGGTGGGCAGCGACACGGTGGAAATCGTCATTGGCGACGCAGTGGTGCGCGCCGGCGGCGATGTCGATCCCGATCGCCTGGCGAGGATCATCCGCGCGGTTCGTAAGGCATGATCGCTTCCGGTGTGGTGGTTTACGTGTCGTGCCAGCCGGTCGACTTCCGCAAGGGCGCGGCATCTTTGATGGCGCTGGTCAGGGATGGCGGCCTGGACCCATTCTCGGGGGCACTTCACGTATTCCGTTCGAAGCGTGCGGACCGGGTTCGCATCGTGTGGTGGGACGGCAGCGGGGTTTGTCTTTATTCGAAGACTCTGGAAGATCACAGCTTCTGCTGGCCGGGGATATCGGCCGCGCGCATGCGTCTCGACCACGCCCAGTTGATGGCGCTTCTGGCCGGACTGGACTGGAAAAAGATTCGTCCGGCCAGGGTCAGGCGGCCGTTATCGACGGGCTGAAACCGGCCTGCGGCAAGATGAATCATGCGGCTGGAACGGTTGGGAAAGCGGCTGTTTTTGTGCTCTGTTGCTTGCCATGGTTCTACCGGGTCTTGCCCTTCCCGACGACGTTGATGCGCTGAAGGCGATGATCCTTTCCATGGCTCGCGAGCAGGCTGCAAGCGAGGCCCGGATCGCAGTCGCCGACGCTCGGATCGCAGCATCTGAGGCGGAGGTCGCCCGGCTGAAAGCTGTCGAGAAAAGCGCCAGCGAGCGGATCGCCAATCTCACGTCAATCCTGAAAGTTTTACAGCGCACGCAACATGGCACGCGTTCCGAGCGGCTACGCCTGGCCATCGACGACGAGCAGGCCTCCTTTGCCTTCGAAGAGGTCGAGACCGGCCTTTCGGAAATCCGGAGCGAACTCGACCGCGCGGTCGGGAACAAGCCGAAGCGCGCCCCGCGTCCGCGCAAGGGCTTTGCTGCCCACCTCGAACGCATCGAGGAGGTCGTCGAGCCGGAAATCCCGGCCGACTGCGAGGGGCTTGAAAAGGTTCTGATCGGCGAGGATCGATCCGAGCGGCTGGACGTCGTGCCGCCGAAGTTCCAGGTCATCGTCACGCGCCGTCCCAAATACGCCTTCCGGGGCCGTGACGGCGTGGTCCAGGCTCTGGCGCCGGCGCACATCATCGAAAGCGGGCTGCCGACGGAGCGGCTGCTCGCCTATATCGCCGTCTCCAAATACGCCGACGGCCTCCCGCTTTATCGGCAGGAGGCGATCTATCTGCGCGACGGCGTCGAGATCAGCCGGTCGTTGATGGCGCAGTGGATGGGGCATCTGGGCTTCGAGCTGCAGATGCTTGCTGATTACATACTGGAGCGCATCAAGGAGGGCGAAAGGGTCTTCGCCGACGAGACGACCTTGCCCACCCTTGCCCCTGGTTCCGGGAAAACCACGAAAGCCTGGTTGTGGGCCTACGCACGGGATGACCGACCCTATGGCGGAACCAGTCCGCCAATGGTTGCCTATCGTTTTGAAGACAGCAGAGGTGCGGATTGCGTGGCGCGCCACCTCGCCGGATTCAGCGGTATCCTGCAAGTGGATGGCTACTCGGCCTATACCAACCTGGTCAAGGCACGGGCCAAAGCCGGCAGCAATGAAACAATCCGGCTCGCCGGGTGCTGGGCTCACCTGCGGCGCAAATTCTACGACCTGCACATCAGCGGGGTCTCGCAGGCCGCGACGGATTCGATCATCGCCATGACCGAATTGTGGAAGGTCGAGGACGAGGTCCGCGGCAAGGATGCCGGAAGCCGCGCCGCGCTACGTCAGGAAAAGTCCGTGGCCATTGTCGCGAGCCTCTTCGATCTATGGGAAGCGGAACTGGGCAAGGTCTCCGGAAAATCCAAGACCGCCGAGGCGATCCGCTACGCGCTCACCCGGCGGGAGGCGCTGGAACGCTTTCTGATGGACGGTCGCATCGAAATCGACTCCAATATCGTCGAGCGTGCAATCAGGCCCCAGACGATCACGCGAAAGAATAGTCTATTCGCCGGCAGCCACGGCGGTGGACGAACCTGGGCGACGGTAGCCACCTTGCTGCAAACCTGCAACATGAACAGCGTCGATCCGCTCGACTGGCTCTCGCAGACCTTGACCCGCATCGCTCAAGGCTGGCCGGCATCCGAAATCGAAATGCTCATGCCTTGGAACTTTAGGCCTGACGTTATCGGCTGACCGCTTACGCTTCGAAAGGCTGATGCCCACCACGCCTTGGGCACCGTGGGCCTTCGTGGGATGGCGCAATGTCTCGCAGCTGCTGATCCGCGAACAGCGGTTTGCATGTCTGACCCTTGTCTCAGGTTACTTGCGGTGGCGGCTTGCAAATTCTTGCTGCTTTCTCAAGCGCCGCGGCCGGGTCCTTGACGACCTGGCTTTTCATGATCTTTGCCGCCGTGTCGATCAAGCAGGCTACCGTCTTCCGCATCGGCAGCGGTGCCAACCATCATCGCGAATATGGCTAGCCGAACGGCCGCAAGCAGCATTGAGGTGGGCCTTCGGCAAGTGTTTCCCGCCGGCGCCAAGGCTCACCAGCCATCCGACGCCTGATCCGGTTACATATCAGGTTCGTCGATCGGTGGCTTGGCAGCAAGACCGAGCCTGGCTCGTTGGCCATCGGCGTAATTTTCGGCGGGAAACTGTGTCTTGAACCGAAGAACTGTCAGTTTGCCGTCCTCGACAATATGAACAACCCATCCCCCACCACAACGCTTGACGCGCACGTCATTAGGTTCGCCAGCCACCATTGCTGCCCCTCATTTTCGTCGCCCTTGGGCTGAGACTGGAAGTCGTTTCCGCACATCGGAAAACATAGGACCTTACGTAACGTCAAGCCCCGATTTTGGGATAGCCGATGCCTTGTCGATTTCAGGGTGACGGCGATTCTGGTCCGCAACGTCCGTGAGTGCTCAAATCGATTTAGATGCGCAGATTTTGCATGTTAATTCAGCCTTGTTATCCACAGCTAACGTGAATGGGAACGCGTATTCAGTCCGAGTACCTCTGCAAAAAATCTGCCGCTCTGGTGCCTCAGCGCGATCACCCGGCAATCGCCGGAAACAGTCTTGTCCGCCCGCCAAGCTCGGCAGCCAACATCTCGAGCTTTTCGACACGCGTGCCGTGCAGGCCGACGGTTGCGCCCTGCGCGTGCAGCGTCCGCGCCACGGCCTCGCCGATTCCACCACTTGCTCCGGTGACGAGCGCGTTGCGGCCGGTCTTCCACGGAAGCGGTCACTGGCGGCCATGCGCCTTTCAGATATTATCGGATACAGCTTTGGACAGGCCATCGAGCCGAACTCGAAGGGCTCGCTTAACCTTCCGGGTAGCGGTACGTCGACGTCGCTTCAACAGTTGAGAATTTTGCAAAAGATGGGGCCCCGGCTTGTCCAGCTTCCGCTGCCACTTGGCGCATTCACCGAGGCGGTCCAAGGGCACGTCCTTCACAATCGTGATCCGGCAAGCATTTGGAAACGAGAGATAGAGTTACTGGAGGCATCTCGCATGCCTTCTACACTTGCTTGAACGCCAGAACTGCGTTCATGCCGCCCATGGCGAAAGCGTTGCTCAGTGCCACGCGCACCTTGCGCTCGCGCGCCACATTGGGCGTGACGTCGAGATCGCAATCGGGGTCTGGCTCGCGATAGTTCGCGGTCGGCGGCACAATGCCCTCCTGGATCGCCATCACGGAGGCGATCATTTCAAGTGCGCTCGCTGCGCCCAGGCAATGCGCGTACATGGACTTGGTGGACGAGACAGACATCGAATAGGCATAGTCTCCGAAGACGCGCTTGATCGCCGCCGTCTCAGTCTGATCGTTGGCCTTGGTGCCGGTGCCGTGGGCGTTTAGGTAGTCCACGTCCTCCGCATTCAGCCCGGCGTCGGCAAGGCAAGCGCGGATCGCGGCCTCCGGCCCCTCGACAGACGGCGCGACGATGTGGAAGGCGTCGCCGGAAAGGCCGATGCCTGCGATCTCGGCAAGGATTGTGGCACCGCGCACGGCGGCATGCTCATAGCTTTCCAGCACGGCCATGCCCGCACCCTCGCCTATCACCACTCCCTTCCTGTCGGAGAAGGGCCGGCACGTATCTGGAGCGAGCGCGCGCATTGCTTCCCATGCCTTCATCTGAAGGCATACGAGCGGCGCTTCGGCGCCTCCGGCAAGCATCACGTCGGCCCGGCCGAGCTTGATCTGATCCGCGGCCGAAGCGATCGCATGGTTGGCTGATGCGCATGCGG
This sequence comes from Mesorhizobium sp. L-2-11, assembly GCF_016756595.1. Lineage (NCBI taxonomy): Bacteria > Pseudomonadati > Pseudomonadota > Alphaproteobacteria > Hyphomicrobiales > Phyllobacteriaceae > Mesorhizobium > Mesorhizobium sp. L-2-11. The sequence continues at coordinate 6,457,832 of NZ_AP023257.1, read as the reverse complement.
AGGCGATGGCAAAGACCGGGCCGCGCAGGCCGAGACTCACGCTGACCTGGCTGGCAGCGGCGCTCGGCAACCCCCTTGGTGCAGTGTAAATGCCAGCACGCTTCGCGCCGCCCAAAAGGAGGTCACGGTAGGTTTCTTCGACCGTTCCCCAGCCCCAGCCGCAGACGCCCACTGTCGCGCCGAAGCGATACGGATTTCCCTTATCGCAGGAAAGTCCGGCGTGCTGCATGGCTTCACGCGCTGCAAGCACAGCGAGCAAGCTGTGGCGGTCCATAGAGACGAGCTGGTTGCGGCCGATGTCGTGCTCGGGCAGCTCCTTGATCTCGGTACCGACAGTCCCCTTCATCTCATGAAGCGCGGAAGTGACCATCGGGCGGATGGCGGAGCGACCTTCGCGCATCTCTTTCCAGATAGAGGCGGCGTTGTTGCCTAGCCGCAAAGCCCCCCTATCCCAGTAATGACGACTCGCCTGTCCAATCAGACCTCCTTCGCGAGCAAACCGCGGACGGCTTCCACCATGTCGCCGACATTCTTGAGATTCGACCAGGCGTCAGCCGCGTCATGTCGATCTTGATGTCGTAGGCCTGCTCCACATCCCAGAGGAGATCCGCCAGACCCAGCGAATCGACTCCGAGCGAGGTCAGTTCCGTGGCAGTCGTTATTTCGCCGATGGTGGACACACTCTCGCCGCTCTCCGATTCGACGCGGTTCCCTGTTGCGCCGCTTTCGGTCGCGTGGCTCAGGGGCTTCGCAGCCCCGCCGGGAATGGTCATCAGCCGCTTCACGCCTTCATCCGCGAGAGCCGAGCGGGCAACATCGCGTTCGATGACCTGGAGGTGGGACCAGATGATCCGTGAGGGGAACGCCACGCCGGCCTGGCTCGCCAATGACTTCAATGCCAACCGTCGGCATAGAGCGGTCCGGTAAGCTTGGCGCCATTGTCATTGGCGAAGCCTTCGGCGAGCACCTCGATTTCGTCGAGGCCGGCCGCGATAGCCCGCTTCACCCGAGCGGGACGCAGGGCAGTGGCGTTGCGGACAAAAAAGCCCGCGGCCCGCGCCCGTCATCCCGTTTTGCCAAGCGAAATGTCGTCGAGGTCCTCTTCGATCACCCCAGCCGCGTATAGCTGATCGAGCAAGTCGGCGACTGCAAGGACGCTCGCTCCGTCCATGGCCCGCATAATCAGCTCCGAGGCTGTACAGTTCGCGCTCGCGATTAGATGGCCAATGGGAATCGGAACCACCCCGTCGAGCACTCGATGCTCACTGTTGCGTGAGCGGAGATGGAAGCAGTGGTCCCCTGCCTCGTATTGCAGGTCTCCGCGGAAGCGAATTGGCCGGTTGGGAGGGGGGCTTTCGAGCATATTCTCGTCGATGATGCTATCGAGACCTTCCCGGAACTCGTCGGGCGCGCTGAAGAAACGTTGAGCCACGATTCGGTACCCGAGAGGCCAGCGTTCGCTACCCGGTACCGGCGTCACCAGTTGTAAACGTCCCTGCCGCATGTTCACGAGAAAGCCAGAAACACAGGCGATTGTCGTGGGACAGCCCTCCGGCACGGCGATTGCGGCGTCTTTGCCGGCTGCCCTGAGTTTCTCCTTCCGCGCTCGTGCGCGCCCGGTGAAAGCCTTTGCGGTCGGCCCGTCCTTGCCCTGCAGGATGAGTTCGACCCCCATCAGGTCCTCGGGCGAAAACGCCGCGTGTATCTGATTAAGATGGTCCGTGCTTAGCACTGAGAAACGATTGGTCACGCGACCGTAGCGTTCGAACAGTTCGAGCACGCGGTTGGTGAGTGCCTGATCCTTGAGCGGGGCCGCCGTCGTCGTTTGTGGCAATTCGCCCGTGATCTGATGGTAGTCGAACAGAAAACGGTCGTACTCCGGGTTGTCGATCGGGTCTGTGCCCAGTAACAGAAGCCAGTGCGGACTGCCGAACCAAACATTTCGCTCGCCGCACGGAGCACGCCGCGCCAAACCTCTGCATGCTCCTCAGTGTATTCATAGTAACCTTTGAAGGTACCCGCCGAGAGGCCACAGAACCAGCAACCGACGGTGCAGCCTTCGCTCAGCTCGAAAGCGATGACAGAGTGCGCGATTGACGGCGCCAATTCGCCCATTTCGTCGTTACAGCGCCGGATTTGGCGCTCGCGCCAGGCATGAAAGCGAGGATTGATAGTCGACATTTCGCCTTGGCCGCGCAGGAGGTCGCGATGGCGCAACATCTCCCGCGTATACTCATCCCACATCATAGCCAGCGGCCACGGGGCAGACTCCGGCTTGAAGCGATACTTCAGGTAGTCACCGCACCAGAGCGGCAGCATCTCCATTGGGTCAACTTCGATGCCGTATCGCGCGGTCACTATCCGAGGGTTGTCGAGGTTCTCGGAAAGCGCCGTACGGAATTTCCCATCACCGGCCAGCCGCTCCATGAAGCGCTTGATATGTGACAAACTGCGCCGTTCCTTAGGCGTGCGCCGATCAAAAATCTGCCGCCAGCGTTCGCTCCGAGGGTAGAGATGAGCCCTTGCAGCGGTCCCTTGTCCGCCTGATGGCATTATCTCGTTGACAAGCTTTGCGATCATGTTCTCTTCAGACCGGCTCCTTCGAGCCAATGCGATCAGAGCTAGCTCGCGACAGCTACAACTATCACAACAACGACAACGACCGCGACCGCGACCGCGACCGCTGCAGTTTTTCCATCGACTTTAACAGGGCTCATGGACGTACACGGAGCGCAATTAGCCAACGCATTGGTGTGTACAAGGCTGGTCAAGGTCGAAACACTCGAACCACCCTTGCGGCCCGCAGTCGCGCGAAGCTTCTTGCTATTTGGTTTTTCTCGGCTGTTCGATCGGATAAAACCTTTAACCTCGTCGAGTGTGATGTTGTAGTCGAGGTCCTTTGCAAATTCTACAATCGATGCAAGCCCTCCAGCACGCCGTTTGAGGTTTTCAAGCGGACTGCCTTTTTTTCCCAACTCGTTGATGAATCGCTCTACGTCAGCTCGCGCCATAGCTAATTCCCGCCTCTGCTCAGTGTCCGAGCTATCCAGCCATCTCGCTCTCACAAGCGATCTCTGATTTTCGGCTTGGCCAGCATTTCCATACTGGCGCTGCTCCCTCTCGTCGTCCGGAATCAATTGAAGAGCGGACGGATCGTCTACGGCATTTTATTGGCGGCTTCGGCACCGGTGCTTTCATCGCGGGCATGAGCAACGGCTACCTGAGGCGAATCACGTCTCAAAACAAGCTGGTGGCGTTCGCCTCTGTCGCTTGGGCAGCATGCTCCCAAGCGACAAGCGTGTCGCGCTTGCGACAATTACGGTGCGACTTATCCTAGACGGCCGCCCACCGCCCCAGAATAATCCATTGAATTCAAGCGTGTCTTACTGGCACAGCTCTTGCCTAGAAGAGGCGAAGCGGTTCATTTCCATCGCTTCGGCTACGTTTTTCGAGGCTTTCGAAAGAGCTAACCATCAGCAGTACATCTATGAACAGCTTAATGACGGCGACGGCCTTAGCTACGGCGACCGCCATGACGGCTTCCGCCCAGCCCCAGATGACCACCATCGCCAAGGCGATCGGTTCCAACCCCAACGAGGCTCCTAACGATGCCACCGACCCCCGCGCCTATCTGAACGAGGTCGACGACGTCGAGGCGATGACCTGGGTCAGGGCGCATAACCTATCGACCGTCAATAAGCTGTCGAAAGATCCGCGCTACAGAGAATACCAAGCCGACATTCTGAAGATCCTACAGGCCACCGATCGTATTGCTTCGCCCGGCCTTGCGCAAGGCGACATGATCGACAACTCTGGCAGGACGGGACGCACGTGCAAGCCTTGTGGCGGCGTGCGAACTGGGAATCCTACAGGTCAGGCAAGCCGCAATGGCGCACCATCCTCGATGTCGATGCACTGTCCAAGGCCGAGGGCAACCTGCAGGGATACGCCCGCCGTTACGCCCTCGAATACACCCACATGTCTCAAAAACTCATGGACAATAGTGCGCAAGCCTTAGGACCGTGTGGATTGAAGCGAGATGAAGCCGGCGGCGAGGGCGGAGACGTGGCGCGCACTACGGGTGGAATCGAACACCTGCACCAGATGCGCCGACCAAATCCGCCCTTCGCCAACAGCGCCCCAATAAAGCGCACCCGTGCGCGCTTCCATGGAGACTATTGTACACAGGCTAATTGGCACGACGGAAATACAAGTTGCGCCGCGACAGTTGAAGATCAGAGACATAGGAGAGCGCGGCAGGTATGGAGCTAACATCAAGATGAGAAACGGCTATGCTACAGACAAAACATAGCGAGGCGTGCCTGCCTTGGTATTTCAATTATCCAACTGCACCGCAGTTCTCCGCAGCGATCGGCGCGGAGGCCTATGGGGAATGGCTCGGCGGCCTATCGGCTAACGATCCCGTATCGCTCTATATCCATATTCCGTTCTGCCGGTCGATGTGCTGGTATTGCGGCTGCCCTACTACCATCACCCAGCGGGACCCGCCGAACCAAAATTACGTGGCGGCGCTGCGCGGCGAGATCCATTTGGTCTCAGAGCTAACGCCGCAGGCGCTGCCCGTGAGCGACGTGCACTTTGGCGGCGGAACGCCCACGCTCCTTGAGCCAACGGAATTCCTCGCCTTGACGGAGCTTCTACGCCGCCGCTTCGCGTTCAGGCAAAAGACCGCCATCGCCGTCGAGATCGATCCGCGCACGTTCACCGCGGAGATGGCCGAAGCCTTAAGTGCAGCCGGGGTGAACCGCGCGAGCCTCGGCGTGCAAAGTTTCGACCCCAGTGTTCAAAAAGCGATCAATCGTATCCAGAGTGTAGAGCAGACGGCGACTGCCGTCGAAAACCTGCGCCAGCAGGGAATAAACCGCATTAACATCGATCTCATCTACGGTCTTCCCAATCAGACGATGCAGTCCTGCGTCCAGACCGCCACGGTGGCGGTGGCGATGCGCCCGCAGCGGATTGCCGTGTTCGGATACGCTCACACGCCGTCTTCTAATAAACATCAGCGCCTCATCGAAAAGGCAGGACTACCGGACAGCGCTGCCCGCGCCGAACAAGCTGCGGCCGTCGCCGAGACGCTGGTTGCTGCCGGCTACCGAGAGATTGGGGTCGACCACTTCGCCTTGCCGGACGACGAGCTCGCATTGGCTCAGAAAACCGGTCGCCTGCGGCGCAACTCCCAAGGTTACTCTGCCGACACCTGCAAAACCCTGATCGCCTTTGGTGCGTCGGCTATCGGGCGTGTTGGAGAGGGTTACGTCGAGAACGCAGGCGCGCTGGAGGCCTATAGTCAGCATATCGCAGCTGGTCGCTTGGCAACGTCGAAGGGCTACCGTCTCATCGGCGAAGACCGCGTCCGAGGCGCAATCATCGAGCGACTGATGTGTGATCTCGAGGCCGACGTACCGGCAATCTGTGCCGCCCACGGATTTGATTGGACCCATTTTCTCGATTCAGCTGAGCGCTTGGCGATGCTGGCCGACGACGGGATAGTGGACGTCGAGAATGGCTTCATCCGCGTGCGGCATGGCCATCGCATTTTGCTTCGCTCTGTTGCTGCGTAAGCGGTCAGCCGATAACGTCAGGCCTAAAGTTCCAAGGCATGAGCATTTCGATTTCGGATGCCGGCCAGCCTTGAGCGATGCGGGTCAAGGTCTGCGAGAGCCAGTCGAGCGGATCGACGCTGTTCATTTTGCAGGTTTGCAGCAAGGTGGCTACCGTCGCCCAGGTTCGTCCACCGCCGTGGCTGCCGGCGAATAGACTATTCTTTCGCGTGATCGTCTGGGGCCTGATTGCACGCTCGACGATATTGGAGTCGATTTCGATGCGACCGTCCATCAGAAAGCGTTCCAGCGCCTCCCGCCGGGTGAGCGCGTAGCGGATCGCCTCGGCGGTCTTGGATTTTCCGGAGACCTTGCCCAGTTCCGCTTCCCATAGATCGAAGAGGCTCGCGACAATGGCCACGGACTTTTCCTGACGTAGCGCGGCGCGGCTTCCGGCATCCTTGCCGCGGACCTCGTCCTCGACCTTCCACAATTCGGTCATGGCGATGATCGAATCCGTCGCGGCCTGCGAGACCCCGCTGATGTGCAGGTCGTAGAATTTGCGCCGCAGGTGAGCCCAGCACCCGGCGAGCCGGATTGTTTCATTGCTGCCGGCTTTGGCCCGTGCCTTGACCAGGTTGGTATAGGCCGAGTAGCCATCCACTTGCAGGATACCGCTGAATCCGGCGAGGTGGCGCGCCACGCAATCCGCACCTCTGCTGTCTTCAAAACGATAGGCAACCATTGGCGGACTGGTTCCGCCATAGGGTCGGTCATCCCGTGCGTAGGCCCACAACCAGGCTTTCGTGGTTTTCCCGGAACCAGGGGCAAGGGTGGGCAAGGTCGTCTCGTCGGCGAAGACCCTTTCGCCCTCCTTGATGCGCTCCAGTATGTAATCAGCAAGCATCTGCAGCTCGAAGCCCAGATGCCCCATCCACTGCGCCATCAACGACCGGCTGATCTCGACGCCGTCGCGCAGATAGATCGCCTCCTGCCGATAAAGCGGGAGGCCGTCGGCGTATTTGGAGACGGCGATATAGGCGAGCAGCCGCTCCGTCGGCAGCCCGCTTTCGATGATGTGCGCCGGCGCCAGAGCCTGGACCACGCCGTCACGGCCCCGGAAGGCGTATTTGGGACGGCGCGTGACGATGACCTGGAACTTCGGCGGCACGACGTCCAGCCGCTCGGATCGATCCTCGCCGATCAGAACCTTTTCAAGCCCCTCGCAGTCGGCCGGGATTTCCGGCTCGACGACCTCCTCGATGCGTTCGAGGTGGGCAGCAAAGCCCTTGCGCGGACGCGGGGCGCGCTTCGGCTTGTTCCCGACCGCGCGGTCGAGTTCGCTCCGGATTTCCGAAAGGCCGGTCTCGACCTCTTCGAAGGCAAAGGAGGCCTGCTCGTCGTCGATGGCCAGGCGTAGCCGCTCGGAACGCGTGCCATGTTGCGTGCGCTGTAAAACTTTCAGGATTGACGTGAGATTGGCGATCCGCTCGCTGGCGCTTTTCTCGACAGCTTTCAGCCGGGCGACCTCCGCCTCAGATGCTGCGATCCGAGCGTCGGCGACTGCGATCCGGGCCTCGCTTGCAGCCTGCTCGCGAGCCATGGAAAGGATCATCGCCTTCAGCGCATCAACGTCGTCGGGAAGGGCAAGACCCGGTAGAACCATGGCAAGCAACAGAGCACAAAAACAGCCGCTTTCCCAACCGTTCCAGCCGCATGATTCATCTTGCCGCAGGCCGGTTTCAGCCCGTCGATAACGGCCGCCTGACCCTGGCCGGACGAATCTTTTTCCAGTCCAGTCCGGCCAGAAGCGCCATCAACTGGGCGTGGTCGAGACGCATGCGCGCGGCCGATATCCCCGGCCAGCAGAAGCTGTGATCTTCCAGAGTCTTCGAATAAAGACAAACCCCGCTGCCGTCCCACCACACGATGCGAACCCGGTCCGCACGCTTCGAACGGAATACGTGAAGTGCCCCCGAGAATGGGTCCAGGCCGCCATCCCTGACCAGCGCCATCAAAGATGCCGCGCCCTTGCGGAAGTCGACCGGCTGGCACGACACGTAAACCACCACACCGGAAGCGATCATGCCTTACGAACCGCGCGGATGATCCTCGCCAGGCGATCGGGATCGACATCGCCGCCGGCGCGCACCACTGCGTCGCCAATGACGATTTCCACCGTGTCGCTGCCCACCGCTTCAAAGCGCGTGAACTTCGCCGGCTTGCTCGCTCCCTCCGTCAGTGGCGCAACCATGCCCGACGAAAGCGCCTTGCGGCGCCACGCATAGAGCTGCGAGGGGTCCAGCCCCTCGGAACGCGCAACCGCCGAGACATTGCCCCCTGGCGAGAACGCTTCGGCGACAAGCCGTGCCTTCTCTTCGTCCGACCGATGGCGCGGCTTGCGTCGGGACGGCACAGGCTCCGCCGTCAAAATCTCGAATGTTCGATGATGGCTCATACTGTCGCTCATAGGATTCTCCGCATGATTCATGCTGAAAATGAGCGATCAACCGCCTGCACGCTACGTGGGGACGCCTACGCGCTTACGTTGCTGCCGCGTTCGACGCTTATCTCGACCAATCGTAGTGAGCCACAGCGAGTCACCATGAGCGGAGGCCTGAGAAGGTCGACTGTTGCAATCCGCTGTGGATCGGAAGTCCTTTGTGTACCCGTTTTTGCAGCACCGTGATGTTCAGTGCCCTGTACGAGCAATGCCCGCGTTTCCGGATCACGAGGGGTATTTGCAGCGCTCGAAACGCCGCTTTGGTTCAGTGCGAACACGAGGAATGGTCGGCATGTTCACTTCTATAGGGGGAGATGGCCACCTTACTCTGCTCCGTGAACCCTGGGACGTCATCGCGCTTTCGGCAGGCGTTCAACGAATACGAATCCTAGGTGTTAAGGACATCCCATGGCATTCAATATTGCGATCTATCTGAATCGTATCGGCCTTGCTCGAGTGCCGACAACGGTCGACGGTCTTGTTGCCCTTCAGCAGGCTCAAATGCGCGCGATTCCCTTTGAAAACATCGATGTGCTGTTGGGTGATATACCCAATCTGACTGAGAATTCGATCTGGGCCAAACTGATCAATGCCCGGCGAGGGGGGTATTGCTTCGAATTGAACAAGTTGTTTGGCTTGGCGCTCGAAGCACTCGGTTTCACGATCCAGCCCATCCTTTGCAGAGTGCGTATGGGTGCTGCGGAGGGTGGGCCACGCACACACCAGGCATTCATCTTAACCATCGAGGGCGTCGACTGGCTCGCCGACGCTGGCTTCGGTGGTCCAGCACCGATTGCACCGCTACGGATCGATACAGAGGAACTGCAAACAGCTGGCCGTGACGTGTTTCGCCTGCGAGCTGACTCCGCCAGCGGAGAACTCGTCGTTGAACGCAAGAACGGGAATGAATGGTTCCCTCTTTATGGTTTCGATCGAGCCACCGCCTTGCCCTCAGATTTTGAGGGCGCCAACTTCATCTGCGCTCGCTGGGACCGTTCGCCGTTTCCATCCAGCCTCATGATGAGCGTGCTGACAGCCGAAGGGCCTGCGAACTTGTTCAACAAGGATTTCAGCTTGATTCGGAACCAAATTGAGGAAACAGAAACCCTCAAAACGAAGAGCGAACTGCAGCGAGTCTTGTCCGATGTTTTTCGGCTGCACCTTCCTCGGTCCACGATTGATTCGTTGTGGGAAAAGCTTGGGTCGCGTGGACGGGTATAGGAAAGAAGGCCGTCAAGCCTTGCACTGCGGCGGTTTTCAGCAGTCGGATTTGCCCTTTTTGCAGGCACCGTGTGTGGCATCACTCGAAGCCCCATACGTAAATGACCCTGCTCGCTTAAGACCGCTCACCAGCCGTCAGCGGTGGCAGCCAATCGGCAGCTCTAACCATGATCTCCGAATTGGAAAGGTGAGCGTCGGTTACGGTGTCGCCACAAGCGATCAAGCATACCAGTCGACCCAGCATCAGGCTGCGCTGCCGTGTCCACCGCGCGCTACTAGCGCTCACCAGATCGGCTGGATGAGAACCTTCCATGCCCGGTCGGAGACCTATCGCGCGGCGCAAGCATGCATCACCGATGCGCACACCCGGCATCCACATTCTCGATTTTGGGGCAATGGAACGACCGCGTCATCCGATGGGCAGTTCTTTCGCGCGAGCGACCGAGCGGCGAAGCGCGGCGACGTCAATCTGCACTATGGCAGCGAGCCGGGCTCGAAGTTCTATAGCCATCTGTCAGATCAGTACGGCTACTTCAGCATCCTGCCGATCAGCCCGACCGAAAGCGAGGCAGCCTATGTGCTCGATGGGCTGTTCGACCAGGACACGATCCTCGACATCCAGGAACACTTCACCGATACGGGCGGCGCGAGCGATCACGTCTTCGGGCTGTTTGCCCTGATCGGCAAACGCTTCGCGCCGCGACTACGCAACCTCAAGGACCGGAAGTTCCGCACGTTCTCCGAAGCGATGAGCGCTCCTTTTGGCGATGCAACCCGAGGTTAGGGATGAATTGCAAAAGGCTCAAGACTGTTCGGCTGGCCGTCGATTCCGGCCGACTGCTCGGCCGTTAATTTCACATAATTTCACATTCCAAATAAGACACAAAAGTCGGCCCAAAGCTTACGGCCGAAACGCGCGTAGGCAGTGGGATTGCGCCGTAAATGGGGGTCCGGCTTCCGCGCCGATTCCACATCTTTTGCCCTCCGGTCCGTCCCCCCGCCCGTCTTGACTAAGTACGAACCTACAGCCTATCTCACGATCATCTTAGCACTCCCCAATAGCGAGTGCTAACCACCCTCCGGCAACGGAGAACCTTTCAACCTGCGCACCAGGGATAGTAAAAATGGCACAGTCGAATTTGCGGCCGCTTCATGACCGCGTGGTCGTTCGCCGAGTCGAATCCGAATCCAAGACCGCCGGCGGGATCATCATACCCGACACGGCAAAGGAAAAGCCGCAGGAAGGCGAGATCATCGCCGTCGGTTCCGGCGCCCGCGACGAAGCCGGCAAGCTCGTTCCGCTGGACGTCAAGGCCGGCGACCGCATCCTGTTCGGCAAGTGGTCGGGCACCGAAGTCAAGCTCAATGGCGAAGACCTTCTGATCATGAAGGAAGCCGACATCATGGGCATCATCGGCTAACACGCCGCTGCCTTTCATCCGTACCATCCAATCTGAATTTCGGGCGAAATGCCCAGGAGTACAAAATGGCTGCCAAAGACGTAAAATTCTCCCGTGACGCCCGCGAGCGCATGCTGCGCGGTGTCAACATCCTCGCCGACGCGGTGAAGGTGACGCTCGGCCCCAAGGGCCGCAACGTCGTTATCGACAAGTCGTTCGGCGCCCCGCGCATCACCAAGGACGGCGTCACCGTCGCCAAGGAAATCGAGCTTGAAGACAAGTTCGAAAACATGGGCGCACAGATGGTCCGCGAAGTTGCTTCGAAGACCAACGACATCGCCGGTGACGGCACCACGACCGCAACCGTTCTGGCGCAGTCGATCGTCCAGGAAGGCCACAAGGCTGTTGCCGCCGGCATGAACCCGATGGACCTGAAGCGCGGCATCGACCTCGCGGTTAGCGACGTCGTCTCGACGCTGATCAAGAACGCCACGAAGATCAAGACCTCGGAAGAGGTTGCCCAGGTCGGCACAATCGCCGGCAATGGCGACGAGTCGGTCGGCAAGATGATCGCGGAAGCGATGCAGAAGGTCGGCAACGAAGGCGTCATCACGGTTGAGGAAGCCAAGACCGCCGAGACGGAACTCGAAGTCGTCGAAGGCATGCAGTTCGACCGCGGCTATCTCTCGCCCTACTTCGTCACCAACGCCGACAAGATGGTTGCCGATCTCGAGGACGCCTACATCCTGCTGCACGAGAAGAAGCTCTCCAACCTGCAGGCGATGCTGCCGGTTCTCGAAGCCGTCGTGCAGACCTCGAAGCCGCTGCTCATCATCTCGGAAGACGTCGAAGGCGAGGCCCTGGCCACGCTGGTCGTCAACAAGCTGCGTGGCGGTCTGAAGATCGCCGCCGTCAAGGCGCCGGGCTTCGGTGATCGCCGCAAGGCCATGCTGGAAGACATCGCCATCCTCACCGGTGGCCAGGTCATCTCGGAAGACCTCGGCATCAAGCTCGAGAACGTCGGCCTTGACATGCTCGGCCGCGCCAAGAAGGTGTCGATCTCCAAGGAGAACACCACCATCGTAGACGGTGCCGGCAAGAAGGAAGAGATCCAGGGCCGCGTCGCCCAGATCAAGCAGCAGATCGAGGAGACCACCTCGGACTACGACAAGGAGAAGCTGCAGGAGCGTCTCGCCAAGCTCGCGGGCGGCGTTGCGGTGATCCGCGTCGGCGGCGCGACGGAAGTCGAAGTCAAGGAAAAGAAGGACCGCGTTGACGATGCGCTGAACGCGACACGCGCAGCCGTCGAAGAAGGCATCGTTCCCGGCGGCGGCGTTGCCCTGCTGCGCGCTTCGCTGAGCATCAACGCTGTCGGCGCAAACTCCGACCAGACCGCTGGCATCAGCATCGTGCGTCGTGCGCTGCAGGCTCCGGCCCGCCAGATCGCGGCCAACGCCGGCGCGGAAGCCTCGATCGTTGCCGGCAAGATCCTTGAGAACAAGGGCGCGACCTTCGGTTTCAACGCCCAGACCGGCGAATATGGCGACATGATCGCCATGGGCATCGTCGATCCGGTCAAGGTCGTGCGCACGGCTCTCCAGGACGCGGCCTCGGTCGCCGGCCTGCTGGTCACCACCGAAGCCATGATCGCGGAGGCTCCGAAGAAGGAGTCGGCTGGCGGCGGCGGCATGCCTGGCGGCATGGGCGGCGGCGGCATGGGCGGCATGGGCGGCATGGATTTCTAATCTAGCCTCTATCAGCTTTCGGATACCGAGAGGGCGGCACCGACGCCGCCCCCTTTTTTTGGGACGGAGCCGGTCGGAAAAGGTTTGGGCTCGCGTGATATTATCGTGCGCGCGCCTACACGGCCACACTACATCGTCGCAGTGGAGCTTTCGGGTGGCGTACTGAACAAACATGGCTTTGTGCGCGACTATCAAGACTTAGCAGCGCTTAAGCCACTACATCGATGGCACGTTCGACCATGGCGGTAGGTTTTCGATATGCCTGGTATGAGCGGCCGTGGAAGCCGCTCAAAGAATGATACCGCAGTGCTGTTGCCAACGTCGGCGATTTCGATGATCGACTCCGCCTATGCCAGCTCTTCACGAGCTCTATCCGCGCTTGCCTGTTATGGAGCGAAAGCCTTAGCGCGACTCGTGATTGAGGCTGTCATTGCTATGGGCTAATCAGTCGGGAAGCTGCGCTTGCAATGACCGAGGGCCGGAACGATCTCGTCCGATCATCTGGCACAAGTTGTGCTTATTAGTACGTTGCGAAGCTAGTAACTTAACCATGAAGGGGGACGACGGTTTGACCGTGACACAGTCGCTGACGAGACGTCTCAAAAATCCCGAGCTATTTGACGATCTGGCCGGTGTGCCTGGTCGGAAGGCGGAGCAATCCACGAGGCGTTTTTCGGTGTTCAATCCCTCAACGGGCGAGCTGTTGGCTGAGCTTCCAGATATGGATGTCCGGGACGTTTCCAAGGCAATCGATAAGGCTGAAGCTGCGCAGGAACATTGGGCGGCGCTCACCGCGCGCGAGCGCTCCGACATCTTATGGGAATGGCACCAACTGATCCTCGACCACAGCGAGGATCTTGCAGCCATTTTGACGGCTGAAATGGGTAAGCCGCTTGCAGAGGCGAAGTCTGAAATCGCCCATGCCGCAGCCTACCTCCAATGGTATGCCGAGGAGGCCAATCGCATCTATGGCGAGACGATTTCGCCGCCTTCTAACGACAGGCGTATGCTGGTAATCAAACAGCCGATCGGTGTTGTCGGCGCCATTACTCCTTGGAATTTTCCCGCCTCGATGGTGGCTCGCAAGATTTCGCCTGCGCTTGCTGCCGGCTGCGCGATTGTTCTGAAACCCGCGGAGCAAACACCGCTTGTCGCGGGTGCTATGTTCACGCTTGCCCGGATGGCAGGTTTTCCCGATGGCGTTCTAAACTTGATCTACGCATCGGAAGGCGATGCGGTTGGGCGTGAACTTTGCTCGAACCCGAAGGTCCGCAAGATCAGCTTCACTGGGTCGACCGAGGTCGGGCGGCTGCTCATGCGGGAGTGTTCGGATCAGATCAAAAGAACCAGCTTCGAACTTGGTGGTAACGCTCCTTTCATTGTTTTTGATGATGCAGACGTCGACGCTGCCGTCGATGGTGCGCTACAGGCAAAGTTTCGGAATGCAGGCCAGACCTGCGTTTCAGCCAATCGGCTTTACGTACAGTCCAGCGTGTATAATGAATTCTGCGACAAATTCACCAAGCGCGTCAGTGCATTGCGCGTCGGTGACGGTTTCGAGCCAGAAGTTGCGATCGGTCCCCTGATCGATAAGTGCGCGCTTGCAAAGATTGAAGATCATATTCGCGATGCTGTGCGGCAGGGTGGGAAGATCCGTTGCGGTGGCAACCGTATCGGCGAATCGGGAACCTTCTTCGAGCCCACGGTGATCACCGACGTCGAAAGGTCAATGCGGGTCGCTCAGGAAGAAACCTTCGGACCGCTGGCTCCCATAATCCGCTTCAACGATCCCGACCAGGTGGTGCGCGAGGCGAATGACACGATTTACGGTCTTGCAGCCTACTTCTACGCTTCCAATCTAAAGCGCGTGTGGCGCGTGGCTGAAGCCCTCGAATACGGAATGGTCGGCATCAATACGGGACGCATGTCATCCGAGGCCGCACCCTTTGGCGGAATGAAGCAATCAGGGATCGGTCGTGAGGGGTCGCGCCACGGCCTCGAGGATTATCTCGAAATGAAGTACCTGTGCATGGGTGGGCTATAATCCCACAGCATCCGCGTCCCATTGACTTCGCCCTGATAATCCGCCGCGGCCATCGATGGAATGGTGGCCTTCGATCAAGGCCCAGCGTAAAACCTTGATGCTGTCATCCTTGCCTTCGGCCGCGTTCACCGATCCCTGATTGACACGTGCTTGCCATGTGCCGCTTCAATCCGCCGGGAGTGGTTTGTCCTGTCTCGGCCGCGACAGATCAGGGTGCTGGTGCGCAAAATCTCCGTCCATCCGACAGCCGGCGAGCCTTCGATCACAGTTCTACCGTCTGGTCGAATGGCGGCATCTTAAGCCTTATTGCAGTCCTAGCTTCCTCTTCAGTTCCGCGTTCTCTGTGCGTAGGCGTTCCGCGAGCAGGCTCTTCAATCGCTTGTTTTCTTTCTCGAGGGCGACCAGGTCCTTCAGATCGTCGCCATCGGATCTAGGCGCCGCGGCCTTCTTCCAGTGATAATAGGTCTGTTCCGATATACCCGCCTGCTTTACGGCGCTCTTGAGAGTGGTGCCGCCGCTGATCGACGTCTCGACCTGAGCGAGCATTTGGGCGCGCTCTTTTCCGGAGTAGACCTTCCGGGCGCTCCGCACGGCCGCTGCTGTTGCTGTTGCTTCCGCCGGGGACGCCGCATTGGCGCCATTCTTGCGACCAGGATCAGTCTTGGCCTTCCGCGAAGGTTGGGTTTTCTTCTTCGTTTCCGGCGTCCTTCCTTTGGGAGCGTGTTCGGTTGCAGCTTCTACTGATTCAGCTTCTAGGGGATTTGCCATGAGATACTCCGCTCGCGGTTTGTGGGCGTGTTCAGCATCAAGGGCTATGACATTAGAGTCAATCAGCCGACGATTTGGCAGATCCATATCTTTGAGCTCCCTTGTTGTGTCGGCTATAGCCGCGGAGAGATCGACATCGCTCCAGATGGAATGGCCCCGTTTTTGATAATTGCGCTTTTGTTTGACCTCCACAGTGAACGGTCGGGTCTGCCGCCTCATAGTTTCTTCCTTGTTAGAACGAATTGCACAGGAGGTCGCGGCTGACGATAAATGAACAACTGGCGCTTCCTCTGTTGCGCCGAGCTATATGGATGAGATAGCCCGAGAGCAAGCGGCACTTGCGGTGTGCATTGACAAATGCTCGGGCCACGTCGCTGGCTGGCCGCAGCTTTGTTTTCATATCGATGCGTTTGCAGAGCTGGAACAGCGGCTCGCGCGTCGCAACGCCATCGAGCACGTTTTGAAGGGGTGGATCTGAAGGCATCCGGTTTCTGCTGGGCGCACGCCAGCGGCTCGCGGAATATTGTCCGCGATGGCTCGATCAGGTGGTTGCGAGCTTGTCAGCGGATCTAAAGCGGGGGTAGGGGGTACATGTAACGACACATCACGACACAGTCGGCTAGTCGGAGCGTCTGATCGACGTGGCCGGCAAGGCGGGTCATGCTGTCGTGACGCAAGTGGGCGTCGACGGGTCAGGTTTTCATTTAGCGTTTCAATTGAATTCGGAAATGAAAGTCCCCCTAGCTTTCCAGTTGGATAGGCCTCGCCGGAAGTCATGATCGTCTCGTCCCAGTGAAGGTCGCAATCATTCGTGATTGCGACCTTCGCTAGCCAGCTCCGGCCAATCATTGCGGGAGGATATGCAATACAGGTCGAGGCGTTGTCGGCGTTTCGGCGGGTAAGACGGGATAGGCGACCTCCGGTACTTTTCCGGTCAGCGAATTAAGGAAGGCAACGAGCAGGTCGACTTCTTTTTCCGTCAATTCTTGGCCGAGCTGGGTGGTCCCCATAATGGCGACGGCCTGTTTCAGATCCCAAACCTTGCCCGAATGAAAGTATGGCGCGGTGAGTGCTACGTTGCGCAACGGCGCCACGCGGAAAACATAGGAATCGTCGGCTTCATGGGTCACGGCAAATCGGCCTTTGTCGTTTTCCGGCAGGACATCGGGGTTGGGCTTTTCAACGAGGCCGAATGGGGAATAGCCCTCCCCACCCACGTTGATACCGCCGTGGCAGGACGAGCAGCCTTTGTCCATGAAAAGCGTCAGGCCCTGTTTCTGTTCGGAAGTCATAGCGGCGTCATCGCCGTTGAGGAAGGCATCGAAGGGCGCCGGTGTGACCAGTGTCGCCTCAAAGGCTTCGATTGCCTTGGCGACGTTTTCGAAGGTGACGCGATCGGCTTCGCCCGGGAAAGCTGAATTGAACCACTCGACATATTGCGGCATCGACTTGAGCGTGGCGATGAGTTGACCTGGTGTGTTGGCCATTTCGACAACGGCTTGGATCGGTGCCTTGGCCTGAACCTTCAGGTCTTCAGCACGACCATCCCAGAACTGCGCTATGTTGAAGACAGCGTTCAGTACCGTCGGCGCGTTGCGCGGTCCCTTCTGCCAACCATGGCCGATCGAGCTTTCTTGATTGTCGTCGCCCCCGGTGGCCAAGTTGTGGCACGAATTGCACGACAAGACGCCTGACGCCGAGACGCGTGGATCGAAGAACATTGCCTTGCCTAGGGCTATCTTCTCCGGTGTGATCGGGTTGTTGGCGACTGTCGGCGTGATGGATGGTAGAGGCTTGAAGGTGGCCCGTGCTGTTTCTCTGAGGTATACGGGGATCGTTTGCGCAGCAAAAGCGATGGCCGGCAACGCGACAGCCACCGTAGTGAATAGGATTTTCACAAGTGATCTCCCTGCGTTTTGCACGGAAGCCATTGTTGATATGCGGTTCGTGAACGCCTTGCGCTAAAGGCGGCAATCCTCTTTGAATAAAATCGATTCTGACGCGGACCTGACATATTGTCTTCCTTCGTTGCATTGCGCGATATCACCCACGATGAACGCCAGTCGGTATCTCCTGTCGCCTCTCGAGAAGCATCAAAAGTCGTGCCAACTGAGCAGAAGGAACCTCCGGGGATTTTCTGGTCATCATTCAATAGGTTGAAGGAATTCGCAGCAAAGCGCAGCCCTACTCCGGTGTCGCGGATCTGACAGCCAACAGTCGGGCTGAAACAGAGAGATGTTGGTCCCTCAGCGTCTTGTCCGATGGGCACCCGGCCTCCTGCATGGGCGGGAGGGGACCACACGGTATTAAAGCTCAAGATGAACGCCGCCGGCAAGCATCGCTAGACAGTCCCCGCAGATACTTTGACGCTGGTCCGCGAGCTGGTGCGCCTAGTGCCCGACCGCCAGATCGCGGCTCCTCAATCGCGCCGCAAGCCGACGGCGCGTTAAAGCGGCCGCGCAATCATCGATGTGAGCGTGATGACGGCGCTGCGCACTGTGTCGTCGAATTGTGGCCACTGGAGCAATCCTCGTAAAGCGAGCCAAGGTTCTTGATCTAAACGGCGGCGGCCGCCATATTAACGTAGCGCCTCTCACACGTTCGAGAGTGATCGCATTTTTGGATGCCGCCGGCTCGGGCCGTTTCGGCATCCCATTTCAACATCGGCCGCCGCTTGTTTCGAGTCATCGAATGGCCGTTCTCTGCATTTGGAGGCAAAATGACCGCAACGCCTTTCGCGCTGCCCGAGGCAGTGCTTACCGCAATCTCAAACGGAAAACCCGTAATTCAGGCATATCGGGAACATCTTGGCTATTCGACCGAGGACATTGCCGTGACCAGCGGTCTGACAGTCGAGGAGGTCGGGCTGATCGAATCTGGCCATTGTTTCGACAAGGGCTATCGCGATCGGATCGCTCGGGCGCTTGGCTTGGCTGAGAGTATCTTCGATGAAATCTCGGGTATCCCGAACGCTGCCTGACGTCGGCCTCTGAAGATTACCCGCCGCCTGCCAGGTCGGATCAAAATCCCAAGGGTATATCAATACCCTTACGGCGGCGGGGCGGTGGCAGAATTCTTATTTCTACGGAATCGATTCGCTCTGCGGGAGATCGGCCTCATGCTGGGCGACACGGATGTAACCTTGGCCCGCACGAGAGGCCAGATCTGTGGATAGAGAGAACCGGCTAGCCGCGTTGATGGTACGAGGGCATGTGGACAAAATATCCCTACCCGATGGTGGCGCCGAACTACGGCACAACGATCAGCGCTTGCGAAGTCGAGCGCTTAGGCGAAAGATTTCGGCGGAACCACCCGAGGCCATCAGGAAGATTCGTCACGATGAAAGCGATCCCTTGCCCGTTCTGCACAAGCTGCGAGGTTAGGCCATATGAAACGGACGAGGCGCGCGTTGTGATGAAATGCGAGGACTGCGGTGCATCGGGGCCGGTCTGCATCGACGAAGTCAACGCCGTCGAAAGCTGGAATTACCGTCCATCTGCCCAGCCCGAATAGGATTGTCCACGTGGCATGGCGATAGCGATGCGCCTACGCCTAATGGCCCCGGTCCGTCACCGGCGCGCAGGAGCGTATTATCTTCGTCAGCCGGTGCCGCGTTTCTCTTGCGAGCCCCCGCCAGTCAGGCCCGGCGCATGCTGGCCTACCCCCGTCAGAGTGCCAGGCCGCTCATGTCGCGCCTGCCGTACATGGCAACGAACCTTATCGCGCATCTGATCGACTGATATTGCCGATCACCTTCCGCTACTCGAGCGGCTGTAGCAGCGCATGCCGTTACATCGGATGCGCAAGTGTCGTCTGACAATCTCGCCGGAAAACTGCCGTCTCAACAATTCGGCCAGCCTGTCGTTTCGACATCGCTCACTAGCCATACTCATAAAACCTGTTCTGGTTTGCCTCGCCTTGCCTAGCCGCCGGTCGCCTGACAGCCCACATGCCGACGCAGGTTCGGTCTGCCAGCCACCGTAGGGCATGTGACGTTGGACTGTCACGTTCGACCGTATACGTCCTCAAGCCGCACGATGTCATCTTCGCCGAGATACTCGCCGCTTTGGACCTCGATCATCACCAGTCCGATATTGCCGGGGTTTTCGAGCCGGTGTTTGTGGCCGCAAGGGATATAGGTGGATTGATTAGTGGTCAGGAGTAGCTCCTGGTCGCCGTTGACTATTTTCGCAGTGCCGCTGACCACGACCCAGTGCTCGGAGCGGTGATGGTGCATCTGCAGGCTCAAGCGTCCGCCCGGCTTCACCTCGATGCGCTTGATCTTGAAGCGCTCGCTTTCCTCCAGAACCGTGTAGGTGCCCCAGGGCCGGTGCACGGTACTGTGAAGCAAGTGCGCTTCATGTCCCGCAGCCTTGAGTCCCTCGAAGAGTTTCTTGACGTCCTGGACGCGATCGCGGGATGCAACCAGCAATGCATCGGGGGAATCCACGATCACCAGGTCGCTGATGCCGACGGTGCCGATGACGCGTTTGTCCGAGCTTATGTAACTGCCCACGGTGTCGACCACATGGACATCGCCGCGAATCCTGTTGCCGCTCCCGTCAGCGGCGACCAGTTCGGCCATTGCGTTCCAAGATCCAATGTCGTTCCACCCCATTTCGCAGGGAACGACAGCGAGATTGTGGGTTTTTTCCATCACCGCATGGTCGAGTGAAATACGCGGCGCCATGGCGAAGTGCTCAGATGAGAGTTCGACGCTGGCAACATGTTCGCCGTGGCTGACGCGAGCATTATCATAGCTATCGAGAACGGCATCGATCACCTGCGGGCAATGCGCAGCCATTTCGTCGAGCATGACCTGCGCCTTGAAGCAGAAGATGCCGGCGTTCCAGAAGAAACGTTTGGACGCGACATAAGATTTGGCAGTCTCGGCGTTCGGTTTCTCGACGAACCGGACAACTTTCTCACCGTCGGCCTCGATGTAGCCGAATGCGGTGTCTGGCCTATCCGGGGTTATCCCCAAGGTTGCGATACGCCCCTGCAGCGCCTGTTCGATTGCCCGGTTCATGGCGGTTTGAAATGCGGGCAGATCACCAATCATATGGTCGGCGGGAAAAACACACAGAACAGCATCGGGACCCTGTGTTGCCTTGGCATGGACGGTTGCCGCAGCGACGGCGGCGGCGGTATCCCGACCCTCAGGCTCAAGCAGAAAGGTGCGTGGCAAAACAACGGAATCCAGCTCGTCGAAAACGTCTTTCGTAAGGAAGAGGTGCCCCGTGGACGTCACGGTAACAAGCTCCACGACATGCTGCATCGAAGCGGCGCGCAACACGGTGTGCTGGATGAGCGAAAGTCCATCCGCCACCTTGAGAAAAGGTTTGGGGTGCGATTGCCTTGAGGCGGGCCAGAGCCGCGAACCAGCTCCACCGCTGATGATGACCGGAACCACTTTCATCAAAGGTCCTCTATCTCGTCTGTAAGCGCGAACGCATGTGCCCCTTGCAGCGTCGAGGCGACGATCGCCATGGCCCTGCTCTCGGTCGAAGCTTCCGAGTAGCAGCGCAGTTCCGGGGCATTGCCGGAAGGCCGCAGATGTATGATCTCACCTGAAAGCATCCGCGCCCTGAGGCCATCGGTTTCGTCAATTTCGGCGACGGTCCCGAACGAGGCAAGAAAGTGCTGCAGTGCGTTCCGGCTTGCGAGATGATCCATCAATCTGCGCGAACTTTCCGCGGGGAAGTTCTGAAGCCGGTCACTGGCGCACACAGGAAGATTCCAAAGCCCGCGCAGTCGCGACAGCTTCTTTTTTGTCGACGCCATGGTACTGAGCACGGCCAAAATCGGGAGGAATGAGTCCCGCGTCGGCAGTGCAGTCAATGTCTTCCCATTCACGACACAATCCGAGCCCAGCAGAACACCACCATTGGCCTCAAAGCCGACGATGACGCCGCCGGCGCCGTGTAATGCTTCCATTGCTTCAATGACAAATGGAGACCCGACTTTCGTCCTCTGGACCGCGAAACCCAAGGCCTTCGAAATTCCCGAATTGGAGGTCACTGGCGTCACGATCGTGTCTGCCTTCAGGAAAAGAGCCGTTGCAAGCCCAACCAGGTCGCCGCGAAGAAGATCGCCATTTTCATCAGCGATGAGTGGCCGATCAGCGTCCGCATCGGTCGACACGATGGCATCGAGACCGAATTCGCGGACCCAGTTCTTCAATTTTGCGATTGTTGCTGCGTCCACGGCTTCGGTATCGACAGGTACAAAGGTCCCGGTTTTCCCGACGGCGACCACGCTGGCACCGAGCGATCGAAGAACCTGTACCAACAGTTCCGCCGCGACCGAACTGTGCTGATAGACACCAAGTCTCATGCCGGAAAGTGAGCCCGGCTCCAGCATGTCATGGGCGCGCTCTCGATAAGAGGCGATCGCTTCTTCACGGTGCATAGGCCACGTCGTTCCCAGACAAGCCGTTGGTAAGCAATACGCAATTGATCTTTCGGCTACAAAGCGCGTAATCGCGGCCTCATCCGCCTTGCTGATTTCACCATTCGGGCCATAGAATTTGATGCCATTGCGATCGGCTGGAATGTGTGACCCGGTCACCATAAGAGCCGCCGCGCCGTGTTTGCATGCAAATAGTGCCAGGGCAGGCGTAGGTATCGTGCCGCAATCGATCGGCTGGAAACCATTTGCGGCCAACGCCGCCATGCAATTGTTGGCTATCGCCTGACTGCTGTCACGTAGGTCACGGCCTATGAAGACCGAACTATTCGGCTGAACCCGGCTGGAAATCAAACGCCAAGCGAAAGCTTCGGTATAAAGTCCGCTGGCCTTTCCGACCAATTCCGAAGCCAAACCTCGAACGCCGCTTGACCCGAATTTCATGATTTCGCTTTGCTAGTGGACAGGCAGGGTGGGGTAATGTTGCAATGGCTAGTACTTTCTATTGCAAGCGCCATCGTTCTCAGCCACCTGCTGTTCAGGTATGCAGTCTCTACAACACGGTGTGGCGTAAGGACCTCTCAGAGTTCCGCCGAACAGCAGGGCATCCACTGGCACAGGGGCATCCACAGTTCTCCATCTATTGGAATCTTTTGGCGCGCTCATCTAATGATCAAGGCAGTGGGGTGATCGATCGGTGCCTGCCTATGCAGCATCATGACAGGTCCGTAAACTTGGTTGTTTGGATGGAATGCATCCATGGCATGGATAGGGCTAGAAGGCCGTCTCGATCAGCGCAATGGAACCCTGTGATTCTTGGGTAATGGATTAAGGTCAGCCAGAGCGCTCGCCGACCATGGCGTCGCCTAGGGCGCTGGACCCAAGCAGGAACCGATGCTCGGATCAGTTGGGCGACGATCAGCGCCGACAATGTCTTGCCTTGCGACGCCTTCAGAAAGTTGTTTCTGGAATTGCGTTCGATCAAGGCCCAGCGCAAAACCTATATGCAGACGTCGCCGCCGCAATCTTCGCCTTCGGCTTTGTCTACATCCACCCGTTCGAGGACGGAAACGGCCGCATTCACCGCTACCTGATCCACCACGTCCTTGCCATGCACCGCTTCAATCGCCGGGAGTGGTGTTTCCCGTCTCGGCCGCGATCCTGGACCAGATCGACGAATACAGGCGCGTGCTGGAGAGCAATTCGAAGCGCCTTCTGCCATTGGTCGAATGGGAACCGACGCCGCAATTCAACGTCCGGGTGCTGAATGACACCGGGGATTTCTACCGATACTTCGATGCAACCCCGCACGCCGAATTTCTTTATGCCTGCGCTCGGCGGACGATCGAACGGTACCTTCCTGGCGAAACAGCTTTTCTGCAGCGCTACGATCAATTCCGGCAATAGGTGAATGCCTTTATCGACATGCCCGAGCGGCTGATCGATCTGCTCTTCCGTTTTCTTAACCAGAATGGTGGCCCCTATCGAGCCGCGCCCTCGGAAAGGAATTCCCAGCTCTGACCAATGACGAGGCGCGGCGGCTCGAGGCGATCTATGCGCAGACCAGAAAACGGCAAAGCACGAGGCAGAAGCCTTTGACTGGACTGCCGGTCGACCCTTGCGTTGTCGCCGAAACTCGGGACGTCATGTTCTGGGGCAAACCGGACAAGCCGAAGGTGTGTCGGGAATGCTGCTGGGCCACGGCAGTGATTTCTGCATCGTCTATACGCCTATATACGCAGTGCCGGCGTCAGCACCCCAGCGGTCGAAGATACGCGACAAGTCGCGTGCAAAGTCATCCTGGGGACGCTGACAACAAGGTACGTGGGCTCAATCGCGTGCACCCCATTCACAAAACCGGCTCCGTGGAGTAGTGGGAACGCAGAGAAATCTCCGGTCGCAGCCTTACCCGGTCAAAACAAGGATTCAAACCATGAATGCCCTCGTCATCTGCTCCGGCGGATTGGACTCTGTTTCGCTCGCTCACAAGGTGGCGACCGAGCAGAAACTCATTGGCCTGCTTTCGTTCGATTACGGCCAGAGGCACAAAAAGGAACTCGGCTTTGCCGCTATGTGCGCCAAGCGGCTGGGTGTTCCGCACCAGATCGTCGATATCCGCGATGTCGGCCGGAACCTGAGCGGCTCGGCGCTGACTGATAACGTGGACGTGCCCGACGGGCACTATGCCGAAGACTCCATGAGGATCACGGTGGTGCCGAATAGGAACGCCATCATGCTGGCCATCGCCTTCGGGGTTGCCGCCGCGCAGCAGGCCGATGCGGTGGCCACTGCCGTCCACGGCGGAGATCATTTCATCTATCCAGATTGCCGGCCCGCTTTTATCGACGCCTTTCAGACGATGCAGAACCATGCCCTCGCAGGCTACGCCGATATCCGCCTGTACGCTCCGTATGTGAATATGTCGAAGGCCGACATCGTCAGCGAGGGGGCAAAGTACGCCACACCGTTCGAGGCGACGTGGTCCTGCTACAAGGGCGGTGCACGTCATTGCGGTCGCTGCGGGACATGCGTCGAACGGCGCGAAGCATTCGATCTGGCCGGCATCACCGACCCGACAGATTATGAGGATGCAGACTTCTGGCTCCACGCTATCCAGACAACGAGCGCGTGATGTTCCGCATTACCAAAGAGTTCCACTTCTCGGCCTCGCATCAGCTCACCTCCTTGCCATCCGATCATCAGTGCGCACGCCTGCACGGCCACAACTACGTCGTCGTCGTGGAGCTTTCAGGTGGCGAACTGGACGAACACGGCTTTGTGCGCGACTACCAAGATCTGGCGGCGTTCAAGCACTACATCGATGGGACGTTCGACCATCGGCATCTTAACGACGTGCTGGGGCATGACCATGCCACAGCGGAATGTCTGGCCAGGCACTTCTACCACTGGTGCAAGATGCGGCTACCCGAAACCTCCGCCGTGCGGGTGAGCGAGACGCCGAAAACCTGGGCGGAATACCGACCATGACTTGCGCGTTGCATCCCGGAATCCGGGTGAGCGAGATTTTTGGGCCGACCATTCAGGGCGAAGGCGTGCTGATCGGCTTGCCGACGGTGTTCGTAAGAACCGGCGGGTGCGATTATCGCTGTTCCTGGTGCGACAGCCTGCATGCGGTGGACCGTCGCTTCCGCCATGATTGGGAGATGATGTCTCCCGACGCGGTTTGGCAAAAGGTCATTGCGCTTTCCGGCGGTCAGCCCGTGATGGTATCGCTGTCGGGCGGCAATCCGGCCATCCAGCCGCTTGGCCAGTTGATCGACCGCGGGCATGGTGAGGGCTACCGTTTTGCATTGGAAACCCAAGGCTCGGTGTCTAAGCAATGGTTCGCGGATCTCGACGTGCTGGTACTAAGCCCCAAGCCGCCCTCAAGCGAAATGACGACAGATTGGGCCGCGTTCGACGCCTGCTTAGAGGCGGCGCAGGATAAGCCGCAGATGGCGCTCAAGCTCGTTGTCTTCGACGATGATGACTATGCCTATGCCAAAGACGCCGCGGCGCGCTACCCGCAATTACCCGTCTATCTGCAGCCCGGCAATCACACGCCGCCGCGTCCCGGCGACGAAGACGCGTTCATCGACATGGCCGGTGTGATGAGGCGCATGGAATGGCTGGTTGAAAAGGTGACCCGTGACAGGTGGTTCGAGGCGCGTGTACTGCCGCAGCTTCATGTTCTGCTCTGGGGGAACAAACGGGGCGTCTAGCCGAAGCGGAAGGATTGCCGACGACGAGCAAGACAGACATCTATAACAATCTCACCCAACTGGGTGGCAGCAGCGTCGTTCCGGAAAGCCCCGAAAATACCGTGCTGGAAAAGGCACCGAATCCGCATGAGGCCTCGCCTTATTGGGGGCGCTTCACCGCTGCTCTGGGACGTCACTTGCTCTCGATGCTAGCATCCTTTTCCGCTGGGTTTGTTTGGTCGTCGATCACCGCTGCGGGACGAATGCGCTTGACAAAATAGCGCCGGCCCATTCAATTCGACGCATTCACCAGGGGAGTCCCGGCAAGGGGCTGAGATACTGCTGGCTTTCGCGGCGCAGTGACCCGTTGAACCTGATCCAGTTCATACTGGCGTAGGGACGGTGCAAGCGCTTTGCGGGAGTTTACACCCGAGGTCCTGTTTCGGCAGGTCGACAAAAGCGTCTTTTCATCCTTCCGGCACAGAACTGGGTCTCCAATGCATGAGCAAAGGAGCCTCAAGATGAATGCCCTCACACCCGCCGTGTCGACGGGACCGCTGCCCGCCTCACGAAAGATCCACAAGCCCGGTGCCATCCACCCGCAGATCAGGGTTCCGATGCGCGAAATTTCCGTCCATCCGACGGCCGGCGAGCCGGCCGTCATCGTCTACGATCCATCCGGCCCCTATACAGACCCGACTGTCGAAACCAGCATCGAAAAGGGACTTGTCCGGCTTCGCCACGAATGGGTCACGGCGCGCGGCGATGTCGAAGCCTATGACGGCCGCCATGTCCGGCCGGAAGACAATGGGTTCGCCACCGGCGAGCGCCTGACGCCGGAATTCCCCATTCGCAACCGGCCGCTCAGGGCCAAGGCAGGCAAGGCGGTGACCCAGCTTGCCTATGCGCGCGCCGGCATCATCACGCCCGAAATGGAGTTCGTCGCCATCCGCGAGAACCTCGGCCGCGAGATCCTGCGCGGCAAGCTTGAGCGTGACGGGGAAGCCTTCGGCGCGGCGATCCCAGACTTCGTCACGCCGGAATTCGTGCGCGACGAGGTGGCGCGCGGGCGGGCGATCATTCCTGCCAACATCAATCATCCCGAGAGCGAGCCGATGATCATCGGTCGCAATTTCCTGGTCAAGATCAACGCCAATATCGGCAACTCGGCGGTCACTTCCTCGATGGCCGAGGAGGTCGAGAAAATGGTGTGGGCGATCCGCTGGGGCGCCGACACGGTGATGGACCTGTCGACTGGCCGCAACATCCACAACATCCGCGAATGGATCGTGCGCAATGCACCGGTGCCGATCGGCACGGTGCCGCTCTATCAGGCGCTCGAAAAGGTCAACGGCATTGCCGAGGACCTGACCTGGGAGGTCTACCGCGACACGCTGATCGAGCAGGCCGAACAGGGCGTGGACTATTTCACCATCCACGCCGGCGTGCGGCTGCACTACATCCCGCTGACAGTTAACCGGGTCACCGGCATAGTCTCCCGAGGTGGTTCGATCATGGCCAAATGGTGCCTGCACCATCACCGCGAAAGCTTCCTCTACGAGCATTTCGCGGAGATCTGCGACATCTGCCGCGCCTATGACGTGTCCTTCTCGCTCGGCGACGGCCTTCGCCCCGGCTCGATAGCCGACGCCAACGACGCGGCGCAATTCGCCGAGCTGGAAACGCTCGGCGAGCTGACGAAGATCGCCTGGGCCAAGGATTGTCAGGTGATGATCGAGGGCCCCGGCCACGTGCCGATGCACAAGATCAAGGAAAACATGGACAAGCAGCTCGCCGTCTGCGGCGAGGCGCCCTTCTACACGCTTGGACCGCTGACGACCGACATCGCGCCGGGCTATGACCACATCACCTCAGGTATCGGCGCCGCCATGATCGGCTGGTTCGGCACCGCCATGCTCTGCTACGTCACGCCCAAGGAGCATCTCGGCCTTCCCGATCGCAACGACGTCAAGATTGGCGTGATCACCTACAAGATCGCCGCCCATGCCGCCGATCTGGCGAAGGGCCATCCGGCGGCGAAAGTCAGGGATGATGCCCTTTCCCGCGCGCGCTTCGAGTTCCGCTGGGAGGACCAGTTCAACCTGTCGCTCGATCCCGAAACGGCGCGGTCCTTCCACGACCAGACCTTGCCCAAGGAGGCGCACAAGGTGGCACATTTCTGCTCGATGTGCGGGCCGAAATTCTGCTCCATGCGCATCTCCCACGACATTCGCGCCGAAGCACAAAAGGAGGGCATGGCGGCGATGGCGGCGAAATACCGTGAGGGTGGCGATCTCTACATGCCGGCTGACGAGACCGGCGTAGCGCTCATGCCAGAGGCGCCGAAACCATCATGAAGGTGTTGGTCAAAGGGGCCGGCGTCGCCGGCCTCACCGCCGCCTTCGAACTCGCCGCCCGCGGCGCGACGGTCACAGTCGCCGAGATTCGACAGACCCTTGGCGGCAATGCATCGTGGTTCGCCGGCGGCATGCTGGCGCCATGGTGCGAGCGTGAAAGCGCCGAGCAGCCGGTGCTGGATCTCGGACGCGATGCCGCCGACTGGTGGGATGCGGCGACGCCCGGCCAGGTGACGCGGGCCGGAACACTGGTCGTGGCCGCGCCGCGCGATGCGGGCGAGCTCGACCGCTTCGCCAGCCGCACGTCAGGCCATCGGCGTGTCGACGAAGACGAAATCGCGCTGCTGGAGCCCGACCTTGCCGGTCGCTTCCGGCGAGGATTGCTGTTTCCCGATGAGGCTCATCTCGACCCGCGCCAGGCGATGGCGGCACTCCATGAAAAGCTCACAGCCATGGGGGGCGAATTCCACTTCGGCGCCGACGCCCGGCAGGTTTCCGGTTTCGATCGCCAGATCGACTGCACGGGGATGGCGGCGGTCGACGACAGGCTGCGCGGCGTTCGCGGCGAGATGCTGATCCTGCGCACGCCTGACATTTCGCTGTCGCGCCCGGTCCGGCTGCTTCATCCGCGCTTTCCGCTCTACATGGTGCCGCGCACCAACCACCGTTTCATGATCGGCGCGACGATGATTGAAAGCCAGTCCGCCGGGCCGGTCACGGCGCGTTCCATGATGGAGCTGCTGGGTGCCGCCTATGCCCTCCATCCGGCCTTTGGCGAGGCCGAGATCGTTGAAACCGGTGTCGGCGTTCGTCCGGCCTTTCCCGACAACCTGCCCCGCGTCGAAACGAGCGGAGACACCGTCGCGATCAATGGGCTCTATCGCCACGGTTTTCTCCTCGCCCCCGCCATGGCGCGCCAGGCTGCCGACCTGGTTTTCAATCAAGACGGAACCAAGGAACGTACTCATGAAACTGATGGTCAACGGCGAAGCGCATGAGGTTGCCGCCACCACGCTGGCGGAGCTGCTTACCGCGCTCGACTATGAGGGCGATTGGCTCGCCACTGCCGTCAACAGCGACCTCGTGCACAAAGCCAAGCGGGCGGAATTCCAGTTGAGCGAAGGCGACCGGATCGAAATCCTCTCACCCATGCAGGGAGGTTAGACCATGTTCGAGCTTTATGGAACCGAGCTTCCGTCGCGTCTGCTTCTCGGCACCGCTCAATATCCTTCGCCGGCCATCCTTGCCGAGGCAGTCAAGGCGTCGGGCACGTCGGTGGTGACGGTCTCGTTGCGCCGTGAGATGGCAGGCGGCAGGGCCGGCGAAAAATTCTGGTCGTTGATCCGGTCGCTGGGTGTCAGAATCCTGCCCAACACTGCCGGCTGTCACTCCGCCAAGGAAGCGGTCACGACCGCGAAAATGGCGCGTGAGGTCTTCGGTACGAACTGGATCAAGCTCGAAGTGATCGGCAACCACGACACGCTGCAACCAGACGTGTTCGGCCTTGTCGAAGCCGCCCGCATCCTGTGCGAGGACGGTTTTGATGTATTCCCCTATACCACCGATGACCTTGTCGTCGCCGAGCGGCTGCTGGAGGTGGGCTGCAAGGTCTTGATGCCGTGGTGCGCACCGATCGGTTCGGCGCTGGGGCCGATCAACATCACGGCGCTGCGTTCTATGCGCGGACATTTCCCTGACGTCCCGCTGATCGTGGATGCGGGGCTCGGACGGCCGTCGCACGCGGCCACCGTCATGGAACTCGGCTTTGACGCCGTGCTCCTGAACACAGCGGTCGCCAAGGCGGCCGATCCGGTTGGCATGGCGCGTGCTTTCGGTAAGGCGGTCGACGCCGGTCGTGAGGCTTTCAGTTCGGGAATGCTCGAACCGCGCGACGTCGCCGTGCCATCGACACCGATGATCGGCAGGGCAGTTTTTTCATGAAGCTCGATCCCTTCTACCTGATCGTCGACAGCGCCGCCTGGATTGGGCGGTTGGCACCACTCGGCGTCAAGCTGGTTCAGCTTCGCATCAAGGACATGGGCGAGGACCGACTGCGCGCCGAAATCCGGAAGGCAAAGGCCTTGTGCGCCGAGCACCAAAGCCAGCTCATCGTCAACGACCATTGGCGCCTGGCAATCGAGGAAGGCTGCGACTTCGTCCATCTCGGCCAGGAGGATTTGCAGACCGCCGACCGCGCGCGGATTCGGGCAGCCGGCGTCAGGCTCGGGCTGAGCACGCATGATCATGTCGAACTGGAGACGGCCATGTTTGCCGAGCCCGACTATATCGCGCTCGGTCCCATCTATCCAACCATCCTGAAGAAGATGAAATGGGCGCCGCAAGGGCTCGAACGGATCAGCGAGTGGAAGTGCCGGGTCGCGGCGATTCCCCTGGTCGCGATTGGCGGTCTCAACCCTGACCGCCTCGACGGCGCTTTTGAGGCTGGTGCGGACAGCGCGGCGGTGGTGACCGACATCACGCTGAACGACGACCCCGAAGCGCGCACACGAGAATGGATCGAAAAGACGGAGCGATGGCGCTGAGGCGAGAACCGCATGTGCTTGTCGTTGGTGGGTCGGACTCCAGCGGTGGAGCTGGAATTGCCCGCGATATAGAAACGGTTTCCGCCTTCGGGCTGCGCAGTTGTCTTGCCATCACCGCCGTGACAGTCCAGACGCACTCGGCTGTCGAGCACGTCAAGCTTGTGCCGTCGGAGCTTGTCGCCGCTCAGATGCGCGCCGCGTTCGCTGCCAACGCTGTCGCGGCCGTCAAGATAGGCATGATTGGGACATCGGCGGCTGTTGAGGCAGTCGGCGCTGTTTTGGTCAACCGCCAAGTGCCTGTGGTACTCGACCCGGTCCTGGCCTCTACCTCGGGACGCAATCTGCTGGCGGACGATGCCATTAATATGCTGCGCCACGATCTGATGCCGATCTGCCGGCTTGTAACGCCTAACCTGGTCGAGCTGGCTGCGTTTACCGGCTCGTCACCGGCCGCGGACGAAGAAGGGGCTTGTCGTCAGGCTGAAGAGCTATCGAGGACGGTGAGGACCGCCGTACTCGTCAAGGGCGGCCATGCACAAGGAACCCGTTGCGTCGACGTGCTTTTGCAGCCGAACCAACCTGCAGTTCGGTTCGAGGCGCCCCGCTTGCCGCGTGGGATGCGCGGAACGGGTTGCATGATGGCCAGCGCAGTCGCCGCCTCGCTTGCTCTTGGAGCGTCGCTGGAAGCGAGCGTGCGCCAAGCCAAGCAACATGTTTTCGATGCGCTTGCCGGATCGAAGGACATCGGGCCGACAAGCTGATCGGGCCGAACGTATCCAACGCTCCGATCAAGTCTGGCAGGCGATCGTGGGTCTACTCCTAGGACATGAAGGCCCTATCCGAGGGGTGAAAATGCGGCATACACGGTCGCTTTCGCCCATGAACAACACGCCGCTTTGAGGAGGAGCCGCATGCCTCTGTGCCAACAGGTTGATGGGTCATCCGAAACCCGCACCTAGTCGTCGCTAGCGACCGCATGCCGCTTGGCACGTTGTTGGGTGAGCGAACGTTCGAACCGGGGTAAGCCAACTCGAGCCATAATTACGGATTGAATCGCCGTTGCGGTATATAGGGAAGCATCTAACGACAGATTCCCAAACGCCGGTTGACAAAGGAGGTAGTTTGCACCTGCCGCTTCCAGCTGATCAAGAAGAGCTTGTCCCGCAGATGCTGCCGTTCCTACTACGCACAATTCCTTCTCGATTGCTGCATCGAAGGTCAGCGGCAGGTTTGGTGGAGTCGGCATACCATTGAGATCATAAAGGAATTTAAAGCTCTTGAGCCACCGTTCGTAAGCAGGTGCGGCGAGTGAACGTGCATCTGTTTCAGAACGCCCAATCACGACCATTCGGAGCAATCCAAGAAATGGCGCTTGGTCGTCCGCCTCACTGGTGTGCTCTCGACCGGCGCGGAAGGCATCAGTGATTCTTCGAACGGAAGAGGAAGGTCCCACGCACGCGATGTTCATGCCATTCGCAGCGGCCCAGCCTGCCGATTCCGGTCGATTGGTGGCGATCCAAGTCGGCGGATGTGGACGCTGATGAGTTCTTAGCGTCAGCGGAACGCTGTTCAACTCAAAATGGCGACCTTGATACGATAGCGTGCCGCCCTTCAGCGCATTGATAAGAATTTCGCTGGCTTCCGCATAGTGGTTTGGCGCCGCGTCCGAGCCAATCCCGAAGTAACCCAATTCGATCGGGAGCGAGCCGCGCCCTATCCCAAGTTCGAGCCTGCCACCGCTCAATTGGTCCAGCATACAGATCTCTTCGAACGCACGTAGCGGATGATAGAGGGCAAGCAGCATTACCAACGGGCCGACACGAAGGCGCCGGGTTCGTTGGGCTACGCTCGACAAGAACAGATTCGGTGAGGGACCTCTCCCATGTGGGGTACAATGGTGCTCTGCGAGATGATATGCATAGAATCCAAGGTGATCGCACGCCTCCGCTAACATCAGGCGATCTTCGTACTGTCGGGCGATATCGGGGCCGTCCTCGTCCAGATGATCGAAGATGCCGACAGCTAGGCCTGAAGGAAAGGCCTTATCCATGATATTCTCTCCATTTTTGACGCAACAAGTCCGGTTGCTTGCGTATTCCAAGCATTTTAAAGATTTCTCGCTTATGTAATCGCTCGGATTATTGCCTGCGAAATGCTAAAGCAGAGCCTTAGCAACCTAACGCGAGGGCCTTGACATATTCAATATTCGACTAATACGACTCGCGGCACGAAGAAAAGCATCCATTTGCTCTTTTGTACCGATGCTGACGCGGATGTAATTTTCCAAACCTTTATCGGGAAAGACGGCAACAAGTATTTTTTGCCTTGCAAAGGCTGATTGCCACCATGAGCCGTCCTGTCCCGTTGGCACGCGGGCAAGCAAGAAGTTTGCGTGGGAAGGGATTACGGAAAATCCAAGTTGCGACAGCGCGAGCGTCACTCGCCGTCGTTCATGCCTGATGTGTCTGTGGTTGTCTGCATAGGCGGCGCGGTGCGCAAGGACGCTGATACCAACCGCCTGCCCGATCACATTCATGTTGAAGACGTTCTGGATGTTGCGTAGCCTGCCGATAATTTCAGGGTGACCGAAACCGAAACCGACGCGAACGCCGGCGGCAGCATAGCTTTTCGAAAATGTCCTTAAGACCAGAAGGTTCGAATAGCGATTGATGAGGCGTAGACCATTCTCGGGTGCAAAGTCGACGTAGGCCTCATCCAGCACGATCAAGCGGTCCGATTTCGCTACCAGGCGTTCGATATCGGCCACCGGAACGAACGTTCCGGTCGGATTGTTCGGATTGGCTAACAGAATGAACTTGGCGTCCTTTGCAGGACCGAAGAGCAATTGGTCCATCGGCAAGGAATGATCTTCGCTAAATTTGATTTCGACAAATTGAGCACCCTGCAACGTTGCAAGTTTGCGGTTGAACGAAAACCCTGGCGACATCATCGCCACGCTATCCCCCGGGGCAAGGAAAGCTCTGTAGACAAGTCCAAGCAGTTCAGACGATCCGTTGCCGGCGATCACCTGATCCATGGAGACGCTGTAGGCATTTGCGGCTGCTTCCCTCAAGCTGATGCTATCGTCTTCTGGATATAGATACTGCCGTTCGAGAGCTGCAATCGCACTTTGCATTATGATTGCTGGAAGCGGGAAGGGGTTCTCATTCGTGTTTAGTTTTACCCAACTTGAATCCGGCGCTGGTGTATCGGATGGCAGAGCATCTAACTGTCTCGCCATTTGCGAAAGAGACGAAAGCACGCTCTGAAGTTTTGCATCGGACATGTTTTTCTCCGTTTCAGTCGCAGAGGGAATCCGGGATGAACTGATGGTCTAGAGCACATGGCCGACCGACGGTTCGTTCACACCGCCGTTGTCAGCACATTGATCCCGTGAGGTCGGGCGGGCTGTCCTCCCGAGTCGGATTGGCCCGACCCGCACGTCCGCATCCACTCGTCATCGGGCCAAGGCTCCGCCAACCACCAATGCTTGATTTGTCCCTGATATTTGCCTCGGTCGGCCTTTCAAGGACTTGATCTGATGCCGTATTCCCTCAGCGTGTAACCAATCTGGCGCGGCGTCAGTCCAAGCAGGCGCCGCCTTTGCCTGCACCGAGCCACATCTCTCCACGGCCGCAATGACACGCTCGCGATTTGACATACTCGTACCTTTAAAGAGGCTGCGCCGGCAGGCGCCAGCGGTGCCTGGTCGCTGAGGACGGACGGGACCGTAGCGGCGGCCCAAGGAGCAGCCTCAGTCGGCCGCGTGGCCGGCCTGTCTGGCATCATCGGCCCCAGTTGCAGCACCTTGTTGCCCGGTCCGCTCTTCCACGGCGCCGCGGAAAAACACTGACCGTGGCAGCAGTCAAAGTCGTTTCTGCCGATTGACGCTCCCGCTGTCAGGAACATGCGATGCAGCTTCACTGTCTGCCCAACCAGATTGGCGATTGTGGTGAGGAGGCGGAGGTCGTAATCGAGGAGGGAACCTGATTTGTTGTCCAAGATGCGGTCGATGGTCGGCGTGCCCACGACGTTCGCATCGACGCGAACGGGTACGCCGATGAACGACACTTTCATGTTGTCGGACGCCCCGAGCACTTTCCTTGTCGGCGGCGTTGAAAGCCGGATCCACCGCTTGGTTGCGGATTTTGACTGGTCACGGGCAAGCGCGAAAAACGCCCTGGCCGTAAGTCGGGGCGCTGCAAAGTGGTCGAGTGCGCAGCGGTGCGATGCCTTGCCATAGCTTTCCTTTCATGAATCGCGACCGTCGACTGACTTCTGCACGCCGCAACCGCACGTTGATTCACGAGACCGGAATGGGGCGGGAGAGTCAATCGAGCTTTCTTGCATTCGCGAAAGGAAACTCTGCTCTCATGAGAGAATTCCATCAGTTTCATATAGCTCCGGTAGATGATATCGGACGGCAGAATGTCTGCCCCGGCGTTCCCGCGGTGCCGGTCCTGATGGCCCGGGCCATCAGCACCATCAACTCCTGGCAAAGCTGGCGCAGTGGCGTGGCGACCGCCATCGCGACGATGTCATCTACGAGGGCCGACCGCGACGCCGGCGCGATTTCATTCACAATCGCGACAGGGTCTTGACCTTTGCGCACCTCGCGGAGCGCCTGATGGCCCTGCCCCCGCCAACCATACAGAAGCCGACGAGCTCAGGTTGCCGTGCATGAGATGCAGCGTGGTCTCGTATGTGATCTGCCGCTTCTCGAGGGTCACAAGCGTATTGAGCACCTCGAAAGTCGGCGCGTTGTCACGGAAATAGGAGCGAAAGCCGATTTCGCGGAGCTCCTGCCCCAGCAAGCGGTGGCTGCCGACGAAGACCGCCGCCTTGCCGGGCCGTTTTGCGACC
This sequence comes from Mesorhizobium sp. L-2-11, assembly GCF_016756595.1. Classification (NCBI taxonomy): domain Bacteria; kingdom Pseudomonadati; phylum Pseudomonadota; class Alphaproteobacteria; order Hyphomicrobiales; family Phyllobacteriaceae; genus Mesorhizobium; species Mesorhizobium sp. L-2-11. The sequence continues at coordinate 6,422,715 of NZ_AP023257.1, read as the reverse complement.
GTGGAAAACATCCAAGTGGCGCCCCCCCGACCTTGCGGTTGTCGAGGCCGATATAGCCCTCGCGCACGCCGGCGGCGAAGTCGGAAAGCGCGAAAACCGGAATGTCTTTCGCCTTGACCTCCTCGACTGCTGCCTGATCTTCGGGTGGTCCGGCGCCGGCATGGCGATAGCATGGCAGCGTCCGCTAAGGTCCTTGTGCTCGCCGGCTCCTTCGGGCAGTTGGGGATAGTCGAGCCGGTGCTTCCACCGCTAACTCGTTGAGGCCTTGTTGACCGACAGCTACGTTCGCGAAGATCGAGCCGGTCGCTCCCATCGGCTAAGATGGGCGGCTATGTCGACGAGCGCAAAGACAGCGCAGCATCGACTCATTACTTGCGATCGTCTCAGCATTCAGGAGTTCTCGCATCGCCACCCAGAACTCACCATTCCTGTGAGGACCCATCGACCGCATGGACCAAGTCGTAAAGGGGGTGCGCGCCAGCTACGATAGCCTGAGTGAAATCGCACATCCGAATTGGTCCGGCGTCGCCGGACTATATTCTAAGCCCGACCCTCCACGGTATTTGACAGATTTCGGACGCGGATTGAGGGATACAAAGGGCACCGTCGACATGATCGTCAATGCGCTGCTTGGCTCACTCGGCTTGTTCGAACTTGCGTACAATCGAATATCCGAAGCCATGCCGGAATTCCTGGCGGAACTTGAACCCATTTTGAGCGAATGAACATTCCCAGGTCGCAAGCATGGATCACGGGCAAGCGCAGAAGTCCTACGGCACCGATCGAGCGCAACTCGTCTACGGAAGGCGCCCCGACGGGACATTCGCTCATATTGGCGAGGTCGCGCGCGGGCTGGCTTGCGGCTGCGTCTGCCCGGCCTGCGATGGGCAACTAGTGGCCCGGCTGAAGGAGGATCACCGCGTGGCGCATTTCGCCCACCACGGTGTTGAGACCTGTGGAGGTGGTCCGGAGACGGTTTTGCATTTGCTGGCAAAGGAAGCGTTTCGCAGCAATCCGAAGCTGATCCTGCCAGAGCGGCTTGGGCTCGATAACAAACGCCTGGTGATGAAGCCCAGCCTGGAGGTCGAAACCGAATTTCTTCGGCTCGAGTACAACGATTCCAAGACCATCATTCCCGACCTCTATATTCGCGCGCTCGGCTACGACCTGTTCGTCGAGGTCGCCGTCACGCATTTCGCAGACAGCGCCAAAATCCAGCGCCTCAGGGAACACAAGATCCCCGCCGTCGAAATCGATCTGTCCAAGCTTCCGCGTGACTCCCTAAGGGATGCCATCAACGAGGCGGTGCTGAAAACCGCAACGCGTCGGTGGCTTTATCATCCAGGCATCGAAGCTGCGCGGGCCAAGCAAGACGCAGATGAGCTCAAATGGCAGCAAGAACGGGGCAGGCGCGAGGCTGCCGCGACGGCCAAATACCGAAGCCGGGTAGAGCAAACAGCGGCAGCATACAGACAGGCATTGGCGAACCCGGTCGGCCGAGACGTCGTCGTCGTCCCACGCGAGGTCGAGCTTCAAGCGATCGGTCTTGCAAAGTTTGTCGGTCGCGACGTCCCGGGCTTCGCCTGTTTTTCCGAACCGCCGGCGGTATGGCAAGCCATCATCCTGGCCGAGGTCTTTCATGATCGCTGCCTCGGCAACGCCCAGTGCAAAGCCGTGCCGATCGTCAACCATCTGGAAAAACGCCGGCTGATCCAAAAAGCCTTTCTGCGTGTGTCTGGCGAGGTGGCAGACGACGTCACCGCGATCGATGCCCGCTTCGCCCCGGCGTGGAAGGCGGTCGACAATTATCTGAAATATTTGCTCGGTGAGGGTGTCCTTATCCCGCAAGGCTTCGGTGTCATACTCGCCCCGGCGTTTGCTAAACCATGGAACGTGAGGACCCTGGCTGCAAGCCAAAGAACCGCTTTGATTCAGGAGACCGTGCAGCGGGTAGGGTGGATACTTAGCGAGCTTCCCGAAGACGAACGAGTGGGCTCAACGGTCGAGCAGTGGCTGCAATCGGTTCACCAGGAATCCGGTTTGACCTATGACAAGGCACTACGCTCAGAGGTCGAGGCGCCCAAGATCATCGGCGAAATCGCAACCATTGTGCAGATGCTGGAAGGAAACGGTCCTCTTTTCTATGGGAGCGCAGGGCTGCCTATCGGCAAGGCGATTTCCCGCCGCAAAGCCAAGATGGAAGAACAGGCCGAAGTACGGCGCCAACGGCAGTTGCTGGAAGCAAGTCGCCTTCGTCACTCGCGGCGTGATCGTTTATGCGTCGATGCGGAAACGGAATTGAACGGCGAGGATCGAAGCGCGTTCCTGCACACCAAACGCGCGGACATGAGCGATATGTCGCCCGTGGAGCTGGCTGAAGACAGCGAGTTCGGATTGACCCGCGCGCGGGAGGCTCTCTCGGTCTTCGTTAGGCAGCGCCGTAGGGAAGCCGAGGCCGCGGCCGAGAAAGCAGCCTATCAGGACAAGATCCGCGAGCTGGCAGAAGCGCGACTTTCCCCCGCGGACGCGATTGCGTTTTTGAAGGCACGTGAAGACGATATCGGAGCCCCGCTGCAATACGTCAAAGACGAACGGACGTTTCAGAAGGCCTGTGCGAGACTGACGCAATGGGAGAACCAGTTCGGAAACCAGTTCTGAAATTCGGGGACGGTGAGCCAGTTTTTTGGACAAGCAGACATCAATCTTACTAATTATTGGCCAGCCGACTGGCTCGCTGCGGTGCAGAGCGTCGGGGCATGCGACCTGGCGGAGAACACAAGGAACTGCCACCTGAGACTGTTCAAATATCTACCGGAGCAGTATGCCAGCAGCGTCCTCGATGGGAACCTCCTGTTTCGCAACCTGCCGTACTTCATGAAGATCGAAGGCGACCCGCGTGTCGATGCCTACGAGGGTATGCATGTGGACGCGCCGAATAACGATGTAACCATCACTAACGTAACGACCGGGCAGAAGATTGTTGGCCGCTTCGCCTACCACAACGAGCTGAACCGGCCGGAGCTTATTTTCTGCTTTTGCCTCTCTATGGCTTATGATGCCGGTTTGCGAAAATTCGGTGGAGCCTGCATAGAAATTACCGATGAGCAGGCATTGCATGACCGCATCGCTGGCGCCTTATTGCGCCGAAGCCGTCTTACCCGGCTCGATCGACCATTGTTGCGAGCGGATCGGATCACCTACTACCGAACTGATGCCGCCGTGGCCGAAGGCGTCGATATCAAGAACCCTACACATCTTCCTTTTTTGAAGCGCGATACCTACGCTGCGGAGCAGGAATACAGATATGTCTTTGCCAAGCGGGGAGGTTACGAACTCAATCAGGTCATCGTGAACAGGCTTCATCAGCGCAACGCCGACATCGCTAAATTAAAGGCTGACGAGATTACGCTTCGCATAGGCTCCATCCGAGATATTGCAGAAGCGAGAGCCGTCTAAGCCATCATTTGCATAGGCTTGATTCCGTCACGGACAGCAAAAAAGGCCAGTGCCAGAGGAGCCTGTGAATTATGTCGTGCATCGCTGACAAAGCGTGGGCATCGTATGATGCCTGCTTAAAGCCTTCTCTGCCGGCGCCGCATGGCTCGTCGGCAATTCGGCGCAGACAGCAACGTGTAACTTGTGGATCTCGAGTGCAGCCACTGCAGCGCTACGCATTCCTCAACCGTGATCATGTCGACTCGGGCCTGCATTTTCATGCTAAATGTTCGGCTTCGTTGACCGCCGCCCTGGCAGGGAGTTGCTCGCCTCGACTGGTTCGAAGAGTCTGATGGGCGTCATCTCTGAATATCGAACGCTGAATGGACCGGAATTCCGCATGATCCGGCGCCATTCGTCAGTCAGCTCAGACGGCGTAAAGATCAGATTCGGCTCACATTTGCCGTGCATGTCAATTCGAAAACCGTCTCGGCCGTATTCGGCAAGCTTGTATTGGTTGCCGATAAAATGAATGGCTTTGATCTTTTCCGCCAATGACTTGTTCATGAACAGAGCAATCATGCAGTCGTCAATGTCAGAGAGACGGAGGTAGGGACCGAAGCGAAAGCTTCCGCCTCCATACCCAAACTCAGCACGCAAAAAGCGCACATTCTCCAACCCAACTGACGTGAATGTGCCGACGCTGGTGCCCTCTCCGTCATCGAGACTCTCATCTGAGTCGGCAACATCCTCTTCCGGCTCATCTTCCGACGTCGGAATACGTCGCTCCCACTTGGCCCCCATCATTCCGTGCAAGATTCCCGCGCGCATGGCCTCAACGTCGGCCACGGATTTTGCGCTCGCTCTGTCAGCTCGATCCGATGTTCCAAACGTTACCATAAGGAGCCCATCTCGCGGTTCGGCGAGACTCATGCTCACGAAAAACCGGAAGTGGCCGATTTCATTACCATTGTATTCGCGGTCCAGTTCCAAGAGGACGAGGAACCGCTCAAGGGGAGCATTCATCTCATGCAGAATTGCATTCGGTTCAGCGATCTCTTTATTTCGCTGAATCCATCAACAATTACACTTTGAATATCGTCGCCCCATCGCGCGAAGAATGTCGCCTGTTCCGCGTCAGACATTGGGATGCCGAGTGACTGAAATCGAATCGCCATTCCATCTGCGCCGTCAAGAACCAGGCGAATTCTTTCCCGATCGAAGATTTCGCAATAGGCCAACCCGCTTTTCGTGGCTTTCTCAACCAGGGCATTCTTTTCGCCGGCTGTAAGATTCACGTTTGTGAAGAGGACAAACGCCTTGATTTCAGGATCGGCAGCGGCCGCACTCGCCAAATCCGCCGCGAATTTTTTCTGAGCTTTTTTCTTGTGATCCGTCGAGTCGTTGGCTTGATTGACAAACCCGATAGCACCAAAGGTTTTCTGTTCCCCACTCAAGACAGCTTCAATATCTCGACCGCCATCAGGTCCACCCCGAGGGTGACGTGGCCGAACTTTCGTGAACCGCTTGTCCAAGGCTAGGACAGCGGTGCACATCCGTTCCCTTTGCAACTGGTTTGTATCCAGATAGCTTTTCAATCGTTCATCAGTTCCAAAAGTCATGGCACCGGTTTCTTTGACAACAAGGAAGAGCGAGATCCACGTTTTTCCCTTCTAAACTGTTACTCGCCAGCGAGTTCGATCAACCAGTTTGATCGACTCAAATTATTGGCAAGAATTTCGTTTCGAGGCTATCCCGGTCTGGCGAAGCTACGACGCTCCATTCCTGCGAACTGCAGGACGCAAGGGGATGCGATTAAGAACGATGAGTACCTTTACGGACGCACCGCATATTGCGCGAATCGCCGAGGCTCTTTGGGCGCGAGAGCCGGTGGGGTCGGCAGCTCTGCTGGTCGGCGCTGGTTTCAGCCGCAACGCTACTCCGGTGCGGGCCTCCGGGGGTACGATGCCAGCCTGGAACGACATCTACGGAACAATGGTAAACCAGCTTTACCCGGCACAATCCGGCAAGGCGACAGACGAAAACGAACAAAGCGAACGGCTGTTGAAACAGAGCGGCGCCACCAGCGCATATCTGCGGGTGGCAGAAGAATTCGAGGCACAATTCGGACGCAATGTGCTCGACAAATTGATATTGGCAAATGTCCCCGACCGCCAGTTCACACCGGGCAAACTGCACAAAATGCTCGTCCAACTCCCGTGGGCTGACATCATGACGACCAACTGGGACACCCTGCTTGAACGGGCGGCTGAAAGCGCAGAAGAGCGGGTCTATGACATCCTGCGCACCGTCGAGGAGATTCCGGAGGCGCGGGCACCGAGGGTTATCAAGCTGCACGGCAGTTTCCCGTCGCATCGACCATTTGTCTTCACGGAAGAGGATTTCCGGACCTATCCGGCGCGATTTGGGGCGTTCGTCAACCTCGCGCAGCAACTCGCGATGGAGAATACGCTGGTTCTACTGGGATTCTCCGGCGACGACCCGAACTTCCTGTTCTGGTCTGGCTGGGTGCGCGATCGGCTAGGGTCTAAGGCCCCGCTGATCTATCTGGTGGGCGCCCTTGGATTAAGCGCACCGAAACGCAAGATGCTCGAAAGCCGGCGCATTCAGCCAATCGATCTCGCGAAACTTGAGATGTTCGAGACCTGGCCGAAGAGCCAGCAGATAGAGAATGCCCATCAGTGGTTCCTTGAATGCTTACGTGCGGCTGAACCATATCGAGCGAAGCGCTGGCCGCAGCCGGCTGCAGGCTTTGTACCCCCGCTCTTGCATGTCAGCCCGGTTCCCGATTCAAGATCACCGATGCCGGATCCGCAGTCGACTGACATAAACACACCTGTCCAAAAGGTTCGCGAGTTGGTCTTACAGTGGCGGCAGAACCGTACCGTATACCCCGGCTGGATTGTGCCGCCCTTTGCTACGAGCCAATTGCTCTGGCGACGTCTATCGATGCGTCTCGACGAGATCATTGGCGGATTGCGTGCCCTCGACGAGGACGAGCGGCTCGACGCATTGTTCGAGCTCAACTGGCGACAGGAGGCCGCGCTCGTTCCGTTGGTATTGACCGTCGATGATGTGATTCTGGAACTTCTGGACGCTCTGATCGGTCGTTACGAGCAATTAGCAGCCGAGCCGGCAAGACAATTTCGGGCCCTTGCGCTGGCGGTGTTGCGCCACGCGCGCGAAGAGAATGACGCCGGCCTTCACAAGCGCTGGTCGGACTGGCTGGCGCCCAGACTCGCGGAGGACACGGAAGGGCTCGAACGCCTGACTTATGAGAGTTGCCTGGGCCTGCGCGCAGATTTTGATATCGACGGGCTTGAGGCAGCGCTCAACAAGTGGAATGTCCAAGGCGACAGCTTCTGGCTGCTGCGCAAAGCGGCCTTGCTCGCGGATCTTGGGCGCGACGAGGAAGCATCGCTGTTGTCGGCGCAGGCGCTCAACGCGATCCGCGAGCAAACTCAGCGGGGCGTGACGGACATCGCCTCCTGGTCACGTGAAAGTTTCGCGCTGCTGTTTCGCAGTTCCGTTCTGTTCGGGACGCTTGGGGATTGGCGTGAGAACGGCCCTGTGCGCGACCGATTCGACATGCGCCAGGAGGAACTCCAATCGCGTGGCTGCCCGGGTCACAGCGACTTCTTCAACTTGATGGAGCGGCTCACTCAACCGGCACCGCCGCTCAAGAAGGAACGCGAAAGCACGCGGCGATTTGATCTGGGCTCGATAAATCGAACCTTCAATTTTGGACCACTAGATCCACGCATTGACCGGCTTCTTGCCTATCAGGCTCTCCGTTTTCAAGAAGAGGGGGGCCTACCGCTTCGTATTGGACATGCAGCGGTCGCCAGGCAGGTGGTACTCGAAGCTGCGCGCTGGCTGATGGATGTGGCACCGACAAGGGCGATCGACGCTTTTCTTTGGGCCTCGACGAGCAAGGAGTTCGACACGCTTTTTTCCCGTTCGACGATCGCCAGGATCAGTGCGAGCGAGGCAGACCGTCTGCTCGATCGCGTTCTCCGCCTGATCGATGCGGCGAAGGAGCGTGTCGACGCGGGAAACATGGAGTCGCGCTTTTGGATGGAACGACTCAAGTCCGCGCTCGAAATCGCTTCGCGCGTGGTCCTGCGCACGCCGCATCGCGCTCCAGAGTTGCTGGAGACCGGACTTTCCCTGCATGCTGATCCCCGATTTCCCCGTAGCATCGATGTAGGTGATCAGCTACGCCAGATGGTGAGCCGTTGCTTTGAGGCTGCGGAGATCCCCGCGCACGATGCGATGTTACTCGCAATCTTCGAGCATCCGATCACCAGGAACCCCGGCAATTTCGCCCATGGCGTTCGCGATCCGGAGGAGACTCTCCCAAGCGACGTCAAGATAGGGAAACCAGATCCGAAATGGCGGAAGATCGTCTCAGATACACTCGCGGCGTTGCGTCAGGACGATACACGGCTCGCGGCCTCGTCGCGGATGGCATGGCTGTTCAATGCCAAGTTGCTCAACGGAAAAGACTTACAAGTATTTGGCGAAGCATTGTGGGATCCAGCTTTTGTTGAAGACGGCCTGCCCAGCGGGACTGTCTTCTACCCCAGTGCCTTCCTCTCATTTCCAAAGCCGGCCGGCGCTGATGCGCAAGGAGCCTTGTGTGCCAAGTTTCTTTCCGACGCTCCCCTCACTGATGCAGACCTCAAGAGCGGTGCGTTGGCAAACCTGCTCAGAGAGAAAAAGTTTCTGATCGACGAGGCACAACTCGGTGCGCTGATCGAGCGTCTTCACGTTTATGTTGCAAATCATGCTGCCGTATCGGCAAGGCCAGACCTGTTCAGCGGTAATGATCGCAACTTAGCGCAGGAATGCGGGCGGATCGTAGCGAACCTCGCGATGCGCGCGAGATCAAGCCCCGCTGCATCCGAGAAATTGCGGTCCCTGGCGATACTCGATCGATATCCGCTTCGTCTGGAAGCTGCCTACCCCTGGCTCCTTGATCTGGGCGTTGTGACGGTGGATGAAGCTACGAAGGGGCTGCGAGCGTTGACCGGAAGTGGCGACGAGACCGATGTGCTGGTTCTCTCGGCCCTGCTGGATCAGATTTTCTGGTCGAAAGGCTGCGACGCCGACTTTGAAGCGGCGCTCTGGCCTGAGATCGCGCAGGTGGTAGCGGTGCGAGCGCCTTCGCCATTAATGTCGGCCCTTCGGTTCTTGGCATCCGCAATGCGCAAGGAGCCGGCGCGGGTGCCAGCCAAAATCGATGACGTGTTGAGCATCGGCCTCGCACGGATCCTCGAAGAAACCGAGATGACCGGCCCGGCTGAGCAACTGCGCTACGACCCATTCCTCGCGAGGTATTTTGGCGCCGCTTTGGTCAGCGCGATGGACCGAAACAACCGCGGCGATCCGGCCATGCGCGCCGCCTGGTCCAAGGCGATTGAAAGCGATCCTTTGCCGGATACGCGCCGCGGCCGGGCAAGCTCGTTTCGTGAACATAAGGCTGGAGGCGATGCGAACGAGGATTGATGCGGAGAATGGCACAGCGTTGGCTTCATCAATCAACATCACCGGCCAGCGAGCATTCCCGCCCTTCTTAATCACCTTTCTGAAATAGAACCCGGGGGCGTTTCCGGCAACTAGTATTTCGTTGTTACATACGTACCAAACGTGCCGTAGCATTCGTAACCTGCCCGATTGTTCTTGTGCGTGTTCAAAGTCGCGTCGTAGCTCTTCTTGTTGAAAGTCTTTCCGCAGACGGAGCACCTGAAGACGTAGGTTGGGCCATTTGCCGCCGTGAAACTCGAGCTTCGGGTCGATCTAAGAGTGGGCAAACGCCGAACTACTGGCGCGCGGCGCACCTCGAAAGTTGCTCCTGAACCCGAACTCGCGGTCCGTGGAATGCTTTGAAGGCCAGATGGCGTAAGTTCAATTGGGTAGCGCGGTGCGAAGGGCGTCTGGATGGCTTTGACCCCAAGAATGCTATCGACCAGATAACTGCGCGGCTGCCCGTTGTCTGCGCGCACCGCCATGAGCAGCACGTCGCCTGCCTGCGAGCGGCGGAGGGAGTAGGCTTCGATCGCGCGCGTGGAGCGGTTGCCTTGCTTGTCCCGGTAATCGATTTCCACAAGGAGCCGGTTAGCCGCAGCGAAGCGGATCATCTCAATGTAGGTTTGGCCTCGAACGCCCGCAGGCAAACTGATGATGCGTTCACGGATGAGCGTCTCACCAGTGCCGATAGGCATCGCCGCGAGTGGTTGCGTGACGGCGCCTTCGAGCCAGGCGAAAATTTCTGGGAGCGCCCCCCAGAAGATCGCGACCGGCAGGAGCGCCGGGAGCTGGTGCTGCAGCATGTGAATCCAGCCCGATTCAAGATCCGTGCGGTGCGGCTCGAGGTCAGCTATGCGCGGAATTTCGATGCCCTTGAATTCACATTTGGCGCGCAGGACTTCCATGAAGCGCTGCGGGTCAGGGCGTGCCTCGGCATTTCTGTAGAGGTGCACGACGTCGTAGAGGTCGCGTGGGCGTGTCCGCTCTGCGAGCGCCCGGAATTTTTCGGCGAAGGCCTCGACGTAGTCATAGGCCAAGACCTCAATACCGTCTTCTGGAACGTCGCTGTACGGGTGGAATATCTGCGCGCGGACAGGCGGTAGAACGACACGTTCGTCAGCAGTCAGGTCGAGTTTGATGCGCGGAAGCGCGTGGGTTGATGAAACCGGCCCCTTATAGCTGATCTTACCCTGACACGAGATTTGTCCACGGGGATTCTGATAAATCTCGAACTCTTGCTTGTCGGCTGGAATCTCGATGCCGGTTTGTTCGTAGATCCATTCACCGATTTCTGAAAACGTGCTCTTCAAAAAGTCGGCGTCGAGTTGGTCGGGCTTGATAAGCGTAAAATGTAGAGTAGGTGGCGAGCGCGGTGCCGCCTTGCAGCGGTCCGTTTCTCACCACCCCTCGCAGAACCGGACGTGCACCTTTCGTTATGCATCCGGCTCGCCAGAAGACGTGGCGAAGTTTGGCGTTCCCATCCACGCCAGACGAAACCGGCAGACGAGAGTCCATGCGAGCATATATTGCTCGACGGACCCATCGCGCCACAGTCTCACCGTCGGACGGCGACTGCTACGCTGTCGGCCTTTTGCGATTTCGCTCGCGTTGGCGTTTGGGCGAACTTTCCGTTGCCAGCGCCAGAGCCGATCCCCGGTGTACCAGTCGAGGCTGGTAAACACGTTGCTGGCTCCGTAGCAAAAGCGGAAGTAATTCGCCCATCCGCGCAGGATGGGATTAAGCTCCTGAAGCTTTGCACCAAGGGTGCCTCTCGCGCTGTCACGCCCAGTGCACTCCTTGACTTTGTGACGGAGATCGAGGGACTTGGCCTTGGGGATTTGTACGCGTGCACAATATCCGTAGCGCCCGTCCCATTCCATGACGAAGCGGAATCCGAGGAACTCGAACCCGTCCGTCATTGCGGTGATCTTCGTCTTTTCCGGTGACAACTCAAGGCCCGTTGTTTCCCGCAGGTATTTTGCCAGCGCGGATTTCTCCTCGATGGCCTGTTCCTGCGTGCCGGAAACCAGCACCACGAAGTCGTCTGCATAGCGCACAGGGAAGCACACGCAGTGCCCTGCTTTGCGATCCCACATACGTCTACCCGATGCCGCCGAGAGTATCGATTGTCGTGAAGACCTCCCCGTCAGATCAGGATGCACCCACCGTTTATATCTCTCCTCAATCGCGCTGAGCGCAATGTTGGCGAGCAGCGGTGATATGATCCCACCTTGCGGGGTTCCGGCTTCCGTGCGGAAGAACTGCTCCTCCGCCAGCACGCCGGCTTTCAGGAACTGCCCGACCAACCGTACCACCCGCTGGTCGGCGACGCGTTTGCGTAGCCGTTCCATCAGATAGTGATGGTTGATGTTGTCAAAGGAAACATCTCCAGACTGCCCATCACCAGGACCTTCCCGCCTCGGCAACGATCATGCGGGAGGGCCACGCCTTTGAAGGGCGGCCTCTGGCCGTAATCAGCCGACTCAAACGCCGCGGCGAGCCAACGCTGCTTGTAGAATTGCCGGACGGCAGCCGGACCTACATTCCCGTGGCGTGGACGGATCTCGGGGGCATGGATGGTGGTTCCACAGCCTCGCCAGCAAATCACTCCAGCATTGGGCGGATTTCAGACCTTCTGCATCTGCGCCTTCTGACCGACGCTCTTCTTGAGCGGCGCGGCGAGTCGCCGCCCGATGACAAGGAGGAGCGACATGCAACTGAAGCTGAGATTCGCCGAGGAAGACCGCAAGCGGCCTCCCGACCCACCCGCCTGGGAGACGCTGGACGCCGAGGCGCGGGCGGAGGCGTTGCGCCGGCTCGCCCTCGTGATCGCGCGCATGCTGACAGTGAGGGAGGCCGGTCATGACTGAACACAGCAAAATCGCCGCCGGTCACCAGGCCCGGTTGGCTGTCGTCTACCTGCGCCAGTCGAGCGCCTCGCAGGTGGAGAACAACCGTGAATCGACCGAGCGACAATACGGGCTGGCCGAGCGGGCGCGCGAGCTGGGTTGGCCGGACGAGCGTGTCCTGGTCATCGACGAGGACCTCGGCCTGTCCGGCGCAGGCAGCGTCATGCGCGCCGGCTTTGCCCGGCTGACCAGCGAGGTGGCGCTGGCCCGGGTCGGCATCGTGCTTGGCCTGGAGGTTTCGCGACTGGCGCGCAACAATGCCGACTGGCACCGGCTGATCGAGTTGGCGGGGCTGACCGATACGCTGATTGGCGATGCCGACGGAATCTACCACCCGGCCCTGTTCAACGATAGACTTTTGCTCGGTTTGAAAGGCGCCATGAGCGAGGCCGAATTGCACGTCCTGCGCGCCCGCCTCGATGGCGGCATCCGCAACAAGGCAGCGCGCGGCGAATTGCGCCGCGGCCTACCGATCGGCTTCATCTGGGGGGACGAAGACGGCGAGATCCTGATCCATCCCGACGAGGCCGTCGCCCATGCCATCCGCACCGTCTTTGCCCGCTTTGCCGAGCTCGGCTCGGCGCGCCGCGTGTGGCTGTGGTTCCGCGAGCAAGGAATGAAGTTCCCGCTGTGGCTTAATGCACGCACAGAGCTGCGCTGGGGCGAGGCCAGCTACCACGCCATTCACAGCGTGCTTGCCAATCCGGTCTATGCGGGCGCCTATGTCTATGGCAAGAATCGCCGAGAGACGGTGCTCGACGAAACCGGCGCGCGGCGCAAGCGGATGCGCAAGCTGCCGATGGAAGACTGGCAAGTGCTGATCAAGGACCACCACCAGGGCTATCTCGACTGGCCGACCTTCGAGGCCAATCGAGAGCGCATGGCGGCCAACACCCAGCCCCGGACGCACGCCAAGGCGCAGGAACAGGCCGGTGGCGCCGCCAGAGAGGGCGGCGCCCTGCTGCAGGGCATTGCCCGTTGCGGCCATTGCGGGCGACGGCTGCACACCCATTATCGCGGCCGCACCGTGACGCCGGGCTACCATTGTCCCGGCAAGGTGGTCGTCGAGGGCAGAGGCGTCCATTGCCTCAATGTTGGCGGCGGGCAGATCGATGAAGCCGTGGTGGCGGCCTTCCTGGAAGCGCTGGAGCCGGTGTGCCTGACCGCCACGCTCGAAGCGGCCGAGCGGCTGGAGAACGATCGCGAGGCGGCCCTCAAGCAATGGCGGCTCGACGTGGAGCGCGCCGTCTTCGTCGTCAACCGCGCCGAGCGCCGCTATTGCGCCGTCGATCCCGACAATCGCCTGGTCGCCCGCAGGCTCGAGCAGGAGTGGGAGGAGGCGCTGCGCGCACTGGAGGCGGCAAAGGCGGAACTGGCGCGGCGCGAGGAGCAGCGTCCGCGCGTCCTGTCGGCCACGGAGCGGGAAAAGCTGCTTGCCCTCGGGGCCGATCTGGCGAGCGTTTGGCACGCGCCCACCACCACGCCGCGTGACCGCAAGGAATTGCTGCGCACTCTCCTCGAGGAGGTCACCCTCCATATTGATCGCGGCGAGGCAGCGGCGCGTCTGGTGCTGCGCTGGAAGGGCGATGCTACGAGCCGCCTCACCGTCGCCTTACCGCGCTCGCGACCGGCGACGGTTCGTACCGACGAAGATACGCTGGCGCTGCTGCGGCGGCTGGCACCGCATTACCCCGACGCCGTCATCGCCGGCGTCCTCAACCGCCAGGGTCGCCGAACGGCGTACGGCCACCGCTTCGATGCCAATCGCGTCGGCTATCTGCGCAACCACTGGAAGATTCCTGTCTGCAAGGCCAAGCCGCCGGCCGCCAACGGCGACATCGTCACCGTCCGTCAGGCCGCCGCCAGCCTCGGCGTGGCGCCGTCGACGCTCCACCGCCACATCAACGACGGCCTGATCCAGGGCGAACAAATCACGCCCGGCGCGCCCTGGCGCATTCGCCTAACCCCGGAGCTCAAGGCCCGCTTCCTCACCACACCCGGCCACGGCTTTGAACCGATCCGCGATGCCATGGACACCCTCGGGCTTTCCCGCCAAAGTTTGTTGCAGCGAATAAAACGCGGCGAACTGGACGCCGTCCATATCGTCCGCGGACAGAGAAAAGGTTTATGGATCAAGACCATAGATCACGATCCCACCCTCTTCGAACACACTTCATGAACCAGGGGGCATTATGACAATGGATCCAAGCAGCCCTTGATGTCTCCCTCGATGACCCACGGATATGGCATCCCGTGCCTCCGGGTATCCCCGCCGCGTTTATGCGACTGAGCAGCCCGTCGGATATGCTCCAAGGCGCCGTGCGTGCTCCGTCCGGGCCTGAACCCATAGGAAACATGCCAGAACTGCGCCTCGAAGATTGGCTCCAGAAGTGTTTTGACCGCGCTTTGTACGACGCGGTCCTTGACCGTGGGAATGCCCAGGGGCCGGAACTGCCCCGGTTTACCGGCTTTGGGGATGAGCTTGCGCCTCGCCGGGCTCGGTCTGTACGCGCAAGAGCGCAGTTCAGCCTGAAGCCTGTCGAGAAAGCGTAGCTCTCCTCTCTTCCGGATGCGTCCTACGGTCATCCCGTCGACCCCGGCCGTGCGCCCGCCCTTATTGGTGGACACGCGACGCCAAGCGTGACGAAGCATGCGCGAGTCTGTCAGCCAGCCCCACATGTCCCGCCACTGTTCGTCGGGATTCGCCTTACTCCACTGATACAGTTTGCGCTGAACGCCGAGTACCCAAGCTTCATCAGCCTGATGATCCATGTCCACAGATCACTCCTCCGTCATGCCAACCGATCGTCTTCCTGCCTCCCTTCGCCATGTGCCCAGCTTTCCTGGACTCGGACTACTACGGAGGCTCCGCCCCTGAACACGCCCGTCTCCGGTCGTCGCGGCTAGCCCGGTTCCTGCCGGGCAGACGGTTCAGGTTCCCGTGTTCCGATTTTCAACCTTCGTGCCTGTAGGTGGTGCGCTATACCCCTGGCGATACGGAGAGTGGGTTGAAGGAACTCGCCCACCCCGAGTGCGTATTTCTCGCACCCCTCAGCAGGGAACATTGAGCCCTGCCATGTCTGATCGCTCTGTTTGTCTCCCCCGCCATCACGGTTGGGAAACTTCTCGGATATTCAGAGGCTTCAGTCACGCACTTCGTTGTCTCACCATGAGCACTGCGGTAGCCCGGCCCGGTAGTGATGGCTTCCGTCCGGTACAGTTCAGACCGATCTGCTTATGGCACCGAACCGGCGACACCCGGTCCAGCTTTTCGGTCCCCTTCCTTTCGTTGTTCCCACGAAAGGGACGGCATTGCAGCCGTCGGTCGAAAATCAGCAAAGCTAGGAGGGGTTCTAACTATGTCATACTACCCTCCCGCGCCGTCACGGCGCACCGACGTCCTCGGAAAACCGCTGGATAACCTGATAGGCTTTGGACAGCGACGTGCCGCCCTTGCCGAGCGCCGAGCCATAAAGGTGGCGAGCGCCCAGACCACCCACACGTCCTTCTCGAGGAGATGCGCCGGCCTGCCGGACCGATCGGCCGCGACGCCGAGCGCCTCCCGCCGATCCTCGATCGGGAGGTGGAGAAAGGGATCAGCCATGTGCGGCCTTGCCCACGCTGCGCGCCATCCAGGTCGGAAGCTGCGGCGCTACCGCGACCAACTCGCTGAAGGCGCCCGGCGGGAGTTTCCGCTTCAGTGTCTGGAGGGCGGCCTCAGCCTTTCCCGGCCCAAGCCAAGCCAACGCTCGCACCGCCTCGCCAGCGGGCCGATGCGCCATGGCGAGCTGCCAACGAGGCGCGTGGCGAAGCTCGACGACCTGCTTGCCGAGGCTCATCTTCCGGGTGCGGCCGGAAGTCAGATAGACCGACCGGACCGGCACCTGTCTCGTGAGACCGAGGGTGTTGGCGGCAACGGCCCCACTGGTGACGATGATCTCCCCGCGCTGGCTGGCAAGCGCCTCGACCGCTTGCTCCACGGAGGGAGCCCGGGTGCCGAACCTGCTCGTGACCGGAAGGAGATAGACGCCGCGACCCGCCCGGATCAACTGCGTCCGCTCGGCTAGACACGACAATGCCTGATCCACCGCGGCGCGATTCCCCAGGTGAAGCAAGCTCTTAGCTGCGACCGGCGTGCCCTCTGGCAGCCCTTTCGCGTGCGCAAGAATCTGTTCGGTCAACCGTTGCATGGCCATGCTCCTGTCAGAAATGTATGCGATTTTCTGACAGTTTTTCAAGGCGGGCAGCGACGGGCACCTGCACGCGGAACCCGTCCAGCAGGCCTTGTGGTCAATCATCGCCGCGCGAATCGACCAATCCCTGTTTCGCGCCGTTCTCCGAACGAGCCTCGCCCGTCCTGGGGCCGAGGCCCTCTGGTCGGCGCCGAGATATTTCTCTTGTCAGCGCAAAAAATCCGACGCTGAGGTCGTAAAAAAGTTACGCTTTTGATTTCAAAGGGAAAATTGCCAGAAAGATTTTTTTGAGGTTTCGCCAACCATCGGCACCACATCGGACGATCTTTACACCTCGCGTCGGCCGGCGGCCTGCTCGACGCTGGTCAAAAAGTACCGTCGCGTAAACATATATCACGCGTCCACCGATCCCATTCAACCGAAAGAGCGCACTGCCCGGACTGCCTGCACCTTGATCAAACCCAGCATTCTGGTTATATTACTGGAAATAAGTCGGAGGTAACTATGGGCAGCTCGCAAAAACGCGCCATTCAAAACTATCGATCTCGCCTCAGCGAGCGCGGCTTGGCGCGCTTCGAGGTGCTTGGCCGCGATGTCGATCGCGACCTCATTCGATCTTTGGCTCGCCGCCTGGCCGAAGATGGACCGGATGCCTCTAGCCTGCGCGCTGCTGTCAGCCAGACCATCGCCGGCGAGCCACCCAAGCTTGGCGGGATTCTCGCCGCATTGCGTCGTTCGCCGCTGGTGGGAGCTGACCTCGATCTTTCCCGCCCCCATGAAGAGGGACGGAAGATCGACCTGTGACACGCTACCTCCTCGATACCAACATCATCAGCAATGTCGTGAAATCGCAGCCGTCGGAATCGCTCCTGGCATGGATGTCGAGACAGCGAGACGAGGATTGTTCATCGCTTCGCTGACCGTTGCGGAAATTCTTCGCGGGTTCTGGAGAAGCCGCGCGGGAAAAAACGCGACGCACTCGACAAGTGGTTCTCTGGGCCTGAGGGGCCGCAGGCGCTGTTTGCGGGCCGCATCCTCTCGTTCGACGACAAGGCAGGGCTGATCTGGGCGCGGCTGATGGCAGGAGGAAAAGCGGCCGGCAAGCCGCGCAGCGGGCTCGACATGATCATCGCCGCTGTCGCCGGAGCGAACGAGTGCGTGCTGGTAACAGATAACGAAAAAGACTTTGCCGGGCTCAAGGTCGTCAATCCGATACGCGGAGCGGTCTGATGCGGCGTGGGGTCAAGGAATGCTCGGGAGGGCAAGATGGCTGAAACTCAGATAGAGTGGACAGACTCCACTTGGAACCCCGTCGCAGGATGCTCCATCGTCACCGCAGGCTGCACCCATTGTTATGCTATGGAAATGGCCAAACGCCTTGAGGCCATGGGCATCGCAAAATATGCGGGACTTACCCGTAAGACGGGAAAGCGCACGGTGTGGAATGGCGTCGTGCGGGAAGATCGCAAGGCGCTGGCCATGCCCTACGGATGGAAGAAACCGCGGAAAATCTTCGTAAACTCTATGAGCGACCTCTTCCACGAGGGTGTCAGCGACGAATTCATCCTTGAGGTCTGGAAGGTCATGCGCGAGACCCCGCGCCACAACTATCAAATCCTTACTAAACGTCCCGGGCGAATGGCAGCTCTCGTCGCCTCGCGGTTGGGCGACATCCTGCCCAATGTCTGGCTGGGCACTAGCATTGAAGACTCGAACGTCGTGAGTCGAGTCGACTATCTCCGCCAGGCGCCCGCAGCCATTCGCTTCATCTCTTTTGAGCCTCTCATTGGATCGGTTGGCGCCGTCGACCTCCGCGACATCCATTGGGCCATCGTGGGCGGTGAAAGCGGCAAATCCGCTCGACCGATCAGGGAAGAATGGATCGACGAAATTTACGGCCAATGCCTGGCGGCCGGTACCGCCTTCTTCTTCAAGCAGTGGGGAACCTGGGGCAAGGATAACAAAAAGCGTTCCAAGAAGGCCAACGGGCGCGAGTATCGGGGCCGGACCTGGGACGAGATGCCGACCACCCAGCAAGGCACGGTTACAATGTAGAACAACATCCGTCGGGGGGAGCAAAGTGGTCGAAAAACGATATGAATGGGCCGACGGAGCAAAGCTGGAGGAACACTCTCGCCGCAAACATAAAATTTTGCGAGAATATGTATTCGACTACCTGACGGTCCGCTGTAGGCTGCCTCAGCAGGAGCGATTTCGCCTCGCGATCGTCGACGGTTTCGCTGGCGGCGGGCGCTACCAGTGCGGCTCACCTGGATCGCCGTTGATTTTCATCGAGGAATTAAAACGAGCAGTCGAGGCTGTGAACACGCAGCGCGCCGTCCAAGGGCTTGGCGCTGTCGAAGTCGAATGCCTCCTCGTATTCAACGACGCCAACCGCGATGCGATCGAACTTCTGAAGACGCATGTCGCACCGATGCAAGCAGAGGCTAGCCAGAGCTGCCCCAAGCTGCATCTGCGGGTCGAATATCTGAACGAGTTCTTCGAAGCCGCTTATCCCGATATCAAGAGCCTGTTGGGGCAAGGCCGCTATCGGAGCGTCATCTTCAACCTCGATCAATGCGGTCACAGCCATGTCGAGCGGAACACCATCCTCGACATTATGCACTCTTATCCCGCGGCTGAGATTTTCTACACCTTCGTCATCAGTTCGCTGCTCGCATTCCTTCAAAAGGACCAGCCGGAGCGGCTTCGCGCCCAGCTCGATCATCTCGGGCTGACGAGCAACGATATCCAGGCGCTCGATGCGTTAATGAGCCAAAAGGACTGGCTCGGCACAGCCGAGAAAATCGTCTTTGACGCTTTCCGATTGTGCGCCCCCTATGTCAGCCCGTTCTCGATCAATAATCCCGGCGGGTGGCGGTACTGGCTGATCCACTTTGCGAATGCCTATCGGGCAAGGCAGGTCTACAACAACATTCTTCACGACAACGCCAGCTTACAGGCACACTTCGGTCGATCCGGCCTCAACATGCTCTCCTACGATCCAAAGCATGATGAAGGCATGCTCTACCTCTTCGACATCAGCGGTCGCGTATCGGCAAAGAACCAGCTTCTCGGAGACATTCCGCGCCTGATCATGGAATGCGGAGACGCCATGCCTGTCATGGACTTCTACGAAAGCATATACAACATTACCCCGGCGCACGCCGACGATGTCCATGCAGCGATCATCGAAAACCCAGACCTTGAGGTGATAACACCCGCCGGCGGGGAGCGACGGAAGGCCAATACGATTGGCGTTGATGACGTCATCAAAATGAAGAAGCAGATCAGCTTCTTCCCAATGTTCCTGAATGCCGGAACAAGAGGCGGTCCAAAAGAATGACCGCGAACCGACATCGGGATCCCGAATGGCGCGAATTCGAACGCCTGATCGCGCGGATCGAGGCCGACGCAGGCCCCCGGGGGCTGATCGTCAAGTCACCGGATCGTCTGCGTTGCAAGCTCACAGGTCGGCTGAGGGAAGTGGATGCCAGCATTCGTGCCAAAGTCGGCACGACCGAAATGCTTGTCACAATCGAATGTCGACGCAGATCAAGGCTGCAGGATGTCACCTGGATCGAGCAGCTAGCCACAAAGAAGTCTTCGATTGGCGCGGATCGAACCATTGCCGTCACCGCATCTGGCTTTTCCCCGGAGGCTCAGATTGCCGCGTCTCATGCGGGCATTTCCCTGCGGAAAATTTCGGAAATTACGGTTGCGGAAATCAACTCGATCTTGTTGCGACTGGACTTTGTGCTCTTTTGGCATAGGGCCTGCGGCATTGCACGGATCGGCATCCGGAGATTCCGTTCGCTCGATTGGAAAGTTCCCAGTCCGCAGGACGTGGATTTTACTTTACCGGAGGATACTGACCCGCTCGCGCCGATCTTTCGCAACACCGAGTCCGACACAACTTGGTCTCTAACTGATCTGTGGCACCAAATCCAAGGGGCTGCAGATCCGTTTGACGGCATTCAAAAGGCGCAACCGCCTGCGTTCCGCACCGCATGCTTTCCTTATCCCGGCTCAGTCACCCTCACCACCGCCGACGGCCCCTGCGTGCTCGGTGACGTCCTACTGACGGTCGCGCTTTGGATAGAGGCCGAGCAGATCACTCTCGATGCGGCGCACAAGGTCGAGTACGCATCCGACGAGATGGCCGCGATCCAGCGCGTCGAATTCGCCTCGCGCCGGCGAAAAACGAACGATTGGCGCATCTCCCTCCAGATCCCAAAAGACTCCGAGGATCCCGCCGATCTGCGAACAGGAAGCAATTGGCTTGATGCCGAGAAATAGCAACACACATTGCCTTTTGAAAAACATCGACCAGTTTGTGCCCCCGCCCGACCCTGCAAATGCGCAGCAATCGGACAATCTGCTGTGAGGGTCCTGGCTAGGGGCGTGCGTCCCAGGAAGGGATCTCTATGAGTATCGCCCAGACAGTTCGACCGATTCATTTCGAGGATTTCAGTGGGTCCGAGTTCGAACGACTTGTCTTTGCCTATCACCTCTGTGAGGGATGGACCGACCTCGCCTGGTACGGCCAGACCGGCAGCGATCAAGGGCGAGACATCGTCGGCACTCGGCCATTCGACGACCGGCCGGACGAACGGACTGTCATTCAATGCGTAAACCGCGCAAGTCTTACTCAGACAAAGGCCGAGAAGGATATGTCAGCGGCAATCGGTGCTGCGTTCGGGCGCCCGGCGACCTTTAAGTTTGTTTGTCGATGCAGCGTCTCCGCTCAGCGGCGGGACGAAGTGAAAGCTGCGGCCAACAAGCTGGGAGTGGCTCGCGTCACGATTTGGTCGGGCTCAGAGTTTGAAGAACATCTGAGGCTCCGCGCCGAGTTCCTCCTTCGACGTTTGGTCGAAGGGGTCCCCTTTCCCGACACCGCGGCTGAACTGCGCGATTTCGTTGACCGGTTCTCGGCTATTACCGATGACCAGACACTGGCGATGCTTGCGCGGGCCTTCGATAGACCGGCCTTTCGAACACCCTTTCAGCAGGAGAGTAACCTTCCAGCCTTCCTACAGGCCGTCGAAGACACCATTCGCGTGCTTAGCACCGGCATCTGGCAAACCCGTGAAGGCGTAGAAATCCATCGCCTTCCCTCGTTGCATCACATCCGTGATCCAAGCGTCCGATCGGCCCTCGAAGCGACGGTGCGTGAACTAGATCACCTTCGTCGCCGCTATAAAACCTTGCTTTCAATCGGTGCGATCAGGCCGTGCGGCTGTGGCGATCCGTCCTGTCCGACCTTCATGTTGACCGATGCCGCTGCCCGGGAAATGGACCACGCCCGCGATCGCGTCCTTACTGCATTTCGAAAGCCATATCCGAGCTTCAGCGTAACTCTGGAATAAAGCAGGCTGATGAGCGACACGTTATACATCATCGGCAATGGCTTTGACCGCTATCACGATATTCCATCGGATTACCTGGACTTCGGCCGATATCTCAAGGAAGTCGATCTGGCCACCTATCGCGAAGTCGAGACATATTTTGCAGTCGACGACGCGTTCTGGTGGGAATTCGAGGCGAGGCTGGCCGACTTCGATGTCGACACGGTTATTGACTATGCCTCTCAATTTCTCATGTCCTATGGAGTGGAGGACTGGAGTGATTCAGGCCATCACGACTATCAGTGTGAACTGAACCGCGTCGTCGAGGCTATTTCTTCTACAATGCGTGGACGGTTCGCCGATTGGATTCGACAGCTTCGCATCCCCGCAGCCAATTCATTCACCGGCAAACCTTTACCACTCGACCCGACCGCGCGTTATCTCAACTTCAATTATACGCCGACACTTCAGAAGGCTTATGGAATTGCCGATAGCCAGGTTCTGCACATTCACGGGCAAGCCAGTAGCTCTACTGACCAACTCGTGCTCGGCCATGCATGGCAGCGCACTTTGGCGGACTCCCTCAATCACGGCGTCGATGTCGAGGCTGCGGACACACGCGTCCTTGAGGGCAACAGGATCGTCGACGACTATTTTTCGGCGACGTTCAAGCCGACCGACAAAATCATCCTGCAGCAGCAGCCGTTCTTCCATAGCCTGAGATCAGTGCGTCGAATCCTCGTCATGGGACACTCCCTTTCGGAGGTGGACGCGCCATATCTCGAGGAAATAACCAAGCACATCGATGCAACAACGGTGACGTGGAAGGTTAGTTATCACAGTAATCCAGCGGCGGCGCAGGCTCCAATGTCGGAGCTGGGAATTGATCCTGGTCTTATAAGCCTCGCACGTTTGATCGATTTCTGAACAATTCTGATCCTTTCCAAGAATGTCCCCTTTTCAGCGACCAGACCGCTGTGGCTGCCATACGACCCTTGCTTTAGTCCAGGCCTGACCCGCGAAATTATCCGACGTGGCGCCCGATGGCCGAGCTACAATCCCGACGGGCAAACCGACCAAATCGGGGTGAAGACGCGAGGGGGCATCTACTCCATCAGATTTTGACAACTAGCTTCTTTCCGGGCTCCGCGGCCGACGTCTCACTCAACGCCGTCCGACATCTCCTGTCGCCTTTGTCGGGCCCGCGACACAAGTTTATTTAGCCAATTTAATATTTTTGCCAAATGTTAAACAGCTGAAAAGCAATCATAAAATTTCTTCTTCGATCCAACCGGCCGAATTGGCACGAGTTTTGAAACGATCGGTGCGAGGCGGCGGGATCTGCCGACCGGCATTGAAGTCGCGGTAACCGCTATGGATGGAAAGAAGGAAGGAAGCAACATGTCAGGTCTGCGTCAGATCGCATTCTACGGAAAGGGGGGCATCGGCAAGTCCACCACCTCTCAAAATACGCTAGCCGCCCTGGTCGACCTCGGACAGAAAATCCTGATCGTCGGCTGCGACCCCAAAGCCGACTCCACCCGGCTGATCCTGAACGCAAAGGCGCAGGATACCGTTCTGCATCTCGCCGCCCAAGAAGGTTCTGTGGAAGACCTTGAACTCCAGGACGTGCTCAAGATCGGCTACAAAGACATCAAGTGCGTGGAGTCCGGCGGCCCCGAGCCGGGTGTCGGCTGCGCCGGCCGTGGCGTCATCACCTCGATCAACTTCCTCGAGGAAAACGGCGCCTATGACAATGTCGACTATGTCTCCTACGACGTGCTGGGCGACGTGGTGTGCGGCGGCTTTGCGATGCCGATCCGCGAAAACAAGGCCCAGGAAATCTACATCGTCATGTCCGGCGAGATGATGGCGCTCTATGCCGCCAACAACATCGCCAAGGGTATCCTGAAATACGCCCATTCGGGCGGCGTGCGGCTCGGCGGGCTGATCTGCAACGAGCGCCAGACCGACCGCGAGCTCGACCTCTCCGAGGCGCTGGCCGCCAGGCTCAATTCCAAGCTCATCCACTTCGTGCCGCGCGACAACATCGTCCAGCACGCCGAACTGAGGAAGATGACGGTAATCCAATATGCGCCGGACTCCAAACAGGCAGGGGAGTACCGCGCGTTGGCCGAGAAGATCCATGTCAATTCGGGCCAGGGCACCATCCCGACCCCAATCACCATGGAGGAGCTCGAGGACATGCTGCTCGACTTCGGCATCATGAAGACGGACGAGCAGATGCTTGCCGAGCTTCAGGCCAAGGAAGCGAAATTGGCCGTCGCTCAGTAATCGCCGCTACCGACAGGGGGCGCAGACCGTGACCTGACGCCCCTTTCTACGAAACAAGGCCTCGTTGGCGAGGCGTTACCCGAACCTTGAAAGGGGCAGGTCCCATGGGCCTCGACTATGAGAATGACGGCGCCTTGCATGCGAAGCTTATCGAAGACGTGCTGTCCCAATATCCAGACAAGGCGGCGAAGCGTCGCAAGAAGCACCTCAGTGTCGCAACGAGCAAGGACGAGGCCGGAGGGGAGGACAAGGGCCTTTCCGAATGCGACGTCAAATCGAACATCAAATCCATTCCGGGCGTGATGACAATCCGCGGCTGCGCCTATGCCGGCTCCAAGGGCGTGGTGTGGGGTCCGGTCAAGGATATGGTCCACATCTCGCACGGGCCGGTCGGCTGTGGGCAATATTCCTGGTCGCAACGCCGCAACTATTACGTCGGCACGACGGGCATCGACACATTCGTGACAATGCAGTTCACCTCCGACTTCCAGGAGAAGGACATCGTTTTCGGCGGCGACAAGAAGCTGGAAAAGATCATCGACGAGGTCGAGGACTTGTTTCCGCTCAGTGGGGGCATCTCGGTGCAGTCCGAATGCCCGATCGGCCTGATCGGGGACGATATCGAGGCAGTGTCGCGCAAGAAGGCCAAGGAGCACGAAAAGACGATTGTACCGGTGCGCTGCGAAGGTTTCCGCGGCGTTTCACAATCGCTCGGCCACCACATTGCCAATGATGCGATCCGCGATTGGGTCTTCGACAAGGACGATGTCGCGTTCGAGTCCGGCCCTTACGACGTCAACGTCGTTGGCGACTACAACATTGGCGGCGATGCCTGGGCTTCGCGAATCCTGCTTGAGGAGATTGGACTTCGGGTGGTCGGCAACTGGTCGGGCGACGCCACGCTCGCCGAGATAGAGCGCGCGCCCAAGGCCAAGCTCAATTTGATCCACTGCTACCGGTCGATGAACTACATCTGCCGGCACATGGAGGAAAAGTACGGCATCGCCTGGATGGAATACAATTTCTTCGGCCCCTCCCAGATCGAGGCCTCCTTGCGCAACATCGCCAAACACTTCGGCCCGGAAATCGAGGAGAAGACCGAAAAGGTCATCGCCAAGTACCGGCCCTTGGTCGATGCCGTCATCGCCAAGTACCAACCGCGCCTCGAAGGCAGGACGGTGATGCTCTATGTCGGCGGCCTGCGCCCCCGTCACGTCATCACTGCTTACGAAGACCTCGGTATGGTGATCGTTGGCACCGGCTACGAATTCGCCCACAACGACGACTATCAGCGCACCGGCCATTACGTGAAGAGTGGCACGCTCGTCTATGACGACGTCACCGGTTATGAGCTGGAGAAGTTCATCGAAGGCATCCGCCCGGATCTCGTTGGCTCCGGTATCAAGGAGAAGTACCCGGTACAGAAGATGGGCATCCCGTTCCGCCAGATGCACTCCTGGGACTATTCCGGCCCGTATCACGGCTATGACGGCTTCGCCATTTTCGCCCGCGACATGGATTTGGCCATCAACAACCCGGTCTGGGATCTCTACCGCGCGCCGTGGAAAAAGATGAAGGACGCGCCGCCGACGGCGGTCGCCGCCGAATGAGGACTGGCCTGCCTCCCTGGCAGGGAGGCCGATAAATGCTTGGGGCGCGCTCGATCCACGCGGGATGCCCTTTAACGCTTTGATGTCTCTGTGCTGCCGCTTGCCGCAGCCAGATGGAAAAGGTGACCACCATGCCGCAATCGGCCGAAAAAGTTCTCGACCATGCTCCCCTGTTCCGCGAGCCGGAATACAGACAAATGCTTGCCGACAAGAAACTGAATTTCGAATGTCCGCACCCTGATCAGATCGTCACCGATCAAGGCGAATTGACCAAGACTTGGG
Source organism: Mesorhizobium sp. L-2-11 (assembly GCF_016756595.1). Classification (NCBI taxonomy): domain Bacteria; kingdom Pseudomonadati; phylum Pseudomonadota; class Alphaproteobacteria; order Hyphomicrobiales; family Phyllobacteriaceae; genus Mesorhizobium; species Mesorhizobium sp. L-2-11. The sequence continues at coordinate 6,397,090 of NZ_AP023257.1, read as the reverse complement.
AATACCGCGAAAAGAACCTCGCTCGCGAGGCGCTTGTCATAAACCCCGCCAAGGCCTGCCAGCCGCTCGGTGCGGTGTTCGCGGCCGCGGGCTTCGAGCGCACCATGTCTTTCGTCCACGGTAGCCAGGGCTGCGTTGCCTACTACCGCTCGCATCTGTCGCGACATTTCAAGGAGCCTTCGTCAGCGGTTTCCTCCTCGATGACCGAGGACGCGGCAGTGTTTGGCGGCCTGAAGAACATGGTCGACGGACTCGCCAATACCTACAAGCTCTACGACCCCAAGATGATCGCCGTCTCGACCACCTGCATGGCTGAAGTCATTGGCGACGACCTGCGGAGCTTCATCGAGAACGCCAAGAACGAAGGCTCGGTCCCGAGCGACTTCGACGTGCCTTTCGCGCATACGCCTGCCTTCGTCGGCAGCCATATCGATGGCTATGACGGCATGGTGAAGGGCGTGCTGGAGCATTTCTGGAAGGGCAGCGAGCGCTCGCAAGCCGCTGGGACCATCAACATCATTCCAGGCTTCGACGGATTCTGCGTCGGAAACAACCGAGAACTCAAGCGCCTCCTCGACCTGATGGGTGTCACTTATACCGTCATTCAAGACGCCTCAGACCAGTTCGACACGCCGTCTGACGGCGAATACCGCATGTATGACGGTGGCACGAAGATCGAAGACTTGAAAGGCGCACTCAACGCGGAGGCGACACTGTCGCTGCAGCATTACAACACCCGCAAGACGCTGGAATATTGCGACGAGGTCGGGCAAGCGACGGCATCCTTCCACTATCCGCTGGGTGTCCAGGCGACCGACGAATTCCTGATGAAGGTCTCGGCGATTTCCGGCCAGGAGATCCCCGAGACAATCCGGATGGAGCGCGGCCGACTGGTTGACGCCGTGGCGGACAGCCAGTCATGGCTGCACGGCAAGAAGTACGCAATCTATGGGGATCCGGACTTCGTCTACGCCACGGCCCGCTTCGTCATGGAGACCGGTGGCGAGCCGACACATTGCCTCGCGACCAACGGGACATCGGCCTGGGAGGCCGAGATGAAGGAATTGCTTGCATCCTCGTCCTTCGGCCAGGATGCCCAGATCTGGGCGGGCAAGGATCTCTGGGCGATGCGTTCGCTGCTGTTTACAGAGCCGGTGGACCTGCTGATCGGCAATTCCTATGGCAAGTATCTGGAGCGCGACACCGGCACGCCGCTGATCCGGCTGATGTTTCCAATCTTCGACCGGCACCATCACCATCGCTTTCCCCTCATGGGCTACCAGGGTGGATTACGCGTGCTGACGACGATCCTCGACAAGATATTCGACAAGCTCGATCGCGAGACGAGCGAAACAGGCGTGACGGACTATTCCTATGACCTCACCCGCTAAGCCCGTGCCGGCCTTTCGCCGAGGCCGCCCATGCCCAATGGACTTCGGAGACTGACGCAATGACCTCGCTCAGTGCCAAGATCCAGGACGTTTTCGACGAGCCCGCCTGCGATACCAACCGCGGCAAGGATGCCAAGGCGCGCAAGGAGGGCTGCTCGAAGCCGCTGACCCCCGGGGCGTCAGCCGGCGGCTGCGCCTTTGACGGCGCCAAGATCGTCCTGCAGCCGATCACCGACGTTGCGCACCTGGTCCATGCGCCGCTCGCCTGCGAGGGCAATTCCTGGGACAACAGAGGCGCAGCTTCGTCCGGGCCAACCCTGTGGCGGACAAGCTTCACAACAGACCTCACCGAACTCGACATCGTGATGGGGCAGGGCGAGCGGAAGCTATTCAAGGCGATCCGCGAGATCAAGGAAACATATGCGCCGCCGGCAGTCTTCGTCTATTCGACCTGCGTGACGGCGCTGATCGGCGACGACATCGAGGCCGTGTGCAAACGCGCGGCCGAAAAATTCGGACTGGCCGTGGTGCCGATCAATGCGCCGGGCCTGGCCGGCTCCAAGAACCTCGGCAACAAACTCGCCGCCGAAGCGTTGCTCGATCATGTCATCGGCACGGTGGAACCCGACGACGCCGGGCCCTACGACATCAACATCCTTGGCGAATTCAACCTCTCCGGCGAATTCTGGCTGGTCAAGCCGCTGCTTGATCGGCTTGGCATCCGGGTGCGCGCTTGCATACCGGGCGATGCGCGTTACATCGACGTTGCATCCGCGCACCGCGCCCGGGCGGCTATGATGGTGTGCTCGAGCGCACTGATCAATCTGGCCCGCAAGATGGAGGAGCGCTGGGACATCCCGTACTTCGAGGGCTCTTTCTACGGCATAACCGATACCTCGGAAGCACTTCGCAATATTGCTGAGCTGCTGGTGAGGAAGGGCGCCGATGCGGAGATCCTCGATCGCACGGAGACGCTGATTGCTGAGCAGGAGGCGATTGCGTGGAAGAACCTCGAGGCCTACCGCCGGCGGCTTCAAGGCAAGCGCGTGCTGCTCAACACGGGCGGTGTGAAGTCCTGGTCGGTCGTCCACGCGCTGATGGAGATCGGCATGGAGATCGTCGGCACCTCGGTCAAGAAATCCACAGTCGAAGACAAGGAGCGGATCAAACGGATCCTCAAGGACGAAAACCACATGTTCGAGCAGATGGCAGCGCGCGATCTTTACGCCATGCTCTCAAAACAGAAGGCCGACATCATGCTGTCGGGCGGGCGCACGCAATTCGTCGCCCTGAAGGCCAAGACACCCTGGCTCGATATCAACCAGGAGCGCCAACATCCTTATGCCGGCTATGATGGCATGGTGGAACTTGTCCGGCAGATCGACCTCGCCATTCATAACCCGATCTGGGGCCAGGTGCGGGAGTCGGCGCCGTGGGATTGCCAGCCTGACTTGGAGGACGATCTGGCGAGCACGAAGAACGGGACCGCGACTGTGAACGCCTTCAATGAATTCGCCGGCGCGACGGCTCACCGCTTCGGCGACCGTTGAGGAAATCCGATGGTCCGCATCCTTCGCAATACCAAATCAGCGGCGGTCAATCCGCTGAAGTCGTCGCAGCCACTGGGTGCCGCCTTTGCTTTTCTTGGAGTCGACGGTGCGATGCCCCTGTTCCACGGCAGCCAGGGCTGCACCAGCTTCGCGCTCGTGCTCTTCGTGCGGCATTTCAAGGAAGCGATCCCCTTGCAGACAACGGCGTTGGACGAGGTGGCAACCATACTCGGCGGAGCGGACCATCTGGAAGAGGCGATCCTCAACCTCAAAACCCGCACAAAGCCAAAGCTGATAGGGGTGTGCACGACCGCGCTGGTGGAGACCCGTGGCGAAGATTGCGCGAGTGATATCGCCAACGTCAAGCTGAAGCACGTGGAAGAGCTCGCGGGTACGGAGGTCGTGCTCGCCAACACGCCCGATTTTGACGGCGCGATCGAAGAGGGCTGGGCCAAGGCTGTCGCGGCGATGATCGAAGGGATTACACGGTCGGGCGAACGGACGCGGCAGCCGAAGAAGATCGCGATCCTGCCCGGATGCAACCTCACTGTCGCTGACGTCGAGCATTTGCGTGACATGGTTGAAAGTTTTGGTCTCAGGCCGGTTATTCTTCCGGACGTCTCCGGCTCACTCGACGGCACGGTTCCTGACCGCTGGGTAACCACTACCTATGGCGGCACCAGCGTCGAGGAAATCCGCGAGCTTGGCACGGCCGCGCAATGCATCGTCATCGGCGAGCACATGCGCCACCCGGCGAAAACGCTGCACGGGTTGACCGGCGTGCCTTACGCGGTGTTCCAGTCGCTGACCGGATTGAAGGCCGTCGACCGGTTCGTCTCGCTGCTATCGGCGGTTTCGGGCGCGGCGGTGCCGGCCCGGGTTCGCCGTCACCGGGCGCAATTGGAGGATGCATTGCTCGACGGACATTTCCATTTCGGAGGCAAGAAAATTGCGATCGCTGCTGACCCAGACCAACTCTATCAACTCGCAACCTTCTTCACCGGCATGGGCTGTGACATCGCGGCGGCGGTCACGACGACCGATCTGTCGAAGATTCTGCAGAAAGTACCGGCGGAGTGGGTTCAGATCGGCGATCTCGGCGATTTGGAAGCTCTTGCAGCGGGCGCGGATCTTCTCGTAACACATTCCCACGGTCGCCACGCGTCGCGACGCCTTGGCATTCCGCTCATGCGCGTCGGCTTCCCGATCTTCGACCGGCTTGGCAGCCAGCACAAGCTCACAATCCTCTATCGGGGGACCCGCGACCTGATCTTCGATGTTGCCAATATCTTTCAGGCCAACCAGCACGCGCCGACGCCTGAGGCGCTTGATCCATTCCGGAAACGAGAAATGCCAGATGAGCTCCGTTCGTCGCCTCTCACTCGTCACTGACGAGGTTCACGCACCAATGCCGGAACGACGAGTAGGCGCATTGCGCGTAGCCATCGCCACGCAAGACATGACGAATCTCAATGCTCATTTCGGGTCGGCCAAGCGCTTTGCTGTCTACGACGTGACGCGCGAGGAGTGGCATCTCGTGGAAGCCGTGGCCTTCGATGACGTTTCCGATGAGAGCGGGAAGCGTCGGACCGAGGGCGATGACCGCGTCACGCCGAAGGTGGAGGCGCTGAAGGGCTGCCATCTGCTGTTTTGTCTGGCCATCGGCGGGCCTTCGGCAGCCAAGGTTATTTCGGCAAAAATCCATCCAATCAAGGTGCCGCAGCCACAAACCATCCAAGAGGTGCTGTTGCGCACGCAGATGATGCTGAGAACGTGTCCTCCGCCCTGGCTGCGCAAGGTGCTGGCCGAAGCTGGTGTCGCCGAAAAGAAACCCTCCTTCGAGGACGAGGACTAAAACGAGGAAGTGCAAAATGTTTGAAGTCGCGATCAGCCCTGCTGTCAACGATGACGAGGCCGCCCTTGCCAGCCCATTCGTCAAATGCCTCGTGCGGCTGATCCGTGCTCAGGATACCCACGGGTCATGGGACGGCACAGCGGATGCCGAGTTGCTGGCCGACTTCATCGTCAGCAAGGAACGGCGTCGTACGATCCCAATCATCGGCGATCCCGATCCGGACGTGCTGTGGAGGCTCGACAAGTTTTACACTGCCGTCGCCCTTGCGATCGAGGAGCGCTCCGGCCTGATGGCATCGCCGATGATCGAAATGAGCCATGAGGGGTTCGGGCGCGTGCTTTTCACCGCCGGGCGGCTGGTCGTTTTGTCCAAGACCGTGCGCGACGTCCATCGGTTCGGCTTCGAGACGTTCTGCAAACTCGCCGCCGCCGGTACGAAACTGGTCGACGATGCCATCGCAGCTATCGACGCCTATCCCGAGGTGGCACGGGCATGAAACCAATTTTCGAGCAAGAGGATCATGTCAGGCCTTGAGGAGCCGCGATGGCCAGCCCACGCGGCCGACGCGGTCGAGGCCAATGTGGTTCTCGGGGTAGCGCTGATGAAGCCACTCGTCCTGATCTGTTCGCAAGATGCGGAGTTCTATCTGTTCCTCAGCCACATACTGGAGGTGGACGGCTTCGTCAGTGAGCCGGCAGGCGGCGCCAAGGAAGCACTTGCAAAGGCCGACGAACGGGAATTCCAGGCCGTGGTGCTGGACTGCGGTCCAACGAGCCTTACCGGGTCCGCAATCTGCGCCCGGCTCAAGCGGGAACCCCGGACCGGCGGCCTGCCCATCATTGCCCTGATCGCGCCCGGCGCCGAGAACCAGCACCTCGATCTGTTGAAGGCCGGCATCGACGAGAGCTTTGTGCGGCCTGTGGCGCCGGCCAAGCTGCTCGATTGTCTGCGGACGAGGCTGGCGCTGCCGAAGCCGGGTTCAAACGCGATTGAAAACAACAGCTGGCTTTCCTATGGCAGCCTTGAGATGAAGCTCGATGCCCACCGGGTTTGCGGCAATGGCCATGACATCCATCTCGGACCGATCGAGTTCAACGTGCTGCGGCATTTGCTCGAGGCGCCCGGCAAGGTCTTCAGTAGGGACGAGCTGATCGGCGGGGCCTGGCCGGCCAATATCCATGTCGGTGTACGCACAGTCGACGTCCACATCAGTCGGCTCAGAAGGGCTCTGGAGGCGGCCTCGACGGGTATCGTCATCCGTACCGTCAGGTCGGCCGGCTACTCGCTCGAGAAGCTGGACGGCTGAATTGAGTGCCGAGTGTGGTTCCACTCCCTTTCCTCGCGCTGTGAGCCGGTCTTGCGGCCTGAAACGCCCTCATCGAACACTCAGGAAGAAGCAGGAAAATGGGCTTTAAAACGGTACTCTGTCGACCGGCGCTGACCATTCCGATCGGGACGTCAGAACTGCTGCCGGCTTGTGTGCGGAGATCGGCGCGCACCTTTCCGTACTGATTATACCCGCTCCGATGCTCCTTATGTCGCATCGGCGGATCGGAGATGGTGTCCCAGAGTGGCCGGTAGCACGTGGACAGGCAATTGCCAGATTGAACGATCGGTTTCGGCAAATCGATCGATTTACACAGAACGCGGTCAGACTGGAAAAACGCTCCAGAGATATTCAGAAACTGCTGGAATCTATGTCGCTCGCCTATGACGTTGACACCGACTATTACGATCCGGCCAGCCTCGGTGAAGTGGCACGACAGCGGGCGCTCTGCGCCGACCTCACGATCATCGGACCGGGGCTCCTCAACGACGAGAATCTCGGACCTCCTGTGGTCAACGGCTGCTTGTTCGATACGGGAAAGCCGGTGCTCGTTGTGCCGAAGGGGGCTGAGGCGACGCTGTGGCCACGGCGCGTCCTGGTCGGTTGGGATTCGCGAGTCGAGGCGTCCCGTGCGGTTCGAGAAGCGCTGGGCCTCCTATGCGTTGCTGAGGAAGTTCGTGTCGCCCTGGTCGATCCGAAGGCCAACTACAACGGGAACGGCGCGGAGCCTGGAACCGACATCGCTGCCTATCTCACTCGGCACGGTGCTCGGGTGTCGGTTGACCTCCTGCCAAGTGCCGGCAAATCGGCGGCCACGGTGCTTGCGCAGCACGCAATCGACATTTCTGCCGACATGATCGTCATGGGCGCCTATGGCAGCCGCCGGCTGCGTGAGCGGCTCTTTGGCGGTGTGACCAGATGGATCTTTGAAAAGCCGACATTGCCGCTGTTTTTGGCTCGATGACGGTTCCGGACCCGCACCGATGCTGTTCAAAGCTCTACTGTGACGCCTGCATTCATACGTAGATGGGCTCCATCGAAATAATCGATCTTACGAAGAGTAACGAACATGAAAAGCATTGCTCGGGAGGCGACGCCCGCCGGAAATCTCTCCAGTCATGCGCAAGGCGTGGAACGGCCAGAGCGTGACCAGTGTCAGCCTCGACAATGGCGACAGGCTGGAAGTCGGCATCGTCGTCAACTCAGCCGGGCCGAATGCCGGCACGGTGGCTGCCATGGCGGGGCTGGTGTTGCCGGTCGAGCCGCGCAAGCGCAACGTCTTCGTCTTCGAGGCGCGCGACAAATATTCTGATATGCCGCTGCTGGTCGATCCCTCCGGCATCTATGTCCGGCCGGAAGGCTCGGTCTATCTCACTGGCGGCGCCGAACCGGAAGAAGGCGACGGCCCGGCCGACCCCACCGATTTCGAGGTCGACTGGCCGCTGTTCGAAGAGGTGATCTGGCCGGTGCTGGCGACCCGCATTCCCGCCTTCGAGGCGATCAAGCCGACACGCGCCTGGGCCGGCCATTACGACTACAACACGCTCGACCAGAACGCGGTGATCGGCCCGCATCCGCAGGTTAAGAGTTTCCTCTTCGCCAATGGTTTTTCCGGCCACGGCCTGCAGCAGGCGCCGGCGGTCGGCAAGGCGCTGGCCGAGCTGATCGTGCACGGCGGCTACCGCACGGTGGACTGCTCGGCGTTTGGGTACAGCCGTGTCGCTGAAGGGCGGGCGTTCAGGGAATTGAATGTGATCTAACGCTGGCGGGACAGCCCCCTCTCTGGCCTGCCGGCCATCTCCCCCGCAAGGGGGGAGACCGGCAGCTTCCCTGGCGGCTCCAAACTTCTAGCCTTGGAGATTGGCGAAGGCAGCGATGACGGCCAATCTCCCCCCTTGCGGGCGCGGTCAGCGGGGTCCTTGCCTTTGGCGATGCATGTCGTGGCTGGACCGGGTGAGGTGAGTCCGGCCCGTCTACCCAGCCTCTGCGCCCGCCCCGAAGCCGCTCGCCCGCTCGGCGCTATGAGGGCGCGCTCGCGAGCGGCTTCGCTAAAGCTACGTTACAGCACGTGCAGGGACGCGACCCCAGTGAAGGCATACTCCAGCGTGGCTTCGCCAATTCCGTTCGTTGGCCCGCCTCAAGCCGGTCTTCCAACCGAAGGCCGAACGCGCCAATTCGCCAGCCAACTCCACCAACGATTGTCGAAATCCGCAACCCGGGGCGGTTCGCTCGAGCTCGCTTGCTTGAGAACGGCACAGACGGGATCGCGAGCATGATGCCGCGGAATGGGAACGCACCCATACTTGGGTACGAGGGCCCCGAGCCAACGCGCATCGCGCCAATCGGCGTCGTCACGTTCGAGATTCATCACCGGCAGCTCGGCGCTTTTCGCTCGCATATGCGCCGGCACGCCGCTGGCGATCGATGACGCATTTGCCGACGAGGCTGCTCGTTCCACGAAAAAGCAATAAGCGCGAGATCAATGGGCAACCTCGTCGGGACCGAAAAGAGCGCTAAACCGGGTTGCTAGATCAATCCAGGGTACCGCGTCGCCGCTCTCTGAAGCTATTCGAACGACCGCCGCCAGATAATCGGTAAAAGCCTTCAGTCTTATGGCGCCTTGCTCTGAGAGGTAGTCAATGGCGTCAAGCCGCTGGTGAACGGCAGCGAGCATATGTTGCACCAAAAGCAGGGAGGATGGGCAGGGGCAATCGCTCTTACTCGCGAGGCGCCTGCACTCGCTGCAAAGCGGCGGAATGTCCTCTAGGTCGCCGGAAAGACGTTGTATGAGATTGTCAGTGGCGTTCCACAAATTCGCTCGCATGCAGTACGGAGTGCAGCGTGACGCCATGTTGGGCTAGCAGCGCCGTAGCTCCCTCGTCACGGTCCACGAGGCAAGCAGCGTCACCCACAATGCCGCCGACGCGGCGAACCTCTTCAATCGCCTTCAATATCGACTTGCCGCTTGTGGCAACGTCGTCAACGATCAGGACCACTTTTCCCTCGAGATCTTCTTTAGGCCCAAGTCCTTCAATCACGTCCCTTGTGCCATGGGCCTTTGGAACTTTGCGAACGAAGATCGTGTTTATGGGTTTGTTCATCATCGAGCTGACAGCCGCCATCGATCCGATTACGGGGACCGCTCCCATTTCAAGACCGCCGACGTACTCTGCTTTCACTTGCTCAGCTATTTTTAGGAATTCAAGAGCGGCAAGTTGCGCGCCTCGCGCCACCATCATGGTAGGCTTCATATTGAAATAGATGTCGCTCTCTATGCCCGACGAGAGCGTGTAGCGTCCGAATCGAAAAGAGCGCTCACGGACAATCTCGCGGAGTTCGTCCTTGTCGTGTTGGCCGGAATCAACTGGTCTGAATTTCGCCAGTGCCGCCATAGATCAGACCTCGCCCGTAGGGAAAAAATTGGCTGCGGCATGCACCTAGTCACTACCGCTATGTGGCTTATGCAAGTGTTCGCGGGGTGTGTCAATTAATGTCAATACCGGTGCGACCGTTTCGCGCAGATTTTTCCATTATCGTTGTTGGGTGCCTAAAGCGTGATCACGGGCTTCGCTACGGCTGGGTAGCCTTGGCTCCCGGCCCTTGCCCAATCTCGGCTAGGCACGGGTTTTTTCGACGCGGGCCGTCTCTTTGAGGATTTGGGCGTTTCATCCTCGTCCCCTCGAGTTCCGCCACGCTCGGCCCCGTTTGCGCCAGCTTCTTAACCAGGTTGCGCATGAGGTGAGCGTTTCGGCCGCCATGTCGGCCCCGTGTCACTCTTGTGGTACGAGTGGGCAAGGCCGCGCTTTTCGTGCAAACTCCTCGTAAAGGCGAGGTAAAGGTCGAGTCGCCGAGAATTTCGTTCATCAGCACCGCGGCGCAACATTCGGCTCGCTTCGTCTGACGACGGTAAAAGCCAGCAGCAAAGTCCAAGGTAGGCCGTAGTCCACCTCCCCTGCAGGCCGAGTCTCGACGCGATATCGGCGACAGGGCGAGCGTCTGCCTCTGAGGCAGACGCCGAACAGCAGACCGAGCCTTACACTGATTTTGGTGGCATTGAGTTCGCCGACACCGTGACATGGAGCCTATAACGGGCGGGAAGTGCCTGGTGGCAGAACTCGACAAGCGGCGCTACGTTCTGGACGCCGGCGTTGCTGACCAGGACATCGAGGCGCCCGAAGGTTTCGATCGCCTGCATCAGCTGCTTTCCACCTGCCCCTCTCGCTGGCAACCATTTTCTGTCAACCGATCGATCCCGGACGCCGTTGTTGGACTTCGCTGTGATCAAGATCCGCGGACCACTCTTGCTCCCTCGCGGGCGAACCGCGCTATCCTTGCCGACCCCGCTCGCGGCTTCGGTGATCAGCGCCACCTTGTCGAGAAGCCGGCCACCGGCTCCCCATGGCGTTGGTTCAATGAGATATCACTGTAAAAGTTCATGGTTTCTTCCTTTCCGATGGCGAGGCTAGGCTTTCGCGAGATAGTCGTGGACGACCTTCCCGAGCGCGAGCGTGAGATCTGCGACGAAGTGGACGGCCGAGACTACTTCCAGCACCGGCAGTTCGGCGACGGGGGCAAGCGCATGCGACCAGAGGTTCAGGGCTGCCGGCCCGGTCCAGGCGCCCCTCAGATGGACGTCCTCTAGATGATATTCCACGAGCTCACAGATGCGCGGCGTACCGTCGACATGCGGGATGATTTTGAGGAGGAAGTTCGGTTCAGCGAGCGAGGCCCTGACGCTCGCGAGGTCGGCGGCTCGGTGCTTGTAGCCCATGGTACCCGTCGCGACGCGGACCGGCCCGTAGTCCAGCGTGCCAGCAAGGGTATCCGTCTCGGTTCGGAGCGTTGGGCTAGCGAGCTTCTTGGGAAAGCCCCACAACTCGCGTCCGCCCGCTATCGGCGGATGGTCGTCGAGAAACATGCAGTGGGTGTAGCTGCCCTTGCGGCCTCGGAAGGAGACCGGGATGACCTGCCCGCTTTCAGTGTAGTCGCCAAAGCCGGTCGAGTCCGGCATGCGAATGAACTCGAATTTGACCAGAGGCTCGCACACCTGAAGCGGCTCCGGCACAAGGTCGCGCAGTTTCTGCGGATCGGTGCGATATGTGATGATCAGATACTCCCGGTTGCCGAAGCGATATGGGCCGGCCGGGAAGGCCGGGCTGGTCAGGGGCATGGCGAATGCGGTCGCCCGGACGGTATCTTGGTGCATGTTTGAAATTCCTTTGTGCTGGATCAAGTGGGCTTAGCTCGGTCTGCATGATGGCGGCGAGGCTCTCCGAGGTGCTGTCGCAGCCTCGTAAGGGATGCATGGCGTAATCGCGCGTAGCCATTTTGCGCTGGGCAATTGCCTTGGGGCGCGATCATTGGCGATGGTCGCGCACGCGGTTCCATGGCTCCGGTTGTGATCGAGGGAGGCAAGATTCGAGGTAAGGTGATTTTGTTCCTCATTTGAAGGCGCTGCTTCCCGTCTGCCCTCGTGGTAGGAGGAGGTGGAGTGGCGGCCAGGTCCGATTTCTCCTCGACGGGGTTTGCGGATCGACGCGCATGCGCCATGCCAAATGAGAAATCGTTCGAGGCTAGCAGGACAGACGGCCTCGGCGAGCCAGTCGAGAGAGAAGGTCTTCGCCTCACGCGGATCAGATACGAATTCCCGAGCACTGCGGTGATGTAGCAGCAAGGCCCGCGACGCCACCAAACCTCTGTCGCGAAAATATGGAGGTGACGCGGTATCCGCCGTCTAGCGAAACAGCATACGCAGCATCCGGCAACACGCACTCGACAGCCTGGCCCATCGCCGGCTTCAGGAGAAAAGATCAGCTATGAGCCGGCAGGCAGTCGCTGCACGCGGCGGTCAGGTCGTGTAGATCTTCCGCGCACACAGCCGGCGCCGAAATGATGCTAGTCTAGATGATGAGCCGACGCCAACATTACCGCAGGGGAGACAGCCAAGTCTGTCCTCAAGCGTCTGAAATGCATGTCCAAAAGCTGACAGCGACAAAAAACATGTCTGGTCCAAAACAACCGGCCGCCTTGGGCGTGAGGTTTCTCGAAGCCTACTCGTGCAGTTGCTGCGGCTAAGCGCGCTGGCACGGCCTTTGCTGGAGATGCGGCAATGTTGAGTGGGGGCTGACCGCATAAGAACGCGAGACGATTGATGGTCTGCTGCGCCATCTCGGCGGCGCGCCCGCTCAACGGTCACGGCTACACCTTGGCAATGGCTGACGCGCGACTTTGCGGTTGCGCCGCCCTGCCGCGCCGATGCGCCCAAAGTTCGTTGATAGTCCGCTCGGCCGATTGAGGAAACCGGCTGTTGACTGCTGCCAAGGCGGAGATGGCTGGGCTCATTCGGACTGTCTTGACCGTCGGTGTCATGAAGCCAAAGACACCATACTGGACGTTATGCATGACCAAGACGAGTGGGAGTCACAACGAATGATTTTACCGGAACTGCGCTCTGCTATCCCAGCCGGCAGAGTTTTGGAGATAACGACGACCACAGGGTGCATCGTGGGATGTTCATATTGTCCGCAGGACAAGTTCGCTGACCGGCAAACAAAGGTATCTGATACGAAGCATCTTAGTCTTGGAGATTTCAAGCGCTGTCTGGCGCGCGTACCAGCCTCCGTCGACATTAGTTTTGCCGGGTATTCTGAGCCATGGCTCAATCCGGATTGCACCGAAATGGTCGAGCACGCTTCCGCCAAAGGCCACGGCATCAGGATTTTCACGACGCTTGTGGGAATGAAGGGGCAGGATCTACAACGCTTGCAGGCGCTGCGGTTGGGGGTATTCGTGGTTCATGTTTTTGATGATGGCGCCCACATGAATAGCCGCCTTGTCGGAGCCAAGTATCGCGATTTGGTTGGTCAACTCGTCGACGCCGACATCCCTTCGATCCGATTCGTGGTTTTGGGTGAGCCCCATCCCGATATCGCCGACATTATCCCTGCCCAAGCCCTAGTTCGCGCGCGACCGGTGAGCAGCAGGGGTGGAAGCGTAGACCCTAAGATTGTAGAACCACGGCAGCCAGTCGTCGGAGCGCTGATATGCGTGGACGAACGGCAGTATCGGAATGTACTCCTTCCAAACGGCGAGGTCACTCTCTGCTCCATGGATTTTGAGCGGCGTCACGTATTGGGCAACCTTCTATGCGACGAATATGGCGATCTCTTTAAAAGCCCAGTTTTTTGCGAAATCGTCGATCGCATGAATGGAGCGGCTGGTTTTCTGCTTTGCAGGATGTGTGAGTTTGCCGATCCAAACGATAGAACTGACTGACGCCGGCTGACCGCGGCGGGCCTGAAATGCCGACGTCCCTGAAACGGCAAGATGCACATGCCCGCGAAGTCATCGTGTTTTCACGTCACGCTAACACGATCCCGTAGGCGCGGCAGTCAGCCTCGACCATTTCCGAGACGAACTCATCGAAAGTGGTCTTCGGCTTCCAATCGAGTTTTGTCGGCTGCCTTGGAGGCATCGCCGATCAGCAGGTCAACCTCGATTGGCCCGAAACAGCGTTTGTCGATCCGGATCAGCGCTTGATTACTCATGCGTTCACGGCCCACCTCGTCAACGCCTTCGCCCTCCCAGGCGATCTCCTTTTCGACTCGCCTGAAGGCAAGCCCCGACAAAGGTGCGGACCGTGTGTGTCTCGCCGGTTGCCAGCACGAAATCGTCCGGCTGATGCTGCAAGATGCGCCACATGCCCTCGACATAGGCGCGCGCCGAGCCCCAGTCGCGCTTTGCTTCCAGGTTTCCGAGATAGAGACAGTCCCGTTTGCCGGCCATGATCGAGCCACCGCACGCGTCACCTTGCGCGTGATGAAAGTTTCGCCGCGCGTCGGCCCTTCGTGATTGAACAGGATGCCATAGAGCCCGTATACCTCGCGGTAGTTCATGGTGATCCAGTAGGCGTAGACCTTCGCCACCGCACAGATCGAGCGTGGATAAAACGGAGTGCTCTCCTGCTGCGGGATGCCCTGGACCGAACCAAAGAGTTCGGAAGTTGACGCCTGGTAGAACCGCGTTTCTTTCTCGAGACGAAGAATGCGGATCGCTCGGCAGCAGCAGCGTGCCGAGCGTATCGGCATTGGCGCTGTATTCCCGGTCCCGAGGGAGACTGCACGTGGCTTTGCGCAGCCGGTGCAAGGTTTCGGCCTCAATGTCGGATACTCGACAGGATCGCAAACCTGCTTCCGTTGCTTTTCTCATGTTTTGCTCTGGCACGTTCGATGCATGGGACCCTCCCGAACGCAGCAGCGGATGTCTTCTATGATCAAACCCACGGGAAAATGCTGTCGCCGCACTCATGACCGCGCCCTCGCTGGTCGCCAAGCAGGCCGAAGGTCGGCTCATCACGGTCGAGGCGGGCAACTGAGCCCAATTGCAATGAGGGATAGGCTGCGAAAGCATGTCACTGACCACGCGGGGGTCATCGAGGCGGGGTTCTCGATGCCAGCCACGCGCAACATATCGCCGGCATGAGTGCCGATCTCATCACGGAGCCGGCATCCGCGGGCGTCACACCCGATACTACGAACGCGCGGACAAACTGTTGCAAGTCCTGCGGTGTCGACGATGCGTGCGGGAAGGGCAAGCCCAGCGGCCATGGCCGACATTCGCCGCATATAGCGCCTGATTGGGAGGCGTCAGCAGGAGCAGGACAACTGGATCTCTCTTGCATTGGGATCGGTGCTGGCCCGTCCAATTTGAGCCTTGCGTGTCAGATACACGAGCAAATCGGGCACGGGGCATTGTTCTTGGATCGGCAAGTTGACTTCCGCTGGCATCCAGGCAGCGCATTCGACTCTTCAGAACTCCAGGTCAGCCACGTCAAGGATCTGGTAACGCTGGTGAATCCGCGATCCGCCTACACTTTCATAAACTACCTGCACGAGAACGGGCGTCTGTACCACTTCCTGAATGCACAGTTCGATGCTGTGCTCAGGGCTGAGTTCGAGCAATACCTGAACTGGGCGTTCCGCAGGAACCCACTTGTGCGCGGCGGCGAGACCGTCCGCGAAATACGCTATGATGGCGAGTTTCGGGTGCGGACGGACGACGCGGTGCTTAGTGCCAGAGACCTGGTGGTCGGCATCGGCAAGCAAGCGTGGATTCCACCTCAATTTCAGGGCTGGATCGGACGCAACCTGTTCCATTCATCCGATTTGCTGCACATCCATCCTGAGGTGCGGCAAAAACATGTTTGCGTCGTTGGTGGAGGCCAGTCGGGAGAGCCGAGGTACTGTTGCATTTGGTCGGTGGGCCAAGAGAACGGCGGCCTGCCTCGATCACCTGGGTCTCGCAGCGCGAAAACTACCTGCCCCTCGACAACAGCCCGTTCACAAACGAGTTGTTCATGCCCTGTTTTTCGGATCGTTTCGCGGCAATGAGCGAGCCGCAGCGCAAGCTGTTCCTGCGGCGTTTCGTGCTCGCCTCGGATGGTATTTCGGATCGCACTTTGCGCGCCGTCTACCAGGCGCTGTATCGCCACGAATTTCTTGAGCCAGACCTATGTGACATCGCACTGCGGCCGGGTTGCAACGTTTCGCGCTGCATCAACGCCGGCGCGGGTCACAACTTGACGCTGCAGCGCGGCTTGGGCGACGTCGAAGAAGTCACGGCCGACATCGTCATCCTGGCCACCGGTTACGAGAACGCCGTGCCAAGCTTTTTGGAACCGATGGCGGATCGGCTGCAACAGACCGACAATGAGTTGGTCATCAACGCGGATTTTTCGGTGTGCTGGGACGGACCGCGTGACAGACGCATCTTCGTACAGAACGCCAATCCCGGGCAGCGCGGGCTGGCCGATCCGAACCTAAGCCTGCTGGCTTGGCGAGCTCGCCGCATTCTTGACAGCCTTCTACAGCGCGCGCCGTGCGCGAACCCTGAGCATCCTGGCTTTATCAGCCGTACCACCGTCGAGAGCTGGCCCGACCCGGTAGCCGAAGAAATGGGCAGCGGGATATGACTCAGCGACTACTGATCATCGGCGGTGGCATCCAAGGAATTTTATCCGCCTCCGCTGCGGCGACGGCCGGAGTCCGCTCCGAACTCATCGTGACTGAACATGCCCTTGGACCTATGGGCGCATCGCTTTATTCTGCGGGCGAGGATTTGCCCCACGGTCGTCGAAACCGTACCAGGTCGCTCACTCGAAAGTGTGCAATGGCCCTGACGGCCATGGCTGCGTCGGCCGTCAGCGGAGGCTTCCGGCCCGTAGCGATGCGTGTGGTGGCTGGGCCGGGTGAGGTAAATGATCGGGACGAGCTTAGGGAAGCCCTGGGCCCGGCTTGGCCTCGGATGGGTCAGTCTAGCGCCGAACTTGTGCGGACAATACTCGTTTTTGGAGCATCGATGGACCCGATGCCAGCGACGTGCCTCCCTGATCGCCCGACCGGAACGGGAACTTGTCGCAAAAATTTTCGCGGCGCACGACTTGCGTTGCGTCAGGCTGCACGAAAGGTCGTCTTATCGGGCAGTCGTACCATCAACAGCATGCTCGGCCGTGACTACCATGCAGACGTACCGGATCGATAGATCTTTACGGGCCTGGGCGATCTCTCCATTGAGGAGGGACAACAAAGCCTTGCAATCCACCCGGAGCGGAACGCACTTTGCGTCGCCGTCTGCATGCCGTGGAGTATCGTCTCCGTGGGCCCACACCCTGACGGCGCCCGACTGCCTCTAACCGGAATGTTTGACCAACCACTCTTTCCAACAGGAGGCTTTTCGCATGTTGACCGATGCACAAAGAGAAAAGTGGAAGAAAGACGGATACGTCAGGCTCGAGAGGTTCTTCGATCCCGCGACTCTGGAAGGTATTTCCAGATCTGTTGAAGACATATCACGCTGGGATGTTAGCGATGATAAATGGCTCATGTGGTTCGAGAAGACGACTGATGATCGAAAGATCACCTCTAAGGCCGAGAATTTTCTGGACTTCCATGACCCATTGCGTCTTCTCCTCCTAGAAGATCAGCGCATAAACTCTGCGGTCGAGGATTTGCTTGGCGAAGATTCGCGCAGACTCAAGGAGTTGCTGATCTTCCACTATCCCGATAGCGGCGGTTATCGCCCGCATCAGGACATTTATCACATTCCACACAGGCTGCCCGACCGGATGGTCCATGCGATCGTTGCCATAGGCATTGACGATTCCGACCCGGACAATGGTGGCCTTTTCTTCAGCCCCGGCAACCACAAGAAGGGGGTATTTCCCATGGATGCCGGCGGGGTGATTGATCCTGAGGTCGCCGAAACATTCTCCTGGGAACCCGTAGTATGGAAGGCTGGCGACATCTTCATCTTCGACGATTATGCACCGCATTACTCGAAGCCGAATAAAAGCAATCGTTCGCGGCGGACGCTCTACTTGGTGTTCCAGCGTGCTTCAACCGGTGGACCGACCCGCGCTGAATATAACGTGCTTAAGCGCGCCCTTAATCCGCCAGAGGGCAAAGTGGCTGATCTCGACAACCTCAAGCTCCCAAACGGCATTTTCTATCGCGATTGAGCTCACGGAACCAGGCGGGAATGCAAACGAAACTGATCGGCCGCCAAAAAAATGCGCGGAGAGCATGGTTTTGATTGCCGGCTACTGGAGCATCGCCTGCAGTCCGTCACGACGCTTCGGTATGTCGATGTGAAGGTGTCGCCGGGCGCTCTTCTCTGACGCCTAAAGCCCTCCTGGCGCCCGTAGTTTCGCCCGCCTGGGGCCCAGAGCCGGACTATTCTGACGGGGGGCCAACGTGTCGGGCTGCCTTCGCAACTTGCAGCAGATGCTGTTGCGTCGGCAGCCGAAGAGACCACTGTTTCGACAGCTGAGGTTCGTCATGCGGAAATCCACGTTTTCTCGAACGCAGCTGTCGCGGGTGTTCGGTATCGACATGGCTGCGCTTGGGACGGGAAGCGCGGGCACCGGGTTTTCATTTGGCAAGGTGGCACCAGGCGTCACATCCGAGCCCCATCGGCACGACGAAATCGAGGCCTTCGTGGTCCTGTCTGGAGCGGGCAAGGTCAGGACCGACCTTGGGGAAATCTCGGTCGCAGCCGGCGATGTCGTTCTGTTCCATCCTTTTGAAGCGCATGTGCTGCACAACGATGGGCTCGAAAACCTAAACTTCGTCGATGTCTACTGGCGCGACGGCAAGGCCGCCCTCGAAGCTGCTGCCCTGGTCGCGATTCCCCGCGGGCCGATCTTCGTCTTCTCCACGCCGCCGACGCCGAATGGCGATCTGCATCTGGGGCATCTTTCTGGCCCTTATCTTGGCGCCGATGTCTACACGCGTTTCCTGCGCATGAAAGGGGTCGAAGCCTATCACCTGACTGGAAGCGACGATTACCAGAGCTACGTGGCCACGCGTGCCGATGCCGAGCAATCGACGCCCGCAAAGGTGGCGCGCCACTACGCCCATGAGATTCGAGCCACGCTTGCGCTTCTCGACTGTGAGGTCCACAGCTTCCTCCCGACTTTGGGCGATAGCGCTTATGCAGAGTTTCAAGCCGCGTGTTTCCGTAGTCTTCTGAGCAGCACGGCGGTAGATCTGCGCCAGAGCCCTGCGCTCTTCGATGCTGTGACAGGCGACTACCTTTACGAGCCGGATGTAAGCGGCCTCTGCCCCGATTGCGGCAGCTCCGCTGGTGGCAACATCTGCGAGGAATGCGGCGCACCGAACCTATGCCACGACCTAGATGCAGTCCGGTCGCGGCACTCGGCCGAGGCGCCGGTGGTCGGATCCGTGCGCCGTCCCGAACTTGCGCTGGAACGGTGCTACGACAATATCGACCGGCATTTAAGGGCGTCGGGCGCCCCAGTTCGGATCATGGACCTCTTCGCGCGTCTACGCCAACGTGGCGACTTTTCCGTGCCCATCACCCACCCCTCGGACTGGGGCCTGCCAGCCGAGGGGCTCCCGGGGCAGGTGATCTGGGTCTGGCCAGAGATGGCGTTTGGTTTTCTTTACAACATCCAGGCGCTAGCTACATCGCTCGGTCGAGACTGGGACGCGACCCTGCCCAGCAATGACTGGCAGATTGTCCATTTCTTCGGCTTCGATAATTCCTTCTATCACGCCCTGCTTTATCCGGCGCTTTATGCTGAGGTCTTCTCCCACTGGACCCCGCGCATGCGGTATTATGTGAACGAGTTCTACCTACTCGACGGCCAGAAGTTCTCGACCAGCCGCGGCCATGCGGTCTGGGGCAAAGAAGTTCTGGGACCAAAGAGAGTCGATGTCGTCCGTCTAAATTTGGGCCTGACGCGCCCGGAAGGTGAGCGAACGAACTTCACGCTGGACGCGCTACGCCGCACCGAGAACGAGGTGTTCCAAGGGATCTGGCTGAATTGGCTTGGTGCGCTGCATCGGGAAATCAAGCGGGACTTTGGCGGCTGTGTGCCCGACGCAGGCGACTGGGCCCCCGCCGATCGCGCTTTCTTTGCTCGGATAGAGATCCATCGCGCGGCGATGGAACGCGTCTATTCGGACGATGGCTTCTCGGTCCGGCAAGCGGCCGCGCAGGCCTGCGATTTCGTCAGCGATTGCGTAGTCTACCGACGGGCGCAAGACTATGAGGCGGCGCGACGTCTCTATTCCGCCCGCACCCGCACGTCGCTCGCCCTTCAGACGACGGCCGCTGCGATCCTGGCACAGACGCTCGCACCGCTGATGCCCCGATTCGCCAGCACGCTGGCGCGAGGTATCGATGGCGTCTCGACCGAGACATGGCCGCGGTCGGTCCAGAGGCTTGCGCCCGCAACGACCTTTGATCTCGGACCCATGTTGCCGTTCTATGCCAGAGCAGACATTCCTGTTCTCAATCAGGGGGAGGCATAATAGCCTATCGTAATTTCGACCAGATTTGGCCGGCAATCAAAGCCGATGATGCCGAAGCTTTACTCGCTACCACTGGTGCCGAAGGCCACTCGCAGACCATAGACACAAACACTGGCCGGCCTTAACCAACATATCGTCGAGGAGCTGGCCCGCGCCTTGGAGGATCGCTCGATTGACAGCTTTCCAGCGCTTGCCATTCGTGCCGCAAAATGCCGAGTGGGCTCCACTGCCCTGACCAACTTTTTCGGAATCGCGGAATTCCGACCAATTGCCAACTGGTCAATAAAGGTGATGCGGTCGGGGCGCTGGGTCAGCATAGCGCGCCCTGAATAATGCCTGGCGGGATCACGCCTCTCGTCTAGAGGAATGACCGGCCGCTATTTGCTGGCCGAATGCCTATTCGACCCAATTGAGCTTCCAGGGACGACGGGCCATCTATGGCGCAGATTTAGTATGGCCGCGCTCGAACGTGGGCCGATGGTGTCGCTCGATTCCTGACTGGAGAAGGGGAGCCAGCGCAGAAGAACCGTACCGTGGTGTAGCACTGCATTTTGTCAGCGCTCAACGCCGATCGCCCGCGCATCGCCGGCTCCGAATGATACTAGATGAGCCGACGCCAACTTTACCGCAAGGGCGCAGGCAAGCGGCTCTCGCCTTCAAGCGTCTGACGCAAGATGCTTGTCCAAAAGCTGACAGCGACAGAAAACTGTCGGGTTCAAAACAACCGGCCGTCTTGGGCTTGCGAGGTTTTCGAGGCCATTCACCCATTTACTGCGGGCAAAGCGCTGGCATGACGTTTGCTGGTTGAGATCGGCAATACTGAGTGAAGGCTGAGCGCATGGGAACACGCAAGACATTGATCCTAACCGGTGTGTTCCGTTTCTGAGAGACGAGCCAACTCGCGCATAAACGTCAGGAAAGGTGTGGGAATGGAGAGCAACATACTGCCTAGCGAGTCCCCGGCTCCTCCGATCAAAGTGGACGAGTGGCTACGTGGCGAACCCCTTACGAACTTTCAGCCGGGCAACGTGTAGGGATGACCAAGTGGAATCGAACCCCAGTAAATACGCCCCCTTTCTGCGGCGCGCCCGCAGTAACTGTATCCATGGAGCACAGGGTCGATCGTTTGCTGCAAGTCAAGGCTCGGACCTTAGGGACCTCCAACCGAGTCGCCGCGGCCGCGATATTCGATGCGAATTTGGCCCGTCGTTGAAGACGTCACAGTCCAGGACGTGTTCAAGATCGGCCACAGGGGCAGCACTTAGGTGGAATGGGCCTGGCAAGGCCGGACGTCTGCTGCGTAAGCGGGCCCGAAGTCGGCGTAACCGAAAGAGAAATCCTCCGTCGAGGACGAGACCTGAAATTGAGGAAACGAAATGTCGCACGCAGCGCTTGGCCCTGCCGTCAACAAGGACGGAGAGGCCCTTGCCCGCCGCTTCGTCGAATGCCTCCTTCGGCTGGTCCGTGCTCAGGACTTCCATCGCCCATGCCAGGGAAATCGGATACCGGACTGGTGGCCGATTTCCTCATCACTAAGGAACTGCGCCGGAATATCCAATCAGTGGCAATCCCAATCCGGACGCGCTGTGGAGGCTCGACATGTTTTAGACCGTAGTGGAGCGTGCAATCGAGGAGCGCTCAGGCGAGATGACATAGGCAACAACAGAAACGAAACCGACCGGTGCTCCGGGGGCGGGCTTTCACTGTCGGGCAGTTCGCCGCTCTGTCGAGGCGACTACCGGTTCGGCCTCGAGACTCTCCGGAAACTCGCGGATACCGGCGCGAAACTGGTCGGCGATGCGACTGCAGCTATTGCCTATCCCGTCGTGGCGCGGGCGTGAAGAAACCGATTTTCGAGGAAGGATCATGTCAAACCTGGATGAGATGGCGAAGAAAGTCCGAAAGCTTCAACTGCGCGCGGCAATTGCCAAGACGAACTTGCGCGACCTTGCCGAGGGTCTTCCAGTCAAATGGATTGAGATAGAGGAAGTCGCCGAGAAAACGCATGCCGTTTATGCCGAGTTGGATGGTGCCAGGAGAGAGCTCGCCAAAATGAAGACTTTGCGATGAGGAGCACATTCATCAGCCGCGACGGCTCCATATGGGTGCCGGAATATCTGGTCGCTATAGATGGCAAGATCTGTATCGGCTGCGGCCGCTGTTTCAAAGTCTGCTCGCGCGAGGTCATGCATCTTTACGGCGTCGACGACGCGGGCGAAATCCTCGGCGCCTGCGATGGCGGTGACGACGACTTCGATGGTGAGCTCAATCGCATGATCATGGTCGTTGACCATGCGGGCCGCTGCATTGGCTGCGGAGCCTGCGGCCGCGTCTGCCCAAAGAACTGCCAGACCCATGTCGCGGCCGACCAGATCGCAGCATGAGCTACATGATTTGACGAGACAAAATCAGGAGAACGGCGTTGAACTTCATGATCTTTTGTCGGCTCCTAGGGCTGCTCTTGTGCGGCACCGCTGCTACCGTTTACTTCGCTTCGCAGTCGATCCGTCTAACCGTCGTCGCCACGCTGGCCTGCTCGCTGCTGCTCCAGATGGTTTATTTCGCAAGTGTGCTCTTTCTGATTTGGCGATCCAGCTGCGCTGGCAAAGCCGGGCAAGGGCTGAGCTTTTCGATAGGTCCCAGGAAGTTCGGTACCAGTCGCCTGACGATGATGAGGGTAGGAATGAAACTCAAGATGGGGCCCAGCGCAGTCAAACGCTCGGCATATCGCTGCTACTCCCGTGAGGCGCCGTAACAAGATCTGAGCTCAGATTCATCGCTTTGTTCAAGTTTGATTATTGAGGTCATTGTCCCCTGGTATGATCGAAGGCGACGGCATTCTCATCGTTCTAACGCCAGGGGAATGCAGTTTCGGTTCTCCGGGCGGATTCGCCGATGACGGTCCTGTGTTTCGGCGTGCGATTTTGACACCTGATGGAGTGCGCCCCTGAGGGTGGACAGATATCAGGCTGCTGATTTGCCAGTCTGCCGGATGTGTTGATCCTCGCGATCATCTGCGCGACCGCATTCGCCGCGCCGTCTCTCGTGGCCGCGCCCTCTTGAATTGAAGGTACAGACAGTTCCTCTTTTAAAAGCGACATCCGCCCTGTCCGTCAGCCGGATAACAGCCAGGTCGAAATGGCAGCGAACGACCTTGCGGGGGCGCTCGGGTTCAGGCGTAGGTCGATGCCGAGAGGCACGTTCGGCATTGTCCGATAACCGACAATGTCATGCAACGCAGAGGAAGCTGACTCTTGGGTGTTAAATGCTTTTTGGCATGGCACGGTACATGCTCGTTATTGCGCAAAACGCACGGATTGAGTGGTCCCACCGCCACGAAAGTCGCTAGCTTACGCCACCTCCCAAGGCGAACCCGGCCCGGCAGGGAGCTCCGTCTCTGCCGGGCATGCCTTTCAGACGACTCGCGTTCAGAACAGCAGCGAGTTCACGTCAGCAACACCGACACAGATTACTAATCAGTTGCTGGATACCGCTAGGACCGACACGCTCGTCAACCACAATCCGACGACTTACGGCCGCGGCGAGGCCAGCCTTTCGAGGGCATTGGCACCCGTTTCGATCAGGTAGACGAGCACTTCGATCGAGCATCTGAAACCTATGTGAGGCGTTGAGCGCCACAAAAATCGCCTCGCGGAATTCGGCTCGGCAACCGTACAGTTCCTGCCGGTCCAATCGCAAACAAGAGCCACTGCGTTTTTATCGAAGTCTGTTGGTTTGGCGGTCTGGCTGCACTTGCAAAGCTGGCAAAAACGCAGATGCCGACCGCGTGTCGTCGTAGGTTTCCTAGGCGATGGTCGCCTCATCGCAGCATGGCGACGTGTGGATCGCTTCGTCACAATCGCAAGGAGAGCGCTGGAAATCCCCAAAGCTCTGATGGGTTCGGATAGCGCGGCCGACCAATCCAAGCAGCGCTTATGGAACGAGTTTTGCGTGGCTATTTCAGCTGAATGATCATCGCCGGAGAGAATATGCTAAAAAAATTCGAGCGTTACCCGCTCACCTTTGGACCCACACCCATCGAGAAGCTCGACCGGCTCGGCAAGCATCTGGGTGGCAAGGTCGAAATCTACGCCAAACGCGAGGACTGCAACTCCGGTCTGGCGTTCGGCGGCAACAAGCTGCGCAAGCTCGAATACATCATCCCCGACGCGATCGCGTCAGATGCCGATACCCT
The DNA here is from genome assembly GCF_016756595.1 of Mesorhizobium sp. L-2-11. Taxonomy (NCBI): domain Bacteria; kingdom Pseudomonadati; phylum Pseudomonadota; class Alphaproteobacteria; order Hyphomicrobiales; family Phyllobacteriaceae; genus Mesorhizobium; species Mesorhizobium sp. L-2-11. The sequence continues at coordinate 6,372,937 of NZ_AP023257.1, read as the reverse complement.
TGTCACCGTGGGCGGCGTGCAGTCCAACCATACGCGGATGGTCGCCGCCGTTGCCGCCAAGATCGGCATGAAATGTCTCCTGGTCCAGGAGAGCTGGGTTCCACATGAGGATGTCGTCTACGACCGGGTCGGCAACATTCTCTTGAGCCGCATCTTGGGCGCAGAGGTGCGTCTGGTCGACGATGGCTTTGACATCGGTATCCGCCGCAGCTGGGAAAAAGCGCTCTATGAGGTCAAGGCAAGGGGCGGCAGGCCCTATGCGATACCGGCCGGGGCATCTGTTCACCCGAATGGGGGCCTCGGCTATGTGGGGTTCGCGGAGGAAGTGCGCGCCCAGGAGGAACAGCTTGGGTTTGCCTTCGACTACATGGTCGTTTGCACGGTCACCGGTTCAACGCATGCCGGCATGCTCGTCGGATTCGCCAAGGACGGTCGGCAGCGCAACGTGATCGGTATCGATGCCTCTGCCACGCCTGCAAAAACCAAGCCGCAGGTGCTTGGGATTGCCCGACATACAGCGACCCTCGTCGAGCTCGGCACGGAACCTGTCGAGGATGACGTGGTGCTGCTCGAAGACTACGCGTACCCGCGGTACGGCATTCCATCCGAGGAAACTAAGGAGGCGATCCGTCTGTGTGCGCGGCTCGAGGGTATGATTACCGATCCCGTCTATGAGGGCAAATCGATGCAAGGGATGATCGACCTCGTTCAAAAAGGCTTTTTTCCAGCGGGCTCGAGGATCCTTTACGCGCATCTCGGCGGCGCGCCGGCCATCAACGGTTATGGCTACACCTTTCGCAATGGCTGATGCTCGACAGATCTCCACGTGCTGTGCCTGCCGTAACAGCGCTGCGCCAAGTTTGACCGAGGGCACGTTGGCAAACTTCAGCGGGCAGTTGTTAACTGCCGCCACGACGTGGGGTCGTGGTGCTGGCATGCTTGGCAGCATTTGCCTGTGCTCAATGTGTCCTGAAGCCGCATAAGAAGGGAGAAGACATGGCCGTTTGACTTTTTTGTCATTTTGCGGTGCGGCGATAATCGCCCTAAATTTGATAAATTGTAAGCCACCGAAGATATCCGCAGGCGCGTGGTACTTGAGCAGGTATGGAAGCTGTGACCAAGCGTGCTCGAGCGGGTCGTCGTCGGCGAGCACATCGCCGGACACCCTCAGCGCGGCAGTGAACTGGGCCAGCATGGGGGAGGGAAGAGCCGTCCTCCGCGAGCGTGACAGCGGGCAGTCGGTATCCGGCTTAACGAGGGCTTGCTCATACCTATTGCGAGCGTCGACGAGACTGTCGTCCCTTCGGCAATTTTGACCGAAACGGCGCGTTCAGCCGGCGCGTTGCCTTCGGGCGGGTTCCTCCACCTGGCGCTCTTTTAGCACTACGTGCGGAGGAGTTGGGGGCTACGACGTAGCTGAGCCGCTCTATACGGAGGGGCGCGCGAGGCGAGGCGACGATGAGGTCGAGTTGTCCCCCGATCGCCTCTACGCAGCTCTAAGTGTCGACAGATACATATCGGCCTGTTGCTCGATCTTCGAGACAAAGGGCTGCTTGATCTTGAGGGTCGTGGCAATCTCTGCCTGGCCTTGCCAGCCGCATGGCGCAGCTCGCCGAGGCTCTCGACCTCTGTCCTTTTAACTCTTCGAAACGTGCGTCGACACGCTCCCGACGCTCCTCAGGGAGGGCTGCGATCACGCCATCAAGCCTGCGTTCCATCACTTCCTCTCCTTCTTGTTCGCCGCCGCCCGGCGGTGAGATGCCCTTAATGGCATTTGTCCAATGGCGTGTTGATTGGTGGCCCGCAACGGGAAGTCGCATCTGGCCATTGCCATCGCCCGGGCGCTCATGCGCAGCATCACATTGATGAGTTCTTCAGGCATCCTGTCGACCGGATGGCACAAGGAAGCAGTAATCAAGCCTTCGCTCAATCCCTTGCGTGCCTCGGGCCCGATGTCGCGGCAGACGAGCCGGATTTTGCACTGCTGCTCCACAGCGAGTTCGCGCATAGCACGCAGGACGCCGGAAATGCCGCCGCCATTGACGGAGATGCCCCTGAGCTCGGGCTCCTCCGCTATCAGCCTACGAACGATTGCATAGGCGTTCTCCGGCGCCTCATGGGTCAGGAGGGTTTCGCTGACGTGGAACTCGGGCGCGTGCTCGCGCATGTAGGAGCGAAAGCTCGCATCCGAGATGTCTTGGAACTGATAACGGTTGCTGCCGATGAGAGGAAAGACCTTGCCGGGCCGACCGGACGTCTGGCTGATAAACCATGCGGCGGTGCGTGCGGCCGGCCTTCCAGTTGTCGGTTCCCACAAAGCCGGCCCGGCTGGCGGCGGACAGGTCGGTGACGTAGGCGATCACCGGAACGCCCTTGACGCGCAACTCGTCAATCGTCTGGCCGACGAGCGGGTGATCGGCCGAGATCACCGCGATTGCATTGGCGCTTCCGCCTATCTTGAGCAGATTGGCAGCAACCGCTTCGGGGGAAGGGTCGTCCTCGAACAGAACGTCTGGCTCAATAACCGCATCTGTGCGTCGCGCGCAGGCACTGAGAAGCGCCTCGGCCCAGATCTGACAGAGCGGCCGGTTTGATTGCTGCATGAGAAAGCTCAAGCGCCGATGCGGGAGATTGTCCCGCCTGCGTTCGTGCAGCGGCCCCGAACTGCGGAAGCCGATCTGCTGCGCTGCGCTCAAGATGAGGTCGGCCGTCTGCGGTCGCAGTGTGCCAGTACCGTGCAAGAGCCTATTGACCGTGGAAACACTTACGCCCGCGGCTTTCGCCAGATCGGCGATCGTTGGCCTGTTCATCAGCCGCCTCCATATGTGATTCGTGAATGACGCCTTCGAAGTGCAAATGCCATGTCACCGGCGAAAGAGGCGTAGGTCTCCGGATTCTTCGAGGGAGGCCTGACATATTGCACGAATCTCCGCGCAGCCTGACGCCCAATCGGAGCCCGGTTTTTTCCGATGGCGCCACCCGCGCCGCGGCTGTGCGATCCGAAGCCGCGTCGCGCGCTGCAACGCGAAGGCGCCAATCTGTGTGACATCAATGGGCGCTGCTTTCTGGACCTCAATCAATACTTTCGCCATTCTGATTCATTGGGGGGCTTTGCCCCGGCGCTTGATGCGGTCGCGCGTATCCTTCATGACGGCAGCCGCCTTTCAATTCGACGGCACATGAGTCGACCTTGCTGGGCTACCTGCTCGATTGTCTTCCGGCGGTCGAGCAGATCCATTTCGTCAATCGACACTGAGGCTGTGATGATCGCCATCAAGGCGGCGCGCGCATTCACTGAACGCACGAGCATTGCCAGATCGAAGGCGCTATCAGGAATCCTTTGATTGGCCCGAGGCGGGGCCAGGGGAGGGATATCCGCAACATCGCGTCGCCGCAGGCGTCTGCGCCCGTGCCAGCTCACGCAGGCGCTGGCATCGATTGCCGATGAGGTCGTCATTCTTCGTTCAATGATGCCAGTGGTGCGGCCATGCTGGTGATGGACTGCATGGACGATCCTCCACATAAGGGCAGGCTCGGGCATCAACTGCCTCTCGTCGAAACCACAACCTCCCCCTTTTTTCTTGGCAGTACGCTCCACGATCAAATCCGACCGGGATCCAGGATAACAACCGCAGCCTGCTCGCCGTGGTGCTGAACTCCCCCACGAAACAGCACCATGCGAACGGCGAAGATCATCAAAGTCGATGGTATGGAACAGCCCTTCGAAACGGCATCGAAGGCGCGTACCTGGTCGTGCTGAACATCACAAAGAGAAGGAAACGATCTATGGAACAGATTGCCACCGTCAGCCTGGATCATGGCGCTCACGTCATTTCATGGGCGGTCACGGGTGCCTCTTTGCAGGATCGGAATTGCTCCCATCCTGCTGCGCGAAGATTACACTCGACGCAAGTACCGCAACCGAAACCCCAGCTATGTCTATGCTCGCGGTCTCCGCTATAGCAGGTGTGACTTCCTTCGCAGATGAGCTTCACCAGCGCCTCGCCGCCCAGCCAATCCGCCAGCGCCCAGGTCTGCGCCTTGTCACACTGCGTGAGGGGTGTGTGAATGACGAAACGCGTTTCCATTCCAAGGTTCAGGGCAAGTTGCATCGCCTTAACTGCGTCATCTCGACAATCCGGGTAGCTGAAACGATCCCTCTCGGACACGCCGATTACGAGGTGATTCGCGCCCATCCGGTAAGCTATCGCGGCCGCAAAGCCGAGGAACAGAAGGTTGCGGCCAGGCACGAAGGTATTTGTTATGCCGTTCGCGTTCAGTGCGATCTCGACGTCGCGCGTGAGCGCGGTATCACTGATTTGACCGAGCACGGCCATGTCAATCATGTGGTCCTCGCCCAGTCGACCACGCCAGGCCGGAAAGTCTGTTCGAATGCGCTCGATCAGGTAAGGCCGCACATCGAGCTCGATCCGATGCCGCTGCCCATAGTCGAAGCCGATTGTCTCGACGCGCTCGAAGTTCTCCAGCGCCCAAGCCAGGCAGGTTGTCGAATCCTGGCCGCCGGAGAAAAGGACGAGTGCGGTTCCCGGATCTCGTTGCATCGGGTCAACCCTCGTATTCAGCCCAGCACAGCGGTGTCTCATAGACTGTTACCGAGCACATTTGGCCAAGAAGCGGCTTGGTTTGGTTCCAAATCCAGACCGCAATTTTTTCCGCGGTCGGATTGTCGAGACCCTCAATCTCATTCAGATACTGATGGTCGAGACGTTGTAGAAGCGGTCCGAACACAGCCTTGACATCGAAGAAATCGATGACAAAGCCCGTATCTGGATCGACGGGCCTTCCAGACACAGTTCCACACGGTATGAGTGGCCATGCATGCGGTGACAGCGATGGGTCTTTGGCACGCGCGGAAGACAGTGCGCTGCCTCGAAGGTGAAAGCTTGCGTAATTTTCATGGGATCCCGAGAAGTTTGTGGGTTTGCAGGCTCAGGCGCCAACGTGGGTTGGCAAGACAATAGGCCATTGCGGCGGCCGTATTCGCCTCGCGCTCGGGCCCATCCATCGGCTGAAGCAAAAGGTGCTCAAACGCGAGAACTTCGAAATGTTCAGGCTCCGCGCCAATCTGAGGATATACAAGCTTTAGCTCGTCCCCTGCCATCACCACGAGGCGTGCATTGCATTTCGGACTGACGCACAGCCAGTCGATGCCGGCGAGTGTGGGAATGGTACCGTTGGTCTCCACGGCAATTTCAAACGCCAGGAAATGCAGCGCTTCCAGGAGTTCTTCATCGATCTGGAGGAGGGGTTCCCCTCCGGTGAGCACGACAAGACGCTGCCCAGTTCCCGACCCGCGCCAGGCCTGTTCGACCGCCAACGCAAGCTCCCGTGCGGTGGCAAAATGTCCGCCACCGGGGCCATCTACCCCAACGAAATCGGTGTCGCAGAATCCGCAGAATGCTCTTGCCCGGTCGCCTTCACGTCCCGACCAAAGGTTACAGCCGGCGAAACGACAAAATACGGCAGCCCGCCCGGCATTTCGTCCTTCGCCTTGAAGGGTGTAGAAAATTTCCTTGACCGCATATGACATTGCTTACGCGGCCTTCGACTGAGCAAGGGAGCGCCTCTGCTGGCTTACGAGACGCGGCAAAAGGTGGGAAATGTGCCACTGCACGTTTTGCAGCGCGTTCGACCGTCGAGGCTCGTTACCGCAAACCCACTCGCTCGAACTCCACGCAGAATTAGGTTTCAGCGGGTGGAGATTGCGGGGGGCCTTTCGCTCCTCGAAGCCTATCACCAAGAGAAACGCCTCGATCTCGCCGCTCATCGCGAGGATGCCTTGACGAGCACGAGGCGTGAGAATCCTGGTGTCTCCTCGAAAGCCTTCCTAACCGCACGGAAAAACTCGCTCATCAGCCGCAAGCCGCGCTCCAGGATGAGGCGGTCGAGCGATGAGTAGATCGTGTGCGGCGGCAGGGCGCCGAGAAAATCCGCTATGTCCCGATCGGTGATCTGAAGGGCTTCATCGATGGTCTTGCCGACGATGAATTCGGTAAATGTCGAGGAAGCGGTTATGGCCGAGCCGCGGCCGAAGGTCTGGAACGTTGCGGCAGTAATCGTCTCGGTCCTGGGGTCGAAACCCATTATTAATTTAAGCCCGTCGCCGCAGGCGACGGCGCCGACCTCGCCGGCCGCATTGGGGGTGTCCAAAGCGCCGACATTGTGCGGGTTGATGAAATAGAGCTTGTCGCTGAAGAGGTAGACGTTTTCGGTATTATCCCGCACGGCGCCTATCCTTGTCGTGATGGCGGCTAGCCGAAGGACTTGCCGCAGGCGCATTTGTCCCGCGCATTGGGATTGTCGAAGACAAAGCCCGAGGACTCCAGGCCCGTGACGAAGTCAACGGTCGTGCCGGCGAGATGGGGCTGGGAGCTTGCGTCGACGAACACCTTGACCCCGTCCGTCTCCATGATGGCATCCCCCTCGCGCGAGACGCTTTCCAGACCCATCAGGTATTTGAGGCCGGCGCAGCCGCCCGCCTCGACCATGATGCGAAAGCCTTCCGCCGGTTCGTCGGCGCGGGCAAGCGCGGTCTTGACGGCAGCGACGGCGTTTTCAGTGAGTGTGATCATGGGACTATTTTCTTGCTGATGCGTTCGCAAGTCGCGCAGCACAGAACGTGCCAGAGAGGAAGATTGGATTAAAACACCGGGTTAGCGGATTTGACGCCCTGTCTCACATCCAACAATTGTCGGATGTCGGACAGAGTGAAACCTTGCGTAGAAAAAGCGGCATCGGACACATCGCCAGCGGCGTCGCCAGAGCCAGCGTTTTCGATCGTATGAATGTTGACCAGTGTAAGGGTGGGAACTCTTAGTCGTGGTGCGCTCCAAAAGCCGCGCCATCGTCACTACCAGTGCGGAGGCGAACACCGGGGTTGTCGATACCGCTACGATGGCGCCTTCTCGAAGCAGCGCCGTCTGCGTCAGCTCGTGGGTGGCGAACACCACTCGCGTGGTCGGCCCGTGGCCTGCAGTGCGGCCGTCACCTCGCGAGGGCCGACTGAGGCATTGTAGACGCCGCGAAGCCAGGGGTTGGCCAACGCGCCGCCCAGCGAACGGCCCCATCACCGCCGGCGGCCACGGCCGCGATTAGAGGCCGCGGTCAGTTCCAGTTTTGTCGCCAGTTCGCGGTCTGGCTCGTCCGCGTTCCAAAACGAAACTCGAGCGAGCATCGGTCTCGCCGTCACATCGAAGCAGAGAAATCGCTATCTGTCACAGCTACTCGTCGGCAAGGATCCCGTCACGGCCGACATAGAGAAATACCCAAGCATCGTGATTGCAGTCATGCTTGGAAAAACCGGTGCGGCTATGTCAGTTGCCCCCGCCAACAACGCCGCCGATAGCGTTGCCGCAAGGCGGGTACTGACTGTCACGCTATCGCTATCCCAAGCGTTGCAACAGATTCGTCAAACAAGTTTACAGACTCTTTGCGAATGCAAGTCGCTGACCATGATAGGTTCGCTTTAAGTCAGAGATTGGCCGCAGCTAATCGTAGAAATCAATGGTTTGGAATGCGTCCGACAAGAACCTGCAACGTGGATCGCAAGACTCATGAGAGGCCCTTTAATGGATATCGACATTTTCGACGCTTACGAGTCTAACGTTCGTCGCTATGGACGATCATTTCCAACAGTCTTCAAAAAGTCACTTGGGGCGACAATCTGGGACGAGTCCGGAAAGCCATATATTGATTTCCTTGTAGGGTCCGGCGCGCTCAATTACGGTCATAACAACCCGGATATCATTGCGCCGGCAATTCAATATCTCGCCGATCAAAATATTGTCTTGTCGCTTGATATGTATACAGCTGCAAAGCGTGATTTCATCGAAGTGTTCGTCAATTCGATCCTGAAGCCCCGGGGCCTTTCTTACAAGATACAGTTTCCTGGGCCAACCGGGACAAACGCTAACGAAGCGGCGTTGGCGCTGGCGCGAAAATATACCGGCCGCTCGAGTGTCATGGCCTTCACAAATTCGTACCATGGCATGTCGCTCGGCTCCTTGGCGGTGTCGGGTTCAGCGTCAACCAGACAGCTTGGCGGCGTTGCTCGCCACGATGTGATCCGTGTCCCTTACGAGAACTACCCGAACCAAACTTTCGATTCCGCGAGTTACATTGATCACGTGTTGGGCGACCCAGGCAGCGGGATAGAAAAGCCGGCCGCAATCATCCTGGAGCCCATCCAGGCAGAAGGCGGCATGAACACTGCATCCGCACCTTGGCTTGCAGAAATTCAGCGCATTTGCCGTAAGCACGACGTTGTTTTCATCGTCGATGACATTCAGGCAGGTTCGGGACGAACGGGCGATTTCTTCTCGTTCGAGTTCGCGAAAATCGAGCCCGACATCGTGTGTCTTTCGAAATCGCTAAGCGGTTCAGGTAATCCGTTGTCCATAGTTCTGATTCGCCCCGACATGGATATATGGAAACCGGGAGAACACAGCGGGACCTTTAGAGGCAATAATCTCGCCTTTGTGACTTCCGCGGCCATGTGCAAAATGTGGTCCGATAGGCGGTTTACTAAAGCCGTCGAGGGGACGGCCGTCAAACTGCAAGAGCACCTTGATCGCCTCGTTGCGAAATTTCCCAAGTGCATCGAACAAAAGCGCGGCCGTGGTCTGATGGCCGGCCTTAAGTGCCGGTCACAGGCCGTTGTTGGCCGTGTGCACGATGTCGCGTTCGAAAAGGGCCTGCTGATCGAATCCTCCGGGCCAAATCGCGACGTCATCAAAGTCCTTCCGCCGATAACAATCTCAGATGACGAACTTGATCACGGCATTGCCATCCTCGATCAGGCACTACAGGAGAAAACCAATGGCGACTAACCAAGTAGCTCAAACGCCGGCCATCTCGCCTCTTACGATCAAAGAACGAACCGGCTCGATCAGCACTGCGGAGATCATCTCAGTCCTAAAAGGTGAGATCACGGCTCTGCACATCAGCCAAGCTTTCAGCACCGAAATAGCCGAGGAGATCACCGCGAAGTTTTTTGGCAGTCCCGGTCTCAACGAGCGCAAAGATGGCGTGCCGGGGCAATATGTCGGTGCATCCCACTACAGGAAGGATGCAGCCACCTATTTCAAGGAGGCGGAAAATGCGCGGCCGCACGTTGACGCCCTTTTTGGCAATTTAGTTGACCCGGTCCGAGCCGTATTCGACGCATTGAAGCGCGAGCTTCACAAACAAGGCATTGAATTGCGGTTGGCGCGTTCAGAACACGGTCAGGCTAACGTTTGTCGGGCTCTCAGTTGGACCGGCAGCGGCACATTTTCCTTGGACCCCCACGACGATGTCGCTCAAGTGCTACGTGCTGGGAACGACTACGAGCTCTCTGCGGTGGCGCACAATACCGTCGCCGCGCTCAACTTCTACCCTAGTATGTCCGAGGAAGGCGGCAATCTGCGGCTCTGGAGCCACAAGCCGACAGTTGACGACCGAAAGTCGCAGGGTGTGGAGACCACGGGATATCCCTATTCGGCAGCTTATCTCGAGGCCGTGCCTAGTCGCGAAATCCAGCTCAAGGCCGGGGATATCGCGCTACTTGACGGCGGTTTCGTTCATGGGGTTACCGGTCAAGCAGGCAACGGAAAGCGTCGCGTGCTGCTGAATTGCTTTTTCGGATTTGCGCGGCCAGATCTTGTTCTCTGGTGGACTTGAAGTTGGATGTCGCAGCGACTGACCGGATTCCGCCGAAGGTCAAGGCTTCAACATCCTTGCTAACGGGTGACCTGCCGCGGGTAATTTCCTTCGGAATAGCAGGTCATCGCGGTTTTGCGCGAGCGCGCGCCAAGCGCGAAGGGGTGGCGAAGCTGCGGCTCGCCGTGGGTTGGAATGGCGGGCCTGTTCGATTATCACCGCTGACGGCAAGATGCTCCGCTTCCGGGTCCCGTCGGCCTCCGGAGACGGATCTGCGTGCCCGGCTGCTCGACCTGCCCAGCGAGCGCCGGCGCTTCAGCTGTCTTCGGCTGTTCATCCTGCTCATCCGCGAGGGCGAACGGTCGGGATCAAGCTGGCGGCGCGCAAGCGATCACAGCGACGGGCAGTCGGCACACGGGCACCGATCCTGGTCAAGACGCGGCCGAACGCACGTTGTTCGCTGGATCTCGTGCACGACCAGGTCGCCTGCGTCCGGCGGTGCCGCGTGCTCAACATCGTCAACGATGTGACACTTGAGTGCCTGGCCGCGATACCCCTTGTACTGCACGGAAGGTTTTTTGTGCGATGTAAGCGACTGAGCCTCGAACCAGATGGCCATCCGGTTCGAGGCTTGGCGAAGTCGCCCGTTACCCCTCCGGTTACAACCGTGGATGAGCTTGGGATCTTCGCCTTCGTCACGTACGACCGAATAGTCGCTTGGCTCCAATCGCACGCACAAGGCAGGTTACCGTGAACAAGACTATCTGTGGAGTGGATATTTCGAAGGACTGGCCTCGATACCCATGTCGTGCCGGGCGGAGCGGCGGGCCGCTTCCGCAATGATGCGGCAGGCATAGCCGAGCTCGCCGCCTGGTGTCAGGCCAATGGCGTCGAGCTCGTCGTTATGGAGGCCAGTGGCGGCTATGAGCGCTTGCCCTTCCTGTTGCTGTGTGTCGCATTGCCTCAAGGAAAATGTTACCGCGCGGGTTCGTTGCCTCACCTAAAATGTTACCCGTGAAGGCGCATGTCGCCATGGTGCCTTCACCACCAGGGAGGCAACATGAAGACGAAGATGACACATGCCATGCGTATGGAACTGGCCAATGCAGTCAGGGATCGCTATGCGGCCGCGACGACCAAGGACAAGCGCCGGATCTTGGAGGAGTTCATTGCGGCGACGGGGTATCACGAAAAGTCCGCAATCCGTGTCCTGAACAGCCACCCGGAGCCGAAGCACCGTCAGACCCGCCAACGCCTGTCGCTCTATGATGAGGCCGCTCGGGCCGCCTTGATTGTGCTGTGGGAAGCTTCAGATCGAGTCTGCGGCAAGCGCCTCAAGGCACTGCTGCCCATTCTGTTGCCGGCGCTGGAACGCAATCGACATTTGAAGCTCGAGGAGGAGATACGCCACAAGATCCTGTCGATGAGCGCCGCCACGATCGACCGCTTGCTCCAGATGCCAAGGCGCACCATGCGTACGAAAAAGCCGCCAAGGGTTGTGCCAGAGCCCCGGCGGCGCATCAAAATGCGCACCTTTGCCGACTGGAACGAGCCGCTGCCCGGCAGCATGGAGATGGACCTGGTCGCTCATTGCGGGGGAGTCAACCGCGGTAGCTACGTTCACAGCCTGGTTCTGACCGACATCGCGAGCGGATGGACGGAGGCCGCGCCCATCGTGGTCCGAGAAGGTACCCTCGTGGTCGAGACACTCGACCGGATCCGCACGGGCTTGCCCTTTGCCCTGAGAGCGCTGGATGTGGATAATGGCAGCGAGTTCGTCAACAACAGGCTGATCGAATATTGCCTTGGTCACGGCATCGAACTCACTCGCTCGCGGCCTTACCGTAAGAACGACCAAGCGTGGATAGAGCAGAAAAATGGCGCCGTTGTACGGAAGCTCCTGGGGTATCGGCGCTTCGAGGGCTTGGCGGCGGCCAGAGCGATCACGCGCCTCTACGCGGCATCCCGGCTGTTCGTGAACTTCTTCCAGCCCTCGTTCAAGCTGGCTGCCAAACAGCGTGACGGTGCGAAGGTGGCCAAGCGCTATCATCCGCCGCAGACGCCCTGCGAGCGTCTCCTGCAGGCGGAGGCTATCCCGATGACCGCCAAGAACAAGCTGCGCGAGATCGCCGGCGACCTCGATCCGCTGAAGCTGCTGGAGGAGATGCGAGCTGTCCAGGCTTATCTGGCGGCGCTGGCTGACGGCGAAACACCGCCACCGGCGACATCGGAACCGCCCAACCTGGCCGCGTTCGTAGCCAGCCTATCGAGCGCCTGGCATGCGGGCGAGATACGTCCGACCTTCTCCATTGAGGCCAAACCGCGTTACCTGCGAAGTCTACAAAAGGTCTCGACACAAACCCTTATTGCGAGTCCCACCGCCACGCTCAAACCGGTGATCCCACCCACTCCTCCCGTGACAGCCGCGAAGATGCAGGAGAAGCCGAAGCCGGTCTACGCCGAGCCTGGCCAAGCCCGCGTCCAGGCGCTCCGCATGGTGTGGCCGATCGTTTGTCGCCGATTGGAGGAATTCCCCAACATCAACGCCACGCAGCTCTTCGAGGAGCTGTGTGTCCAGTTTCCAGGTCGATTTACCCGCAAGCAGTACAAAACACTCGTTCGACGGGTCAATCTCTGGCGCCAAGCGGCTCGCGCCCGCGGTGTTGTCGTTGGGCCAAAGACTTATCGTCGGCTCAACGACAAACCGCGCGGCCGACGTCCCGACATCTTCAAGGACCATTGGGAAGAGATGGCACGATGCCTTGAAGAGCGTCCGGATCAGACCGCACTTGAACTTCTCGTCGAGTTCCAGGTCCGTTATCCTGGACGATACAGCTTGCACCAGCTTCACACGTTGCAGAAGCGAGTAAGGGCGTGGCGACAACAAGCCGTGCAGCGGCTCATCGGCGAGGTCAGCCGCCTAGCGCCGTATGTCGCTTCAGATTCCGCACGTCTGGCGAGCGGGTAACATCCTTGGTGAGGCAGCCGGTAACAAAATTACGTGAGGCAACACGACAGCTGTGGGAGTGGGTGTGGCTTGCGGCATGGTCAATGCCAGGAGCGTCCGCCGCTTCGCCGATTCGATGGGCTTCCTGGAGAAGACCGACAGGATCGACGCCGCGGTCATCGCTCGCTATGGCGAGGTCAAGCGTAAGCGCGTAGGCGTCCCCACGTAGCGTGCAGGCGGTTGATCGCTCATTTTCAGCATGAATCATGCGGAGAATCCTATGAGCGACAGTATGAGCCATCATCGAACATTCGAGATTTTGACGGCGGAGCCTGTGCCGTCCCGACGCAAGCCGCGCCATCGGTCGGACGAAGAGAAGGCACGGCTTGTCGCCGAAGCGTTCTCGCCAGGGGGCAATGTCTCGGCGGTTGCGCGTTCCGAGGGGCTGGACCCCTCGCAGCTCTATGCGTGGCGCCGCAAGGCGCTTTCGTCGGGCATGGTTGCGCCACTGACGGAGGGAGCGAGCAAGCCGGCGAAGTTCACGCGCTTTGAAGCGGTGGGCAGCGACACGGTGGAAATCGTCATTGGCGACGCAGTGGTGCGCGCCGGCGGCGATGTCGATCCCGATCGCCTGGCGAGGATCATCCGCGCGGTTCGTAAGGCATGATCGCTTCCGGTGTGGTGGTTTACGTGTCGTGCCAGCCGGTCGACTTCCGCAAGGGCGCGGCATCTTTGATGGCGCTGGTCAGGGATGGCGGCCTGGACCCATTCTCGGGGGCACTTCACGTATTCCGTTCGAAGCGTGCGGACCGGGTTCGCATCGTGTGGTGGGACGGCAGCGGGGTTTGTCTTTATTCGAAGACTCTGGAAGATCACAGCTTCTGCTGGCCGGGGATATCGGCCGCGCGCATGCGTCTCGACCACGCCCAGTTGATGGCGCTTCTGGCCGGACTGGACTGGAAAAAGATTCGTCCGGCCAGGGTCAGGCGGCCGTTATCGACGGGCTGAAACCGGCCTGCGGCAAGATGAATCATGCGGCTGGAACGGTTGGGAAAGCGGCTGTTTTTGTGCTCTGTTGCTTGCCATGGTTCTACCGGGTCTTGCCCTTCCCGACGACGTTGATGCGCTGAAGGCGATGATCCTTTCCATGGCTCGCGAGCAGGCTGCAAGCGAGGCCCGGATCGCAGTCGCCGACGCTCGGATCGCAGCATCTGAGGCGGAGGTCGCCCGGCTGAAAGCTGTCGAGAAAAGCGCCAGCGAGCGGATCGCCAATCTCACGTCAATCCTGAAAGTTTTACAGCGCACGCAACATGGCACGCGTTCCGAGCGGCTACGCCTGGCCATCGACGACGAGCAGGCCTCCTTTGCCTTCGAAGAGGTCGAGACCGGCCTTTCGGAAATCCGGAGCGAACTCGACCGCGCGGTCGGGAACAAGCCGAAGCGCGCCCCGCGTCCGCGCAAGGGCTTTGCTGCCCACCTCGAACGCATCGAGGAGGTCGTCGAGCCGGAAATCCCGGCCGACTGCGAGGGGCTTGAAAAGGTTCTGATCGGCGAGGATCGATCCGAGCGGCTGGACGTCGTGCCGCCGAAGTTCCAGGTCATCGTCACGCGCCGTCCCAAATACGCCTTCCGGGGCCGTGACGGCGTGGTCCAGGCTCTGGCGCCGGCGCACATCATCGAAAGCGGGCTGCCGACGGAGCGGCTGCTCGCCTATATCGCCGTCTCCAAATACGCCGACGGCCTCCCGCTTTATCGGCAGGAGGCGATCTATCTGCGCGACGGCGTCGAGATCAGCCGGTCGTTGATGGCGCAGTGGATGGGGCATCTGGGCTTCGAGCTGCAGATGCTTGCTGATTACATACTGGAGCGCATCAAGGAGGGCGAAAGGGTCTTCGCCGACGAGACGACCTTGCCCACCCTTGCCCCTGGTTCCGGGAAAACCACGAAAGCCTGGTTGTGGGCCTACGCACGGGATGACCGACCCTATGGCGGAACCAGTCCGCCAATGGTTGCCTATCGTTTTGAAGACAGCAGAGGTGCGGATTGCGTGGCGCGCCACCTCGCCGGATTCAGCGGTATCCTGCAAGTGGATGGCTACTCGGCCTATACCAACCTGGTCAAGGCACGGGCCAAAGCCGGCAGCAATGAAACAATCCGGCTCGCCGGGTGCTGGGCTCACCTGCGGCGCAAATTCTACGACCTGCACATCAGCGGGGTCTCGCAGGCCGCGACGGATTCGATCATCGCCATGACCGAATTGTGGAAGGTCGAGGACGAGGTCCGCGGCAAGGATGCCGGAAGCCGCGCCGCGCTACGTCAGGAAAAGTCCGTGGCCATTGTCGCGAGCCTCTTCGATCTATGGGAAGCGGAACTGGGCAAGGTCTCCGGAAAATCCAAGACCGCCGAGGCGATCCGCTACGCGCTCACCCGGCGGGAGGCGCTGGAACGCTTTCTGATGGACGGTCGCATCGAAATCGACTCCAATATCGTCGAGCGTGCAATCAGGCCCCAGACGATCACGCGAAAGAATAGTCTATTCGCCGGCAGCCACGGCGGTGGACGAACCTGGGCGACGGTAGCCACCTTGCTGCAAACCTGCAAAATGAACAGCGTCGATCCGCTCGACTGGCTCTCGCAGACCTTGACCCGCATCGCTCAAGGCTGGCCGGCATCCGAAATCGAAATGCTCATGCCTTGGAACTTTAGGCCTGACGTTATCGGCTGACCGCTTACGGTCAAGCGGCTGCAGCCGACACAGCCGCCGAGCGCGGCCCAGCAGCGGCTCAAGGCGCTGGTGGCCCGACTCTCCCAGGTGACCGGCGATCTCACAGTCCAGAAGCAGCGCAGGAGCGCTGCCGCCGATGCCGAGACCATTGCCAGCCTCGATGAGGTCATCATTGTGTTCAAGCGTCAGAGCCGCCGGCTCGAGGGCGAGATCGCCTCGCTGATCGATGATGATCCCCTGTGGGCATGCCTCGATCAGGCCTTCCGCTCGCTCAAGGGCGTCGCCTCCCGCACCGTGGCGCGGCTGATAGCGGAACTGCCTGAGATCGGCGTCCTCTCCAACAAGGCCATCGCCAAGCTGGCCGGCCTGGCGCCGATCGCCAACGACAGCGGCAAGCGCAGTGGCCGACGGCCGGTGCGAGGCGGACGAGCAGGACCGCGCTCCATCCTCTTCCTCATTGCCCGTGGCGTTGCCCGCTACGATCCTCACTTCGGCGCCTTCCATCAACGGTTGCAAGCCGCCGGAAAGGAAAAGATGGTCATTCGCATCGCACTCGCCAGAAAGCTGCTCGTCGTTCTCAATGCAAAAGCACGCGATGCGCGCAAAGAGTTCGGAAATGCAACTTGACACCCCAGATAGTCGCTCATTCACAGGCGCCTACGGGTCGCGCGCGAACGGACGGGTTGATCGCCGGCCGTGGAAAGCCGGGCATGATCGGCTCCGACCATGGCACCGAGTTCACCTCGAACGCTATCCTCGCCTGGTCGAAGGATCGTCGCGTGGCATTACATAGCACCAGGCAAGCCGATGCAGAACGCCCTACATCGAGAGCTTCGACGGCCCGATGCGCCACGAGTTCCTCGAACGCTGCGCCATCTCAGACTGGGCGTAGGATCACAATATCAGCCTATGCCGGAATCATCACCGCAACCGGCTCCGACGCTACACTGATTGAAGGCTCCGCGCCTTCGTCGGTTGCTCAACGCGCGCTCTACGGGTAACAGAAAGGGCCGAGACTCTGATCGCCGCCGGAGGGAAGCAGTGGTATGTTAGCCGATTCTTACAATTCGATAATTCCAAAGTTTACGGCTTTTATAGCAGCGACCGTTCTGCTCGCAGTATCCATTTTTCGCATTACGTTTTTTATATGGAAATTGACGGTGTTTACGGAAATTCCCAAAATTTTTCCTATTTCCCATGACGATTTCCCTCTCGCTGTCCACAGAATACACTCCCTTTCTCTTAAAGAAAGGTCAGGAGCTTCCTCGCTGCCCCTCGAATTCGCGAACTTCGCAACTCTCAGATGGAAATGAAACGCGGCAAGCTCCAAGTATGTGACTGTTCTATTCTGGAATTCGCGATTCCGGGGTTGAGCAAAGCTCATGATCGCAAAGTTGCCATCGGGGCAGTGCAATGGAACGCTGATTCCTGACCTTAAGCCGAACGTCGCAGCCTCATCGAAAACGCGCCGTTCGTCTTCAGTCGTGCTTGTATCGTTGTACACCTCACTCCATCGAAAGGCGCCCGCGCGTTTTCGACTCGTCTTGATGATGGGGTCAATTCTATCATAGCTCATTTCGAAATAGCGCTCCTGCCATTCATCAGGATAATTCACCATGACCTCTCGATCGCGTGGGGCCGGCTTTGAAATTCTTTGGTCAGGTGTAAGAGAGCCATATGAGATCCATGGGCAATCAAAATTCAGGGCAAAAGCAGATAACACGTCGAACAACTGCTCGGATTGACCAACGCCATCAGTCTGGTCGAGAAATCGGGCGAATTCGACCGCAAACGCCTCCCCGGCTGCTGCCGGGAGATGCATCGACGGGACCAAATAAAACTGGTCTGAAACTCTGGTTGCCAGCCCTCGAGGCTGAGGTACCGCAGTCATCGGCAGACGTTCCATAGTCTCGGCTCCACAGGCATCTTGCGCCGGATGTGTCACTGGTGGACAAAGCTGCCGGCTGTAAGGCTGCAACTCTGCGCGCCGTTCTCGGCCGGCATCGCCAAAGCTGTAACACGTCCCCGAGGCCGTAAGATTATCATCGAGTTAAATGTCGGTTACGAAATATTTCTGAAGGTATAACCCTCATAAATGACGTTTTCTACAAATTGATCGCCATATTATGTCAATGTCTGCAGGCGCTCTCCAGACTACGTCAGTTGGCCGGCGTGCCGCCGTAGAGGTGGACAGCCTCCGCTCCCGGCATCGAAGTGCCATGGTGTGTGTCAAAGTCACATGAGGGAGAGCCATCCATCGAAGAGATTGCCACAATCGGTTCGGATATCGCCAAGGAGGTTTTTCAGGTTCATTGGCATCGATGCTGCCGGAGCAGTCGTCGATCGTCGAAAGCTTCGGCGCGATGACGTTGTTGGATTTCGCGGTTGTGTCATGAAACCTGCAGCGCTGGCCACCGCTGCGAACTCCGCCGTACTCTGATCCATCTCGTCTTTTTCCGCGAACAGCTTTCGTCACGTCCACACGGGGGGCGTCAGCCCGCCTCTTTTTTACGAGGAAATATTACCATGCAGCCATGATTATTTAAATTCACAATCAAGAATTATTAATAATTATTCACATAATAAATCTATGTATGTTGGTATTACTGGGAAATCTGGTGGGTATCACCACTTTTGATAATGCAACTAGACATGAAAACCCAAGTCTAATCAAAGCCTTACTTGTGAAAGGACGTCCTGATGTCTGCAGTAGAACCCGCAGCAAGCGTTGTGAGCGCCGGTCGTTTCCGCAACACCGCTTCGGTCATTGATCGGACGCGAATGCATTTCGAACGGGCTCACCAACGTGGTCTCATGGCCGTTTACGGACGGTCGATGGAGGGGAGGACGGTCAGGCTCACGAGAGGCGAGCTACAAGGCGTTACCGTTGCCGACTATGTGCGTTGTTGCTACCTCGGCCTGGACAATCATCCAGCTATCGTTGCCGGCGCGGTTGCCGCAATGGAGGAATACGGATCACTCCACTGGTCATGTGCACGCACGCGGCTGAATTTCGGGCTCATTGGTAATCTTGAGGGCGTACTTTCCCAACTTTTTGGGGCGCACGTTATTGCTTATTCGTCAGTCATGATTGCCAACATGGGCGCATTGCCAATCATCGCCTCCGGACATCTAACGGAAGGTCAAAGACCTGTCATGGTATTCGACCATCTGGCCCACGCCTCCCTCGCCTTTCATAAGCCAGTTGTGGCCGAGGAGACCCAAGTCGAGACAATTCCTCACAATGACCTCGATGCTTTGGAGCAGATTTGCCGCAAGCATCCAATCGTCGCCTATGTGTGCGATGGCGTCTATTCGATGGGCGGCTTCGCGCCGATCGAAGGGCTTCTCCAGTTGCAGGAAAAGTATGGCCTTTTTCTTTACATCGACGACGCGCACGGAATTTCCCTCTTTGGCGAAAATGGTGAAGGCTTTGCGCGCTCGCAATTGCCCCCTGAGCTAGGTCAGCGCACGATCGTCGCGGCGTCCCTCGCCAAGGGCTTCGGCGCGTCGGGCGGCATGCTCATGCTTGGAACAGCGTATCAGGAAGAGCTATTTCGTTGCTACTCCATTCCGCATGCCTTCTCGGCTTCGCCCAACGTCGCAGCTGTCGGTGCCGCTATAGCCTCGGCGGAAATTCACCGGACGAGCGAGCTCAAGGTTCGCCGAGGTCAATTGGTCGAGCGCATTGCCCTTTTCGACGAGCTCATCCAGACAGATCAGCGAGGCGCTCCTCTGCCGATTCGCATGATCAACGTGGGCGACGAATTTGCGGCCATTGATTTCGCAGCGCACCTGTTAGATGATGGCTTTTACACATCCGTCACGTTCTTTCCGACGGTCGCCCGCGGCCATGCGGGCATACGCATCTGCCTTACCGCAAGTCACGATCTGTCAGACTTGGCGCGGCTCTGCAACAAGATTCAGATCTATGGACAATCCGTGTTTACCGCACCAGAGGAGCCTCACAGAAATACCAAGGAGCGGAGTTTCGGATCATGATCAGCCATGATCACCTCAGCATCTCCCGCCTTGCGCACGAGCGCACAAAAAGTTCATGCCCTGGACAATACGGGTTAGAGTGTCTATCAGGCGCTTCTTCCACTTGTTTGAAATCCGAAAAGGCAGCCTAGTAACAGGGGTCGACGATAAGTTCAATTTGGATTTCCAGAACAATTTCACTGCTCCGATACATTGTTATGGCCACCCCGATATAAATGGCCTCCCATGAGGCGAATCGGCATCGAGCTCAGCTTAGCCAATCTGGCCGAGTGCGAGATCGAATTCGCCGACGTTGTTTGTGAAAGAGTGCCTTTCTGCGAGCAGGTACGCTTCAACAACTACAGGTTCGGAGGTGGTGATGATGGCCATCACGGTCGCGCGCGCTTTCAAAAGACGTCCGAAAATGGCGAAGTGCGAAGGCGCTTATCACGGGCAATTACGATGGGAGTGGCTTCGATCTCGTTCGGCTGGTGTTCTTCCCCGACGTGCCGCAAGGCCCGTTGGAAGAATTCTGGCAGTCCCCGCCACCGGGCGCCCGGTCGCTATGATCCTGCGCCCCGGCAAGACTCCAACGGGCAAAGAGATGCGGCCATCTGCGCCGCCTCTTGTACGCATCCGCACCTGCTGGCCGACCCCCACATCCTGGTGCGCGGCGACGGCCATTACGGCCGGTGCAAGTCATTGCATGGTGCGAAGCGCGCTCAAGCGCAAGTCTGTTCTGCGCGTCCATGCCGAGACCCGCTACAAGTCGCAATCCTGAAAGCCAAACGCCGCCCCTGCGCCGCATCGAGGCGACTGCGATCGGCCTCGACATCCGCTTCGTCCCCAATCTCGACAGCGGCTCGGCCGGGCACCACTACGACGGGATCTACTGCGCCCGTGGCCACCTATCAAGATGCGCAAGAGCCAACTCGCCTCCGACCGCACCTCCTGCGCTCACCAATCGCAACCAAGTCCACCTCGAACTGCACACCGTCGCATATTGGCTCCTGCTCACCCTGCGCGACGCCGTGCCAAGGTCCCATTAAGTGAGCAGGACCGAGTTCGCACGCTGCGGCTCAAGCTGCTCAAATCGGCGCCCGGGACATCAAAACTGTCTCGCGCATCCGCCTGGCCTTCGCCGCCGCCTGTCCCCAAGCCAGCGTGTTCCAGGCGTTCGCCAGCAATCTGCCATGACTGCCAGTGCAGTAGGCCCGGTGAACCAATTTGCACCTCTTTGCACATGCGCAGCCTGTGCGGGAGTGGGCTGCGCGCGGGCCCTCGTCATAGAGGCTTTGCCGCCGGCCGACAGGCTAGGAGGGGGCGAACTCCCCGCCGTTGACGTCGATGATGGCTCCGTTGATGAAGTCGGAATCCGGGCGGACGAGGAACTCAATGACGCGGCTGATGTCTTCGGGCCCGCCGAGCCGTCCGATCGGGATCCGCGCGAGTGCAGCGCGGTTCCCGGGCGTCTCGGGCGGTCCCGTCATATTGCTTAGGATACGGCCAGGGCAGATCGTGTTCACGGTGATGCCGAGCCCTGCGTATTCGCTCACGATCGAGCGGGCGAGCCCCGCGAGCGCGCTCTTCGAGGCGACGTAGCTCGCACCCGCGATCTTCGGCTGCGTACGCGCCGCGAGTGAGCCGATCAGGACGATACGGCCTTGCCGGGCTTCCGCCATACCGAGCAGCACTTCGCGGCAACAGAGGAAGGCGCCCGTGAGGTTCACCCGGATAACGTCATCCCATTTAGCAAGCGGCATCTTGCCGAGAGCGAGTCGTTGATCGTCTGGACCTTTCGGCGAATAGCCAGCATTGCAGACGAGCGCGGACACTGTTCCCCAGCGCTCGCGGACATTGGCGAAGAAGCGGCAGAGGCCGCCTTCGTCACGTAGGTCGACCGTGTCGGCGTGGATCTTCCAAGCTGGAAAATGGGCGCGTAGATCGACAGCGGCAGCCTCGACCCGCTCTCTCGTCTGGCTGAAGAAAGCGACGCGCCAGCCAGCCTCGATTAGGTGCGCGACGGTCGCAAACCCGATCCCGGTTGCCCCGCCGGTGACGACCGCAACGCCCATTGATTCGCTGTTTTCTTCCGTCATCCGACGGACCCCACGTCGCGAACGGCGTTCTGGTCAACCGTGCCGTCGAAAAGGGAAAGAGCAGGATGGGCGTCGGGATCGGCGACGACCTCGACGAGCCAGGGCCTTCCAGAGGCGAGCGCCTCGTCGAGAGCAGGCCCTATGTCGCCCGGTGCCCTAACCACGGTCGCGCCGCAACCGCATGCCCGGGCGATCGCGGCGTGGTCGACTGGAGCGAAATGGCAGGCGCTCGTATAGGCCCCGAACTTTATCGTCTCGGCATACTTTTGGAAGCCGAGCACGCCATTGTTTAGGACGATCACGACGACGGACACGCAGCTGCGTACCATCGTCTCGAGTTCCGCCCAGCTGTGCGCGAAACCGCCATCGCCAGCGACCGCGACGACTGGTGCGTCCGGTCGCGCTACCTTCGCTCCGATAGCCAGAGGCAGCCCCCAGCCGAGTCCCGCGAGCCCGCGCGGCGTGAGGAAGCGGTGGCCGGCGCGCTGCGCACGTAACTGACCGATGATCCACATCGACGAATAGCTAGCATCCGCCACGACGATCGTCTTGGGCGTCAGGCGCGCCTGCAGTTCCCTCATCACGCGCTCGGGCCGTATGGGGCTATTGTTGCTGCCCGCTAGCGATGCACGGTCCACTTCGAAGGCGGCCCAGGCGGCCGCTATGCGCTTTTCAGCCTGCGCTCGCGCGGTGCGGCGGCGCGACAGGTCGAGGCGTTCGAGGGTTTCGCAAAGGGCATTCAGCGTCACCGCAGCATCGCCCACGAGGCGCAGCGCCTCGTAGTTGCGACCGACCTCGGTTGGGTCGACGTCGATATGGATGATACGCGCGCCAGGTGTGATCTGGCGCCAACTGTCCGTTCCATTCTGGTTGGTGCGCGTGCCTACGAGGAGGACGAGGTCGGCCTCGCCAAGGATCGGCTTCGTCCGTCGGCCGAGCGAGCGCGCGCCCGTGAGCGAGCCGAGCACGCCGCACGAAAGGGGATGGCATTCGTCGACAGCGCCCTTGCCCATATTGGTCGTGAAGACAGGCAGGTGAGCCGTCTCCTGCAGGCGAGAGATTGCCGCGGAAGCCGCGGGCGAGGTCGTGCCTCCGCCGGCCACCGCCACGGGTGCGTCGGCTGCAGCGATGAAGTCAGCCGCCTCGCGCAGGACGCTGTCTTCCGGCCGCGATCGGTCGATCGGCCAGCGATCTAAGCTCACTCTGCGGGTATGCCTCGGTGCGATCGCTCTTTCGCGCAGAAGGTCTGCCGGGAGCAGGAGCACCGCCGGACCCGGCCGGCCGCTGCCGGCCGCGACGAAGGCCTGATCAACATAGTCATCTGCTCGGTCGGCGGTGATGATACGACGCACCCATTTGGCGCAGGACGAGAAGAGGGCGAAGTGGTCGACTTCCTGGAAGGCGTTGCGGTCGATCTGCGGCCGTTCGACCTCCTGCACGAGAGCGACGATGGGCACGCTCGCCTTGAAGGCCTCGGCAAGTGGTGGCACAAGGAGTGTCGCGGCCGGCCCGTTTTGTGCAGCAACCACTGCAATACTGCGCGAGACGCGGGCAAAGCCGTCTGCCATGGCGCCACCCATGTTCTCCTGCCGGTAGGCGAGCTGGCGGATGCCGATCGTCTCGCAGGCGAGGAGGACGGCGGACGGCAGGCTTTGGCCAAAGACCACTTGGACGCCGTGGCGCTTCAACGCACGCGCGATCGCCTGTGCGACGGTCTCTCCCATGATCTAACCCTTTATCGTGTCGAGGAGCGCCGCGCGCTGATTGAGGAAACGGTCGAAGACGTTTGCGACGAGGGCGATGTCATCCTCGTCCATGGGTGTCGAGAGGCAAGCGGCGGCCGCATTGGGCAGAACAATGCCTTCCGTGGCGAAGAAACGAGTGAGTTCCGTCATTACGGCCACCTCCCGTGGGGTAAGGAAAGTTTCGCGGAACTCTTGCGGCGGCTTGCGCCGCGGGTGGAGGCGAAAGAGCGAGGCGGCGCCTGTGACGCTCAGGGGGGCGCCGTGCCGCGCGATGATGCGTTCGAGCCCGTTTCGCAGTTTGTCCCCCAGCAGCTCGAGGTGATCGAAGGCAGCGCGGTCGAGGGCCTCCATCGCGGCGAGACCTGCCGCCATCGAGAGCGGATTGGCTGAAAAGGTGCCGCCCTGCGGCAGAGCAGGACGGCCTGATGCGGATTCGAAGACTGCCATCACTTCGCTGCGGCCGCCGATCGCGCCGATGGGGAGCCCGCCGCCAATGATCTTGCCGAGCGCGAAGAGATCGGGGGCGAGCCCATAGAGCGCAGAGGCGCCTTCATAACCCTGTCGGAGGTTGAGAATCTCGTCGCTGATAACAAGGATACCGTGACGACGGGCCGTCTCTTGGATGGCGGATACGAAATCCGGCGTGGGCGAAATGAGCCCACCGCGGCTCGGCATGGGATCGACAAGGACGGCTGCGAGACGCCCTGCATGTTCCGTGATCAGCCGGCGCGCACCCTCGGCGTTGTTGAATCGCAAAATCACGACGTCATCGAGCACGGCTCGCGGCATGCCGCGATAATGAAGAGTGGGCGCGGGATTTTCGGGATCGCCCCACGTTTGAGGCGTTGCAGCTTGGCTGACCTCCACCCAGTCGTAGGCGCCGTGATAGGCCCCCTCGATCTTGGCAATCGCGGGACGCCCCGTGAACGCCCGCGCCGCCTTTATCGCGAACATGACCGCCTCGGTACCGGTATTGACGAAGCGGATGCGGTCAAGATGCGGAATGCGGGCGCAGAGAAGCTCGGCGAGCGCGATTTCGATCTCGGTCGGGTTGGCGAAGCAGCATCCGCTTCTGAGCTGCTGCGTCACGGCCTCGATCACGGGCGGGAAGGCATGGCCGTGGATGAGGGTCGTGAAGTTGCCGTTAAGGTCGAGGAGGCGGCGGCCATCGACGTCGACAAGAAACGCACTCTCTCCGTGATGCATGTAGCGGGGAATGGGATCGCGCTCGATCGTGACCCGCGTGGTGCCGCCCGGGAAAACCCTGCGCGCCCGGCCGAAAGTCTCGGCCGAACGGGGCCCGGTGAGCGGAGGGGGGGGCAGGGCTGCTTGCTCTAACATCGCGGCTCTCCTCTTGCTGAAGGCCTGGGAATTGCTCGGACGACGTAGACGTCGCGATAAAGCAGAAGACATTAGTCCTTTGCATAAAAGTAGTATGCATTACAGTTCAAGTAGCACTCTCCTTATTGTCTTCATGGACAAAAGGTTTCCTGAAATAAAACCAAGTGTATCATTCATTTTGCGACCCTCCCGCTTTCGGTTTGCACCAATGTTGATCAAGTTGCTTCTCCGTAGCGCCCCCCTCCCGCTGGTGCGGGAAGGTGAGGGGCTGCTGATTGTCCTTGTTCACCAGGTCCGAACTGGAGAAATCGACCAACTGATTAAGTCGACCGCACGCTGAAGTATCGCCTCGGTCCGGGCACGCTCGGGTGAAACCGCGATGACATGTCCCATGCGATCTCGATAGTCGCCTTTTCTGACGATCGGCATGTTGGGCTCGACACACAATTTCACCTCGACGACACCTGGTACAGCGGCCGCCCGACTGTCGCCCTCGATCCAATCGAGGATGCCATCGCGATCAGGAACTAGGACCCGCACGGCCACAATGTGCGAATGTTTTTTGCGCAAATCCCATTCGTAGCCGGCGACAAGCTTGATGTGTTCGGTGACGAGATCGACACCGTAAGCCAGCTGAACCAATTGAGGACCCGTCCCACCTAAAAGTCGCGGATTGACTTCAATGACGACTGGGCCAAGCTTCGTCCACCGGAGTTCAATGTTCGAGGGACCCCAGCCAAGGCCGAGAACTCGCAAGCCGCTCAGCGAAACATCGGCGATACGCTCGTGCTCGTCATCTGTCAGCGGGGCTGGCTGGAAGCCGCTATGGAAAACGAAATGTGGTGGGGGGCCATAGTCAGCGGCGCCAATCGCAATGATCTCATTTCCCATTATCTGAGCGATATAATGGGGGCCTTGTACGAATTCTTCGACGAGTATCCTCGGCGAAGACCGCCATATGTGCTTCTCGCTAAACAGGTAAGTGGTATGTTCGGCTACCTCTTCGAAGGTGCGGCACAATCGGACACCGATGCTGCCGCTGCCTACAGCTGGCTTCAGAATCACCGGCAGGCCGATCTCCGCGGCAGAGCTTTCAACCTCCGACGCATTCGCTGCCAGGCGATAAGCAGGTATTGGAACGCCGGCCTCCGCTAGGAGCTGACGTTGAGTGAATTTATCGCAGCATCGTTCAACCGATGCTGGGTTCGGTCCTGGTAGATCGAAATGCCGGCAGAGCTTGCCAACTGTCGCATAGATCGACTCGTCGTCGCCCGCAAAGCCAGTAATGCCAGCAATTTCATACGTCCCAGCTAGCCGGGAGCATTCGTGAATCAGCGCATCGAGATTGTCTGTATCGACACGGATTGTCTCAATGCTTTCTGCTGCAAGATAGTCGTAGCGAGCTGGATCAGCCGATAGGGTAATTGGATGAAGACCAAGACTCCGGGCTGCTTGGACGTACCGCAGACCAGTACGCGCATGGCCTTCAACCAGGATGAGCGCTCTTTTTGCCATTGGCGTCGACCTCCGTTGCGGGCTGTACGGCAGTCTGAGCGCAAACAGGCATTGTTTTTTTGTTAGTGCCTGACCTCAGATGTCGGGATGAACGTACAACCTTTCGGGATTTGCGCTCGCAAAGATTCTATACATTTAGTTTAAGGATCAGTTGCAGGTATTAGTGGAGCGTCTTAACACCTTCGGTGAAGGCATCTTCAAGGGTGAGCGAGCCATTGCGGGTGGCGACACCACGGCTGGACTATCGCTTCTCGCCTCTGTTTTGCATCAGAAATCAAGACGCGCTAATTGGCTAGGTGCGGAGCCTCAATCGTGTCCTCGACCAGGGCGATGCGAGTGTTAGGTGATTTGACTCTAAGCTGCTGTGTAACGACGCCAACAGGCAGTTCGGCGGCGAGCTGGTCTGAAGTCCGATATGCGATGGGGTAGGCCATTCGCGAGCGCCGCCTAGATGAGGCGCTCCGCCTTGTGGTCCTCAACACCGTGCTAATCACGACCATCTGGTCGAAGTGCTGCGGTGTACAATCGCCCTGTGGTCTGCGAGGCAACCGGGAACTTATCACCGGCCGATAGCATGGCGCCTGCTGAAGCGGATTTTAAGCGCCATAAAGGCGCGCCGCACGGGCGTGGAAAAACCATCCTCTATCACGCCCAACGTAGTAGGTGCAAGGGGTATCCTTATGGATGTACATTCGGGCCATCCCGTCACCGCTGAAGCTTGATAACACCAGTCTCCTCGGTCCGTTCCAAATGGACAATCTCCTGAAAGCGCACACCTAGGGTTATCAAAAAGTCGCTTGGCGGGTCGCGCCGGACCGCGGCTGAAGCCATTCCAGGATCGCCAGAACGCACAGAGCAAACAGTCGGCTTCGGGCGCAGCCCGCCGCCGCCGATCGGCTTCAAGCTCCCCGCGAGCGCCGGTGACAATGATGTACATCACAGGGCGCGCTCTCTACCAATCCGGAGAAGCCAATTGTGATGGCCATTATCCCACGTGGCGACCGCCACTTGCGAGGGCTTCTCTACGAACCGGCGTCGGTGTGACGCGTACCTCAACGAGAGCACCCTGCGGGTTATGGGGTTTCCAGCCTGCAAAAGATGGGCTTGAAAAGAGCTGCGTTAGCTGTGGCGCGCCAGCCGGCGACCGATGTTGACCGCACCGTGCACCCAGCGAACTTATTTCCAGGCGCGAATGGACTTGACGTCTCCACGGCGGTAGCCAGACCGTCAGGTCAAAAGCTCATGAGGGGAACCCCGTCGCACTGCGCCGCCGTTTCGTCGATCTTGGCCAAGATCAGCTGCACAACGCAGACGCACCGCGAAAATGGGCAAGAAGGTAGAGGTGGACGGGCGACATGCTGGTAGGCATCTTCATCCAAGTCGCCGAGAAGCTGATGCTCTGGAAGCGGGAGAACAGTGGGCTGCGCCAAGTCAATGAGACCTGCTCGGACTGCTCAGTCGGCCGTGAAGAATTCGGGAGCCGCTGATATCGCTTAGGAATCTGTTCCGCGCCGCCCGCCTTGATCAGATCCTCAAGATGAACCACGAGCTGGTGCGGCTGGCCCGCACCATCGACTGGCCGGTGCTGGAGGCGCGCTTCGGCGAGGTCTATTGCGACGGGCCGGGCATGGCCGCTACCGACCCGGCTGATGCCGAAGCTGGCTATCCTCAAGCACACCTTCAACCTGTCAGACGAGGTGCTGTGCGCACGCTGGGTCGAGAACCCGTATTTCCAGTACCTGTGCGGCGAGGAGTTCTTCCACCACGAGCTGCCGTTCGACCGCTCCTCGACCTGTATCAGCGCTACGCCCACGCCAAGCAATTCAAGCGGGCCAACAAGACCTTGCGCAGGCTCAGGACGTATCTGGGGCGCACCGTCCGCGACATCTCCCGTCAGATCGCCGGCGACCCGGAGCTGGACGCGATCTTCAAGTGGCCGCTCTACCAGGCCTCCACCGTTCTTGAACAGAGGCAGCGCCAGCGCGGCCGCAAGATCTACCGCCTGCACGCCATGAGGTCGAGTGCATCGGCAAGGGCAAGGCGCACGCGTCCTTCGAGTTCGGGGTAAAGGTGTCCGTGGCGACGATGCTGAAGCGTTCAAAGGGCGGTCAGTTCGCCCTGCACGCCATGGCGCTTCCCGGGAACCCGTATGACGGCCATACCCCTGGCAGCGGTCATCCCGGACATGCAACGGATCATCGGATACGAAACGCAGCGCATCCTCGCGGATGCCGGCTACCGCGGCCAGAATGCGCCGCAAAGTCATAAGTTCAGGGTTTTCACCGCTGGTCAAAAGCGCCGCCTGACATCGGCCATCAAGCGCTAGATGCGGCGGCGATCGGCGGTCGAGCCGGTGATCGGCCGCATCAAGAACAAACACAGAATGGGCCGCAATTACCTCGCTCACACCCAAGGCAATGCGATCAACGCCACCCTGGCCGCAGCCGGTTACAACTTCTCCCTCCTTCTCAAGTGGCTGAAGGCGATTTTTGGCTCTTGATCGCCGCGTTCCGAACCGGCCGAAGCAGCTTGCCGCTTAGCGATCAAGATTGTTCACGGGTCGACTGCTTAGTTGGCGATGGCGGAGCTCGATCGCCTTTACATTCGCCTTCATCGACTGTACCGCAGCGGAGAAGGAGGTGAGCCGATCTTTCGTTTAAGGTGCTGCCGAACACCTCGTTAAATCGCGGAGCTGGACTGCAAGTTCCGTTTTCGTCTTATCCAGTTTCCTGCCGGCTCAGTGATCATGTTTGCGGCTAGCACTGGTTACCCCATGTAAAATTCATGATGCCACATGTCGAGCTACCGGCACGTTGTAACGGATCTTCAAAGTAAATTTATAGAATATTTGCGAGAGAAAGCTCCGAAAGGGGGTATGTTCGTCCCAACATCTGAGGTCAGTACTGAAAAAAGGCGATGCCTGTTTGCGCTCAGACCACAACGGAGTGTCAACGTATGACAAGAAGAGCGCTTATCCTAATTGAAGGTCATAGGGGAATTGGTCTGCGGTACGTCCAAGCAGCCCGGAGTCTTGGTCTTCATCCAATTACCCTATCGGCTGATCCAGCTCGCTACGACTATCTTGCAGCAGAAAGCATTGAGACAATCCGTGTCGATACAGACAATCTCGATGCGCTGATTCACGAATGCTCCCGGCTAGCTGGGACGTATGAAATTGCTGGCATTACTGGCTTTGCGGGCGACGACGAGTCGATCTATGCGACAGTTGGCAAGCTCTGCCGGCATTTCGATCTACCGGGACCGAACCCAGCATCGGTTGAACGATGCTGCGATAAATTCACTCAACGTCAGCTCCTAGCGGAGGCCGGCGTTCCAATACCTGCTTATCGCCTGGCAGCGAATGCGTCGGAGGTTGAAAGCTCTGCCGCGGAGATCGGCCTGCCGGTGATTCTGAAGCCAGCTGTAGGCAGCGGCAGCATCGGTGTCCGATTGTGCCGCACCTTCGAAGAGGTAGCCGAACATACCACTTACCTGTTTAGCGAGAAGCACATATGGCGATCTTCGCCGAGGATACTTGTCGAAGAGTTTGCAAATGGCCCAGACTACGGCGCTTACATAATGGGAAATGAAATAATCGGGATAGAGTCCGCTGAATATAACTGCCAGCCTCATTTCGTCTGCAGTGAAGGCACCTTCCCGGCCCCGCTCACTGATGACGAGTATAGACTTATCGCGGATATTTCGCTGAGCTGCTTGCAAGCTCTCGGCCTCGGCTGGGGGCCAACGTGTATCCAATTTCGTCGGACGGAACGTGGCCCAGTCGTCATTGAAGCTAACCCGCGACTTGGCGGCGGTCCTCAACCGGTTCATCTGGCTTACGGAATCGACCTCGTCACCGAGCACATCAAGCTTGTCATCGGTCGCGAAGCTAACCTGCGCAGAAGCCATTCGCACGTCCCGGCCTGGCGGTCGTTACTTCCTGATCGCGATGGCATCCTCGAGTGGATAGATGGCGAAAGTCGGGCTGCTGCTATACCAGGTGTCGCCGAAGTCAAATTTTATGTTGGGCCCAAGACGTCGATCGTCAGGAGAGGCGATTACCGAGACTCTATGGAATATGTCATCGCCGTTTCATCCTACCGTTCTCGGACAAAGTCGGCACTTCAGCGAGCCACCGAACTAATCGATTGGTCGATTACACCATTTCCGACTGAACTGGAACAATCAGCGGTTCCTCGTCTCTCCGCACCAACGCAGATATCCGCAGCCCAAGAGTGATCGTTGCCGAACATGGGTGCGATTGAGAGCACGAAAGAGATGCGGACCCACAGTTATACTTTGCGATCCGTGGAGAATCGCGATTGGTTGATATTTGCTGAGCCACAGAAGCCTCGAGCTTTGCTGTCTGCGACACGATCGTGAGTGGCGACGGTACCGAGGGCCGACCTGGGTCGCAGCGTAGCTCGCAGCGCTGCTATGTGGGGCCGTGAAAGCCTCTTCGGAGGGATGCTTTTGATACAAGGTGCGATCCCGCTTCCCGTAACAAGTTGCGCGACCGTCAAGCTGCCATTCCCGCTGCCTACGGTTCCATCCACAGCAGTCAGAGTATCGGACCAAATGTACGGATGCCCGCCCGCTTAAGGTTCACGGTCGCGGCCGTAAGACTGGCTTGGATCCTCATGTCGTGGATCTCTCCGATCGGTCGGCCATGGCCTCAGTCACTACAGCGGTGGCTACTCAGGCCGACATCATGCTGGCCGAAAGCTGAGATGGGCGTCGACGAGGGGATTTCCATCGGTGACAACGAGCAGAAGAGGTTGTGTTCCCCTTCAGCTACCGACGCTCAAAAAAGGGACCTTCGCGAGCTAAAGAGGCTTCGCTTGAGGCCGCCACCGCCTAAACAGGGCTCTCCGAGACATCTTGCAGCCAGATGGCGCCGATATAGAAACTGCATTTGACCATGGCCGCCGGGCGTTCAATCGTCTGACTTCGTCGCCGCGAGTTGAGAAGCAAGCACAGCACTATCCTTCAACAATCGGATTTTGGTGCTGGCGAGTCTTAGCGGCGGCTGTGTCCTTGTTGCACGAATGCACATTTCAAAATGAATGGAGTAGACCCATGACGATCCCAAAAGGGAGCCAGGCGTTTCCACGCGCTGAATACCTGCGCCGGCTGTCCGCCGTGAAGACAGAAATGGAGAGTCGCAACGTGGGCGTACTCCTCGTTCTGGACGCCTCAAATATCACTTATCTCTCGGGCTATACCATTCCCTCCGGATATGTTCCTCAGGCCCTCGTGGTTGACGCGGAAGCTGAGGAGCCGATATTCATCCTTCGTCGCTGCGACGCGCCGGCCGCCATGCACGAATGCTTTATGGAACAGCATAAGATCATCGGTTACCCGGAAGTGCTCATTGGCAATCCAGACAAGGACGGATACGACGCCGTCATCGGCTTCTTGAATGAAGCTGGCCTTGCTAGACGCAGCCTGGGGATCGAGGTGGCGAGCCTGCCTGCAGCGACACTGGAAAAGTTTAAGTCGCGGCTACCCGAGGCTCGCGTTGTGGACTGTACCAAGCTTGTCACTTGGCTCCGCCTTGTCAAATCCGATCTCGAAATCGAAGTCATGCGGGAAGCAGCCGCCATATCCGACGCGACGATGAAACGTGCCAGCGAAGTCATACGCCCCGGTGTGACGGAAGCGGACGCAGCGGCAGAGATTGCGGCGGCGTTAATCCGGGGGGCGAATGGCAAGCCGGGTACGGCGCTGAAGTCATTCTATCTCTGCGCCTCCCCTCGGATAGGTACCTGTCATATTCCCTGGACGGGCGACGTTTTCCGAGACGGGTCTCAGATCAATCTGGAACTCGGCGGCACTCGCCACGGATATTCCGCGGGCCTCATGCGTACTTTCTCGATCGGCGCCCCGTCCGAACGCCTGCGCCGCATTCATGAGGCCCAGGTCGAAGGCCTCGAGGCGGCACTCGACGCGGTCCGGCCTGGATCAACTTGCAGCGAGGTAGCGAATTCATTTTACGCGACGCTCCGCAAACACGGTTTCGATAAGGAAACGCGCTGCGGCTATGCGCACGGCATCGGCTGGCTCGAACCGACCGCAAGCCTCAAGGACGGCGACACGACTGAACTGAAACCGAACATGACCTTTCATTTGATGCTGGGCAACTGGATTGAAGACGACTTCGGTTACGTGATCAGCGAGACATTCAGGGTATCTGGCAGCGGCGCTGAGGTCCTCACAAATACGCCACGGAAGATCTTCGAAATCTGACGGGCAATCGTGTCCGGTCGCCGGCCAAGTGAACCGGAGGGCGGACACCTTTCTGGGTCTAAACCGTCGATCCAATCATCAGGCGGAAAGAGGCAATGTCGTGGACGCGAAGTCCACGACATTCATCAGGCATATCGGCCAAGGTTTGAAAGCGATATCGATAACCGGTTACGATTGGCCTTTATTATGCTTTCCACGGACACGTTGACCGAGTTCGAACTTCGCATGATGCTCCCGGCTGATGTCACGATATCCGCTACGCGCATTTGAAAACTGGAACCCCGGTTACAGTCGAGAACCTGCGCAGGCATGTAGCTGGCATACTGCGCGGCGGCATTGCTCGACCCGCCGGATCTGATCCGCGTTTTCGCTTATGCATGCACCTTTAGTCCCGCAATCATTTCTCGGAAGAAGCTCGAGCAGGAATTGCATCGGGTGGCAGCAACCCTTCGTCCCAATGACCGGAAACGATACGGGGCTTTTTGGACGCTGACATCGCCGGATCTTCCTGCTCACAACCTCTCGGGAAGTCACCCCGGTCACTATCGACTAAATTATCGCAGCCGGAGTGACCCCGGGGGGCCCGCGGCTCGCTCAACAACAACCACGACTACGACATTACCTAGTCACCCGACAGGTAATCATTAATGCTGCGGTCGACATTGATGTCGCGGCTTCCCAAGATCTGAATTCGGGTGGGCAGGATTCACCCCGGTCCGCCAGGGAAAGATGCGGGCATCCCGGGTCGGTTCGGCGCCGCCACGCGCCCCGATGTGCCTGGCGGCCACCACTCCGCTTAAATGGTTTGGGAGCCACTTGCCTAAGCTGCTGAGGGGACTCATACCAAAGGTCATGAAGCTCGACCGACGTGAGCCCACTCTCGCATTCCGATTGATGTGATTGTTTCGGGTCGGGCGATGAGCTTCTGCCAAGCCTCGCAGGCGGCGTCGATTATGGCGTTGTGGCCGTCGAAAACGCGGTTGGAGAGCCTTGGCGCGGATATTGCCAGACGTTCTCGACCGGGTTGAGTTCTGGGGCTCGCGACGGCAGCAGCACCGGCGTGATGTTTTTCGGCACCTTCAGCTTGGCGGTTGTGTGCCAGCCTGCCCGGTCGAGTAGCAGCACGGCCTGCGCGCCGCGCGCCCACGTGGCGGCTGATCTCGTCGAGGTGAAGCTGCATGGCCGCGGTGTCGGCAAACGGCAGCGCCATGGCTGCTCCCTTGCCGCGCGCCGTGCAGATGGCGCCGAACAGGTATGCGCTTTGATAGCGCTGGTCGGCGGGCTGCCTGGCCCCGTGCCACGGCGCGCCCATTGCCGCACGACACCGTTTTTCTGGCCAATTCTGGCTTCATCTTGAAAACACACATCTACGGGCTTGCCCTTCGGCAGATCGGCCAGGTGGGCGTCTAGCGTGCGCGAAAGTTTTTTGAACTCTTCCACGATCGGGCATCCTGCGCCGGATGGCGCGGCCGGGCTCATGTGCGAGAAGCCGAGTTCCTTCAGCAGCTTGCTCACGAAGGCTCGTGATAGGCGACGCCGAAACGATCCGCGATGGCGCGCTGCAGATCGATGCGCCGCCAGCGCACCACGCCGTCAACCGCCAGGTCCGGTCCCGTCTCGACGATTTGCGCCGGTTCGGCCTTCTGCGGCATGGGGCCGCCATACCAGGCATCCTTCAGTCCGTCAGGGCCATCCTCGTTGAAGCGTTGCACCCAGTCCCGCAGCGTCTGGCGGTCCATGCCGCCGATCCGTGCAGCATCTTCCCGGCTCATGCCGTCCATGATTCTAGCCAGCGACAACAAGCGCCTGCTCTGGTTGACGTCCTTCGCCGCCTTCGCCGCCTTCGCCAGTCGCCGAAGCGCCACAGCCGAATAGTCCATCCGCATCTTCACCGCTAGTCCCATCGCCCGAATCCTCCTCGCGACAAGGAATCACGGATCAGTCGAGGCGGGAACCCCTAGAGGGTCAGCCCTCAGAGCCTTTGGATCACGGGTATTTCGTATTCGCGAATGAAGACGATCCGCCACGTGCTGCCGGACCGTCCTCCTGCTGAAAAGCGAGCCCCGGTCCATCTCGTTACTAGATGCCGAAGATATACAAACGGCATTTGACGAAACTGTCCCGGGGAATGATGCTCGCTTGAATAAGGCGTTTGCCGCCAACAGAAAAAGCTTGGAACTAGCAGATGCACAGCGTCGACACTTTCCGACATCTCCAGGACGAAGCCACGCAATGGCGACGCTACCTGCACCAGAATCCGGAGCTGGGATACGAGGTGCACAATACGGCGAAGTTCGTTGCGGAGAAGCTGGCTTCCTTCGGTATCAACCACATCGAGACGGGCATCGCCGAGACCGGCGTGGTTGCCCTGATCCAGGGTGAGGGCGGGGAGGGGCCGACGATCGGACTGCGCGCCGATATGGATGCCCTGCCGATCATCGAAGCGTCGAACAAGGCGTGGTCCTCGCGGATACCCGGCAAAATGCACGCGTGCGGCCATGACGGCCACACCACGATGCTACTGGCGGCTGCAAAACACCTCGCCGCGACGCGCGACTTCAAAGGCTCGGTGGCTTTGATCTTCCAGCCTGCCGAGGAAAATGGACGAGGTGCTTTGAAGATGGTCCAGGAAGGGATCATGGACCGCTTCAGCATCTCCCAGGTCTACGGCATGCACAACTCACCCGGCACGGACATTGGCCAGTTCGCCATCCGGGACGGCGGTATGATGGCGGCGCTTGACGAGTTTGACATCATCGTCAAGGGGAGGGGCGGTCATGCAGCTTCGCCCCACAGGACCGTCGACCCTGTGGTCACCGCCGCACAAATCATCGTTGCCCTGCAGACCGTGGTATCCCGCAACACCGATCCCACTGACGCCCTCGTCGTTTCTGTCACGAAGTTCACGGCGAGCCAAGCCTACAACGTCATCGCGGACCAGGTCGAAATGGGTGGCACTGTCAGGAGTCTGACCTCCGCCGTGCGCGATTTGGCGGAGCAGCAGATCAGGTTATGCGCCGAGGGTGTGGCCCGCGGGCTCGGCGCGGAAATTGAGTTCACGCATCGGCGGCTCGAGCCCCTCACATTCAACCACACGGCCGGAACACATCTCGCGATCACCGCAGCCCGCGGCCTCGTGGGCCACGACGCCGTAAACGACAACGTCAAGCCTTCGATGGGATCCGAGGACTTTGCCTACATGCTGGAAGCGCGGCCGGGCGCGATCATCCTCTTGGGGAACGGCTCGACGCCGGGCTTGCACAATCCCGCTTACGATTTCGACGACGAGGCGATCCCTTATGGCGTGGGCTATTGGGTAACCCTCGTCGAGAAGATCCTGGCGGCCTGACTTGTCGGGTTACGGCTCGTAAACCGTGCTGAAGGGCGAGAGATGCTTCGGTTGACCTTGAAGCGCGCAGGACAGGAGCGCGGGCGGCACCGCGGAGATCACTTCGGGAAGTCTCGATGCGCTGTCCGCTGATTCGGCGAAAATTGCATATTCATTATGCTCAACATTAAAAAAGGGGATGGCCAATGAGCTTCTCTATTAACATTAACCGCAGGCGTTTCATGCAGGCAGCATCAACCGCCTTGGCTGCCGGCGCACTTTCCATTGCCAGTAACAAGGCATCGGGGCAGACTCCTGGCGAACTGCGCGTCCTTGTCTACGGTGGCGATACCGGAAAGGCGATGATTGAGGCTTATGTAAAACCGTTCGAAGCCGAAACAGGCATTAAGATGACCCCGATTACCGATCAGGGTGACCGGGCGTCGATCGAGATGATGGTTGCGCAGAATAACGTCACCGTCGATGTTGTCACCGCTAACCAGGGATCTTCGTTCGAGTTGTCCCAAAAGGGTCTTTTTGAGCCGATTGATTATTCTATTTACAGGACAGAAGACCTAGACGGGCTCGCCGACTTCGCAAAGCAGCCGTTTGGCGTAGCTAACGTAGTTTATGCTTACGTCATGGTCTACAATACCGAAAAATTCCCAGCGGGTAAGCCGCGGCCGACCACATGGGCGGAATTCTGGGACGTGAACAGTTTCCCGGGTGTCCGCAGTCTTGTCAGCGGCCAATATGGTTCAGAAGGCCCTTGGGAGGAAGCCCTTCTCGCCGACGGCGTGGCTCCAAAGGAAATATATCCTATGGACATAGATCGTGTTTTCAAAAGTTTGGACAGAATAAAGCCCGATATTCGCAAGTGGTGGGGAACAGGGTCCGAAATCCAGCAGATGATGCATGACAAGGCGGTAGATCTTGTGAATGCCTATGACGGTAGGGCCGGCACGTTGATCAAGCAGGGAGCACCGCTTGAAATTAATCGTAACCAGGCGAAAATAACTTGGGACTACTGGCAGATTCTGAAGGGGTCTCCTAACGCGCACGCTGCGCAAAAGTTTGTTGCATTTACCGCGCGCGCCGACCGTCAGGCAGCATTTTCACAACTCATGCCGTTCGGCCCGAGCAACCTCAACGCCTTCAAGGTTCTGCCGGAAGACCTCGGGCGCTCGCTGGCCAGCCACCCCGACTATCTGAGGTCAAGTGTGCTAATCAACTCGAAATGGTACGCCGAGAAGGGATCGGACGGGCTCACGAACACCGAAAAGCTGGTCCAGCGCTGGAACGAGTGGATCCTGCTTTAAGCCCCCGTCGGCTTTTGCGACGGCATTTACCGATGACGTGCCGCGCCGAACCCGGCACGTCATCGTTCGGCTTGGAGTGACGAACATGAATGCACCTGTCAGAACGCTGCATCCGCTAGCTAAGGATAGACCATTGGAGAAACTCGCTCTTTCCGAGCAAATCGAATTTCGGAACGTCACCAAACTATACGGTCAGGTCACCGCCGTCAGGAGCCTGTCGTTGACCGTTGGGCGCGGCGAGTTCCTCACGATCCTTGGTCCGAGCGGTTCTGGCAAGACGACGACACTCATGCTGCTGGCTGGGTTCGAGGCGCCTACCGAAGGTGATATCCGCATCGCGGGGAAGTCCGTCGCCTCGGTACCTTCCTATCGGCGCGATCAGGGCATCGTCTTCCAAAGCTATGCGCTCTTCCCGCACCTTACTGTTCGCCGCAACCTTGAATTTCCGCTCGAGATGCGCGGCATCAGGTCGGCTGAACGGGCTGCGAGAGCCGAACGTATCCTGTCACGTGTCCATCTAGACGGCCTGGGTGACCGCATGCCATCGCAGCTCAGCGGTGGGCAGCAGCAGCGCGTGGCGCTCGCCCGGGCCCTCATAGCCGACCCTCCAATCCTGTTGCTAGATGAGCCGTTGGGAGCACTCGACCGTAACCTGCGTGAGCAAATGCAGGGTGAGATCAAGGGGCTTCACAAGGAGTTCGGAATCACCACGGTGTGTGTCACACACGACCAGGAGGAGGCGCTCACACTTTCCGATCGGATCGTGGTGATGAACGCTGGACGAATTGAGCAAACTGACACGCCTGAGGCGCTATATGACCGTCCTGTCTCCCGGTTTGTCGCGAATTTCCTTGGGGACGCCAACATCCTCGATGATCCGTCATTCGCCGTTGAGGCGGACACGCCGCAACCGGACGGCACCGTCGCGATGATCCGGCCGGAACGTATACGGATCTCCGCTCCTGGCACCACGATGAGTGCCGACGCCGATCAGCGCCAGCATGTCGCCGGCACCGTGACCGATATGATCTATGCTGGCCCGCTGCGAAGATACCACGTGGCTGTCGGCGATAACGACCTGGTCATACGCGAACATGTCGCCGCGGGGCGTCAGATTTTCCAGCTCGGGGACACCATTCAGCTCGACTGGTTGAGATCGGACATCCGCTTCGTCACGACGTGATCTCAGGGGACTCGCAGATGTTGACTTTACAAAAGCTTACGCGGGCCTCTGTTGGGCTGACCCTTCCGGCGCTCTGCCTCCTGCTACTCGTCTTTGCCATACCGATCGTCCAGCTCTTCTTCAACAGCATCAACGCACCCGCGTTCTCCCTCGTCAATTACCTGACGTTCTTCGTGCGTCCTGCGAACGTTCGCGTCCTCATCCAGACCCTCGAGGTAAGCATCGCAGCCACGGTCATCTGCGCTCTCATCGGCTATCCGACGGCCTACCTGATCACGGCTGCTTCGAAGCAGGTCCGGACCGTCTTGGTCATCCTCGTCCTGATCCCGTATCTCACGAGCTCCCTGGCCCGAACCTACGCCTGGGTCATGATCCTGGGTGACCGCGGCCTCATCAATAACCTGCTGCTCGATCTGGGCGTCATCACGAGTCCTCTGCCTCTGATTTACAACCGTATGGCCATGTACATCGGCATGGTCCACATCATGTTGCCGATCATGATCCTGCCGCTAGTGAGCGTGATGCTCGGAATCGATAAGTCGCAAGTGGCAGCCGCGCGCAGCATGGGCGCGCGTCCGTTCTCGGCCTTCTGGCGCGTGTTCTTCCCGCTCAGTCTGCCCGGCTTACGCAGCGGTGCGTTGCTCGTCTTCATCCTGAGCCTCGGATTCTACATCACGCCCGCAGCCCTCGGTGGCCTGCGCGATGTCATGCTCTCGACTTTCATCGCGGCTGAGGTGCAAAGCTCGTTCAATCTCGGCCGGATAGGGGCCGCGTCATTTATTCTCCTCGCGATCGCGATGACGGTGCTCGCCGTCCTCAGACTCAATCCGGCCGGCCCCCAAGGCAATGCTGCGTCGGTTCGGCGAAACCGTTTTCCCGCAGCGGGGGCCTTGGCGCGACACCTCATTGAGCTCGGCACGGTTGGGCGGGCGCGTCGCTGGAAGACGCATCTTTACCGCGCTGGCGACGCCACCCGTGTCTGGAGGTACCCGGGGATCACGTTAGTCATATTCACCCTACTCTTTCTCCTCTTCCCGGGTGTGGTGGTGATCATCGTGTCGTTCAGCGCCGGAACGCAGTTGGAATTCCCTCCATCCGGCTTTTCCTTGCAATGGTATCGTTCGTTTTTTGCCGATCCGTCGTGGAACAGGGCCGCGCTCAGCAGTTTCGAAATTGCAATCTCGGTAACCATAATCTCGACCATACTCGGTACGCTGGCCGCCTATGGACTCAGCCGCAGCACGCCAATGCTGCGCAACGTGCTCACGTTGATCCTCCTGGCACCGATCACCTTTCCGGTGATCGTGGTAGGCATCGCAGCCTACCTTGGTCTGGTATCCTTCGGCCTGGTCGGGTCGAAGACGGGCATCGTCTTGGCGCACAGCATTGGCGCTATGAGCTATGTCGTGGCTGTCGTCGCGGCAACGCTGACCAACTTTGACACTAGCCTTGAGCAAGCCGCTAAGAGCATGCGGGCCGGGCCCTTCCGGACGTTCATGAGGGTGACACTGCCTTTGATCCGGCCAGGCATCCTCGGCGGGGCGGTTTTTGCCTTCCTTCATTCATTCGACGAAGTGGTCATATCCTTGCTGGTCAGCGGTCTATCCATACGCACGCTTCCCTTAAAGATGTGGGAAAACATCCGGCATGAGATCGACCCTACCGTCGCCGCGGTAGCGTCGCTGCTGATGCTTCTGCCCGTGCTCTGGCTCGTCGCTATGTACTTCGTCTGGTGGCGGTCAAGATCCAGAATGCAAGCCGCTTCCGCCCCCACGCTCGCCGCGGTCTGAAGCCGCACTACTCGTTAGGGCCCCGGGCAGTGCCAGCGTGTCAACCGCAGGGCACGACACGCGCCTTGGGCCGCGGTCACTCTGCGCCTGACCTTTCAGAACTCTATCGGAAGAAACACCATGACAGAAACCGAACCTACAGTTGCCGTAACAATCGCCCGTGCGCTATCGCGCCACGGCGTGAAGTTCATATTCGGTCAGAGCCTTCCTTCCGCCGTGATCCTCGCTGCGGAGGAAATCGGAATCCGTCAAATCGCCTACCGCCAGGAGAATATGGGTGGTGCGATGGCCGACGGTTTCGCGAGGGCCTCGGGACAGGTCGCGGTGGTCACCGCCCAGAACGGTCCAGCAGCGGCACTGCTCGTTGCACCGCTGGCCGAGGCCCTGAAGGCCAGCATCCCCGTGGTAGCTCTCGTTCAGGAGGTAGAGCGACCGCAAGTGGACAAGAATGCCTTTCAGGAACTCGATCACCTGGCGCTTTTCGCATCCTGCGCCAAGTGGACGCGCCGGATTGGCACCGCGGATCGGGTTGACGATTACGTGGACGCCGCGTTCGTGGCTGCGGCGAGTGGCCGGCCGGGGCCTGCCGTCCTTTTACTGCCGGCTGACCTGCTCCGCGAGACAGCTCAGCCCAGCGCCCACAAGCGCGAGGCATGCCTCAGCGCCTGGCCGCTCGACCGGACCCGGCCGTCGGATGCCAGCATTGCCGAAGCGGCTTTCCTAATCGCGAAAGCCCATTGCCCGGTGGTCGTGGCAGGTGGGGGCGCGCTTTCCACCGGCGCGCCATCGGCTCTGGCGAACCTTCAGGAATTTGCCTCGCTCCCTGTATTCACGACGAACATGGGCAAGGGTGCCGTCAATGAATTCCACCCCCTTTCATTCGGTGTGCTCGGATCCCTCGTCGGGCCAACATCGCTTGGCCGCTTCACGCGGGGCTTGGTCGAGGACGCCGACCTCATCCTGCAGGTTGGAACACGAAACAACCAGAACGGCACTGACAGCTGGCGCCTCATTCGCCCGGGCACAAAGATCATCCAGATCGACCTTGACCCGCAGGAGATCGGGCGCAACTATGAGGCAGTCCGTCTCGTCGGGGATGCGGCAGAAACCCTCAAAGCACTCACGCAGGCCCTCAAGACCCAAGATCTCAAGGCAAGATCACAGGCGCGCCCCGGTCTGGTCGATCGGATTGCCGACGCGTGGCGCCAGTTCGAGACGGTCAGGGCACCCCTTCTAATGCAGGGAACCGGAGGGATCAGGCCGGAACGTGTGATGGCCGAACTGCAGAATCTGATCCAGCCGGAGATGATCATCACCGCTGATGCAAGCTACTCATCGATGTGGGTCGTGGGTCATTTGCGAGCGCCACGGGAAGGGATGCGCTTCCTCACACCCCGTGGGCTCGCCGGGCTCGGATGGGGCCTTCCGCTCGCCATGGGAGCAAAAGTCGCGCGGCCTTCGGCACCTGTTGTGGCGATCGTCGGGGACGGCGGCTTTGCACATTCCTGGGCCGAATTGGAGACAATGGTCCGCATGGGAATTCCGGTGACGGTCGTCGTCCTGAACAACGGCATCCTCGGCTTCCAGAAGGACGCCGAAACCGTGAAGTTTGGGGCCTATACCACAGCCTGCCATTTTGCAGCGGTTGATCACGCGGCGATTGCGCGCGCCTGTGGCTGCGAAGGGATAAGAGTCGACGACGCTGCGGATCTGCCAGAGGTCCTCAAGCAAGCCCTCGCGGCCGAGCGGCCGACACTCATCGAGGTGATGACGGATCCCGATGCGCATCCTCCGATTTCGCTGTTTGCCGGGACCCTAGATCACTGAAGCGGAATGGCGTTACATGGGCAACCGATGGAACAATAAGCCGGAAGGCGCAAACTGGGGCCTGTTCGGCGCCGACGACGAAGTCGGGCGTCTCAACCTGATCACGGATGACATCCGCCTGAAAGCGGCCGCCGAGATCAGGACCGGCCGGGCTTTCTGCCTCAGCTTGCCGCTGGACCTTCCCGGCGGGACTGCGCTCAATCCGAACCGAAAGCCGCCCCGTCGTCATGTGGCGACACGCAAGCAGGGACTGCCGGCGGTGAACTATCCGCTACATCTGGAGAATACCCATTACATCGACGCTTCCTGCGATGACAGCGTGACATTATTCACACAATATTCGACGCAGTGGGACGCCCTTAGCCACATCGGGCAGCATTTCGACGCCGACGGTGACGGCACCGCTGAGATCGTCTATTATAATGGCTTCAAGGGCGGCACGGATGTTCTTGGACCCGATGCCGAAGGCGGAGCCCGCGCGCGCCGACTAGGCATCGACAAGTTCGCCGAGACTTGCGTCCAAGGTAGGGGCGTGCTGCTTGACCTAGGCAGGATCTATGGACGGGACCGGACCCTGGTCGGCTACGATGCCCTGTTGCATGCTATGCAGAGTCAGTCCGTTGAAGTCGAGGCGGGCGACATGCTGTGCATTCACACCGGATTCGCCAAACTTGTTGTCGACATGGACGGCAGCCCGGATCCGCGTGTTCTGCACAATGCCTGCGCCGTACTAGAGGGGCGGGACGACAGGCTGCTCCGGTGGATCGACGACTGCGGTATCGCCGCGCTGGTTGCCGACAACTTCGCGGTGGAGGCCTATCCGAATCGCGTACCGGACGACTGCGACCACTGCGCCGGCCTGCCGCTGCACCAGCAGTGTCTGTTCAAGCTTGGCCTTCCCCTTGGCGAGCTCTGGTACCTATCGGACTTGGCTGCGTGGCTAAGAGATCACAACCGTAGCCGGTTTTTCCTTACCGCCCCGCCTCTGCGCCTGCCCGGCTCGTTTGGCTCGCCGCTGACACCCGTCGCCACAGTGTAGGAGGAAGTACGTCGTGGACCAGATTTCGCACGCACCCGCATTCGCGGGCAAGGTGGCTCTGGTGACAGGCGCCGCGCGGGGCATCGGACTTTCGATCGCCACGCGGTTTCTTAACGCCGGCGCCGGTGTGGTGCTGACGGACCTCTCCGAGAGTGACCTGAACGCCAGCATTTCGACCCTGTCTTCGGACTGTACTGGGCGGGCCTTGGCGGTGCGCGTTGATGTGTCCAAAGACGCTGATGTCACGCGAATGGTCGAGTCAGCAGCGGCCCGATTCGGGCGGGTCGACATCCTGGTCAACAACGCGGGAATCTCTCCGAAACACGGCGGACTGAAGGCTACGGTTGAAGAGATGCTCGCCGCGGAGTGGCGTCAGGTTCTCGAAGTTAACCTGACAGGCGCCTTCCTCTGCTGCAGGGCCTGCCTTCCCCACATGCGGGCGGCGAAATGGGGCCGGATCATCAACATCGCTTCAGTGGCCGGCCGAACGAAAACCGAGATTGCAGGAGCCCACTATGCCGCGTCCAAAGCCGGCATGATGGCCCTTGCCCGCACCCTTGCGGTTGAAGTTGGCACAGCGAACATTACGGTGAATTCCATTGCGCCGGGCCGCATCGAAACACCGATGGCTGCCGCGGCTGGTGCCGAGCTTAACCGGGCTTACGTCGCCCGCATTCCTGTCGGCCGACTTGGCACCGGCGAGGACATCGCCGCTGCGGTCGCCTACCTGGCGTCTGAAGACGCTGCCTTCCTCACGGGTGTGACGCTCGACGTCAACGGCGGCTCGTTCATGATCTGATCCGCCTGGCGGCTGAAGACTACAAAACGTGAAAGTTTGGAGTTCTGGGTATGGGGGTACCTACCGTGGTGTTAGCGCGACTGGCGGATTCAGATCGAACGCCCCTATGTCGGCGGCGAATGGATTTCGGGCGGACGTCGCTTTGACGTGATCCCGTTGCGTCGGTCCCCGATAACCGACGGGATACGGTGGAGGGTGGCGATCGACGCCGCGCACCGCGCGCAACGGGATGAGCCCGACGCACAGGCAACGCGAGCGCTGCGGTTCTGCGCTCCCTCCAATGCCTTCTTCACCGCCGAGATGGTCAAGCCGTGCGCCGAAGCGCGCAGCGAGATCCTTTATGGCACGTCCTACGTCGAGTGGTTCGCCGAGGAAGCGAAGCGGTTCTATGGCGACGTCATCCTCGGACATCAGCACGGCAAGCGCATTATGGCAATACTCCAGCCGATCGGCGCGGTAGTGCGATCACCCCGTCGAATTTCTCGAATTCGATGCCAGCGAGGAAGGTGGCGCCAGCGCTACTCGCCCGCTACGCCATCGTCTCCAAGCCCGCTGCCCAGACACCGCTCTCGGGGCCGGCGCTGCTCGCCGCGCGCCGGACTGCCGGGCGACTGTTCTCGGTGATCACCGCGACGGCCGCGGTCATGGTGGGCAAGACATTACGAGAACGACAAGGTTCGCAAGATCACCTTCACCGGCTCTACGCAGATTGGCCGCACCCTGATGCGGTAGGCTTCGACCAGATCAAGAAGCTTGGCCTCGAACTCGGCGGCGACGCCCCTTTCATCGTCTTCAACGGCGGGACCTGGACGCTGCCATCGAAGGCGCGATGCTGTCGAAGTTCCGCAACGCCGGGCAGACCTGCCTGTGCCCCAACTGGCTTTACGTACAGTCCGGTATCCATGATTTCTTCGCGGCGCTGGCGAAGTCGCATCGGCAACCTCAATGTCGGCGACGGCCTTGAGAATGGCGTGGCGATCGGACCAAACATCGACGAGAAGGCCGTCGCCAAGGTGAAGGAGCATATCACCGACGCATGTGCAGTGGGTGCTCAGGTCGTCCCCGGCGGCGAACAGCACGGAAGAGGTGGGCTGTTCTTCACGCCGCCGGTCCCGACTGCTGTTACGCAGGAGATGAAAGTCGCGCGCGAAGACAATTCGGGCTGGTCGCGCCTCCCTTCCGATTTAATACGGAAGAAGAGGCATCAGACGCGCAAACGATACCAAGTTCGGTCTCGCATCCTCCATCTACTCCCGCGATGCATCCAAGTTCTGGCCATCCATCGATACGTACG
Source organism: Mesorhizobium sp. L-2-11 (assembly GCF_016756595.1). Classification (NCBI taxonomy): domain Bacteria; kingdom Pseudomonadati; phylum Pseudomonadota; class Alphaproteobacteria; order Hyphomicrobiales; family Phyllobacteriaceae; genus Mesorhizobium; species Mesorhizobium sp. L-2-11. The sequence goes on along the minus strand of NZ_AP023257.1, from coordinate 6,328,096 downwards.
CGTAGCCAACCTGCATGTGTCCGAATTGTTATGGAGACATGCGGCTGATTTGCTGCGTGAAGACAGCCACGACGTCGCCGGCAAGCCATCTGGCTTTACGATGGTTGCCGCCTGCATTCGATACTTGACCGGCCGGCGCAAGTGCGATGACATTGGCACGTGACCGCCCACAAAGGCGGCGCTAGTTCCGATAACATAGAATACTGCTCGAGGCTCCCCGCGTGACAATACTTAGACCGCCTGCCTCCCTGGGCTTTCTCGAGCTTGAGCGCGGGCTCGCGCCGGGCGAAAAGCCTCCGCAAGCGCATCCAGGTTCCCTGCTCAACCCAGCTACTTACGACTTTCCGATCATTATCGAGACAGTAGAGGGTGCATGGGCGGATCGGGTCATTCGTGGCGATCCGTCACTTGAGCTGGCCTATGTCGCGGCCGCGCAACGCTTGGTCGAACGGGGCGCGGTTGCCATGATCGCCAACTGCGGGTTCGCCATCCGGCACCAAGCGGCGGTGGCCGCGTCGGTGAACGTACCCGTGGCGCTGTCAAGTCTCCTGCTTATCCCGACCCTGCTACGTCAGCTTTCACCCGGCGCCAAGCTCGCGGTACTGACTGCCGATTCCACGCATTGCAGCGAAGACCTATTCGGGATCGACGATGCGGCCGAGCGCGCGCGGATCGTGGTCGGCGGTATCGAAGGTGGAAAGCTCCTTGAGAACGAAATGCAGCGCCCGCCGCGGCGAACGCGGGTGTCTGAAATCGAGGATGATGTCAAGGCGTGCGTCATGCGACTGAGAAAGAAACATCCGGACATCGCCGCTTTCTTGTTTGAATGTACCGCATTCCCTCTGGTGTCCCCGGTAATACGCCGGATGACCGGGCTGCCGGTATACGACACGGTGACGCTGAGCCGGATGACATTCACCAGCGCGAGCTGACCGAATCTTCCGAACCTTAACAGCATCGACGCGCCCCTTGCTTAGTCGGCTTGGCAGGAAATTGTGAAGTTCCGGGATGAAAGTCTTGTCTGGATAAGCGAAGTCAAACCAGCTGGGGCTTCAACGTTCCGCTCGCACGCAAGCTGCTGGTGGCGCTCGAGGGGGCAGTGATGAAGCCGGCATGACTTCAACTATCCCCGTATCCGAAGGATCTGATCAAGTCCTGACGGATCCAGGTGACGACCGAACGTGGGCATGGTTTTTTTACCCCCCGACTTCAAGGATGGTCTCGTCCTCCTGAGCCCTTGCCTGCCGCAAGCGGGATTTTGGTGCAGCCGTCCCGCACGGCGATCGGATGTGAGGTTGATCAGGCTTGGGTGTCCCCAGCCGCATCATGCAATCGGGCTCAAACCAACGACGCCGTGAAAAGGATTCTGCCGGCTGCGGCGTCATCGCAACGTCGCTGCTTGATGCCCATGTCGGTGCCGACGCCGATACAGCTCTGGTCGAGGAGATCGCCGTCACACCCGCTAACATCAACGACGGCAAGGCCGGTCCCGATGCTTTGCCTGACAACCCCGGCGAGGTGTTTGCCGATAGCGCCTATCGGGGCAACCATTTCGGCGACGCGGTGCGGGCCAAGGGTGGAACGCCACGCATCGCCGCCAACCGGCATGTGTGGACGGGGATGAAGCCGAAATACTGGCACGCCTTGAGGACTGCAACCAACCGATCCACCGCATTCGTGGCCGGATCGAGAAGATTTTCGGCATATGGAAACGAAGCTACGGCCTTCACCGGATGCGATGGCGAGGCTTGCAAAGGCAGGCGTTCATCACCGCCATCGCCTACAATATGGAACACAGTTTGAAGGTCATGTCATCGCTATGGCTGGATAGCGGCAAAAAACACCATTGATGCTCACACGAGAGCGTCAAAAGACACAACCGACTATGTCGGCGCTGACTTCATGCGCCCTTTACCCTGGAAGCCGAAAAGATCAAACAAAATCAACGAACTTCCCGCGCACAGGTCTCGAAACACCGCCCAGCTCCGCAAGTTGTAGATCTACGCCTTGACCAAAAGTAGTCCAGAATGAAGGGGTCAGATCAGATTCTGTCGGAATGGTGTGATCGACCAATCGATCGAGTCGACGGCACGCTGGAGTGCGATCTCGGTCTCAGCAAGGCTGGGTGAAACGGCGATGACATATCCGAGACAGTCCCGGTAGTCGCCTTTCCTGACGATCGGCGTCTTGGGTTCAACATACAATTTGACCTCGGCAACACCTGATACAGCAGCCGCTTGATCATCACCACGGATCCAGTCGAGGGTGCCATCGCGATCAGGAAGAAGGGTTCGCCAGGCCGCAATGTGCGAATGCCTTTTGCGCAAATCCCCTTCGTCGCCGACGACAAGCTTGATGTGTTCGGTAACTAGATCGACACCGTAAGCCAGCTGGATCGGTCGAGGACCGCCACCAAGACGTGGATTGACTTCAATGACGACTGGGCCAAGCTTCGCCCACCGGAGTTCAATGCACGTTGGGCCCCAGCCGAGGCCGAGAGGTTGCAAACAGCTCAGCGAAACATCGGCAATACGCTTATGCTCTTCATCTGCAAGGGGGGCGGGAAAGATACCGGTATAAAAGACGAAATGCGGTAGGCGGTCGAAATTAGTGGCCTCGATCCCAAAGACCTCATTTCCCATTATATGAGCGATATAATGGGGGCCTTGTACGAATTCTTCGACGAGTATCCTCGGCGAAGACCGCCATATGTGCTTCTCGCTAAACAGGTAAGTGGTATGTTCGGCTACCTCATCGATGGTGCTGCACAATCGGACACCGATGCTGCCGCTGCCTACAGCTGGCTTCAGAATCACCGGCAGGCCGATCTCCGCGGCAGAGCCTTCAACCTCCGACGCATTCGCTGCCAGCCGATAAGCAGGCATTGGAACGCCGGCTGCCGCTAGGAGTTGACGTTGAATGAATTTGTCGCAGCATCGTTCAACCGATTGTGGGTTCGGTCCCGGTAGATCGAAATGCCGGCAGAGCCTGCCAACTGTCGCATAGATTGACTCGTCGTCGCCCGCAAAGCCAGTAATGCCAGCAATGTCATACGTCCCAGCTAACCGGGAGCATTCGTGGATTAGCGCATCGAGATTGTCTGTATCGACACGGATTGTCTCAATGCTTTCTGCCGCAAGGTAGTCGTAGCGAGCTGGATCAGCCGACAGGGTAATTGGATGAAGACCAAGACTCCGGGCTGCTTCGACGTACCCCAGACCAATATTCCTATGACCTTCAACCAGGATGAGGGCTCTTTTTGCCATTGGCGTCGACCTCCTTGCGTGCTGTGCGGCAGTCCGGGCGAGAATCGGCAACAGCTTTTGTTAGCCGTGCGAGACCTCAGACTTGCGGAGACCGTACCATTGTCAGCGATCTGCGATCATAAAGATTCTGCAATTTAGTTTGAAGGATTTGTTGCCACGTGTTGGTTTACTGGTGGTGTGGCACCGAACGATTCAACGAATTTCGGAGCGTTGCGATGCTCAAGGGTCGCAAGCTTAACCAGTCAGTCATCCTGCCTTTGCGTGCGGGAACTGTCAGGAATTCCGTGTGCGGGCGGCATAATGGGTAAAAAGGATTCCCACTGCGGATTCCGACGAAGCCGGCCATCGATTCCGATTTGAAGCCGGCCAGTCATTCCGATTTCATTCCGGCCGGTGTTCCGATTTGAAGCCGGCCATTTTTCGGACTGATCCTGGGTCTCGTTGATGTTTGGATTGGGTTTCGTTTCCGGTCAAGCTTGCGCTGTTTCAGACGCTCTTGGCGAGCGCTGTTTTCGCATGCTTTCACCGGTGAGATCGATGCGATAGGCGTTGTGAACGAGGCGGTCCAGGATGGCATCGGCCAGGGTTGGGTCCGCGAATGCTTCATGATGCATCTTTCCTTGATCGCCTGGTCCGTTGCATTCGGCGTTGAAGTTGATCGATCTGGTCGCTGGAAAGGCTGATTTGCCAAGGCTGGCCTTTCGTGCTTTGCCGACCGTGGACAAGGCCCTGGGCGAGGTAGTCGAAGATGGTTTGAGCCGTCACGCCGATTGCAGCGGCTGCGCCCTGTACAGAGTAGGTTCCATCAGGCCAGCGCGGCGGATTGGCTGCGACGCCGTTGATCTTGGCTGTGGGGATTCCCCAACGGTGGCGTAAGAGCCAGATGTTTCTCATAGCTGAACAGCTTGCCTCGCGACGAGCGGACGCCCTCTTCATTCAATATTTTGGCGATTTGCCTATCCATATCGCCCGCAGCATTGAGTTGCGTGATCCGCTCACGCACAAGCTCGAGTTCGCCATAGTCTCGATCGTAAGATTGAACTCGGCGTTGGATTTGATGTTCGCTGGTTGCGCCGGTCTGCCAAAGAATCTTGATGGCGACCTGGCCGCGTATCTTCTTCTGGTCTAGAACGACCTCCTGCACGATGAAGCGCAAGATACGTTTGCGGTCTTCTGGCTGGGTGGTTTCTGAGTGCCAGATAGCCGGCAAATTCTCGGCGAGTTCCTGAAGCGCCGCGTGATCCTGTGCCTGTAACACCAAGGGCTCTCGGTCTTTCCACCGACGATATTCTTGCTCGATCTCACCGACCAAGCGCAGCTTGTCTTCCCATGCCTTTTCCAGGGTTCTGGCGACGAGACGATTTTCCGGTTCCACGGTGTCGTATTGTCGTCGAGCCCGCTCGGCGTCATACCGCGCACGTTCCCGCCGTAGCGCCCATTGTTTCTCGAGGCTCCGCGTTTCCTCCGCAATCTCGTCGAGCGCAGCGATGGCGATGGCGATTTGGTCAGGTTCCAACGCCTTCAGGAGGGTTTGGGCAACCAACTCATCTACTGCGGGCGCCCGAACCTCCTGACAGAGAGAGCTGCCGGTCTGGTTGCGGTCCGCCAGGCAGCAGTAGACGGGGCATGCACTGTCGGGGCCGCTATAGCGCACGGTCATCCGCCGTCCGCACTGGCCGCAGACCGCTAAGCCCTGCAGCAAAGCAATGCCCTTGCGTGGCGCGCCGCGGTGGCCGGCCTCGTATTGATTGGTGTTGTCGGCGAGGCGTCTCTGATTGGCCATGAACTCCTCCCAGTTAATATAACCAGGGTGTGCGTCTTTGATGCAAACCTCCCAGTCGTCAATGGCCACCTTCGAGGTTGCGCGGTGCGAACCTGGACCTTGGCGGACCGCATTTATTCGGCGCCGGCCGTAGACATATGCGCCGGCATAGGCCGGGTTGTGCAAAATATGATGGACATGGGCGATGGTGGCGTCTCGCCACACCAGCTCTTGGGGCGCCGGCCCGCGAAGCGGCCGCACCGGTACACGCAGGTCATGCGTGCGCAGGCCGCTCCCCTTGATGCAGGCGGATGCGGATCTGGTGCAACTCCGCTTCACTCATGATCCCCGAGAGCCCTAACAGTAGGCGGTCGTGATAGGCGCAGGGATCGTAGAGGCGCTCGCCATCGGCGATGATAACGCCGAACAATGAACACAACTCGAGGAGTTGATGCCAATCCCGGTTGTTGCGCGCCAATCGAGATGCATCGAGGCTGACCACCAGACCCGCGTTGCCGAGCCCGATCTCGGCGATGAGCCGTTGGAAGCCGCCACGCTCGACTTGGCCGTTTCCCGATTTTCCAAGATCCTCATCGATGACGACTACACGGTCCGGCGGCCAGCCCAACCTGACGGCGCGGTCCACCAAGCTGTACTGAAGTTCGGTGCTTTCCTGATGGTGGCGCACCTGGTTTATCGAGGATTGGCGCACATACACGTAAGCGAACTTTGAACGCCGGACGGTCGTGAGCCGCTCGTCAGAACTGCTCGGAATAGCCAACATCAAACCGCTCCCTCGCCGCTGGCGCGTTCGGCGGCATCCGGCGGATCAGAGTCGCGAGCATCTGCGCGACTTGGTGCTGAGATACTGGTGGGAGATTGTTCCAAAGGCTGGGCGTATCTGGCTTGATTCTTACCAGTGGAATACTGGTCTCCTGTAGAGACACCGCAATCCGATGCGCCAAAGCATGAGCAACCATCGCAACTCGCTATTGAGTTACCAAAGGTGATTCGCGCATAATACACTAAAGGAAGCAAAGTCCGAACGGATATTAACTTTCTCGCTGCGCTACGATGTTCAAGATCATCATTGCTAGCAGGCGACAAATCCGTCACTGACCGGCGGATATTGCGTGACCGACCATCCGGAAGGCGGATGACAATAAAGGCAGGTCCGCGCCCCGACCGAAGTGATGCCACCTCAAACCGCTGTCCACAGAGCGCATGTCGACGGTCAACTACCGTGACATGAGACACCAACCGATCAACAACAGGGGTATTTTGCGTTGCTTGGGTTTGCAATGATCTCGTACCAGCGATCCAGAGGCAACTGGCTGGGGACGATGGTAACGTCCGCGCACGTGGTGTAATTTCGGGGAGCGATGCGGGTGGACTTTGCGGTGGAGATTTCGCTGCCAGTTTCGCCGAGCGTCGGGTGGTCACCGGGCCTGTCGGATAAGGTGGAGTTTGAGGACTTCAACCTGACCGAAAGGGAACCCCCGATGACCGATGACAGACTACCGCTGGCCGAGCTTGCCGCGAAGAGCGGTGACGCCGATTTTCTGCGCGTCATTGCCGAGAACGTGCTGCAACTGATCATGGAGGCCGATGTCGACGGCCTGATCGGTGCAGGCCGCTATGAGCGCGGCGAGGCCCGCCAGACGTGGCGCAACGGCTACCGCGAGCGCTCGCTCGACACGCGGCTTGGCACGCTGAACCTGAAGATCCCGAAGATGCGCAACGGGGCCTACTTTCCAGGCTTCCTGGAGCCGAGGAAGACGGTGGAGAAGGCGCTGGTCGCCGTAATCCAGGAGGCATGGATCAACGGCGTCTCAACCCGCAAGGTCGATGAACTGGTGCAGGCCATGGGCATGACCGGCATCTCGAAGTCGTCCGTGTCGAAGCTGTGCAAGGACATCGACGAGCGGGTGAACGCCTTCCTCAAGCGCCCCCTTGCCGGTGACTGGCCCTATCTGTGGCTCGACGCCACCTACCTGAAGGTGCGCGAGGGCGGGCGCATCGTCTCGGTGGCGGCGATAATCGCGGTTGCCGTCAACACCGACGGCAAGCGCGAGATCGTCGGCCTGCACATGGCCCGTCCGAGGCCGAGCCGTTCTGGACGAGCTTCCTGCGCGATCTGGTGCGCCGCGGCCTGACCGGCGTGAAGCTGGTCATCTCCGATGCACACGAAGGACTGAAGGCCGCCATCACCCGCGTGCTCGGCGCGACATGGCAAAGATGCCGGGTTCACGCCATGCGCAACGCGCTCGCCTACGTTCCCAAGGGCCAGCACACCATGGTCGCGGCTGCGATCCGGCAGGCCTTCATCCAGCCCGACCACGACAACGCCGTCCAGACCTGGCGGCATGTCGCCGACCAGCTCCGCGCCAGATGGCCGAAGCTGGGAACCTTCATGGACGACGCCGAAGCCGACGTGCTCGCCTACATGGCATTCCCGGCCCAGCACCGAACGAAGCTGCACAGCACGAACCCGCTGGAGCGGCTGAACAAGGAGGTGAAGCGCCGCGCCGATGTCGTCGGCATCTTCCCGAACGAGGACAGCATCGTCCGCCTGATCGGCGCGGTCCTCCTCGAAGCCAACGATGAGTGGCAGCTTCAGCACCGATACATGCAGGTCGAGGCCATGGCCGACCTCACCCCACCAGCAATAGAGGAGGAAAAGACGCTTCAGATTACACCGAGAGCCGCCTGATCATGACGGCCCGGAACCACACCCGAAATTACACCACGTTGACGGACGCTACCGTGACGATTGTCGATCGGCGTTCGTAGCGGTCTTCAATGATCTCCAGCACATCACGCCGCTGGTCATCATTGAGTTTTTCCGGTCCCCAGTCATCGAGAATGAGAAGGTCGGTTTTGGCGAGTTGCTTGAGGATCCGGCCATAACGTCCGTCGCCTCTCGAGTGCTGCCTTCGAACAGGGCGGCCTGCTTGATACGCTCAAGAACGCTCTGACCGAGCGCGCGCTGAACGCGGAGATGGACCATCATCTGGCGAGCGACGAAGACGCTGGCAATACCCGTAACGGCTATAGCCGCAAGACGGTGACGACCGAGACCGGCAAGCTGGAGATCGATGTTCCTCGTGACCGCTAACGGGCGGCCTGAGAAATTGACCCACTAACGACACGAGGAACTGACCTCTCTTCGTGATCGAGGAGGGAAGGATGGAAACGATAGAATCTGGCCATCTTGCCCGCGTGTTTCTGTGACGCGGGGAGAGGAGATGCTGCAGCCTGACGAGGTGGCGGCGATGATACGGCTGCACGGGCTTGGCTGGGTGCCAAGCGGCTGGCGCATGAGTTCGGATGCGCGCAACACGGTGCGACGATACCTTCGTCAAGGTGGGTGGCGACTCTCCCGGCGGCTGGTACGGCGATCGGCGCTGGACGGACCGGACGGGTGGCTGCGTGAGCGGGTCTTCAGGCATAGTGGCAACGCCGACGTCATCCGGCAGGAGCTTGCGACCGAGCACGGCCTCGTACTCAGCCTGCGGCATGGTGAGCGGCGTGTCACTGGCTGGCGGCGCGAGCTGAAGGCGCTTGCACCTGAAATCCTCCATGGGCGTGTAATACTACGCAAAGGAGACCAGTGCCACGCGCCCGCGGGAGTTTCCGGAAAGCGAGCTGCGCCAGCCTTATGCCAGGTTCTCGCCCACACCTAGGCGATTCCGCTTTGATCAAGAACGCGGCATGTCTCGCGCATGCCTTCGAGCCCAGTCGAGTGTGTGGTTGTTGGCCTAACTCACGATATAGAAGCCCATCGCCCTTAAATCAGGTCCAATCGCTGCGGGCTTACGTGATATGCACCACCGTACTCTGCTTCAGGACTTCCCTTGAAGTGGCGGCTGTAGAAGATATTCGTTTCCATGTTGCCAAACGTGACATCTGCACCCCGCAAGATCGGGACGATGTCACTGTTCAGCATTGACCCTGGTCGGATTCGTGCCAGTTCGTCGGGTCGAGAATGACAAACTTCTCGCCGCCGTGTCCGGCCTTCGCCAAATAGCCTTGGCGACTCATGCACGCGCCACTGGCTACGCAGCACGAGTGGTCCGCAGCCGTTTGCGCGCACACTACGGCAACTAAGGGAGCCCGCACGACTACCTTGCACTGAACGGTTCAACGAGGAAGTGCGTCGGACGTGGCTGCGCTGTCTGAGACGGCGCGGCCAGAAAAAGTCGGCGCATGGGCCGGTCGGAGGTTCGAGACCCTGATGGCACGCGTCTGCCTGCCCGCTCCGCGCATTATTCGCACTTGGCCGCACGCTCGGAGATGACGTTGGTTACTCTCGGGAAAAGCCGGGTCAGGAAATCCCCTCGCCCGAATCTGTGAGGGCGAAAGCCGACTGGCTGAGCTAATTGCCGGTCAGCAAAATGCAAATTGCATTGATTCACCGGCAGGACATGGACTATGGGCTGGCTCGCCGATACACTGAAATATGGCGTTCGGAAGTATCTGTGAACCCATCTCTCATCCAGTTCTCCCAACGCTCCGCCAATTCCAAGCCCACGCATTCGGCCATGGTATCGAGCTCTTGATGATAGACGTAACGAATGCGTTGTGGCCAACGCCTAATAGACTTACCAGAAAACCAGAGGCTGGTTGACGTTACGGTTTGGTTCAGTGGGTCGTGCGTTTCTGTGTCCACGAAAGTATTTTTGTCATCAAATAGCCTTGCCGTAATCCGCTGCCTATTAACGAAACCACCCAAGACTGGCACGCGTATTTCTATCACTAAGACTCCCTCCTTATTTAGCGCCGCCGCCGCAGACCGGAGGCAAGCTATCTGGTCTTCGCGGTTGGAGAGCAGCGTGAACGTGCCATATATACAAAAGACTAGGTCGTAGACTTGCTCTACGCTAAAATTCGCAATGTCCCCCTTCCACGCCTCGACCTGATACGTACGCTCCGCGAGCAGTTTCAACATACTGTCCGAATTGTCGATACCTTCGACCCTCACGCCGCGCTCACTCAACGGCCCCGCCACGCGCCCGTTTCCAATACCAAGTTCAAGGGCATTCCCTCTGATGCAAAATCGCTCAAGAAAGGCGGCAGCTTCGCCGGCCTCCGTGTCTCTGCCGATAAGATTTGTATACTCCTCATACATCGATGACAAATTATCATCATAACCATACTCGTCAAGCATATCCGGCTCCATTGCAGTTTTACTTCTTAACACTTCCTTGTGTAGGGTTATTTAGAGATGCGAAAGAGTCTACTCCCGTTCTCGTTGGCGCGGGCATCTGTCCAAGTGCCACTCGCATGCAAACTGCAATACGGAACTGAGCGGCTTCGTTCGTGGATGGCTGTTGCAGTTCGGAGTGCACACACTATGCCAAGTGAAGAATGATTGGTTGTTCAATACCTTGGCTATTTGCGCCCCGTTTCGTCGTTGTCTGCGAAACTACAAATTGTTGGTTTTTCAACGTTCGATCGGTCGATTGAGGTCCAAAGGCCAGGGCGGCAACTCCGGACCTGCGGCGGGGCGAGGAGCGGGCTTATGCCCGCCTCTTACGGAGTGCTCTGGCTCGTGCCCCACGAGGTGGTGTAGCTCGGCGGTTTTAAGCCGCTCGCGAGCGCGCCGTTAATAGCGCTGTAGATGCTGTGGGCGAGCGTGTGGCATCCTCGGCGCTGTTGAGCAGCTACTAAGGAGCGCCCCATGTCACCATCTATGAGGCTGGACACGACGGCTTTTGGTTGGCACGCTGGCTCCAGGCGCGCGCTGTCGAAGCTTATGTCATCCATGCATCGAGCGTCGAGGTTTCCCGTGAACATCGGCGTGCCAAGACCGATCGCCTCGATCCGAACTGCTGATGCGTGGCTTTCTTGGCTGGCTGCGGCGCGAGAAGCGCCGCTGCATGGCAGCCATCCCAACCATCAATGAGGAGGAGGCCCGCCGTCCCAACCGTGACGAGACAATCTCGTCCGCGAACGTACGCGGATCGTCAAGCGCATTAAGGCAATCCTCGCTCGCTTCGGCCTTCGCGCCTTCAAACCCAATCTGCGCAAAGCTGCCGAGAAACTGGAGACTCTGCATACGGCGGAAGGTACGCCCCTACCGGCACGAAGCCGAGCCGAGTTGCGCCGTAACCTCGGACAGCTTCACCTGTTGCGTGAATAAATCCTTGAGATCGAACAGGAGCGGTTGCGGCAGTTCTCGGTGGTTCTGGACACGGAGAAGCGTGCGCTCGCAATGGTTCGCCTTCTTGCGCGGATCATCGGTGTCGGTATCGAGACTGCGGACATGCTGGTGAATGAGATTCTCTCACGCGGCCTGCGTGATCGGAGAGCCGTCGCCCGCTATGCCGGACTTACCGGCGCGCCGGATCAACGTGGCCAAGCAGGCGCGAGAAAGGTCTTGCGCGGGCCGGCAACGCTCGCGTCCACTATGGCATGATTCTTTGGCTTGGCGGTTCCTCCAATACCAAAAGGACAGCGCGCCGGTGCACTGGTTTTGCGCGAGAACGGCCAATGGCCATGGCGGTACGCGCAAGACGATGATCGTGGCTTTGGCGCGCAAGCTACTGATTGCATTCTGGCGACTTGTCACGACCGGCGAGATCCCGACGGGAGTAGCTCTGGGTCCGCCATAAAGCATGGAGGAGCGTTCGACGGGACGAGTTTGGTAGCTGCAATAGCGTCTGCCGACAACGGTCCGAGGTGGTGATGATCCCGGTCAGTCACATGGCTGACGAATGGGCCGACCGCCCGGAGCGTCGCCGCCGATGCGTATGGCTGCATCATGGTTTTCGATCCGCGAGGATCCAACCGCATACAAGCTTGCGGCGCGTTTACAGCGCCTGATGGCGAGCTCCCCTCGGTTTGCAGGGCGCTGCAACGGTCCACGGGCGGAAAGCAGAAGCTTGGCGATGCGCCCCCCTGACGGTCCGTGGCTGATCTCGCATTGACACTATCGGAGACGATCTCGGCCGTTGGGCCGCCGGCGGTGTCGCACGTACTGGCTTCGACCAGATGGTCCGAGATCTGCTTGGTAAGGTTGGGCAGTTTCGGCGCGGGAGGTGTCGCGGTTGCCCGCAACAGCCGCGACTGGTAGGAACTCGTCGAGATGTGTGTCGCGTCGTCGACACCGCATCAAGCGATCAAAAAGACGGTTTGTGCACCACGACGGGAAATGACAGATCGCCGCCGGGATCGAAGGGTAGTGCCAACGAGTACGAGCTTGATCTATTACGCCAGCGCTCTCTCTCTCTCCGGGCTTGTTCGTCGCCGCTGCTGCGGCCTCAAGTTGACCTGCGATACACCGGCACCGACACACCGCGCTCTCCCTGTTGGCGGACCTGCTCGAACGGGTGCAATACAGACCGAGCGGTGCCCATGCCGTATTCGGCCTTATGCCGTCCTACGTCTATCTCAAAACCAGATGACTTCAATACACACACTGAATTTGACGCAAAGCCCTTCGGCAATTGAAAATCCACCGATAAGCCAAAAAGCAAGACAGCAAGACAGTCGCAAGGCGGAGGAGGCGATGTGCCTATTTGGTAAACCGCAGGCGGCATCAATGTTGGCCAGTTGCCGTCGGGGCTCAATCATCCGCACCTCGCCGGGCTTCAGTTTAATTGACTGTGGGATGGAAAACGCGACCCTGCAGCTAAAGTGGCGCCGTTCCGCGCCAAGGGTGGGATCAACGTTGCGGCAGACATCCGACGAGGATTCGATCGACAACGTCGACCTGCAGAAAGGCACCCGATCCAGCGAATAGCGCTCATCGTTTGTCGCCACAAACCAAAGGGGAACTGAACATGACAATCTCACGACGCGAAATGATCAAGGCCGGTTTGGCCGCCGGAGCGGCTATAACGATCCCATCGGTCCTGCGGGCACAAAAAGCACCAACCGACGCGCGGACGGTCCGGATGGTGATGGGTGACCTCAGCGTCTTCGATCCGATGTTGACGACGGCTACCGCCACTGTCACCCATGGCCTGGCGATTTACGACACGCTGTTTGCGCTTGATTCCAAGTTTATGCCGCAGCCGCAAATGGTGGGGAAGTGGGGCGTTTCCGACGACAAGAAGATCTATACGTTCGAGCTTCGGGATGGTTTGGGGTGGCACGACGGCGCGCCTGTCACCTCGGCGGACTGTGTGGCGTCTATTCGTCGCTGGGGCCAGGTGGATCCCGGCGGACAACTGATCGTTGCGCGGACCAAGGATATCTCTAAGAAGGACGACAAGACCTTCACGATCGCGCTCGAGGAGCCGTTGGGGATTCTGCTCGATCTGCTCGCGAAAGTGGTTGGACCGGTCCCGTTTATGATGCGCGAAAAAGACGCAGATCGGCCCGCGACCGAGCAGGTGACCGCGAATATCGGATCGGGACCATTTAAGTTCAATGAGGCTCTTGCAAAGCCGGGCGCGAGCTTCACCTACGACCGCAATGAGAAATATGTGCCGCGTGAGGAAACCTCGGATGGCTTGGCCGGCGGGAAGGTCGTCAAGGTCGATCGTGTCATCTGGGAAATCATCGCCGATCAGCAGACCGCTTTCGCCGCCTTGCAGTCAGGTGAAGCTGACTACCTCGGAACGCCATCTCCGGATCTTTACTCACTAATCGAGAGCGATCCTAACCTTGAACTCCGGGTTCCCAAGTCGAACGAAGTATTTTTCATGCGCATGAACTGTCTGCAGAAGCCGTTCGACAACGTCAAGGCGCGCCAAGCAATGCTTAGCCTGATCGATCAGGAGGCAGTCATGCGTACCACGTATCCCCCAGAATACATCCGCACTATCACTTCCTTTTTTGGAAACGATACACTTTATTCGAATGATGAAAATACGGGATGGTTCAAGAAGGGCGGCGACCCCGAAAAAGCCAAGCAGCTCTTCAAGGAGGCCGGATATGCGGGCGAGAAGGTCGTCATTCTTGATCCCACGGATTGGGGGGCGGCCAACAATATGGCGCAGTTATTGGCGGCCACACTACGCAAGATTGGGGTGAATGCGGAGCTTGCCCCGAGCGACTGGGGCGGGCTCGTCGCCCGCCGCGCGAACAAGGGTTCGGTAGAGAACGGCGGCTGGAGCATTTTCATCACGAGCGAGTCCGATTACTCCCGCACCGATCCGGTCGGAAACCCCACTCTAAGCGCGAATGGCGAGAACGGTTGGTACGGCTGGCCGAAGAGCGACGAGTATGAGGCTCTTCGAGCCAAATGGGCGAATGTCGACACGGCAGAGCGCAAAGCACTGGCCCGCAAGATGCAACAAGAACACTGGAATTTCGTCGGCACCGTTCTGCTGGGTGAAGCTGTCTCGCCAACCGCCAACCGCAGAGCGCTCACCGGCCTCATCGCCATGCCAGATTGTACCCCGATGTGGAACATGCAGAAGGCCTCGGCCTAATGGCTGTCTACATCCTACGCAGAATGGTCTCGACCATCGCCGTCATGGCGATGGTCGGGATTTTTGTATTTCTGCTTCTTAGGTTGGCGCCCGGAGACCCCGCGGATATGATCGCTGGCCGCAACGCGACGCCTGAGATGATCGCCGGCATCCGTGAAAAGCTGGGCCTGAACGATCCTATGCCGGTTCAGTTCATGCATTGGGTGCGGGATATGCTAGGCGGTGATTTCGGCACCTCGATCTTTGCCGGACGACCGGTTCTGGACCTCATCTCGCAGCGGCTTGAGCCGACCCTTTCCCTGTCGATCCTGACGATGATGCTTTCGGTGACGGTCGGGGTCTCCTTCGGCATCCTTGCCGCGTGGCGATCTGGCGGTCTCGTCGACCGCCTCCTCACGGCCTTTTCGGCACTTGGTTATTCCGTCCCGGTCTTTGTCATCGGCTATTTTCTCATATACTTCTTCGCCATCAAGACACACTGGCTACCGGTGCAGGGATATGAGCCCATCGATGGTGGCCTCGGGCCTTGGTTCGTGCATCTGATCCTTCCCACCGTGGCGCTAAGTCTGGGCTACATCGCATTCATCGCGCGGGTTACGCGGGCTAGCATGCTCGAGGTCTTGTCGGAAGACTATATGCGAACCGCCGCTGCCAAAGGCGCTTCGTCCCATGCCATGCTTTTCCACCATGCCTTGAAGAATGCCGGCGCGCCAATCCTGACCGTCATCGGCATAAGCTTCGCCTATCTGATCGGCGGAGTTGTCCTCACGGAAACGGTGTTCAACATACCCGGTATCGGTCGTCTGGTTGTGGATGCGATCAACAACCGCGACTATCCGATCATCCAGAGTGTGCTCATCCTGACTTCGGGTGTGTACGTCCTTATCAACCTCACAGTCGATCTGGCGTACACCTTAATCGATCCCCGTATCCGGTACTGATATGACGATTTTGTCCGCATCAGTTGAAACGGTCCCGACGGGCCGCCTGCGAATATCTGATATTCCCCATCTGGCAAGGCGTCATCCGCTGGTCATTGCAGGCGGCGGCCTATTGGCGCTTCTGATCATCCTGGCGTTCGCTGCCCCACTTTACGCCGGCGACCCAGTGAACATGGATCCGTTCACGCGCCTCCAGCCGCCTACCGCTGAGATGTGGTTCGGGAGCGACAATCTGGGTCGGGACGTGTTCGCGCGAACGATCTTCGGCGCCCGGATTTCCCTCATGGTGGGATTGCTGTCGGCGGCATGCGCGGCTCTTGCCGGGGCTCTGATCGGTGTCATCGCCGGCTACAGCCGCAGCTTCGACAACTTCGTCATGCGGGTCATGGACGGCCTGATGTCGATCCCGACCATTCTGCTCGCCATTGCCCTTATTTCTCTGACAGGCCCCGGTATTGGCATCCTCATCGTCGCCATCGCGATCCCCGAGACGCCAGCCGTCGCGCGGCTGGTACGTTCGGTGGTTCTGGGTGTTCGAGAGCGTCCCTACGTGGAGGCCGCGCTCTGCGGCGGGGCGCGCCTGCCCAAGGTGCTGTGGCGGCATATTCTGCCGAGCACCATTCCGGCGCTGATGGTCCAGGGCGCCACTGTCTGCGCCAGCGCGATCCTGACGGAGGCCGGGCTGAGCTTCCTCGGCGTGGGCGTGCCACCCGAAATTCCGAGCTGGGGCAACATGATCGCCAGTTCGCGTCTGTATCTCGCCATCGCCCCATTGACGATCTTCGCCCCCGGTATCTGCCTTGCGGTCACGGTCCTTGCCGTCAACATGCTCGGGGACGGTTTGCGCGACCTGTTCGATCCCCGCGCCAAGCGGAGGCGCTAACATGAAGATGCATCAAACCGCAGGGAACGACGTGCTTCTCGACGTTCGAGACCTCGAGACACACTTTTACGGCGAAGCAAGCGTTACCCGCGCCCTAGGCGGCATCAGCTTTCAGGTCAAGAAAGGCGAGACGCTCGGCGTCGTCGGCGAATCCGGGTGCGGAAAGAGCGTTACCGCTCTCTCCGTCCTTCGCCTGCTGCCGAAGCTGTCCGCCAGGACGGTCGGCGGCGAGATCCGTTTTCGCGGACGCGACCTGCTTGAACTGTCTGCTCGGGAGATGCGCCAGATCCGCGGTGACCAGATCGCCATGATCTTCCAGGAGCCGATGACGAGTCTGAACCCGGTCTATACGGTCGGCCACCAGATCGCCGAAGCGGTGCAGATCCACACGAAAGCGTCCCGCTCGGTGGCCATGGAAAAGGCCGAAGAGATGCTCCGTCTCGTCCGCATCGCTGACCCGGAGCGTCGCGTGAACAACTATCCCCACGAAATGTCGGGGGGCATGCGCCAGCGCGTCATGATCGCCATGGCTCTTGCCTGCTCACCGGAACTGTTGATTGCCGACGAGCCAACCACCGCGCTCGACGTCACTATCCAGGCGCAGATCCTGCGGCTGATCGTCGACCTGAAAGAGCGCATGGGAACGGCCGTGATGTTCATCACGCATGATCTGGGCGTTGTGGCAGAGACGTGCCAGCGCGTAATTGTCATGTATGCCGGCCGGATCGTGGAGCAAGCGAGCGTAACTGAGCTGTTCGCGCGCCCTGCGCATCCGTACACCCAGGGCCTGATGCGTTCGGTGCCTGATCCGCGCCGCGGCCGTCAGCGCCGCCTTCCGGAAATCCCCGGCATCGTGCCAAGCTTGTGCGAGCCCATTGTCGGCTGCAGCTTTGCGCCTCGCTGCCCGTTCGCGATCGACATTTGCCGCGACAAGACGCCCGCCCTGCGTGATGTCGGGTCGAGCCACGCCGCAGCTTGCTGGCGCGCCGAAGAGGTGATGGACGCATGAGTGGTCCTTTGCTGAAAGTCGAGAATCTGACCAAGCATTATCCGCTCGGTGCGGGAATCTTCAAGAAAAGCATTCCGGTGATCCGGGCGGTGGAGGATGTATCCTTTTCGGTCGAGGCGGGCGAGACGCTTTGCATCGTCGGCGAATCCGGCTGCGGCAAGTCGACTGTCGCGCGGCTCTTGATGCGGCTCGTGGAGCCGACGGGCGGGCGCGTGCTGATCGACGGGACCGATATCGCGGGCCTCAAGAAGGGCGCGCTTCACGCGTGGCGCCGTCGGATGCAGATGGTCTTTCAGGACCCGTACTCGTCGCTCAACCCGCGCCTCACCGCCGGACAGATCATCACCGAACCCGTCGAGAATTTTGAGCGCCTCAGCCGGAAGCAGCGTCAGGCGCTTGCCGCTGACCTTCTCCGAAAGGTCGGAATGTCGCCCGAGATGATGAACAGGCTCCCGTCTGAGTTGTCGGGCGGTCAGCGCCAGCGGCTCGGCATTGCACGCGCCCTGTCGCTCAACCCCTCTCTCATCATCGCCGACGAAGCGGTCTCAGCCCTTGACGTGTCCGTGCAAGCGCAGATTCTGAATCTGCTTCTGGATCTCCAGCAGCAGATGGGCATCGCCTTCGTCTTCATCTCGCATGACCTTGGCGTCGTGGAGCATATCGCGCATCGCGTTGCCGTCATGTACCTGGGGCGGATCGTGGAACTCGCCACGTGCGAGGCGTTGTTCGCGAAACCGGTCCATCCCTACACTGAGGCGTTGATCGCCGCAGCTCCGGTGCCGGATCCGACGCGGGTTCGGCTGGAGGTGCTCGTGGAGGGCGAGGTGCCGAGCCCGATCAACCCGCCGAGTGGGTGCGCGTTCCACCCGCGCTGCCCCCTCGCGGTCGAGCGTTGCCGCATCGAAGTGCCGCCTTTAGTGCCGATGGCCGACGGACGGTTCGTGGCCTGTCATGTGCGCGCACCGGCGACAGGGGGCCCGGGAGAGTCGGCCGCCAACGCTCTACTCGCTTCCGTGGCAGAGCCGTAGACCTGTGCCTGAGGAAATCATGCTCTTATAGAGGTGATTGCCGTCCTTGGAACTGGCAATCTCGGCGGCTGCGTCAAACGCGACGTTGCTGCCGCGAGAATTGAAGATCGGCGGCAATGCAGGCTTCAATGGCATCCCAATCTTGGTCCGGGTTCTCGAACGGCTGGTCGAGCCTGCTCACTCGAACCCAGAAGCCGACTCGATCCCGCCAGTCGAACGATACCCAGCAAGATGAGGTCAGATGAAAGTTATATTAGATCAATCGCCCGCTTTATGACTCGTGGTCTGTCAAGCGAAGTCCGTGACTAGTCCAGAAGGGAACCGCCATATGACAATCACGACGCAACCGTATCAAGGCCGGTGTGACCGCAGGGCGACTTTATGGATGCCCGTTCGGTTCTAGCGGACCGGCATCGTGATTCTGAACGTTAGGTTCAGTACGGCAAAAGAAGAAGTTAGTCGTTGTAAGATTCAGCTTATGGAGGTGTCAATGGAGAACAATTCACAAGATCACGGCTCTCATACAGCTCGGCGGGGCGATGGTGACCTGCCACTGAACTGTCATCCAGCGGCGATTAGAGCCTCGGCCTTTTCTGTTACGCCGTAGGGCGCGGGTTGAACAACCGGCGGAGACGCGAAGCTTCTATCGAGCGCAGCGTTGGAGCCGGTTGCAGTGAGGGTTCCGGCGAAGGCCGCCGGGGTCTGGTAGCCGAGCGAGGAATGCGGCCTCGTCGCGCATCCGGCCGTTGAAGCTCTCGACATAGCCATTTTGCATCGGCTTTCCCGGCGCGATGTAGTGCCATTCGACGCGATGATCCTTCGACCAGGCAAGGATGGCGTTCGAGGTGAACTCCGTCCCGTGGTCGGAAACGATCATGTCTGGCTTGCCGCGCTGGACGATCAGGTCGGTCAGCTCACGTGCCACCCGACGACCGGAGATCGAGGTGTCGGGGATCGCCGCCAGGCACTCGCGCGTCACGTCGTCGACGATGTTGAGCACGCGGAACCGGCGGCCGCAGGCGAACTGATCATGGACGAAATCCAGCGACCAGCGCGCGTTCGGCCGTGCCTCGACCAGGATCGGTGCCCGCGTGCCAACCGCGCGCCGCCGCGCCCGGCGCTTGCGAACCGTCAGTCCCTCTTCGCGGTAGAGCCGATAGATCCGGTTGATCCCTGACGGCTCGCCTTCGCGCCGAAGCAGGATGAACAGTCGCCGATAGCCGAAGCGACGCCGCTCGTTGGCCAGGTCGCGCAGTCGGCTGCGCAACTCCGTCTCCGGCGGCCGGCAGGACTGGTAGCGGATCATCTTGCGATCGGCACCGACGAAGGAACAGGCCCGCCGCTCCGACAGGCCCATGGCGGACCTCAGATGCGCGACGGCTTCGCGCTTGGCGGCGGGCCCTACCATTTTTTTGACAGAAGCTCGCGCAGCGCCGAGGCCTCCAGCATCTGGTCGGCGAGCAGCTTCTTCAGCCTGGCGTTCTCATCCTCCAGCGCCTTCAGGCGCTTGGCGTCGGACACGTCCATGCCGCCATACTTCGCCTTCCAGTTATATAGCGTCGCCTCGCTGACCCCGTGCTTGCGAGCCAGGTCACCGGCCTTTGCGCCCGCCTCGTGCTCGCGCAGAACCGCGATGATCTGATCTTCCGTGAACCGCTTCCGCTTCATCTGTCCGTCCTTCAATCGAGGCCGGACTCTAACTCCAGGTGGAGGAAAAACTCAGTGGCAGGTCAATGGCTATGATACGGCCGGCTCGATCGAACGAATGTTGCGAACGGCTTCACACTGGTAGCAGTCGGCGACCTCATCTTATCGCGACCGCTGACTAGATACGAACATCCCTGCTTCGGCGACATCGTCAAGATTCCTTGTGATGCCGATGTCACTTCGGTAATATGGAAACCTTGATCTTCGATATCCGATCGTTTGAGGGAAGTCCGGAGGCTGAGCACGGCGGCGCTTGTCACATTCTTGCACAAGCTGGGGCCGCTCGCTTCCGGAGCGGTCAGTCTTTGACGCCCCGGAGGGGCTTCTCCGCCGATGGCGACCACGTTGCTGAAACCGGCAATGTTGAGCCGGGGCGGGACAGTTATGACCGCTACCAAGTCGGCCTTCCACCTTCAGATCGATTTCGATGCGTTCGAATGCGGCGCGCATCTTTTTCAACTCATGGTCGAAGGAGATTCCTCGTGATCTCGTCTAAATTGGAAAGCCGCGACCGAGGCAAAACCTTAGGCGACATCAGCGGGTACAGCAATTTTCCGATTGTCAGTTCCGTTTGAAATGGCTGCGGGTCTGCCTCCTCACATTTCTCGTCGACCATGCAAAAAAGATCTGTCGAAAGCCGCGCTTTCGGCGTAACGTTGCTCCACTGAGCCCCGTCGTTTCGCGTCACATGGATGAGCCCGTCGTCGGTAGCTGCTCAGATATCGCCCTTGCGGTTCCGGGATTCCACGATCGAGGCGCACGTAGCATGCACTCCGGCGCCGGAATCGTCGTGGGTCAGGACGCCACCCGAATGGTCCTGTCGAGCTGGGTCGTTAAGGCTTAGATCGGGCGAGATCACGGTCCAACTCGATCCCTCGGCGCGGTTGCGGAAGACGTGCTTGCCCCGATATAAAGTGTCTTCTGATCATGCGGCGAGAAGGTGATCGGGAAGATCCAACCGAAACGGTAGCGCATATTCTTCGACGCCATACCGCTCGTCTTTTCCGGGCAGCCACTGACAAGGCGAATTTGTCGGGTGCGGTGGTCGTAGCGTTGCAAAGCTCCACAGTCTCCTGGGCTTGAGCCGATCGCGCCGCACTGGACGATCTCGGAATCCTTGGGATCCACGGCGATGAAGCCGCTCTCGCCGGTGCCTGGATAGGTGCAGTCGCCCAAGCGTGATAACACTTATTCCGAGGGCCCTCGAAACCGAGATCGAGGTGTTGTCCTGCTGCGTGGCGTAGATAGGGATATTGGTCGTCGACATCGATGCGATAGAACTACGCTGTGTTCTGATTGTAAATCGACGACCAGGTCCTGCCCCATTGAAGGTGATGTAGGCGCCGCCGTCATTGCCTTCGATCATTAGCTGGGATTGACCGGGTCGATCCAGAGATCGTGGTTGTCGCCATGAGGCGTGATCACCTCGGTGAAGCTCGCCCCACCATCGGTCGAGCGGGCGACCGCGAGCGCTCCGACACTGGCGCTCGTCAAGAACCATCGGATACGCAGCGCCAATATACGCCGCCGGCGATCGTCTTCCATACCCCGCCCGCCCACCCGCCGAAATAGAACACTATCGGCTCGTTGGGGTCGCCCGCGACCGCGGCTCTTCGGGTCGGTGACACGGATCTGTGCCGACATCGACTACCTGCTCTTGATGATAAGGCGGATTCAAGCGGTCGTCGCAACACCGATTGTGTTCACTCGCGACAGCAACTCGTCAAGCGCTTCTGCGGGTGTTTTCCATCCCAGAGTTTTTCTCGGTCGGGCATTGAGGGCCACGGCCACGGCGGCGATCTCGTCGGCGCTGTGGACGCTCAGGTCGGTGCCTTTCGGGAAGTACTGACGCAGCAGTCCATTGGTGTTCTCGTTGGTGCCACGCTGCCATGGGCTTTGCGGATCGCAGAAGTAGACTTGGACACCCGCGTCGATCTTGAGACGATCATGCTGAGCCATTTCGGCTCCCTGATCCCAGGTCAGCGAACGCCGCAACTCTTCGGGCAAGGTGATGATGGTGCGCGTAATCGCGTCACGCACGGCTTCAGCTCCGTGTCCCGCGAGAGCAGGGCCATTCTTCATGCGCGGAGCTTCGCCATGCCCCGCAAGTCGGGGAAGATGCAGCAACATCGTGAAGCGCGTCGTACGCTCAACCAGCGTGCCGATCGCCGAGCTGCCAAGACCAAGGATGAGGTCTCCCTCCCAGTGACCCGGCACCGCGCGATCGACCGCTTCGGCGGGGCGTTGACTGATCATGATCTCCGGCGAGACAAAGCTCTTGCCTCGCCCGCGTACGCGCGCCCTGGGGACCCGCAACACGCGCCCCGTTCTCAAGCAGGCCGACAGTTCGCGGCGTAGCGCTCCCCGGCCCTGAACAAAAAGGGCCTGATAGATGGCTTCGTGGCTGATGCGCATCGTCTCGTCGTCCGGGAAGTCGATCGGCAAGCGTCGGGCAATCTGTTCCGGGCTCCAGGCCGTGGCCCACCGCCGATTCTTTCGCGGGCCATGCCGGCGGCCCTTCCACGAAACGGCGGGACCCGGAACGGGAGCGCCGCTCGGAGTCATGACGACGCCGGCCAGTCTCTGCTCAACATAAGTGCGCAAGGTCGTGTTGAGCGCAAGCTTGGTCGGTTTGGGTCGACGGGCCGATCGCTCGGCATGCCATTGGGCTGTCGATGCACGATACTCCAGGCCACCGCTGCGCGTCGCGGCATTGCGTCGTAGCTCGCGGGAGATGGTTGAGGCGGATCGGCCAAGTTGGCGACCGATCTCGCGTCTCGAAAGGCCTTGAACGCGAAGTAGTGCGATCTCCTCACGTTCCACAAACGAGAGGTACCGCCCGGACGGCGGCTTGCTCGAAGATCTGAACATCGCTGGTGCCATGCCACCCGCCTGTCGGAACAATCTGGTTCCAACAGGCTGCGACATACCAGCAGCCAGCGCAGCATCTTCGCTTGTCATTCCTTGCGCGATCCCCAACCAGAATCGCTGGAGTTCAGATCTCTCCGCCACTGGCGGACGTCCCGGTGACGGCAACGGCGCTCGTCCAGAACGGTGTGATCGTCGCTTTTGGATGCCCATCGCAACCTCCTTCGTTTAGGTGTTGCGACGACCGCTTGAATCCGCCTAATGTGCCCCAAGCCCTCAAAAAAACCGGCGCGAGCGCGCGTCAGACTCCATATGAACCTGCTGTATGAACGCTGCTGTTCACCTTGGGTGAACCCATATCGGTCGTCGGCCCCTTTTGCCTCAAATTGATCGCGATGAGACCTCGGACCACAGCTCGTTGCTGAAACAGCTTGTGGTCGACCACGGCCCTGGGGGTCCAGGAGCGTCGTCGTTGTGATAAAGGAGATGACTGTCCTGGCGCGTGCGGGAGATGCGATCGACGCACATCAGCCTCACTCCGGGCACGGAAGCTTCGTTTCGACTCGGTTGATTCCTGTTGAGGTTGGGCTCCATATAGATGCGTTAGGGCGATGGCGGCTTTCTTGGCAGGCGCCAGCCATCTGGAAACGCGATGGCACCGCCTCGAACTTTATATTGGCGAACTCAATGTCAAGTGACCAAGTTGGGCAGGTAGTGGGTGGACCAGATCCGTTCATAAATGCGTTTGGAACAAATTGAGCGAAACGAAATGCAGATCAAAGATGTCTTGCTCGCGCCTGGCAACGGCCCATTTTTCTATGACGATCAGAAACCCATTAGGTCAGGCGCAATCCAGGACGGCTTCGTCTATGTCGGCGCACCGACAACACCCCGGTTTCAAGTCGATTCGCGTTCCAGCATTTCGCTCAGCGTACCCCCGACCGCGGCAGCTCCTGTGCCGGATCCCACCCGAGTTCGGTTGGAGGAGCCCGTCGAGGGCGAGGTGAAACTCTTTCCGCTCGAGCATCTCAAGCGCACCGCTGCACGGACACCGAGCATCATACCAAGTACAGGAAAAGAAGAGAACAAGGACTATGGAAGAACATTTGCAAGAGAACGATTGTCATCTGATCCAGCACGACGGTGGCTATGACACGGTCGGATCGATTGCAACGAACGTTGTGGACGGCTTCACGATGGTAGCAGTTGGCGACCTCATCGTGTCGCGGGCAGTGACCAAATCTCAGGGTTCTGGCTTCGGCGCCGTCGTCAAGATCCTTCATGATGGAGACGTCACTTTTGGCAACCTGGAAGTCAACATCTTCGATATCCGATCCTTCACTGGATACCCGCAGGCTGAATACGGCGGCGCGTATCACCTCAGCCTGCCGGAGATCGGACCTGATTTGAAGGCGATGGGATTCGACATCCTCGGCCGCGCGAACAACCATACGCTTGACTGGGGCGTTGAAGGCATGCGCGAGACGAGCCGGGTGCTCGATGAGAGCGGTATCGTCCATGCAGGTACGGGCGAGAATCTCGCACAAGCTGGCGCGGCTCGCTTCTTGGAAACCGCACGCGGTCGCGTGGGCTTGGTGTCGTTGGCTACAACGTTTGCGCCTATGTTTCGGGCGTGCGATCCCGCCGGCGAGGCGCCAGGCAGACCCGGACTCAACCCGCTTCGTTTGGCCGAAAGCATCGTGGTCCCGCCGGAGATGCTCAAAAATTTAAGGCAAGTGCGCGATGCGCTGCCGGGTTGCGCGTCCGGCCATGGTGACTCAGCCCGGGTCGCGGTCGCCGGAGCAACTTTCAAGGCGGGCGACAAGGCCGGATACAGCTACGAACCCGACCCGGGCGATGTCGCCGACATTCTACGAAACGTTCGTCGGGGCAAGCAGTTCTCCGACTTCTGCATTGTCACGAACCACGGCCACGAGCCTGGGAATTGGAGCCAGGAACCGCCTGATTACGAGCAATCCTTTGCGCGCAAAATGATCGACGCCGGAGCGGACGCATACATTGGTCACGGGCCGCATCTGTTGCGAGGCATCGAAATCTATAGGGGCCGGCCGATCTTTTATAGCCTTGGGAATTTCTTCGAGGACGACCTCGGGACCCCGTCCGGCGCCGACATGTTTGACGAATACGCTAAGGACCCACGGGTCGACACCGATGCGGAGGTGAAAGTCGCCGAGATGGCGAGGGGATTCACAGACCCGATCTTCTATGAAAGCATTGTCACCGTAAGCCGATTTGAGCAGAATCAGCTTGCCGAATTGCGGCTATATCCGATCGAACTCGGTTACTCGAAAAGGTTTGCCGACCGGGGCATCCCGCAGTTTGCCTCGACACCTCAAGCCAAGGCCATTCTAGAGCGCCTACAGAAGCTCTCGACACCTTTTGGGACCGAGATCTTCATCGAGAACGATATTGGAGTGATCAGATTGAGTCCGACTTCGCCGTGATCACTCGGCTGGCTGCGGCATCTAAATTTATCTATGCTCAGTCTGGCGAGAAATTGTTTGAGCATTTGGTGAATGAACTGTGCCGACAGGGTAAGCAGAGCGCAGTGCGTGGGAGCAATAAGCAGGGCTGCGCGCGTAAAGTAAGCGCCCGGTCATGACCTGGGGCTTTTACCGGCCATTGTTTTGACCGCCGCTGCGATTGGCTTTGTGCTCGCGGATAAAATCGGTCAGACTTTCGAGGCCGAAGTCTGTGAAGGCGGGGATCTGCTGATCGTCGGCCCGTAGACCCATAGGCAACCGTCCTCCGGTTCCATATGGACATAGACCTCCCACAGCAGTTCGCACTGAGCATTTCGGCGGCGGGCGGGAGGGTGTAGACCCGGGTGATCGCGGCCACAGTCAGGCCGCAAGTCTGATGTCGGATCGGGCGTGCCAATTCCTGGGGAGAAGCTCATCGATGCGATTGCGATCCCCCGGAGTGGCGGTTGTTTTGCGCCAGATCGCATCCATCTCGTTTCTAGATGCCGACAATCCATAAACACTGTTTGACAGAAGTCGCCCAGCGATTGATCTTTGAACAAATAAACATGCCATGCGGCTGAGCCTTTGATTTTGGAACTATAGATGCATGCCGTACCGCGATCTGCAGAACAAGGCAATCGAGTGGCGCCGCTACCTCTCAGCAAAAAGCGCGAGTTCCGTCATTGGCCAGACGACACTATGAACGGGAGATTAGCTTCGCTTTTTCGGCAGGTTGGTCGTCTCGCCAACTTCGCGAACTGTCGGGAATTCTGGAACGCGTCCTCCGCCGGCTCTGCTGTCAGCTCAAGTACTTCCTCATTGCGCGTGAGGACTTCGTCCGCTTCGATGACCGGAGTGATGATTCTTCGCGCCGTCTCGGGCTTCCTAGCACGGCACTGGCGAGGAGCTGTGTCGACAGTTGCTCCTTTTTGTCGCTCCGGCTCTTCCTTTGCTGTGCTAGCATCATGGCGGCTACCTAGGGTTTTCTTGCGGCGGTCGTGACCGTTCCCCTCATTACGGGCTCGCTGAGCGAGCGGTTTCCTGTTCGGCGCCCCCTTCGGCCGTGGGCAAAAGGCCGGGAAAACAAACAGAACAGGAGCTTAAATTTCCATGAGCGTTTCACCAGAAGTTAGCGAGTTTGTTCAGTTGTCCGAAAAGCAGTCGCTGCCCTTCAAAGCGCGAGTCGTCATAATCGGGGGCGGGGTGTCCGGATGCTCAATAGCATATCACTTAGCAAAGCTCGGATGGAGCGAC
Source organism: Mesorhizobium sp. L-2-11 (assembly GCF_016756595.1). Classification (NCBI taxonomy): domain Bacteria; kingdom Pseudomonadati; phylum Pseudomonadota; class Alphaproteobacteria; order Hyphomicrobiales; family Phyllobacteriaceae; genus Mesorhizobium; species Mesorhizobium sp. L-2-11. The sequence continues at coordinate 6,301,506 of NZ_AP023257.1, read as the reverse complement.
GTCATTCTGCTTGAACGCAAAAAGCTTACTTGCGGCACAACCTGGCATGCAGCCGGCTTAGTGAGTGAGCCGCCTATTGCTTCAACGCCAAACCTTTATAAGTACTCAATGCAGCTGTACTCTAGCCTGGAGGAAGAAACAGGGATTGCGACCGGACTTCGCCGCGTCGGCTCGTTGTCTATCGCCCTCACCGAAGAGCGCAAGCACGAGTTTTACAGGCAGCTGTCTCTAGCGGCCGCAGTCGGTGCCGAGGCGCGAAAGCTCTCTGTAGATGAACTCAAGGAAATGCACCCTCATGTAGATGTATCTGACGTCACTGCTGCGCTCCATTTTCCTAATGATGGGCAATGTGATCCAACTAATGTCACGATGGCGCTCGCCAAAGGCGCACGTATGCGCGGCGCTGCCATATTTGAAGGAGTGCAAGTCACTGGTGTTCAGACGAGGAACGGTCGGGTGTCGAGCGTGACATGGGAGAAGGATGGCGAGCGAGGGGTAATTGAAACAGACAACGTCGTAAACTGCGCCGGGATGTGGGCCCGGGAATTAGGCTCAAAAAGCAACGTCGCGATTCCACTGCATGCCTGCGAACATTTCTACATGATCACAGAACCGATAGAAGGGCTGACCCGACTGCCGGTACTTCGTGTTCGTGACGAGCAGACGTACTACAAGGAAGATGCAGGCAAAATTCTTTTTGGGGCGGTAGAACTGAAGGCGAAGCCGTGGGGAATGGATGGCATCCCGGAAAGTTTCTGCTTTGATCAGCTGCCTGAGGATTTTGCGCATTTCGAACCTATTATGGAGAAGGCTCTGAAGCGCATGCCGATCCTGGCCACGGCCGGTATCCGCACCTTCTTCAATGGGCCAGAAAGCTTCACACCCGACGATCACTACCTTTTGGGAGAAGCTCCCGAACTTAGAGGCTATTGGGTAGCGTGCGGTTACAACACCGGAGGGATAGCCTCCTCGGGTGGGGCGGGCTTAGCGCTGGCACAGTGGATGAATGACGGCGAGCCGCCATTCGATCTGTCAGGTGTGGACATCCGTCGGATGCAGCCTTTTCAGAAGAATCGTTCCTACTTGAGAGAGCGGGTATCGGAGATTGTGGGGGTTACCTATGCCGACCAATTCCCCGCCCGTCAGATGACAACTTCGCGCGATGTTCGACGCTCGCCAATTCACGAGCATCTCAAAGTGAGGGGCGCGGTGTTCGGCGAGGCGGTAGGCTGGGAGCGAGCCAACTGGTTTGCCAGGCAGGGCCAGGAGCGCGAGTATCGTTACTCCTGGCACCGCCAAAACTGGTTCGATAATCAGCGCAACGAGCACGTGGCGATACGCGAACGTGTTGGTATTTTCGACTTGACCTCATTCGGAAAAATCCGTGTGGAGGGACGAGACGCCTGCAGCTTCCTCCAGCAGCTTTGCTCCAACGACGTTGACGTGCCGATCGGCCGGATCGTCTATACGCAAATGCTGAACGAGCGCGGCGGGATCGAGAGCGACTTCACCGTGAGTCGCCTCACGGAGACTGCTTTCCTGCTCGTCGTTTCGGCCTTCACATTGCATCGCGATTTGTCTTGGCTCCGGCGGCATGTAGGCGACGAGTTCGTCGTTATAACCGATATGTCGGCTTCGGAAAGCGTTCTGGCGGTGATGGGACCAAGTTCGCGCGAACTGCTCGGCAGAGTAAGCCCGAATGATTTTTCCAATAAGAACAATCCGTTCGGCACCTTCCAGGAAATTGAGATCGGCATGGGCCTGGCGCGGGCGCATAGAGTGACTTATGTTGGCGAGTTGGGCTGGGAAATTTACGTCCCAACTGACCAAGCCGCGCATGTCTTCGAAGCAATCGAGGTAGCCGGCGCGGATGTCGGACTCAAGCTGTGTGGGCTGCATGCCATTCTCTCCTGCCGCATCGAAAAGGCATATCGGGGTTTTGGGGAAGATATTGGCAGCGATGATCATGTGCTCGAAGCGGGATTGGGCTTCGCCGTAAAAACAGCAAAGCCTAGATTTATCGGGCGAGATGCCGTGCTGAGAAAACGTGAGGCGGGGCTCGGGCGTCGACTGGTTCAGTTTCGGCTCAAAGATCCCACTCCACTGATGCATCACAACGAGGTCATCTTCCGAAATGGTCGGATCGCGGGAACAATCACGTCCGCTGACTACGGGCATACGCTCGGCGGAGCCATAGGCCTTGGATATGTATCTTGCAAGAATGAAAGCGAAGAAGAGCTGCTCTCCTCCTCTTACGAAATCGAGATTGCAGGTGAGCGCTTTGCCGCGGACGTCTCGCTTAAGCCGATGTATGACCCGAGGAGCGAGCGGGTGCGGGCTTGAGCTGCCGATTGGAGCGGCTCAGTATCCAGCCGGGTCAACAATATCGAAGCGTAGGAGCTCGCGGGCAGCGTCGAAGATTGACGTCCGATGTTGAAGACGGGTTGAGGCCAAATTGCCGCTGAGGCAATACCACTTCCTCAACTGGATTTAGGTGGGGATCTGGGCTCTGGCGAAGGCTGGAAGCACGGGCATGATATTTTCGGACAGATCGAGATGTACTGTACCTGCCATGGCGCTATGGGCTGCTAACGCGAGGATGTATAGCAGAAGTCTTGCTCTTATTGTCAGCCCCGCGGTCTGCAGTGTAAGCGCTGTTTTCAGGCCACGGCCTTGAGCTCGGGCACCCGGATATAGGCCCAAGGCAGGAGATCGTCGATCTGGCTGTTCGGGTGGCCGTTGACGATCCTGGTGAGGGGACATCGGCCAAGTAGCCGAGGGGCTCGACGCTGTTTGCAGGTTTATGCCGACCGCCGAACTATGCCGAGCGCCTCTTCCGATCATGGCGGTACGGAGCGCTTTGCCCGCCATTTCGATCAAGAACCGGTCGTTGACACTCGGCATAGTTCTGATGCTCAAAGGGCGTTCAGGAACTCAAGAAGCCTGTCGTTCGGTCGAAATCGTTCGGCCTTTGCGCGTTCGTATGGCTTCAGCTTGGCGAGTGCGGATTCCTTCAGCTCAAGATGTGCGTGAAGATAGGTCAGCGTCGTTTCCATCGCCTCATGGCCCAGCCATAGGGCGATGACCGAACAATCGACGCCCGCCTGCAGCAGCTCCATGGCAGCGCTGTGCCTCAAAACATGGGGGCGAAACCCGCTTCGAGCGGGACGCAGTGTTCGCGAGCCTTGGCGACATATTTGTTCAGCAGCGCCTGCACGCCGTCGGCGCTCAGCTTGCCGCCGTGCGTGTTCGGAAAGAGAGCCGTTGCGCCCCGCTTCCTGGGCTCGTTGAGCCAGCCCCGAAGGGCTTGCTGTGCAACTTTGGTGAGCGGCGTACTTCGCTCCTTGCGGCCCTTGCCAACGCATCGCACGTGGGCACCGTGCCCCAGCATCACCGAGTCCCGGTCGAGATCGATGATCTCCGAGACTCTTAACCCCGTTTGCGCAGCCAGCAACAGCAGAGTGTGATCACGCCGTCCCAGCCATGTGCTGCGATCCGGACAGGCCAGGATCGCTTCAATCTCGGGCCTGGTGAGAAACTGAAGCTGTCGCTTGTCGCATCGCTTGCTCGGGATCGCGAGCACGCGTTGAATCTGGGCGCTATGGGCCGGCTCCTCGAACGACGCATATCTAAAGAAAGACCGTACGGCCGTGAGGCGGAGGTTCCGGGTCCTCACCGAGGCGGATCGCAGGGTCTCGAGGTCCTCCAGGAATGCGCCGATGAAAGGCGCGTCCAAATCCCGAAGTGTCAACTGCGACGGAGACCTGCCAAGGCGTGTCTGCGCGAATGCAAACAGGAGCCGGAAGGTGTCGCGATAGGAGGCGATGGTGTTGGAGCTTACGCCTCGATGTCGCATGAGCCGATCGGTGAACCATCGCTCGATCAGCACGGCCAGATCGTTCGAGGCACTCATAAGCGAACCTCCCACCGCTCATCCAGCAGTCGCGCGGCATGGGTCATTAGCTCCGGCGCGGCGGATAGATACCAGTAGGTGTCGCGAACATTGGCGTGGCCGAGAAAGGTCGAGAGGACTGGCAGTTCCCGCTCGACATCTTCGCCCGCACGATACCAGTTGGTCAGGGCCTGGACAGCGAAACGGTGACGAAGATCGTGAATCCGCGGACCATTGCGCTGCCCCCGCTGCCGCAGACCGATCTGTCGCGACAGCTGCCAGAACACCCGGTGCACGTATTGGTGCAGCAATCTGCCGCCCTGCTCGGCGACAAAGAAATAGGGGCTACGAGGTGCGACGAGATGCACGTCGCGTCGCGCGGCATAGTCCGACAGCACGGCGACCGTCGTGGCATGGAGCGGGACCAGCCGCGACTTGCCGAACTTCGTCTCCCGAATGGTGAGGATACCTTGGTCGAGATCGACGTCGTCTCGGCGCAGGTCGAGCGCTTCGGAATGGCGTAGCCCGGCGACCGCTATCAATCCGAACAAGCAATGATATGTCCAGCGGCGCAGGGCCTTGGCCGGCGGCAGCGTCAGTGCCGCCGCCAGAAGCGCCGAGATCTCGGCATCGCTATAGATGTAGGGCTTTGCCCGCCGCGGCGCCGGCACGGCGTCTCGAGGTGGCACTTCCGTCAGGGGATCGAAATGAGCGAGGTGCTGAGCAAAGCAGCGCACATCGGTCAGGCGGATGGACCAGCTCGGTTGCCGGCCGATCGACGTCACCCACTCCATGGCCAGCGCTATGGTGGTGGTCTCGGCGCCGCGAGCTTCCATGAAGGTGATGAAATCCGACAACCGTCGAGCGGGTCCGTGATACTTGTATCCCAACCCCTGGCGCATGCCCACATAGCGCTCGAGCGCTGTTCGAAGCCGGCTCATTCGACGCCTCCCGGCCAGGGCAGGCTCAGTTCGCGCAACTTCTCGATATCGAGCTTGGCATAGATTCTTGTGCTGTCGATGCTCCGGTGGCGAAGCAATTGGCCGATCTCGGCAAAGCTGGCCCCCGACCGCAGCAGGTCGGTCGCGAGGCTGTGGCGAAAAAGGTGGGCGCCGTGGTGCGCATAGCCGTCAATCCCTGCCCGCTCGAGCGCCTCCTTTGCAACCATCGTGATGGCGCAGCCGGAGGCAAAACCGACGTGCGGGGCAAGCATCCGCAAAAACAGCCGACGACACGCTGAAGCCGGTCGCCCGTGCCGGATATACGCAACGATAGCTGCGCCGACATCGTGGCGAAGCGGCATCGCCGCTTGCCGTCGTCCCTTGCCTTGGACAAGGATACTGCCCGACTGCCAATCGATATCGTCAAGACTGAGCGCCGCAACCTCGCTGGCGCGCAAGCCAAGCTTGGCCAGGACCATCAGAACCGCATAGTCCCGGAGCCCCATTGCCGTGGTCCGATCGCAGGCATCGAGAACCTGTTGGACCTTCTCTGGCGGCAGGAAGGTTGGTAGGCCAGCAAGCCGCCAGCGACGGATCGACGGCACACAATCGGCCAAGGCCACCGAAATGAAGCCCTTCAGATGCAAATAGCGCAGGAAGGCGCGCACCACCCCGCACATCGCCTTGCCGCTGTCGGCGGAGCCATCGAGAGCATGTCGCTCGACATAACCGATGACGATCTCCGGGGTGAGCGCTGCAAACCCATCTGCGCCAGCCGGACAGACCTCCTGCAGAAATCGGCGTGAGAGCAGCTTGTGGCTTTCCACCGTCGAGGCGGCGAGCCCTCTCTCATTCGTGAGGTAAGCCGCGAACACATCAACAACCTGCTCGTACTCCGTGCGCTCAATCGGAAGGGCGGTTGGTATCAAACCTTCTTGCCGTAACGCGGCAAGCAAGCGCCGGAGCGCCGATCGGTCGCCCGAATCGATGCTCCAGTGTTTGGAACGGTGCTCAAGAAACCGCTCAACATGAACTTCGCTTAAATCCTGGAGATCGTGCCCGTTGCCGACATGCCAGTCTCTCAACTCACGAAATAGGCTTAGCGATCGCCAGGTGCATTGCCGACCGAAGCCTTCGTCCGACAATCTGCCCGCATAAACGCGTGCAAACTGTCAAGCGACACGAGGAATTGACCCCTTGGCGACATCAGGAACTGACCCCCTTCACTGGGTTGCTGTTTCGTTGGTTTCGGGCGCCGGTCCCGCCTTCTGCAGAAGACCGGACCGACGTTTTTCGCGGAGACGGTAGCTGTCGCCGCGGATGGTAATCACCGCCGAATGGTGAAGCAGGCGATCCAGGATCGCGGTGGCCACCACGGGATCTCCAAAAACGTTCCCCCATTCGCCCACCGAACGATTGGAGGTAATCAGGATCGATCCCTTCTCGTATCGGCGCGACACCAGCTGGAAGAACAGGTGAGCGGCATTGGCCTCGAAGGGAAGATAGCCGAGCTCGTCGATGATCAGCAATTTTGGACGCGATAAGATCGTCAACTGCTTGTCGAGCGAGCCATCGCCATGGGCTTTTGCCAACATCGCCACCAGCGTGGCCGCAGTGACGAATTGGACATTGTAATTCTGGCGGATCGCCTCGCGACCAAGGCTCACAGCAAGATGGGTTTTGCCCGTTCCCGGAGGCCCCAGCAACAAGAGCGTGTCGCCATGGGCAATCCAGCGGCAGGTCGCCAGCTCCCTGATTTGTCCTGGATCCACCGATGGCTGCGCGTCGAAGTCGAAGCCGTCGAGTTCGCGCACGAACGGGAACTGCGCGATCTTGCTCGACATGGAGATGCGCCGCTCGTCGCGCCGCGCGATCTCGCGCGACACCAGGAAAGCCAAGGCCTCGCGCAAGGTCATCTTCGAACGGACCGCTTCGTCCAGCAGCGTGTCGAGCTGGTCGCGGATCGCCGTCAACTTCAGCCGATCCAGGGTTGCGATCAGCACGTCATGATCTAGGGTCGTCATCACCAGCCCCCTCCGACCACCGCTTCGTACTCGGCGAGTGGCCGCAGCAAGGTGGCCGGGGCGATCTCGATGCGCTCGGCGCGCACCGGCCCTTCGAAGCCGGCAACGCCGACAAAATGCATTCGGTCCACGATGCGCTGTCGTCGCCCTCGGTATAGGGCATGGTCGGCCACTACCTGGCCGGCATGACGGATGATCACGCGGCCTGCCAGCACCACGACCTGGACGCTTTCGCCGATCAGGCGCCAAGGGACCGAGTAGCTGTTCGTATCCAAGTCGATTGCGCAGTCGGCCTGGACCTTGCGGACCAGATCCCGCAGCTGTCCGAACGGCGCGCGTCCCGCCAGCGGGCGAAGCGCACGAGCTTCAGCGGCAAAGCGTTCCACCGGCGCGACACCGGTCGTGCCGTGTTCGCGCTGGTCGGCGACCTCGCGCGTCCACCGGTCCAAATGCGCCTCGAACGCCGCCCAGCTCTCAAACCGGCGCCCGGCGATCGCGTTCTTCTTAACGTAGCCGACTCCGCGTTCGTCCTTCCCTTTCGTGCGCGCTCGATAGGGAGCACAGGCCCGCGGCTTGAAGCCCCAGTACCGGGCGAAGGCATGCAGCCGCGCGTTAAACCTCACCTCGCGCGTCACCGCGTCATGGTGCTCGACAAGAGCCTTCGCATTATCGATCAGGACTTCCGCCGGAACGCCCCCGAACCGCAGGAATGCGCCCTCCAGCCCTTCGAACCAGTCGGCCTGGCGCTGCCTCTGCGAGGCCCGGATATGCATCCGGCGCGAATAGCCAAGCGTCCCGACAAACACATGGATCCGCACCCGCTCGCCGCCGATCCAAACACGGGTATCGCCGAAGTCGATCTGCATCTGATGACCGGGCGCCGTCTCGAAGCGGACTGTCGCCCGCTTCTGCGCCTTTAGCTCCCGGCGCCAATGCTGCACCCCACGCTCCACCGAACGCAGGCTGATAACGATCCCGTGTTCGTCCGCCAACTCTTGGCGAATAACGTCCGCGTTGCCGTCGTGACGGAAAAATCGCTCCCGCAACCAATCATCAAGCCCGTCGAGCGCCGACACGCGCGGGCGACCCTGATAAGCGATGACACCGCCTTCACGAAGGTAGCGGCGAGCCGTATTGCGCGCGCAACCGAATTCCTTTGCGATCCGTTTTGCGCCCCAGCCGCATTTATGCAGGCGCACCATCGACATGACTTCCTCTGCCTGCAGCATCCCCTCTCCCTGCATCGATCTGGACGGTGCAGGAGTCACAGAAATCTCAATCGTCATCTAGCTTCTTTCCTCTCAAAAGAGAGGGATCAGTTCTTCGTGTCGTCAGGGGGTCAATTGTGCATGTCGCCTGACACAAACTCGCCATATGGCCCGTGGATCAGCTTCCGATACAGTGTGCTGCGTTGCAGATAGTCACTTGCGTTCATGTGTCCTCTCCTTCGCGTCTATTGCGACGGAGAGAGCCTAAGCTATGCCGATCCAGCTACCGCTACGTTGAGGAAAGTGTTGGCAAAAACTTGCTCACTCGGCATAGTTCGACGGTCGGCATAATGCAGAGCGTTTTTAGCTTGGCGTCGCGCTGAAAGGCGGGTGGCGAGAGCGCGCTGGGGTGGATCGCGGCGCTGAGCTAAAAACGTGTTGGACTAAGCCGCCGGCACGGGTGGCCGCTATGGGTTTTCATTTGGGGCCGCACCCATAACAGGCATCGCGTGGCGGTGCGGATGCGGTCGCAGACCCAGCGATTGAAGGCGTGGCGTGCGCCGAAAGCGGCACGGATATCGGTTCCAGCATGTGAGGATCGGCGCCGCGCCCTGCCTGGGAGAGGTTGCCGGTGATGACGGCGCACACTTTTGCGGGACCGGCTCAGTTTGGCTTCCGAGCGGGCCGGCGCGATGCTTATGACAAGGAAGGCGACGCCCCTGCTTCATGACGTGTCCTGGTATGGCGGGCGTCCGGTGACGCCGAATGTTTCGATGATGATCATCTGCCCGCGATGGCACGCCGGGCATTGCCTGAGGGAATGCCCGGTGAGGTCCTCGTAGCGGTCGCGATAGTCCTTTGCGGATCGGCTGTCCGACGGCTCGGGAACCGGCATGCCGAGCAGGTCGCGGCAGTGGGCAAGCTTTTGCGCGCGATAGCGATTGCCGAGGAAGCCGTAATAGCGGATGCGATGGAAGCCCTCGGGCAGGACGTGTAGCAGGAAGCGGCGAATGAACTCATCGGCCGCGACGGTCATGACCTTCTGCCGACTGCCGTGCCGATAGTCCTTCCAGCGAAAGGCGACTTCGCCATCCTCGATGGCGACGAGGCGATTGTTGGAAATGGCGACGCGGTGCGTATAGCGGCCGACGTAGTCGAGGACCTGTTCGGGTCCGGCGAATGGCGGCTTGGCATAGATGACCCACTCGGCCTTTCGTAGCGGCGCCAAATAGCGCCGGCAGGCATCGCGCTCGCTCAAGGCCTGCAAGTCAGAGAAGAACTTCAACTGGCCGGCGTCGAAGGCTTTCGCAAGATGCTCCAGGAACAATCGTCGGAACAGGCGCGAGAGCACCCGGACGGGCAAGAAGAAGCCGGGCTTGCAGGCGATCCATCGATGGCCGTCGCGAGACAAGCCTCCGCCGGTGACAACGCAGTGCAGATGCGGATGATGAAGCAGGTTTTGGCCCCAGGTGTGCAACACGGCGAAGAAGCCGATCTCGGCGCCCAGGTGCTTGGGATCGGCAGCGATGATGCGCATGGTCTCGGCGGTGGCGCGGAAGAGCAGGCCGTAGACGAGTGCCTTGTTCTGATAGGCAATGGCGGCAATGGGCTCCGGCAGCGTGAAGACGACGTGAAAGTATTGGGTGTCGAGAAGCTCGGCGCGACGATCCTCCAGCCATTGTGCGCGGGCCAGCGATTGGCAGCGGGGGCAATGGCGATCGCGGCAGCTGTTGAAGGCGATGCGCCGATGGCCGCATTGATCGCACTGCTCGACATGCCCGCCGAGCGCGGCGGTCCGGCACAGTTCGATCGCCGTCATGACGCGAAGCTGGGCGGTCGACAGCGACGCGTCATGCTGGATACGATAGGCCTCGCCGTAGCGACGGAATATGTCCGCCACTTCCGGCCCCGAGCGGGCCATCGGCGCGAGCTCAGAAGTACTGAGGCTTGGCGGGCGGCGGCACGGTGGGCGCCGGACGCGGCAAGAGCTCGAAGGGGCTCGATGTGGCGCAGACTCTGTTGGTGGCAATCCGCAGGTAATGGGCGGTGGTCGCGAGGCTGCGGTGACCGAGCAGCAGTTGAATGGTCCGCACGTCGGCGCCGGCCTCCAACAGATGGACGGCGAAGGCGTGCCGCAAACTGTGGGGCGTGACCGGTTTGGACAAGCCGGAGAGGTCGCGCGCTTTCGCGCAGGCGTGTCCCACCGCATCCCTGGTGATCGGCTGGTCGGCACGATCGCCGGGGAAGAGCCACGCCTTTGGCCGGCGCACCTTCCAATAGTTGCGCAGGATCTCCAGCAGCTTGGGCGACAGCATCACGTAGCGGTCCTTCTGGCCTTTGCCCTGCTCGACGCGGATGACCATTCTCTGGCTGTCGATGCCCGTGGGCTTCAGCTGAACCGCTTCCGAGATGCGCAAGCCGGCGGCATAGCAAGTGGTCAGTATGGCGTGGTGTTTGACATCGAGGACGCAACCGAGAAACCGCTGAACTTCCTCGGGACTGAGGATGATCGGCAGCTTCTGCGGCTTCTTGGGAAGCGGCAGGACCTCTTCAAGCGCCCAATCCCTCTCGAGCGTCACCTTGTAGAGAAAGCGCAGCGCCGCAATGGCGGTGTGGATCGAGCCGGGCGACAGCTTCTTCTCGTTGGTCAGATAGACCTGATAGGTCCGAATATCCTCTCGCCCGAGCAAGTCCGGCGACTTGCCGAAGTGACGCGCAAACAGCGAGACCTGCTGAAGGTAGGAGAGCTGGGTGTTGAGCGCGAGGTTGCGCACCTCCATGTCCTCGCTCATACGCTGGCGAAGTTGGGTCATGACAAACTCCTTTGTCCGATGGAATGGGCTGCAAGCAGCCACTCCATGCTGACGCAGTCGGAGCTTGTTGTGGACACATGACCAGCGCGACAGACGACGCGATCAACACCACGCCGGCGGCACACACCCTCCTTGCCGCTCCGCAATCGCGGAGCGGGTTAGTCCAAACCGCCTTATGCCGCGCGCGGCATAAGCACGTGTTGATCAGCGTCGCCATGACGGCCCAATGCTCGGCGCCGCCGTCGGAGCCTGCGAAGAGTGCATTCTTGCGGTTGAGCGCGATAGGACGGATTGAGCGTTCTACGGTGTTGCTGTCGATCTCGATGGGCCGTCATCAAGGAAGCGTGTGAGGCCTTCCCAGCGCGAGAGCGTGTAGCGGATCGCCTCGGCGAGCTTGGTCTTCTGGCTGATCAGGCCGAGCTTCTCGCGCAGCCATGGTTCGAGATCGGCAATGATCGGGCGGCTTTTTTCCTGACGCACGGCTCGGCGCTCGTCGGCCGACCGGCCACGGATGCCGTCCTCGATCTTATAGAGCCCGGCGATCCGTCTCAGCGCCTCGCTGGGGATCGGCGCTGGTCCGGCTGCTGCCAGTTCATAAAAGCGCCTGCGCACGTGTGCCCAGCAGAAGGCGAGCGTCACGCCGCTTTTCTCGGCCAGCACGCGATAGCCGCCATAGCCGTCGACCTGAAGGATTCCGGTGAAGCCTGTGAGATGAGCGATCGGACGCTCGGCCTTTCGGTCCGGCGCATAGACATAGGCGACGCCCTGCGGGTCGCTTCCCTCCCATGGTCGGTCATCGCGGGCATAGGCCCAGAGTTGGCCCGTCTTGGTCTTGCCGCGGCCGGGATCGAGCACCGGCGCGGTCGTCTCGTCGGCGAACAGCTTCGGCGAGGACTTCAGCTTGCCAAGCAGCCGCTCATGCACCGGACGCAGGTGCCAGGCGGCGCGGCCGACCCAGTCGGCGAGCGTGGAGCGATCGAGATTGATGCCCTGCCGGGCGTAGATCTGCGCCTGACGATAGAGCGGCAGGTGATCGGCGTATTTGGAGACCAGAACCTGGGCGACCGTCGCCTCGGTCGGCAGCCCGCCTTCGATCAGCCGTGCGGGCGCCGGAGCCTGCACGACAACGTCCTCGCAAGCGCGACAGGCATATTTGGGACGGCGCACGACGATCACCCGCAGCAGCGCCGGAACAATGTCGAGCCGCTCGCTCACGTCTTGGCCGATCCGGTCTAGGCCGTTGCGGCAGCACGGGCATACAGGGTCGTCGATGTCGACGACCACCTCCACGCGAGGAAGATGGGCAGGCAGCGCGCCGCGGTTCGTGCGACGCTTCGCGGTGCGCGTCAGACGCTCGGCGGGAGAAAGCCGTTCGGCATCCTCCATGCCTGACGCCTCGATCTGCTCTGCCTCTTCGAGCCCCAGCAGCAACTGGTCTTCCGGCAGCGTCTCGGCTCTTCGGCCGAAGCGGTGACGCTGCAATTCCTTGATGATCTGGATCAGTCGGGCATTCTCGACATCGCGCGCCAGGACCATCGCCTTGAGCGCATCCGGATCGTCGGGAAGCTGGTCCGCCGTCGTCGCCATGAACGGATCAGACCATATTCGCCGACGGCCCGCGACTGCGGAATCAGGGCTGATTCACTTGGTCGCGGATCAACCGGCCTGGACCGGAACGCGGGTCCGGCGGGCCTCATGGACCCGCCGCCAGTCCAGTCCTTCAAGCAGCGCCGACAGTTGCGCGGCCGTCAGCCGCATCACGCCGTCATGCACTTTCGGCCAGCGGAACTCGCCATCCTCCAGGCGTTTGGCATAAAGGCAGACTCCGGTGCCATCCCAGAAGATCAGCTTGATCCGGTCCGTCCGCTTTGCCCGGAAGACGTAGACCGCGCCGCTGAACGGATCGGCGCCCATCGTCTCGCGCACCAGTGCGGCCAGACCCTCCGCGCCCGTTCGGAAGTCGACCGGCTTCGTCGCCACCATGACCTTGACCGCACCCGTCGGTCCGATCACGGCGTCGCCTTCAGCGCGCGGATTACAGCAGCCACCGTCTTGGCATCGGCGCCGCGGCCAACACGCATGGCGACACCGTCGATCTCCAGCTCGATCACCCCGCCGTCTCGGGCGGCTTTCCGTTTGCGTTGCCTTGGCGCCCGCTTCGCTGTCGGTTCCATCGTCGGAGCCGCCACAACCGCTGGCACGAACAACGAGTCCGACATCGCCACTCTCTCGGCCGCCGGCTGGCGAGCGGCCCGACGCCAGGTGAACAGTTGCTGCGGGGACAAAGCGTATCGGCGCGCGACAGCACATACCGTCTCGTCGGCTGCGTAGCTTTCCGCCACGATCCGCGACTTCTCTTCCGGCGACCATTCCCGCCGCCGGCCGGTGCCCGTGAAAACCTCGAACCGGCGCACCGGCTCAAGATCGCTGGACTTAAGCGTAAACTCTGAAATCGTCATATGTCGAAGCCCTCACAGGCTTCGAACATCGCCCCTCACAGCCCGATCCGAAAGGTGGCGTCAGAACACCGCTCACTCTGCAGTTCATCGAGAAGACGATGGAATCGCAATCGACCCGATGCCTGCTGCATCTTTGCCGCGTGCTGGACAGACCATTCCGAACAGATTTCCTTTTGCGGCCGCTATCGAACGATTCGCACGTCTTGTGTCCCTCCTGCCGATGCGCCGAATGAAGCCGTTCTGCATTCGGAGTCAGCTTCGAAGAAACGGCGATAAGCGAGGCGCAGGCAAGGCAGCGCGTTCACGCTCAACGCTCCCCGTGGTCAAGGTTGTATAGTCAAGAAACAGCGAGCATGTCCGTCGGACAGTGCTCTATGCGGCCTCCTCCATCGCGAGCGCAACCCATCCCTGCAATTCACGCCAGTTGGGCTCAAGTTTCGCGAATCGTGCCAGCCTGAATGAGGAGATGTCCGCGAAGCTACAGGTGCCGTCGACAACTACATCGCGGATCGCTCGCCCGCTAGACGGTGAGAGACCAAAGCCCACGCTGGACATAGTCGCAACAACCACGTTAGGAAACGTTGAGAGCCGGTCGATCACGGGACGCCCGTCGGGCGTGTTCTCGATCACACCGGCCCAGGATCGAATGATGCGGGCGTGTGCGGCCTTCGGCATCATCTCAATCAAGCGGCGGCCGATATGGCCCATCAGCGGGGTCGAGGGGTTGGCAAATACGCCTCCCTCGGGCAGCTCCAGCCATTCGTGCGGGCCGCCTCCAAAGGCCAGATTGCCGCGCAGGGTCTGCCGGCCGTGCAGGCCATTCCCGTCGACACCACCATGAACCATCAGGGGAAGCGGCTCAGTAACGATCATCTCGGCGCGTGCGCTGGCCATAGGAACCTCCTGACCCAGCATGGCGGACAAGCGACCAGTGTGTGGCCCTGCTGCAATCACGAGTTGATCGCAGCCAACCAGGCCGCGGTCCGTCTCGACGCCTACCACCCTCTCACCCTCGGTGCGGAACCCCGTGACGGCGCAGTGTTGCATCAGCCGGCCGCCATGGTCCTGCGTCGCCCACGCATAGCCCTGGACCGTGCGGTGTGGATTCGCGTGCCCACCGAAGTGATACAAATACGCGCCGGCAACGTTGTCGCCGACGAGGGGAATGAGTGCACGGCGTTGCTGCCAGTCAAGAAGCTCGCACCGGTACCCATGAAGCTCCACTGCAGCAGCGCTGCACTTTTCGACCGCCAGTTGCTCCTCGGTCACGGCGACGTGGATCCGATTCGCCGAGAACTCTGTCGGATAACCGAGCAATTCATCCATGATCGGCCACAGCCGCAGCATCTCTGGGTAGAGAGGCGAAGTGACGTGCCCGCAGCCGCCACCATTGCGGCCAGACGCTTCCCAGCCGACGATGCCTTTCTCGATAACTAGAACATCGACGCCGGATTTTGCCAGCCACCAGGCGGCGCTCAGCCCTGTAACACCGCCGCCTACGATGACGACTGATGCACCCGTGATCTCATTCATGGCCGCCTCCCTCACCATCCGCCCCCGCGACGGTCGCTTCATTGGCGGCAACCGTATAAAATTCGGGAACCTCCCACTGGGTTTGCCACTGCGAGGGGATTCCGAACCAGAGCTCCCAATGTCGGGCCTGGTCTGCCGATTCGGGAAGCTGGCTGGCGATCGCAAGGGGCAGCGGGCGCACGGGCGCGCGGTAGCCTGCGAGAGGGATAGCAGCCAGCGGTGCGGTGGCCTGTAGCGCCAGCAAGGCCGCTATCTGCTCGCGGCAGCGCCGTCCTTGGCACGGTCCCATGCCGGCGCGCGTGAGCCGCTTGACCTGGTCTGGGTTTGGGGGGGCCTCGTCCAGCAGGGACGAGAGCGAGCGGTCGTTGCGGCGGTCGGCTGGCCAGCCGAGATAGCGCGGCGGACGGACCTCGATGATCTCTCTCGCGGTGACCTCCTCACATTGACAGACGTGGAACTCGCCGCGCGCCGCTATGACGCTGGCGCGCACCCAAGCCATGCGATAAGCTGATATGTCGTAGGCTGGCCGGTCGGGCTCAGGGACCTTATAGTTTCTGGCGTCCCCCAGAATGGTGCCGACTGCGCGGAGACCTTCGCCCGCTGCGATGCTGCGGTCGAGCGTCTTGGCAGGCCAGATGCCGGCACAGTCGCCGACCGCGAAGATGTTGTGTACGCTGGTGCGTTGACCCGGGTCCATCACTGGCGCATAGCCGCCACGTTCCGGCTGAAACGCAATACGGCAGCCGAGAGCGGCGAGCAGATCGACGACCGGCGTCGCGCCGACCGCCAGCACGATGCCCTCACAGCCAATCCGGCGCTCTTCGCCAACGGATCGACCGGTCTTGTCCACGGCGGAAATTAGCACTCCCTCGATCGATCCTCGCCCCAGCGCCTCGCGCACGACATGATGGGTCAGGAATTCGCACCCTGCGCCGCGCAATTCGGTCACAAGGTGGGCGGGACCGACGGGCTCGGCCGCCTGTTCCACGATCGCCCCGATCTCGATGCCAGCCTCCCTGAGTGCTGCGGCAGCAGTCAGCGCCTCTGCCGAGGTGCCAAGGATAACCACCCGCCGAGGGTTCAGGGCTCCGAACCGCGTCGCGAGTGTAACCGCTGCCGTGGCACCTATTACGCCCGGCTTCTCCCAGCCGGGGAAGCCAAGTCCTATGTCCCGCCGGCCCGCCGCGACTATGACGTATTCCGCGCCGATCAGCCAGCCGCGTTCCTCATCGGCCAAGCCGGCAACCGTGCCGGGTAGCCAGTGGACACCGGGACCATTTGCATAAAGCCCCCAACAGGCGGTGCCGAGCCGCACGTCCACGCCAGCGTCGAATGCTACCTGGATCAGTGGTTCGGAAGTGACGAAGGCCTCAATCATAGCATTACGGTTGCGCGCTATGCCGGACATGCCCTGTCCATAGTGCAGTGGCACCTCGTCGCCCATCGTCTTGAAGGGGACCGGGTTCTCATCAATGAGCACAACCGAAAGGCCTCGCCGAGCCGCCTCAATGGCGGCGGATAGACCGGCAGGACCCGCGCCAATTACCAAGAGCTGGGTCTGTTCCTGTACAATTAGCTCTTTGCCTGCAACGGATTTTTTATCGATCTTCATAGGTCCGCTTTACATTTGCTTGACGATGCGAGGTGCTCGTCCGCACCGTTCAAGTTGCATCGGAGACTCGCGGACGCCCACTCGGGTACTTCGGAAGCCCTCAACGCAGGGCAGGTGAACGTACCTGCGTTGAGACGTCCAAACATCCAGTCTGTTGGTTGATGTCATTCGTCATGAGGCCTTGTGTCAAATTCAGTTTGTGAATTGGGCTAATCTGATTTCGAGATGGAGCGAAGCCATCGTAAGGCGATAATCATGTCCGGATTAACGGCCTTGTCATATCTCTATTGGCCTCGACCGCGCGCCACCAGCTTTTGGCTGCATTGGCGAATGTCGTCAGGTGGGAAAAACGATCGTTCTGTTGCCATTGAACATGATGCGTCTCTCGAGGTGCAGCTTAACGGCCCGAGCAGGGGACGCGGCTTTCGACAGCGCGACCCGTGGCAACAAGGTCATCCACGGTCATCGCATGCGCAACACGCCCGACTTCCTGCTCGATAATCGGTCCTTCGTCGAGATCTGGTGTGACGTAATGGGCCGTGGCCCGATCAACTTTACCCCGGGTTCAAAGGCCTGATGATAGGGTTTTGCCCCCTTGAAGGAGGGCAGAAAGGAATAATGAATATTGATGATTGCCGAACAGCCGGGTCGATAGTCCATCCGACAATACTTGCATATACCGGGCCCAAGACGACGAGGTCTGCCTAAGCCTCCTGTACGAAGTCAAGCAGCCTCCGTTCGTGCTCGGCCTTGTTCTCGGCAATCACCTTCCAATAATGAAAGGAATTCCTTCGCGCGCGGCAGTCTCGCGGCTTTCGTCGTGGTTGGAGACAATCGTTGCCACCTCCGCCTCCAATGCAAGCCAAAGCGGTCGATCACCGATTTCGGTGCATGCTCGATTCTCTTCGCCGAAAGGGAGTTGTCCCCCTCGACCGCGTTCGCATGAAGAATGCTAATGCGGTCCCAAAACTGACTACTTTCCGCGATGTTTGCCTTTAAGTCAGCCAATTCGGTAGTCACGGCGGCCACCACCCCAGGGCGGTTGTCACAGGCTAAGTTCAGGACGTGGAGCTGAGACATGGATGCCTCACAGTTGGTTCTGGAGTTCGGGGAGGATCTGGAAAAGGTCGCCGACGAGGCCGTAGTCGGCGACCTGGAAGATCGGCGCTTCCTCGTCCTTGTTGATGGCGACGATGACCTTCGAATCCTTCATGCCGGCAAGATGCTGGATGGCGCCGGAGATGCCGACGGCGATGTAGAGATCGGGTGCGACCACCTTGCCGGTCTGGCCGACCTGCCAGTCGTTCGGCGCGTAGCCGGCATCGACTGCGGCACGAGAGGCGCCGACGGCGGCGCCGAGCTTGTCAGCGATCGGCAGGATGACTTCCTGGAACTTCTCCGAGGAGCCCAGCGCGCGGCCGCCCGAGATGATGATCTTGGCCGAAGTTAGCGCCGGACGATCGGTCTCGGAAAGCTTGTTCTCGACGAAGCTCGACAGGCCGGGATTGACTGCGGCCTGAACCGTCTCGACCGGGGCTGAACCTCCTTCGGGTGCAGCCTGAAAGGAGGCGGTGCGCACGGTGATCACCTTCTTGGCGTCGCTCGACTGCACCGTCTGGATGGCGTTGCCGGCATAGATCGGCCGCTTGAAGGTGTCGGGCGAGACAACTTCGATGATCTCCGACACTTGCGCGACATCGAGCAGGGCTGCCACGCGTGGCGCGACGTTCTTGCCCGACGAGGTCGCCGGCGCGACGATCGTGTCATAGGCGTCGGCGATGCCGACGACGAGCGCCGCCAGCGGCTCGGCGAGACGCTCGGTGAGTTCGTCGGCTTCGGCGAGCAGCACCTTGCTCACGCCTTTGAGCTTGGCGGCGGCGTCGGTTGCGCCCTTCGCGCCCTTGCCGGCGACCAGCACATGCACGTCGGAGCCGATCTGCAGTGCCGCCGAAAGCGCCTTGGCGGTCTGGTCGGAAAGCGTCGCATTGTCGTGTTCGGCAATCAGAAGAATTGTCATCTTTTTATTCCTTGATCCACTTCAGTGGGGACGTCTCGAATTCATGTCAGGCCGAGTCGAAAACGGTTGGGTTCGAGAACCCGAGCGGAGCGTACTTCAGTACGTGAGCCTAGGTGAGCGGAGAACCCTGCCTTTTGCAGGCCGGCATCACATGAATTCCTACAGCACGCCGGCTTCGTTCTTGAGCTTGGCGACCAATTCGGCGACACTCTTGACCTTGACGCCGGCCTTGCGGTCGCCCGGCTCCTCGGTCTTGATCACCTTCAGCCGTGGCTTGACGTCGGCGCGGTAATCAGCGGGAGATTTCTCGTCGAGCGGCTTCTTCTTGGCCTTCATGATGTTGGGCAGCGACGCATAGCGCGGCTGGTTTAGGCGAAGATCCGCGGTGACGATCGCGGGCATCTTCAGCTCCACCGTCTGCAGGCCGCCATCGACCTCGCGCGTCACCTTGGCCTTGTCGCCATCGATAACGACCTTGGATGCAAAAGTGCCTTGCGCCCAGCCCAGAAGTGCGGCCAGCATCTGGCCGGTCTGGTTCGAATCGTCATCGATCGCCTGCTTGCCGAGAATGACGAGACCGGGCTTTTCCGCCTCGACCACGCCCTTCAGCACCTTGGCGACGCCCAGCGGCTCGGTCTGCTCGTCGGTCTTGACCAGGATGGCGCGGTCGGCGCCCATGGCGAGCGCGGTGCGCAAGGTCTCCTGCGCCTGCTGCGGCCCGATCGAGACAACGATGATCTCCTCCGCCTTGCCGGCCTCCTTCAGCCGGATCGCCTCTTCGACCGCGATCTCGTCGAACGGGTTCATCGCCATCTTGACGTTGGCGAGTTCCACCGCCGAACCGTCAGCCTTCACACGAACCTTCACATTCGCATCCACAACCCGCTTTACCGGAACAAGAACTTTCATCTAGCTTCTCCTATTCGAATTCCAGAGTATGTCGCCGACAGCGAGGCTTTCACCCGCCTTAGCGGCGATCCGCTTCCTGCATGTCGCGGGCTCAAGTTGACGAGAATTTGCGTGCGGCGGAAATAACTTCGGGACCCCGCTCCTTTTTGAGCATCTCATGGGGACGCGACCGCCTGGGTTCTTGTGAAAGACTACTCACACAGGACTAAGCAGGATTGGAAGAAGTTTCATGTGGAGGAGCCAGGCAGCCACGATGGTTTACAAGGAATCTGACAACCAGACCGCTTCAATGCGCCTCGTAGCGGCTGACGAATATTCAGACAAACATCAAATGGCCAAGCATCTCAAGTCAAATTCAGTCTGTCTATCACTATCATCTAGAGGCGAGATGGATGCCGGATCGACCTTGACGGCCCTTAGAATTCTCATGCTGCTTGCAAATGCTCATGCAGCGGTCATCTCGTCCTGGCCATCCCGGTAAGCCCGTCTAACATTGAACACGCTCTTTCGCAGATCGGAACCTTGAGCGGCAATCCTTTCATAGCCGTCGCTGTCAAGACGCTCGAATCCTGCAGCGTCCGGGCCGCTACGAAGAAGCTGTCGCCTTGCTCAACTCCTTGGCCGCCGCCATCAACACTCTCTAGCATAGCGTAATCAGTCGTGATCTAGTGCATGCGCGAGTTGTACGAGAAGTACACCCGTAAAGAAGTCAACGGTGGGGAAAATAAGGCGTTAATGGCTCGGTATTGCGAGCAGAGCCTGTGGGTCGCTCAATCGAAAGCGTGGTCTGAGGTGGGATATCTCCTCCGTGCAGGAGAAGGACCCGTTCGTCCAGTTCCTTGTCGTCTTCCGTGAGACGATAATTGAGTCGAAGGTAGTCCGTCCAGGTCGGTGTGCGGAACGTCTCTGTCCATTGCATAGGCTTCTGAAGGTTGCGCTGGAGCGTCCAATTCCGAGCACCGACGCGGCTGTGTACATGCCTCCGCTGCCGCATGAGGTCGAGGAAAGCCTCTAGATTTCTCTCGGCTATCAGATATTCGACCCTGATGACGATGGGACCGCTTCTTGGGTTCAGATTGACAGCGACAACTGGGGCGTCGAATTCCTCCAAAGGATCGGGCTCGGACTCGCGGCGCTCGCGCAGAGGAAACAACGCGCCGGTCGCGACAACGAGCAACAGAGCACCAGCAGAACCCTCCAGCGCCAAGGTCAGGGAATGGTTCTGCGCCACCGTGCCCCACACCCAACTGCCGGCCGCGATACCGCCATCTATCAATGCATAATAGATCGAGATGGTGCGACCCACGACCCAGCGCGGGCTCGCCAGCTGTACGCTCACGGCAACCCCGGACCAGGCTGTGACCCAGCCCGCGCCGCCCAAGGCGAGCGCAATTGCCGCCACCGCAATCGAAGAGGTCAGCGCAAGGGAGAGGGAGCATGCCGCGCAGGCGACGCACGCGAGCGTCATTAGTCGTTCTTGAGACAAGATCCGTCTGAACATGCCATTGGAGATGCCGGCGATGACAGCGCCTGTCCCGAAGCCGGCCATGAGGGCGCCATAGGCGAGTGGTCCTCCTCCCAGCTGATCGCGGACGACCAGGGGCAGCAGCGCGAGTATGGCGATACTTGCCAGGCCAAAGAGAGTTCCGCGCGCGATCGCCGCCTTGATTTCGGACGACATCGCCGTGAAGCGCAGCCCGTCATAGATCGCCGTCCTCATCGGCTCACGCGGAAGAGGCCAAGAGCGAACCTTCCACTTGCAGCGCCATATGGTCCCCAGAGGTACCAGGTAGCTGAGTGTGGTCACGGCAAAAGCCGTCAGCAGCCCGAACGAGGCAACCACGATGCCGCCGAGCGCCGGGCCCACGGTGCGGACAGTGTTGAAGCCGAGGGAGAGGAGGTTGACCGCAGCGGGAACATCGCGTCTGTCCACGATATCGCCAACCGAGGCTTGCCAGGCGGGATCATTGAGAGCGCCCCCGCATGCGATCAAGAAGCTGAAGCCGAGGATCATCCACGGGTCGACAAAGCCCAGCGCCACAGACGCAGTCAGCATGGCAGATGCTATCACCATAATGCACCGGCCGGCGAACATGACCCTGCGACGGTTGAAATTGTCGGCGATGGCCCCGACGAAGACAGATAGAATGAATGCGGGCAGCGTCGATGACGCCGGTACCAGCGCGACCATCAGATCGGAAGTCGAGACTGTCGCCATCAGCCAGCTGATGGCGACAGTCTGCATCAACCAGCCGAGAGTAGAGACCTGGGTGGCGAGCCAGATCGAAAGAAAAGTCGGCTGCATAAGTGGCGCAAACGTCGCCGGCGAAACTGGGTCGTCATCTGCTTCCGCCACCCTGCGCATATTTCGGAGTGTCGCCTCTCGTTTGACGGTTCGTATAGACACGCCCTGCGCGGAAGATGTGCAGGCGCAGATTGCCACCATTTTGCAATCTCGTTCCAGTCCAAGATTGATCACCTGCTAGCTTGCGTCAAATGCAGTATCCATATCTGGGTCATCTAGCGCCCAGATGGGCCCTAAGCTCCGCCGGCAGGCCCTACTGGGCGGTATGACCAAGGCCCTCGTCGCCCGCAAAGTCCCGTCCGCACTGTCGGTTGGCCCGCGCCAGAGCTCGGCACATTGCGCCGAAGCGGCCCTTCAAGTCTCGCATATCATCGCCGACGAGAGGGCCTCGGCCCTGGACGTCTTCGTGTAGGCCCAGATCGTGAACCCTGCCCATGGATCTGCAAGAGTGGATCGGCATCGCCTTCATCTTCATCTCGCACAAGCCTGGCGTCTTGGAGCAACGGGCAGTGCAACTAGGCGCTGATAATGTCTGCCAGGATTGAGCACGGTAGCGGGCAATATGCTTCTTAGCCCTCGACCGGTGATGAAACGCTCCAACGTCTCCACTAAGCTTGCAAGATCCCTGGGTTGGCCTGTGTGGCGGGCAAGTACGCTGTCGGTGCTAGGTCTATGAAGGAGAGGCCCGCTATTCGCCACGGTTCCAGTTCTTCCTTGTGAACATCGGAGCAGCGGAGTCCAGCGAAGCAGGCGCTGGCCATCTGAAAATGCGATGGCACCGTCCGGGACATTATATTGGCGAATTGAACACCGCGTGGCGCATACTTCCAAAGTGAGAGAATGCAAACGCGCAACTGCTATCGTAAACCCGGCGCCCAGGTCGCCTGAATACTCGCAATAGGTTGAACAATGAGCGAAGCACCATATCTTACGTTTGATCTCGATACGCCCGGGGTGAGCAGGGGGCATCTCGTTGTCCCGGGAGGTGCCGACCGCGGAGAGCTTTCGCTCCCGGTCTTCAGTCTCAATAAAGGAGAGGGACCGCCCCTCCTTGTCACCGGCGGAAATCATGGCAATGAACTGGAGGGGCCACTAGTCGCGCGACGCCTTATTGAGTGGTTGCCAGAAGAGCAAACCTGTGGAAGGGTCATCGTCCTGCCGGTGCTCAATCCATTGGCCGTGCAGGCATGGAGCCGCAATACTCCGCTCGACGGGTTGAATCTCAACCGCGTGTTTCCGGGCCGCGCCGACGGGCCAGTGACCGAACGAATCGCGGATGCGGTTTCGCGCGTATTGTTGCCAGTGGTCGACACCGTATTTGATCTGCACAGCTTTGGACCAACGTGGGATTTTCCGCCGGCGACCACGACGCACCCCATTGCCGATCCCGATCTCATGGCCAGGACGGTGAGAATGGCGGAAGCGTTCAAATTGCCCTTGACATTGGTCTGGGAATACAACGACACGGCTGGAATGTTCGATATCCTGGCGCAAAACCAGGGCAAGGTGTTTGTTTGCACTGAATTCGGCGGCGGCACGGTCGGTGCGGACAATCTGGCGATCTACGAGGCTGGAGTACGCAACGCGCTCATCGCGCTCGGGCTGGTCGAGGGTAAAGCCGAGTATCCAACGTTCCATCAAAAGAAGTCCGGCCGAACACTCGAAACGCATCCTTCCGACGAGTTGAAATCGCCTGCAACCGGCATCTTCGAACCTCGCTGCTCGGTATTGGATGAAGTGAAGCAGGGAGATCTCATAGGCATCCTGCATCCGATGGATTCGCTGTCCGCTGAGTCCATTGATATCCGCGCGCCTGGAACATCCATCGTCATCGCCATACGATCGGGCGCGCATGTCGACGTCAACGAAGGGGTAGCGCTCGTTGCGCGACCGCTGAAGATCTAAGAGTTCAGGCGTGCCAGTAGCGGAACGAATTTAATCCCCTCAGAAAGAATCGAGTGACTGAATTGCAGATCAAAGACGTCCTCCTTGCGCCTGGCAACGGCGCATTCTTCTATGACGATCAAGCTGCCATTAGGTCCGGCGCAACCCAGGACGGCTTCATCTATGTCGGCGAACCGATAACGCCTGGGTTCACGTCGCTTCGCATTCCGGCATCTTCGCTGAGCGTCGGGCTTGTTCTCACGGACGACACCGTTGTTTGGGGCGACATGATGGGCGTTCAGTACTCTGGTGCTGGCGGACGCGATCCTGTGTTCGAAACTACTCGAATCTCGGATTTGACGTCGCGCGTCGTGGCACCACGGCTTCTCGATGTCGATGCGTCTCTTTATCTTGATGCCTGCGCGAAGGTTTTCGAGCCATTCGAACAGCAGCGGCTACCCCTCGCGATTGAGTACGGCGTCAGCCAGGCGCTGCTTCGAGCCGCGGCCTACCTTCAGCGCGCCACCATGGCAGAGGTTGTATGCGCTGAATTTGACTTACCGCTGCCGACGCGCAGGGTCCCGATTTACTGCCAGAGCGGCGATGCTCGCGAAATCAACGTCGACAAGATGATTTTGAAAGCGGTGGATGTGCTTCCCCACGGTCTGATCAACTCACGGCAGAAATTCGGCGTCAACGGCCAGACTTTCGTGGAGTTCGTGAAGTGGGTTGCAGCGCGCACGCGCGAAATCGGCCGCTCGGGGTATCATCCGGTGCTGCATTTCGACGTGTATGGTTGGATCGGCCTGGAAATCGGCCTGGAGCCGCAACGAATCGCCGACTTTATCTGCAGGGTTGCCGATACCGTTCCGGGTTTTACGCTGAACATCGAGTGCCCGGCCGATTTTGGTTCCACACAGGCCCAAATTGATAACTACGCTCGAATTGTATCGATCCTGGCTGACCGGGGGTCCAGCGCTCGCATTGTCGTGGATGAGAGATGCAATACGCTCGAGGATATCCGGCTCTTTGCCGAAGCGAAGGCTGCGCATCTCGTTCAAATCAAGACCCCCGATGTCGGCTCGATTGCCGACACAGCGCGTGCCGTTCTCCTTTGCAAGGCCAACAAGGTCGGAGCTTATGTCGGAGGAAGTTGCACCGAGACAGATCTCTCCGCCCAAGCTTCTGTCCACGTATCAGTGGCAACCCAGGCCGACATGATGCTTGCAAAGCCCGGAATGGGTGTCGACGAGGCCTTCTCAATTGTTGGAAATGAACAAAACCGGTCGCTGGCGATGCTGAACCGTCGTCGGGCTCAAAACGAAAACGTTGGATGAAACACGGTGCCGCATGCAGAACTCTCTTGAGGGGATCACCGTCGTTGCCGTGGAGCAGGCCGTTGCTGCGCCTTACGCATCGTCTCGCCTTGCGGACGCCGGCGCCCGGGTGATCAAGATTGAGAGGCCCGAAGGAGATTTTGCCCGAAACTACGACAAGCTGGTGCGGGGGCAAAGCGCCTATTTCGTCTGGCTTAATCGGGGTAAGGAGTCAGTGTGCCTAGACTTGAGATCTGAGGCGGACAGTGCCGTCCTGGAATCCCTCATTGCCGTTGCTGACGTCTTCATCCAAAACCTAAAGCCGGGCAGCATAGAAAAACTGGGTTTCGGGTCTGCTGATCTGCGTAGACGCTTTCCGCGGCTGATCACCTGCGACATCTCGGGTTTCGGGGAGAAAGGGCCGTATTCCCATTTGAAGGCGTATGATCTCATCGTCCAGGCTGAAACAGGTCTATGCGCGATCACCGGCACCCAACAAGGGCCAGCGCGTGTAGGGGTGTCGGTTTGCGACATCTCGGCGGGCATGACAGCACATAGCGCCATTCTTCAGGCGCTGTATCACCGCGAGGTCACCGGCGAGGGGGCTAGCATTCAGGTGTCACTGTTCGATGCCGTCGCCGACTGGATGAACGTACCGGTTCTGCAACACGACTACAGCAGCTACCAAACGGTACGCGCGGGCGTGAAACACCCGTCGCTGGCGCCCTATGGCGCCTATCGTTGTGCTGACGGCAAAGAGGTCATCTTTTCGGTTCAAAATGACCGCGAATGGGTAAATTTCTGCGAGAAATTCCTGAAGCAGCCGGAGCTTACACGCGCACGTGGTTTTGCTGATAATATGGAGCGCCTCAGTCACCGTGCGCAACTTGATGAGATCATTGAGAGGCGGTTTTCTGAACTGTCCTGCCTTGAAGCGATGAGGGAGCTCGAGGCCGCCGGTTTGGCATACGGCCGACTAAACGAAGTGGCGGATGTTTCAAACCATCCACACCTTCGCAGGATGCAGGTCGGAACACCCGAAGGAACCGTCGAAACGATAGCGCCGGCGGCGATTTTCAACTCCGAGCACCCCTCGCTGCGCCCAGTTCCGGCTCTTGGCGCTCATACCGACACTGTCCGCAAGGAGGTTCTGGGGCGTTTGCGCGAGAGAGCCGCGTCAGCGTGAGCGCGCATCTCGGTAGGGTGAGCGAGCACGCGATTTTCAAAGGACCTGTATACCACGCATCATCTCAGCACGCCGGCCGCCCAAAAAGCTCACTGGCACCGCCGTCGCTAAAAACGGCCGCGGAGGCGACTCCGTGATCAAGGACACCTTTGCGGTCGTTCAAAGCGCGATGTCTGTGCCCCGCTGGAGATCCCTGCTCTTCGTACCCGCTCACGTTCCGCGGTTTGTGGAGACGGCGCATGAGCGGGGTGCAGATGGCATCATTGTCGACCTAGAGGATTCCGTTCCCCAGGATCAGAAGGGCGAGGCACGGCGGCAGCTTCCTGAATCCGTGGCAAAGGTGGGCCGCAAGGGCGCATCTGTTTTGGTACGCCTGAATCGTGGTTTGCGCGCCTTGGCGGCCGATCTCGATGCAGCCGTGATGGCTGGTGTTGACTCACTGGTTCTTCCGAAGACGGATTCGGCAGAGTGGGTTTTAGAGATCGCGAATGCGGTTTCAGAACTAGAACGAGAAAGAAATCTTCCGCTGGGACGCATCCGCTTTCTTGCTCAGATCGAGACGCCGGGCGCCTTGCAAAGGCTCGCGGCCATTGCGTCGGCGCACCCAAGGATGGTCGCAATGGCACTCGGTCCTGAAGACTTCAGTGCCGCTGTTGGCGGCGCCCCGGAATTCGACCTACTGTTGGCGCCGAACCTTTCTGTTCTGTTTGCCGCCCGTGCGGCCGGCTTGCTCCCGCTTGGCTTCATAGGAAGCATCGGCGAGTTCTCGGACACGCATAAACTTCATGAAGCCGCGGTGCATGCGCGGCGGCTAGGCTTCGCTGGAGCTTTGGCGGTCCATCCGACACAGGTGGCAATATTCAATGAGGCTTTCTCGCCAAGCGCCCAGGAACTCGAGTGGGCCCATAAGGTCGTCGCGGCGGAAAACGATGCCGCCACGCGTGGACTGTCCGCATTCTCGCTGAATGGCAAAATGATCGATCCGCCAGTGGTGCGACGCGCCCACGAGATCCTGGCTCTCTCCAGCAATAACTGACCCTATAATCAGCGGCCGGACAGGCGGTTTTGAAACTAATGCGACAGTTTTGTGGCTTGCCTGCCATCTCGTTTCGAGATAGATAAACAGCACTGGGGAACATGCCCCGGTTGGATTTGTTCATCGTGGACATCAGGCAGTTAAGATATTTTGTCGGCGTCGTGGAAGCCGGCAGTTTCACGAAGGCAGCTGCGACCCTCAATGTTGCTCAAAGCGCTCTAAGCCTGCATGTGCGTCAACTGGAGGAAGGATTCGGCACCCAGCTGCTGGTTCGCGACAGGACCGGTGTCAGCGTCACAGCGTCCGGAGATAAGCTGCTTGAGCGCGCGCGGGTTATCCTGAAGGAAATTCAGCTCACTGAGGCCGAACTGACCAACTCGGTGGCTGCTCCTTCCGGAGAGGTGACCATCGGCATTCCGTCCGGCGCCGCTCGCGTCCTCAGCGGTCCCCTGCTTGAATCGGTAAGAAGCGAATTGCCGAGGATCTCGCTTAAGATGATCGAGGGAATGACGGGACCGCTGGAGGAGTGGATGGCTGCTGGCCGTTTCAATCTGGCTGTCCTCTACCGCACTGCCGAGAGCGTTGGGCAAATGGCGGTGCTGGCCCGCGAAGAGTTTTGCCTGGTGGTGCCGCCGGCTCTACCGCCTTTCGAAGATTCAATAGCGCTCGCCGACCTGCACGCATTTCCACTGGCGGTTCCCATGCGCAACAACAATGTCAGGCGTTCGGTGGCGGATGTCGTTGCCCAGCACGGTTGTGTTCTGGACGTCAGGTTCGAAGTCGACTCCCTTTCCACGATCATCAATATGGTCATGGAAGGAAAGGCGTACTCCATCCTTACCCCGTCGGCGATTCAGAAAGAGGCGTCTCAAGGCCAAGTCCGGACGGTTAAGATCATTGACCCAGTGATCACCCGTTCCGTCGTGCTTGCCGTCAACCCGAAAGATGAGCGCTCTCCAGCTGTCTCCGCGGTCCGCAAGCTGATCCCCAAGGTCGTAAGGACTTTGATCGAGGGCAAGCACTGGTCAGCCACGGTTCCGGACCGGGTTTAGGAGATCCCAGCCAAGTTCTTCCAGTGCTAACGCTCTTCGCGGCTGCTTGAGCGGTATCAATCTGGATTCGAGATGGGTTTGGCCAATATTCAATATTTGACCCGCTGCGACCGTCGCGGTGAAAGTGGCTCAAGCGAGTTCAGCGGTTTCGGTATCGAACGGCGCTCGTATGGCAAAAATTCACACAAGTGGAGCAGCACGCGATGTCCGACGCCAGGAGCCACGAGCTCTTCATCAACGGCAAATGGCGGGCCGGTGGTAGCAGAGTCACATTGCCGGTGATTAATCCGGCAACGGAGAAGGTATTTGCCTCGGTCGCCTCGGCGACGGTGTCGGATCTGGATGAGGCCCTCGCTTCTGCAGAACGCAGCCGCAAGGCTTGGTCCTCACGGCCTGCAAAAGAACGTGGCGAAATCCTGGTAGCAGCCGCAAGAATCTTGGCAACGAAGATTGAAGCAGCAGCCAGGGACCTGTCAGCCGAACAGGGAAAGACGATTGCCGAATCGACAGGCGAGTACGCGCGCGCCGTCGAAACACTGGAGTGGAACGGCACGCGCGCCGAAGAGCTGTCGGCCCCCATTCCGATGGGCCCGAGCCGGATGATCGTCCCGGAGCCGCTCGGTGTCGTTGCTGCGTTCACGCCATGGAATTATCCGGCCGTGCTCATCGCCCGCAAGCTCGCCCCCGCGCTGGCGGCAGGCTGCCCGGTGATCCTCAAAGGGGCCGAAGAGACACCGAGCGTGGCGGTCCATATCGTTAAATCGTTGCACCAAGCAGGCATCCCGGAGGGCGTGGTCAATCTGGTCTTCGGCGTGCCGGTGCATATATCGCGGCATCTGCTCAGTTCGCCAATCGTGAAGGTCTTGACTTTCACGGGCTCAACCGCGGTTGGAAAGCAGCTGGCCACGCTCGCCGCAAATAATTTGCAGCGTTGCATCCTTGAACTCGGTGGGCACTCCCCGGTCATTGTGTGTGAGGATGCCGACCTGGCAAAGGCGATACCGGCAATTTCGCAATACAAGTTCGAGTGCGCGGGCCAGAGCTGCAACGCGCCGAGCAGGATTCTCGTCGCTCGGTCGCTCTATGAGCAATTCTTGTCCCGGATGACGGAAGCAGCCCGCAAGATCAGGATCGGCCCACCGGACGACCCTGCAACGGAGATGGGACCGATGGCAAATGCGCGGCGAATTGAGGCCATGCAGCGTCTGACCAAGGATGCAGTCGATCGCGGCGCCCGCATCGAGACAGGTGGAACCCGCCTCGACCGACCAGGCTTTTACTGGCCGCCAACCATCCTGACGGGCGTGCCAAAGGATGCCAGAGTGCTTCATGAAGAGCCGTTCGGACCGATCCTCACGGTGGCGCCGTTCGATACGATCGACGAGGCCATCGAAAAAGCCAACGATACTGAGTATGGCCTGGCCGCCTACTTCTTCACGGAAGCTGCCGATGCGCAACAGAAGCTGACCAACAGTCTTTCAGCAGGCGCTGTCAGTGTGAATTACCTTAAAGGGGTTTCCGCGGACGCGCCTTATGGGGGCGTCAAACAGAGCGGCTATGGCTATGAAGGAGGCGAGCAGGGGGTGCGAAGCTTCCAAATCCTGAAAATGGTGAACGGCCTCGGTTCATTTGGATGAAATCCGGTGGGAAATAGAACACGGACCATCGCCGGCAACGACATCACGAAGAGCGTGGCCGACGCCCTTCAGTACATCTCGTACTACCATCCCCCAGATTACATCCGATCTCTTTCGCAGGCTTACGCGCGCGAACAGAGCCCGGCGGCAAAGAATGCCATCGGGCAGATTCTGCTGAACTCCCGCATGGCGGCCTTTGGGCGGCGACCGCTCTGCCAAGACACCGGTCTTGTGGTGGTGTTCGCAAAAGTCGGCATGGACGCCCGCATCAAATCAACGGTCAGTTTCGCAGACCTCGTGAATGAGGGTGTCCGTCAGGCATATCTCGATCCTGACAATCCCCTTCGGGCATCGATCGTTGCCGATCCGCTCGCCGGACGGGTCAACACCCGTGACAACACGCCGGCGGTCGTCCACGTCGACCTTGTGCAAGGTAGCCAGATCGAGATCACCATTGCCGCAAAAGGCGGCGGGTCAGAGAACAAGGCGCGCTTTACCACCTTGAACCCCAGCGGGTCCGTTTCCGACTGGGTGGTTGACACAGTCTCGACGCTTGGAAGTGGATGGTGTCCACCCGGCCTGATCTCCGTTGGCATCGGTGGTAGCGCTGAAAAGGCGATGCTGCTGGCCAAGGAGGCTATGAACCAGCCCATCGATATGGCGGAGTTGATCGCGAGGGGGCCAACAAGTGCGGAAGAGGCACTGCGGATTGAACTTTATGAACGGATTAACGCGCTGGGCATCGGCGCCCAAGGCCTTGGAGGCCTGACGACAGTCGTCGACGTCAAGGTTGCGACTTATCCTACCCATGCGGCGTCCAAGCCCGTGGCGCTCATTCCGCAATGCGCCGCCAACCGGCACTTGAAGTTTACCTTGGACGGCTCTGGACCCATCAGGCTTCAGCCGCCCGACTTGCGCGAATGGCCCGACATTGGAACCGACGAATTGAGTCCAGCCGGCGTACGAAGAGTCAACCTCGACGCGTTGACCAAGGAAGAGACGGCATCGTGGCGCTGTGGTGAAACGCTTCTTCTGTCCGGAAAGATGCTGACAGGCCGTGACGCCGCCCACAAACGAATCGTCGAGTTGATCGACGCCGGCAAGCCGCTTCCATTCGATCTGCAAGGACGCGTTATTTATTACGTTGGGCCCGTCCGCGCCGTGAGAGATGAGGTCGTCGGACCCGCTGGCCCAACAACCTCCAGCCGCTTGGACGATTTTACGGACAAGGTGCTCGCTGAAACCGGGCTTTTCGCGATGGTGGGCAAAGCGGAGAGAGGACGGGCGGCCATCGAGTCGATTGTCAGACACAGAACGCCGTATCTCATCGCAGTGGGTGGGGCTGCCTACCTGATGTCAAAATCAATCAAGTCAGCGCGGGTCATTGCCTTCGAAGACCTGGGCATGGAAGCAGTCTGTGAATTCGAGGTGCAGGATATGCCTGTCATCATGGCTGTCGATGTTGAGGGAAACTCCATTCACAATTCCGGGCCTCTTGAGTGGCGCAAGCGCATGGCTGCGGACAGCATCGCACGCAACATCGGCGTTTGAGCCTTCCGACCAATCTCGGTTGGTCGGCGTCAATTCCATTGTCGACAACGGCTTAAGAGCACAAGGTCATGAAGTCGAACCCCAATCCTGCGCGCCTGGACGCTTGGGACTTCCGGATTCTCTCAGAGATTCAGGCAGACGGCCGGATTTCAAAAAGCGAGCTTGCAAAACGCGTTCATCTTTCGGCGTCGGCCTGCTCGGAGCGGCTCCGTGCACTCGAGGTCGCAGGGATTATTGAGGGGTTCTACGCGCGGCTGAGTCCGGCCCTCATCGGCGGCATGGTCTTTGTCATGGTGGAGGTCGTGCTGGGACGTCATCGCCTCGAGGACCAAAGACACTTCGAGACTGCGATCGGAGAATTTCCGGAAATCCTGGATTGCTGGGCTATCGGCGGGCGGATCGATTATCTGATGCGCGTCGCATCTCCTTCTATGGCTGCGTATCAGGATTTCATGGAGGGACTGCTGCAGGCAGCCTTGGGGATCGATCAATATTACAGTCTTGTCGTGACCAAACCAATCAAGTCCAATTCACCAATCCCCTTGTCCGCACTAAGGCGACGGTAAACGCCGAGGCCTTGGTTTCCACGGCTTTTGGTCCCGATTCCGCGATTTCGTCGGCGAAGGACGTGCATTCCCGCGAAACTGAAGAGGCGTTTGCGGTATGGTAATTGCTAAGGAGGCGGCCGGCCGAGTGCCCTCCGCCAATCCATCGCGAGGAGAGGACAATGCGGTTGAGCAATCTGGGAACCGAGCAACTCAGAGAGAAGGATCGAAGCTTCGTCTTTCATCCGTCTACGCATCTGGCCAAGCACAGCCGAGGCGAGACCCCAAATCGGATCATGGCCGGTGCAGAAGGCGTGTACATCTGGGATACCGAAGGCCGAAAGAGCCTCGACGGTTTCGGTGGGCTCTACTGCGTCAATATGGGATATGGCTGCACGGAAATTGCCGAGGCCATTGCCAGGCAAGCACACGAATTGCCGTTCGCCCATGTCTATGCAAGTCAAGGAACAGAGCCAGTCGCCCTCTTGGCCGAGGCCGTGGTCGAGTATTTTGGTCAGAACATGCGAAGGGTCTTTTTCGGCCTTTCCGGCTCCGACGCCAACGAAACCAACATCAAGCTGGTCTGGTACTACAACAACATTCTGGGCCGCCCCGAAAAGAAGAAGATCATCTCGCGACATCGCGGCTATCACGGGTCTGGGCTGGTCACTGGCAGCCTGACGGGCCTTGCCTTCTTCCATAATTTCTTCGACCTGCCGTTGGATCTGGTGCGCCATACAACGACGCCGCACCACTATCGCCAGGCGCATGACGGCGAAAGTGAGCAAGCGTTCTCGGAGCGCTGTGCGGATGAACTTGAAGCCCTTATCCTCGCTGAAGGCCCGGAGACCGTTGCAGCTTTTATCGGAGAGCCGGTGCTTGGGACAGGCGGTATCGTTCCGCCCCCAAAAGGATATTGGACCGCGATCCAAGGCGTGCTCGACAAGTATGATATCCTCCTCATCGCCGACGAAGTGGTCTGCGGGTTTGGACGAACCGGTGAGAAATTCGGTTCACACCTCTATGGCATGCGGCCGGACTTCGTGACCATCGCCAAGGGCTTGAGTTCAGCCTACCTACCCATCTCCGGGTCAATCATTGGCGACCGCGTCTGGTCGGTCTTGGAACAAGGAACAGAGAAGCACGGCGCCCTCGGTCATGGCTGGACATATTCGGGTCACACGCTTTGCGCTGCGGCCGCGCTCGCCAATATTCGACTCCTAAAGGAAAGAAATATCCTGGAGCATGTCCGCGATGTCGGACCGTATTGGCATGCCCGCATGACTGCCGAACTGGCGGGACACCCCATCGTCGGCGAGGTTCGTGGTGTCGGAATCCTCTCCGCCGTAGAGCTGATGCGAGATCCAAAGCAGAGGTTACCGTTTGAATCCGATCTTCAGGTCGGCGTTCGCGCCGCCGCTGCTCTGTTCGAGAACGGTGTCATCGGCCGCGCCATGCCACACGGTGATATCCTCGGCTTTGCCCCGCCTTTGATCATCACCCGGAAGGAGATCGACATAATCGTCGACGCAACCGCTAAATCTGTCGAGACAACCTATCACGCGTTGAAGGCCGAGGGTGCGATATAATCGTGACTGAGTCGTTGGATTGCTGCCGGCGATGAGTCATATTCTCCAAGCAGTCGCTTCAGCGCAATACGCGTGCGACGTTGGGCAGACCGTGGGCCCGGCAGGCGCGCGGAGATGTTAAAGGATGCAACTGCCCTTCCGCGCACTCACGGGACTGTTTGTGGAGCGTGCCCAACGATGTAACGGAGCAAACCCTTGCGGATCCAGAGACAAACTCGTTCGCAAAGCCCAGCCTGTCGCCGCTGTCCGGTCGCCACCTGACCGCGACCTAAGCGCGGCGCGCCCTGCCGGTGCACCTCCCCACCGGCAGGGCGATTAACTGTCGCGCCATCTCAGCCGAATTGTCATCGTCACCGATCTGCGCCTGGAGCGCATCCTTTGCCGCGCCGGCCGGCCGATTGCGCGGATCGGCGAATCGCCACGCCACCAGCGCCGTGACCGGATATCTCGACGTCTCCACCGAGAGGCTGGATACCGTTCGGCGGAGTGGCCGGTTACATGGGCCTATACTGTGGGCGCCAGTAGCCTGCAGGGCCGCGTGATGTCTGGTCGTTGCCCCTGTCCTCAAGGCGGGCCTGGGTCATGAGCCTGGCAGAAGGTGCGATAGTGTCCTGAAGGTTCTGCAAAAAGCTTTGGAGAAAGGCCAGCGCTTGCCCGGAAGTGAGGCGGCCATGGCACGGTGGAGAGTGGCGATCCCCGATTCCCGTAGAAGGGGAGTGCCATGACCAATCGAGAAACTATTCTAGACTGAACAGAGGCGAGTTGAAAGCGTTGCTGTTGTTGGATGAGGACGGCTTTCGCAAGGTCTTGCAGACTGTGGTGCAGGAGACTTTGGAAAGCGAGATGACGGAGGCTATTGAGGCGCAGAAAGGCGAGCGGACGGCGGAGCGGGTTGGTTGCCGGTCCGGCTATTATGAACGCTAGCTGTTGACGCGAGTCGGAGTTCTCGAGCTACGCGTACCGCAGGACCGGGCCGGCCGGTTCTCGACGGAATTGTTTGAACACTACCAGCGTTCGGAGAAGGCCTTGGTGTCGGCGCTGGTGGAGATGTACGTGCAAGGGGTCTCGACCCGCAAGGTGAAGGCGAACACGGAGGAACTGTGCGGCCACGCCTTCTTTGGCCTCGACGGTGAGCGAGGCGACGGTGCGACTGGATGAAGCGCTGAAGGCGTTCTTCACGCAGCCGCTGGAATGCCGTATCGGCGGGTTCAACCGATCGCTGCAACACACTCAGCGAACTTCTCCGCTGCGGTCTGATAGAGCAAGGTCTTTCTGGGGCGTTCGTTGAGCTGCCGCGCGATGGCGCTGAGCTTTGCCTGTGTGCTGTGCAGGGACAGTCGGTACCACGTGGCAGATATTGGCGCAGCAGTCGGTTGGTGTTTTCATTCGGGCCGCGCTGCCATGGTGATCGAGGATCGCAGAAGTAGACCTCGACGTCCGTGGCCAGTGTCAGCCGCTGGTGGTCGGCAAGCTCTTTGCCTCGGTCCCACGTCATCGGTATTCTCGGTGATCTCCCCAGCCGGCGGCATTCGCCCAGCCGAGCGGCGACGGGCGCCCAAGGCGCTCAGTCTGGGCGAGCGGAGGAGATATCCCGAGGGTTCAGTGACGCCCGATCAAACCGCCGCCCAATCGAATTCATCGACTCGCCAGCCTGCCACCGATCCCAGATCTCCGATCGCTGGGCAGCAGAATGATAGATGCGACGTCGCTGCTTCATGGCCCACACTCCATCTTTGATGAAAGACTTGTGTGTTGCCCTCACCGGTTGAGCCCACTTCTCATTTTAGACGCGCGCTACGAGCGGGCTCGCGAGCGTGATCGCCAGCCAGGCGGTGCTGGTGGCGATCGGCGTGGACTGGGAGGGTCGTCGGGGGCAGGCGCACTGAACGTTGATCCGTGCGATTTGATCAGAACCCAAAATAGAAGCAATGTTCGCGACCCGGGTGCCCGGAACTAATCATTCGCGAACTAGGGCTGCCGCTGAATGGCGCCCGCGCGCGTGGAGATCGCCGCCCTCGCGGTATTCGCGGCCATAACCGCCATGCCCTCCTTCTGGACTTCCGAGCGAACTCATAAGAGATTCGCAGGGAGCAGAATTTCGGCCCGCACATCGAGCAGAAATGCGCCAGCTTGTCGCTTCTTGGCCAACGTCTCGTGGTGGAACTCGTGCCGTGGCGTTCGCGTGATCGCGTGCATCGGTCGTCGATCGGCCGGGCTACGACAACGTCCTGATCGAAGTCTCGGCACTTGTGGCCGGTGTAACGGCGCGATCGATGCCGCGCGGGATGCGCAAATCGACATCTTCCACGCATGCGCTCTGGCGCAGCGCGGCGAATTTAAGGCGCGTGGTGAG
This sequence comes from Mesorhizobium sp. L-2-11, assembly GCF_016756595.1. Lineage (NCBI taxonomy): Bacteria > Pseudomonadati > Pseudomonadota > Alphaproteobacteria > Hyphomicrobiales > Phyllobacteriaceae > Mesorhizobium > Mesorhizobium sp. L-2-11. The sequence continues at coordinate 6,265,644 of NZ_AP023257.1, read as the reverse complement.
CCGTTTGGTGTCGCGCTCCTCGACGATCGACAAGAAGCCCGATGCGACGCTCCTCGAACGACAGCGCATCGAGATCCGGCGATCGCCGCTGTTCCTCGAAGGCGTTGGCTATTCCGGTCAAGCCGAGTGCGATCAGCCGGTCATGTGCGTGTTTCGGTAATTCCCGGACACCCTTTTCGCTAAATCCCGGACAGTGATTTCAGTAATTCGCGGACAGCGATTCCGCTAAATCCCGGACAGTTTTCGGGAGCGGATTTAGCGGTCGGTTCTTGGTTGCGCCGTTCTGGCAGTTTGGCCTCTCACGATGATGTTGAGAGGGGCCATGCCGAGACGGAAGCAAGCGAGACGAACGAGCGTGAGGGACATCCAAGCGATCTTGCGCCTGACCCATGAGCAGGGTCTTTCGGTGCGTGAGGTGTCGGAACGGCTGAAGATCAGCAAGACGACAGTGTCAGGCGACATGCACAATTGACCCCCTGACGACACGAAGAACTGATCCCTCTCTTTTGAGAGGAAAGAAGCTAGATGACGATTGAGATTTCTGTGACTCCTGCACCGTCCAGATCGATGCAGGGAGAGGGGATGCTGCAGGCAGAGGAAGTCATGTCGATGGTGCGCCTGCATAAATGCGGCTGGGGCGCAAAACGGATCGCAAAGGAATTCGGTTGCGCGCGCAATACGGCTCGCCGCTACCTTCGTGAAGGCGGTGTCATCGCTTATCAGGGTCGCCCGCGCGTGTCGGCGCTCGACGGGCTTGATGATTGGTTGCGGGAGCGATTTTTCCGTCACGACGGCAACGCGGACGTTATTCGCCAAGAGTTGGCGGACGAACACGGGATCGTTATCAGCCTGCGTTCGGTGGAGCGTGGGGTGCAGCATTGGCGCCGGGAGCTAAAGGCGCAGAAGCGGGCGACAGTCCGCTTCGAGACGGCGCCCGGTCATCAGATGCAGATCGACTTCGGCGATACCCGTGTTTGGATCGGCGGCGAGCGGGTGCGGATCCATGTGTTTGTCGGGACGCTTGGCTATTCGCGCCGGATGCATATCCGGGCCTCGCAGAGGCAGCGCCAGGCCGACTGGTTCGAAGGGCTGGAGGGCGCATTCCTGCGGTTCGGGGGCGTTCCGGCGGAAGTCCTGATCGATAATGCGAAGGCTCTTGTCGAGCACCATGACGCGGTGACGCGCGAGGTGAGGTTTAACGCGCGGCTGCATGCCTTCGCCCGGTACTGGGGCTTCAAGCCGCGGGCCTGTGCTCCCTATCGAGCGCGCACGAAAGGGAAGGACGAACGCGGAGTCGGCTACGTTATGCGGATTCCGACGATGGCGCGCATGTATTCCGATCTGATGCCGCGCAGCGTTCCGATCTGATCGCGCGCAGGTGGAGCACCTGATCGTCGGGGAAGATGTCACTGCATTTGCGGTTCGGTCAAGCGGCAGCGGAGATGATGGATCTGCGCATGGATTCGCCGTTGAGTTCGAGCCGGTGAGCGTTGTGAACGAGGCGGTCGAGGATGGCATCGGCGTAGGTGGGATCCGCGAATGCTTCATGATGCACCTTTCCTTGATCGCCTGGTCCGTTGCAGTCGGCGTTGAAGTTGATCGATCTGGTCGCTGGAAAGGCTGATCTGCCAAGGCTGGCCTTTCGTGCTTTGCCGACCGTTGATAAGTCCCTGGGCGAGGTAATCGAAGATGGTTTGAGCCGTCACGCCGATTGCAGCGGCAGCGCCCTGTACAGAGTAGGTCCCATCAGGCCAGCGTGTCGGATTGGCTGCGACACCGTTAATCTTGGCTGTCGGGATTCCCCAGCGGTGGCGCAGAAGCCAGACGTTCTCGTAGGTGAATGGTCTGCCTCGGGCTGAACGAATGCCCTCGTCGTTCAATTTTTTGGCGATTTGCCTGTCCATATCGCCCGCAGCATTGAGTTGCGTGATCCGCTCACGCACAAGCTCGAGTTCGCCATAGTCTCGATCGTAAGATTGAACTCGGCGTTGGATTTGATGTTGGCTGGTTGCGCCGGTCTGCCAAAGAATCCTGATGGCGACCTGGCCGCGTATCTTCTTCTGGTCGAGAACGACCTCCTGCACGATGAAGCGCAAGATACGTTTGCGGTCTTCTGGTTGGGTCGTTTCTGAGTGCCAGATAGCCGGCAAATTCTCGGCGAGTTGCTGAAGCGCCGCGTGATCCTGTGTCTGTAACACCAAGGGCTCTCGGTCTCTCCACCGACGATATTCCTGCTCGATCTCATCGACCAAGCGCAGCTTGTCTTCCCATGCCTTTTCCAGGGTTCTGGCGACGAGACGATTTTCCGGTTCCACGGTGTCGTATTGTCGTCGAGCCCGCTCGGCGTCATACCGCGCACGTTCCCGCCGTAGCGTCCATTGTTTCTCGAGGCTCCGCGTTTCCTCCGCAATCTCGTCGAGCGCAGCGATGGCGATGGCGATTTGGTCAGGTTCCAACGCCTTCAGGAGGGTTTGGGCGACCAACTCATCTACTGCGGGCGCCCGAACCTCCTGACAGAGAGAGCTGCCGGTCTGGTTGCGGTCCGCCAGGCAGCAGTAAACGGGGCATGCACTGTCGGGGCCGCTGTAGCGCACGGTCATCCGCCGCCCGCATTGGCCGCAAACCGCCAAGCCCTGCAGCAAAGCAATGCCCTTGCGCGGCGCGCCGCGGTGGCCGGCCTCGTATCGATTGGTGTTGTCGGCGAGGCGGCGCTGATTGACCATGAACTCCTCCCAGTCAATATAACCAGGGTGTGCGTCTTTGATGCAAACCTCCCAGTCGTCAATGGCCACCTTCGAGGTTGCGCGGTGCGAACCCGGACCTTGGCGGACCGCATTTATTCGGCGCCGGCCGTAGACATATGCGCCGGCATAGGCCGGGTTGTGCAAAATATAATGGACATGGGCGATGGTGGCGTCTCGCCACACCAGCTCATGGGGTCCCGGCCCGCGGAGCGGCCGCACCGGTATGCGTAGGTCGTGCGTGCGCAGGTAACGCATAACGCGTCGCGCGGTCCCAAGCTCCCTAAATTTGTCGAAGACCAGACGCAGCCGAGCCTGCACCTCTTCATCAGGATTGAGCACGATCTGGCCGGAGCGGTTGTACGCCAAGCCACCTGGCAGCGGTATGCGAAGCTCGCCTCGCGCCGCCTTCTGCCGCTCCCCTTGATGCAGGCGGATGCGGATCTGATGCAACTCTGCTTCGCTCATGATCCCCGAGAGCCCTAACAGCAGCCGGTCGTGATAAGCGCAGGGATCGTAGAGGCGCTCGCCATCAGCGATGATAACGCCGAACAATGAACACAACTCGAGGAGTTGATGCCAATCTCGGTTATTGCGTGCCAATCGAGATGCATCGAGGCTGACCACCAGACCCGCGTTGCCGAGCCCGATCTCGGCGATGAGCCGTTGGAAGCCGCCGCGCTCGACTTGGCCGTTTCCCGATTTTCCAAGATCCTCATCGATGACGACGACACGATCCGGCGGCCAGCCCAATCTGACGGCTCGGTCCACCAAGCTGTACTGAAGTTCGGTGCTTTCCTGATGGTGGCGCACCTGGTTTATCGAGGATTGGCGTACATAAACGTAAGCGAACTTTGAACGCCGGACGGCCGTGAGCCGCTCGTCAGAATTACCCGGGACGGCCAACATCAAACTGTTCCCTCACCGCCGGCGCGGTCGGCGGCATCCGGCGGATCAGAGTCGCAAGCATCTGCGCGAGTTGGTGCTGACATACCGGTGGGAGATCGTTCCAAAGATTGGGCGAGTCTCGCTTGATCCTTACCAGTGGAACGTTGGCCTCCGGAAGAGATACCGCCATCCGAAGTGCTAATGCATGAGCAACCATTGCAATTCGCTATTGAGTTACCAAAGGTGATTCGCACATAATACACTAAAGGAAGCAAAATTCTAACGGATATTAACTTTTCAGTCCCGCCGCGATGCTCATCGTCATCATCGATAGCGCGCGACAAATCCGTCACTGACCGGCGGATATTGCGTAACCGCCCATCCGGCAGGCGGATGACAACAAAGGCAGGTCCGCGCCCCGACCGAAGTGATGCCACCTCAAACCGCTGTCCACAGAGCGCGTGTCGACGGTCAACTACCGTGATGTGAGACACCAGCCGATCAATGACAGGGGCATCCTGCTCTGCTTGGGTCTCCGATCAGATCGAACCAGCGGGCCACCGGGAGTTGACTGGTCACCAGCGTTGAGCGCCGCCCGTACCGGTCTTCGAGGATTTCGAGCAGGTGGTGACGGGCATTGCCGTCGAGCGGTTCGAGGCCCCAATCGTCGAGGATAAGGAGATCGACCCTGGCCAGGCTTTTCATGCGCGCGGCGATGCGGCCGTCGCCCTTGGCCAGGGACAGGTCATCGATGAGCCGCGGCAGCCGGGTGTAGAGGACCGAACGGTTGTCACGGCAGGCCTTGTGACCGATGGCGCAGGCCAACCAGCTCTTCCCGACCCCGGCCGGCCCGACGATGGCCAAGCTCTCATGGGCGGCGATCCAGTCGCCCTTGAGCAGCTTGTCGAACAGCCGGCGATCGAGACCGCGCGCAGCACGGTAATCGACATCCTCGGGCACGGCATGGTGGCGTAGCCGCGCATGACGAAGGCGGAGCGCAAGGCGCCGGTCATTACGGTATGTCGCCTCGTGATCGAGCAGCAGGGCAAGCCATTCGGCGTGGCTGAGGTTGTCGGCATCGCTGTTGCTTTCCAATTCGATGAACGCATGGGCCATGCCGGCCAGGCCGAGTTGCCCCAGCAGTTCGAGTGTCGGATGTTTGAGCATTGTAGTCCTTTCAGTTGTAATATCCGGAGCCCCGGATGTTGGTGTGGAAGATCGGCGTGTGGTCCGGGGCTTCGCGCGCCGGAACCTTGTCGAGCCCCTTCTCGAGGATCGATTTGACCGAGGGATAGTTGCGCGCCTGGATCTCCAGCGCGCGCCGCGCGGCCGCTTCCAGGCGTTCGGCGCCGAAGCGCTTCGCTAGCCCGATGATGCCGAGGCATGAACGGTAACCCTGCTCGGGATGCGGCCGATCCTCAATGATCTTTTCAACCAGCAACGACAGCATCGGCCCGATCCGCGCCGCTTCCTCCCGGATCTTCACGGGCGTCCATTCACGGTAGCGCCGATGGCTCGAGGGCATATGTTCGGGGATCGTCGTATGCCGCCCGTTGCCGCTGCCACGCATGTGCGCGGCGATGCGTTCGCCGTCGAGGAAGATTTCGACGGTGCGTGTGGTAATTCGAGCCTCGACCTCGCGGCGGGCGAAGCGCCAGGGCACCGAGTAATGGTGGTGCTCAATCGCGATGTGATAATCGAGTCCGACTCGGCAACGCTTCCACTCAGCGTGGACCCACCGTTCCGCCGGCAGCGGCTTGAGGTTCGGCGCGTCGATCTCCTCGAACAGCTGGCGCCGCGTTTTGCTGAACTGGCGAAGCACCCGTGTGTCGTTGAGATCGGTGATGCATTCGGCGACCGCCGCGTTCACCTCGGCCAGGCTGTAGAAGATCCGGTTGCGCAAGCGGCCCAGGACCCAGCGTTCGACAATGCCGACACAGGCCTCGACTTTCGCCTTGGATCAAGCCGTCAACTGCAGCTCGTGTGGGTACGACCGGTCTTGCGGTGCGCATCACACATCCCTTCCACCCACTCCTTGGTCAGATCTTCGAGGTGGTCAGCCGTAGCCCGCATTGGGGCGAGGACCGGGTAATCTATCGGGCGGCAAACGGGACTTTGCCAACCATTGCCGTCGCTTTGACGGACATGGCGCCGCCCGATCCATTCCGGCGGATCGCGGCTGGGCGTGCCGCTTTCCGGATAGTCGACCTGCAGCGGCTGCTCGGCATCTTGGAGCAGGTCTCCTCGTCAATAGAGGTGGGCGATGCGTAAAAACAATTACACCGCTATTGTAATGCAAAATACGCCGCATCGAGCGATAAGAGACCTCAATGTTGCCTGTAGTATCAGGCATTTTGGGGATTCATATCAGGTTGCGGCATTTGACAGCTTAGCTTGTGAGGCGTATTTTTATTTACGAATCAGTTTTGAGGTTGGACATGGCCAAACCAAAGCCGGTGCTAGACGATCCAAAGGGCGAGGCCCTGGCTCGGGACGGCACGCTCAACCCCCACCCCGAAGCCATCAGCGACACCCTGTTCATCAGCAATCCCTTCCTTCGACGCCAAGGACCTTGTCCAGGTGCGCTACGAGATGGTGCGTCGCCATCAAGCCGATGGCGTGCCCATCAGCAATGTGGCCCGCGTCTTCGGGGTCTCGCGGCCAACCTTCTACAAGGCACAAAGCACCTTGGCCGATCACGGTCTGGCAGGCTTGATCCCCCAGCAGCGGGGACCAAAGGATGGGCACAAGCTCTCGGCAGAGATCGTTGGCTTTGTCGACGAACTCAAGGCGGCAAGGCCAGATCTGACCTTGCCGCAATGCATCGCCGAGATCACAGCGCGCTTTGGCATCACCGTGCACCGACGAAGTCTCGAACGGGCGATGGCGCGCCAAAAAAAACGACCCGACTCTCTTTAACCGCCGGCGCAGCCAATCTTGTCGACGCCTACGAACAGTTACGGGCGGTCGTGCTTGGCGCCCCAGTAATTACCGCCGCAGGGCTGGGCACCCTTCGGCGTCAAGGTATGGCCGCTTGGATCAAGGCCATGTCCACGCCCCCCGCTTCGGCGCTGACACGCCCGGTGTATCGACCGCCTATGCCGGGCGCGACCGCCACCAATGAGCTTATCGTCATTTTAGCCAGTCTTGTTGTCACGCTAACCGCGGAGCCAGCACATGCCTGATCTCAAAATCACCACCGATCACCTCCGGCGCGATGCCTACCTCTACATCCGCCAATCGACACTGCGACAGGTCGCCGAGAATGGCGAGAGCACCCAGCGACAGTACGCGTTGCGTGATCGCGCCATCGCCGCCGGTTGGCCCGTTGATCGTATCCACGTCATCGACTGCGATCTGGGCAAGTCCGGATCCAGCGCTGTCTCTCGCGACGGCTTCCAGGAGTTGGTCAGCGAAGTCGCGCTAACCAAGGCCGGCATCGTCATGGGGCTAGAGGTCTCGCGATTAGCGCGCAATTCGGCTGATTGGCATCGGCTTCTCGAACTCTGCGGCCAGACCCGCACCCTGATCCTCGACGAAGACGGCATCTACGACCCGGTCGGCTTTAACGATCGGCTGTTACTCGGGCTCAAAGGAACTATGAGCGAAGCCGAGCTGCACTTCCTCAAAGCCCGTATGCGCGGTGGACAGATCAACAAGGCCCGCCGCGGCGAGCTTCGGATCGGCGCGCCTGTCGGCCTGGTTTACCGGCCTGATGGCGCCCTCGATCTCGACCCCGATGCCGAGGTGCAGGCCGCGCTTCACCTGGTGTTCGCCACCTTCGAGCGCCTCGGCAGCGCGACCCGGACGGTCAAGTACTTCCTGGACGAAGGCATCCTGTTCCCACGACGGCTGCGCAAAGGCACGCAAAAAGGCGAGGTGTTGTGGGCGCCGCCGCGTCACGCTCGCATTTTGCAGGTGCTTCATAACCCGAGATATGCAGGCGCCTTTGTCTATGGAAGATCACACGGCCGCCCTCGGCCCGGAGGCGGCGTGTCCCAGATCAAGGTGGAAATGGCTGACTGGCAAGTCGTCATGCCCGACATGCATCCGGGCTACATCGACTGGGCGCGCTTCAAGGCGAACCAGGAAAAGCTCACCGACAACGCCCAAGCCTATACCATACACCGCAAAGCCGGCCCGGTCCGGGAGGGACCAGGCTTGCTTCAGGGTCGCGTCCTTTGCGGCCTATGCGGCGAACGCATGAGCGTCCAGTATAGTCAGGAACATGGGCAGTCAGTCCCGACCTACGTTTGCAAGGAAACCGCCACCCGCCGGGGCGGCAAGGTCTGCCAGTCGGTGCCGGGCAAGGTGGTCGACCCGGCCGTCAGCGCGCTGTTAGTCAAGCTGATGACCCCGATGACCTTGGAGGTCAGCCTCGCGGTACAGGGCGAGCTGGAAGCCCGCACCGCCGAGACCGACAACTTGCGTCGCCAACATATTGAACGAACGCGCTACGACGCCGAACTCGCCCAGCGACGCTATATGAAGGTCGATCCCGACAACCGTCTCGTCGCCGACGCCCTCGAGGCTGAATGGAACGAGAAGCTGCGGCTGCACACCGATGTCGTCGAGGACTACGAGCGGCGGGCGCCCGAGGAGGCCGCCGCCCTCGACACCGAGATGCGCCAACGCATCCTTGATCTCGCCGAGCAGTTCCCTCGGATCTGGAGCGACCCCCGCGTCGACGTGCGTGAACGCAAGCGCATCCTGCGCTTGCTCATCGCCGACGTGACCCTAATCAAGGCGGACAAGATCACGGTCCATGTTAGCTTGTCTGGCGGAGCGACGCGCTCCTTGACCCTGGATCGGCCGCTGCCGATCGCTCAGATCCGCAAATTTAAGCCTGATCTGGTCGCCGAGGTCGACCGCCTGCTCGATCTTCACTGCGATCGCCAGATCGCCGAAATCTTCAACGAGCGCGGCCTTCGAACGTGGGAAGGCTCACCCTATAATCTCAAGAAGATCGCCCACATCCGCAATGCCTATAGATTATCAAGTCGTCGTCAGCGCCTTCTCGACAAAGGAATGCTCACCACAAAGCAAGTTGCAATCCGGTTCAATATATCTCTGACGACTGTCCATGCGTGGGGCCGCCAAGGCCTCATCACCAAATGCTTTAGTGATAACCATAATCGCGGCCTCTGGGAACTTCCCGCAGGTCGCACCATAATTAAGGGAAACGCTGGAAAACATCCTTATCCCGCTCGCCTTCAATCCACTACCGCTCAATCAACCGAACAAGGTGCAATATGAAGCCTTCTCCTTATCGCGTGGCTTCCTCGGTCTTGCCGGGAGCACCGCCGTGCCGTAATGACGCGCCATGTCGGTGTAGCTGCGGTTGACCATCGGATCGAAGTGACACGCCTTAATCACCGCGACCTTCGCGTTGTCCGGGACCAGAAGATGGGCCACGCCGCCGAAGAAGGCGAAGGCGCCATTGTGCGCCTCGATCCAGTCCGCGAACTGCTCGGTCCACGTCGCGCAGGCAAATGACAAGCTCGATCCGCCGAGCACCGCCACAAACAGATGGGCATCGCGCACCTCACCGGTCCGGCGGTCGACTACAACCGGCACCGTGTCGCCGGCGTAATCGACAAACATCTTCTCACCGCCCGCGTGGCTCTGCCGCATCGTCAGAGGCAGGCGGCCTTCCCAGCGCCGGAACAGGTCACACCAACGGCTGTAGCGATAGCCATCCGGGTGGGCGGCGACATACTCTTCCCACAGAACCTGCAGCGTCACATGCTTGCGCTTCAGCTCACGTGCTACCGCCGACCAGTCCGGTTCCGGCTGTTTGCGCCGGCCGGGCTTCATCCCAGGTAAGCCGTATAGGCAAGCTTCCAGGTCGGCATCGCTCATCTCGGCCGGGACCGGCCAGTTCAGCCCGGAGCGTGCAAACCGCTTCAGCATATCCCGGACCGTCGTCGGCCCGACCCCGGCACGCTCGCCAGCCATCCGCGTCGATAGCCCCGCTTCCAAGCTCAGACGTAAAATCTCGCGCACGTGGCGCATCCTAACCCTCCTCGTCGGCATCCATTCCTCCGGTCGTTGCCCGACCGGAACATGCCCCAAGGATCAGGTTCTCCTAACTCCGAACTGCGCGCGATCGTGTCGGAATCCCGCGCGGGTAATTCTCGGAATGCTGCGCGCCATCACTTCGGAATGCCGCGCGCGATCAAATCGGAACGGTGCGCGCGATGATCTCGGAATCCGCACTACGTTAAGAAGAACGCGATCGCCGGGCGCCGGTTTGAGAGCTGGGCGGCGTTCGAGGCGCATTTGGACCGGTGGACGCGCGAGGTCGCCGACCAGCGCGAACACGGCACGACCGGTGTCGCGCCGGTGGAACGCTTTGCCGCTGAAGCTCGTGCGCTTCGCCCGCTGGCGGGACGCGCGCCGTTCGGACAGCTGCGGGATCTGGTCCGCAAGGTCCAGGCCGACTGCGCAATCGACTTGGATACGAACAGCTACTCGGTCCCTTGGCGCCTGATCGGCGAAAGCGTCCAGGTCGTGGTGCTGGCAGGCCGCGTGATCATCCGTCATGCCGGCCAGGTAGTGGCCGACCATGCCCTATACCGAGGGCGACGACAGCGCATCGTGGACCGAATGCATTTTGTCGGCGTTGCCGGCTTCGAAGGGCCGGTGCGCGCCGAGCGCATCGAGATCGCCCCGGCCACCTTGCTGCGGCCACTCGCCGAGTACGAAGCGGTGGTCGGAGGGGGCTGGTGATGACGACCCTAGATCATGACGTGCTGATCGCAACCCTGGATCGGCTGAAGTTGACGGCGATCCGCGACCAGCTCGACACGCTGCTGGACGAAGCGGTCCGTTCGAAGATGACCTTGCGCGAGGCCTTGGCTTTCCTGGTGTCGCGCGAGATCGCGCGGCGCGACGAGCGGCGCATCTCCATGTCGAGCAAGATCGCGCAGTTCCCGTTCGTGCGCGAACTCGACGGCTTCGACTTCGACGCGCAGCCATCGGTGGATCCAGGACAAATCAGGGAGCTGGCGACCTGCCGCTGGATTGCCCATGGCGACACGCTCTTGTTGCTGGGGCCTCCGGGAACGGGCAAAACCCATCTTGCTGTGAGCCTTGGTCGCGAGGCGATCCGCCAGAATTACAATGTCCAATTCGTCACTGCGGCCACGCTGGTGGCGATGTTGGCAAAAGCCCATGGCGATGGCTCGCTCGACAAGCAGTTGACGATCTTATCGCGTCCAAAATTGCTGATCATCGACGAGCTCGGCTATCTTCCCTTCGAGGCCAATGCCGCTCACCTGTTCTTCCAGCTGGTGTCGCGCCGATACGAGAAGGGATCGATCCTGATTACCTCCAATCGTTCGGTGGGCGAATGGGGGAACGTTTTTGGAGACCCAAGCAGAGCAGGATGCCCCTGTCATTGATCGGCTGGTGTCTCACATCACGGTAGTTGACCGTCGACACGCGCTCTGTGGACAGCGGTTTGAGGTGGCATCACTTCGGTCGGGGCGCGGACCTGCCTTTGTTGTCATCCGCCTGCCGGATGGGCGGTTACGCAATATCCGCCGGTCAGTGACGGATTTGTCGCGCGCTATCGATGATGACGATGAGCATCGCGGCGGGACTGAAAAGTTAATATCCGTTAGAATTTTGCTTCCTTTAGTGTATTATGTGCGAATCACCTTTGGTAACTCAATAGCGAATTGCAATGGTTGCTCATGCATTAGCACTTCGGATGGCGGTATCTCTTCCGGAGGCCAACGTTCCACTGGTAAGGATCAAGCGAGACTCGCCCAATCTTTGGAACGATCTCCCACCGGTATGTCAGCACCAACTCGCGCAGATGCTTGCGACTCTGATCCGCCGGATGCCGCCGACCGCGCCGGCGGTGAGGGAACAGTTTGATGTTGGCCGTCCCGGGTAATTCTGACGAGCGGCTCACGGCCGTCCGGCGTTCAAAGTTCGCTTACGTTTATGTACGCCAATCCTCGATAAACCAGGTGCGCCACCATCAGGAAAGCACCGAACTTCAGTACAGCTTGGTGGACCGAGCCGTCAGATTGGGCTGGCCGCCGGATCGTGTCGTCGTCATCGATGAGGATCTTGGAAAATCGGGAAACGGCCAAGTCGAGCGCGGCGGCTTCCAACGGCTCATCGCCGAGATCGGGCTCGGCAACGCGGGTCTGGTGGTCAGCCTCGATGCATCTCGATTGGCACGCAATAACCGAGATTGGCATCAACTCCTCGAGTTGTGTTCATTGTTCGGCGTTATCATCGCTGATGGCGAGCGCCTCTACGATCCCTGCGCTTATCACGACCGGCTGCTGTTAGGGCTCTCGGGGATCATGAGCGAAGCAGAGTTGCATCAGATCCGCATCCGCCTGCATCAAGGGGAGCGGCAGAAGGCGGCGCGAGGCGAGCTTCGCATACCGCTGCCAGGTGGCTTGGCGTACAACCGCTCCGGCCAGATCGTGCTCAATCCTGATGAAGAGGTGCAGGCTCGGCTGCGTCTGGTCTTCGACAAATTTAGGGAGCTTGGGACCGCGCGACGCGTTATGCGTTACCTGCGCACGCACGACCTACGCATACCGGTGCGGCCGCTCCGCGGGCCGGGACCCCATGAGCTGGTGTGGCGAGACGCCACCATCGCCCATGTCCATTATATTTTGCACAACCCGGCCTATGCCGGCGCATATGTCTACGGCCGGCGCCGAATAAATGCGGTCCGCCAAGGTCCGGGTTCGCACCGCGCAACCTCGAAGGTGGCCATTGACGACTGGGAGGTTTGCATCAAAGACGCACACCCTGGTTATATTGACTGGGAGGAGTTCATGGTCAATCAGCGCCGCCTCGCCGACAACACCAATCGATACGAGGCCGGCCACCGCGGCGCGCCGCGCAAGGGCATTGCTTTGCTGCAGGGCTTGGCGGTTTGCGGCCAATGCGGGCGGCGGATGACCGTGCGCTACAGCGGCCCCGACAGTGCATGCCCCGTTTACTGCTGCCTGGCGGACCGCAACCAGACCGGCAGCTCTCTCTGTCAGGAGGTTCGGGCGCCCGCAGTAGATGAGTTGGTCGCCCAAACCCTCCTGAAGGCGTTGGAACCTGACCAAATCGCCATCGCCATCGCTGCGCTCGACGAGATTGCGGAGGAAACGCGGAGCCTCGAGAAACAATGGACGCTACGGCGGGAACGTGCGCGGTATGACGCCGAGCGGGCTCGACGACAATACGACACCGTGGAACCGGAAAATCGTCTCGTCGCCAGAACCCTGGAAAAGGCATGGGAAGACAAGCTGCGCTTGGTCGATGAGATCGAGCAGGAATATCGTCGGTGGAGAGACCGAGAGCCCTTGGTGTTACAGACACAGGATCACGCGGCGCTTCAGCAACTCGCCGAGAATTTGCCGGCTATCTGGCACTCAGAAACGACCCAACCAGAAGACCGCAAACGTATCTTGCGCTTCATCGTGCAGGAGGTCGTTCTCGACCAGAAGAAGATACGCGGCCAGGTCGCCATCAGGATTCTTTGGCAGACCGGCGCAACCAGCCAACATCAAATCCAACGCCGAGTTCAATCTTACGATCGAGACTATGGCGAACTCGAGCTTGTGCGTGAGCGGATCACGCAACTCAATGCTGCGGGCGATATGGACAGGCAAATCGCCAAAAAATTGAACGACGAGGGCATTCGTTCAGCCCGAGGCAGACCATTCACCTACGAGAACGTCTGGCTTCTGCGCCACCGCTGGGGAATCCCGACAGCCAAGATTAACGGTGTCGCAGCCAATCCGACACGCTGGCCTGATGGGACCTACTCTGTACAGGGCGCTGCCGCTGCAATCGGCGTGACGGCTCAAACCATCTTCGATTACCTCGCCCAGGGACTTATCAACGGTCGGCAAAGCACGAAAGGCCAGCCTTGGCAGATCAGCCTTTCCAGCGACCAGATCGATCAACTTCAACGCCGACTGCAACGGACCAGGCGATCAAGGAAAGGTGCATCATGAAGCATTCGCGGATCCCGTGGTGGCCACCGCGATCCTGGATCGCCTGCTTCACCATTCGGCGGTGATTACCATCCGCGGCGACAGCTACCGTCTCCGCGAAAAACGTCGGTCCGGTCTTCTGCAGAAGGCGGGACCGGCGCCCGAAACCAACGAAACAGCAACCCAGTGAAGGGGGTCAGTTCCTGATGTCGCCAAGGGGTCAATTCCTCGTGTCGCTTGACAGGGTTTTTGCCGCAAACTCTGAGTAGTCCATGAACAGGGAGTTTTTGCCTGTCCATCAGGCAGTCTAGGCAACGGCAACTGCACTAGCAGGCAGTTGAAAAGGGCTCGCGACAGTCTCCGGTTCGCGATTCACTCTGACCACCAAGAGGTAGGAGTGAATCGTGCGGGGCGGTGACGGACAGACGGGCGAACTGTTCAGCTACGTGGACCTTGAGGCTCGGGTTCGGCGCGATCATCCGTCGCGCCGTATTCGGGCGATTGTGAAAGAGGCGCTTTCGGCGTTGGAGCGGGAGTTTACGGCGCTGTACTCGCCGATCGGACGGTCGTCGATCCCGCCGGAAAAGCTGTTGCGAGCGATGCTGTTGCAGGCGTTCTATTCGATCCGCTCGGAACGGCTTTTGATGGAGCGGCTGGAATACGACCTCCTGTTCCGATGCAGCCTGGGACCATTCGGTTTTCTCGAAGAACCGCGACCGGCTGCTGAGGGCGATATCGCGGCGAAGTTCCGGCTGTCATCGGGCGATCATCCGCGCCAAAGTGGGGTTGCTGGCTGGCCAAACAGCTCGGCAATGTCAGCCAGCCCTGCAAGATAATGGGCTATTCGCGCGACAGCTTCTACCGCTTCAAGGAGCTTTACGAGACCGGTGGCGAACTGGCGCTGCAGGAACTGACGCGCAGGAAGCCGCTGTTGGCCAACCGCACGCCACCGGAGATCGAGGCGATCATCCTCGAGCTGACGCTGGAATATCCCGCCTATGTGCAGACCCGCATCGCCAACGAAATGCGCAAGCTCGGCCACTCGGTCTCGCCGTCGGGCGTCCGCGGGGTGTGGCAGCGTCACGATCTGGAGACGATGAAGAAGCGGCTGAAGGCGCTGGAGGCCAAGGTCGCCCAGGACGGTATCGTGCTCACCGAGAGCCAATTGGCGGCACTGGAAAAGGCCAAGCTGGACAAGGAGGCACATGGTGAGTTCGAGATTGAATGCCCGGGCTATTGCGGCGGCCAGGACACCTTCTATGTCGGCGCCATGAAGGGGGTCGGACGCATTTACCAGCAGACCATCCTCGACACCTATTCGAAAGTCGCCTTCGCCAGGATTTATGACCGCAAGACGCCGATCACCGCCGCCGATCTCCTCAAGACCGCGTGGTGCCGTTCTTCGACGAGGTGAAGCTAAGCCGGGTGCTGACCGACCGCGGCACTGAATATTGCGGCAATCCCGAACACCACGAGTACGAGCTCTATCTGGCGGTTGAGGACGTGGACCATTCCCGCACCAAGACCAAGAACCCGCAGACCAATGGCATCGTCTTCTTCACATGGGCGGGCTTCGATGAGACGGACGAGGTCACCGGCGACGGCTCCGCCGAATTGCTCGTCACCTTCGCCTATCACAACGGCGACGAGGCTATCCTCAAGGCCAAACGTGCTCCTTCTTCAACAGCCTACTAGACTAGTCTTACTGAGTCAGAAAGTCGCGGGTGCGGGGGGATTCGCGCTGGCTGCGGATTTGTTAGCGTGCTGATTCGTGATCAGGGAAGCGCGCCATGACCAACTGGACTGCGGAGAGTGAAGCGGCGTTCGACGCCTATATCGATGCTTGATCGGGGTGATCGGCCACGCCGACAGAGCTGAGCCGCTGAAGGATTATTGCCTGGGACTTCTAATGCCGATCGAGCGCAAGAGCGTGGAGCCGTTGGCGGCCGTCACGGCGCCGTCGCGGGTGGCGGCCAAGCATCAGTCTCTGCTGCATTTCGTGGGACAGGCGCCGTGGTCGGACGCGGCCTTGCTGGCGCGGGTTCGCGACTGGGTTCTTCCACGGATCGAGCGGCGTGGACCGATCCGGGCGTGGATCGTCGACGACACGGGCTTTCCCAAGAAGGGCAAGCACTCGGTGGGCGTAGCGCGCCAGTATTGCGGCCAGTTGGGCAAGCAGGACAACTGTCAGATTGCGGTTAGCCTATCGATCGCGAATGACGCAGCCTCGCTTCCGATCGCCTACGAATTGTATCTCCCGCACAGCTGGGCGGAGGATCCGGAACAACGCAAGAAGGCCAAGATTCCGGCGGCGATCACGTTCCAGACCAAGCCGCAGATCGCGCTCGAGCAGATCAGGACGGCCAAGGCCGAGGGCGTCGCGCCCGGCGTGGTTCTCGCCGACGCCGGATATGGCGCCGACGGTAGTTTCCGCGCCGGTCTGTCCGAGCTCGGTCTGACCTATGTTGTCGGCGTTCAGCCCACCCTCAGCGTCTGGCGCCCAGGCGAGAGCCCGCTGCCGCCCAAGCCTTGGAGCGGAAGAGGCCGGCCGCCGTCTCGGGTCGGCCGAACCGACAAACACAAGCCGATCTCGGCCAAGGCCCTGGCCGAGGAGTTCGACGCCAAGACCTGGCGCACGATCGCCTGGCGTGAAGGAACCAACACCGAGCTCAATTCCCGCTTCGCCGCCGTGCGCTTGCGGCCGGCCTCCAGGGACTACAATCGGCCCGAGGCTCACGCCGAAGAGTGGCTCCTGATCGAGTGGCCTGAAGGCGAGGTCGAGCCGAGCAAGTATTGGCTCTCCACCTTGCCGGCCGACGCTACGATCACCCAGCTGGTCGACACCGCCAAGCTGCGTTGGCGGATCGAGCGAGACTATCAGGAACTCAAGCAGGAGCTGGGACTGAGCCACTACGAAGGCCGAGGGTGGCGGGGCTTCCACCACCACGCCAGCCTCTGTATCGCCGCCTATGGCTTCCTGGTCTCTCTGAGGGAGACGATTCCCTCGGCTCCAGCTCGCGCCCAGGGCCGCCAAACACCTGGTCTTCCCGACGGTTATCGACCCCGCGGATCCTCCGATCCGACCAGAGCGGCACGTCCCGACCTCGATCCCGACCCTCAGGCGACGCCTGACTGTGGCCCTGGCCAACCGTCTGCAACGATGTCCGTGCTGCATAAGGGCAATGGACAGTCCGCGTCAGGCTCGCAATTTATGACGCAGTAGTACTAGGAGGGCGTGCATGGTCTTATCGGCATTCAGGTTCTTCGTAGCTATCCGGTGATCGCTTCGCCGGAGGCTACGGTAATTCACCAAACTTGTGAGATCTTCCTGGCTGGTCTCGGCGGCGAGGGCGTGCTGCACCGAGCTTAAGCCGCTCCTTGCCCTTTGCGGCTGCCGGAACAAATGTAAGTGCGGCTCGCTGGGTCGTCACCGACGAGGTGACGGCAGGGAGGGTCTTCACGCCATTCTGCTCTCAAGCGCCGCAGCCGCGGCCTCCATTATATCGATCACGGATGCGGCAACCTGTTTCCCGTCGACTATCGTCATATTCAACCCATGCGTTCGGAGGCGTAACTTCCCGGGCTCGCCGGGAAGACGACGGTGCGGTTGCCGTTCAAGAAGACGCGGTGATGGATATGGGCGTGGACTGCCCGTGCAAGGACTTGACTTTCAACGTCCCGGCCTATCGAGACATAGTCTTCCGCGCTTTGGGCGTGGGTAACGCGAACCGTGTCCTGTTCGATAATCGGGCCCTCATCGAGATCGGCAGTGACATAATGCGCCGTAGCCCCGATCAGCTTGACGCCGCGCTCATAAGCCTGCTTGTAGGGGTTGGCGCCCTTGAAGCTCGGCAGGAAAGAGTGATGGATGTTGATTATCTTGCCCGACATCTTGTGGCACATGGCATCCGACAGCACCTGCATGTAGCGAGCAAGCACGATCAGTTCGGTGCCTGAGCTTTCAACCAACTGTATGATCTGGGCTTCGGCCTGCGGCTTGTTTTCCTTCGTCACCTTAATGTGGTGAAAGGGAATGTCATGGTTCACCACGACCTTTTGGTAGTCGAAATGATTTGAGACGACGCCAACGATGTCGATCGGCAGAGCCCCAATCCGCCAACGATACAGAAGGTCGTTGAGGCAATGGCCAAAGCGCGAGACCATCAATAGCGCCTTCATCCTTTGCGTTGGTATGTGAAGCTCTGCTTCCATTTGAAATTTTTCGGCGATTGGTCTTAGCTCCTCGGCGAGTGCTTCGGCTCGTTGCCCGTCCTCGGATATGAATGAGACGCGCATAAAGAAGCGGCCAGTGCTAAGATCGTCGAATTGCGAGCTATCGACGATATTGCAACCCAGTTCGCAAAGAAAACTGGATACGGCGGCTACTATTCCTCGCGTTGATTGACACGTTGCTGTCAGGACATAAGTGGTCATTCGTTGCCTTTACGGGTTGTGGGAAACAAGGTTCGCTTCTTTGTGAGAAGGTGGGCCACGCTCGAAGCTTTCGGAGCCCGGCCTGTCGTCCAGGGCATGAGGTCACCCGACCAAAACAAACGTTGCGACCCGGCGGCGTCAGGAGATCAACTAAGGACGCGCCAAACGCTCCAGGTCCACGTTCCCTCCGGATAACTGCAACGACGGTCTTGCTGCTCCACATTTCGCGGTGCGGCAGGACCGCGGCCAATGCGCGGGGCGATGCCGCCGCGAAACGCAACACGTCCCGCCCGAAGGTCGACGTCAATCCCGCAGGCGCCATCGGCTCGCGCGGCGCTACCTCGACCTCGACCGGAATGAAACTGGGTAGGCATACCCCTCGCGCGGACAACGCCAGCGACGCGGCGCAAACCGTCGACAGGCCTCGGCTGACGCCATTATGATCACCTCCAAGATGTTCGCGCCCGCTTCGCCTTCTCGTCGTCCGATCACGCCCGATGCTGCCGGTGGCCAGAAATCAGCTCGATCCTCCGATAGCCGCTGAAGGCTTCAAGCCCGACACTAAGCCTGACTGCATCCGACATCGCAATACTCTCGCCTCAACGCCGACAATAGTATCCGACACTCCGAGATCACGTGGGGAGCTGATCACGCCTACGATAATGATTGTCATGGAAGCTTTCCGTTTTCAGACGTATTCAGCGCACATGCGGGCAAGATCATCCCACAGGCTTTCGGCAAAGCCGCGCAGAACCATAATTTCGAAAGCGTCGTCGCCCACGCGGGTCACGTGCGCCGCGATGTGGCCAATCAGCGTGGTCGTCGAGTGACCGACCGGGAACGCGGCAAGCGACAGATCGACCGCGGTGCCCTTAGCCAGCACCCGCTCGACCATGGGGCCTTTCGCCAGCATTCGAACGCGGCCCTGGCTTTGGTCGACGCCAAAGGCGTCCGGCTTTAGCGCTTGGAATAGCGCCGAAAGCTCCGCATGTGATTTCATGCGATTGCCGATGAGAAACCACTGGCCGGGGCCGCCGGCGCGAACCGCCTGCTTCGAACCGTCGGAAAGTAGCCCAAGACGCGCAGCAAGACCTTCGTCGCCCGGCTTGCCGAGAACATGAATGACATGGCCTTCGGCCAATGCTTCTAGCGCGATCCGGTCGGAAACAATTGGACGCATGGTGGCCAGAGCGGGCCGTAGGGTGACGCGGAATTCAGACATGAAGCTTCTCATTTTCTAAATCGACGAAAACCGGATGGCAGAGGCGGCCGCGTGTGAACTCATCGCGCAGGCCATTCCAGATCATCACTTCCTCGCCATGCCGCTCGGAACCGCGCTTGACGAGCGCCAGACCGATCGTGGAGCCAACATGCGGCGAGTAGGCTGAAGAGGTGACATAGCCCTGGCCGTTTTCGAGTATGGGGGCCGCATCCTTTGCGAGGATATGCGAGCCATTGCGGAAGGAGGTACTAGAATCGAGCGGCATGACACCGACGAGCTGCGGCCGGTCAGGCGCAACAAGTCCTTCGCGGCCCACCATGGCCTTGCCAATGAAATCCTCCTTGGCGGCGGACACCATCTTGCCGAAGCCGAGATCGCCCGGCACCACGGTCCCGTTGATTTCGTTATGGGTGACGTGACCCTTCTCGATTCGCATGACGCCGAGCGCCTCGACGCCATATGGCTGGATGCCGTGCTCGCGGCCCGCCTCCATCAGCGCGTCGGCGACGCTTTCGCCATAGCCGGCTGGAACCGCCACTTCATAAGCCAGCTCGCCGGAGAAGGAGATCCGGAACAGGCGGCCATGGAGCTGACCGCCGAACAGGGACACTTCCTTGGCAGCGAGGAACGGGAAGGCCGCATTCGAAATATCTTCGTCGACGATCTTCTGCAGGATCGTTCGGGATTTCGGCCCGGCGATCGCCATCTGCGCCCACTGGTCGGTTGCCGACGCAAGCCGTACGTCGAGTTCCGGCCACAATGCCTGCGAGCAGAATTCGAGGTGATTCATGACGCCTGCAGCATAAGCCGTAGTGGTGGTCATGAAAAAATGATGGTCCGACAGGCGGCTGGTCGTGCCGTCGTCATGGATCATGCCGTCTTCACGCAACATCAGGCCATAGCGCGCCTTGCCGACCGGCAGTTTCAAAAAGGCGTTTGAATAGACGCGCTTGAGGAATTCGGCGGCATCTTTGCCGCAGACCTCGATCTTGCCAAGCATGGACACATCACAAAGGCCGGCATTGATGCGGGCGTTCTTGACTTCGCGGTCGACACTTTCGCGCCAGGTTGTCTCGCCGTAACGTCGGAACCAGGAGGAACGATACCAGAGGCCGGTCTCGACAAAGACCGCGTCGTTTTTCTTGGCCCAGTCATGCAGCGGCGACTTGCGCACCGGCTGAAAGTGGAAACCGTGATAGGCGCCGGTGAGCGCTCCGAAGGAGACCGGCGTATAGAAGGGACGGAAGGTCGTCGTGCCGACATCCGCAGGCGAGACGCCGCGCGCTTCGGCGAGCAGACCAATGGCGTTGACGTTGGAGAGCTTGCCCTGATCGGTCGCCATGCCCAACGTCGTGTAGCGCTTGGCCAGCTCCACGTCGCCATAGCCTTCCTGCACGGCGAGGCCGAGATCCTTGCGATGTATATCGTTCTGGAAGTCGACAAAGGCCTTGCCCTTGACGCCCGGAATGGTCCACAGCGCCTTGGTCGGACGCGTCTGCGCTGCCATGTCGCCTTCAACCGTACCTAAACTGACCGGCGTCGCCGAGAAGCCCATGTCTGAGACCATAACCGAGGCTTTGGCTGCGCCTATTGCCAGCGAAGCGGCAATGCCCGCCGCGCCTAAGGCCGCGCCTGCCAGCTGCAAACCGTTCAGCCTCTCCGGCGCAAGAAATGCAGCCTGCTCGTCGGACCAAACGGGCTTGCCGCCACGATGGCAGGCAATATGAATGATGGGGCTGAAGCCGCCGGCCACCGCGAGCGCATCTACTTTCAGGGTTTCCTTGGAGCCGCCCTTCAAAATTTCGATGGCCGAGAGGGCCTTGCCGCCCTTGGCATCCGATACTAGCGCACCCTTGAGGACCCGTCCCCTGCCTGCATAGGCCGGACAGCCTTCTGCGCGACTGTCGATGATCGCCACAGGCACGATGCCCCGCGCTTCGAGATCAAGAGCGAGCGCATAGCCGCTGTCGTTCGTGGTAAAGATCGCCACCTCACGGCCGGGCGCAACGCCATAGCGATTGAGATAGGTGCGCATCGCGCCTGCCATCATCACGCCCGGAATGTCGTTGCCGCCGAAGACCAACGGGCGTCCCTCGGCACCGGTCGCCAGAAGCGCCTGCTTCGCGGCGATGCGCCACAGCCGCTCGACCGGGAGTTTCGCCTGCGGCAAAGCGACGTGCTTCTGCACTCGTTCGACCGCGCCGAACACGTTGCCGTCGTACCAGCCGAACACAGTGGTGCGGTCGAGGATGCGTATGTTCGGGAGCGATTCCAGCTCGGCCGTCATTTGGCGGACGAATTCCACCGCGGTCGCGTCGCCGATCCTGGCTGTTTCCGACAGGAGCGAACCGCCGAGCATCGAATGCTCGTCGGCCAGGATCACCCGCGCGCCGGATCGTCCGGCAGTCAGCGCAGCGGCAAGGCCGGCAGGGCCGGCGCCGATGATCAGAAGGTCGCAATGCGCCCAGCATTTCTCATAGGTATCCGGATCCGCCTCATAGCTTGCCTTGCCGAGACCGGCGGCCTTGCGGATGAAGGGCTCGTAAACCTTTTCCCAGAATGGGGCCGGCCACATGAATGTCTTGTAGTAGAAGCCGGCGCCGAGGAAGGGCGACAACAGGCTGTTCAGCGAGCCGATGTCGAAATCAAGTGACGGCCAGCGGTTCTGGCTCTTCGCTTCCAGTCCCTGAAATAGCTCCTGCATGGTGGCGCGGGTATTCGGCTCGGTGCGGCCGCCCCGACCGATGGTCACCAGCGCATTCGGCTCGGCGGCACCGGCGGTCAGGATGCCACGCGGACGGTGATACTTGAAGCTGCGACCGACCAGAAGCTGTCCGTTGGCGAGCAGCGCCGAGGCGAGGCTGTCGCCGGCAAAGCCGAGCATTCTTTTGCCATCAAAGGAAAAAGACAGGCTCGCCTGGCGGTCGATAATGCCGCCATTCTGCAAACGGTACGATGTCATGGGCGCCTATCCTTGCGCGAGCGCCGCATCGCGGCTCGCTTCTATCTCGTGGGTGGCGGTATCGCGGGTCACCACCAGCCAGCGGCGGCAGCCGGAGGTATGGTGCCAGTATTCCTCATAGACACCACGCGGGTTGTCGCGCAGATAGACATAGTCCACCCAGGCTTCCTTGCCGGCGTCGGGCGCGGGCCGGGCGAGCGCCGCGCCCTTCACGGTGAATTCTTCCTTCGGCCGGGAGCCGCAATGGGGGCAGGGGATGAGACTTGCCATCGTGCAACTACCTTGAGGGTCAGTGAAGGTTGGGCTGGGCGCCTTGGCCCTTTTCATCGATCAGATAGCCGCGCTCGAAACGGTCGAGCCGGAAGGCGCGAGCGGTCTCGTGCGGCGTGCCCCGTGCCATGAGATGCGCAAAGCAGAGGCCCGATGCCGGCGTCGCCTTGAAGCCGCCATAGCACCAGCCGGCATTGAGGTAGAGATTGTCGATATGGGTACGGTCGATGATCGGCGAGCCGTCCATTGACATGTCCATGACGCCGCCCCAGGAGCGCAGCACGCGCACACGGGAAATGCCTGGGATCATCGCCTTACCCGCCTCAGCGACATGCTCGACGGTGGCGAGATTGCCGCGTTGGGCGTAGGAATTATAGCCGTCGATATCGCCGCCGAAGACCAGGCCGCCCTTGTCGGATTGCGAGACGTAGAAGTGGCCCGCACCGAAGGTGACCACGGAGTCGAGGAAGGGCTTCAGGCCTTCCGACACGAATGCCTGGAGCACATGGCTCTCGATCGGCAGCTTGATGTCGGCCATTTCGGCAACGCGTGAAGAATTGCCAGCGGCTGTGAGCGCCAGCCCGCCACAGCCGACAAAACCGCGGGTTGTCTCGACGCCGACGACCTTGCCGTTTTCGCGGCGAATGCCGGTCACTTCGCAATGCTGAATGATATCGACGCCGCGCATGTCAGCGCCGCGCGCATAGCCCCAGGCCACCGCGTCATGCCGCACCGTGCCACCGCGCCTCTGCAGCAGGCCGCCCTGGATCGGGAAGCGTGCATTGTCGAAATTGAGGAATGGCAGCTTGGCGCGCACCGCCTCGCGGTCGAGCAGTTCCGCATCGACGCCGTGCAGCAGCATGGCATTGCCGCGTCGCGTATAGGCGTCGCGCTGCGCATCGGAATGGTAGAGATTCAGCACGCCGCGCTGGGAGACCATGGCATTGAAATTGAAGTCCTGCTCCAAGCCTTCCCAGAGCTTCATCGACAGTTCGTAGAAGGGATTATTGCCCGGCAGCAGGTAGTTCGAACGGATAATCGTCGTGTTGCGGCCGACGTTTCCGCCGCCGATATAGCCTTTTTCCAGCACGGCGACATTGGTGATCCCGAATTCCTTGGCGAGATAATAGGCGGTCGCCAGGCCGTGGCCACCGCCACCGACGATGATCACGTCGTAACGGGACTTCGGATCCGGCTGGCGCCAGGCCGGCGCCCAAGCCTTGTTGCCGCGAAGCGCGTTGAGAAATAGGGATAGAGCCGAGTATCGCATGTAATGCCCGCAATCGAGGTGATGCCCCACAGCCTAGGCCGAGTTTTCCGATCTGAATTGCACAGATAGGACGTCGTGAAGTAAAATTGGGCCATGGTGTCGATTGAAACAAATGCCCTCCACCGCATTGGCTTTCTGCTCGTGCCAAATTTCGCGCTGATGTCCTATGCGTCCGCCAGCGAGCCCTTGCGCGCTGCGAACCTAATCGCCGGCATACCGCTCTATGATGCGGTGCCGGTTTCTTCCTCTGGCGACCCGGTGCGAAGCTCGTCGGGCCTCAATGTCGAATGCGGCGACCTGCTGGTCCAAGGCAGCGCTTGCCATACGCTTTTCGTCTGTGCCGGCGGCAGCCCCCGCGATTGGGTGGATCGGGAAGGGCTTTATGGCACGCTGCGCAAGCTCTCGCGGCAAGGAATCAGGATCGGCGGCATATCCTCGGGTGCCTACCTTCTGGCTGCAGCAGGCCTCCTGGACAATCGCGACTTTACCATTCACTGGGAACATGCCGGGCTTCTGAAGGAAGCCTTTCCACGTCTGTCGCCCCGGCAGGCGCGCTATGTCATAGACGGCGACCGGATCACCTGCGGGGGTGGTATAGCGCCGCTCGACATGATGCATGCGATGATTTCCGAGCGGATGGGCTCGCATTTCGCTCGCCGAGTTAGCGATTGGTATCTCCACACGGCGGTCGGTGAGCCCACCGCGTCGCAGCGCAGCTCGGCGGCGGAGCGCTTCGGCACCCATCATCCGGCGCTGCTGACGATCCTGGAAAAGATGGAAGCGGCCATCGAACAGCCATTATCCCGCGACGCTATGGCGAAGGTCGCTGGCGTCAGCGTTCGCCACCTAAACAGATTGTTCGCAGACCACTTGGAAATCGGATTTCTTGAAGCGTATCGAAACGTCCGCCTGGATCACGCACGCCGTCTTTTGGAGCAGAGCCCGCTGTCGGTCTCCGAGATCGCGTTCGCCACCGGATTTTCTAGTGCTGGTCATTTTTCCAAAGTGTTCACTGCGCGCTTCTCAATCACCCCGGGCCGGCTTCGGGACAGAATAAGGGAAAGCAAGCGATGATCAGTCGGCTCTGCTTTCGTCAGGTCCGAGCAAGTATGATCGGGCAAGCGCCGGCTCAAGGCCATTGCTGACCGCAGTCTCAAAGTTGCCGGCGATCATCGCTCCAGCGCTGCCGAGGTGATGCCTCTGTTATCAACGAACCTTTTGACCAATCCTCAGGTCCGTCGGAACTGGGTTGAAAGAGTGCCTCGGCACCTTTCAGCACGGGCATGACGGCCTGCACGCAAACGACCCGGATCAATCACCCTCGCCACAGCATCTCGCGCCATTGCCCGGGCGAGCAGAGCGGGAAATGCAGGACCTGAAACTGTTAATCCAATGAAATAAGCCACGTCGAGTACCGAACGCAACTCGTCAGCTTCGCCCCAAGCGGAAATAATGCGCTCTGCGACGACGCGATCCTTATCCGTTAGGTTCGGCGACGCGACCCGTGGTGTGTAGGACTGCCTGACTTCTGCCGCAGCATTCGGCAGGGATCGGACGATGCGCTCCGTTCCAATTTGCGGGGAAAGCGTCGTCAGATTGATCCCGGCCATGACGGAAATCGAGAGCTTCCTTCGGTCGCGATGTCGACCGACCGAAAATAACCTGGCTGGACCGAAACGACGATGGCAGAGGCTTTCTCGGCGAGGAGCTTTGTTATTCGATCCCCTTTGAACGCGGGGCACTCGACCTAGACTGCACGAGCCGGTCGGCTAAGAGCACTTTCGTTCTGCAATAGGTCGCCCGGAATGGCGGATCTCTCCAGCTCTTTCGGGGCACGTCGTGGAGTGCACCAACCTGCCAACTTGGAACCTGCGTCGCCCCACGCCGTTCGAAGGGATCGTTGCCGACAGCGATGGTCAGCGGGTCGTCTTTCCCACGTATTCGTTATGAGTTACGAAGCAGGCCGGAGCTCCGTTTGCTCAGTTAGTCGACTGGTTTTGCCGACCGCTTGGCGGACTGGCGCCGCAGCACTCCCATAAGGATCATCAGCACCAAAGAGAGAACGATCCAGGTGGTGGCGACGGCCAGAATGGTAGGACTGATCTGTTCACGCAGGCCGGACCACATTTTGCGGGGAACCGTGTAGTAGGCCGGACTTGGGGACAAAAAGAGAGTGATTACAGCTTCGTCGAACGATGTTACGAAGGCCAGTGCGGCGCCGGAAAGGACGCCAGGCGCTATAAGTGGCAGCGTGACGCGACGAAAGACCATCGTCGGATGCGCGCCGGAAATGAGACCCGCCCGCACCAACCCCTGATCGAAGTTCGAGAGGCTGGCCAGCACGGTTACTACGACGAAAGGCAGTCCCAAGGTAGAATGAGCGAGCACAAGCCCGAGATAGCTGTCAACGAGACCTACCTTGGCAAAGACGAAATAGGTGCCGGTAGCCAGCACCACGATCGGGACGATCATTGGCGCCAGGAGAAGGCTCACGATCAGGTTGCGCATGGGCAGGGGCTTGTTGAGGCCTAATGCGGCAAGGGTGCCGAGCGCTGTCGCGAGCAGCGTCGAAAGAATCCCGACAAAGAAGCTGTTGTGTACGGCGACCATCCAGCCTGCATCCGAAACGAACGCTTCGTACCACCGCGTTGAGAACGCTTCCGAGTGGAAGTGCAGCATGCCGCTGGTGAATGTGAAGTATGGCTCCGCATTGAAGGAGAGTGGCACAATGATCAAAATCGGCACGATCAGAAAGATCAGGATCGCAGCGCAGATAATCCGGAATGCGACTGACCAAGCTCCTTCGACGGTGAAGCTGTGCATGCCTCGTTCCTCAGTTCACCAAACGATTGGCGTCGGAATATCGGTGGTACACGGCGTAGAGGATCAGGATGACCGACAGGAGGATTATGCCGAGTGCCGCTGCCAGGCCCCAATTGAGGGACGACTGAACGTGGAATGCGATCATGTTCGAGATCATCTGCCCGGACTGTCCGCCGACCAGGGCGGGGGTAATATAGTAGCCCACGGCGAGTATGAATGCGAGGAGCGCGCCCGAGCCTACACCCGGGAGCGTGTTAGGAAAGTACACCTTCCAGAACGCGTAGAACCGGTGGGCACCCAACGACTGCGCAGCGCGCATATAGACCGGGGAGATCGAAACCATTACGCTGTATAGAGGGAGGATGAAGAAGGGCAGAAGGATGTGCGTCATGGCAATCAGGGTGCCGGCAAGGTTGTAGATCATTCTCACCCTGTTCTCGTCCGAAATAAGACCGAGGTAAACAAGCAGGTCATTCAGAACGCCCTGAGACTGTAGAAGCACGATCCAACCGGTGGTTCTGACCAGCAGAGAGGTCCAGAATGGGAGTAGAACCAGTACGATCATGATCGTACCAACAAGCTTCGATGAAGTCGCAATCAAGTAGGCCACCGGGTAGCCGAGAAGAATGCATAGAGCCGTCACCGAAAAAGCGATGAGGAAAGTCCTTGCAAAGAGCGTGGTGTGTATACGGTTTTCCTCAGGGGCCATTTCGATGCCGCCGGAGGCGTTGCGACGAAGATCGACGGCTGCGAGGTAATAGTTCGCGCTCACTGAGCTTCGTAATTGGTTGATGACCTGCCAGGTTGACTGCTCACCCCATACCGGATCTGCCCGTTGAAACCACTCTGAGTAATGACCGCTGGGAGGCTTCTCCCCGAGACGCCGAGCAGTTCTCGCGAACGCACTACGCAGTCCCGCTGCCTCGACGTTCAGCCGATTGGCAATTGAGCCGACAATATCCGCCTGCCGCGCGTCGATCAGGTCCTGGGCGAGGGCCTGAAACGTGTGCTCATCGGGAGCCCCGTTTCCACTCCAACTTTGCAGTGCCTCTGCGGTCCGCGGAAGCCCATCATGAATGGTCGGATCGTAAACGCTTAAGCGCAGGATGTAGCCGAGCGGAAGGAGGAAGGTGAAGAACAGGAACAACAAGGCAGGCGCCAGAAGGAGAAGACCCTTTCGCGTTTCGCCCCGTCGAGACCGAGCGACCTGCCGGGCGATTTCTTCAGGTGTCGCGAAGACAGTCACAGCACAATCAGCCATTGCCAGGCACTTTCTGGGATGAAAAGGCTCGCGCGTCGGTGGCTTGCCAACCGAGAAGCACCGGCTGACCGACGGAGATCTGTGTGATCCCGTCTCTGTTCGGCTGTTTCATCGTCACGGTTTGCCCGTCTTCGAGCTGGCACGACAGGCGCAGATGATCTCCGAAGTAGACTACTTCCTTTGCGATAGCTTTCGCGGTGTTGGCGAAAACCGAACCATCATGTACCAACGACACGCGCTCCGGACGAAGCGAGACCACCGCGCTATCTCCCCGCTTCAAGGATCCGACGGCAACGCATTGCATGTCGACTTTTCCGACGGTCACGACACACCCGTTGCGAGCAGCCGAAGAGATCAAGCCGCTCAGGTGGTTATTCTCGCCCACGAATGACGACACGAATGCCGTTTCAGGCGATTCATAAATCGCGCGGGCAGCGCCGACCTGCTCAATAATGCCGTTGTTGAATACCGCCACGCGGTCAGACATCGCCAAGGCTTCGTCCTGATCATGCGTGACATACACCACGGTAAGGCCGAGCTCCTCGTGCAGGTGCTTGATCTCCATCTGCATGTGTTCGCGCAGCTGCTTGTCGAGCGCGCCTAAGGGTTCATCCATCAGCACGAGCGACGGCTCGAACACCAGAGCGCGGGCGAGGGCCACTCGCTGCTGCTGGCCGCCTGAAAGCTGAGCGGGGCGACGATGCGCCAGTGCGCCCATGCGAATCCGTTCCAGCGCCCCGCGGACACGGGATGCAATCTCCGGCTTCGGCATCTTGCGCGCCACGAGGGGGAACGCCACGTTCTCCTCAATGGTCATGTGAGGAAACAAGGCATAGTTCTGAAAGACCATGCCGATATCCCTCCGGTGAGGAGGAACGTTCGTTAGGTCGCGTCCTGCTACGGTGATCTTGCCGCCGGTGGGCCGCTCGAAACCTGCAAGCATCATCAGCGACGTTGTCTTGCCCGACCCCGATGGCCCTAGCATCGTGACAAATTCTCCCTTTGCTATGGCAAGGGAAAGGGACTGCACGACAAGGCAAGAGCCGTCGTAGCTTTTTTGCACTTCGTGGAAATGCACGAACGCTGCGCTGCCGCTATTCATGATCTCTGGTTCTGGCTCGTGGTACTGCCGCAGCTAACGCTTCAAATCCGATGGCCGGAGCAACGCTCCGACCATCGCAGCGGAAAGCAAGCGCGACCGAATTACTTCGCCATCCAGGTCGCCCAGCGCTGGTTGATCTCATCCTGATGATCTGCCCAGAACTCGAGATCGTTCGCAAGAGACGTCTTGAAGTTGTCTTCGTAGGTCGGCAGGCTGGTCCGGATCGTCTCGGGAACCAAACTTTGGGATGACTTTCTGACCGGGCCGTAGCTGATGTACTTAGTCATGTCTGCAAGGCGCTGGCCCGTCGTCGAGAACTTCACGAAGTCCAGAGCAGCGTCCTTATTCTTGCTTGCCTTCGAGATCGCCCATACGTCCAGATTCCAGATTTGTCCGTCCCACACAATCTCGAAGGGTTTGTTCTCCTTGGAGATCGCGTCGTAAATCCGGCCATTCGCCGCTGCCGTCATGACGACTTCGCCGTCCGCGAGAAGCTGCGGTGCCTGAGCATGCGCGCCCCAAAACACCACGTCCTTTTTGATCGAGTCGAGCTCCGCAAACGCCCTGTCGAGACCCTCTTTGGTCGCGAGCGTTTCATAAACCTTGTCGTTCGGCACACCATCGGCCATGAGCGCCCACTCAAGGTTGACATTTGGCTTGTTGCTCAGGCCGCGCTTGCCCGGAAACTTCTTTAGGTCGAAGAAATCGGCAATGGTCTTGGGACCGCCGTTCGGGAACTTGGTCTTGTCGTAGGCGATGATGTTCGACCACATGATGGTTCCAACGCCGCAATCCATCAGGGTGTCTGGCAGGAAGTCGTCCTTAGCGGCGGTTCCATCGGCGGCCGGAGCGAGCTGGGAGGCGTCGATCTTTTCGATGAGGCCGTCATCGCAAGCTCTGAGCGCATCCTGAAGCTCGAGGTCGATCACATCCCAAGCGCCGTTGCCGGATTGAACCTGGGATCGAAGTTCCGCGAGACCGCCGTTATAATCAGCGGTGAGTACCTTGGCGCCTTTCTCGGCCGTGTAGGGCTCGATAAAGGCCTTTGACTGACTGGCCGTGTAGGCACCTCCGAACGACGCGATAACCAGTTGGTCCGCGGCGAAGGTTGTGGAAGAAACGGTGGGGATGCTAGCAATCGCAGCCACTAGATATAGAAACTTATTCATTCTTGTTACTCCTCTGGATCGACCGAACTTCACGCCGGCTTGGTCGATTAAATTCAAAAGCGGCTAGGTCGCGATCTTGTTTGTTCCTCGAAGGTTTTCCTCAAAAGCCTGCGCTACCGCCAGAAGCTCGGAGTCGCGATTGCGTCGGCCGACTAGCTGCGCTGATACAGGAAGGTAGGATGTCGCTTCAGGGACGGGGAACGCGATAGCTGGTGCCCCCACGAGGTTGAAGAACGATGTGAACAGGGTCAGCGCGTTTCCTACGGGCAGACTGTCACCTCCCACGTCGACACGCACGGAACCGACTTTGGGGGCCGTGATCGGGCAACTGGGCGTCAGCAGAACGTCCACGGTGCTCATCGTCTCTGAGAACGCCCGATCATAAACCTCAAGCATGCGCTTGCACTGTATGTAGCTTTCTGCCGAAAGGAACTGTCCGAGCGCCATCCCGCTCAGCATGTCTTCCCCGAACGATGAGCGCGCACGCGCGAGGTTGGGGCCATGATAGGCCAACGTCTCTGCCAACTGTATCGTCAGCGAAACTGTTCTTGCTTCCGCTTGGTCCGGGAGCTCGATTTCCGTGAATGATGCCCCCATTTGCTCGAGGGCAGATTTGGCCATGAGGAACGCCTTACGGACGGGGGCGTCACTTCTTTCGGCCCACCCCCTTACAGTCCCGACCTTTAGGTTCCTGTGTACCGGTGCGCGACCGATAGATGTCGTCTGATCTAGGACGAGGGCCACGTCTTCCACGTTGTTGGCGAAGATCCCGGCATGATCGAGAGACCAGCAGTATGGAATGACGCCTTGAAGGCTCATGCGCCCGAAGCTGGGTTTGAAACCAACTACTCCACAAAGTGCGGCTGGAACGCGAACCGACCCGCCAGTGTCCGTTCCCAGTGCGTAGGGCACGATCCCCGCCGCAACCGCGGCAGCCGACCCTCCGCTGGATCCTCCAGCCAACCGTGTGGTGTCGAACGGATTGCGTGTCGTACCGCTCCAGCTGTTCTCCCCCGTCGCGCCATACGCGAACTCGTGCTGGTTCGCCTTGCCGATCAGTACAGAGCCAGCCTCCTCCAGACGCGTGATGACCTGGGCTGATGTGTCAGGCACATTATCCTTCAGTACCGGACTTCCGCCCGTTGTGAGAACGTCGGCGGTTTCGAACATGTCCTTTGCCGCGAAAGGCACGCCCTCGAGCAGCATCCCATCATGGCCGTGTCTTCTCCGGGCGTCGGCTTTTGCCGCCCGCAAGAGTGCTTGATCCCGCATAATCGTTATGAAGCTGAAGTGCTCGGGATTCAGTCGTTCCGCTGTTGCCAAGCTCTCTTCGACAACTTCGACAACCGAGCGGCCGCCTCGAATTTCTGCCGCGATCTGTTTGACGGATTTCCTCTCAGTCATTGGTGAGCCCCGAGTTGTGGTCATCGGGGGTCACCTGGCCCAAATCTTTATTGACAATGCGCTGAAGGTCCAAAATGACCTTTTCGAAGCTGGAGACGACACCGAATGTTGGCGCAACAAGCTGCTCCAGATCCTTATCGTCCCAGCGGCCGCCGAAGAATTCGGCGTTCATCGCTCTCAATGTAGCAAAGGTGGGCCGGGTCATTGAGCCACCTCAAACGACTGCGAGTTCACGCGGATAGTTCGTCAGGTACTCGAATCCGGTATCGGTCACCACGATCGAGTCGCCGATACGCCCGCCGAAGCTTCCTTCGATCGTGATCCCACCGTCCACCGCGAAGGTCATGCCGGCTTCGAGCAGACGCTTCTCTCCGCGCTTCAGTTCCGGGAACTCCAGGAATGACTGACCGACCGAACGACCAGTTCGATATCCAGCCGCGAAACCTGCCTCGGTGTAGACTGCTTCTGCAGCGGCGTTGATTTCCTCGCATGCGATGCCCGGCTTGATTGCCGCGAGCGCCGCCTGCTGAGCGGCCACGGCAGTCTCATAAACACGGACTTGCTCGTCTGTCGCTCCGCCGACGAAGAATTCGCGGTCGAAGCCGAGCTTGTAGTTGCGGAAGTTGGCGATCCCGCAGAAGCAGAGATAAACTGGATCTCCCTTTCGGATTTCACGAACCGACGAACGTCGGTGTACCAGGCACACGTCGGTGCCCGACTGCAGGATCTGAAGATTGTAGATGGTAGGAGAGACGAAACGATCCGTCTTGTCATCGAGGAATGACGCTGCCTTCCTGGTGCCCGCTGCGATGACTGCCAGCGCGACCTCGTACTCCGGCACGCCCTCGGCAATGACTTCGCGCGCGCCTTTCACCATGGCGACGGCAACTTCGCCCGCCTTGCGCATAATTCCGATCTCATCGGCCGACTTGATCATCCGGATCTCCGAGATGACAGGTCCCGCGTCGCCGACTTCGGCTCCATGAAGCATGGGGAGCAAATCATTGGCCACGAGCGCCGGGATGGATCGCTTCTCGATTGCAACTCGGCGCGCCTTTCCTTCGACCGCCGATTTGAGGACGCTCCGCCACTCGTCGTTGATGCCGTCGCTCCAAGGGCGGATGTCGGTCACCCAGCTCATCCGTCCGCACATCTCCGATTCCATCAGGGGAGTAATAATGGTCGGCTCGCCGTCAACCGGAACCGTCATCAGAGTAGGCCGGCCGAAGTCTATGCCCAGATAGTCCAGATACTCGCCGAAGTAGGCGATGGAATCCGGGTTGGTCAGAATGGCGCTTTCGAAGCCACCCGCATGGAGCGCCTTCTTCAGTTTCTCGGTACGTTGCTTGCCTGGTCTCATGGTCTCGGGCCTCTCAATCTGTATGCAGCTTGGATTACAGCAATGTTAAATTGACGTCAAAAATCTGTCAACTGCGACGTAATCGGCAGTTTTTTGACAACAAATCTTGCATATTCGCATTGGCTGTGTACAGGTAAGGGACGGCTATAGGAGCAGGCGGCAAATGCAACAGACTGGAACCGTTGAATATTCACTCGGTCGCGGAGGCATCCGGTTCGACGGGGGGCGCCATCACAAGGCCAAGCTGGGGTTCGTTCTTCTGGCGATGGAGCAGACCATCGAAGAGGATATGTTCAAGCTGGCTCCGCACGGGGTCGGCGTTCACTTCCAGAGAGCCCCGATGGCAAATAAGGTGGACGTCGAAACTTTGTCTGCCATGGCTTCGGGAATCGGCGACGCTGCTTCCCTGATCGTTCCGGAGGTGCAACTCGACGTCATTTGCTACGCATGCACTTCTGGAAGCGTCGTGATCGGCGAAGACAAGGTGTTCGCGGAACTCACACGCGGTGCACCCGGCGCCAAGCCGACATCTATAATCTCCGGCGTCATGCGCGCCCTGAAGGCGATGAATGCGAGGAAGATCACCGTCGCGACTCCTTATGTCGATCCGGTTAACGAGATCGAGCGGGTTTATATGGAAGAACGGGGATTTGAGATCCTGAATATCCAGGGTTTGAACATTGAAAATGATGAAGACATGGTGCGGGTGACCCCTGACTATATCTACGAATTCGCGAAGCAGGTCGATCGGGCAGATTCCGATGCCATTTTTATCAGTTGCGGTGCCCTTCGCTCGGTGGACATTATCCAGGCACTTGAAGCAGAATCGGGTAAGCCGGTGATCACCAGCAACCAGGCGATGATATGGGATTGCTTGCGGTTGGCGGGGGTGAACGACCGGAGCGACAAATATGGCCGACTTTTCAAAGAGAACTGATGTCTAAAGCCGCGACAGCATTTAAGCGAGAGGCGCCACGAACCGCGCCTCCTCGGGGCCAGTCGGTCGAGATCCATCGCGTTCTTCGAGACCGGATTTGTCTGTTGCAATACCGGCCCGGAGAACTGCTCGTCGAGACAGAATTGGCTGCGGAGTTCAATGTCAGTCGTACACCGGTTCGGCAGGCGTTGCAGCGTCTTGACTACGAAGGTCTTGTTGAAACCAAGAATGGAGTCGGCACGACAGTCACCGGAGTGGATTTCAAGGAATTCAAGGACGTCTACGCTTTCCGTCTAAGACTGAGTGAAATGATCGGCGATTTCAGCAGACCCGAGCGAGCCCCCAAAGCACTTGAGGCAGTCGAGGCACTTGTCCCGCGGGTGGAAGCCCTTCTTCATTCGAGAGATTTTGAGCAGTTCTGGCAGATTAACCATGAGCTTCATTTCGCGGTCAATGGGCTTATCAGCAATTCCGCGATGAGGGAGAGCCACGACCGCCTGTACTTTCAGGCCTCACGTGTCTGGTACAGCTTGGTAGATAGAATGTGGGAGGATGAAGTCAGGTTCTTAAAGGAGGAAGTTGATGAACTCTGTCGCGCGTTGCGTGCTGGAGATCTGAGAGCAGTCGGATTTGTGCAGCGAAACTTCATCTCATACGGCCTATTGCGCGTCGCGAGATACATCTCCACGGGCTAGTTACTATCCCGTCTGTCACGTCAATCCGCGCGGGATTTGACGGAAACTTGTTTCCCCGCCGCAGTCTGCTGCGGCCATCTACCCCGCGTCCTCTGATCACGATGCAACGCCCTTAGCTGGCAAGAAGTCCGAAAGTCCCAGGTTTAATTGAAAACAGCCGCAGGAGAAAATGCAGCTCGTCTTCGAAACTTTGCTGGAACAGTTGTCTTTGAGCGTTGATGAAGTCGACTTCCATAACGCACTGGCCAGCGCCGCCGGCGCCTTCGACATTCCCGCATTCGCCTATCTGTCTCTGGTGTCTGATCGCGTCACAAAACCCAGGCTGATATCGAACTATCATTCCGGCTGGACGTGGCACTACTTGCGCCACCAATACGAAAGGATCGACCCGGTCATAGAATGGGCAAGGTGCAGCGAATGTCCCTTTCAGTGGGGACCGGGTTTCGGCCATGCCGGCATTTCAAAGCGACAGCAACAGCTTTTCGACGAGGCTGCCGAATTCGGCATCTGCTGCGGACTGACCATTCCACTTGTCGACCGCCGCGGCGGTGTCGCTGCGATGACCTTCGCGGCAGACAGGCTCGATCCGACCTTCCTGCGCACCGCCGAGCAATATGAGCAAGCGCTCGAGATTATGGCAATGTGTTTTCACATTGGCGTTCGCCGCAAGCTTTCGGGTGGGCTGGCGGTGGATGGTGTTTCGCTGACGCCTCGTGAGTACGAATGCCTGCAATGGACGGCAAAGGGCAAGTCCGCCTGGGAGATCGGCTGCATCTTGGGGATCAAGGAGCGCACGGCCGCTTTCCATCTGGACAATGCCAAGAAGAAGCTCGGCGTGCGCACCAAAAATCAGGCGGTGACGCTGCTGGCCTCCTCACGATCATCAATTCCCTGAGGAACAAAATCTCTCTTTAATCCACCTGTGCAAATACACAGGCAGTCGCGGCATGAAGGTTCGCCTCCAATGGCAGGGTCATACCTGCGAGGAGACCATCATGATTGAGCTTATTGCGCCCGGCTGGTACGGCGCCTTTGCCGACGAACTAATGCACTGCCTGCGCTACCGCGTCTTCAAGGAGCGGCTCGACTGGAACGTGCGCACGACCGGGGGCT
Organism: Mesorhizobium sp. L-2-11; assembly: GCF_016756595.1. Taxonomy (NCBI): domain Bacteria; kingdom Pseudomonadati; phylum Pseudomonadota; class Alphaproteobacteria; order Hyphomicrobiales; family Phyllobacteriaceae; genus Mesorhizobium; species Mesorhizobium sp. L-2-11. Next base: position 6,230,022 of record NZ_AP023257.1, on the reverse strand, counting down.
TCGAGATCGATTCATTCGATTCCCTGAAACCGCGCTATCTTGTGTTGCGCGATTCGGCCAGTCGCGTCGGGGGCGGCGTACGCCTTCTGCCCTCGACGGGGCCGACGATGCTGCGAGATGTCTTTTCGAGGCTGTTGGAAGGGAGAACGGCACCCGAGGAACCGAGTGTCTGGGAAAGCAGCCGTTTCGCCCTTGATCTCCCACCGTCTGGACCGAAGGACAGTGGGAGCATTGCTGTTGCCACCTATAAACTCTTCGCCGGCATGATCGAGTTCGGTTTGTCGCGGCGGCTCACGCATATCGTTACGGTTACGGATTTGCGCATGGAGCGAATCCTGCGTCGCGCCGGATGGCCGCTGGCCCGCATCGGGCCGCCCCAGACAATCGGCACCACGCACGCCGTTGCCGGCTTTTTGGATGTCTCAGAGGCGAGCCTTGCTGCGGTCTGCCACAATGGCGGTCTTGGCGGTCCCGTGCTGGGGGCGCCGGTGCTCTGCACGGCCGCCTGACATGGTTATGATAGGTAACGGCGCCGACTGGCCGGACTGGCAGGATGAGAAATCCTATCGCTATACGCGCTACCTGACCCGACGCGGCTGGGCCTGGGAATTCCTGCGGCGCAATCCGGCCTTCCAGCGTGACTTGAGGCGCGCCCTTGAGCAGGCAGAATTTGCAAAAAGGCGCTTCAATGTAGAAGTGGTGAGATCGCCGCTCGATCTCACGCGGTGGCGGCTCCTTTTTCGCAAGCTCATTGAGGCCTGATGCGGCTGTGTTCTGGTGCTTCCGCCAATGCCCGCATGTCCTGCCGCTCATTGCGGAAAAGGCATTGTCGCCCGAAACGCTTTCGTTTGATCTCGCTGCATTGCCATGTCGGGTGGCAATCGTGACCACGGCGGACGATCGCCAGCACGTCGTGCTGCGAAATGCTCACCGGGATTTACAACTGGTTGTGGAGGGCGCGGACGTTTTGTGCCCCGTTCGGCTTTCCGTCGACGCGATCTGGCCCCCCGATCGGATGAGGCAGCACCTGAATGCGCTCGAATGCCTCAATGCTCTTCACTCGACTGGACAACTTCCCGACAGGCTGTTTCCCCCCGAAGCGCGCGCCAGCCGTCTGCGCTTTGTCCTCCAGGCGCTCGACGGCTCGCTAGGCGGGGCATCGCACCGCCAAATCGCAATGGCTCTGTTGGGCCGACAACGCGTCAGGGCCGACTGGACGGATCCGCGCAACCACCTTCGCGATCGCATCCGCCGTGCCGTCCGGCGCGGTCACATGCTCATGGATCGTGGCTATCGGGATTTCCTCGCCTGAAAGTAATTGGAATAGCTCACCTGGAGCCGGTTAGCGCGCGAACAGTTCTTTGTATCCAGTCGTAACCATCCAGTTGGCCCGGTCGAGATGGCTGCGAACAGCCATTCGGGCGCGCTCAGGTTCTCGCATCGGATCGATGCCGAGGACGAGCTGAGCCATCTCGTCTTCGCTGGCATCGTCAGCGGACGCGTCCAGGAGCCTCATATAGATCGTGAAGTGCTCATTGTCGTAAGCGGTCAGGCTGTCCGACCAAGGGACTTCGTCTTGGACTTTGCGTTTCATCGCGACCCTCTTGCCTGTTTGGGGTTTGTTGTGATCGGGCACGGCTGCTCCTCGGTTGGCTCACCATAGCGAATAGGAACGATCGTTCCTAGAACCATAGTTCCGGTTCTGGTCCCTATCTCGCCATGGACCTCAAGGAGGTCATGGCGATCAACATGCGTCGTTTGCGCCATGATCAGGACCTGACGCAGGAAGAATTGGCTGCCCGCGCAGAGCTGAGCATGCGCTATGTGGGTTCGATCGAGCGTGCTCGGGTTTCCGCAAGCGTCAGTGTGCTTGGCCGGCTCGCAAAAGCACTTGACGTTGATCCTTGTGAGTTGATTAGGCCGCAGTAACAAAGGCGATCTGGCCCATCCCGGATTGCCGAAATCGATTTTGATGGCGCGCAACCGGCCGCCAGTGACCTGACCAGTCGGCTTCGCTCCCTGGCGTAGCTCGCGTGACTACAGCGCTGACCTTGAGCGATAATCATCGTCAGATCGCATCCGGGAAGTCGCGATCCCTAACAGCAGGTAGTTCGGGCAAAGTCGATGCTCGTGCGAGTTGCTCCTTAAGTTTGTAGAGTATACTCCGTGGTGAAATCCTCAACAAGAGGGTGGCCTCTCGCCTATGGGAATCCGAGAGGTCTTTGCCCGCAATCTGCGTAGGCTTCGCGAGAAAAAGAAGCTGTCGCAGGAGGCGCTGGCGCATGAAGCTGGTGTTGATCGAACCTACATCAGCGCTCTTGAGCGCAGTGTATATGCTGCTACCATCGACATGGTCGAGAAGCTCGCTACGGTGCTGGAGGTTGAGCCGGCAACGCTGCTCGATCCGCGATCTGAATAGGCTTAAGCACCGTCTCATGCCGAACTCCCTTCGATCGCCCCGCCAACGCCGGCTGCTTGAACAGCTGATAGCGGCGCGCAAGAACAAGGGCTTAACCCAGGCCAAGGTTACCGACGCGCTTCGCCGCCCGCAGTCTTTCGTGGCCAGGTATGAGGGCGGTGAACGTCGCATGGACGTCATTGAATTCCTCGACGCAGCGGAAGCGCTCGAAATCGACCCTTGCGAGGTTCTCGCACATGTGCGTCGCTTGCGTGACCGATAGCTCGTGCTGTGCTTGGCTTGAGCGACCAACGTCATCAAAATCGCATCCCTGGATTTACTGCCCCCCGCGGCAGATGGTTCGGGCAAATCGATGACAATGTGGATTACATATTATAGTTGATAAACTCAAGGCCCGTGATCCGCTGACCTCCGCGCATGGATATGCGCAAGCTGGTCGGACGAAATGCACGCAGGATCAGGGAGAAGGCCGGCTTGACGCAGGAGCAGCTTGCCGAGATCTCCGGCTTCAGCCAGCAGTACATCAGCGGGTTGGAGAAGGGCAAAAGGAACCCCACAATCGTCACGCTTTATGAACTGGCACAAGCCCTCCGTGTCAGCCACACCGATCTGGTGCGACCTGACTGACCGGGATTAGGCGCTATTTGGAAACGGCGCCGACGCGCCGCGGACATTTCGACTGCATCCGTCGTGTAAATGATGCTGCGCACACTCGGATAGGCGAAGAACGGCACGACGTGCTGCCAGTCGCGCCGCCAGCTCTAGTGATCGCCGGGTACCGCCGGCCCAGTCCGTGGCCCTGAAGTCCCCACAGCCTTCATGCCGGCTTGGCGTCCGCGCCTCCGGCAGATGGCGCTGAGCGTCGGCACGACGGCTTTGCGATCCCTCCGCGACACGAAATCAAGTAAATGGCGGATCGGGTGCACCAGCAGGTTAGCACTGTCGCCTGGGAAAAAGGTGGCGCCGGTCGCCTCTCTCTTGGCCAAGCTGTTCGCCAGCTTGCCGTCTTACCAGCACCTCGCCAATCTCGTTGCGTTCTTGTTTAGGCCTTGCAACAGATCCTTCAAGGAAATTCACGGAAACTTTGCGACCGAAAAGTGCTGTCAATGGTACGCTCACCACAACTTTCGAGTTCAGTGGCTGCAGAAATCTGGTGTCGTTTTGTGTTCCGCCGCCGAACAGCATTTGCGAAGAGCGCGAAATGATAAAGCCAGCAGGACGAGCGTTCGGTTCTTCTATTTTGGCGTCGTGCTAACCAATGATGATACTTGTCGATCGCCTAATGACAGCAGCACATCTTGATCGCCTACGGATCCTGGGCCTTTGCGCGCATGCCGACCTGACTGTCTGCGAACTAGCTGCGATTCTCGATCTTCGTCGGGAGCGCGTTGCGCGACACGTCCGGATGCTCGCCAAAGCCAACTTTCTTTGCGGCAATGGACAACGTCCTTGGTCCTCATATCATCTCAATGCAGGGGGCCGGGACGGAGGGTTGGTTCAATTCCTGGTCGATCTCCTACCCCACGACGATGAGTATCATAAGCGCGACCTGGAGCGGCTCGAGGCGGTACAAGACGCGTGGTCGAAGGGGACTGCTGCTTGTCGTGAAAAGATCTGCCTAAGTGGGAGTGCGAAACTACCATGAAGAACTCCGCTGACGTAGCCATGGCAGAGCCCGGCACATACGGACGGTCTTCCTTGGTCCACGTCGATTGCCGCGTTCATGAACTGCTTCTACGACAGAGGCGGCAAGAGCGGACGATGCTCAAACTTATCGCATCTGAGAACTTTGCCTCCTCAGCCGTACTGGAAGCGACCGGCTCTATCTTCGCGAACAAGTATGCCGAGGGCTACCCGGGTGCGCGCTACTACGCGGGAAATGAGATCGTCGATGAGCTTGAGACCCTCGCGATCGAGCGCCTGAAAGCGCTATTTGGCAGTGAGCACGCCAACGTCCAGCCTTATTCGGGCTCACCAGCCAACCAGGCTGTCTATCGCGCGCTTTTGAGCCCCCGTGACAAAGTCATGGGGCTGCCGTTGCCCGAAGGGGGCCATCTGACTCATGGGTGGTCCGTCAACTTTTCCGGCACTGATTATCAACGCGTCCCCTATGGGCTGCACGATAAGACGCAGCAAATTGACTATGACCGCTTGCGCGAGACCGCCAGGCGGGAACGGCCGAAACTCATTTGGGTCGGCGGAACTTCCTACCCGCGTGTCTTTGACTACGCGGCAATGGCAGAAATCGCTCTGGAGGCCAACTCCTATCTCGTGGCCGACATTGCGCACATCAGCGGCCTGATTGTCGCTGGAGCGCATCCGAATCCCGTGGCTCATTGCGACGTCGTCACCAGCACATCTCACAAGTCGATCCGCGGCCCCCGCGGTGGCTTTATTTTGTCAAGGAATGAAGATCGCTATCAGCCGCTCTATCATCCGAAAAGCAAACACAATCTGGCCAAACGTATAGACCGCGCCGTGTTCCCTCTCCTGCAAGGCGGACCGCATATGAATACTATCGCCGCGCTTGCCGTCGCCTTGCAGGAGGCAGCGAACCCGTCCTTTCGTGTCTACGGTCAGCAGATCGTCAACAACGCCAAGGCTCTGGCCGGGGCGCTTCTGGAGCGAGGTTATAAACTTGTCACTGGCGGCACTGACAATCACATGCTGATCCTTGATCTTCGAAACCGGCCGCTGTCGGGCAAAGCCTATGCCGAGCGCTTATCGCGTGCTGGTATCATTGCGAATTTCAATATGGTGCCGGGTGACCGGCGGCATCCGGCGCTCACAAGCGGCATCCGCTTAGGGACACCAGCGGTGACGTCCATGGGCATGCGCGAGACGGAGATGGTGCAGATCGCCGCTTTCATCGACTCGGTCTGCCGCCAGCCCGATGACCAGGAAGTTCATGCGAGCGTACGAAGAGAGGTTGCCGATTTTTGCACTGCGTTCGACGTCCCCGGCATCACCGACCGATAAGCCGCCCTAATCCAGAAACTCCCATCTAACTCCAACACTTGAAGCGAGGGCATCCATGACCAGGCAGTTCGTATTCTCTTCCGAATCCGTCGGCGCGGGACACCCCGATAAGATGGCAGACAACATCTCCGATGCCATCCTCGATGCCATCCTCCGCACCGACCCGAAGGCGCGCGTCGCCTGTGAAACGTTGGTGAAGACAGGGATGGTCGTTCTGGCTGGAGAGATCACCAGCCACGCGGTGATCGATTATACTCAAGTTGCCCGCGATACGATCCTCGATATTGGCTACGACGACGATGGCATCGGCTTTGATGGTCGACGTTGCGCCGTCGTTCTGGCTCTCACCGAGCAGTCGCCCGACATAAGCCAGGGCGTTGATGAGGGACGAGGGCAGGATCTCGAGCAGGGGGCGGGGGATCAGGGCCTCATGTTTGGATTCGCATGCAACGAGACGGATACTTTGATGCCCTTGCCGATCCAACTCGCTCACCATTTGACGAAAAGACAGGCAGAGATCCGGAAGACGGGACAGCTTGGCTGGTTGCGTCCTGACGTAAAATCTCAAGTCTCCGTACGCTACGAGGGTCTCCGCCCAGTGGCGCTGGACACTATAGTGCTGTCAACTCAGCATGACGAGGCGGTCTCCCAAGATACAGTCCGCGAAGGTGTCATTGAGGAGATCATAAAACCGGTCCTGCCGACCCACTTGGATACGTCAGGGATCAGATTTCTGGTCAACCCAACAGGGCGGTTCGTGGTCGGCGGGCCTGCCGGCGACTGCGGCCTCACCGGACGCAAGATCATCGTCGATTCCTACGGCGGAACGGGGCGTCATGGCGGCGGCGCCTTCTCGGGCAAGGACCCATCCAAGGTTGACCGCTCGGCCGCCTATGCCGCCCGGTACGTCGCGAAGAATATCGTTGCCAGCGGACTTGCGGAGGTCTGCGAGGTTCAGCTTGCCTACGCGATCGGCGTGGCCAGTCCGGTTTCTGTCATGGTCAACACATTCGGAACCGCAAGGATTGAGGAAAAAAGGATCGAGAGCCTTGTTCTTGAGCTTTTCGATCTCCGACCGAAAGGCATCATCAAGATGCTTGATCTCTTGCGCCCGATATACCGCAAGACCGCGACATACGGACACTTCGGCCGTGAAGAGCCTGAGTTCACCTGGGAGAAGACGGACAGAGCCGACGACTTGCTGCGTGAAGCAGGACCGGCAGCTGCGTGAGGGCCGCTGGATCAAGCGCATGCGGCAATCCTTTTCAACTCGCTAGACGCGCGCCTGGCCGGCATAGCAGAAAGCCGGTGGGTAGTTGGCGGAGACATTGATGCCGGATTATGACGTGCTTTGCATCGGCAATGCCATTGTCGACATCATCGCCCAATGCGACGAGGAATTCCTCGAGACCAACGGCATCATCAAGGGCGCGATGAACCTCATCGACACCCATCGCGCCGAACTACTCTACAGCCGTATGGGCCCGGCGATCGAGGCCTCCGGCGGCAGCGCCGGCAACACGGCGGCCGGCGTTGCCAGCTTCGGTGGACGTGCCGCCTTCTTCGGTAAGGTTTCGAACGATGCGCTCGGCGAAATCTACACCCACGACATCCAGGCCCAGGGCGTCGCGTTCGACACCGAGCCGCTCCAAGGCCAGCCGCCGACGGCGCGGTCGATGATCTTCATCACGCCGGACGGCGAGCGCTCAATGAACACCTATCTCGGCGCCTGCATCGAACTCGGGCCGGAGGACGTCGAGGCCGAGAAGGCGTCGGGCGCCAAGGTTACTTATTTCGAGGGCTATCTGTGGGACCCGCCGCGCGCCAAGGAGGCGATCCGGCGGACGGCGAAGCTCGCGCACGCAGCCGGCCGCGAGGTCTCGATGACACTCTCGGATTCGTTCTGCGTTGACCGCTACCGCGACGAATTTCTCGAGCTGATGCGATCGGGCACGGTCGACATCGTCTTTGCCAACAGCCATGAGATCAAATCGCTCTACCAGACGTCGTCCTTCGATGATGCGCTGGCGCGGATCCGCAAGGACTGCAGAATAGCCGCCGTGACCCGCTCGGAAAAGGGCTCGGTGATCGTGCGTGGCGACGAAACCGTCACCATCAAGGCGATGACGATCCGCGAACTGGTCGATACCACCGGCGCCGGCGACCTCTATGCCGCCGGCTTCCTGCATGGCTACACGCAGGGCCGCGACCTCAAGACCTGCGGCGACCTTGGCTCACTGGCCGCCGGCCTGGTTATCCAGCAGATCGGCCCGAGGCCTCGGCAGAACCTGCGCCGCGAGGCCGAGCAGGCTGGGTTGTTGTAGGGGGGCGTTAATGACGAGCTGCCCGTCTGCCCTCCTGGGGGCTGTGCGGAAAAGTGCGCGTAAATCGAAACATCGGATGCGCATCCGCGTGAGGCGGCAGCCCGGAGCATGTCACGATCGAAACGGTTGATCGCGGGTGCCGCCCTACAGCGCGACCCTTTTGCCGTGCGATATAGGGATCCCGTTCGGATCAGCTGCCTCGAGCTGTGGCATATATTGCTCACCCGCCATCATCGCGCGTGTGGCAACAGGTCGGGATCGTGATGCGATCGAGCGGGTAAGCGGCCAACTGGTGAATTGACATGAATGCATCGCCCGATTGAGATTATCCTGCCGGGAGCGCAGTGCGTTGTTCAGCCGAGTCGAGACGATCATGAGCAAATATAAAGATCATCGTGAGCCACGCCGGCATCGTCATGACGATGACCCGGTTTCTTTTGCGGAACGGCCTTCCGAGCCAAGCTACTTTCAGCGTTCGTCGACCCTAGCCGCATCCGCTGTCGACGCCGAAGTGATCTGGTTCAACACCAGCAAGGGTTTTGGCTTTGTCAAACTGCCAGAGGGCATCGAGGCCTATCTGCACATCCGAGTGCTGGAGGCGGCCGGGAGCCGCGGTGTTTCCGAGGGAACGCGTCTCAAGGTCACAACGGAAGAAAGTCCAAGAGGTCATCAGGTCGCGCAAGTGCTGGAGATAGGCGGTCAGACCGCAAAACCTCAGCTACATACGCGTCGCACTGGAGAGTCCACCGCCGGGACGAGTGCCCAGGTGGAGAGCGAGGGCACGGTCAAGTGGTACAATCCCCAAAAGGGCTTCGGCTTCATTGCTCCTGAAAACGGTGAGAAGGACATCTTCGTTCATGCCACCGCGCTGACCCGCTCAGGACTGAGCATGCTGATGGAGGGTCAGAAGGTTTTTGTCCAATGCGGGCAGGGCAAGAAAGGCCCGGAAGTTCGGAGCATTCGCCTCGCTTAGAGCCAAATGCGTTGGCCTACCGAAATCGTCCCTCAGACAAAGAAAAAGCCCGCTACCGGGAGGAGGTGGCAGCGGGCTCGATTTAGAATGAGGCACGGGAGGAGGTGCGCCCCATTCAGGGTCGGCACCACATCTGGGAGGAGTAGATGGCCGACACCATGATCATACCGATAGCCCCGGATATTGCAATGCACAAATGTTATCTCGCGAGTGCGAAATCATGCCGGGCCCGCTTCGTCGGGCCTGAAAAAGTGCGGTCAGGCTGCGGCTTTCTTGCGGGGACGCTTGGCAGGTGCCGGCGTTCCCGGTTCCTTCGGCTTGCGGCCCAGACCCATCGTCTTGGCCAATGCCGAGCGCGCCGCAGCGTAATTCGGCGCCACCATGGGATAGTCCGCCGGCAGCTCCCATTTCGCGCGATATTCGTCGGGCGTAAGGCCATAGTGGGTAGCCAGGTGACGCTTGAGCGACTTGAACTTCTTACCGTCCTCAAGGCTGAAAATGTAATCGGGTGTAACCGATTTTCTGATCGGTACGGCAGGCTTGAGAGCTTCTGACTTTTCTGGTGCGGCACCACCAGCAGTGCCTTTCAATGCGATGTGTATCTGGCCGATAAGCCCAGGCAGTTCACCGACGGGAACCGGATTGTTCGAAACATAGGCTGAGACGACATGGGCGGTGAGTTCGATGAGGTTGTCGGCTTTGCTCTCGGTTTCGTCGGTCATGAAAACGCTCCTGCGGAATTAGACTAGCCGGTTATGAATCACTTCATAGCTTAATAGTGACGACCGCCTTTGATGGCAACCACGCCATTGCATGATGTGTTGGCGGATCGCTGCACGCCCGGTCGCCGTCACGGATCTTCCTCTTGAACCGTCATCGCCCTGACAACACATTGTGCCAGGGTCGCCGTGTCGATGCGGCGCCTCTTCACCGCAAATTGGCTATTTAGAAAGTTGGGAGAAACCAATGAACGCTAAGGCTTTCAGCAGCCCCCTTTTTGTGAAGCGCGCAACGCACATCATCCAAGAGATTGCTGGCCTTGCGGATGCAATCGATTTTCTCAACGAATGGCCGGAAGACCGCAGAGACCTGATCCACGAAGCCGCCCTGAGGGCATGCTACGATGCATACGATGGGCGCAAGCCGGTAAGCACGGCGCGCAATGCCTTTTTCGGCTTTGCGAAGCGGGTCGCCATCTTGGAAGATTCAACCTCCGCGATGCAGTGGATCGCCGCCTGCAGATCGGGCAGTGGAAAAGTGCAGGTGTAGATTTCGACGACATGTTTGAGACTGGCGCGAGCCGCGTCGAATAGTGCAGTATGCACAGGTTTCACGGTTAGACCACGCGAATGAGAAGCAGTTCCTCACCACCAACTGCAAAACCGCAGATCGCACGCAAGCTGACCATGCCAGACGCAGCTCATGGCGATCGCTTGCCCGCCAATGGCCAGGCTCATTGGCGCGATGCAGCGGTCGCGTTCGGCTGAGTAAAGAAATGCGGCCCGCGCTGTTTGCCGAGTAGTGGCTGTGGAGGAGGGGATGACCGGGTTGATCAGATTTGAGAGGCCAGTCGTAGTTCAGCTTAGCCGCCGCGGCTCGGAGCGTGTCGTGTTCGACGTCAACGACGCGGCCGCTATCTTGCTCCGGGATCTGCATCATGAGACCGATAAACGCAGGATAGCGATGGACACCTGTCTGCAGGTGTTACGCGGTAAGACCCATCCACCAGCTGCTCGACGAGCTTTTGTCGCAGCCGCGCTCGAAGCACGCATTCTGCGCAGTGATTGAGATCTGGGACGCCGCTCGTGAATTTCGGCCATCTGCACATCGCTATTGGGCGCGGTCCGAACACCCCTGCCGGCTCCGCCAGGAGCAAGCCAACACCGCACTTTCCGCGGCGGCTTTCCTGGTCCGGCGCCTGATCTTCCACCATCGAAGCACAAGGGTCCGCCAGCCAGCTGCGGCCGCTCGGCTTCGCCGTCGCGGTGATGGTGATTGCAGCCAGAGGCAGACGGAGCCATCGAGCGGGAATTGGCCCGCTGCAGATGGTGGAGCGTCGATGCCGCCTCAAAAGTCTCCGGAAGTACCGTATGAACCTTGCCCCAGCTTGGCCCTGCATCCGATCTCCCGCAACACGCTCCGCGGACCGGCGCCGCGTGATCGCTGATGCTTCTCCCGATGGTCGGGACCGGGGGGTTCGGCGACCAAGGTCGGGGAGACGATAGTGACACTGGATGATCCCAATACGGAATAATCCGAAACTGGCTGGCGGTGAGCCGTCTCGTTTCTGGCCGGCTCATTTGAGGCCAAGCCTCCTTCGATCGCCAGCCAACGGCGGCGTCTGGAAAGCTGACTTCGACGCGCCGTAACAAGGGCCGCGGCCAGGCCAAGCTTGCCGAGGCGCTTCGTCACCGGCAGCGCGATTGCCTTGGGCGCGCCGGATAGACTCCCCCAAGGATGCCCGGTGTGTGGCGTTGCCGCTCACCGCCGGCGAGTGTCACCGAGCCCTACGCCGTCTGCGCTTTTTCCCGAATTGCGCGTGCCGCAGCCACCATGTTCATCAGGGCAGGGCGGACCTCCTCCCATCTGCGTGTTTTGAGACCGCAGTCGGGATTCACCCACAATTGGCCATCCAGCAATCGATCGCGAGCAAGCATGATGAGGTTGGAAATCTCGCCCACTTCCGGGACCCGCGGCGAGTGAATGTCATAGACGCCGGGACCGATCTCGTTCGGATACTTGAAGGTTCGCAGCGTATCGAGCAGTTCCATCTGCGAGCGCGAGGTTTCAATGGAGATCACATCGGCATCCATTGCAGCAATCGCGTCCACGATGTCGCCGAACTCGGAGTAGCACATATGGGTGTGAATCTGGGTCGCATCGCCAACCGCCGTTGAAGCCAGCCGGAAGCATTCGACGGCCCAGTCGAGATAGGTTTCCCAGTCGGCCTCACGAAGCGGCAAGCCCTCGCGCAGTGCGGCTTCGTCGATCTGGATCATCTTGGCGCCGGCCTTTTCGAGGTCGCTCACTTCATCGCGAATGGCGAGCGCGACTTGGCGGCAGACGGCTGAGCGCGGAAGGTCGTCTCGGACGAAGGACCAGTTGAGGATCGTCACCGGGCCGGTAAGCATGCCCTTCACCGGCTTTGGCGTCAGCGACTGGGCGTATCGCCACCAGTGTAGTGTCATCGGATTTTGTCGCGACACATCGCCAATGATGATCGGGGGTCGCACAAAGCGCGAGCCATAGCTCTGCACCCACCCATGCTGCGTGAAGGCAAAGCCGCGGAGCTGCTCGGCGAAATACTGCACCATATCGTTGCGCTCGAATTCGCCGTGGACCAGCACGTCGAGTCCGATCTCTTCTTGCCAGCGAACGGCGGCTTCTATCTCTTTTTTCAGGAAGGCCTCATAGTCGACGTAACTCAGCTCGCCCTTGGCATGGGCTGCCCGCGCCTTGCGAACCTCGGCTGTTTGCGGGAAGGAGCCGATCGTCGTGGTGGGGAAGGATGGCAAGCCAAACGTGTCGCCCTGAAGCTTGGAGCGCACGTCGAATGCGCTCTTCCGGCGCGTCATGCCGACCTTGATGCTGGCGACCCGTCCTTCGACGAGCGGATCATGCACCTTAGCGGATGTCGCGCGAACGGCGGCAGCCTCAGCCGACGCCTCTAGTTCGGCGGCGACCGCGTCCCGGCCTTCAGCCAGGGCACGGGCGAGCACGACCAGCTCGTCGGTTTTTTGCGCCGCGAAGGCGAGCCACGATTTCACGTCCGCATCGAGTGCCGTCTCCATGTCCAGGTCGATCGGCACATGCAGCATCGAGCAGGACGGGGCGATCTCCACGCGGTCCAACGGCCAGCCGGCGACGATCGGCTTGATGCGGTCAAGTATGGCAGGCAGGTTCGCGCGCCAGACGTTGCGGCCGTCGATCAGTCCGAGCGACAGGACAAGTTCCTTTTGCGCGAGCCGGCCGACGGTCTCCAACTGCTCTGGAGCGCGCACGAGATCGACGTGCAGTCCCGCCACGGGCAGAGAAGTTGCGGTCTCGAGATTGTCTCCCAGCGATCCGAAATAGGTAGCGACCATGATCTTCAACTCCGGTGCTGCTTTTGACAGCCGGCAGTAGGCGAATTGGAGCGCATCCCGTTCATTGGGAACCAGATCGACCACGAGCGCCGGCTCATCGATCTGCACCCAATCGGCTCCCGCGAGCTTCAGCCTCCGCAGGAGCTCCTCGTAGACGGGCAGCAGCCGTGGCAGGAGCGCGATAGGGTTGAAACCTTCCTCAGGTGACTTCGCCAACTTGAGAAAGGTAACCGGTCCAAGCAGGACCGGGCGCGTGTGGATGCCGAGCGCCTTGGCCTCGAGGAAATGATCGACCGGTTTCGCCGACGAGAGGGCAAAGCTCTGATCGTCGGTAAGTTCCGGCACAATGTAGTGATAGTTGGTGTCGAACCATTTGGTCATTTCCATCGCGGCAAGGCCATGCCCGTTGGCCGCATGCTCGTCACCGGCATGTCCGCAATCAGCGGCCTGATCTTGGTTGCCGCGCGCCATGGCGAAATAGGTATCGAGTGGGACCTCGCCGTCAGTCCAGGTGTATCGTGCCGGCACGGCGCCGACCATGGCGACGGTGTCGAGCACATGGTCATAAAGCGAGAAATCGTTGGACGGGATTTTCGACACGCCGCGATCGTGCTGCTCCCTCCAGCTGGCGGCGCGTAGCGCCTTCGCCGTCGCGAGCAGGTCGGCAGCGGGAGATTTTCCGGACCAGTAGCTTTCAAGCGCGAATTTGAGTTCCCGCCGTCGACCGATACGCGGCACGCCGAGCGTTGCCACTGGAATTTGTTGAGAGACAGTCATGCCATACCCCGATGGTTGGGGCGTGGGGACAAGGAACGCGCGAGCAGGCGGCACGAAGCCAGGCTACCGCGGCCACCGAGACACCCCGCCCGTGGACGTTGTTCGTCGTGGCAGGTCTCCTGGCTCGCGGGTCAAAGCCTCTGCCCGTCTTCCCGAGGCCGTTCGCCTCAGTGACACCAATGGGCTTGGCTCGCCGCTAACAGTTGCGGGGGCAGCGCCGGCATCGCACCGGCTTCCCTCTTAGCTCCGCTACAGCAGTGCCGCGCGGAGAACCACGACATGCGCACAATCACAGCAGCTTCGCTCCTTGTCAATACATATAACGAGATGTTTATGTGATGATGCGAATAATGCCCTTGCGCTGATCGGTCTCTTTCGCCCAAAGCCGCTTACGATGCCGCCTCTTATCAGTGCAGGCTCGGAGAGATCCTTGTCCCCATCGGCGACGCCGGATGAGATCGAGGTCGCCGGGCTCAAAGGGCGTAAAGTCGGGCCAGGTCGTCACGGTCAGCCGGGAATCCCGGTACTTGTTCCCGCTCGGCTTCGCTCAGCGTGCTTGCGCACTCGCCCATCAGCACGCTGATAACCATGTCCGGAAGCGGAAAGGAGAGGTGGCGCCTCAGGTCGGCGGACTGGGGCTGGGCCGCCAGCGTCTCGAACAACTGCGCGGCGATCGCCTCGACCTGCTGCGCGAGCAGCTTCACCCTGCGATTGCTGAAGGCCGGCGCCACGATCGTGCGTAACCGGGCATGCTCGCCCCCCTCGTGCGAGACAAGCCACCCCGGCGAACCGAGAATCACCGAATCCGGGGTGAATGCCGCACTCTCTAAGCGACGGAAGGGCGGAAGCTGACCGGCAGGCGCTGCGGGCAGCGAATGACGTAAGACGGCATGTAGACGACGTCCTCCGCAGCGATGGTCAGCGCCAGATCCTCCAGCCGCCCGAATAGCGCGGGGAAGGCGCAGCGCAATTCCAGGCGCGCCAGCGCAGCGCCCAGGCAGGAATGCGGCCCCTCGCCGAATGACAAATGCGGGTTGTGCCGCCGGGTGACATCGAACCTGTTGGCGCCGGGACCGAAGGCCTTTTCGTCCCGGTTCGCCGCATGGAACGCCATCAGGACGGCATCGCCGCGGCGGACCAGGCATCCGTCGATCTCCACGTCCTGGGTGGCATAGCGGAACGGCAGATTGGCCGCTGAGCTGCCCCAGCGCAGGATCTCCTCGATCGCCTGTGACCACGGAACTTGGCCGCTGCGCACCAAGTGCAGTTGCTGCGGATGCGTCAGCAATGCCAGCACGCCATTGCCGATGACGCCGGCGGTGGTCACGAAGCCCGCAGAGAGCACCATGAACAGCATGTCGATGAGCTCGGTGTCGGAAACGAGCTCGCCTTTGTCACGCGCGACGATCAGGGCCGAAGCCAGATCATCGCCGAGCTGGCCCCGCTTGAGCGCGATCAGGCGACGGAAGAACTCCGGGATGCGCTGCCGCGTCTGTCGCACCTCTTCGGCTGTGGCGGAGGTGTTGGCCAGGCTGTAGGTGAGCGCGACGATCTCTTCGCGCTGTTCGTCCGGCAAACCGAACAGTTCGGCGATCACGTTGGTGGGCAGCGGAGCGGCGAACTCGCTCATCAGATCGGCACTGCCGCCGCGCTGCGCCATCTCGGCCAGGAGTCGATCGACGCATTGTTCGACCCGTGGCGCCAGCAAGGCGATACGACTGGGCGCGAAGCTGCTGGACAGCAGGCCGCGCAAGCGCCGGTGATCGGCGCCGTGCGCCGTGGTCATGTTGTCCACTTTGCATATCCCGATCAGCGAATGATCCTCGGGAATCTCGCCGTCCTGCAGCGCCCCCCACTGTCGCCAGTCCTTGTTGAAACGCTGGTCGGAAAGCATCTGCCTGAGCGTCTGGTGACGGGCTGCCGCCCAGGTCACCACATCGCCCGGCAGCGACACTCGCGCCATCCCCCCCTGCCGCAGAATCGCAGAAGAAAGACGATCAAGTTGCGTGGGAGCGGCCGGCACACCGATCACGTCGCAATGATCGCTTTCTACGCGCATG
Source organism: Mesorhizobium sp. L-2-11 (assembly GCF_016756595.1). Taxonomy (NCBI): domain Bacteria; kingdom Pseudomonadati; phylum Pseudomonadota; class Alphaproteobacteria; order Hyphomicrobiales; family Phyllobacteriaceae; genus Mesorhizobium; species Mesorhizobium sp. L-2-11. The sequence goes on along the minus strand of NZ_AP023257.1, from coordinate 6,214,405 downwards.
CCAACAACTCCTTTAAGAACCATCGCGGGTCCACTTCTCGGCACGGAAGATCCGCGCGCGGACTTCGAAAAGTGCCCCGTGCTTCGTCCTCAGAAGCGGTAGGTGAGACCTGCGCCTATCAACCAGGGATCGAGCTTGGCCTTGCCCGTGAGCTTGGCGCCGGCGACAGTGACGTCGAAGTCGGGCTTGAGGAAAAGCTTCTTCACGTCGAAGTTGACGCCCCAGTGCCGGTCCACCATGTAGTCGAATCCGACCTGCAGCGCGGCGCCGAATGTGTTCTTGACCTTGAGATCATCGGCGCTGCCGACTTGCTGATGATAGAAGATCGTATAGTTCACGCCGGCGCCGATATAGGGCTCGAAGGCGCCGAAATCGGTAAAATGATACTGCAATGTGAGCGTGGGCGGCAGCAGCCAAACCTTGCCGACCTCGCCCAGCCCGCCGATCGCACCTTGGCCATCGATGTTGGCATAGGTGGTGCCGAGTATGAGTTCGGCGGCGATGTTGTCCGTGAAGAAATATGAGATATCGAGTTCCGGCGTCACGGTGTTCGAATACGAAAGACCGGAGCCGGGCACCGCATTGACATAGCCCGAATCCTCGGTGATCACCCCCAACGCACGCAGGCGGATCTGCCAGGGGCTTGGCGCTTCCGCGACGCAGGCTTCTGCCTGCGGGACGCTCGCGGCTTGATGAACATCTGCCGCGCCGGCCTGTCCCGCAACGATGAGGACGACAGCCGCTGTCATTGCCCGCGCCACGCCAATTCGCGCTCTCGCCATACTTTTCTCTCCTTGATCTTCAGAAGCGACGCACTGCGCCTTGATTGAATCCTGCTCGCATCAATCGAGATTGACGGAGCGCTCATGCGGGATAGCCCCCGCATGTGTCGTGCCAAATGAGAAAATCGTTGCAGAACAATGCGGTCACTCCGATAGCGCTGTGTCTGATGTCCGACTTCGTCGAAGATCCGACAATGAGTGCAGCCGTAGCCGCCCCTGGTAGCCGTTCGTCAACATCGGCCGGCAGTTCGTTGGCACGCTCGTCCTCGGCTTCGAGTTTTGGCGTATTCTGCGTTCAGCGCCTTGATCGGCGCCTGCTGCTTCGCCGTCAGGCCGGGGAACGTTCCAGCCAGTTGGCGCAGTCCGTGGGCATGTCCGTAAGGCGTCTCGACCGCGACCGATATGGGCGGGAAATCCTTTGGCAGCATGCGCGCCCGGTCTTGGCCGCGCCCGGCAGGAACGGTTTATCCGCGACCATTCCTCATGCGTCAGATCGGAGGGGATAGCGCTTGGTCTTCTTCTTGATATCGGCCACACGGCCACGCGTCGCTCGGGTCCACATCCCAAGCTTGAAACACGATTAATCCCGCCAATCCGCTGCCCGCCCTGCAGCAGGCCCCTCTTCGGGCGGCAATTAATCCTGCTTCGGTTTGAAATTCGCGACGTGTGCACGATATCGTTGTGACGACCGACCTGGATTGATCATCAAGTGGCCGATACCGCCGTAGAATGCGACGAAAAGGCGCGCGGCCGTTCTGAACCTCCGGGCCGACCGCCGCGCAATCGTGCGGTGATGAAGCACTCCGATGTCCTTGGCGGGCTCGATTACCTGGCGGCGGACTATCACCGGCAGGATTTCTCCAAGCATGTCCACAACGAGTATCTGATCGGGCTGATCGAGCGAGGCGTCCATGATGTTTGGTGCCGAGGTGAGGTTTGGCACGCCGGTAGCGGCACCGTCGCGACCTTCGCGCCCGGGGAACCGCATTTCGGGGGTGCTGGTGACGATCTTGGCTGGAGCCAGAAGATCTTTTACATGCCCGAAGTCCTTATCCGGCAAGTCCTTGAGGACAGCGGCCAAAACGAACCCGGAACGATCGACTTCAAAAGCCCGTTCCAGGAGAATGCCCCAGTTGCACACGGCCTCAGCGCGTTTTGGCGCCTGCTTGAACATGGGCATAGCTCGGCACTGGAGATCGAGGAGTATCTGATCCGTTTCCTGCCCCACGTCTTCGCAGAGGCCGGCGGGTCGCGCGTTGCTGAGCGAAAATTGGTACCGCCGAGGTTCCGCGACGTGCGTGACTTCATCCATGCCCACTTTGACGAAGTTCTGCAGCTCGCCGCCCTGGCCGCCCTGGCCGGATGCTCCAAGGCGACGTTGATCGATGGCTTCAAGGCGCATTTCGGGTTGCCCCCCACCCGCTACCTCATCCAGGTCCGCATCGACGAGGCGCGACGGCTGCTGAGGCGAGGCCAGCACGTCGCCGAGGTCGCCGTCGCGGTAGGGTTCGCGGACCAGAGCCACCTGACCCGGCACTTCAAGGCGGTGCTGGGGGTGACGCCGGCGCGTTACCTCTCGGTTTGAATATCGTTCAATAAAGCGCGCGGCGAACCGTCTAGCTTGGACGCTCAATGGATGAAAGAGCGTCAAGACGATGAGCGACAGCAAGCAGACCCGCCCCCGCGGCTTCACCAGCGACAACATCGCCGGCGTCTCCCCCGAGGTGATCGCAGCCATCACCGCGTGCGCGTCGGGTCAGGCGCTTCCCTACGGCAACGATGAGCTGACGCATACCGTCGAGCGCCAGCTCGCCGAGGTGTTCGAGCATGCGGTCGACGTGTTCCTCGTTTCGACGGGGTCGGCGGCAAACGCGCTGGCGCTCGCGGCGATTACGCAGCCATGGGGCAGCATCCTCTCGCACGCCGACGCACACATCAACCGGGACGAGTGCGGCGCGCCGGAGTTCTACACCGCCGGTGCGAAGTTGGTGCAGCTTCCAGGCGAGGCTGGCAAAATCGACATCGACGCCTTGGCGGCCAATGCAACGCGCATGGTGGGCGATATCCACTCGGTCCAGCCCTCCAGCGTCAGCATCACGCAGGCGACCGAGATGGGATCGGTCTACGCGCTCGACGAGATCAAGGCGATCGGACATATCTGCCGGTCAGCGAACCTGGCGCTCCACATGGACGGTGCTCGCTTCGCCAACGCCCTCGTCACTCTGCGCTGCTCGCCAGCCGAGATGACGTGGAAGGCCGGCGTCGACCTTGTGTCATTTGGCGCCACCAAGAATGGAACGTTTGGGGTCGATGCGGTCGTCTCGTTCCGCGGAGATCTCGCGAGCACGATAGCCTTTCGCCGAAAGCGTGCCGGCCAGTTGAGTTCCAAGATGCGCTTCATGGCGGCGCAAATGGACGGTTATCTGAGGGAAGGTGTCTGGCTTCGCAACGCGGTCCATGCCAATGCGATGGCATCGGCGCTCGCGCAGGGGTTGGCCCTGGTGCCAGGCGTGAAAATCCAGCAGCGTCCCGAGGCCAATATACTGTTCTGCCGACTTCCCACGTCCCTGATCCGGGGGCTGCTCGACATGGGATTCCGCTTCTACCATGATCGCTGGGAGCCCGGGATCGTGAGGTTCGTCACCTCTTTCGCGACGACCGGGGCCGACGTGTCCGACTTGATCGGCGCGGCGACCAGCCTCTGCGCACCGGTCGGCTCGGCTCGTGTTCCGGCTGGCGCCGAATGAGTGTGGCGACCGTCGAGCGCTCTCGCCGCCCGTCACGGATGTCCTCTTTGCTCGACTGCATTGTCCTAGCGTTCTGGCCGCACGGGCATCTCAAGGCTGTATCTTTTGTCTCAGGCCCTTTTAGACTTGCAGCTTCATCCCACCTCGGCAAGGCGGCTTCACCGTGCGGTGACGAAGTAACCATGTTGATTTGCTGTAAGAAGGTCCCCTATCTGCGCAATCCACCTCAAGTCATCCGGAATCCTATTGCTTGTAATATTTATTTTGCAATTTTTTATCATATTTTTGATGAAAAATGCTGTTCACTCGTCCGAGTTACTTAAAAGAGTGAGTCGGATCTGCGCTGATGACAGCATGCATCGGAATTTCGACCACTAGCAGGAGAAAATATGCCTTCCATATCTACGCGCCGCGCCAACGCAACGGACGCAGGGACGGTCGTCCGTTTTATTCACGCGCTACTCGATGAACTCACTGGCGGGAAAGCGCCCGCGCCCGACGACGTGAGACAAAGCGCGCAGATAATGCTTGCCGACGCTGGCGTGGTCGCAGTGATCGCAACTGCAGATGACGAGCCGGTCGGCATCATGGTGCTGAATGAATGCACGGCGATCTATGCAGGCGGTAAGTTCGGCTATATTTCGGAGCTGTATGTTCGACCCGAAAAGCGCTCCAAAGGGATTGCCCCTCAACTGCTTGAGGTCGCCTCGCGGGAAGGCCGTGCGCGTGGTTGGAAGCGACTTGAGCTTGCAGCGCCCAGGCAACCAAAATGGAAGCGCACGCTCGATTTCTACCTGCGCAACGGGTTCGAGGAACTCGGCCCTCGGCTCTTTCGGATTATCTAGACTAGAGAGTTTGCTATGGGCTGCTCAAAGCAACCTGCACGATTCTCAGCGGATTGAGGTCCGGCGTGGTCGCTGCCTGCCGCTGCAATCGTACCAGCATCGTCATCGCAAATGTGTGCCTCGGATAATGCAGGGGTTCCCGTCACGCCGGCTGCCCGGAACGCATCGGCAAAAACCGCCGTTAATCGGGTCACGCTAACGGCGTTTCCTTGAGTGTTGAGGAACAGAGCCGAGGGCGGCAATTTTGCCAACCTACAGGGGCGCTGCATAGACGACCGCACGTGACGTGCACCCGGCACGCTGCGTATAGCCGAATGGCGGATGATTCCCATGAGGGTAGTCCTATGAAATTGTACGCGAAAGTCTTTGGTGGAGCGGCAGCGTTGCTCGCTGCCTGGCCGGCGATGGCCAGCGACGCGGTGGCGAGCGAACCGGCGCCCTACAATCCCAATTTCTCTTTCGTTGGCGGCGTCGGCGTCATCGACATCGAGGCCAACGAGCTGGTCTATCAGGCTCCCGGCAGCGGCTCGAAGCTGAGCCACCTTATCTGGGAAGGCACCTCTGCGGTCATTTCAGCCGAGATGACGGCGCGCAGCGAGGCCGGCTGGACCGCCAAGCTTTCCAGCCAGATCGCCTTCAGCGGCGACAGCTACATGGAAGACTATGACTGGAACCCGTCATTCTCGACCAATGATGGCTGGAACGACTGGAGCAACCGTTCGCGCCATTCCGACACCGATCTTGATTACTTCTATTCGGCAACCGTCGCGCTCGGCCACGATTTCCAGTTCAGTGACCAGCTGCTGATCAACGTCAACGGTGGTTTCAAGTACACCTCGGTCAAGTGGACTGCCTATGGCGGCTCCTATGTCTACAGCGTTGCCGGCTTCCGGGATTCGGTTGGCGGCTTCCCAGGAGACGCAAAGGCCATCAGCTACCAGCAGAAATTGCCGGTCGCCTTCGCCGGCATCGATGCGACCTATGTCCAGGATCGCTGGAACTTCGGCTTTGCGCTGAAGGGCGGCACGACCTTCTCGGCCGGCGCTACCGATCATCACTGGATGCGTGACCTGCGCTTCGAGGATGATTTCGAATTGGCGCCGGTTCTGATGGTCGGCGGCAGCGTCGGCTACCAGTACAACGAGCGGACCAGCTTCTTCGTCTCCGGTTCCTACGAAAAGGTGTTCACCGCTCGCGGCGACTACAACACCTATGACATTGCGACCGGCGCAGAGACTGGCGGCGAAGACGACTGGATCGGCGGCGATTTTGCCGCGGCGACAGTGATGGTCGGCATCAAGACCTCGTTCTGATTGAACGAGTGCGACCGGAACGCCAAACCGATGTCCGCACGGCGCAGAAATCTGACGCGCCCGCGCGCCTGACGGCGCGTGCCGGGTGCTCGTGAACCGAGCCCGCTTTTTCTTCGCCAGGCTCAGGCGGTCTCGGCCATCCGGCTTCGCCCCCTGGCGCGGGCAGCCTGTCGGCTGCTGACGGTCGCCGCCCTGCCGGCCGGCGCGGTTTGTCTGTTGGCCTTTCCCGGCGGCGCGGGGTGGGCGGCACTCCCTTCTAGGCCCGCCGCGGCGTCCCGCAACCCTTCGCTTGCGCTTCGGGTCCTCCTCTTCGTTCCGGTCCTTCGGATGCGGTCCGCCTCCGACGGCGGGCCTTTCCGGTCGCGTCTCGCCGCCCACCCCACTTGCGGGGAAAGGCGCGGGATTGAAGAGCGGAGGACCAGACGATGCGTGCAAAACACCAGCGTTCCGGCAGCCGAGAGGCTGGCGCGGGCAGGGGCGGGCGCTCGGGCGCCAGCCTTTATCAGGAGATCACGGACCGCATCATTGCCGAACTGGAGCGCGGCACCGTGCCATGGGTCAAGCCATGGGGCAGCGCAAAGGCCGACCTCGGCCTGCCCAGCAACGCGGCCACCGGGCGCCGCTATTCCGGCATCAACATCCTCATCCTGTGGGGCGCCGTCATCGAGCGCAGCTATCCCGGCCAGAACTGGCTGACCTTCCTGCAGGCGCTTGCCCTTGGCGGCAATGTCAGGAAGGGCGAGCGCGGCACAACAATCGTGCATGCCGACCGCTTTGTCCCAAAGGGCGAGCAGGAGCGCGCCAGGACAGACGGCGACGAGCCGCAGGCGGTGCCGTACTTGAAGCGCTTCACCGTCTTCAACGTCGCGCAGTGCGACGGCCTGCCCGAGCACCTTTATGGCAACGCCGAACCGCTGCCCGAACGCGAGATCATCCCGCAGGCCGAGGCGCTTATTCGAGGAAGCGGCGCGGATTTCCGCATCGGCGGCGATCGCGCGTTCTACATGCCGGGGACCGACTCCATTCAGGTGCCGCCGCAGCCGGCATTCTTTCAGCAGATCGACTATTACCGCACCTGCTTCCACGAGTTAGGTTTCATCGCAAGTGTCCTTCTTGCTTCAGCACCTGCAGCAGGGAGGGCATGACGATGGCTTCTCTGAACCGAGCAGATGTTTATGCCCGCATCACTGAAGAGATTATCGCTGCCATCGAAGCCGGTGCTGGCGAGTATGTGATGCCCTGGCATCATGATGGAACAGCCACTGCCCGGCCGACCAATATTGCATCCGGCAAGGCCTACCGTGGCGTGAACACACTTGCCTTGTGGGTCGCGGCGCATAGCGCTGGATATCCTGCCGGCCTCTGGGGAACGTATCGCCAATGGCAGGCCCTTGGTGCCCAGGTGCGCAAAGGTGAGAGATCCACAACCGTCGTCTTCTGGGGGCAGATCGGCGGCAAGACTTATGAGGATGATGATTCCAATGATGGTGAGCGTCGGCGTCTATTCGCCCGCGGCTATTCGGTGTTCAACTGCGCCCAGGTCGATGGTTATGAGCCAGAACCGGCGGTTGCCCGCTCGGAAGAAGAACGTATCGCACACGCTGATGCTTTCTATGCGAACCTTGGGATCAGCACCGTATATGGAGGCAACGAAGCCTACTATTTGCCTTCGGCTGATCGGGTGCATATGCCAGTTTTCAGCTCATTCCGCGACGTCGCGTCTCATTACAGCGTGCTTTTCCATGAAGGTCTTCACGCGTCAGGAGTAAAACACAGACTCGACCGCGATCTATCCGGACGGTTCGGCTCCGAAGCCTATGCCATGGAGGAGATAATTGCTGACGCTGGAGCAGCCATGGTTCTCGCCGATCTATCGATATCGGCACGGCCAAGGCCGGATCACGCCGCCTATATCTCCAGTTGGTTGAAGGTCCTTCGCGCCGATACCTCCGCCATCTTCACGGCCTCAAGCAAGGCTCAGGCCGCTGTCGACTGGATGCATGCGCAACAGCCCTGCCAGCAGATCAGCGCGGTAGCGGCCTGACAGGCAACGCAGCGGCAGGCGCCAATGGCGCCCGCCGCTGCGAGGATGCCAGTTTGTCCTCCGCCGTCCTCGCCCGGTGAAGGAGTGCTAGATTTTCGCTCGCCAGCTTCCGCTTTTCTTCGCTGTGCCGGCGGGCTTCGGAACGGAGCTGTGCAATCTCAACCTCCATTTCCGTCACCCGGGCCGCGAGGTCTTTGGAAGGACCTGGTGCCTGTACGGCGGCCTCGATCTCATCGAGGATGTCGCGATGTGTCGTGTAGAGCGGATTTCGGCTTTTCCCCGCTTCACGCGCGACCGAAGCGGGACTGATCCTCACGATGCGCCCCTGATGATCCGGATGGCGGCCCTCGCCACGAACCAGTCGAGCCAGCGCCGCACGATAAGCGCGCGCCGCAGACAAGGCGGAAGGCGAGCGTGGGTCATCCATCATGTTCTCCGATCCTGATCAGGACATTGTCGCATTGTTCGATTGCCTCGGTGAGAACCGCGACCGTCATTTCGTTGGCGGCAGGGAGCAACACCTGGTTCCTCGTCCGACGGTCCTGCCAATAAGGCGCATGCTGCGGCTCGATCACCATGTTCGCGCAGCCCAGGCAGACAGATGGACTCCGGCCGGCCTCGCTGGGTGCTATTTCACCTCCACAACGACTGGTCTCCTGCTGGAACACACACCAGCCGTAATCGCAGGCGTGGATGCGCAGGTCCGTTTCGGCGAGGACAAACTCGATGTAATCCTGACGGACCTGCTCGCCGGCGCGTCCCCGGAACCGGGCGTTGCCCGCGACAATGCGCTCGCCCATGCGCCCGGCAAGTCGATCGCTGACCAGCATTCGTTCCAATGCCGTGGCTGTTTCCGCCCGGTTTTCATGATCGACGAGTTGCCGGAGATCGAAGTCGCTGCCGACATAACCACGCGCGGTCATCGCGACCGATGCGTGTTTGTAATGCCCCGCAAGGCCAAGAAGTTGCGACCGGTCCTTTCGCGCGATAAAGCGCGCAAACGTCTTGCGGAACTGGTGGCTGCTGAATGCCCAAGGCTTTCCCTCGTGCATGGGCACGCCAACATGTCGGGCAAAATCGTTGATCCGCCAGCCGATATGCATCTGGGTGACCGGGACGATCTCGCCGTACTGGGTATTTTTGACGAGGAAGAGTTCTCGCCTTCCGGACGCTTTACGCAACGGTGCACTCAGCTGCTCAAGTAGGCTGACCGCCTTCACCACGGGGTCAGGAGCAATCCAGCGCTCCAGTCGTCCGCCATGCTGGTCGACGGTCTTGAACAACCGCGCGACAATGTAGGCTTGATCGACGCCGGTATCCCCGATGGGGTGGAACTCGATGGCACCGACCTCGGTCGAGAGGATTTCGCTCACGCGCATGCCGACGAAGCCGGCAATGATGATATAGCAGGCCTCCGCGAGATGCGTGGCAGCGTGGCGGACCGCATACGCGCCGGACAGTGCTTCGCCCGCAGGGCCTTTCAGATCGGCACGCCGCAATGCCTTGCGTACATGGTAGGAAGCTTGCCTTTTTGCCCCTTGGGTCAGTCCGAACGCCCGTGCCTCGCGTCGGATCGTCTCTGCTTTCACGATCGTTGGACCATGGTCCTCCACCCATTGCAGAGCGGTATTCAGCAAGGAGATCGCAATGGCATCGGGAATGAACGGGATCGCACCGCGCGTCGCGGGCGTCAGGCCTGCCGCCTCATAGGTCGTCTCCTGCGGCAGAGGATCGATCAACGGGGCATCATCAAGCTTGGTTCGCTGTCGATAGAGATCCTTCAGCACCACCATGTAGTTGACGATGGTGTTCGCCGTGATGGGCTTTCCCCGGTATCCCACTCGTGTCAGCAGCCAGGCTCGCAGCCGCTCCACGGCCGCGGCATCAATGCTGCTGAACGTCTCCAGTCCGTCGAGCACCATCCACCGGATCATGGTTTTCAGGGTGATGGCTTTGCCATGCACCGACGTTGGTGACAGCCGCTTGCGACCGGCTGGTGGATTCACGGTCATCGACCATAAGAACTGCTTCGCGGTTTCATGGAGAGCACGCCACGCGTCTTCACTGATGACAGCTCCCTCCGGCAAGGCGATCGTCCAGCTCATTTTGTTCTGGTCGGCGCGCCGGCCGGCGGTCCGGATGTCGAGCAACCATTCATCATCGCCGAACCGGCTCCATTGCGAGAGCGGTGCTTCGGACCACTCGGCGAGAACAGGTTTTCGAGCACGTCGCGCCTTCATTCGATCACCGGCAGAGCTGGTGCCGCTTCCATGGACGCGGCCAAGTGAAGCTCCGGCGAGAAGCGCGGCAGGATGTCGTGCTCGAGGATTTCCAGTTTCGGCGCGTAGAGGAGCCGCCAGCGGTCCGGAGCCAGCGCTTGACGTGCCGCGACAAGGGCATCTCGCGTCGACAGCAACCGGATTAGAACACCAGGATCGAGAGGAATCACCGCGTTCGGGCAGGTGAAGCAGCCCAGCCAGGCCGTGCATAGACGGCCAGTTTTCTGGCCTTCCCCGACGCCCGCGAGTGGATCCTTGCAGATGAAGCCGGCAGCCGTGGCATATTCGGCCTGGACTGTCGCTACGTCGGCATCACGTTCGTCATCAGCCTCATCGTGGGGGCTGCGAATGGCTTCGACGAAGCGTAATTGCAGATCACCGATAATGCGCTCCTGGGCCTTTCGCACGATCGGCCGATCGATATAGCGCTGCGTTGTATCCGGCGTGGCGTGATTGGCGAGGATCTGGGTCTTCAGGATATCGTGCCCGAGCGTTTCATGCGCGAGAGTGAGCCCCGTAGTTCGCAGCGCGGCCAGGGTGAGCGCGAGCGGCGCGCCTTTTTCGTCAACAAGGCCGTGACGTTGGGCGAACAATCTGACGTGCTTACTCATCAAGTAGTCGGGGATCAGCTTGATCGCACGCGTGCCGTTTATGCTCGCGACCAGAAAGAGCCGCTCGCGATCATGCGCCGGAACATGGGGCATCAATAACGCCGTCATTTCCACTACCTGATCGATGAGGTGAGGCACCGACAAACTTTTGTCACGCAGGAAGCTTCGCCGCTGCACTCGGTTTGAGCGGCCCTTCGACCACGTCATGACTTCCCGGCCATCTAAAAGCAGATGATCGCTCATGCAGTCCCGTCGAAGTTCTCGGAGGGCCTCGGGGTTCGCGTAGCTCTGCGCCCCGATGGCGATCATGTATGGAATCAGCGTTTCGGGCAGGGTGTGAAGATAGCTCGCGAGCTTCTGGTTCCCGCCATGCTTAAGCGAGGCGAAGTGAAGCCGCCATCGACCAGCACCGCGCTCCAGCGTCACGTTCTGGGGAGGAACCAACCCGCCGTAATGCTCGACGATGACAGCGAGCATCACACCGAGATCATCAAGGTCGAGCCGACTGAGATCCCGTTCCCGCGCGATAGCCTCGCGGTCGACCTGGGAGAGCAGGGTTTTCCCAGCCTGGAAGGTCGACCAGATTGCTTCTATGTCTTTGCGAGCCGCGGAGAGGATCGCTTCCATCTCAGACCGGCTCAGCGCCTCGCGGGGACGCGTCTCTGCATTCTTGCGAGGAAAGGCGTTGAACGGGATTTCCAGATCGGTGGCGACGAGCTCAGGCCGATTGCGCTTCAGCCAGCGAACCATCTGTTTGAGCACGGACCAGGTGCCATGGCGAGAACTCTTGGTCCACGGTTTGGTATCGAGCCACGCAATAAAAGCTCGTAGCGTTGTTGTATCGACATCCCGCATCGATGTGATGGCGGGATTTTGCTCACCAAGGAACACAAACCAACGGCGAAGCGCATGGAACGCTCCCTCGCGCGTGGCCGGACTGTGACCGGCATGGTGGTTGCGGAAGGCAAGCGCGATTTCGGCAGCGACTCTTGGTGTCATTCCATAGATCGAGAAGTCGAAGCTTTTTTCCAGTCGACCGTTGGGATCAAGGAAGTTGACCACCAGCGAAGTAGGCTCGCCAGCGAGCGGTATAGGCGATGGATCGAGCCGATAATCTTTGCGTTGCCGCTTCATTGTAGAAGAGCCCCGTAAAGTTCGTCGACAGAGGATTCCACCAGTGTCAGATCTGTCGCCAGCACGCGCAGATAGATTGCCGTCGTAGAAAGATCGGCATGTCCTAACACCACCTGGAGGGTGAGAAGTGGATTGAGCTCCGGCTCGTCTTGCGCCCGCCGTTGCAAGAACCGGAGCATCGCTGTCGCAAAGGTATGTCGCAGCGCATGGAAGCTTGCCGTCACACCTGCTGTCCCGGCCGCGGCGGCGAACATTGCACCGACACGGCGAGCACTGATTCCGCGACCGGCTTCCGTCAGGAAGACAGCATCTGGTTCCGCGTAGTCGGCGTGCCGCAATTTGGCTCGTCGAACGATGACCGCTCGCTCTTCGCGCGCATAGGCGAGCGTGCGATCGATCAGGGACAATGGCGGATAAACCGTCCGCGTTTTGCCCCCTTTCGTGGCTTCGATTCTGACGACGACCAGAGCATCCAGACTGGATCGTGGAAGTGACCGCAGTCTCAATCCGGCTACCTCCATCCGGCGCATGCCGGTTGTGACAGCCCATTCGATTATCAAACGGTCGCGAGACCCCAGGCCAGCCATCACGCGTCGCAACGCGACCGGCGACAGCGGTTTTGGCAGCGCCGAGGTTTGCCGGATAGTCAGTTCATTGGCGAGCTGTCGCCCGCCGGTGGCATCAACATGAGTGAGGAATCCCTGCGGCTGACGTCGCGACAGCGCAAGTTCGCTCGTGTTGAACGGTGCAGTATCAGTGAGACCCGCAGCAACACACCATCGATAGAACAAAGCCAATGTTCTGAGGCGACCATTGACGGTGCTGCGGGCATAGGCCCGTCCGGTGTGATCGCTGGGTCGAAAGAGCGTAAGCGCGTAGGCGTCCCCACGTAGCGTGCAGGCGGTTGATCGCTCATTTTCAGCATGAATCATGCGGAGAATCCTATGAGCGACAGTATGAGCCATCATCGAACATTCGAGATTTTGACGGCGGAGCCTGTGCCGTCCCGACGCAAGCCGCGCCATCGGTCGGACGAAGAGAAGGCACGGCTTGTCGCCGAAGCGTTCTCGCCAGGGGGCAATGTCTCGGCGGTTGCGCGTTCCGAGGGGCTGGACCCCTCGCAGCTCTATGCGTGGCGCCGCAAGGCGCTTTCGTCGGGCATGGTTGCGCCACTGACGGAGGGAGCGAGCAAGCCGGCGAAGTTCACGCGCTTTGAAGCGGTGGGCAGCGACACGGTGGAAATCGTCATTGGCGACGCAGTGGTGCGCGCCGGCGGCGATGTCGATCCCGATCGCCTGGCGAGGATCATCCGCGCGGTTCGTAAGGCATGATCGCTTCCGGTGTGGTGGTTTACGTGTCGTGCCAGCCGGTCGACTTCCGCAAGGGCGCGGCATCTTTGATGGCGCTGGTCAGGGATGGCGGCCTGGACCCATTCTCGGGGGCACTTCACGTATTCCGTTCGAAGCGTGCGGACCGGGTTCGCATCGTGTGGTGGGACGGCAGCGGGGTTTGTCTTTATTCGAAGACTCTGGAAGATCACAGCTTCTGCTGGCCGGGGATATCGGCCGCGCGCATGCGTCTCGACCACGCCCAGTTGATGGCGCTTCTGGCCGGACTGGACTGGAAAAAGATTCGTCCGGCCAGGGTCAGGCGGCCGTTATCGACGGGCTGAAACCGGCCTGCGGCAAGATGAATCATGCGGCTGGAACGGTTGGGAAAGCGGCTGTTTTTGTGCTCTGTTGCTTGCCATGGTTCTACCGGGTCTTGCCCTTCCCGACGACGTTGATGCGCTGAAGGCGATGATCCTTTCCATGGCTCGCGAGCAGGCTGCAAGCGAGGCCCGGATCGCAGTCGCCGACGCTCGGATCGCAGCATCTGAGGCGGAGGTCGCCCGGCTGAAAGCTGTCGAGAAAAGCGCCAGCGAGCGGATCGCCAATCTCACGTCAATCCTGAAAGTTTTACAGCGCACGCAACATGGCACGCGTTCCGAGCGGCTACGCCTGGCCATCGACGACGAGCAGGCCTCCTTTGCCTTCGAAGAGGTCGAGACCGGCCTTTCGGAAATCCGGAGCGAACTCGACCGCGCGGTCGGGAACAAGCCGAAGCGCGCCCCGCGTCCGCGCAAGGGCTTTGCTGCCCACCTCGAACGCATCGAGGAGGTCGTCGAGCCGGAAATCCCGGCCGACTGCGAGGGGCTTGAAAAGGTTCTGATCGGCGAGGATCGATCCGAGCGGCTGGACGTCGTGCCGCCGAAGTTCCAGGTCATCGTCACGCGCCGTCCCAAATACGCCTTCCGGGGCCGTGACGGCGTGGTCCAGGCTCTGGCGCCGGCGCACATCATCGAAAGCGGGCTGCCGACGGAGCGGCTGCTCGCCTATATCGCCGTCTCCAAATACGCCGACGGCCTCCCGCTTTATCGGCAGGAGGCGATCTATCTGCGCGACGGCGTCGAGATCAGCCGGTCGTTGATGGCGCAGTGGATGGGGCATCTGGGCTTCGAGCTGCAGATGCTTGCTGATTACATACTGGAGCGCATCAAGGAGGGCGAAAGGGTCTTCGCCGACGAGACGACCTTGCCCACCCTTGCCCCTGGTTCCGGGAAAACCACGAAAGCCTGGTTGTGGGCCTACGCACGGGATGACCGACCCTATGGCGGAACCAGTCCGCCAATGGTTGCCTATCGTTTTGAAGACAGCAGAGGTGCGGATTGCGTGGCGCGCCACCTCGCCGGATTCAGCGGTATCCTGCAAGTGGATGGCTACTCGGCCTATACCAACCTGGTCAAGGCACGGGCCAAAGCCGGCAGCAATGAAACAATCCGGCTCGCCGGGTGCTGGGCTCACCTGCGGCGCAAATTCTACGACCTGCACATCAGCGGGGTCTCGCAGGCCGCGACGGATTCGATCATCGCCATGACCGAATTGTGGAAGGTCGAGGACGAGGTCCGCGGCAAGGATGCCGGAAGCCGCGCCGCGCTACGTCAGGAAAAGTCCGTGGCCATTGTCGCGAGCCTCTTCGATCTATGGGAAGCGGAACTGGGCAAGGTCTCCGGAAAATCCAAGACCGCCGAGGCGATCCGCTACGCGCTCACCCGGCGGGAGGCGCTGGAACGCTTTCTGATGGACGGTCGCATCGAAATCGACTCCAATATCGTCGAGCGTGCAATCAGGCCCCAGACGATCACGCGAAAGAATAGTCTATTCGCCGGCAGCCACGGCGGTGGACGAACCTGGGCGACGGTAGCCACCTTGCTGCAAACCTGCAAAATGAACAGCGTCGATCCGCTCGACTGGCTCTCGCAGACCTTGACCCGCATCGCTCAAGGCTGGCCGGCATCCGAAATCGAAATGCTCATGCCTTGGAACTTTAGGCCTGACGTTATCGGCTGACCGCTTACGAAAGAGCATCCGATCTCGGTACGCAGCGATTTCCGCGACGCCGACCTCATCCCATATCCACTCATTCGCTTCGAGGGTCTGCCACCAGTCGTAAAGGGCTTCACCATAAGTGCGCCATGTCTGCCGGCTGCGTGTTCGTCCTCTTACGAGCGCAATGTGCAGCAACCAGGCACAAGCCGGTTCGACCAGACGCATCTCTCGGTCGAGGAGCATCGGCACGCCAGGGACTGACATACCGTTCGGTGCAAACTCATCGGAAGTGAACAATAGCTCGGCCAAAGGCTCTCCAATTCGGGCGACCCGCCTTTCGCGGGGAGCAGGCCCTCGGGCCCGCTCCCCGCGAAAGGCGGAGCAGCGTCTCATACGTAGAAACTGTCCTGATTCCCCATCAGGGAGATGACAGAAAGGACGCCATGGAGATGTGACCTAACACGAGCTTGGCCACTGGACCGGCCACCCGGCGCGGCTGGCGCGCGACCTCTCCGGCGCCTTCGGTTCCAAGACCTATGCGCGCGAGGAACTGGTTGCCGAAATCACCGCAGCCTTTGTCTGCTCGACCCTCGGCATCGAGCCGACCGTGCGCCATGCCGACTATATCGGCACATGGCTGAAGGTGCTGCGCGATGACAATCGCGCCATCTTCCGCGCCGCCAGCCTTGCCTCCAAGGCCACCGATTTTCTTCTGGGCTTCAACGCCGAGGCCGAACGCGCGCAACAAGACGAGATCGCGGCATGAGCGCGCGCGATCCCGACACCCTGCGGACCGAGCCAACGCCGCAAGGCGAGCAGACGCTCATTCCCGGTGTCCAGCCACCACGCGCGACCGCCTCGCCCTTTTGGCCGACGCGCCGATGCGCCCACGCGCGGCGCAAAAGCCGCTCGATATCGGGCTGTTCGATGACGCCAGAAATCAACGCGCCCTGTTTTGAGAGGAGTTTTCCCATGATCCTGATCACCGACGAGCTTTGCGCCCTGCTGCTCGCCAATGGCGCAACCGACACCGAAACCGACCATGTCCCGGTGGTCAAACTGTTCGATCCTACCGGCCCAGCGACCTGGCTTCTCACCGAACTCGACGCCGACGGCGACACCCTTTTCGGCCTTTGCGACCTCGGCTTCGGCTTCCCCGAACTCGGCAGCGTCAGTCTTGCCGAGCTTGCAAGCGTCAAGGGGCGGCTTGGCCTCGGCATCGAGCGCGACCTCTGCTTCAAGCCGCGCTTTCCGCTCTCCGTCTACGCCCAGGCAGCGTGCAGCGCCGGCCACATCACCGAAGCCGACCGGCTGCTGCGACAGGCGGCAGAGGCCCTTGGCAACGCCCATTCCAAGCTTCCGCCCGACACGGCGGAACAGACGCGCCGCTAGGCGCGAAAACCGTCCCGCCGCGCCGGCTTGCAGCCTCTGCGGCGGGGCAATCCCACCCCGCAACGAAGGAGACAAACCATGCAACTTGCCCACATTCCGCTTGATAAGCTCAACATTTCGGCGCTCAACATGCGCCATTCCAAACGCGCGCCCGACGTGTCGGACATCCTGCCGTCGGTTCGCGCGCGCGGCGTCCTGGTGCCGCTTTTGGTGCGGCCCAACGGCACGCCGGAAAGCTTCGAGATCGTCGCCGGCCGGCGCCGCTATT
Source organism: Mesorhizobium sp. L-2-11 (assembly GCF_016756595.1). Classification (NCBI taxonomy): domain Bacteria; kingdom Pseudomonadati; phylum Pseudomonadota; class Alphaproteobacteria; order Hyphomicrobiales; family Phyllobacteriaceae; genus Mesorhizobium; species Mesorhizobium sp. L-2-11. The sequence goes on along the minus strand of NZ_AP023257.1, from coordinate 6,197,622 downwards.
TCGCCGCCAAATCGCTCGCCGACGAGCGCGGCCAGGGCAATGCCTTGCCCTGCGCCATCATGGAAGACGGCGACGACGCCGACGCGCTCGAGGCCTCGCTGATCGAAAACTTCGCCCGGCTCGATCCCGACGAGGTGTCGCAGTGGGAGACGTTTTCGCGGCTGATGAGGGAAGGCCGCACCATTCCAGATATCGCTGCAACCTTCGGCGTCACCGAGCTTCTGGTCAAACGCATTCTGGCGCTCGGCGATCTTCTGCCCAAGATCCGCGAGGCCTATCGGCGCGCCGACATCGACGCCGAGACGGCGCGCCATCTGACCATGGCCTCCAAGGCGCAGCAGAAGGATTGGCTGGCGCTTTATGCCGATCCCGAGCAATACGCGCCGCGCGGCCACCAGTTGAAGCAATGGCTGTTCGGCGGCCAGTCGATTTCCACCAAGGTGGCGCTGTTCCCCATCGAGGACTATCCGGGCCTGATCGTCTGCGACCTGTTCGGCGAGGACAGCTATTTCGCCGATGCCGACCTGTTCTGGCAAAAGCAGAACGAGGCGATTGCCGCCAAACGCGATGCCTATCTGGAAGCCGGCTGGCCCGAGGTGGCCGTGCTGGAACCGGGCCAGCATTTCCAGTCATGGGACCACGAAAAGACGCCGAGGAAGAAGGGCGGCAAGGTCTTCATCTCAGTCTCGCATCGCGGCGCGGTCGAATGCCACGAGGGCTGGCTGTCGCGCAAGGAAGCCCGCCGCGCCCGCGCGCAAGGCGAGGGCGGCGCGCACGAAGAAACCCCCGCCAAGCCGTCGCGACCGGAACTCACCGGGCCGATGCAGAACTATGTCGATCTGCACCGCCACGGTGCCGTGCGTACCGCCATGCTCGACCATCCTTGTGTCGCGCTGCGCCTGATGGTGGCGCATGCCGTCACAGGTTCGGGCCTGTGGCAGGTGCGTGTCGAGCCGCAGCGCACCGCCAATGAAGCGGTGGCGGCAAGCATCGCAGCCTGCAAGGCCGAAGCCGCATTCGCCGAAAAACGGCGCGAAGTTCTTGCCCTGCTCGGTGCGCCGGACGAGGAGGGTGCGATAGCCGGCGGCAATGGCGACGCCTTTGCGCTTGCCGCAGTCTTTGCCCGTTTGCTGGCACTTTGCGACGACGACGTCATGCGCGTTCTCGGCCTTGTCATGGCCGAGACGCTCGAAGCCGGCAGCGCCGTCGTCGAGGCCCTCGGCAACCATCTGGGCATCGACATGGGCGCGTGGTGGCAAGCGGACGACGCCTTCTTCGACCTGCTGCGCGACAGGGAGATCGCCAATGCAATGCTGGCCGACCTCGCCGGCAAGCCTGTCGCCGACGGCAATGTCGCCGAGAAGGTCAAGACGCAAAAGAAGATCATCCGCGATTGCCTGTCGGGCGAGAACGGCCGCGAGAAGATCGACAACTGGCTGCCCAACTGGATGAAATTCCCGGTCGAAAGCTACACGAAACGCGGCGGCTTCCGCACCGCCGATCAATGGGCGAGCGTCCAGCCGCTGTTCGTCCGCCAATAGCTGCCAAGCCGGGCGGCGGCTCTTTTCAAGTGCCGCCGCCTCGTTTGCCTGCCGCTGGATATTGGCTGATGCGCACGGCGATCCGAACAGATTTGCCACGCGCAAGGCTATTGTGCATTGCACAAAAACCGACGCGCGCCTACACGTCCTTCCGTTGCGGGAATCGGGCTTGGACCAGCGGCGAGGCAGTGAGAACCGATGCTTCGTCGATATCATATTGCATTCATAGCTGAGGACCTTCATGACCCTTTCGAGCCCTGACAAATCCGGCGCCACCAGTCTCGAGGCCATCGCGCGAAACGGCGGCGTGCTGCGCCGCATCGCCGTGTGCATTCCGACCTATCTGTCGGACATTCGCGAGAACCCGGCATGGCTGCCGATGTTCGTGCTCGCCCGCACCATGCCGGCGCGCCGGATGCACTGGCGTGGGGCAAAGCCGGTTCGCGTGTCGCAAAAAGCCCACGACACCATGTTTGCCGGCGTCGATCGCCAGGAAATTGTCGAGGCGCTGCGGTCGGACGGGCTGTTTTGCGGGCTCGTCCTGCCGACTTCCATCCATAAGGAGATCGCCGCCTTCGCCCGCTACACGCCTTGTTTCGGCAATTTCGATCGCCGTCTCGAATTCATGGCTGAGGACCATGCCGAGGCCGAGAAGCGTTTCGGCCGCCCCTTGCTCAGCGGCCACTTTTTCGAACACATCCTCGGCTGCAAGGCAGCGGTCGCCATCCAGAACGATCCGCTGCTGCTCGACATCGCCGCGCATTATCTGGGCGCTGAGGCGAAATTGATCACCACACGCGTGTGGTGGAGCTTCCCGACCAGCGAGGCTTCCGACGCCGACAAGAACCGTGCCTCGCTCGGCAAGTATCATTTCGATCTCGATGACTGGCGGATGCTGAAATTCTTCTTCTACCTGACGCCGGTCGACGAGGGCACCGGCCCGCATGTTTATGTCCGTGGCAGTCATAACCGCCGCGCCATCAAGCATCAGCTCACGCTGCTTGTCGGCCATCCGGCGCAGGAGGTTCTCAAGGTCTATGGCGATGACAGTCCCGTCACGCTGACCGGCGAAGCCGGTCTCGGTTTCGTCGAGGATCCGTTCGGCTTCCATATGGGCACCGTGCCTTCGCGCACGCCACGGCTGATGATGGAAGTCGGCTTCGGCGTCTCGCCGCCCTCGCGCCGGCGCTTCCATGGCGAGCCGGTTATTCGCTGATCTCGCAAAAAGTCCTTAAAACAGCCTTCCCCAGATCAGACGCCTGGTTCTCCCTTGGGCTGGCTGGTGCCATGGCGTCGTCATGGGGTCAGCTGGCGCATGACTGGATTGGATCGACGTCATCTGACGCCGGTTGGGCCTCGACTGACCCAGATCAAGGCCACGCCCTTGTCGGCGTGGTTTGATCGCCCAGTCCTTCACGGGAAAACGCATGGGCTGACCGACAGCCTGGTCGTCGCTCCCATCATCTTGACAATCCAGATCATACAGCAGGCAAATGACGCTTCACCAGCCAGGAACCGACGTGAGAACCGCGCTTGAGGCGATGCGGGCAATAGATCACAGCGCAATCGATGCACGACCTGCGGCTCGACTCCCCCAACATCTCACGAAGAGAACCGACGCGCTGGCGGCACGCTGATGGCCGGCTGTGACGACAGCTTCGACATTATTGTCGTGGGCGCCGGGCCGGTCGGACTTTCCTTCGCCGCATCGCTTGCCTATAGCCAGCTCAAACTGGCGGTTGTGGAAGGGCAGGCCCTGGAAAGACTGGCAAGTCCGGCTTTCGACGGCCGCGAGATCGCGCTCACCCACGCCTCGATTGGAATCCTTCGCGAGCTCGGAGCCTGGGATGTTATCTCCGCTTCGGACAAGTCACCGCTTCAAGGCGCACGCGTCCTCAACGGATCGAGCCCGTTTGCGTTGTGTTTCGATGCCCCCGCCGGATCCGCGGAACCACTGGGCGTTCTGGTCCCGAATTGCCAGATCCGCGATGCCCTGTTCAAGATCATCCGCTTGCGGGGCCATGCCCGGCTGCTGTGCGGCCACTCGGTCGTGCGTGCAACAAACAGCCGTCAAGGAGCAGTGATAACGCTCTCCAATGGCAGGCAGCTGAGCGCTCGCCTTCTCGTTGCAGCCGATTCGCGTTTTTCCGCCACCCGCAATCTGCTCGGCATTGGCGCCGATATCAATCGGCTTGGCAACTCGATGCTGATTTGCCGGGTGAGGCACGAGCGCCCCCACCACCAGATCGCGATCGAATGGTTCGATCACCATCAGACGGTGGCGATGTTGCCCCTCGCGCCAGGCGTGTCGTCGCTGCTTTTGACTTTGCCCTCAAACGAGGCCGACGGACTGCTTGCCCTCGACGACGAGTTGTTCCTGAGGGAGTTGACAAAGCGCTGTCGAGGGCGCCTCGGCAACATGAGCCTGGCAAGCCAACGCTATATCTATCCGTTGGCCACGACCTGGGCGCACAGGTTCCGGGCGCCGAGCTTCGCATTGATCGGCGACGCTGCCATTGGCATGCACCCGGTGACCGCGCATGGCTTCAACATCGGCCTTGGCGGCCAGAAGCAGCTCGCCCGGGGTATAGAGACCGCATGGCGCGACCGTCGCGACATTGCCGACCCCGACATGCTCCACAGATATGAAAGCCGACTGCGCCTGTCGGCGGCGCCGCTCTACCATGCTACGAATATCCTCGTCGGACTCTACTCAAGCGAGCATCCGGCGGCACGGCTTGCAAGGCATGTGGGGCTGCGCCTCGGCCAACATCTTCCCTTTGTCCGTCATGGCATTGCGGCCGTGCTGAGGCGGTAAACCCCAGTCACCATAGTCTCAGCATCAGCGTGCGGCGTCGTAGCAGGCGGGCGCGTGTGGTTCGATGGGAGCGGTCGCGGCTGCGCGGGATCAGCTTGATGAAGACGGGGCTGCTGAATGCCGCGAGCCTCTTCCATCGCGGATCGTCAACGTGTCAATCGCCGTGTGTGTGCGAATCCACGCCCAATTCCGCCTTCGATGTGTTCACTGCGTGGATGGTTGTCATCCAAACAATCAATTTTGCCAATCCTGCGGACCCAATTAGGAGCGTGACCGAAATCAACTGCCTCGGCCCGCAGTACGGTCCCGACCCTACCGACATCTGACGGCATTTGCAGCGCCGGTGATTGCTGCCTTAGCTAGGTGCGAATTTGACCCAAATCGATCATGAACTGCTGAATCGAGAAATGGCCGCAGACGATCCATGGCGGCTCGATGGCAACCCGTTCGAGCGGGAGCGCCACACCCAAATTCTCCGGTTGTCACTTGCGCAAGGTCGAGTCGCGAATGCGCTCGAAGTCGGGTGCGCTGCCGGCGCTTTTACGGAGCGGCTAGCCCCCATTTGCCAGCGGCTCACTGTGATCGATGTCGTGGAGCCAGCGATTACCCGAGCACGTTTACGCATGAAGGAGACGCCGCACATCAGCTGGATAATTTCCGATGTTCAACAGTTTTCGAGTGATGAGCTGTTCGACCTGATCGTCGTTGCGGAGGTTCTTTACTACGTCGGAGACCTCGTTCAGATCCGCGCGGCAGTCCGCAACCTGGTAGGTCTGCTTGCGCCAGGCGGGCAGCTGGTTTTCGGGTCGGCACGTGACGCCAATTGCCAACGCTGGGGGCACGCTGCTGGTTCAGAGACCACCATCGCCATGCTGAAGGAATCGTTGACCGAGATCGAGTGCATCGAGTGCCGGGGCGCGTCGATCAATGAAGACTGCCTGCTGGCTCTCTTCCGAAAGCCGATTTCCGCTGCCTGATAAAACACTGGGAGACACTGTGCGCTTCTGCGGTGTCAAGCTGACCCAATATGCGGACGTATAAGAGCGCCCGATGCAACAAGTAGCTGGATCCGGTTGATGGTAACAACCGCTGACTACATCCGGCTTCTTCATGCGGCTCGATGTTCAGCGCCGCGAGCCTCGAGGGGTTTTCGCCCGCTTCCACCTCAACGGCCCCAGACGTCGGCCGAAGCCTTTCCGGTCCAGACATCAGGTTCGGAAGCGGCGGGGTGACCGTTCCCCACCTCTGCCATTTTGCGTAACGGCTTTACCCAATAAATGACCCATAGATGCCCACATGAAGCGAAGTCCTTATTTTGCATGGCTCCCTATGCGGGACGGGCTCCACGGCTGCCGCCACCGAACCTCAAAGGTGTTTCGGCCCAGGTAGGTGACGATCCCTAGCCGGGAAAGCGGCACTCCTCGTCGGGGGCCGTCGGTCCCGTGTCCGAGCGCCGGAGAAACCGGCAAGGAATAGAATGGTGAAAGTCCATTTCAGTGAAGGAGTAGCAATCCACCTTGGCTCCGAGCCGTGCGCCGACGCCCGCGAGGTCGTCGGTGAAGCGTCGGTAGGAGAAAGCATAGGCCAGCCATTGAGCCGCGTAAGGGACCTAATCTCGAGTGCCGACGGCGTGGATGCTCCGGAAGGCAACATGGTAGGGCGCGTTATTGCGAGTGCCCGACCAACTCGGCGTGGTCGTAGAACCTGGCATGTGCGGAAATTCCTTGTTCGGGAACCGGGAGATCTCACGATTGACCAAGGCGGTATCACCTTCCTTGGTCCGCATCGGGAAAGCGAAAGCATGAGCCGATGATGAACGATCGTGAGAAGTCAGACGTTGCCGTAGTAGCTATGAAGCTGACGAACAAGGCCGGGGAACCGGCTGCGGAGTCAGTGGAGCCAAGGGCAACGACCAAGGGAAATGCGGATCAGCAAACCACGCGCCGGGCACAGGACCGGGAAAGCGTGTCACATGCGCTGGAACGCATACGGCAAGTCGCAAGACTTAGGAAGCAGGAGAGGTTCACCAGCCTCTTTCACCATCTCAATCTCGAAACGTTGAGGACGGCATTTTACGCCCTACGGCGTGATGCAGCCCCCGGCGTTGACGGGCTGACATGGCGAGCCTACGAAGCGGACCTTGATCCCCTGATCGAGAATCTGCGCGATAGGCTCCAAAGAGGTGCATACCGGGCAAGCCCCGCACGGCGGCAGTACATACCAAAGCCGGACGGACGCCAACGCCCGCTCGCAATCGCCGCCCTTGAGGACAAAATTGTCCAAAGAGCGACGGTCGCGGTGCTGAACGCGATCTACGAGGAAGACTTCCTCGGGTTCTCGTACGGTTTCCGGCCCGGACGTGGCCAGCACGATGCGCTGGACGCACTCGCGGTCGGGATCGAAAAGCGAAAGGTGAACTTCATACTGGACGCTGATATCCAGCAGTTCTTGGATCCATTGTCATAATGCCCCCTGGTTCATGAAGTGTGTTCGAAGAGGGTGGGATCGTGATCTATGGTCTTGATCCATAAACCTTTTCTCTGTCCGCGGACGATATGGACGGCGTCCAGTTCGCCGCGTTTTATTCGCTGCAACAAACTTTGGCGGGAAAGCCCGAGGGTGTCCATGGCATCGCGGATCGGTTCAAAGCCGTGGCCGGGTGTGGTGAGGAAGCGGGCCTTGAGCTCCGGGGTTAGGCGAATGCGCCAGGGCGCGCCGGGCGTGATTTGTTCGCCCTGGATCAGGCCGTCGTTGATGTGGCGGTGGAGCGTCGACGGCGCCACGCCGAGGCTGGCGGCGGCCTGACGGACGGTGACGATGTCGCCGTTGGCGGCCGGCGGCTTGGCCTTGCAGACAGGAATCTTCCAGTGGTTGCGCAGATAGCCGACGCGATTGGCATCGAAGCGGTGGCCGTACGCCGTTCGGCGACCCTGGCGGTTGAGGACGCCGGCGATGACGGCGTCGGGGTAATGCGGTGCCAGCCGCCGCAGCAGCGCCAGCGTATCTTCGTCGGTACGAACCGTCGCCGGTCGCGAGCGCGGTAAGGCGACGGTGAGGCGGCTCGTAGCATCGCCCTTCCAGCGCAGCACCAGACGCGCCGCTGCCTCGCCGCGATCAATATGGAGGGTGACCTCCTCGAGGAGAGTGCGCAGCAATTCCTTGCGGTCACGCGGCGTGGTGGTGGGCGCGTGCCAAACGCTCGCCAGATCGGCCCCGAGGGCAAGCAGCTTTTCCCGCTCCGTGGCCGACAGGACGCGCGGACGCTGCTCCTCGCGCCGCGCCAGTTCCGCCTTTGCCGCCTCCAGTGCGCGCAGCGCCTCCTCCCACTCCTGCTCGAGCCTGCGGGCGACCAGGCGATTGTCGGGATCGACGGCGCAATAGCGGCGCTCGGCGCGGTTGACGACGAAGACGGCGCGCTCCACGTCGAGCCGCCATTGCTTGAGGGCCGCCTCGCGATCGTTCTCCAGCCGCTCGGCCGCTTCGAGCGTGGCGGTCAGGCACACCGGCTCCAGCGCTTCCAGGAAGGCCGCCACCACGGCTTCATCGATCTGCCCGCCGCCAACATTGAGGCAATGGACGCCTCTGCCCTCGACGACCACCTTGCCGGGACAATGGTAGCCCGGCGTCACGGTGCGGCCGCGATAATGGGTGTGCAGCCGTCGCCCGCAATGGCCGCAACGGGCAATGCCCTGCAGCAGGGCGCCGCCCTCTCTGGCGGCGCCACCGGCCTGTTCCTGCGCCTTGGCGTGCGTCCGGGGCTGGGTGTTGGCCGCCATGCGCTCTCGATTGGCCTCGAAGGTCGGCCAGTCGAGATAGCCCTGGTGGTGGTCCTTGATCAGCACTTGCCAGTCTTCCATCGGCAGCTTGCGCATCCGCTTGCGCCGCGCGCCGGTTTCGTCGAGCACCGTCTCTCGGCGATTCTTGCCATAGACATAGGCGCCCGCATAGACCGGATTGGCAAGCACGCTGTGAATGGCGTGGTAGCTGGCCTCGCCCCAGCGCAGCTCTGTGCGTGCATTAAGCCACAGCGGGAACTTCATTCCTTGCTCGCGGAACCACAGCCACACGCGGCGCGCCGAGCCGAGCTCGGCAAAGCGGGCAAAGACGGTGCGGATGGCATGGGCGACGGCCTCGTCGGGATGGATCAGGATCTCGCCGTCTTCGTCCCCCCAGATGAAGCCGATCGGTAGGCCGCGGCGCAATTCGCCGCGCGCTGCCTTGTTGCGGATGCCGCCATCGAGGCGGGCGCGCAGGACGTGCAATTCGGCCTCGCTCATGGCGCCTTTCAAACCGAGCAAAAGTCTATCGTTGAACAGGGCCGGGTGGTAGATTCCGTCGGCATCGCCAATCAGCGTATCGGTCAGCCCCGCCAACTCGATCAGCCGGTGCCAGTCGGCATTGTTGCGCGCCAGTCGCGAAACCTCCAGGCCAAGCACGATGCCGACCCGGGCCAGCGCCACCTCGCTGGTCAGCCGGGCAAAGCCGGCGCGCATGACGCTGCCTGCGCCGGACAGGCCGAGGTCCTCGTCGATGACCAGGACACGCTCGTCCGGCCAACCCAGCTCGCGCGCCCGCTCGGCCAGCCCGTATTGTCGCTCGGTCGATTCACGGTTGTTCTCCACCTGCGAGGCGCTCGACTGGCGCAGGTAGACGACAGCCAACCGGGCCTGGTGACCGGCGGCGATTTTGCTGTGTTCAGTCATGACCGGCCTCCCTCACTGTCAGCATGCGCGCGATCACGAGGGCGAGCCGGCGCAACGCCTCCGCCCGCGCCTCGGCGTCCAGCGTCTCCCAGGCGGGTGGGTCGGGAGGCCGCTTGCGGTCTTCCTCGGCGAATCTCAGCTTCAGTTGCATGTCGCTCCTCCTTGTCATCGGGCGGCGACTCGCCGCGCCGCTCAAGAAGAGCGTCGGTCAGAAGGCGCAGATGCAGAAGGTCTGAAATCCGCCCAATGCTGGAGTGATTTGCTGGCGAGGCTGTGGAACCACCATCCATGCCCCCGAGATCCGTCCACGCCACGGGAATGTAGGTCCGGCTGCCGTCCGGCAATTCTACAAGCAGCGTTGGCTCGCCGCGGCGTTTGAGTCGGCTGATTACGGCCAGAGGCCGCCCTTCAAAGGCGTGGCCCTCCCGCATGATCGTTGCCGAGGCGGGAAGGTCCTGGTGATGGGCAGTCTGGAGATGTTTCCTTCGACCGGGTCAGTCAGGAATGGCTGGTCAGGTTCCTGAACCATCGGATCGGCGACCAGCGTATCATTCGTCTCATCCAGAAGTGGCTGAAGGCGGGCGTTCTGGAAGAAGGGATCGTCACGACGTCTGAGCAGGGGACGGGTCAGGGATCGGTGGCTTCGCCACTGCTCGCGAACCTCTACCTGCACTACGTCTTCGACCTTTGGGCCAACCGCTGGCGACAGCGGTCGGCCACGGGCAATATGATCATCGTCCGCTACGCGGACGACATCGTGGTAGGCTTCGAACGAGAAGCTGACGCACACCGTTTCCAGATCGAGATGCGAGAACGGTTGGAGAAGTTCTCTCTGTCATTGCACCCTGAGAAAACGCGCCTGCTAATGTTTGGCCGCTACGCGGCCAGTCGTCGTCGGGAACGTGGTCTCGGAAAACCGGAGACCTTCGACTTTCTCGGCTTTACCCATATCTGCGGCAAATCACTGCGGGGAGACTTCATGCTTCTTCGGAAGTCCCGCCGCGACCGTATGAGGGCAAAGCTCCGGGAGATCAAGGACCGGTTGCGGTGGTTGAGAAACCAGCCAATTCGTGAACAAGCGAAATGGCTCAGGCAGGTCGTCCGCGGATACTATGAGTATCACGCGGTGCCCGCCAATCTGCGATCACTTCGGGCATTTAGGGAGCATGTCATCTTCCTCTGGAAGCTGGCTCTGAGACACCGTGGCCAGATGGACACGACGTCGACGTCCCGAGTGGAAAAGCTCGCAGCGCAGTGGCTTCCGAAACCAAGAATCCTGCATCCCTGGCCGGCAATCCGCTTCGCCGTCAAACACCCAAGGTAGGAGCCGTATGCGGGAATCCTGCACGTACGGATCTGTGCGGGGGGCGCTCAGCAATGAGCGTCCCTACCGCGATCGGCCCTTCGGCCGGCGCAAGTGCTGACGCTCCTTAGGCTGCCTTTCTGTGTGCGGCGATTTTTGATCCCTCGCACGGAATGAAGACTTAGGGGCCAGCTCCTTCGCGCACTTCAGGCCTCAGGTGCTCAAGCTGTGTGTTCCAGTCGGCCAAAACCTCAAACAATTCGTTCGAAGTAGCGCCATCCGGGCGCGCCCTCCTTCCCGCTCTCCAGGTGCTTTCACCGACAGTCCGGTTGACTGGCAACACTCGAAAGCATTGACCAGACGATTCCTGTTGGCGAGCGCGATAGAGCTTCGCGGAACCTGTTTGCCGCCGGCGATCCAGAGCTGCGCGATCGCCATGCATCATCGCGTGCGCCAACGGTCGCCGCGTTTGCTGACGCCTAACAGTCGGGCCGTCCTCCACTTGATCGCTGCTTCGGCACGGGCGCAGCCACGCGCTGGCGGCCGCTCTTGAATCAGGTTGTGTCACCGACAGCTGCCATCGGTGCCGCCGCTTATCGGGCCAATCGAGCACGACCAGAAGGTTCAGATCAGGCTTTGAAAGGCATGGTTTTAACATCCATAGCGTGGATGCTCGCGATCTAAACAATCAATTTTACCAATCCGGGAGGGCCGTTCATAGACCCATGACATGCACCGCCATTGCTCTACCGCGTGAGGTGCACAAAAGAATCCGAAAAAGAGGAAGTCTTCGCATGCGCCCTGACGTGCAGTGGAGGTTATGCTGGGAAAATGAGTTGCAGCTTCCCGATCACCTCGAACTCTCTGAGTTCTTCCGGAAGACCTATGAACCGACCGGAGCCTTTAATGGGAAGCAATTCGCAGGCGGTCGAAGTTGGGCCGGTGCAAGGCCGGAGCTCCGCGTAATCGGCCGTGATGTGCACGGGGTAGCGGCTCACTTGGGCCTGCTGCGCCGATACATCAAAGTTGGCGACGATGATCTGCTTGTCGCTGAACTCGGTCTATACGGGGTGCGTCCGGATCTTGAGGGGCTGGGAATCGCCCATTCGATCAGCGTGATGTATCCGGTGCTGCAGCAGCTTGGCGTTCCATTCGCGTTCGGCTCGGTGCGGCCCGCGCTCCGGAACCATGTTTCGAGGTTCTGCCGCAAAGGCTTGGCGAACATTTTGTCGGGCGTTCGCGTGCGTTCAACCCACCCGGACGTGTACCTCGATCTGCCTCCCACGCGAGTCGACGACAACGTACTCGTCCTGGTGCTCCCAATTGGACGCTCAATGAGCGAGTGGCCGGCCGGCACTTTGATCGATCGGAACGGTCCAGAGCTATGAAGGACACCCGCTACGACGTCAGTCAGCGCGACCCGCCCCCATGGCGTTGATCGAGCTGATTCCAGCATTGGCCGCGGTTTTACTATCCGCCCGCTTCCCTCAAATTCACTGAAAAATCTGACATCTCATGAACCTATTTGCCTCAGCCAGTACTGTTGCCATCTGCTCTTACGCGCTGCTGTCGACCGTCTATAAAACCGCGCAGGTCTTTTATACCCTGCCTACAAACGTACCGCCGACCTCGGGCGACCCGCCCAGCGGTGAGCCTTGGCCGAGCGTCGATGTCATTATCCCGTGCTACAACGAGGCGCCTCGCACCCTCTCGGACTGCCTGGCTTCCATTGCAAGTCAGGACTACGCCGGCAAACTGCAGGTCTATGTTGTTGATGACGGTTCTGCAAACCGCGATGCCCTCGTGGGTGTACACGAGGAATACGCGGGCGACCCGAGGTTCAACTTCGTTGCGCTCCCAAAGAATGTCGGAAAGCGCAAGGCGCAGATTGCCGCCATTCGCCGCTCGTGCGGAGATTTGGTGCTGAATGTAGATTCGGACACGATACTCGCCCCGGACGTCATCACCAGGCTTGCGCTAAAGATGCAAGATCAAGCGGTCGGCGCCGCCATGGGCCAGTTGGCGGCTAGCAATCGCAGTGAAACTTGGCTGACGCGGTTGATCGACATGGAATACTGGCTCGCCTGCAACGAAGAGCGCGCAGCGCAGGCTCGGTTCGGTGCCGTCATGTGTTGCTGCGGTCCGTGTGCCATGTACCGGCGATCCGCGCTTGTTTCGCTGCTGGATCAGTACGAGACGCAGCGCTTTCGAGGGAAGCCGAGCGACTTCGGCGAGGACCGCCACCTTACGATCCTGATGCTGAAAGCAGGCTTTCGAACAGAGTATGTCCCGGAGGCCGTCGCGGCAACAGTCGTTCCCAACAGCATGGGTCCCTATCTGCGCCAACAGCTTCGCTGGGCCCGGAGCACTTTCCGTGACACGTTGCTGGCGTTCCAACTGCTGCGCGGCCTTAATATTTATCTCACATTGGACGTGATTGGCCAGAATATTGGCCCATTATTGCTCTCTTTGTCGATTCTGGCGGGGCTCGCGCAATTCGTAACGACAGGTACTGTGCCTTGGACGGCATGCCTGATGATTGCAGCCATGACTATAGTTCGCTGCAGCGTGGCAGCGTTTCGTGCGCGCCAACTTCGATTTCTCGGGTTCTCGCTCCACACACTCATCAACATCTTTCTCTTGCTCCCCTTGAAAGCATACGCGCTGTGTACATTAAGCAACAGCGATTGGTTGTCGCGAAGCTCTGCGGCCAATGTGCAAGACACCGGCGACGCCCTTCCAAAGCCAAACCTGGTGGGATCTGACGCCGCTTACAGCGAACAGCAATAGTTACTTGATCGCAGGTAGAAGAGTTTTGAGCCAGGACCAGAAACATCAAGTGTTGAAGCGTAAGTTGGGCCCAGAGGATTTGCGGCGGCTCGAGACTCCTGCGATCGAACGGGAGTCTCACGGGCAAACAAGCGCGAAAAGCTCCGTGCCTGACTCTGCGTCAACCGTGGCAGTCGATTTTGCCGGCGTAACCAAGTCGTATGGGAACAAGATCGTTGTCGACGAACTGTCGTTCTCCGTTGCGTCGGGAGAGTGTTTCGGCCTCCTCGGACCAAACGGGGCGGGCAAAAGCACGATTGCGCGTATGCTCCTCGGCATGACATGCCCTGACGCGGGCACGATCACGGTGCTTGGCGTCCCGGTGCCGGCGCGCGCTCGGCTGGCACGCAGGGGCATTGGCGTGGTCCCGCAATTCGACAATCTTGACCAGGAATTCACCGTACGCGAGAACCTGCTGGTGTTCGGACGCTACTTCGGCATGAGCACACGTCAGAGCGAAGCGGTCATCCCGTCGCTTCTCGAGTTCGCTCGCCTCGAGCGCAAGGCGGATGCGCGCGTCTCGGAACTGTCCGGCGGCATGAAGCGATGCCTGACAATGGCGCGGGCGTTGATCAACGACCCCCAGCTCATTGTGATGGACGAGCCGACCACCGGCCTCGATCCGCACGCGCGCCACCTGATCTGGGAGCGGCTGCGCGCCCTGTTGGCACGCGGCAAGACGATTATCCTGACGACGCATTTCATGGAAGAGGCTGAGCGATTATGCGATCGGCTGTGCGTGCTCGAAAAGGGCCGCAACATCGCCGAAGGCGGCCCGCAGGCGCTGATCGACGAGCATATCGGATGCCAGGTCATGGAGATTTATGGCGGCGATCCGCACGAGTTGCTTTCGCTGGTCAAGCCACATTCCCAGCGCATCGAGGTCAGCGGCGAAACCCTTTATTGCTATGCGCCAGACCCTGACCAGGTGCGCACGCAACTGCAGGGGCGAGCAGGTCTGCGTCTTCTTCTGCGTCCAGCCAATCTCGAGGATGTTTTCTTGCGGCTGACCGGGCGCGAGATGGAGGAGTGAGCGATGATTGAAGGTTTTGCGGCGGCGCTGCCGGCCAATGCGTGGAACTGGGTTGCGGTATGGCGACGCAACTATCTGGCATGGAAGAAAGTCGCACTCGTGTCGCTTCTCGGTAACCTCGCCGATCCTATGATCTACCTTTTCGGCCTAGGCACCGGCCTCGGCATAATGGTCGGCCGCGTCGACGGTGCGTCGTATATCGCCTTTTTGGCGGCCGGCATGGTCGCGGTAAGTGCGATGACCGCCTCTACCCTGGAAACATTGTACGCGGCTTTCGCTCGCATGCATTCTCAACGCACATGGGAAGCCATGCTGTATACGCACGTTACCCTCGGCGACATCGTTCTGGGTGAACTGGCGTGGGCAGCCACCAAGGCCTTCATGGCCGGTACGGCTATTACCATCGTCACCGCAACCTTGGGCTATGCCGCCTGGCCGTCCGTCCTCTATGCGCTGCCAATCATTGCTCTGACAGGGTGCGTATTTGCGAGCCTCGCGATGATCGTCACCGCACTTTCGCCCAGCTACGATTACTTCGTGTTTTACCAGACGCTTGTCCTCACACCTATGCTGTTCCTGTCGGGCGCCGTTTTCCCATTGAACCAGCTGCCTGGCGCCTTTCAGCAGATAGCGCGATGCATGCCGCTGTCACATGCGATCGACCTCATTCGTCCGGTTATGCTTGATCGCCCGATCAGCGGCATCGCCCTGCACGTCGGTGTGCTCGGCCTGTACGCGCTGTTGCCATTCTTCCTCTCGATGGCGCTGTTGCGCCGCCGACTAATGCGCTGACGAAAGAGAGTGAGATAAACAATGCGCTACGGACTTCGTGCTGCAAATAAAAACGACATCGCCAACGCAAATCGGCATCCAACCCAGGGTCTTCGTGGCATCCACTCAATCTCTCAACGTTATGGAACGCCCGGGACCTCGATCACAGGATCTCATGTTGATCCAGGCGTAAGAGAATTTCTTTGAGGTTGGTGATGTCTGACTGGCGTTCGCGGCGGCGAACGACAACGCAGCCTGTGTTTTTGATCAAACGGCCTTGAGACAGGCCAATTCAGTCTTCCTGTACGATAAACGGAGAGCGAGATGCTGTGTCTAGGATTGAGCGGCGGATTAGACAAAGTCTATGAAAACCGATTCCAGATTGCGAATACATTCATGCACGATGGCGCTGCGGTGCTCGTCCGAGACGGACAGGTCATCGCGGCCGTAGAAGAGGAGCGCCTCAATCGGATCAAGCACTCCAACAAGCTCCCAATCAGTTCGGTTCAATACTGTCTTTCAGCCGCTGGGGTTCAGCTCAGCGAAATCGATCATGTGGCGTACTACGCTACCGAAGCCTATTGCAACGCCATGCTCGAAAACATGCTTGCTTCCGAGCCCGACGCCTCCATTCCGTTGGATGCCAAATTTTTGGTGCAGCAGCTGTTGGCGCAGGAGTTCGGTAGCGAGCTCGACCCTTCGCGTATCTCATTCGTAAGTCATCATCAGGCGCACGCCGTGAGTGCTTTTGCAATGTCGGGCTTCGAGCAAAGTCTGATTTTCGCGATTGATGGCTCTGGTGATTTCCAGTCGGGTCTTGTGGCGGTAGGATCTGGTGCTGAAATTTCGCAACTCGCGACTTTCCCAGAGAACAATTCCCTTGGGCTATTTTATCTCGAGGTGATCCGGTATCTCGGCTACGGCTTGTTCGATGAATATAAGGTAATGGGGCTTGCCCCCTACGGCGATCCCGTTCCCTATCGCGAGCTTTTCGAGCAGTTCTATGAACTGTCTGCAAACGGCGAGTATCGCGTCCACCTGGACCGCATCGGTCCGACTTTGCTTCGCACCATTCAGGTCCGGCAAAAGGGAATGCCATTCACTCAGCAGCACAAAGATGTGAGTGCGTCGCTACAGGAAGCACTCGAACGCATCGTGTTTCACATTCTTCGGCATCATCGTGAGGCCACGGGGATGACGCGGCTGTGCCTGGCCGGTGGCGTTGCGCACAATTGCTCCATGAACGGCAAGCTGCTCTATTCAGGCCTTTTCGAAGACATCTTCGTGCAGCCCGCGTCGCATGACGCTGGCTGCGCATTGGGCGCTGCATTAATCGTGTCTGGTGAGTTGGGCCGCCCCGCGCCGCGTGCGCGATTGCAGGAGGTTTATTGGGGGCCGGATCTCGCGAGCGATCATGCTGTGGAAGAGGAACTAAAGGCATGGGCGGGGCACCTGGAGTTTGAACGCACTGAGGAGGTGGCGGATAGGGCAGCCGAGTGGATGGCCGGTGGCGCCGTGATCGGCTGGGTGCAAGGTCGTTCGGAGTTCGGGCCGCGCGCGCTCGGAAATCGCAGCATTCTTGCCGACCCCAGGCCCGCCACAAACAAGGACCGGATCAACGCCATGGTCAAGAAGCGGGAAGGGTATCGCCCGTTCGCCCCATCAGTGCTGGAGGAGGATGCGCGCGAATTTTTCGACCTCCCAGGCAGTGCGTGCGAATTTCCCTTCATGAATTTCGTGGTTCGTGTGCGCGACTCCAAGCGTGGTTTGCTCGGCGCCATCACGCACGTCGACGGTACGGCTCGGCTGCAAACAGTATCGCGCAAGGCCAGTCCGGCCTACTGGGACGTCATCAATGCCTTCAAGCAGCGCACTGGCATCCCAATTCTGCTCAACACGTCCTTTAACAACAATGCCGAGCCGATCGTGGATTCAGTTGCAGACTCGATTGCCACGTTCCTGACGACAGAGTTGGATGGACTTGTGGTCGGGCCGTTCCTCGTCAAAAAACGGGCCGCAACGCTGGAGGATTGGACTGCGCTCGCGGTTTCATTGCCGCCTTATGTATCCCTGTATAAGGTCCGCGCTCACACGGCGCTGGATCGCCAGGAGACCGTCTGCGAAATCCGAACGGATCACTCCAGCCGTGACGGTGTGCGTATTTCACCTGAATTGTTCGATCTGCTGACGCGAATCGAGGGCGAAGCCGTGCTCGCGGATCTCCTCGATACAATTACGCTGGATCAGGCCCAGCGCGAGGCTCTCACAGGAGAACTGCGACGGTTGTGGGAGCAGCGCCGCGTTCGGATGCGTCCCTCGCAAGCTGCTCGCGTCCATCAAAACTGATGCCAAAAGCTGGACGACAGATAACAGTTGCCGAAACACCGTTCTGTCCAAGCATCTTCATATGACTGTGCCCAGGCTGCGAGCATGCATAACGCCTATGGCAGTCGAGGATCAGTAATGGATTTGCTTGCCGGTGGCTCAAGACAGCACCAATTCGTCGTTTCTCGACGGCGGACCCGGTTCGGTGACTGCCTATGGTCTTCGGCATCAGCCTGGTGTTACGCATAGCGGACGGGACGTGCGAGCGGGCTGCGCCGCTCGCGGGATAAGGCGGCGGCCCTACGGCGCGCCAAGCCGGCATATTCGTCGTTGAGATGCTTTTGGCAAAATGCGTTGGTGAGGCGACGATCATGTCTTAGCGCGCCTTGACCCTTCGGCCCCCTCGTTGGCGATGCCCGACATCTCCTTTCGGGCAATCGCCTGATCGGGATGCGAGTCGAGGAAGGGGAGCTCACCTAACCCACGGCCGAATGCCCGTCGCGCACCTGCGCGATCGCAAGCGCCGTGGTGCTGTGCCATTCCATGCGAAGCGCGAGAGTCCTTTTCAGCCCGCGCAGAACCAGGAAGGAGGACATGGTCGAGAGCGCCGCGCCGGTGATGTAGCGCAAGCCCGTTTCGTACAGCGTGTGGAGGCTTCCGCGTCGCCGAGGATTGCGCCGCCAAGGCGGCGGCCTCATTCGCCGCAACACTTTCGATCGTAGGTCGAGCTCAGGAAGACGCGTGGTTGACCGGCATTGGGAAAACCAGCCGGATCGTAGCCGTGATGGATCGCGAGGGTAGCGAAGCCGAATTTGGCATCGTTCGCAGATGTGCCACTTTCCGGTCTTGGATTGCGGTCTCGGGCATCGGCTTCAGACGTGCCTTGGCTTTCGGAAGGAGTGGCTGCAAACTGGTTGATATGGAATGTCCAGTTGGCAGGAAAAGAAATGGTCCAGTCTCCAGGTCCCGGTGCTTCAACCCGCTCGCATGGCATGGGCGCGCGCCAGATCTACGAAGCGCTTCGCGAGCAGATCCTCAGAGGCGTTTACGGCACCGGAAGCCAGCTGCCGTCCTCCCGTGGTCTCGCCGAGGAACTTGGCGTCTCGCGAACGACCGTCACCGTCGCCTACGAGCAGCTGGCCGCGGAAGGTTTCATCGACATCCGTCAAGGCGCGCGCCCTCGTGTCGCATCCTCACTGCTGGGACATGAGCTGACCGCCAATCCCCCAAAACGGTTCGGCCCGGTTCACTTGTCAAGCTATGGCGAACGGCTGCGTGGTACTCCGCGCTGGCCGGATTACCTGCCGAACACGCTGAAGGTTGATTTCCGATATGGCGTCCTGGCGCCCTCAGATTTCCCCGCATCGGTTTGGAAGCGCGCGATGAACGCGGCGATGGCGCAGCGGCCGGCACGGCTCGCCTATGACGATCCGTGCGGTTCGAGCCGGCTCCGCCAAGCGCTTCAGGGCTATCTCTGGCGCGCCCGTACTGTGCGCTGCGACCCCGAGCAGATCGTCATCGTCAATGGTTCGCAGCAGGGCCTCGATCTCTGCGCGCGCCTGCTGCTCGACCCCGGGGACAGCTTCGTCATCGAGGACCCCTGCTACAGGATGGCGCGCCAGGTCTTTGCCAGTACAGGTGCCACGCCCGTTCCCGTCGAGGTTGACGATCACGGCATGCAAACGGAGCAACTGGCGGGGGTCGCGGCCCGGCTGGCCTATGTGACGCCCTCGCATCAGTTTCCGCTCGGCGGCGTCATGCCGATCCCGCGGCGGCATCAGCTTCTGGAATGGGCGCGGGAGCAGGGCGCCTATGTCATCGAGGACGACTACGACAGCGAATATCGCTACGATATCAGCCCCGTTCCCCCGCTGCATAGCCTCGAGGATCATGGGGCCGTCATCTACCTCGGCACCATCTCCAAGACGCTCTCGCCGATGCTGCGGATCGGTTATCTCGTCGTCCCGGCGGAATTCCTGCAGGTTTTCGAAACCGCCAAGCAGCTTGCCGACCGGCATTCTCCGATGGCGGGGCAGGAGTCATTGGCCTCTCTGATCGAGAGCGGTGGCTATGAAAGCCATGTGCGCCGCGTGCGCCGCATCAACGGCGAGCGCCGGGAGGCATTGCTGACCGCCCTGAAGCGGAGTTTTCAAGGTCGGATCGCCGTCCAGGGGGCAGAGGCTGGACTGCACGTCGTCATATGGTTCAACGACCTGCCGCGATCGCGTGAAACGGCGTTGGTCGAAGCTGCCCAATACGCGGGTCTGGGTCTGCACCCGATTTCGCCGCTTTATCATCGGCAGTCGGGAGCAGGCGAAGCCGACCGCGTCGGGCTTGTCATGGGCTATTCCGCCCTGAGCATCCGGCAGATCGAAAAAGGCGTCGAGATGCTGCGCGACGTCGTCGCTCGACTCTGAGACGCTGACGGTTCCGCACGCGGGTTAGAACGCATTCGCGGCCGCTCATCGTAAACAGTTCATCGTTGAAATAGTCGCGCGGCCGGGCGACGGCCGCGCTCATGGCCGGCTGACTAAGGTTGATGCTGCTGCCGCCGCCGTGAGGTTGCGCGCGATCCAAGCCTTTGTCTCATCTATCCGCAACGTGGATGCTTGTCATCGAAACAATCGATTTTGCCGATTGTACAGAACGTCCCATAGGAAGAATTCAAGGATGCAGCCCTAAGGAGATTGTCGATGCATGCGTTGGCTCCGAGGAGCATTTTCTGGTGTGTCCCTCCTGGTCTGCGCCGAACATCAAGCGAGCCGATCCCCTTTTCGATCAGGTACATCGGTGATCGGCGCAAGCTGCATCGCGTCGGCTCTTCGCGACAAGCTCCCCCCGGTAGCGTAGGCCCCTACCTCAAGGATCGGGGTTATGCCGATTGCGAATGGCCGACCGGTACAACAATTGACCGCAAGGGTTCGCAGCTATGAGACGTCTCGATGACAGATGGAAGGTGCAGAGTGAATGCGCTGACGGCACCGGGCGTCGAAGCGTTTATCTGACGTTTGACGACGGTCCCAATCCATGTTTCACACCACAGATACTCGATGTGCTGGCGCAAAATCGGGTGCCAGCGACATTCTTCGTCATTGGTGCTTACGCCGCAGAGCATCCGGAACTCATCCAGCGAATGATCGCAGAAGGGCATGAGGTAGGCAACCACACGATGTCTCATCCGGACCTGTCCAAATGCGGTTTGGGCGAAGTGCAACCTGAAGTATTTGAGGCGAACCAGGCCATCATGCTGGCATGCCCGCAGGCCTCGATCCGCTACATTCGCGCGCCATACGGCGCCTGGAGCGAAGAAGTGTTCACTGCCTCAGAGATCGCGGGGCTGGCGGCCCTTCATTGGTCGATCGACCCAAGAGACTGGTCGCGCCCCGGCACCGACGCGATCGTCGATGCAGTGCTCGCCTCGGTACGCCCCGGCGCAATCGTGCTCTTGCACGACGGATGCCCTCCCGACGAGTCGACACGGAGCACTCAAGCCAGTCTGCGCAACCAGACCGTTATGGCGCTGTCCAATCTGATTCCTGCATTAGATGCCTGCGGATATGAAATTCGCTCGCTTCCAGAACATCACTGAAATGCGAGATCCCATGGACCTGCTTTCCCAGCCAGTACCTGTGTGGTCTCTCTTATGAAGGCTTACAGGCCGTTTACGCCCTGCGAACAAGCACTTCGTCGACATCGGACGAACTGGTCGGCTCCGACAGTTGGCTAGACGTCTGTTGTCACCTGCTACGATGAGGACCCGCGCAGGCTCTCGGCATGGCCCAGCACCGCCGGTAGGTTCACTCTTCGACGATTGTTGAATGTATGGTTCACTTCGCGTTGGATCGATTTCATTGGGCTTGTCACAGGCTCACATAGCGCGACCCTGCGGGATCGCTGGCTGCGTCCGAAAGGTTTGGCAGGCAATTCGCATACCGTGACCGGCACCGGGGATTCCGGTGCCCTGATCCGGCGCGCGATGCCATCTTTCACCAACTGGACTACCTCAATAGCTTCTGACTGGCTGTTTCCAATAGGCCAGCTTGCCGATACCTGACTTGGTAACGCAAGGAGTTTCGCGATGTACATCCCTCCCGCTTTCCGCGACGACGACAAGGAATGCCTGCGCGCGACCATTCGCGCGGCGCTGCTGGCGAACTTCGTTACCGTCACGGCGGAAGGGCCGCTCGCAACGCCACTGCCCCTCTTCCTTGACGAGAGCGAGGGCGAGCACGGCGTGATCTACGGGCACCTGGCGAAGGCCAATCCCCAGTGCCGTGTTCCGCCGCTGGGCGACGGCTTGGCCATCTTCATGGGGCCGGACGCTTACGTGACGCCGGCATGGTATGCGACCAAGCGGGAAACCGGGAAGGTCGTCCCGACCTGGAATTACGTCGCCGTCCACGCCTATGGCCCGGTCGAGTTCTTCGAGGATGCGGGAAGATTGCTGGACGTCGTGAATCGGCTGACCGACCACCACGAGGGCGAGCGCGCCTCGCCTTGGGCGGTGTCGGACGCGCCGCCGGATTTTATACAGGCGCAACTCCGCGGAATCGTCGGCCTGCGCATGCCAATCACGAGGCTGGAGGGCAAGCGCAAAATGAGCCAGAACCGGAACGCGGCCGACCGCGCTGGCGTGGCGGCGGGCCTTGCGGCGAGCGAGCGGGCATCTGACCGCGACGTCGCCGCTCTCATCCCAAAATAATCATGAACTTCGTCGGAATCGACCATCATGCCAGAACTGACCCCACTCGCCCTGTACCTCGCCGCGGCCTCCGTGCTCGCCATCACCCCCGGTCCGGGCATCTTCTACGTTGCCGCGCGCACGCTCGCCGGTGGTCGTCGGGAAGGTATCGCTTCCAGCTTCGGCACGGGGTTGGGGGGCATGATCCACGTCCTCGCCGCAAGCTTAGGTGTTTCCGCGATCGTGCTCGAGAGCTCGGAACTGTTCTCCGCATTAAAGCTGTTCGGCGCGGTCTACCTCGTCTGGCTCGGCTTTCGCACCTTTCAAGCCGCCCGCCTCAGGGGAGCGACTGGCGGCGATGACGGCGCCGCAGTGGGTCCAGTCGGACCCCGGCGGGCGTTTCGTGAAGGGGTACTGGTCGAGGCGCTCAACCCGAAGACGGCAGTCTTTTTCCTCGCCTTCATTCCGCAGTTCGTGAATCCGAGCGCAGGGCTCGTAGCTCTGCAATTCGTGGTGCTTGGCTCCGTGTCCATTGCGCTCAACACGCTCGCCGACATCGTGGTTGCCGTCGTGGCCAGCGGCATTCAAGACGGCGCGGCAGCGCGTCCCGGGTTGATCCGCCGCCTGAGGGAGGCGTCAGGTGGCGCGATGATCGCGCTGGGCGTCGGCCTCGCTCTGGCGAAACACCCTGCTGCCTGACTTTGGCGGGTACCTTGCGGAAGCAGTTGGATGGCTGCGAGCGAGTTCGGTCATTGCACCTATTTAACCATGTCTCAGGAGGCGCGGCACCGCCGTTTGGGTGAACGTCGGCTCATAAATGAGAGAAAAACATAGCGTGAGAGAAACGTGAGTACGACTGCCTCGCCTCGCTCATGCCCATCATTTCGGCCCTCGCGAATCAACGCACGGTAGAAGCCAGTCAGCCGAGAATGACGCCCGTTTCATGGAAGGAAAGCCAAGCCATGCGCCAAGCATCGCCCCGCTTTGCACTCGATTATTTGGCGACGCCCGGACTTGACGTCAGGGCACTTTTCGCTTTTGCCCGCGACCAGGGCCTAACCGATGTCCAGATCCGCAGCCAACCGGGCAGCAATGCTATTGCACGCGGCATGCCGGCGGCGGACGTCCGGTCTGCGGCCGCCGACACAGGCGTTGGGATTATTTCCGTCAATGCCCTCCAGCGCTTCAATGAGTGGACCCCCGCCCGCAGGGCCGAGGCGAGCAAGCTCGCCGATTATGCAGCGGCCTGCGGAGCCAAGACGCTCATGCTGGTGCCGGTCAACGACGGCTCCTGGCCCGCCAATGTCGAGCGCCGGGGCGATCTCCGCGTCGCCTTGAAGGCGCTCAAGCCGATCCTCCAGTCGCGCGGTCTGATCGGTCTCATCGAGCCGCTGGGCTTCCGGACCTGCTCGCTTCGATCGAAGAACGAAGCGGCTAAGGCCATTGCCGCCATTGATGGCCAATCCGTCTTCCGCCTCGTGCACGACACGTTCCACCACACGCTTGCCGGGGAGACGTTCTTCTCCTCCGAGCTGACCGGTCTCGTCCACATTTCAAGCGTGAACGATCCGATCCACTGGATTTACCCGGATCGCGTCTTAGTCGGTTCCGACAATGGCAGCCAGATCCGGGCGCTGCTTGATGGCGGCTATGGGGGGCCCTTCTCATTCGCACCGTTTGTCGATGCAGCCCACCCGCTGGACGACCTCGCAGGCGCACTTGCCGCGAGCATCGCTCTCTTCCGACACGGGCTATTGACGCGAGTGCCGGCGTGAGACGCGGGAGTAAATTAGGGCTGCCTGGGGCGCCTTTTGGCGTCCCCCGGAGAAGTCATTCGAGACGCCTCCTGTAGCAATATCTCTCGCAGCCAGATGCTTGCCGGATCACTGTTGTGAAGGGCGGGCCATTGAACGGCCTCGGTGAACGTGGGTAGTGGCAGCGGAAGGTCGATGATCCGCAGGGGAAAGGTTTTTTTGAAATGCTGAACCAGCCGGAAGGGCATGGTCGCTATACGAGCTGTGCCTGAGACCATCGGCGGGATCTTGCTAAAGGCCTGCACAACGATCTCAACACGTCTCTTGAGACCATGCTCAAGAAAAAACTGTTCCTCGATGGAGGGCTTCAGCGTCCGCCCGAACTTGACCGCAACGTGCCTCATCGACATGTATCTCTCGAATGTAAGCTGCCGTGGCAGCTGCTTGTTCGTGGAGCAGCCCACGCACACGAGCGTGTCGTCGAACAGCGCCGCTCTTGGATGGGCACTTGACATGAACAATTCTGGAAAAATCAGAAAATCGACGTCACCGCGCCGGAGAAGCTCATCGGGGTCGTCGTCTATAGGCAACAATTCGAAGCTGACGGCGGGTGCTTCGCGTGCAACCCGCTCCACGACCTTTTCAAAAAACACGAGTGTGGCGAAATCGGAAAGAATGATCCTGAAACGGCGATCGGATTGAGCCGGATTAAACGGATCCCAAGAGATAATCGAGCACTGGATTTGCAAGAGTGCGCTGCGAACTGCGGGGGCGAGTGTTTCCGCACGCGGGGTTAGAACACGTTCGCGGCCGCTCGTCGTAAACAGTTCATCGTTGAAATAGTCGCGCAGCCGGGCGACGGCCGCGCTCATGGCCGGCTGACTAAGGTTGATGCTGCTTGCCGCCGCCGTGAGGGTCCGCTCGGTCAGCAGTGCGTCGAGCACGACGAGAAGGTTCAGATCAAGGCCCTTGAAGCGCATGGCTTTCACTTATCCATAGCGTGGATGCTCGCGATCTAAACAATCGATTTTACCAAACTTCCAGGGCGCTGCATAGATGACCGCACTTGACATGCGCCCGATCACGCCCCTGCTTCTGCAGCGTGTGCTGGGAAGTGACTTGTAAGTAGCCGATCATGTCGAACTCTCCGCCTTCTTCCAAAAGGCCTATGGGCGACAGGGGCTTTCAGGCGGTTGTAGCTGGGCCGGTGCGGGGCCGAAGGTTCGCGCAATCGGCTCTGATGTGCACGGCGTAGCAGCTCACTAGGACCCGCTGCGCCATTTCTTCACGGTTGGCGAGGTTGATTTCTTGGTAGGCGAACTCGGACCGTACAGGATGCATCCGGATCTTGAGAGACTCGGAATGAGTCATTCTATCCGCGTCATGCGTCCGGTGCTGCAGCAGCGTGGCATTCCATTCGCTTTTGGCATGGTTCGGCACCCGCTGCGAAACCATCTTGAGAGGTTCTGCAGAGACGGCCAGACGACCATAGTGCCGGGCGTTCGCATCGCCACACATGATCGCGACCGCCAATGCGCTCGAGGTTTGCGATCAGGCACTGGGATTTTGTCCGCTCGGTTGCAGCCAATCGGCCCTCCATACCACGCCGCGATCCGCGTGATTTTCGATCCTTTGCACCGCGCTCGCCGTGCCCAGAAACGGCAAGTAGCAACTGCAACAGATAGGCTGGAGTCTGATGCTTGATCACATAAGAGCCGGAGCGAAGGGACGCGGCTCGTGCCCAGCAGGGACAAACAACCGAGACCTAAGCTTTGATTTCGCCAAAGGCATACTCATTATTTTGGTGATAATTGGGCACTTGTTACAATATTTAATCTACCAGGGCACCGACGCTTTCTGGCTGTCGCCGTATTTCAAGTCGATCTACATGTTTCATATGCCTCTCTTTATGGCGATAAGCGGATATCTTTCTTCTGGGGCAATTTTGCGAAAATCGTTCACCCAGGGTGTCGGTGAGCGGGCAACGCAGCTAATACTGCCAATGCTTTTTTGGTGTATGTTGATCTGGACGATAAAGTTCGTAGTGATTTTTCCTACGAAGAGTTTAACCGACACATTGCTGGACTTGTCGACGGAAGTTATTGGAACCTACTGGTTCATATGGGCGGCATTTATTTCGTTCATTCTGATTAGAGTTCTTACAAATTTCAACCGTCTATCGATATGGATCATAAGCGCATCTGCAATTGCGGTCGCATTCGCACCCATCACGTTATCAATAACCCCGTTGTTAAAATACACCTACCCATTTTATTGTTTAGGGTTCCTGTTTGCCCAGCCGATCGGATGGCAGAATGGCGTCATCTGGCGTTACAAATGGATTTTTGTTGTCTTACTTTCGATAGCGGCTTTCATATGCTTCCTCGGGTGGGGCAATGAGACTTATGCCTACAATAATCTCGTTTTAATTCATGATGAACAGTCAGCTAAACAAGTTTTTCTGATGTTCTCTGGCTCTTTGGCGGCTTCTGCGGTAGCAATGCAGTCTATGTTCCAATGCTGGAGACTTGTCTATTCGACTAGAGTAGCTCGCTTCGTCGCGGTGCAGCTTGGTCAGAGCACGCTGCTGCTTTACCTGGTCCAGGGTGCCGTGTTTCGCCTCATGGATTTGATACAGTTTGGAGAAGTGTGGAATCTCACGACCAGAATCGCCTTCGCAACTGTGCTTGGAGTGGCGATTGTCGTCATAGCGATGGCAATTCGCAGTATTGCGCGCAACCTCGGATATGTGTCGCGGATCGTTGTCGGAGCGCCGCCACGCCCAAGTCTGCTCAAATCTCAATCTGTAATCAATTAGTCACGTGAAAAATTCGCATCTGTAATCGACATGTTTCATAGCTCCGGACCTATCCGATCGACTGTTGTACCGGTCGGCCATTCGCTCGTCGGCCGCGCTATCCCCATAACTACGACGAGCACGTCCTCCACGCGCGCGGGCGGCAGGTCGGGACACAACACCTCTGAGTGGGACCGTAAACGAGCGCCCATAATGGTCACGATGACAAACAACCACGTTACGGACAGATGAGGCATGCGTTTCAAAGGCCTTGATCTGAACCTTCTCGTCGTGCTCGACGCACTGCTGACCGCGCGCAACCTCACGGCGGCGGCAAGCAGCATCAACCTTAGTCAGCCGGCCATGAGCGCGGCCGTCGCCCGGCTGCGCAACTATTTCAACGATGAACTGTTTACGATGAGCGGCCGCGAACGCGTTCTAACCCCGCGTGCGGAAACACTCGCCCCCGCTGTTCGTGGCGCACTCTTGCACATCCAATGCTCGATTATTTCTTGGGATCCGTTTAATCCGGCTCAATCCGATCGCCGCTTCAGGATCATTCTTTCCGATTTCGCCACACTCGTGTTTTTTGAAAAGGTCGTGGAGCGGGTTGCACGCGAAGCACCCGCCGTCAGCTTCGAATTGCGGCCGCTCGACAACGACCCCGATGAGCTTCTCCGGCGCGGTGACGTCGATTTTGTGATTCTTCCGGAATTTTTCATGTCGAGCGCCCATCCAAGAGCGGCGCTGTTCGACGAGACATTCGTGTGCGTGGGCTGCCCCACGAACAAGCAGTTGCCACGTCAGCTTACATTCGAGAGATACGTGTCGATGAAACACATTGCGTTCAGGGTCGGCGGTGCCCAGATGCCATCCATCGAGGAACAGTTTTTGCTTGAGCATGGTCTCAAGAGACGTGTTGAGATCGTCGTACAGGCCTTTAGCATGATCCCGCCGATGGTCTCAGGCACAGCTCGGATAGCGACCATGCCCTTCCGGCTGGTTCAGCATTTCAAAGAAACCTTCCCCTTGCGGATCATCGAACTTCCGCGGCCACTACCCACGTTCACCGAGGCCGTCCAATGGCCCACCCTCCACAACAGTGATCCGGCAAGCATCTGGATGCGGCAGATAATGTTGCAGGAGGCATCCCGCATGTGAAGTCGCGGGCACTCCTGGTCTCAGTCTAGATTTACTCAGCGCCTCATACGGGTGCGAACCGGCGTGCAAAATTGGGTCTGACGCACATTCGATGATTTTGCATGACGGCGTGCCACGTGTTTCCCCATGCTGGCAGCCGGCAACACCAAAAACATGAAGTGGAAGAAGTACTTTTACCGCAAGCTATGCGAGGCTGAAGGTTTTCGCCATGCGCCGCACCGAATTGCGGGGATACTGAGCGTGAGATAACTCGTCTCGTCCTCCTGCCGAATTCCGGTAAGCCGCCTTACCAAGGGCAGGCGGCGCTTGAGATTCCGCCGCTGGAAATCCGTCGCGCGGGGCTGTCGACGTTCAATCGCGGCTGGATCACAGTTGGTGAATACAACTACGATATCGCCGAACGATCCTCTATTTCGGGCCGAATCAGAAGCTGCGGGGCATGTTCGGCCCCGAGCTTCATGTAAGAGATCAGGCGCGCGATCCGCCCGATGCTCGCCGCAAGACAGAGCCGCATAGACCGCGTCGCCATGCCAGAGCGGTCGACGGACGAGGCGGTCCGGTTCGGTCCCGCACTCTTAGGTTCTCTCGTCGGCACCATCATTCGAAACGCCCCCGCCGGTCGAAATCGACCGGACAACAGCGTCCGATCACCCGGAGACGAGGCCTGCAACCGCCAAAAATCGTGCGTAGGATCGCACCGCGCGGCTGATGATTGCATCTTTCCCGCGCTGCACTGATGGCCTCTCTGTCAGGTGGTCTGAGGTTCGCGCTTCGGGCCGAGCAAGAACACTGTCAGGGCGCCGAGGAACGAGGCAACGGCGCTGTAGGCAAGGGAACTGGCGACGCCGGCATTGTCCATCAGTAGTCCGCCGAAAATCGCGCCCGCTGCGATGGCTACCTGGAACGTTGCGGCCATCAGCCCACCGGCGCTTTCGGCCTGCTCGGGAGCGGCGTGCAGCACCATCCATGTCTGCAGTCCCACCGGCACCGCGCCGAAGGCAAAGCCCCATACTGTAACCGCAATCGCCGTGGCCCAAGCCGATGCTCCCAGCGTCAGCAGCGAGACAGTGGCCATCGCTATGAACAGGGGAGGCAGGGCCGCGGCTGCCTTGAGGCTGTGCTCGGCCAGGAATCCGCCGGCCAAATTGCCGAAGAAGCCGCCGATGCCAAAGACGAGCAACACCAGCGAGATCGTCTCGATATCAAGCGCGGGAAACTTCTCAAGGAAGGCGCGGATATAGGTGAAGCCGGCGAAGTGCCCGGAAGCGACCAGCAGGACGACCAACATCGCGACTTTGATCATCGGATTCTTGGCCACATCCAGCAGACTGCGGAAGCTGGCCACTCCAATCGGAGGCAGCCTCGGAATGGTTATGAGTTGCACTACCAGCGTAACGGCGCCGACGACCGCAGCGATCATGAAGGCGGTTCGCCATCCCCAGATATCGCCGACATAGGCGCCGATTGGAGCCGCGCAAACGGTAGCGCAGGTAACGCCGGTGAGGATGATCGACATGGCGCGCCGCAGGAGGTGACTTGGAACGAGCCGCATCGCCAGCGCTGCCGAAATCGACCAGAACCCTCCGAGTGCTATGCCGAGCACGACGCGGGCGGCCAGGAGAACCGGCAGCGACCCCGCGACGGCCGATAGAACGTTCGACAGGATCAGCAGCAGCGTCATCGCCCATATGACGATCCTGCGGTCCAGGGGCCTTGTGATGACGGCCATCGTCGGCGCCGAGATCGCCCCCACGATGGCGGTCGTTGTCAGCGCCTGTCCGACTGCACCCTCGGTGATAGAGAGATCATGCGCGAGCGGCGCCAGCACGCTGGCAGGCAGAAACTCTGCCGTCACAAGCCCAAAGGTGCCTAAGGCAAGCGAAATGACTGCACCCCATGCGGGACCAGACCGTTGATCTGGCTGTTTTGGGTCATGCAGAACTCCGTCCATGAAGCCCGTAGCGGATTCGGTCATCAACAGGGTCTCCAGTTTGGATGTGCTGCAAACTCGGGTTGCTGCGTTGACCCGCATTAACGCCAGAAGCGCCATTCCCTGCGGCATTGCACGGACGAGGGGATGTTCATCGCTTCGCGATATTTTGTGACGGTGCGGCGCGCAAATCGATGGCCCTTTCCTTGGGCCGGACGACGATGTCGTCGTCGGAAAGCGCGTCATCTTGCGATTCGTCGGCGATTGTCGCCTTGATCCGATGGCGGACAGCTTCGGGGGGGACCGCGCGTCGCCACCTTGGGAGGACGCGCTCGCGACGGTGAAAAAATACTTCAGTTCGAACACTTCGCGCGGGGTCTGCATGTATGTGTTCGACGTCACCCGGCTTACCGTCGCCTGATGCACTTTGATCGCGTCGGCGACCCTCCTGGCGGAGGCGGGTAAGCGACAATTGGGCGAGCGCCACGGCTCCGTCAGTCTCGAACCAGCCATAGCAAATCAGATACCGGAGGAGGGACGTCTGGAGGGGACGTTCGGCGCAAACGTGCACGGTCTCCTTGGGCGCTTGTATGGAACTTCGCGTTTTTGCCATGGTTCTGTTCATAGCTTTCTACGTGCTTTGGTGGGCTCTAACGGATAACAGCAAGCGCTATGCCATTTCACTTGGGGGCACCGAATCGGACTATCTTTTGCCGAAGCCCTGTCGGCTTGAGCAGGGGCGCCGTGCATTGACCGAGACCGAGCGCGCCGCACAATCGCTTGGTCACCCGGACCGAGCAAAGGTGCTGTACTGTCGGAGTAGTCAGAACTTCCGCGCCGGCAAGGGAAGGCGAAAGCCGTTCCGGACGGGCCGAGCCGATGCATTGCCGCACGCCGGCATCGACCGCGTAAGGCTTTGTCTCTGGCGTGTAATTGCGTGCGCAGGCTGCGATCTGCGAAGATGCGGCCGTCGCGCCTACGATCGCGCTGTTGCTGCTCCCCCTGTCGAGGAAGGCCTTTGACACCTCCGAGCTCTTCAGCACGGCGCGCCGGTCTCCACGCCCTGAGGATCGAGTCCGGCTGGGCGTCACGGCGTTTGCGAGATTGAGATTCCTTGATTTGCTCCCTCGTGCGCGCCTATCCGAAAACACTGTTGTGTCCCGAAGGCTGACAAGAATGTCGCAAGCGCGACCAAAAGATCGCCACGGCCCACAGGGGCAATTGCGACCAGTGGCCTTCTTCGGAAATCGGGGGAGCAATACCCTTTCCTCGTCGACTTCGGACGCGGGCTCAGCCGTGCCCGCCGCGCCGCTAGGAACGACCTAACCTTGGCGGATGGCGGCTGGCCGATCACCCGGGTATGTCCGCGTCGATAAAAGAAAAGCGTCTGGTCTCAGCCAGGCGGACCTCGCGAAGGCCATCGGTATCAATTTGGTCGAATTCCTCGATCACGCCGAGACGATCGGTTTCGCTCCAATGGAACCAGCTGGCGCGGATTCGACCAAGTTCCCAACCGAAAACACACGAAACGCGGCGGCTTCCGACCGCCGATCAATGGGCCGAGGCCCGGTCGCTGTTACCCTCGAATGAGTCCGCCATGCCGAGGCGGCTCGTCGATAGCCGCGGGTTGGCGCCTCTCCGGGGCGCGTTGGCTGCACGTTCCGCCCCTTGGACCCCGCTTCCGGCAACAACATCCGGCCGCCAAAGCTCGCCCTTGTCAGTGCTCGATTACCACGCCGAGATGCCTGCTGGGGCTCCCGGTGCACGGGCACATTTATCGATCCGGCACGGTGTTGAGCGTGCGGAACCCGCCGCACGCGTTCCGATCGCTTGTTGTGCTCACCCGATCACGCGACCTGTCCCCACACGTCTTGAGGACATTCCCCTGCGGCTGGCTCATTGACCTATGGGCGGTTCCAGCCCGCCCGAAACCCTCGCCACCAGCTTTTTTCCCCGCCGCATGACGCGGCTTCCTCGCGCCGCTTCGCTTCAAAAAAGCTGCCCGCTCGGGTCCTTCGCTGCCGCTGCGGCCCTGCCGGGTTCGGGCGGTCCGGACGCGCCCATCACGGTCCGCCATCGCAGGGGAATGGTCCCCGGCGACAGCAGAAGGAGACAGGAAAATGACCGCGATCGGTTACGTCAACAAGCAGGAAAACGGCAGCTACAAAGGCCAGCTCAGGACGCTCAGCGTCCGCGCCGACATCGACATCGTGCCCAATCGGAGCAAGTCCGCCGACAACCATCCCGACTTCCGGGTGCTGACGCAGGGCGTGGAGGTCGGCGCCGGCTGGATCCGAACCGGGGAGACTTCCGGCAACGACTATGTGAGCTTGTCCATCGCCGCACCGGAGTTCGGTCCCCGCAAGCTCTACGCCAATCTCGGCCGCGCCGCCGGCCAAGACGATCAAGACACCTACGCCGTCATCTGGAACCCGGCCGACTGACCGGCCGGCTCAAGCCCTCGCGCCGCAACTCGGCGCGGGGGTTCCCGCCGACGCTCGCCCGAAGGGGCGGCGAAAACTCCCACCCGACTCTTCGCCCGTCCCCAGGACGACCTCGCTCGCCGATCCTCGCGGTCGCTTGTCCGAAGCGAAACGAGGACCATCATGGACGACGAAAACGACCGCGCGGCCCGCGCCAAGAAGGGCAGTCCGTTTCTGAACACCGCGCAGGCTGCCTTCTATATCGGCCTGTCCCAGCGCACCCTGGAAAAGATGCGGCTGACCGGCGGCGGCCCGAAATACCGCAAGCACGGCCGCTATGTCCGCTACCACATCGACGAACTCGACGACTGGTCGAAAGGCCGCCCGCCAGAACCCGGCTCCGACGATGACAAGGGCGGGTCCGGCTCAGCCGACGAGAGAGCCCGCTCATGAGCCAGCGGCCTTCCATCCATCTGATCGGCAGCCGTTTGCGGCGCGTTCGGGCGCGCAACGCAATCGCCATCGCCGCGATTGGCCTGAGCCTGACAGGCTTCACGGCGCTCCCAAAGCCGTCTCCCTTGCTGGTCTGGAACGCCTCGGCTAGCGCGCCGGTCGGTCTCTATCGCGTTGGGTCTGGCACGCCTGCGCGCGGCGATCTTGTGCTCGCCCGCCCGCCTGGCTTCGTTGCCTATCTCGCCGACCAACGCGGCTATCTGCCTCGCAATATACCGCTGGTGAAGCGTCTCGCCGCGCTGCCGGACGAGCATGTCTGCGCCTTTAGTAATGCCATCATCATAGGCGGCGAGATCGTCGCCCGTCGGCTCAAAATCGACACGCAAGGCCGTCCGCTGCCCTGGTGGAACGGCTGCCGAGCGCTCGCCCATGACGAGGTTTTCCTGCTCGGCAACGAAAAAAATCACTCCTTCGACAGTCGCTATTTCGGGCCGGTGCCGGCCGAAAACATCATCGGGAGGCTGGTGCCGCTATGGACCGAGTGACCCTCCTGATGCTCGGCATGATCGCCGTCGCGCCATGCGCCCGTTCCGCCTCGACCGGCGCTGAGCCAGCCGTCATCTCCCAAAGTCCGCAGCTGCAACGATGGCAGCACTTCGTATCGGAAGCAAGCGCACTCTTCCACATTCCCCAGGCCTGGATTTGCGCCGTCATCGATGCCGAAAGCCGCGGCAAGACCGTCCTCGATGGCCGTCCCATCACCTCCCGCGCCGGCGCCATGGGTCTTATGCAGGTGATGCCCGGCACCTATCAGGAGATGCGCGTCGAGCACGGTCTGGGAGCCGACCCGCACGATCCGCGCGACAACATCTTGGCCGGAACCGCCTATCTCAGCGCCATGTATAAGCGTTTCGGATTCCCCGGCCTGTTTGCCGCCTACAACGCTGGACCCGAGCGCTATGAAGGCCATTTGAAGCTTCGAAGGCCGCTGCCGAAAGAGACCGTTGCCTATCTGAAACAGCTTGAGGCGACGGGGATTTCGGCGGCCGACATGAACGAATTCAAAGGCCAATCCACAACTTCAAAGGGGCGGGAACGCTCCCTCCGGACGCTCTTTGTTCTTCCTTCGCGACGGTGTTCGCGCCGGTGAAACGAATGGCGGCCTTTTCGTGCCGCTCGGCAGGGATCTCGCGCGGCCAAAGAAGCACAATGGCTAGCGCTGTTGAGGGCATCCGGGAGGGGCCAGGGACGCTTAAGGCGAGGGGCGAGGGGCGCGTAAGGCAAGATAAAGGCACCGCCTCCGATAGGCGGTTAAGTCTTTGTCTGCACATCGCTTTCCCAGGAGGCTGCCAGCGGCACCAAGAGGCTGGGGCGCGCAAGCCGCCGATTTTGTTGCAGTATTTCGGGAGGCTTGCATGACAGACGACGAGTTCAGGCCAAAGCTTGGCAAGATCGGGTCGCGCGGCTCGAAGGCAGAAAAACGCTTCGCCGGCCAGGTCCGAGCTGCAATCAACCGAGCCGGCGGCAGGTCCCCGCGCGGTGGCCGCTTCACGGGAAGCCGGGCTGGGCGGGGTGGGGCCGCAGCCGCGCTGCTCAAGTCACGCGACCGCTACGCCGCCTTTCGGCTGCGACGTGTCGTCGTCAAGGCACGGGTCGTCAAACTGGCCGGCAAGGGTTCCGACGGAGCGCACGCGCACCTGCGCTACCTCCAGCGCGACGGCGTCACCCGCGAAGGCGAGCCTGGCCAACTCTATGGTGCCGACAAAGATCGGGTCGATGGCAAGGCCTTCCTCGATCGTGCCGATGGCGACCGGCATCAGTTCCGTTTCATCGTCGCCGCCGAAGACGGCATTGAGTATGACGACCTCAAGCCACTGACCCGACGCTTGATGGCGCAGATGGAAGAGGATCTCGGCACCAAGCTCGATTGGGTTGGCGTCGACCATTTCAACACTGGCCATCCCCACACCCATGTCATCGTTCGCGGCAAGGACGATCGCGGCGAGAATCTCGTCATCGCCCGCGACTACATCTCGTCCGGTTTGCGCGAGCGCGGGGCCGAACTGGTCAGCCTCGATCTCGGTCCTCGCACCGACCGCGAGATCGAGCAGCGCCTGCGCCAGGAAATGGAACAGGAGCGCTTCACCAGCATAGACCGGCAGCTGCTACGCATGCGCGACGACGACGGACATGTCACGCCGGACGGCCGGGACGCCTTTCGCCAGACGCTGCATCAGGGACGCCTGCGCAAGCTCGATCGGATGGGGTTAGCCGATGAGATCGGCTCTGGCAGGTGGCGTCTGGACGACGAGCTTGAGGCGACGCTGCGCCGCGTTGGCGAGCGCGGCGACATCATCAAGACCATGCACCGCGAGCTGACCGGCAAGGGGCTCGCCCGCAGTGCTGCCGATTACATTGTGCATGATCGACCGGAACCGCTGGCCGCACCTATTGTCGGTCGCGTCGTCGTGCGTGGGCTGGCCGACGAGATCAGCGACCGGCATTACCTCGTCGTCGACGGTGTGGACGGGAAAAGCCATTATGTCGATATCGGCAAGGGCGAGGCCGCTGGGCCGACGCCCGACGGCTGCATCGTGCGTGTCACGCCGAGGAACATCGAGCCCACGCCGGTTGACCGGGCGATCGCCGAGATCGCCGCTACTCATGAGGGCCGCTATTCCATCGACATTCACCTCAAGCATGATCCGTCCGCCACCGAACGCTTTGCCGAAACCCATGTGCGGCGGCTGGAGGCGATCCGCCGCGCGACCGCCGGCGTGGAGCGCGAGCCGGACGGAGCCTGGATCATCGCGCCAGATCACCTCAACCGTGTCGCTGACTATGAGCGCCAGCGGGCCAGGGCCGAGCCTGTTGTTGTCGACGAGCTCTCGTCAATGCCGCTGGAGCGACAGGTCCGTTCTGACGGCGCCACCTGGATTGACCAGCAGCTGGTTGCCGACCGACCGGAGGCCTTGCGCACCTCCGGCTTTGGCGGTGAGGTACGGGAAGCGCAAGTCCGCCGGCGGCAGTGGCTGATCGCGCAAGGCCTCGCGCATGAAGAGCAGAACCGGACCGTCTACCGCGCCAACATGATTTCGATCCTGCGCCAGCGCGAGCTGAACCGTGTCGCCGGCCAGCTGTCGGATCAGCTCGGTCTCGCGTATGCCGAAGCGCAGCCTGGAGATCGAATAGAAGGCACGCTGCGCCGATCCGTCGACCTTGCTAGCGGCAAGTACGCTGTCATCGAGAAGTCGCGAGAATTCACGCTGGTGCCATGGCGACCAGTGCTTGACCGACATCTCGGCAAGGAGGTTTCCGGTGTGGTGCGCGGGGAGGCCATCTCATGGACCCTCGGACGGCAGAGGAGCGGACAGAGCGTTTCGTAGTGGCGGCGCGGCGTGAAAGGAGGTACTGCACGTCTCATCGAAACCGTGTCACCTTTGAACCGTCGTGGCAGCCTCAAAACCGAACGTTAACGGGCTTCGAATGACAATAGGATCGTCAGGAGAGTGGCAGCTTTTTGCACCCTGCCTCTGGCGCTGGTTGCCAATTGGCTTATCATTAATGGGAAACAGCGCCGCATTGGGGACGAGTCGAGCGCGGAAGGTAACGGAACAATGGCGCGAACCGGCATCGCACGGAAGGATGACGATCTTGGCTTTTCCAGCGACCGTGCCTCGCTGCCGCTTCAGGCGCTTGTCGCCGAGGCGCGGGCCCAACAACAGAACGGAATCGCTGAGCGACTAGTCGACGCGATCGACGCAGATCGTAGGAAGAGGTCCAGTGCGCCGAGAATGCGTGAATACGCCATCCCGCCAGAATTGAGTGACGCACTGGTCGAGCTCAAGCCGAGCCGTAGGCTCAAGGATCTCGTCCTGGCACCGGAGACGTCGGGGGAAATCCAGGAATTCATTGACGAGTATTCGGAAATCGGATTGTTGCGGTCCCACGGTCTCGAGCCGCGGCATAAGGTGCTGTTGGTCGGGCCGCCCGGGACGGGCAAGACAAGTCTCGCTGAAATACTCTCGCACGAGCTGCGGCTGCCATTTTATGTCGTCCGGTATGACGGACTTATCGCCAGCTATCTCGGCGAGACCGCATCCCGCCTTCGCCGGCTCACTGATTTTGTCGCCGGGCAGTCCTGCGTGGTGTTTTTCGACGAATTCGA
Source organism: Mesorhizobium sp. L-2-11 (assembly GCF_016756595.1). Taxonomy (NCBI): domain Bacteria; kingdom Pseudomonadati; phylum Pseudomonadota; class Alphaproteobacteria; order Hyphomicrobiales; family Phyllobacteriaceae; genus Mesorhizobium; species Mesorhizobium sp. L-2-11. The sequence goes on along the minus strand of NZ_AP023257.1, from coordinate 6,160,932 downwards.
CACGGTTGGCAAGGAACGGGGCGATACCCAGGAGACCGGAGAAATCAAGCGCGTCGTGAGTTCGCTTCTGTTGCAAATGGATGCGATACCCACGAACTGCGTGATTGTGTGCGCCACCAATCACCCCGAGCTCTTGGACCGTGCCGTGTGGAGGCGCTTCGAGCTTCGAGTGGACGTGCCACTTCCACGTCCGCAGGAAATATCCCAGTGGTTTCATCGGCTCCGGAAAGACTACGGTGACTCTATTGCCTTTATTGAGGAAAAATTCGTACGCACATTGAACGGTCTGAATTTCTCGGATATCGAAGCCTTCACTTTAGACGTGAGAAGGAAGGTCGTTTTGTCTCGCGGAAAACTTGCCGCCGACCAAGCGCTGCTTGAAGGTCTGGCCAAGCTCCGGCGGAAACGGTCAATTCGGGGGGGGGCTGAAGATAGTAGACCGGCCGATCATACGCATTCGCCGAAGCGAAAACGTGCTCAAGCGCTTAAAGGGGAGCCGAAAGGCTCGCTTCCCGAGGGCTCGCTCCTCTGAGGAACAATCCAGGAGGCTGGCTCCGGGCATCGCCCTCCTAAAGGAATCACTAGAAGCTGGGGCAACCACGAATGCAGCGTTCGCTTCTCCCGAACGTGCCTTGGTGTTCGAAACCATCGGTCCGGTCGAGCGGTTCGTTGCGGCCGCCGAGCAGCTTAGATTCGAGTGGCTGACCGAGGACTATGTCGGCTCAGACCCCGACCCTGTCACCGATGACGATGCGGACCAGGACGACGCGGGAGATGCCGACTCCGCTATGTCTCGCCTCTACCTCACCATGCCGACCGAAAACGGCATGCGCCAGCTGCTTGCCATGTGGCGGCGGTTCGAGTCGAAGCTATCGCCTCGCGAAGACGAAAAGGATTGGTGGAAAATATTCGGCTACCTTTCCAAAATCCGGGTGTGGAATGCTTCTGACAGGGTTGAACCGGCCACCCAGTTCTTCATCCACCGCCGTCTCGCGAAGGATCCGCAGGCGCCGGTGCGGCTTGAACTCGATCTGTGGTTCCACGAGAACGAGGAACTCCGCAAGAATGCGAAGCAGGCGCTCGAGGGCATTCTTTCAGCGGTGGGTGGCCGGATTGTCGATTTCGTGACGATCGAGCCCATCCGGTACCAAGTGGCACTGATTGAGGTCCCGGCCCAACAGGCTAGCGCGATTAGTTCCCGCACCGGGCGCTTGGCCAATGCCGACCCGATCATGTCGATCCGTCCCCAGTCGCTATACGCCACCAGGCCCCTCTCCGAGCCGGATTCTGCGGTGACTAGCCTGCGTGAGGGCACAAATGACGGACTGCGTCCCGCGGTGGCCGCGATCCTGGATGGATACCCAATGCAGAACCACCGCCTTCTGGATGGGCGGGTGGATGTCATCGAGGTTGACGTGTCGAGCGCCTGGGTTCCCGTCGCTCGGCGATATCATGGTACTGCGATTGCTTCCCTGATCATCCACGGCGATCTAGCAAATGGAGAGGCGCCACTGACGAGAAGCCTCAAGGCGGTTCCCGTCCTGGCCGCACCCCAGCATCTCAATGACGAGCGTACGCACCAGGACCTTCTTCCTATCGGCATCATCTATCGGGCGGTCTTTGCCCTGAAGGACGAGCACCAGCAGGCTGGGCCGGCGGGGCCCGATGTCCTGATCATCAATCACTCGATCTGTGACGCAGAAGGGCCTTTCGTGCGTCGGCCAACTCCCTGGGCGCGACTGCTTGACTGGCTATCGCACAAATACGGCATCCTGTTCGTCGTCAGCGCCGGAAATATAACAGCACGGTTTCCCTCCGGATATCCGGATCAGGCATCGTTCAACGCAGCTTCGCCCCTGGAACGACAGATCGCGCTCATTCGTGCGGTCGAGGCAAGCAAGGGCATTCGCGGTCTGCTCAGCCCTGCCGAGGCCATGAATGTCCTAAGCGTGGGTGCCGTGCATGCGGACGGGGCGGGCGCCTGCCCTTCGGACACTATCGACCCGTTCGCGCCGATTGGCGTTCCAAATCTCGGATCGGCGATCGGCCCCGGGATCAACCGTTCACTCAAGCCGGATATTGTGGACATTGGAGGTCGGCAGGTCGCAAGGGCGGCCGATCACGCCGATGGGCACCTCGTCTGGCCGGACGAGATCGGACACATTGGCCTGGAGACGGCAGCACCCGACCCTTCGGCAGGATCTGTTACGCGTACCCGTCGCTCGACCGGTACGAGCAACGCAGCAGCTCTCGTAACGCGTTCGGGTATCCAGATTGTCGACGCTCTTGAGGAGGTGCTGGCCGAAGACGGGGTCAGCCTGCGGGATTTCAAACGGGCGGCTCTCGCCACGAAAGCATTGCTGGTGCACGGCTCCCAGTGGGGCGATGCCGGTACCTTGCTGGACGCCTCTTATCCACCGCCGGGCACGAAACAATGGCGGCGGCGCAGGGCAACGGTCACGAAATTCCTAGGATACGGCAAGCCGACGGTCGAGCGGGTGATATCAGGTGCGGTCAACCGTGTCACCCTGCTTGCCGATGGTAAGCGCGTAGGCGTCCCCACGTAGCGTGCAGGCGGTTGATCGCTCATTTTCAGCATGAATCATGCGGAGAATCCTATGAGCGACAGTATGAGCCATCATCGAACATTCGAGATTTTGACGGCGGAGCCTGTGCCGTCCCGACGCAAGCCGCGCCATCGGTCGGACGAAGAGAAGGCACGGCTTGTCGCCGAAGCGTTCTCGCCAGGGGGCAATGTCTCGGCGGTTGCGCGTTCCGAGGGGCTGGACCCCTCGCAGCTCTATGCGTGGCGCCGCAAGGCGCTTTCGTCGGGCATGGTTGCGCCACTGACGGAGGGAGCGAGCAAGCCGGCGAAGTTCACGCGCTTTGAAGCGGTGGGCAGCGACACGGTGGAAATCGTCATTGGCGACGCAGTGGTGCGCGCCGGCGGCGATGTCGATCCCGATCGCCTGGCGAGGATCATCCGCGCGGTTCGTAAGGCATGATCGCTTCCGGTGTGGTGGTTTACGTGTCGTGCCAGCCGGTCGACTTCCGCAAGGGCGCGGCATCTTTGATGGCGCTGGTCAGGGATGGCGGCCTGGACCCATTCTCGGGGGCACTTCACGTATTCCGTTCGAAGCGTGCGGACCGGGTTCGCATCGTGTGGTGGGACGGCAGCGGGGTTTGTCTTTATTCGAAGACTCTGGAAGATCACAGCTTCTGCTGGCCGGGGATATCGGCCGCGCGCATGCGTCTCGACCACGCCCAGTTGATGGCGCTTCTGGCCGGACTGGACTGGAAAAAGATTCGTCCGGCCAGGGTCAGGCGGCCGTTATCGACGGGCTGAAACCGGCCTGCGGCAAGATGAATCATGCGGCTGGAACGGTTGGGAAAGCGGCTGTTTTTGTGCTCTGTTGCTTGCCATGGTTCTACCGGGTCTTGCCCTTCCCGACGACGTTGATGCGCTGAAGGCGATGATCCTTTCCATGGCTCGCGAGCAGGCTGCAAGCGAGGCCCGGATCGCAGTCGCCGACGCTCGGATCGCAGCATCTGAGGCGGAGGTCGCCCGGCTGAAAGCTGTCGAGAAAAGCGCCAGCGAGCGGATCGCCAATCTCACGTCAATCCTGAAAGTTTTACAGCGCACGCAACATGGCACGCGTTCCGAGCGGCTACGCCTGGCCATCGACGACGAGCAGGCCTCCTTTGCCTTCGAAGAGGTCGAGACCGGCCTTTCGGAAATCCGGAGCGAACTCGACCGCGCGGTCGGGAACAAGCCGAAGCGCGCCCCGCGTCCGCGCAAGGGCTTTGCTGCCCACCTCGAACGCATCGAGGAGGTCGTCGAGCCGGAAATCCCGGCCGACTGCGAGGGGCTTGAAAAGGTTCTGATCGGCGAGGATCGATCCGAGCGGCTGGACGTCGTGCCGCCGAAGTTCCAGGTCATCGTCACGCGCCGTCCCAAATACGCCTTCCGGGGCCGTGACGGCGTGGTCCAGGCTCTGGCGCCGGCGCACATCATCGAAAGCGGGCTGCCGACGGAGCGGCTGCTCGCCTATATCGCCGTCTCCAAATACGCCGACGGCCTCCCGCTTTATCGGCAGGAGGCGATCTATCTGCGCGACGGCGTCGAGATCAGCCGGTCGTTGATGGCGCAGTGGATGGGGCATCGTAAGCGGTCAGCCGATAACGTCAGGCCTAAAGTTCCAAGGCATGAGCATTTCGATTTCGGATGCCGGCCAGCCTTGAGCGATGCGGGTCAAGGTCTGCGAGAGCCAGTCGAGCGGATCGACGCTGTTCATTTTGCAGGTTTGCAGCAAGGTGGCTACCGTCGCCCAGGTTCGTCCACCGCCGTGGCTGCCGGCGAATAGACTATTCTTTCGCGTGATCGTCTGGGGCCTGATTGCACGCTCGACGATATTGGAGTCGATTTCGATGCGACCGTCCATCAGAAAGCGTTCCAGCGCCTCCCGCCGGGTGAGCGCGTAGCGGATCGCCTCGGCGGTCTTGGATTTTCCGGAGACCTTGCCCAGTTCCGCTTCCCATAGATCGAAGAGGCTCGCGACAATGGCCACGGACTTTTCCTGACGTAGCGCGGCGCGGCTTCCGGCATCCTTGCCGCGGACCTCGTCCTCGACCTTCCACAATTCGGTCATGGCGATGATCGAATCCGTCGCGGCCTGCGAGACCCCGCTGATGTGCAGGTCGTAGAATTTGCGCCGCAGGTGAGCCCAGCACCCGGCGAGCCGGATTGTTTCATTGCTGCCGGCTTTGGCCCGTGCCTTGACCAGGTTGGTATAGGCCGAGTAGCCATCCACTTGCAGGATACCGCTGAATCCGGCGAGGTGGCGCGCCACGCAATCCGCACCTCTGCTGTCTTCAAAACGATAGGCAACCATTGGCGGACTGGTTCCGCCATAGGGTCGGTCATCCCGTGCGTAGGCCCACAACCAGGCTTTCGTGGTTTTCCCGGAACCAGGGGCAAGGGTGGGCAAGGTCGTCTCGTCGGCGAAGACCCTTTCGCCCTCCTTGATGCGCTCCAGTATGTAATCAGCAAGCATCTGCAGCTCGAAGCCCAGATGCCCCATCCACTGCGCCATCAACGACCGGCTGATCTCGACGCCGTCGCGCAGATAGATCGCCTCCTGCCGATAAAGCGGGAGGCCGTCGGCGTATTTGGAGACGGCGATATAGGCGAGCAGCCGCTCCGTCGGCAGCCCGCTTTCGATGATGTGCGCCGGCGCCAGAGCCTGGACCACGCCGTCACGGCCCCGGAAGGCGTATTTGGGACGGCGCGTGACGATGACCTGGAACTTCGGCGGCACGACGTCCAGCCGCTCGGATCGATCCTCGCCGATCAGAACCTTTTCAAGCCCCTCGCAGTCGGCCGGGATTTCCGGCTCGACGACCTCCTCGATGCGTTCGAGGTGGGCAGCAAAGCCCTTGCGCGGACGCGGGGCGCGCTTCGGCTTGTTCCCGACCGCGCGGTCGAGTTCGCTCCGGATTTCCGAAAGGCCGGTCTCGACCTCTTCGAAGGCAAAGGAGGCCTGCTCGTCGTCGATGGCCAGGCGTAGCCGCTCGGAACGCGTGCCATGTTGCGTGCGCTGTAAAACTTTCAGGATTGACGTGAGATTGGCGATCCGCTCGCTGGCGCTTTTCTCGACAGCTTTCAGCCGGGCGACCTCCGCCTCAGATGCTGCGATCCGAGCGTCGGCGACTGCGATCCGGGCCTCGCTTGCAGCCTGCTCGCGAGCCATGGAAAGGATCATCGCCTTCAGCGCATCAACGTCGTCGGGAAGGGCAAGACCCGGTAGAACCATGGCAAGCAACAGAGCACAAAAACAGCCGCTTTCCCAACCGTTCCAGCCGCATGATTCATCTTGCCGCAGGCCGGTTTCAGCCCGTCGATAACGGCCGCCTGACCCTGGCCGGACGAATCTTTTTCCAGTCCAGTCCGGCCAGAAGCGCCATCAACTGGGCGTGGTCGAGACGCATGCGCGCGGCCGATATCCCCGGCCAGCAGAAGCTGTGATCTTCCAGAGTCTTCGAATAAAGACAAACCCCGCTGCCGTCCCACCACACGATGCGAACCCGGTCCGCACGCTTCGAACGGAATACGTGAAGTGCCCCCGAGAATGGGTCCAGGCCGCCATCCCTGACCAGCGCCATCAAAGATGCCGCGCCCTTGCGGAAGTCGACCGGCTGGCACGACACGTAAACCACCACACCGGAAGCGATCATGCCTTACGAACCGCGCGGATGATCCTCGCCAGGCGATCGGGATCGACATCGCCGCCGGCGCGCACCACTGCGTCGCCAATGACGATTTCCACCGTGTCGCTGCCCACCGCTTCAAAGCGCGTGAACTTCGCCGGCTTGCTCGCTCCCTCCGTCAGTGGCGCAACCATGCCCGACGAAAGCGCCTTGCGGCGCCACGCATAGAGCTGCGAGGGGTCCAGCCCCTCGGAACGCGCAACCGCCGAGACATTGCCCCCTGGCGAGAACGCTTCGGCGACAAGCCGTGCCTTCTCTTCGTCCGACCGATGGCGCGGCTTGCGTCGGGACGGCACAGGCTCCGCCGTCAAAATCTCGAATGTTCGATGATGGCTCATACTGTCGCTCATAGGATTCTCCGCATGATTCATGCTGAAAATGAGCGATCAACCGCCTGCACGCTACGTGGGGACGCCTACGCGCTTACGGGGCATCTGGGCTTCGAGCTGCAGATGCTTGCTGATTACATACTGGAGCGCATCAAGGAGGGCGAAAGGGTCTTCGCCGACGAGACGACCTTGCCCACCCTTGCCCCTGGTTCCGGGAAAACCACGAAAGCCTGGTTGTGGGCCTACGCACGGGATGACCGACCCTATGGCGGAACCAGTCCGCCAATGGTTGCCTATCGTTTTGAAGACAGCAGAGGTGCGGATTGCGTGGCGCGCCACCTCGCCGGATTCAGCGGTATCCTGCAAGTGGATGGCTACTCGGCCTATACCAACCTGGTCAAGGCACGGGCCAAAGCCGGCAGCAATGAAACAATCCGGCTCGCCGGGTGCTGGGCTCACCTGCGGCGCAAATTCTACGACCTGCACATCAGCGGGGTCTCGCAGGCCGCGACGGATTCGATCATCGCCATGACCGAATTGTGGAAGGTCGAGGACGAGGTCCGCGGCAAGGATGCCGGAAGCCGCGCCGCGCTACGTCAGGAAAAGTCCGTGGCCATTGTCGCGAGCCTCTTCGATCTATGGGAAGCGGAACTGGGCAAGGTCTCCGGAAAATCCAAGACCGCCGAGGCGATCCGCTACGCGCTCACCCGGCGGGAGGCGCTGGAACGCTTTCTGATGGACGGTCGCATCGAAATCGACTCCAATATCGTCGAGCGTGCAATCAGGCCCCAGACGATCACGCGAAAGAATAGTCTATTCGCCGGCAGCCACGGCGGTGGACGAACCTGGGCGACGGTAGCCACCTTGCTGCAAACCTGCAAAATGAACAGCGTCGATCCGCTCGACTGGCTCTCGCAGACCTTGACCCGCATCGCTCAAGGCTGGCCGGCATCCGAAATCGAAATGCTCATGCCTTGGAACTTTAGGCCTGACGTTATCGGCTGACCGCTTACTGCCGATGATGAGATCAGCCACGAGCAGCTTCACGAGTATCGCATTCCAATCCCAACCGGCATGATCCGCTCAAGGGAGATCCGTAGGATCACTATGACGCTCGCATGGCTACCCCCGATCCATCCAACCTCCATCGCCTATCGGGGTGTGATGCTGGACGTCGTCGATCAGGACGGAAAGCGTAAGTTCTGGCGAGGTGTGAAGACGATCATGCAGCCCCATCCGGATGATATAAGGCGCGGAACCGTGGCGCACTTCATCCTTGAGGGGAGCAACAGCACTGCCTTCATGGACTCCAGCGGGCTGTTCATAGGAGTCCAGGCGCGCGCCAACCACCGGAATTTCCAGCAGGCTGCGGTTCCCTATGCACTCGCGGTGACGTTGGAAGTCGGCGCCACCGTGCGGGAGGATATTTACGCCTCCGTTCGCGAGGCCATCCGGCCAAGGCCGCGCGTACGTGCTTGAAAGGGGACCGAATGGAATTCGACAAATCAGATTGCATCGGAGCCAAGCATCCTTTGGAGATCGCCGCCTATCTGGAGGAAATCGGCGATCACGAAGCGGCTTCCCGTTTCCATCAGCTGGGGGCTCGAAGTCAGGCGATCAGCGTTCCCTTCTTCACCAACGACCAATGGGCTAACACTGGCGCGGCGATCGGGTTCATTCCCGAGAATGGATCTTCGGCGGGAGATAGACTGGACATCGTTCACGCAACGTCGATGGCGCCCGATGAAAGGCTCCAAGGCGCGAGTTTGAAAATCACCCTCGATCGGTTCTACGTTCACAACTATCCGGGGTCCGGCCGCCACGAGATACTGTGCGAATTTACGGGGAAGAACCAAGCTGGGAGCAAGTCGGAGGAGATGCGCTTTGCCTTGAAGACCATCGCCACTGACGGCAGCGCAGCCCCGTTGCTAAGCTTGCCCATCTTCGTCGGAGTGAACGTTGGCAACGACGGCCTGAGCTTCGAAGGGCGCACCATCAACGTTCGCAGCGGCGGAACCGACATGCTGGTGGAAGCGCTGGATAACTCTGCTTTCAAGGAAGGGCTATCGCTTCTGACCACCGCGCAGCCCGTGCTCGTGCCCTTCGTTCAGCTCGCCAAGGGCGTTGTTCGTGCGATCGAGAAGCAAGGCAACAACCGGCCTGTCTTTTCATTCGGTCTGGGCTTGGATTTCTCAAAAACGGCCACTTCCGCCAAATTGCGGTTAGGCTCATATGTCGTTGTGCAGACAAATGAGGTCGGCTGGAATTGGAGCGATTTCGTCTTTAGCAGGCAGAGCGGAACTGTCGCTCCCAAGCTCAGCGGCGCTTCCCCCATCGCTCTCAATTACATGATCTTTGGGGTCACACGAGCCGGTCAAGCAGCGCCTTGAGCGTCCAGGGGGGAACATGATTCAATGCAGCAAAATCACCGAGTCGTGTGAGAAGCTGTGCTCGATCATGTCCTATGATGACTCTATTGACGGATTTGGCAAGACGGGTTTGAGCGTCCGAGAATCCGCATCTCTCCTCGGCAGGAAACCCAATTCCATCTCCAAGAGTCGTAAGCTTGACGAGGTGCTGGACTGTCTGGGGGGCATCGCCACGTTGCCGGCTGAGCTGCCTATCCTCGATGTTCACGTCAGCCCGGTTTTCGCACGAGTAGGCCTATCGGCTAAGAAGCCACGCGGCGCGGCAGCCTCGGCAAGTTCGGTGGCGACAAACAGATCGGCTGTAGTTAGGTGCATGGGAATTGCCCCCGATCTTACACGCACACGGACGCAGCCCAGTGCTCCTTGGCAGTACGCGAGCCTTACCAAAAAGCCATATGGCGCTGGCACTGCTGTTTATCACAGGCTTGTTCAGCTTAAGGTCGGTCGATCACTGCGTGATAGCCATGATGTAGACGCCGCAAGGATTCGTCGAATCATTGTCGATCGGACCCCGGTGGCGTTAACGGCTGGTCTGGTCCTTTGTCGACTCGCTCTTGCCAAGCCATTCCACAGCATGAAAGCCGCGGATGATCCTGCAGCCAGAGGATTGGCGTGATGCAGGGCGAACTGTTCGAGCCTCCGACAATGCTTCTCCGAGAAGCTGTGCTCGGTCGCAACGGCGTCGTTCCACTCATTGTCATTGGCTGCGGCCGAAAGAAGCGCCAAGAAGCCGCCCCCGCAGATCAGCTCTATACTTCGGACCGATTCAAAAGTTGCATCAATCTTGTTCGATCGCTCGGCGCGCCGTACGCAATTTTGTCGGGCAAACACGGGATCGTCGCGGGCGAGATGGTTATCGCTCCGTATGATCTCAATCTCCCCGATCTGCCTGAAGCCAATCAACGCGATTGGGCTGAGCAGGTGCTTGATGCGCTTGCTGCTCGTGCCGAAAGCAGGCAGGTGACGCTGCTTGCTGCTAACGAATACAGTATGCCGTTGCTGGAGCTGAACAGGGCCAGGGTCTCTCCGTTGGATATCGTCGCGCCCTGGTTGGGCCTTGAATACTCTGACCACGCCATTTGGCTAGCGGAAGCAAAACGAATGGCGGCAAGGATACAGGACCTGGATCGGCTCTATAATTGGATTGGTGAAGAGCGCATAGCGGACCGTGTGTTCTCGTTCAGGGAACTTTCGTCGAGATCCGTGCCAAAACGCGGGGTCTACATATTCCTGGACGGCGCCGAACGGAACTTCCGAGGCGCTGGTTTCCGAGTGGTGCGGATCGGTACCCACGCAGTTAGCGCTGGCTCGCAGGCTTCCCTGCGGGGTCGATTGCGCAATCACCTGGGACCTTCCAGTCAGATCGGCAACCATCGTGGCTCCATCTTCCGTCTGCACATTGGTAGAGCGATGCTGGAGGCCGGCCCCGGCCATGGCAGCCTTGCGACTTGGGGTGAGGGTCAGGACGCTCGCCCCGAGGTGAAGAGTTTGGAGATTGCGCATGAGCTTGCGGTCTCACGATATCTTCAGGATTTAGAGGTGGTTCTGCTTGAAGTTGATGACAAACCTAGCAAGGAAAGCTTGCGCGCTAAGGTTGAGATGCAGTTGATTGCGCTTTTTAGCGAATCGATGCGGATAATTGATTATCCCGGTCCTGACTGGCTTGGCCTCAAATCTCCTGTAGCACATATCCGCCAATCTGGATTATGGAACATCCGTGGGGTCGGGGGAAAATATGATCCAGCAGCAGCGGGCTCAGTCGCCTCGATATTTCGAGGTCTGAATAATGGTTAGTGACCTTCATGCCGCCATCGCGCGACAGCCGCGTCTCCCGCGATTTTTGTGCCACCTCTACCAAAGGCTGAGACTGCAACGGCTGAACCTGGTGACGGGAGCCGGAATTTCAATCGACGCCAAGGTGCCCGGGTGGCAGGATCTATTGAAAAGGCTTGCGGAGATTCAGGGCGGCCTCCCTGATGATTTAGCAGCACACGTTGCGGCGGGACTCCAACCTGAATATCTCGGACAGATCATCTATCATCGCTTCAGGGGGGCATGTCCTGTCACGGAGCCGGCAGAGCTTAGGTCCGCAACGGTCGAATATGAATGGGGCGACGCTATTCACAAGGCGATCTATGAGAAGGTCCCGCAAACAATCGCCGAGGTCATACAAACGCATCCCTATCTCGCACAGCTGCGTGATCTGTCTCGCAAAGTATCACTGGTAATAAATTTCAACTTCGACGATCTTCTGGCTGATGCGATAGGGGAGCAGGTAAAGCAAAGCGCTTTTGGCAGCGAGTCCGGTAACGCCCTAAGCGTCACTTGGCAACCGCCTCTTACCGATCGAGGGAATCTGACGACAGTTTATCACGTCAATGGAATATTGCCCCGTGTCAGCCTTAAGAAGCGCAGCCCCCAACTGATATTCACGGAAGATTCTTTCGCGGATGCTCGTGCACGTTCCCCCGGTGTCAGTTCCGAGTATCTGTTCCTTCGCTTTGTTCAAAACACAATGCTGTTGATTGGTCATTCGCTTGCCGATAGCTCACTCAAAAATTACCTACGCCTCAACCGGGATAAGAGCCCAGCTAACCATCACTATATGATATACTGGATTAAGGAAGAAGGGGTCCTATCAGAGGCGCGAAGACAGGACATATTCGAGGCCAATCTCGAGCTCTATAACTTGGTAACGATATTTCTCACGTCTGCTGAGATCAGAGATTTTCTCGATATTCTTAATCTTGATGAAAGAGGGTTCAGCGAAACCGTGGAAACGCTTGGAAAGGATCGGCGCTCTCGGTATCACTATTATATAGTGGGGCCTGTCGCCTCCGGGAAATCGACATTGCTCGAGCACTTGCGATGCTTTCAAACACACGAAGAATGGACACGGCCACCTCCTCGTGAAATGTATATGGCGTCAAGTAAGATCACTGAAGATCAGCAGAAAATCGTAGATCAATTCATATATTCGGAACTGAAGGAGAAGAATCGCCGTATGCATGCGGCGACGGCGGGGCTTCATTTTATGGATCGTGCCCCTTTGGATCTTTATGCCTTCTCTAAAGGCGATGACGAGAACAAGGTAAAGTCTCATGCATTGCGCGATCTAGTAACTCGCGATCAGCCTCTTCAGAAAGGAGAGATCATTTTTATCGAGGCGGACTCCAAGACGCTAGTGAAGCGAAATATGGCGCGAGGTCGCCCTCCGGAGGAGGCGGGCAAGCAACCCTATTTTGATGCACAGACTATGACCCTCAAAATGATCTACAATCCGTCGTTTGTCCTCTCAACCGATGAGAACAGTCCAGGTGACGTTGCTCGCAAGGTGGCTCGGCACGTTCTATTCGAGGAATATGAACCGACCGAGCTCAACACGATTATCGCCCGCTATGAATGATGCTCGAACGTCCATGCGTATCTATCTGGCAGCGCCACTGTTCAATGACATTGAGCGCAGCTTCAATGAGCGGCTGACAAGCCTTCTTGAGCCTATGGCGCACGTTTTTCTTCCTCAACGCGACGGAAAGCTCATGCGCGATCTAGTCGATGGAGGGATGCCATTGGAGGCTGCGAGGCAATTGGTGTTTGAGGCGGACATCAATGCGATTAGGAGGTGCAATTATATCGTTGCTGTACTGGACGGTCGCACGATTGATGAAGGCGTGGCATTTGAAATTGGCTACGGTCGGGCGCTCAACAAGGTGTGCCTTGGTCTCAAGACCGATGATCGCACATTGCTACCCTCCGGCGACAATCCCATGATTATTGCAGGATGCAAGAAGATTTTTGCTAACACCATCGAACTCGTTGCTTGGTTACGCGGGGGATTTCTCTCGGCACGCGACGCAGGTTGAAGGGGCGGCACGCTACCCGAGTCATGATGGCGGGGTGTTCGTCGATCCGCAAAGAGGCGCATCACGCTGCGGATTCGCTGGAGCGACAGGTCAGCTTTGACGGCGCCACCTGGATTGACCAGCCGCTCGTTGCCGACCGACCGGAGGCCTTGCGCAACTCCGGCTTTGGCGGTGAGGTACGGGAAGCGCAAGTCCGCCGGCGGCAGTGGCTGATCGCGCAAGGCCTCGCGCATGAAGAGCAGAATCGGTCCGTCTACCGCGCCAACATGCTTGCGATGTTGCCAGCGCGAGCTGAACCGTGTTGCCGGGCAGCTGTCGGAGGAACTTGGACTGCCTTGTGTCGAAGCCCGGTCTGGAGAACGAGTAGAGGGTACGCTACGCCGGTCCGTCGAGCTCGCCAGCGGAAAATATGCCGTCGTTGAAAAGTCGCGAATTCACGCTGGTACCATGGCGGCCGGTGCTCGAGCGGCACATCGGCAAGAAGGTGTCCGGGATCGTGAGCGGGGAGGGGATATCATGGACGATAGGTCGGCAGAGGAGCGGGCCCAGCGTGTAGTTCGCCCTCGTCACGAGCACAAGCCGCCGGCCCTGGGATCTAGATATCCGCGTCTGCTTAGGGGGCGGAGACATCGCCTAGCTGTTCAACGCGCTTGCCGTATTTGCGTATTTGCGCCTGTAAGCGGCAATGAAATCGTCATCGCTACAGATGCAGCGGCCGCTGGAATCCTTGGCCTTCGGATCGTGCAAGCGGGAGCCAAGTGGGCGCAGAAGATTCACCCGAGTGCTCGTCGTCGGGCCCACGGGAAAACCCGCGCTGTGTTTGACGAGCTCGGCGGCAAGCATAATCCCGGCAAGCGCTGACTGGAAGGCCATCGGAACCACGGTTCGAACGCGGCGACTTCCATCACTGAGCTGGAACACCAGACCGCCGCAGATAGCCTGCTGATAAAAGGAACGCAGGGGCTGGCCAACAAACGGGGCTAGCGGTTCAAACGGCACAGCCATCGCTGTAGCCACCCGAACTACAAAGTCGTTGGGAACTCCGGCATTGGTCTGCAGGAGCGTTTTCACCTGCTCGTGTGCTTCCGGTATTCCGAGTTCCTCGGCAATCAGCTGGTGCTCGTCCTTGGATTTCCCGGACGGCAGGTACATGCAACAAAGGCAAGCTTGGCCGTCATCGAACCCGTGCCGCGAGATGCCGAGGTCGTGCTCCTGCGTCCAGGCATTCGCGATCCATCGGGGCAGAGCACCTTGGACCGCCAGACGGTCGGCGGCGGTGTCAAGCGCCACACCCACTCGGTCGAAGACCCAGTCGCCGTGGCGCGCAACATATTCTGCCCACGTCAGCGGGTGCGCCTCGACCCCAATGGCCGTCGATCTAAGGGCGGTGGCTGCAAGAACCGCCTTGGACATGCCAATCTCCGCCTGGCCGGCCAATACGTAGCGCTGCAGGTTTGAGAGTTCGATTGCTTCGTGATCGATTACATGCAGACGACCCGTGAGACCGGGTTGTCTCGCTAGCGCCCAAAGCGAGCCATGGCCTATCGCACCGAGCCCAACGAGGTGCGTTTCGCCAAGGTCGACAGGTATGTCGATCGGGCCTGCCTCGCCGGCTTTGGTCTTGTCGTAGCTGTATAACGAGAGGTCGATGGTTTCGTCTAACTCGGCGCGGGTCAGCTGGGCGGCGAAGATGGTTCGAAAGACGTTGGCGGCGCCGAAGCAACTGGCGGCGCCAGCTCCATAGGGCAGCAAACTCGAGCCGGAGCCCACCGGGTCCGTACGCGACAGCTTTGCCGCCCAACCGTCCGATCCCATGAAAAAGGTCGGGCACCGGAGTGGTGGGCGCGTCACCCCTGCAACTACGCAGATGGTGGCAGACTTGCCGGAACGCCGGATGCCAACTTTTGGATTTATCGACTTTGCCAAGCGCTCCAGCGCTTGGGCTTGAAAGCTTGCCGCGCTGCCCAGCGGGAGTATCGCCAGAACTGGATAGAGCCTGGCGAGCAACCTCACCGCAAGATCTAGTGTCGCCTGGCCTTCGGCGCAGGAAGCGGCTTGATCGTCAAAGGCGACGGCCACGACCTGCTTTTCAAGAGCTGCTTTAAAGTCCTCCAGATGAAAATCGGCTAGGACCTGAGATGCCGCCGTGGCGGCGCGGTCGATGAAGTTAGCGAGTGCCATTGTTCAACTCGTTATTGTGATCATTCGCGACAGTGCCGCGGAAGGGAGCGCATTCCAGTTGGCTTTTCCGTCGAGCCGATAGGCGGCGACTCGAGCAAAATCGAAAGGCTCGCGGGCGAAATTCGGCACTACCAGCGACAGACACCCAACCGTGGTAGCAACCGCATAAGCATCGTCGGTCGTCGAATGGTAGGCTCGGCCCGGATGGCTATGGATCTGGGCCAAGAGTTTCAGGCCGCTATTGTAGAGCCAGACATAAGCCGGTGCAGTTCCTCGGCCGGAACCATCACGCAAACACCATCGCCCGTCCGAATGTGACGCTGCGCCGGGAGCACGGTCTCTGTTACGGCAAAATGCTGGTCTTGCTGAACGCCGACCCAGAGCGCCATCCCCTCATTGCCTTCGCGACCAACCGAGCGCAGATGCGCATGCACAGTCGAGATGCAGTGGCGCGGGAGCGTCACGGTCGTTACATCCATCAAAACGCTCATTCCGGGATGGCGGATGGGGGTACTACCATCGCTCCCACTGAGATTTGGAACTGATACTGTATCTGCTCCACGGGGCCGGTCCCGTACTTGATGATCTTGTCCAGGATAAAGGCCAAACAGCCTTCGCCAGAACCCCGGTGGAGAAGCCATGAGTCACCTGAATGGGCTGGATTGTCGTGGTATTCCCGGACGCCTGCCATGCACAGGAATGGCGTATGTTCCGCACTGTTGGCCTGGAGGAAGTCCGCTAGCGACAGAGCTTTCTGCTGCATGAGGACCGAAATCATATCCGGTGGGGTTCCGGGTAGATGCGGTCGTCTGAGCATACTTAGCAGTAAATCCTTGCGGGCAACCGGCCGGCGGGTAAAGGGGTCGACGAAGACTACCGACGGAGGTCGGAGGTCGTAATTGGAGAAGTCGATCTCGACAGCTGCACCGATTATCTGTGGCCTTATCTTGGGCGGTGCGAAGATGAAGAAGGCAGTAGGGAATCTCGCCTCGATCAGGAAACAACCCTGAGCCCGGTAAGCGCCCGCTTGTGTTTGGAACCAGCCGATCTGCCGATCGAATTTCGCTCGCGAGACCGCAGGGTCCACAGTCTGGATTTCAGGCACCTGCTACACCCGCCTTCAGGCTGAGGAACAGGGTCACAATGTTCGCGAAACCGAAATCGCCAACTTTTTTGTCAACGTCGAGCAGGTTGCCGTCCTCATCCTTGAATTCCCAATTCTCGGCCGGCTGGGCGACGTTCTGCGTGTTCTCAAGGGCTTTGGCACGAACGACGTGAAGCGGCTGGTTGGGATTGGCTTCGACCTGCGTGGGCTGGCCGTTCACCACCACCGTGATCTCGATCTTGCCGCCGTGATCGCCCTTACCCGAATCCTTCGACATTTGTCCTACTCCTGTGGCTTGCCAACCGGCCCCAGGCGCTTGTGCCCACCTGCTAGTGAGACCGGCGATCTTCAATCGTCCACTCGGCGCCACGGGCCGCGAGTACGCAAAAGACAGGGGATAAGCTACCGAATCGGTGCTACCTTCTTTTATGCGTGACTTGAGCGGCAAGTAAACGGGCTGAAATTGCGCTTCACAACTATAATCGATTAGAGCAATACGAAAATATTGGCGATACACCTATTTCATGTGCTCTTTCACGCGCCTGCTCCACTGACAGCCCCCGTGCAAGTCCGCCTGCCGGTATGATTTCAGGTTCGATTGGGCGGGCGCTGTGACCGTTTGGCTGCGGCGGCTTCTAGCCGCTGCAATCTTGACGGAGGGTTTATCGAATAGGCAATCACGTGGAGCTTTAGAGCTGGTGATCCGAGCTCGGCCTATTCGAAAGGTGGCTCGGAAGCAGGTCGCCGTGACCAACTCCGGGTACCGGGATAGTCGCGACGAGAAGACGGGACTGTCCGGATTGACGTGAGTGGCTGCACCGAACCGTCGTCCGGGTGTGCCCGAAGAGTGATGTTATCCAGCTAACTTGTTGCGAGTGGAAGAGTAGAGTTAAGCAACTGATAATGCAACATTATCATTCGTTTTGCGCTTCCGACAGGTGCAGCGCTTTTTGCCTATTTTCGTTGCTAAAAGCGCCGTCATGATTCATCCTGCTTGCAATGATTCTGCGCCCCAAATCTCTCTCGCGCCACCCCGGCACGCTTCTTGGCGCGGCAGCCGTTACTCCACCGCCGTCCCGACCTGGCTGCGCCGGTCCGTCCCGGATGCGCAAGGCCTTGCGGGAAAAGATGTTGACGACGTCGCGTTCGCCGCCGGCGCCGCCATCGGCGCGCTCGATGCTGTGGTCCGCCGGCAGGAGCGGTGGGCCGGCGCCTGGCGGCAGCGGCTGGCAATTTCGGCGGCCGCGGCAACTGCAAAGCAGGCCGGCCGCGTCGAGGATGAAAGCGCGGTGCGCGACGCCGTGTTGCTCACACGACCGGGCGACAATGTCGGTCCCGCCGGCCTTTTCCTTCTTGCTTGGCGGCGGCTGGCATCTCGCCCAGCGGACGATCTGCTGACGGAGAAAAACCTCGCCGCGGTGCTGGAAGATCTCGGTCTCACGCGCGGTGACGAGGTGGTCAGCGATCTGACGGACGATCTCCGACAGCTTGCCGCCAACGCTGGGACGGTCGAAACGCTGGTCGGAGCATTCGCGGCTGCGGAGCGTTACGGCTTCGGGCGCGTTCTCGGAGCTTGGCTTGCCGATGTCTTGCTCGCGCAGCGGCTAGGTTGGACACATGCAGTCCCTTTGTTGGGCGGCGAGGCTACCTTAGTTGTGGGTACGAGCCGGCCGCGTCGACCAGTGACTGCCGTTCTAGCAGCGGGTGCCGAAACGGAGGGCGGGACCAAAAGTCTGCAGGCCGCGCAAGCGCGCGCTGCGCTGCGCGCCATTGATCTTTTCGCCGAACTCGAGCGCCGTGCGGACCGGCTGCTTGCCGTTGCCGAAACTCAGAGCCAAGGCGGCGGGTGCTGTCGTCGAAAAGCTCTTGTCCGACGACGCGATCATTGCCTCAGAAAACATCGCTGGAATGAGCGACCGCGGATTGCGCCGCCTGTTCGACCGGCTGGTCGAGCTCGGTGCCGTGCGCGAGCTGTCCGGTCGTCCCACGTTCCGCATCTACGGGCTGTGACGATCATGGCGGAGGCAGCGCGCAGGCGAGGGGGGAGCCGGTCAGATGACCGTCGATCAGCTGATCAGCTGTTTGACCGGGAACTGGATCACCTGCCGCCGGAGGCCCGCTGGCGCGAATGGATGCATCGCGTCGAGGCAGCGATTTTTGCGGCCAGCGAGCCAGTCAACCGCGAAATGCTCGCCCGGATCGTCGGAAAAAGCTGCAGCATTGATCTCCTCATCGACGACATCCGCGAGGAGCTGCGCGGTCGACCCTATGATCTGGTTTCGGTCGCCGGCGGCTGGAAACATTTGACCCGGCCTGCCTATGCAGACGCCATCCGCGCTGCTGTAGGTGGAAGTGGAAAGACGGCCGACCTTACGCAGTCGGAGGTTTTGGTCTGATGTGCATCGGCTACTTCCAGCCGATCACCCGCGCCGAACTGTCGTCTTTCTTCGGCAAGGAGATCAGTCGCGATTTTATTGGTCATCTGCGCGGTGCCGGCCTGATCGCTTCCGGTCCGCGCAGCCTAACGCCGGGCGCGCCCTACACCTATGTGACGACAAAAGAATTCCTGCTGGAGTTCGGGCTCGACACGCTGCGCGACCTGCCGGATTTCGAGGCGCTCGAGGATGCCGGACTGCTGTCGAAGGAGAAGCTGCTGGCTGGTGACATCATGCCAGACTTTTCCGGCAGCCAGCAGGACGTCGGCGTCGAGATAGAGGAATAGGTTTGTCGGAGGGGGAGGGGATCGATGACTGGGAAGTGGTCGCGATCGGGAATTCCGCATAAGGGCTGGACCTGCGTCAATGTCGAGGATCTCGATGAACCGTCTGAGATCTGCGAAATGTGCGAAACCCAAGAGATCAGATACGTCCATTATATGACTCATCCTGACCATGCCGAAATGCTCGGCGTGGGATGTGTCTGTGCGGAGAAGATGGAGCAGGACTACGAGGCACCGCGAATGCGCGAACGTGCGCTCCGCAGTGCTGCTCACCGCCGACGCAATTGGCTCCTGCGCAAGTGGCGCGTCTCGCACGCTGGCAACAGCTATTTGAATACCGACGGGCTGAACATTTCCATATACCGAAAAGGATCGGACAGTTGGGGCGGCCGGATCCTGGAGCGCTCATCCGGCCGATCCGTGGAGTCTCGAAGGCGCTATGCTACCGAAGCCGCGGCAAAACTCGGCGCATTCGATGGAATGATCTTCTTGAAAACGAAAGGCTGGCCAAAGACATAGAGCTCCTCAGTATTCGGCTAGTGTCACACTAGATCTGAGAATACGTCATCCGGATCGGGTACGAGCGGGGCGAGTCGGATGTTCGCTCGGCGACCTTCCTCGTGGAACCAGAGATCAACTATTTTGGTGTCGTCGCTGGATGGCCGGGGAGACGCGTCCCTGACGCGGAACGTCGTCGGCAAATTCACGGATGTTCCGAACACCAACGCGTGCTGCTTGGGGAGGGATGGCAACCGTTTGAGAACCGCGTCGGAAATAAATGGAGTCATCTGACGGATTTGCGACAGGTCGTCTGGGTTCTGAATGCGGTGAACGACAAAGTTGGAGCACTGAGACAACACGGTTTTTGAAAGCTCACTTGGCCTCTGTGATGCTACCATGAGGAACATACCGTACTTGCGACCCTCCTTGGCTATCCGCTCAAAAACCTTCGCTGCGTCCAACGCATAACGGGAGGGTGTGGAGGCAATATAGCGATGAGCCTCTTCAAGCAGCAAGTGAACTGGGAAACGGTTACGCGGATCGGCTTGCCGCAGCAGCCTAAACGTCATGCGTGCGAGAACCGAGCAGAAAAGCTCGACGACGTCATCCGATACGGCGTTCATATCGACGATCACGACCTGACTGGTCTTAGTCAGGCCACTGCCCTTCGCGGTCAGCCCGAGGATTCGGGCTAGGAATTCGCTCTGACCTTCACCGGCTTGCCCCCCGACTGGCAGTGAGTGGCGCAGAAATTCATACTCCCGACGCTCCTCAAGCGATTTCAGGCGGGTGACCATCTGCGAGCAGTAGTCACGTATCTGGCGGTTGCCGTGTGCCTCCTCGTAAAGGATGGCGAGATCCATTGCCTCTCCTAGTGAGCGGAAATCGAAAGGGATGTTTTCGTAATCCGGCAGCTTCAACTCGTCGATAACAAAGGCATTCTCGCCGACGAGAAAGTCGTCTAAACCTTGGGCATCAGCCAGCTGACCGTAGCTAATTGCAATGAAAGGTTGGATGGATTGCAGATTGATTTCACCAGTGTTGAATCGCTGGAGGATGCCAACTATCCGGTCATGCTTGGACGGACTACTGGAATCGTCGCGCACGATCTGCGTGATACATTTGGCAAGGATGTGGTTCTTCACGCCGCCGAGATCGTTGGCACCAGCTTCTGAGAACATCGTTGAAAGGCCAAGCGCCATGCGCAGTATGGGTACCTGCGTGCGTTCGCTGGCCTGGAGCAGCAGTTCCCACTCTGAAAGATCCAAGAACCAATGGGGCAAGCGGAAGCCAGTGGCTGTGCCATCGAGTACGACCCGGTCGATCCCAATACCGCCTGGCTTTGCCAGTGGTTCTAGCGCCTGCCGATACTCGCCGTTGACGTCGAACACCACGAACGTGGCGCCCCGGGCATGATGTTCGTCCGGTTTTTCAAAAAGCGCCTGAAGAATCGAAGCGACTGTGCACGACTTTCCGCTTCCCGTGTTGCCAAGCACTGCGACGTGACCACCGAAGAAATCGTCGAGGCGGACCTTCACCGCATAGTCCTCGAACACCACGGACTGACCGATGCTTAAAACACGAAAGCGGGTGGCTTTCGCCGGCACACAGATTTGCCCGTCAGGTCCGATGCCGGCCTCAACCTCGGTTTTCGTCTCAAATATCCGGTCGAGTTCGCTGTCGAGGGCATACAATGCGTCCGCGTAGAGCGAAGGGAAGACCGAGACACCGAACCGGAATTTTCCATCGCCCGAAGCAGGCAACATGCCGACGGGCACGACATCGAGGAATTTCGCCGATCCTGCTTTGTCGAGGTCGCCTCTCGAGGATGCAGCAACATCACGTTCGCGCAGCCCCACAACCTCAGCGACAACATATTCGGCGTGAGTCGGTATCATCAGGAACGAGCCCAAACGTGCGACGTAGTGCACGTCGTCAAAGCCCACGACCGTGAAGTTGTCGGTTCCCGCGTGCATCTCGACCACGAACCTGTCTGCTGCCACTGACGTGACCTTGCCTACCGCCCGTTTGCGATCGTCGTGACTCATTCGGTATCGCCCTTGTCCGGAGCCAATTCCTTCATCACCTTGCGAACGGCGTCGTCGATACGCTCGCTTGGCCGCTGAGGCATGAACCGATCGACCATCGTGTCGAAATAATGTGCCCTTGTACCCGGCTCCGGACCGTCGCCACCGATTATCCAGATCCGCGGATCACCAAGGGCGCGCAGTTTGGCAATCTCTCCGGGTGCGTCCGGTGATGCAAAGATAATCAACCGAAAGGTCGGTATTGTCAGCGCCTGGTAAATGATGTTGTTCAGGTGCTCATCGCCGAACCCGTAGCCCGAAGTCACAAGCACGCTTTGCTCGCGGACGATGCGCGACTGGAATTCGCGAAAAAGGTCGGCATATGGTGACCCTAGACTCGAGTTCTGCTTTGCGGGCGTGGGAAAGATCATCATCTTGGCGCTGCCGTCGGCCGGCCACTTCTCACGGATTGGGAACAGGCCGTGATCGTCTTCTGTCCAGCTGATCGATCCGTGTAACTTGCACAGGTAGACAAACGCATCGACCGCCGACCATTTGCGGTTTGAAAGATCGAGCTGCTCAGCCAAGGCGTAGCGAAATGTGGAGGGATTGAAACGGCGCTCTATGATGCCGGAGAAACCGTTGGCATAGGGAATGCCGAGGCGGTCCATCGCCGTTTCATTGAACAGATCATAATTCGTAGTGAACACCCATGGCCGGGGTAGGCTTCGGTCGCGCAACACTAATTTTCGGTAGAACTTCTCATAGAGGTCGCGGACAGCTGTATCTCCCTTCGCGAAAGCACCGTCAGTGCACCGTTCCCAGAGGAATGCCTGGACCTTGTTGATTACCTCCGTCAGCTCCTTGGCTCGCGCCCAATGGGATGATTTCGCGCTGCGTTGGGAGACGAAACGAAGACTGTGCAATACCTCCATCAAGCGCTCAAGGTTGCGAGCGTACTCATCTTCCAGTTCGACGCCCGCCTCTTGGAGAATGGCTACTTCTTCTTTGGTTAGAAGCCAGTCAGGCGGCTCTACAGGGGGCACGTCGGCGCTGCCTTCGCCCAACAGATCCTCGTCTTCCGCAGCCTGCTGTGCGGCTGCCAACGCTTGGGTGGTAGTGTTGCAAAATATCTCAGCGAGGGGCTGCATGGTTGAGATGCCTCGCTCCTCTCCGTCGACACGCAACGAGGAGCAGCCAGCGCCCAACAGGAACGCAACGTTGCGCGCGTTCAGGGCATCGGCGATGCCCTTTTGAACTGTCTCGACTCCTTGGGACCAATCTATGTTGGCAGGTGTCGAATCGCCGTTGCGGACAATCTGGAATTGGCGCCGCGGCGCCACATCCTCGTCAGCCATCCCTCTTCTTCCCCCATATATGCGAGCACCAAGAATATGCCGCAGTAGTGGCCCACCGTTCAAATTAAAGCAAAGATGATTTGTAACGACTGGCAGGTCAGCACCTGCAAACTACGCTGCTTTGAAGCGATCAGCTGCTGAAAGCCCTCGCGTGAGCGGCTCCGCTTCGGGCCAACGATAGATGTCCCCGCGCAGAAACCGAAGTTCGTCACATCAGACCATCCTCAGCCTCCGGTGCAACATTAGGCTGTTTCCGCGCAGGCCGAGCCGGAGCAACGCGTCGCGGTGTTTTCCTATAGCCGGAATCAAGGTCGAACAGATCGAACTGTCCAGAAAGCGTGTTTATCAAATTGTAAGGCAAGGAGAGTAACAACCAATTCCGACAGGGTAAGATGGCATCATCGACCGTTCTCCATGCAGTTAGGGCGACTCGGGCCCAGCCTTGCAATTGCTATTTTGCATTTATCCGCTGTCTGCTGCGGGGGCGCGATCGACGGTCGATGAGTATGGTTCCGTCCGGACCAGGCGAAACGTTCCGCTCTTTCCGACCCTCGTACGATTGCAACCTGCCGGCTATAATTTCGAAGATCTCAGCTGTCCGACGGCTGCGTTCTTGCTCACTGTCGGGGCGTTCTAGGATGGCAGCAAAGACTTTCTGGTCAAGGCCGAAGTAAACACCGTCTTCAATTTCGCGACCAACATATCCGTCAACAACTTCTGCCTGCAGATCCGTCGTAGGTTCGTCCAGGAAGAAGGAGTATGCCTTGGCAAGCGCATCTAGCACATCGAAGTTGACAGCGCTGCCTTCTCCATTACCGGGAGGGTCGGACACGAACCCCTCGGTACCAGCGCTCCTGAGCATGAAGAAACTTGCACACCGGGTCTTTGGCGCCTTGCCATTGACCGAATGAAGGGCGGACACTTGCACGAGCGCCTTGCTCACAGCACTTGCCGTCGGCCGCCGAATCCGGCCCTTGCTTTCGAAGACATGACTCTCGGTGCGGCGTATGCCGATGAAATCGGGACGGCTCTTTGCGGCTGGCGGGGACGCGCCCGTCTTCGGGGCAAGCGGAGTAGCCGGTGAAGTCCACGAGCAACTCGACAGCCCACCCACATGGACGAGATATTCAATCTTCATCCTGTCCTGCGCGTACCAGTGGGTGAATGCCTCGCCGAGCAGGAAGGAAACACCGACCTTCTCCGACTGCTCGAGATTGCGGAAGTAAAGCGTCGTGTTTAGCGCATTGTCGAGATAGCCAGTCGCCATCGCGACCAGCATTCGTTGCCTCCACCTACCCACGACGCGCACGGCCGCCCTTCGGCTCGGATACCCCACCGTCAGCAGTGACCGGATAATGTCCGCATGCGTTGCGGTCAGTGCGACGGTTCCGTTCAGCTTCTTGAAACGTCCCGAGAAATTCACCGACGTAACGTTCCCGGCCATCGTCAGGCACCTCCCCGAAGGGAGAGGCCAATAGACTGCAGAGCTGCTATCAGGTCTGGGTGCCGCACGAGATTTATTGCTGGCGACGCGTCCAGCTTTCCCTCAATGGCTCTATCGTAAACGGCCACACACTCGGCGGACGTGAGACGGGATGCATAGAGCAGGCCGTCAATCGCGAAGGCGCCATGAATCGCCGCGCTGAGTTGTCGCCCCTGCCGGTGCTTCTTGGCTCGAGCGGCGTCAGTGCTGACTCCCAACCTGAGGAGGCCCGTGGTCCGCAGATCGAGTACCGTAAGCGGAGAAGTCGCCGTAATCTCCGCTACGGCCCACTCTTCGATCTCGCTTTGATCAAGGACACGCTTCGTCCTGCCCTCGAACCTGTCCCGGACGATGGTCTCGGCAATTGCCGTTGCAAGGTCGCGGGCGATGTAGACGAGTTGAAACGTCCAATCCGGACTTGAGAAGCGTGTGTGTCCAAAACCCATCCCCAGCGGCGTCGCCATATGCGCGGCGCGCATCACGCGTAGGTATGAACGCGGCTGAAATTCGAGAGCGAGGTCCGCGACTGTCTTGGGATCAAGCTTCACGATCAGCTGAAGTCACGTTCGGCGGCCGCAACAACCTCGTTCACCCGTCCAGCCTTGAGAAGGTCGAGGGGAGCGCCCCCGATGCTGGGCTTCGGCTGAATAAGCCATTGCCAGGCCGCGCGAGAATTACGGATGATGCTGGTGACTTCAGACATCCCCTTGACCGGCCGGCCGTCCACAAACTGTGCCAAGGGAAAGACATGCTTTCGTTCACCTTTCAGCAAGCCGATGACGGCTCCCCGTTTCTGCCAATCATGGAGTGTGGATCTTCTTGTTCCAAAGGCCTTCTCAATATCGCTCGGCCCTGCAACCGGCCCGGCCCAGTCTTCAAGGCGAACCGCTGTTACATATTCCGCGACCCTTCGCCGACCTTCCTCAAGATCTACTACGTTGCCGAGTCCCGCGCCGTGGCTGACCTCAACAGGCCTTTCAATGTCGAGCTTAATCAGTCTGCTGTCGCCTCGACCAGCGAGATCCGCGACCACTGTTTCCATTGCCTGGGCAAGATCCTTTTCATGGACCAGAATCTGACGCTGGTTCTCCTCCGAAAGCCGGACGGCTGCCGCAGTGACCGCAGCTACCATTTTGCTCTTGCCCTTTAGCGCCGATCGGGAGATTCCTGGATTGTGCCGTGCTAACACGTCAAGAATGTCGGCGACGGCCGCGCTACTCACATTAACGTGCACGCCTGTTCCAGATTTTCGAACTGTTGCGACCATGGCGGCCTCCATTTCTAAATGACATAGACATAGTCCGGATCGTCCGAATTGTCCAGATCGTATGGAGGCGGCTTGTCTTCTGGCTGTCGCAAGAGCCGCTCTGCATTCGCGAAAGGATGGGAGGAGCGCTATGTTGTTTAGGTGCGCACTCCGAGACATCAGAAAGGTCCTCGATGTCCTTTCACTGCCCTTGCGGCGCGGCAGGCGCAGATCGATTTTGCTGCCCAGCGCGCCCTGCGTGAGGCCGGTCTGCTTGCGTCCGCGGCACAGTATAGGGCGCCGAAAGCTTTTCGTTGCGGGCGTCTGGTCGGTCATGGCGAGCTTCCAGAGAGACTGCCGGCTTACCCGCGTGATGTGTGGCGCGGGTATCGTGACAAATCCACCTCTAGCGGTCATCGCTGATTAATACACATCGCCGCACATTGACAATGTCAGAAAAAAATATCAACATCTCTGACATTGGGGAGATTCTAGTGAGTGACGGTCCGCATAAAAGCCTGCCACTGCGTCCTAAATATCGGCGTGTCGCTGAATGGGCGTACAAGCCGGCATTTTCTATCTCCGAGGTCTGCGAAGCGACCGAATCCGCGCTAGTTCAGGACGCCAATATGGAAGTGCGCGGTGTGATCAGGCAGCTGATTGACATTGTTGACGGTGGCGATCTTTTCAGCAGGCAGCCGGATGAATTGCAGCGTCAGCTGCAGGAGCTGCGCGATGATCCGACGGTGCATCCACTGGCCGCAAACGCGATCGAGTGCACCCAAATGGCCGTCCAGCAAGGCTTGCAAGGACGTGATGCGGTCCAGGACGGGATTGTCACGGCCTTGAGCGAGCGTCTGCATGCGAACGCGCGAACTACTGAGGAGCACTACCTCGTCGAGCGCGGGCCAGGCGCAAGCCGCACTATCCGCAATCGCATGGGCGAAGTCAGCGCTAGAATGAACGAGAACGGCTCGTTCGCCCGTATCGCTCGTTCGCTTTTCGGTGACAGCACGGTCGCCATCACGAGAACTCCCGCCGCGCGCAACGGTCTTGACGATGGGGTTTCCCTATGAAGGTTCTTCAAGGGGAATGCCCCGCACTCAAGGTTGCCGTTATTGAGGCCGGCGGGAAAGCCAAGGAAAGTTGGCAACCGGTCGAGATTGGCAAATTCATCATTTTCAACATGAAGGATTTGGACGACTACCGTACGAAGAATTGGGACACTCGTATCTTCGACACTTTGGTCCTGAGCGCTGCAGTTGAATATTGCGACAAGACGTGCAAGCGCTCGGCATGGGGCTGGATGCGGAAGTTCGATTTAGCTGTCCCTGTCCATGATTTGGCTCGCTGGCAAGAACCCGAGGTCATCGCGGCGCTCGTTTCCGTTTTGAAATTTCTAACTGGCGATGAGTGGAGCCTCTCTTTCTACCAGCGCCAGCGGGCGCCCGAGGAAGACGTCGGTCAGCAGAGTCGTCTGGAATTTGGTGATGCCACGCGCATAGTGACGCCGTTCAGCGATGGTTTGGATTCGCGGGCGGTGAGCGCTTTGCTTTCGGCAGGAGGGCGCCCGGATCGGTTGATCCGTATCAGGGTGGGCTCGAAAAAAGATGATCGCCCCTGTCGCGACGCTCGAAAGCTTCCATTCCTGAACATTCCCTTCAGGGTCAAACCTGGACCAGACGGCTTCAACGAGTCCTCCGCTCGGAGCCGCGGCTTCAAATTTACTCTTTTGAGCGCGATCGCAGCCTATCTGCTCGGAACTCATGACATCGTCATGCCGGAAAGCGGTCAGGGCGCGCTCGGGCCTTCGCTGGTACAAACCAGTCATGGCTACGAGGACTACAGAAACCACCCACGCTTTCTCACTAAGATGGAGCGTTTGTTCGCTGCGCTTTTTGACTACAGTGTCGCCTATCGGCTTCCGCACTTGTGGAAAACGAAGGGCGAGACGCTTCGCGAGTTCGCGGCTCTTCCCATCGAGCCGAAGGAGTGGATCGAGACGCGATCGTGCTGGCAGCAAAACCGTAATTCCTCCGTAGATCACAAGTGGCGCCACTGCGGCATCTGCGCTGCCTGTATGCTTCGCAGGCTCAGCTTTCATGCGGCCGGTGTTGACGAGCCAAAAGAGAATTACATCTGGGAGGACTTGTCAGTCCCCAAGTTTGCTCGGGGAGCTGCCAAGGATTTTAACAAAATAACGGGGGCAATGGAGCAGTATGCCATCGCCGGCGCACTGCACCTTGATCATTTGGCTGATTTGGGCTCTTCACCCGCCTATCGGAAACGCATGAGCCGTCACGCGTGGCAATTGTCCGAAGTACTGGACATGTCGCATGCGGATGCGGAAGGCCAGCTCTTGGGCCTGCTTGAACGGCATGAACTTGAATGGAAGGCATTCATGAAAGATCTCGGACCCAAATCGTTCGTCGCTCGGTGGTTGGCCTGACAGCGATGAGTGAGGCCAATAATCAGCTCTCACTAGTGGAAGTAGGTGAGAGAATTCGGATCGCGCGTGAAAGTGCGGGCAAAACCCAGGCAGAGGCTGCAGAGGCAATCGGTGTGGCACGCACTACCCTAGTTGCGATGGAAAAGGGTACGCGGCGCGCAAAGATCGGGGAGCTGCAGAGGCTGGCAGGGTTCCTAGACACGAACACCAACGCGTTGCTCCGCAAGGAAGCGGTCCACGTCGAGCTAACGCCAAGATTTAGGAAGCTGACCGAAAACGAAGAGCCATCGGTTGCGAAAGCCGCCGACCTTTTGGCGCAACTCGTAAGGGCTGAGGTTGAGCTTGAGGCTCTGCTCGGTGTCGAATATGCGCGCAACCTGCCGCCTGAAAGACGCATCCTTGTTGGCGACGTTCGCCAACAGGCAGAACAACACGCTTTGGAACTTCGCCATTGGCTCGGTCTTGGGCTTGCGCCGATCGCAGATATAGTCACTCTGCTCGAGCTGCAGATGGGTGTCCGTGTTTACGCTCGACGCCTAGCGGCGAAAATCTCCGGCTTGTTCGCCTATGATGAAAAGGTGGGTGCCTGCATACTTTTAAATGCGAACCATCCAATCGATCGGCGCACTCAGACGGCCGCACATGAGCTTGGTCATTTAGTAGCTACGCGCGGAGACGCAGAGGTCTATGAGATCGACGAACTGGAGAGTTCGCGCGAGGAAAAATATGCCAATGCCTTCGCAAGGAGCTTCTTGACGCCGGCGCAGGCTGTTCGGCAGAAATTTGCTGAAGTTACGGCGGGTGCTACGAGCCTCACTCGCCGGCACGTGATCGTTCTTGCCCACTATTTCCATGTTTCGCGCGAAGCGCTTGTCCGGCGCCTTGAAGAGCTCCAACTTACGAAAAGAGGAACTTGGGATTGGTTCGTTCAGAACGGAAACATTACGGATGAGCAAGCACAGCAAGTGTTAGGTGACGTTTCGAGGAGTGATAGCCTGAAAGACGACGCGGCCAGACCAGTGTCGCTGAAGACAGGCCTGATGGCATATGAGGCGGCAAAGCGGGGGCTCCTTAGTGAGGGGCAAATTGCACGGCTCCTTCATATCGACCGGATCCAGGTGCGCGTTTTGCTAAGTGATATTGATGCCGAGGAAAGTGGGGCCAATGCGGCGACCTCAATTCTCCGGTGATCTTCCACCGAACCTAGTTGCTGACACCAGCGTCATTATTAATCTCAATGCCACTGGCGCTGCGCATGAGATCATTCGGTCACTGAATGTCAAGCTGAGTGCAAGTACGGTCGTGAGAGATGAGCTCATCCATGATCGGATTAGCGGGCGCAATGACGCCGACCTCGCTCAACGGCTGGTACAGGATGAATTGCTGCAGTTTGCTGAGTTTGACGAAAAGAGCGGGGCGATATTTGAAAGCCTGGTCAGTGGCACCGCGGAGACGACTCTGGATGACGGTGAGGCGGCGACATTGGCCCTCGCCGTATCGTCTCAGGGATTGGCAATCATTGATGAACGCAAAGCAATTCGCATCGCCACTCATCGCTTTCCAACTCTCCAGCTGCTCGCCACGGTGGACCTTTTGCGACTTGATCGCGTCCTTTTAGCGCTCGGAAACGAACGTCTCGCAAAGGCCGTGATAAGCGGCCTGAAGGATGCACGGATGGCAATCCCGGAGCGACACCATGGTTGGATTGCAGACCTTCTTGGTGACCAGATTGTCGAGTGCCGGAGCTTGCCAGCGGCACTGCGCCGAGCACCGGCCTGATCGCTTCCCAGCTTCCGTTTGCTCTCTTTGCGGTCTCAGACAGACAGTTGGGCATCGCGAAGCAAGAGATCGTCTTCGACCATCGCGGAGAAAACGCCGAATCTTCAAGCTCTTCGGCCCGGAGCCGAGGCTGTGACTGCAGGGTTGTGGTTCGACTTCTTTCAAGACCAACTTCAAGGGTTAGTATCTGGAATCACGAAAGCCGGCCGTCCTCGCCTGCGTACCGGACCCTCGGGGTGGCTCGCCAACGCCCGGGTCGGTAGACGCGCGGTCGATACCGACTTGCACTCGAGGAGGGTCTTTCCGACACCGTGCTCGTAGAGCGCCGAAATCGCGGCATCGAGGTCCGCTCCAGACGCTAGGCCAAGACCGTTATGCGTGGCATAGTCCAGGATCTCGTTGCGGCTACGCGCAATACCCTCTGCCAGGTAGTTGGCAAGCCGAGGCGTGAGCTGCTGCCGCCAATCGAACAGGATGCGCAAGGTGCGCGCAAGCGTGCCGATGTAGTGGGGGTTGGCCTCGAGATTGATATCGACGATGCCATGCTCGATGCTCGCCCAGAATCGCTCGGACCGGGTGATCTCCAGCGTGCGGCAGTGGAACAGGACTGCATCACAATCGAAGAACGTGGTTTTGACTAGGTCAGTCAGCGAGTGGACCGCGACGTAGTCATTGCTGGCCGCCCATGTCGTCTGCAAGGCCCAGACGTCAAAGTCGAAGCGGCCATACTTCAAGCGATACCCGCCGAACCGATTACGCTCACCGCCCAATTGCCCGAGCAGCGCCGCCAATGCTCCAGGGACGGCGTCAACCACGACATCGACATCCGACCTGAAGGAATTGCGGCCGTCGCGGGCGAAATCGCGTGGCAGGCCGCCGAAGATCGCACAATCCCCGACCGGACTCAGACGGTCGATAAGATCGCCGATATCGTGCCCTTGCGGCCCTCGGATGAAGTCGGCAATGTCCGAGCTGAGACCGTGGTCCAGCATATGCTGCGATGTGGTCATGCCGCGCCCCGTGCCCGCAGATCTTTCAGCAGCGAGATCGCGAAGCCGTCCGTCATGCCCGACACCATGTCCGTCATCAGCTGCAGTTCACGATAGCGGATAGGCATGCGGTTGTCCGAAGCCTCAGCGACGCGGCGGTAATTCTCCGAAATTCGGGAATAGACATAGCTGTGAAGGGGCGATGTTCGCTTCGAGGCGATATCCAGCGGATCTTTCCGGTTGGTGATGGCTGCCCAGAAGATGTCCATGAGTCCGTGAATCGTCTGATGGCCCGTCAGTTCAACCTCAAGCACCTGGCGGTGCGGGTAGATGTGCTTGCCGGCGAATTCCTTGAGCAAACGCCATAGGCGTGCCGCTTTGGACACTGCCATCAGTTCCTTGTCGAACGTGCCGGCCATAATTGCGTCCAGGTTTGTCACGAACGCATCTGTCGCTGCGACGATCATCACACCAATCGCGTTGACCCGAAACATCTGCATTGTGATGTCGTCAAGCTCTGCCGCCGACAGGGATTTCTCACGGAATTCTTGGTGCTGCTCCTTGGCCTTCTCGACTACCTTGAGAACGGCCTCGTCCTCCTCTGCCTTGTGCGTCAGGTAGCCGACGAGACAGTCGAAATTGATGAGCCCCTTCTTCGCGGCATCTTCAACATCGACGACGGAGTAGGCGATGTCGTCACAGGCTTCCATGACGAAGGTAAGCGGGTGCCGAATACCTTCAGCAAGCCCGGTTTCAGCCCAGACTTCCCTGGCGATGTTGGCTTCTGACTGGAAGAAGTTGAACTTCTTGCGAGCCAGCACCGACTTGTTCACCTTATCTGAAGGACTGGGGTATTTCATTAGAGCCGCGAGGAACGCGTAGCTCATGTTGAGTCCGAAGTCATCGTTGACGATCTGCAGCCGGGTTAGCAGCCTGAATGCTTGAGCGTTTCCTTCGAACCGAAGGAAATCTTCGCGCAATGCGGCACCATCCAGCCCTTCAAAGATCTCTGGTCCCTTGGACTTCACCCAAGATTGGATCGCATCCTCACCTTGGTGACCAAAGGGCGGATTGCCCAGGTCGTGGGCCAGCCCGATCGCTTCTAGCAGGGCAGGGACATTACGCCCGGCATTTACGGCTTCGGGCAAATTCAACTTGTCGGGATAGACGTGGACCAGCGCGGTACCGAAGCTGCGTGCCATGTTAGCTACTTCATGGCTATGGGTCAGGCGCGTCCGCACGCTGTCATGGGGGTCCAGTGGAAAAACCTGCGTTTTGTCCTGCATGCGTCGAACAGGTGTCGAGAACAGAATGCGGTCATGATCGCGCTCCAGCTCGGTCCGGTGTTCGGCGGTTTTGGCGGAGCGCTCGGCGGCCTTGCCCTTGGCCTTATCCTTGCGCCGTTGCGCATTGAGCAACTTTTCCCAATTTAGGTCAGCCAATGTCCGTCGCCCCCCGTCTTCGCTCCGGTATCGGCTCGGTGCTACGATTCGTCAATTGGCAGAACCTTGTTGCTGGAAAAACCACGCTAACAATGATCAAGCACAAACCATCATTGGCTCTCCAGCCAATTGGCGCGTCAAGTCCTATCAGTGATGTTCTTTATTTGTTCTAAATCAGAATAATCGTAGGGTCAACGGTACCCGCCGCGCTTAGCCCATTAGTCGACTTCTTCCGCGATGTGGCCTGTCATGTTCTGGCATCGAAAGTCTGGTGGGGAATCGCAAATGGGTGATGACTCCGATAGGGTCGTCAGACGAATGGCGGCTTCTTGCTGCTGAGCCGAAAGCCGACTTCCACATGGCCCGACAGTGCCGCAATACTGATCCTTCGATACGCGAATGACTTCTGGGGCAGAGAGCAAAGACGGTGCTTTCGGGCTCGATGTTCGCGTTATGTGCTTAGAAAGTCGCATAAAGGGCAGTGTGGAACTTCAGTGCTGCCTCGGCTGCCCTGCGCGCTCGACGTTTTGGTCGATCTGTCATCGCCGAACTACAGCGGGGGCGGCCCCGTCCATAGCGTGCTGTCTTGCGATTGGTCGAGCTCGCCAAGAACATGCGAAGGGAGTACAAGACCGGGATGCGCGAGGGGAGCGTTGCTTCACGAGCCATGCTCGCCTGGCTGACGCGCGATCGCTTGCCGGAGAAAGCGTCGCAGGAGCGACGCGTCAGGGAGCATTCCCGGCGCTGACCATGCCGCGGATCGCCTTCACGCTAGAAACCGCGTTTCAGGGGCACATTGGCACCATAGGGTCAGACCCCAAGCCTGGTTACGCGTCAGGACCTCGTATCTATTTCACCCACTTGCGTACGCGGTGCACGATCTCTGATGTTGAGATCCCGTAGCGGTCGTGAAGTGTCGGTAGCGCGCCGGCGTCGAGAAATTCGTCGGGCAGTGCGATCTGGCGGAAGACAGGGGTCACGCCCTCGCGCATCAGCAGGCCAGCGACACCTTCGCCCAACCCGCCGATCATCGTGTGGTTCTCCGCAACGACCACCATCCGTCCAGCCCGGCGCGCGGCGGCAAGGATTGCGTCCGTATCGAGCGGCTTGATGGTCGGCACGTGCAGCACCGCGCAGTCGATGCGGTTCGCTTCAAGCGCCTTCGCGGCCTCCAGCACGCGCATGGTCATCAGCCCGCTGGAAATGAACAGCACATCCGCACCGTCGCGCAGCAGCCGCGCCTTGCCGATCTGGAATGTGTAATCATATTCGTCGAGCACGACGGGGACCTTGCCCCGCAACAGCCGCATGTAGACCGGCCCCTTGTAGTCCGCGATCGCCTCCGTGGCCTGTTCGATGTCGAGCGCGTCGCATGGATCGATGATCGTCAGGTTCGGCATGCCGCGGAAAATCGCGATGTCTTCCGTCGCCTGGTGGCTGGGGCCGTAGCCGGTGGTCAATCCCGGTAGCTGCGCGATCGGGCCTGCGGCCCCAGCCTTGACCGTCACTGCGCGCGGCAGCCAGAGCGAAATAGGTCGGGACGAGGAGATGGTCGCCAATCGGCCGAACTAGGAGATGGTCGAAATGAAGTAGGAGCTGGCTTGACAATCATCGCCCCATACAAGTGTAGCTCGGCCTTTGATCCGAAACAGCAATTCCTGTAATTCCCAAGCGCGGTCCGGATCATCGAGGACCGCAAGGGACCGGGTGTCGCCGATTTCCGTGATGAATTGCAATGCTGTGGCGAGATCCTCATGGAGGTCAGGCCCGAGCGCCTCGTCCCTCTGCCACATCCAGGCTTCCGGTCCACCACAATCCTCAGGCGGACAGTTGCCGTCGCCGCCCGTACACGCCGGATAGTGAGCTCCGGGTTTGACAGGCCGGCGCTGCTCTAGCCGGACCTCGTGCTCCCAAGGGAAGTTGAGGTCGTACTCGTACAGGAACCGGCTGCCGTTACGCAGTTGCGTGCGGCCAACCATGCTTCATCGGAGTATGACGCGGCGGTAGCCGGTTTTCGGTTGTGCAATAGGTTTGGCAAAATTGAGCAGCAGTGAAATCGTTAGCGAAGAATCGTGCCCTTCGTAGCGTCTAAACCTAAACAACACATGACATTTCGACGTTTGAAATCGGGAAGTAAAAGCGACAATCGTGGCGGGGAACGTTAAACAGGTTGGCGATCGGGTCGTGTACGGAAACGAAAGGCTGAAGATGTCGCGCTGACTTGAAGCGCTTCATGATCCTCTCCCGCCGCGGGCCGGGTTGATGAGAGTTCTCCGCCCGATTGTTCGGGCCCTGTGCGAGCGATGCTCGACGCTTGGCATGATCTCCCGCTTCGCCGCACCGTAGGATCGAAGCTTGTCGGTGATCATCACACGCGGCGAACGGCCTTGGCCTTCAGAAGCTTTCGCATCAAGCGCTTTGCCGCCTTGACATTGCGACGGCTTTGCACCGACACGTCGAGAACAAACCCGTCCTGATCAACGGCGCGCCAAAGCCAGTGTTTCTTTCCACCGATGGTGATGGCAACTTCATCGAGATGCCATGTGTCGCCGAGCTTGCCGGCCGATCACTTCCGGATATCATTTGGCAAAGTGTCTGCCAAATTTTTCAGCCCAAAGTCGCACGGTCTCTGGCGAGAGACGATGACGCCACGAGCTGCCGGCATATCCTCGACCATCCGCAGGCTAAGCGGAAACCGGAAATAGAGCCAAACGGCACGGGCAATCACCTGCGCCGGAAATCGGTGGCGACGATAATCACGGGAAAATCTGGTCATGCCGCCAGATCCCACATTTTGATCGATGCCCGGTTAACGTTACGGTGCCCGTCAGCTTGTCGTAAGCCAACCCGCCTAGCATGGGTCATCCAGATGACACTGAAGGTTAAGCGCCCGTCTCGCGTATCCCGTCCCTTGGCGATCAGAAACTCCACTACAGGTGAACGGCTATGGGAATTTGCATCTCCAAATCCTCCGGATCGACTCGACATGCCACATATGACACGGAAGAGTCGCAAGGCAGACAGGCGCCCTCCCGGAGCCGGCACCCTTGACGGAAGCAGAGGAGGGATTCTCCGCAGAATCTCGACTCGATGAGCCGCTGCGCGGATTGGCGCAGGACTTTGACGATACAGTTTGATGCGAGGCTAGTGTGGACCAGCGAAAAATTACATCCCGTGTAACAGCTTTGCCGCAGGTGCAGGACGCCGGCTTGGAAGAGGGGCAAGCGGTCCAGGCCCGGCAAGTGGGCTTTGAGCAGCACCTTGCCGAGGCCCGGAGGCTGTTCGATCAAGCTGACGAGTCGCCAACCAATCCAGAGGAGCTTCTGCGACTGGAACAGGGGTTCCGCGAAGTGCTTCAGCGACGGCAGGATGATCAAGTGGCCGAGGCGCTCCGGCCGCTGTTCGATGATCGAGCTGACGAGCCGCCAGCCAATCCAGAGGAGCTTCTGCGACTGGAACAGGGGTTCCGCGAAGTGCTTCAGCGACGGCAGGATGATCAAGCCGTCTCGTCTTTTTTCAGCGACCCAGGGATGCCCGCTGGACCGGGTGACCACAACAGCATCGTGACGGACGCTTTCGCAGCGGCCGGCTCTGGGCACGCCGGAGTTGAGGCCGCCGCCCCGCCAGTCTTGGCTGCCAGCCAACAGCAGATCCGGCCCTCGCCGGATGCGCTTGACCAGGGCAACCACCTGCCACCCCAGGGGGGCATCATCAACAATGAACATTCGACGGCGCCGTTGCGGCCAGCGAAGAGGCAGAGGGCCGTGGATAGGCCGCAAGCCGTCGCCATTCAGCAGCAGCTGAGCGAAATCGGCAATTCAGGCGGCCGCGTGCCGATACAGCCCCCCACGCAGCAGTTGGGTGAATTGCCATTGCAAGGGGTACCGGTTCAAGGGACAGGGTCCGAACACATCGGAAGGCTGCATGCGGTGGCCGCGCCCTCAGCAAGGTCCGAGGCGCCCCCGGCTGCGATCGAGGACTCCATAAACGTTTCGTTCGCCGTCCCCAAAGACTTTTCCCATGGGACTCAACGCGTCCCAGACGCGATGCTCCCTTTCTTGGACCGCCCTGGCCCCTTGCCGGATGCTGGCCAAGCGCGGCAAGCGGGCTTTGAGCAGCACGTGGCCGAGCCGCGCCGAGCCGACCCGGTTGCGAGTGGCGCCCGTGCTTCCCGCTATCACCATCTGTCCGACGAACACCGGGACCTTATTGATAGAGCGATCGCCCACTCCCAGGAAAAATATAGCGAGACCACGGCCCGAAAATACACGTTTGCACTTAGCCGGTTGGCGAATGATCTCAGCGCTCGTGGCCAAGCAATCGATCTAAGAAATCACAAATCCCTGGTCGATCACGTCGGTGCTTTCTTTCCGAAAGACGTTGATATGAAGAGCGCTTTGAAGGCCCTGCGTGCGTATCATGAGCCGGGCTATTCAGCGACTGCTGGCGGCCCTGCTGCCAGCTATCCCCATCTGTCCGCCGAACACCGGGACGTTATTGACAAGGCGATCGACCGCGCTGCGGCTCAGCAAAACCAGAGCGCGGACACGCTGCGAATATACTCGAATGCGCTTCGCCGATTGGCGAATGATCTCGGCGCTCGTGGCCAAGCGACTGATCTAAAAAATCACCAATCCCTGGTCGATCACCTCGATACTTTCTTTCCGAATGACCAGAACATTAAAACGGCGTTGAACGTCCTACGTGCGTATCATGATCCGGGCAATGCAGCGACTGGCTGGTGGCCAGCGGCGGTGCCGTCAAAGGCAGATGCGCGTATCCTGGAAAAATTAAGCAGTGACAGCGGGTTGGCCTTAAGCACCCGTGTCGTCTATGGTCGTCTTCTTCGCAGATTTTCTGAGGAGCTCGAGAGTCGGGGCCAGACGATCTCTGGGCTGGATCACAATTCGCGGACCGAACTCGCCGAGGCGTTGTTTCCAGGCAACAAGAAACTCCGCTTCGCGCTGCAGCGGGTTCACAATGCGGAGGTTCCCGAGGCCTTGCGGCCGCTGTTCGATAATCGAGCTGACAAGCCGCCAACCAATCCAGAGGAGCTTCTGCGACTGGAACAGGGGTTCCGCGAAGTGCTTCAGCAGCGGCAGGGTGATCAAGCCGCCTCGTCTTTGTTCGGCAACCCAGGGATGCCCGCTGGACCGGAGGATCCTAACAGAAGCGTGTCGGACGCTTTCGCAAGCTCTGGGCACGCCGGAGTTGAGGCCGCCGCCCCGCCAGTCTTGGCTGCCAGCCAACAGCAGATCCGGCCCTGGCCGGATGCGTTTGACCAAGGCAACCACCTGCCACCCGAGCGGGTGATCATCAACAATGAACATGACACAGCGCTGTTGCGGCCAGCGGAGAGGCAGAGGGCCCTGAATACGCCGCAAGCCGCCGCCATTCAGCAGCCGCTGAGCGAAATCGGCAATTCAGGCGGCCGCGTGCCGATGCAGCCCCCCACGCAGCAGTTGGGTGAATTGCCATTGGAAGGGGTACCGGTTCAACGGACAGGGTCCGAACACATCGGAAGGCTGCATGCGGAGGCCGCGCCCTCCGCAAGGGCTGAGGCACCCCCCGCTGCCATCGAGAACTCCATAAACGTCTCATTCGCCGTCCCCAAAGGCTTCTCCCATGGGACTCAACGCGTCCCAGACGCGATGCTCTCTTTCTTGGACCGCCCTGGCCCCTTGCCGGATGCTGGCCAAGCGCGGCAAGCGGGTTTTGAGCAGCACGTGGCCGAGCCGCGCCGAGCCGAACCTGTCGCGAGTGGCGCCCGTGCCACCGGCTATCGCCATTTGTCCGACGAACACCGCGACCTTATCGATAAGGCGATCGCCCACGCCGCGGCTCAGCAAAAATATAGCGAGAGCACGGTCCTAAAATACAGGTATGCACTTCGCCGATTGGCAAATGATCTCGGCGCTCGTGGCCAAGCGACTGATCTAAAAAATCACCAATCCCTGGTCGATCACCTCGATGCTTTCTTTCCGAAAAACGATGATATGAAGAGGGCGTTGAACGTCCTGCGTGCCTATCATGAGCCGGGCTATTCAGCGACTGTTGGTGCCCCGGCTAACCGCTATCCCCACTTGTCCGACGAACACCGGGACGTGATTGATAAGGCGATCGCCCATGCTGAGGCTCAGCAACACCATAGGGCGCCGACGCTCCGAATATACTCGAATGCGCTTCGCCGATTGGCGAATGATCTCGGTGCTCGTGGCCAAGCGACTGATCTAAAAAATCACCAATCCCTGGTCGATCACCTCAATACCTTCTTTCCGAAAGACACTGACATAAGGGATATAAGGCCGGCGTTGAACGTCCTGCGTGCGTATCATGAGCCGGGCTATTCAGCGACTGGCCGGTGGCCAGTGACGGTGCCTTCAAAGGCAGATGCGCATGTCTTGGAACAAGTGACCAGTGACAGCAGCTTGGCCCCAAGCACCCGTGTTGTCTATGGTCATAGTCTTCGCAGATTTTCTGAGGCGCTTGACAGGCGGGGCCGGACGATCTCTGGGCTGGATCATGATTCGCGGATCGAATTCGCCGAGGTGTTGTTTCCAGGCAACCATTATCTCCGCTGGGCGCTTGAACGGGTTCGCGATGCGAAGCCTGCGTCAGACAGGATCGTGGCGGACGCTTTGGCAGCGGCCGGCTCTGGGCACGCCGGAGTTGAGGCCGCCGCCCCGCCAGTCTTGGCTGCCAGCCAACAGCAGATCCGGCCCTGGCCGGATGCGCTTGACCAGGGCAACCTCCTGCCACCCGAGCGGTTCATCATCAACAATGAACATTCGACGGCGCCGTTGCGGCCGGCGGAGAGGCAGAGGGCCCTGAATACGCCGCAAGCCGCCGCCATTCAGCAGCAGCCGAGCGAAATCGGCAATTCAGGCGGCCGCATGCCGATGCAGCCCCCCATGCGGCAATTGGGTGAATTGCCATTGCAAGGGGTACCGGTTCAAGGGACAGGGTCCGAACACATCGGAAGGCTGCATGCGGGGGCCGCGCCCTCAGCAAGGTCCGAGGCGCCCCCGGCTGCGATCGAGGACTCCATAAATGTTTCGTTCGCCGTGCCCAAAGGCTTCTCCCATGGGACTCAACGCGTCCCAGAGGCGATGCTCTCTTCCTTGTACCATTATGGCCTCTTGCCGGACGCGGACAAGCCGGAATGGAACTACGAGATTAAAGGCCACGGCTACACCGCCCGGAGGCCAGAGGAGGGCAACGACGTTTGGCTCCTCCATCGCGGAGCGATAAGGGAAGCTGGAGCGGCAGCAGTACCGGCAAGGGCTCCGGGACCCGCCTTGCCAGCGACCGCCAGGCTCTCAGACACCCATCTCGGGGTTCCGTTGGTCGATCTGACCACCTCCTCCGATGCACACATCGAAGCCCTTCCGTCAGGCTCGTCCAATCTCCCCCGGGGGGCGGTGCTCGGGGCCACCCAACTGCTGGGCGACGAACATATCCAGAGGGATTACGAATTCCTCGAGCAGCAGCTGCAGCAGGCCGATCCAGCGCTCGCCGCCCGGACGCGGCTGGTCGATCCGTCGGTCTCCCATCTGCTGCGCCACATGGAGCAGCAAGACGCGCGAGGCACATTGCAGTCGATTTATAATCGAAACGCCGGCCCATCCGACTTCCTGTTCGTGCCAGTGAACGATGGGGTGGGTATTGACCGCGGCACCCATTGGTCGCTGCTCCTCGTAGATCGCCGCGATCCGGAAAGAGCGGTCGCCTATCACTACGACTCCATCCAGCAAAATGAACAGCGATACAACGACGCGCCTGCACGAAAGCTCGCTACAAGACTGGACGCGACCCTGGTAACACCCGACATGGCGCAGCAGAAAAACGCTGTTGACTGCGGCGTCTTCGTGGTGGACGGCACGCGCGAGCTGGTTCGTCGATTGGCGAACGAAGAGCGGCCAGACCAGCAGCTGCCGCTGCACCTCAACTACCTCGTCGCCGATCGGCAGGCGCTGCAAAACCGACTGAGAGAGGGGCGCTTGCCGCACGAGCTTGCCGCAAGCCCTGCCGAAGCTTTGGCAGCACCCGGGTCGCAGGTGCAACACGCCGCCTTGCAAGAGCAGCAAGCCAGACAGGTCGCGCCAGCGCCGTTGGAACGGCACTTGGGCAAGACGCGCGAGGCCGAGGACAAGCTGACGAGTACACTGGACAGGAGCAACCGCGTGAACAGCGGGGGCGTCGTCATCAACACTGAACGTTACACAGCGCCGTTGAGACCGGCGAAAAGGCAGAGGACTGACAATTCGCAAAGCCTCGCCATCGGGCGGCAGCCGAGCGAAGCAAACACAACGTCCATCGGCCAAGCCTCCGATCAAGCCCGAGCGGACCTAATGGCTTCCTCCAGAAGCAGAGAGCGCTCCGACGCGGGACGTTGAGCTCGATGGCTGGGATGAACCAGAACAGCTCTTTGCCGACGGAGAGGCTGATGCGATCTCCGGCCCGGTAGCTCTCGCCGTAATTGATCAGGCTGGCACTGTTGGAAGGCGATGTAGGCCTGGAACTCGCCGATTGGGGGTCAGGAACTTGCGCATGTTCGGCTAGCCTGTGTCGAGACTTTCCGCGTCGAGCTGCAGCTCGGCGATTTCGTCACAGATGCCATTTGATCCTGCGCAAGGTTGCAAGCAGGTCCTGTCCGGTCTGCTCGTCGTGGTTGTCGAGCCCTTGCACGAACTGGCGAAAAACCGTGATGCGCATGGTGATATGGAACCAGTCGAGGACATGCTCGCGCCGGTGCGATCATTTCCGCGAGCGAGCGGACTTCTTCCCCCCGTCGGTGATTAAGGTAATATCCTGATTGGCCCGGACGCCCTGCTTCTTGAGATGGTCGAGAATGCGCCGTTGCAGCTCGCGATCATAGCCGTGGACGAAACCGATGTAGCGCGGAGCGCCGTCTTCAGGCAGCGAGCGGCCTACGATCAGCTCGAATTTTCTTCCGGTCGTCACGGTGGCGGATGTACTCGGGAACCGGGCAGGTTCATCCAGTCGCGCGGGCTGCCGTACATTGCGCGCTTGAGGGTCTTGAGGCGGTTGATCTGACCTTCGGCCTGTCCGTTGCTCCAGGGCAGCTCGATGGCGTTGTTGTCGGAATGATGTCGGAGTCGATTGCATCGTCGATCTAGGGGGCCAGTGTTTCCGACCTCCTGCTCCGAAGGATACCGTTGAAGCGCATTGCCAAGGCGTCGCATCTCGGCGAATGCGTCAGATCCCTGCTTCAGGGCATCGACTTTCCTTGCTTGTCGAGGCGTCAGCAGGCCTCTTGGCTTTATGTACAGCGCCGCGGCAACAACTGGCGAAATCGCGTGGCCGGTATCCGGATCTCGAACGGGTCCCGAGCTGATCGCCATCGAAGGAACATCATCGGCGCGCACTCTTTCGGCCCGCCGCCAAGCTCCCAGCAGTCGCTCCAGATTGGAGAAGCTGCCGGTGTAGCCGCGCTGCGTGACATCATGAAAAAGATGCCGTCCGCAGCGGTTCCCTTACTTCCAGCATTGGGCAAGGAACGTTTCAAAGCACCATGGTGATGTGGGGTTCAATGCTGCTCGCCGCCTATCTGGTAGGATAGACCCTCCTGGCGTAAGGACTATGCGCGAGACGGGCACGCCGGC
Organism: Mesorhizobium sp. L-2-11; assembly: GCF_016756595.1. Taxonomy (NCBI): domain Bacteria; kingdom Pseudomonadati; phylum Pseudomonadota; class Alphaproteobacteria; order Hyphomicrobiales; family Phyllobacteriaceae; genus Mesorhizobium; species Mesorhizobium sp. L-2-11. The sequence goes on along the minus strand of NZ_AP023257.1, from coordinate 6,119,139 downwards.
GATGTGTCGCAGCGTCGACAATAGCGTCCTCGGACAGGATGGGTCTTCCTGAAGCACGTCCACTAAGGCTCATCTGTTCCTCGATTGCCGTACGAAGATTCTGGACCAGATGAAACCGGTCGGCCACCTGGTGAGCCTGCGGTGCGCCTTCACGGACGGCCTGCGCATACAGGCGGCAGCGGTCTCGGCTGACGACCTCGACGGAGGGATGATTCCGCAGCCACCTGGCTGCGCTATCGACACTCCGATCATGGCCTAATCGGCCCCAAGCTGCGATTTTGGCCAAGTTGTGGAACGTTGCCGGAACGGATTGACCGGTATGGCGTCGGCGCTTGAGAATTCACTCTTGGAAGAGGGAGTGGATGTATGGGTTTGCGCGTTTCGCTCGAGGTGTTGACCGGGGCGTGGAGCCTCTCTTTTGCCGACATCGACTTTTTGAAGGTCAAGGCGGCCGGGTCGAGGCTTGGACTGGCGGTTCAACTGAAGTTCTTCGCCGCGAACGGATATTTCACCACCGCGGCGGCTGAGGCCCCCGATGACGCGGTTTCGTATCTGGCCGAGCAGCTTGGCGTCAGCAAGGCAGATCTCTGCCGGTATGATTTTTCGGGGCGTTCAGGGCGGCGCCATTGCGCCGAGATTTAGCGCCATCTTGGTTTCCGCCGGATGAAGCGGGCGGATCGAGCCGCACTTGCGAGCCGGATAGCGACGGAGCTTTGCCCTGGGGGAGCATCGGTCGCAGCGATGATGGAGGCTGTTTTTCTGTTGTGCCGGGATCGCAAGATTTTCGGTCCGTCGCGCAAGGAGATGGAGCGGATAGTGCGCTCCGAGCGGCAACGCTTTCTGGAATCCTTTCTTGGCGGTGTTGCGGATCGGCTTCGCCCGGAAACGGTCGCGCTGATGCAAACATCGCTGGCCGATCCAGATAGCCCGACCGGGTTCCATACGATCAAAGGAGATGCGGGTGCAGCCACGCTGGACAACATGCTTGCCCTGGCTGATCGGCTTGCCTTCATCAAGAAGCTGGATTTACCGCGGGATCTTCTATCCGCTGCCGGCAAGACCTGGATCGATCAGATCGTTCGGCGGGTCGGCGCCGAAAAAGCGTCGGAGATGCGCCGCCACGCCCCGAGGCGGCAACTGGGGCCTCCATACCGTTTTCCTGATGATGCGGGAAACACAGATCATCGACGGCATGATCGACCTGCTGGTGGAGACCATCCACAAGATCGGGGTGCGTTCGAAGCGCAAGGTGGTGGGCGGCATCGCGCGTGACATCGAGAAGGTTTACGGCAAGGAGCGGCTGCTGGTCGATATCGCGGGTGCCGCGATCGAGGCGCCGGGTGGCCGGGTCTGCGATGTGATCTTTCCGGTAGCGGGCAAGGAGAAGCTTGCGGCGATCGTCAAGGAGCATCGGGCGAAGGGCACGCTCGAACGGCGCATCTACCAGGTTATGCGTGGATCCTATGCCGGTCACTATCGAAGAATCCTGCCGAAGCTTCTTTCGGTTCTGGAGTTTCGTTCGAACAATGCCGTGCATCGGCCCGTGCTTGGGGCGTTGGACTGGATCAGGCGGGCCTTCGAAACCGGTTGCCGCGTGGTGCCGCGGAACGGGGTGCCGATCGAAGGCGTCATTCCGCCGAAATGCCGCGGCGCGATCATCGGCAAGGACGGACGCATCAACCGGATCAGCTATGAACTGTGCGTGCTCAGTCAGTTGCGCGACCGCATCCGGGCCAAGGAAATCTGGGTGGTCGGGGCGGACCACTATCGCAATCCGGACGACGATCTGCCCAAGGATTTCGAGAGCCGACGGGCGGCCTACTACAACGCGCTCAACCTGACGTCGGATGCGCGAGCTTTCACGCGCAAAATCCAGGCCGAGCTTGAGCGGGAATTGCGGCTGCTGAATGCCGAACTCCCCCGCAACGACAAGGCACGCATTCTCTGGCGCGGCGAGAACCGCATCTCGATCACGCCGTTCCAGCCGCTGCCGGAACCGCAAGGCCTACGATCGGTCAAGGCCGAGATCGGCCGGCGTTGGCCGATGACGGAACTGCTGGATGTGTTGAAGGAGACGGCGCTCGACACCGGCTTTCTGGACGCCTTTGAAACGTCGGCTTCCCGTGTGGCGCTTTCGCGCGGTGCGCTCGACCGGCGTCTGATCCTGTGTCTTTACGGGCTGGGCACGAATGCCGGCCTGAAGCGCGTGGCGGCCGGATGCCCGGATGTCAGCTACGAGGAACTGCTTCATGTTGGCCGGCGCTTCATCCATCGGGATGCGCTGGAGGCGGCCTGCGGACGTGTTGCCAATGCGACGCTGGCAATCCGCAACACCGCCATCTGGGGCGAAGCCGGCACGGCTTGTGCCTCGGATTCCAAGAAATTCGGCGCCTGGGACGGCAACCTTATGACCGAATGGCATGTCCGCTATGGCGGTCGCGGCGTGATGATCTACTGGCACGTCGAAAAGGGTTCAACCTGCGTCTTCTCGCAACTCAAGCGGTGCTCGTCCTCGGAAGTTGCTTCGATGATCAAGGGCGTGCTTCGGCATTGCACCGACATGGAGATCCAGCGGCAGTATGTCGACAGCCACGGCCAGAGCTCGATCGGCTTTGCCTTCTGCCATCTGCTCGGGTTTGAACTGGCGCCACGCCTTAAGGCGATCGCCCGGCAGACGCTGGCGCTGCCGCATCCAGGCCTGCGCGCTTGCCCAATCTGCTTCCCATTCTTTCCAGCGTCATCAACTGGGAGGAGATCGAGCAGAATGCACAGCGGGTTAGCCGATCCCGAAGCGATCCTGCGCCGCTTCGCCCGCGCCGAGGTGATGCACCCGACCTATAAGGCACTCGCCGAACTCGGCCGGGCGATCAAGACGATCTTCCTTTGCCGGTATTTGCGCCACGAGAAATTCCGCCGCGAAATCCACGAAGGCCTGAATGTGATCGAGAACTGGAACAGCGCCAACAGCTTCGTCTTCTTCGGCAAGGGTGGCGAGATCGCCTCGAACCGGGTCGATGAGCAGGAGATATCGGTGCTGGCCCTGCATCTGCTGCAGGCGTCGCTTGTCTATGTGAACACGCGCATGATGCAGTCGGTGTTGAGCGAGCCGAAATGGTCGGCGCGGCTAACGCCGGAGGATTATCGCGGCCTGACGCCGCTGATACGGGCACGTCAATCCTTATGGCCGCTTCAACCTCGACCTGAACAGCAGGATCGATTTTGAGCAGAAACAAGCGGCGTGAAGCATCGAAGGGAATGGTAGAAATGCCTGTATCGAAGAAGCCCCGAAAGAAGGCAGTGGCGAAATCCAAGAAGCCGGAAAATGACAATGCTCTGCCTCCGATGCCGGACCGGCGCGGCATGGAGGGGTTCATGGCAGGTCTTTTCGGCGGAGGGCGTGGGAGCGACCCGACGGACGCTGCGCAAGACATCATGTATGAGGCTTGGGAAGCAACCAGTCGCAGCAAGCGTATTACGCTGGCCCGGAAAGCGCTTAAAGTCTCGCCGTTGTGCGCCGACGCCTATGTGCTGTTGGCCGAAGAAGAGGCGGGGTCTGTCGAGGAAGTGCTGGACTATTACCAGAAGGGCGTCGCGGCGGGTGAAGAGGCGCTGGGCCCTGACGGGTTTGAGGAATATGCCGGTCGCTTCTGGGGTTTTCTCGAGACGCGCCCCTACATGCGGGCGCGGGCAGGTCTTGCCGCGGTACTCTGGCGGCTTGGTCAGCACCAGGAGGCCATCGACCATTATCAGTCAATGCTCAAGCTCAATCCGAATGACAATCAGGGCATCCGCTACGTGCTGGCCGGGCATTTGCTGGCGCGCGACGATATCAAGGCCCTGAGGAAGCTTCTCAAACAGCACGAAGACGATGGCGCTGCTGCATGGCTCTACACGCGGGCACTTCTTGCCTTTCGTGAAAACGATCCGGGCGCCGGCAAGCTTGCCGAGGAGGCCTGGCTCGCGCACAGCCATGTGCCTGGCGTCCTTTCCGGCAAGCAGCCTTTGGTTGCTTCCATCGACGGCTATATCACTTTGGGGGGGAGGATGAGGCAGCTGACTACGTCGACGAAAACGGCCAGGCCTGGCAGGCCACGCCCGGTGCAGTCGCGTGGCTGGCGGAGGTTACCAGAAAGCTGAAACCACGACGACGGCGTAACTGACCACCGGAACCGATGGGCGTGTTCTAATTTGGGTATACCCGGCCTGAACACCCCCCATGAACACGTCGCAACCGGAAAGCCTGTATATTTTGGGCTCAATCTTCGTTAATGAACAGAGCATCGCGCCGGCACACCCAAAATGAACAGTTGCATGACCCGCATCGGATACGCCCGCACCTCCACCACTGACCAGAACCTCGCCGCGCAGATCGTCGCGCTCAAGGCCGCCGGCTGCGAGGTCATTCGCGAGGAGCAGAAGAGCGGCTCTACCCTGGAAGGCCGTCCGCAACTCAACACCATTCTCGACTTCATTCATGCTGGCGAGACGCTTGTCGTCACCCGGATTGACCGCCTGGCCAGATCGCTGCGCGACCTGCAGATGATCGTGGACAAGCTCAAGACGAAGGGCGCGCATCTCTCCGCGACAGAACAACCTGTCGATACGTCGACCGCCGCCGGTAAGGCCTTCTTTGACATGCTTGGTGTCTCTGCCGAGTTCGAGACCAATCTGCGGCGCGAGCGCCAGGCGGAGGGAATCGCTGCCGCCAAGAAGCGCGGCACATACAAGGGCCGGCCGCCGAAAATCGACCGCGACACGATCCAGCAAAGGCTTAAACAGGGTCAGGGCCCAACACAAATCGCCCGCGATCTCGGCGTCTCACGCGGTACTGTCTATCAGGTGAGGAAGGGCAAATGACGAAGGGCAGGCTCATAACCCGTCTGACGCCAGCGACATGCGAAGAGATCCAGACCCGCATGCTCGAAGTCTGCCAGAAGATCGCTGAGGACCACGGCCTGGTCATCGAGGGCGCCGGATGGCGCGGCACGGATACCGGCTTCTTCTTCGAGCCCGTGTTCCGCGTCAGCATTCCCGCTTCCGACGGCACCGCATTCAATCTCGAAAAAGACAGGTTCGAGTTCTTGGCAGAGCACTTCGGATTGGCCCCTTCGGACTTCGGACGCGAGTTCCGCACCGGAAGCGAGCGATTCCGGATCACCGGCATCGATCCAAAGCGGCCACGCTACCCGATCTCCGCTGAGCGAATTCCCGACCGCAGAGGGTTCAAATTTGCCGCCGAAAACGTCGAGCAGATGCAAGCTCCCACCCCGTCGTTGTCCGCGCCGCAGCGCGGCGCACAGCCCAGCTCGTCGCAGGAGCTTCCCGCAACCCCAGCTACGCCGAGCTCGGGAGCTTGGGATGGGGACAGGCTTAGGGAGCAGACACAACAACCCGAGTCATCATCGTCAGCCGACGCTGCGGCGTCAAACATGTACGACCGCCTTGACCCAGTGCTTGATCCGAATGCGCTCACAGTGGCTAAGTTGAGCAGCGATGCGCAATCTGTGCTGGCGCCTGGCGTTGCTAGACCGCCTTCGTTCGTTGGGCCAGCAGGCCCCCCCGACCTACAGGACATCGGACCTATCGTCGGTAAGGGCTGGCGCCACGGCTCCCAACCGGCCTCGAAGATCCTGATCGAGGAACTGGGTAAGATCAATCTGCTGCCGAACCAGTTCGGCCCAGCCCAGTTCGCGATCAACAGAGAGCACTACTCCGCCACGTTGGGTCGGGAGGGCGCAGGGACGTTCGCCTCATCCATCATGCTCGCTCCGGGCAGATAAATGAAGCTGGTCCGTCACGTCAGCCGCCGCGTCTGGAGGCCGGAGCACAGGTACCTGCCGGCTGGAGCACCGCGAGTGTTGGCTATCCGGTGCCATCCACCCCGAAGCTGCATGCTCATTATGCGCCCGCGCTTCCGAGCACATTCTCCGCTGATCAGATCGGGGCGTTGAAAGTCTCGTCCTCCGACCCGAGCGGGCGGACGCTCGGCGCCAGGGAATTCCTGGGCGATCAGCACATCCAAAGGGATTACGAGCTCCTGGGAGAGCAGTTGCAGGCGCGCGATCCAAATCTCGCTGCTCGGACGCGGCTTGTCGATCCCCTCATAGCCCATTATCATCTGCGCCTGGGCGAAGTGAGCGAGGCGCAGCGCGCATTTCGGCGCATCGTCCAAGATCCCAATCGTAATGACACCGCCACTTCCTGTTTCTGCCAGTGAGTGATGCTAGCCGTGCCGATCGTATGGCCCGCGGCACCCATCGGTCGCTGCTGCTCGTTGATCGCCGCAACCGGCAAAGCCCGGTTGCCTATCACTACGACTCCTACGAGGGAGGCAACGACCGCCAAGCTGCGATGCTCGCAACGCGGTTGGGCGCCAACCTGCAACAAGCGAGCATACGTCAGCAGGAGAACAAATTTGATTGTGGCGTTTTCGTCGTGGACGGCACCCGGGCCCTTATTGAACGATTGGTGAAGACGGACGGGCAACACATAGCAGATCTCAACGACCTCGTCCCCGATCGCCGGGATTTGCAAGGCCGACTCAGAAATTTTCCTGGCCGCGGTTGACGGCGACCAGAGCAGCTCTCGCGATCAGCGCTTGTCGCGGCGAGGCGGTCGCACGCAAGCAGGGCCAGCCATCTGGCTCGAAGCTCGACCCGCACGAACGCTTCATTCTTGGCCTGATTGAGGAGACGCCGGACATCACGCTTGCCGAGATCGCCGAGAGACTGGCGTCCGGGCACGGCGTGCGGGTTGTTCCTTCAACGGTGTGGATGTTCCTCGACAAGCGCGGCGTCACGTTCAAGACGTATGCCCGCCCGTCGGCAAGAGGTTTATTTCTGATGGCGGCTGGTCTGCATCAACGTATACGGCGTGTCGGCTGAGGGCCTGGGCCGGTAGCGCGACGCCGTTGCTGCGGAAGAATATTCTACACCGGCGCCCTTCCGAGCGAGAATAGCTTCGCCATCACGAGAAGTCCCGGCGGTACCGCCAGCGGCAAGTTCACGCGCCACTGGCGGGCAATCGCAGCAAAAGCCTTAGCATCTGTCGCCTCACTCTTCAAAGCCAAGCGGCACGGCTCTGCCAACCTTCGTCTTTGCCTCGTCAGAGCATATTCATCGTCACGCATCATCAGCGTGGCTTCGCCGAGGCTTGTCCACAGCGATCTCGCTCACCGCCGCAGCTGGCCCGAGATAGGGGCAGCTCCCGGACGTCTGGCGGAATAGGTGAACGCAATGCGACTCCAGATAGACCCAGGTCAGAGTCACGTCAGGTGAAGGGGATATGTTCGATCCCAGAGCGCGCAGGTTGGGCAGATCCGCGCTTTGCGGGTTGTGGAGGGCGCCGTGTGCGCCACGCATTGTAATCGGCGCGCATTTCTCGCCTGGAGACGGATTATGACGGGAGTTGACCGGCGTTTGAATGCGCCTAGCGGATCAGGCACGCACCGGGCTGAATCGGATCATGGCGGTGGTCAAAAAGGCTCGACCTTCAGTTCTGTCGTTCAGGGCTTGCGCTCTGAAGATCGAGAGTTAGGGGCATCCTCAGCTGAAAGGCCACCTTCGGCCAGCGATGTCCGGCGCCGCACGTCCGGCGATCCCTCCGTCAATAGGTGTGACGGCCAGCCCGTTTTTCGCGACTTGCCGCATCTGGGAGCGACAAATCGGCAAGAAAGTTCGTCGCGTTCCGGTGCAGAAGTCCGCAATGCCGATCAGTCCAGGAGTTCACAACAAAGTGGTCCTTCCTCGCGCAGGCAGCCCGTGTCGGGCCTGGATCGCAGACCAAAAAGGCGGCGCCTGGACGATGTCGCCGCGCAGAGCGTGCAAAGTGCAATCTCAGAAGAACAATCTAACAACGCACTACACGCCATTTGTTTTGCCCGTGACATTGAGGGGTTCTCGCGTGCAGTGGTGGAGCATGACAGACGGCTGCAAGGGGCGGGCGACGAGGTCCATGCAGCCTTCCTGCAAAAGGCCGCCGCCCAGTTCAAAGCTCAATTTGTCACATGCTTCGAGGACAATATCCGCCGCGGGCAATCATGGGGCTACGCCACCGCATGCAATACGGTGAGTCGTGAGGCTGGAGGTCAGGAAGGTGTGGAAGCTTGCAAGGCGATGGCAGCTCGGGTGTCGCAGCTTCCTAGTGCGTTAATGTGCGAAGTAGACCCCAAAGCCTTTTCGCTCTTTTCGGCATCGTTTGGTCGGCATCCGCAGTCGAGAACATGCCGAAATGGAACGATCAGAATCGCCGAATTTTGCCGCGATGAGGGCAGGACACTTGGCGTACTGCAAAGTCAAAGTCTGTCGTTGCTGGTGAACGGTTTCAGCAAGTGGCCGCAGCGGTCGGAAACTCGTGACGGTACGGAAGCCGTCGCCAGTGAGGTCCGTCGTCGCGAGGACCGCCGTTTCGGGCTCTCTGATTTTAGGGAGCAGCACCTGGCTAATCTGGTGAACGGTTTCAGCAAGTGGCCGGAAAAGGAGTGGTCCCGCCAAGCCACCGGAACGATTGCCGGTGAAGTCCTTCGCCGCCGTAACCTCGGGCTCTCAACTTTTAATCACCAGGACTTGGCCAACCTAGTGAACGGTTTCGGAAAGTGTGCCCAAGAGGAGGTCTGTTGCCAAGCCACAGTTGCGATCGCGGGCGAGGTCCTGCGCCGCGACCGCCGTGCCCGGCTCTCCGAATTCACCCACCAGGAACTGGCGAACCTGGTGCAAGGTTTCAGCAAATGGCCGGAAGAGCAGGCGTCCCGCGAAGCCGCCAGTGCGATGGCCGGTGAGGTCCTTGGTCGTAACCGGCGTGCCGGCGTCGCTGATCTTAATCCCCAGCACATGGCGACCCTTGTGAACGGTTTCAGTAAGTGGCCGATAGAGGAGCGGTGTCGCCAAGTCACCGGAGCGATTGCCGATGAGGTAGGTCGCCGCGCCGCCCGCGGCAGGTTCGGGCTCTCTGATTTTAATCATCAGGACTTAGCGAACCTGGTGCAAGGTTTCAGCAAATGGCCGGAAGGGGCGGTCTACCGCCAAGCCACAGCCAATATCGCCACAGAAGTCTCTCGCCGCGCCGGCGAGCAAGGGCTGTCTCATTTTACTCCGCAGGAGCTGGCTAACCTAGTGAACGGGTTCGGCAAATGCCCGGACGATGCCGACTATCATCACGCCACAGTCGCGATCGCCAGTGAGGTCATCCGCCGCCGCGCCCAACTCTCTGCTTTCAGTCATCAGCACTTGGCAAACTTGGTGAACGGTTTCAGTAAGTGGCCACAACAGGCGGACTGTCGCGATGCAACACTGGCGATCGCCAGCGAGGTCTTTCAACGCGATGACCAGTTCTCTCATCTTACTCAGCAGGCACTTGCGACATTGGTGAACGGTTTTAGCAAGTGGCCGGAAGAGGCGGCGTCTCGCCAGGCAACAGTCGCCATCGCCGGGGAGGTCACCCGCCGCGCCGGGCGCGGCGAGTTCGGGCTCTCTGATTTCAATGACCAGGACCTGGCGAACCTGGTGAACGGATTCGGCAAGTGGCCGGAAGCGGCGTCGACTCAGCAAGCCACAATCGCTATAGCCAGCGAGGTCCTTCGCCGAGGCACCCGACTCCGTGACTTTACTCACCAGCACCTAGCTAATCTGGTGAACGGTTTCAGCAAGTGGCCGGACGGGGCGGACTGTCGCGACGCCGCGATCGCCATCGCCGGTGAGGTCATTCGCCGCGGCGCCCGACTCTGTGAGTTTAGTCACCAGCACCTATCTAATCTGGTGAACGGTTTCAGCAAGTGGCCGGTCGGGGAGGACTGTCGCAGAGCCGCGATCGCAATCGCCGGGGAAGCCCGTCAGCGCCAGCTCTCCGATTTCGCTCCGCAGGGAGTGGCGACCTTGATGAACGGCTTCACCAAGTGGCCGGAAGAGTCGGCGTGCCAGCAGTCCACGATGGACATCGCGCGCAGATTGGGTGCTCGAGAGCTACGATTCGGTGTGTTCACGACAGCTCAGCTAAGTATTCTCGCCAATGCTTTGTCGCGAATGATCATGAAGGCAGAAGACACTGGGGATATTACGGACGCGGCTCTGCCGAAGGATCGCTTGCACAAGCTCGCTCATTACCTGCACTATGATGATGATCGCCTGGCGCAGGCTGACGTTCTAGACATCACAACCGTTTTCAAGGCACTTGGTAAGGCTCGGCTGTCTGATGATCTCGGTTTGCTCGCACCGACAGGCTTGAACCGCCTCTCGGAATTGCGTCAAGCCCCTGATTTTACGACCCACAACGATCTGGAAACCATGGCTAATCTGTGTGCATCTCTGCTGCCGCTGGCTCGCAGCCCACAGAGGCCGCTGCGCTCGCACCGCACGCAGGCCCTCAATCTGCTCAACGACCTCCAATCCGTGCTCGAGCAGAAGATCGAGGCGCATCTGAACGCAAGCGATGCCGAGCGGACCCGTGGACCGCTTGCCAGCCGCCGCCCCGCTTTATCGATCTATCAGACGCTTAAGGCCCGTGCGGTCCTGGAGAGACTATTCAGGTCACCGTATGTCGAGGGCAAGAGGTCCGACTTGCGGGTGAGGCAGCAAGCGCTGGAGCGCAAGACGAAGGAGATCCTGGACAGCACGCGCGGCCTCATTGAAAGCGACCTTTCCAGCATGAGCTGGAACCTGATCGCGCAGATCGAGGCGGAGAATCCAGTGGATGCGCTGGACTTTTTCATAGAGCAGGATGCGGCGACGATCCAGGGGCAACATCCAGCATCGGTCTTCGACGTGTATCAGGTCCTGCGAACCATGGATCACGAGCCAAGACCGCCGCAGGGTGACGCAGGACTGATGCAGTTGCCGGTAGTTGACATGCAGGGACGGCCGGTGGCCACCGAGCCGGAGAGACGGTATTCGATATTTCAGCGCCTGACTGCCGGGGCTTTGCCAGTCGTTGCGGTCCAGATGCCAGGAACGCCGAGCGCCTTCATGCTGGCGCGTACGGTGAACGTCAACGGTGTGCCATACCGCATGGACCTGTTCGGAGGCAGCAAGTTAAAGCCGCCGCGATTGACCGTGTCTCAGATTGCGGCCCGTGCTCCAGGCGAGCTAGCTAAGCTTTCCGGGGGAAAGCTGCTGGCGATTCCGTATGTCGATACCGCACCGGGCACCGCCTTCGAGCAGCTGTCTCGGACTTGGGCCCCTTTCAAGGAGGCCTATTATTATACCCAGCGCAGGGGTTTTGCGGCGCCACCGGCGATCAAGGGCCTGGGAGTTCACGACTACGCGCTGGAAGGCGCCTTCAAACTGTCGCTGCTGCCGGACCGTCCCGCCAACCAGGAGCATCCCTTCAAGCTGAGGGGGCCGGACGGTCCCATTGCATTGCGACCGCATGACGGCTGCGGTTTCATCAGGGCCTCGCTAGCCAACCTTATGCCAGCTGTATGTCGCGCCGGCGAGCAGGGTCCTGATCAGATGTCTGCCTTTGGTGAGGGAAGGAAATCATCCCTGCCAGTCTCGGCGCTGCAACACTATCCGCGCTGCGACCAAGTGGCGGATGAGGTCCGTGAAAAGGCCACGGCCTGGCTCGAGAGCCAACAAGAGCCAACGTTGACCACCGAAGAGCTGTTTAGAACGGTGACGGCCGGACACATCGATGGTCCCGGCGCGGTTGCCGTACCCTCCAACGATGAGTGTCTCCATGTGCCGACGCTGAAGAGCGAAACATTGACGGGGACGAGCGGCGTGCTGGTCGGGCGCTCGCCCTACGATAAGCCGAACCTGCGCCCGTTTGCCGCCGAGCGGGTCAAGTTGGCCGTCGACGGCGATCCGACCGCTGTATTTCTCGATAACTGCACGGCCATTCAATACAGCTTCAATGTCGCCCAGAAGTCGGGGAGGGAACTGGCCGCCGACGATCCGACTTTCTTTGCCAAAGGCATCCTGATCGTTGTACCGGATAAGATGTGGCCGGCCGCCTACGCCGACCGTGTGCTAATCATGTCTGCCGAGGACGTCAAATGCCATGCGAGCTGGACCACGAGCAAGGACCGCGTCAAGGTGGACACGACGGTCGACTGCCTCGGCATCCTGCAGGCGACCGAGGTGTTTGCCCCGGGCTCGTTGGTTGCCGTCCCAACTGGTGAACAGAAGAAACTTGACGGCGACTTCGACGGAGACAGCCTCGTCATCGTCGGCGACCGGCCACAGCTTTACGAGCATGTCAGGCAATTCGATCAAGAGGAGCAAGCTCGCGGATTGCGCTCGCTCAAGCCGCCAAAGTCGCACACGCCGGCGATTGAGGATGGTCGCTACAAGTTCGGGCGCGCCAGCCAGATCCTCGCCGCCACGCGCAATGTTCTGGAAATCTATACTTGTCTGCAGCGAGACTTTCTCGCTCAATCCCATGAAGCCCGACAGTGGTTTGCCGAGCGTGCCATCTTCGGCACGTACGAAGGCATTCACCAAGAGCTCAAGCGAGACATCCGAGGCGTGTTGGAGCAGGAACAGGTCAGTGCTCAGAACGTCCAGGAGACGCTTGAAAAGGCGCGGCACGACATCCAACTGGCAGACCATCCGGTCGCGCGCGAGATTGCTGAGTTGCTCCACGCTGAGCTCGAGACGTGGGCCGCGAGGCTGGATGAGCAAGCTCTGCCCGAACAACTCCTGCCCGAAACAGTCGTCAGCCTGAGCGAGGCACCACTCGCGATGAGCCAACCGCTTTGCGAGCTGTTCCCGGAGCTGGCGGAGATCTATTCGGCAACGGCTCAGCCACGCGACCGCGTCCAGCTTCTTGTCGACCGTTACCCTACGCGCATTGCCCCGCGACCGGATGGATACAATCCACACGACCTCGTGCGGAGTGCAAAGAATCTCCTGAGCCTCGGTATCAAAGTCGGAACTGACGCATATAAATCGGACACTGGGGCCCACATCTTTATGTTCAAGAGCAGGCAACTTCGGCGCCTGCTGCAACAAACACCAGGCTCGAAATCGGTGCCCTACACCAAGAGCATTGCGGCTACCCTCAACCAGGGTCGGTTTGATGTCGATGCCACATTGCAGGATCTTCAGGACAATCCGACGCTGGCGGCTTCAGTTATGCAAGCTTCGATCAAACTTGCTGCCGAGCGAGGCTTTCTGCCTCAACCCTCGGCTCGAGGGGCTTCTGCCGATGATTCAGCCACGACGATGACCTTGACTCCCGAGCTGGCCGTACAGCGAGCTCAAATGGAGGCTTGCCGCGCCCGAGCCGAAGAGAAGGACATCACCCCGATGGTAATCTCGGTTGCCGAAGCCCTCAGGAGAGCCGATATCAACGTGAAGATGCCCCATCTCGCTGAGCGTTTGAGATCGGAAAGCTCGATGACAGGCCAGCTCACCGGGATACAGGCCCCGTTTGAAGCCGGCGCCCAGCTGATCAACAACGCTGTACGCCACTGCTTCCAACTCCCTGATAGAGATTTTACCCGTGCCTTCAAGAAAGCCATTATAGCCTTCGACGAGAGCGGGTATTCTGAGGTCAGCACGACCAACTGGTTCAGGACGCGATCGCCGACCTTCGTCGGCATCAAGACCGTGCTCGCCACGCCGGGGGGCTACCGCTTCGAGGTGGAGTTCCACACTGCAGACAGCTACAAGACCAAGATTTACAATCACGACACCTACAAGGAGCTGCAGAAGCTGCAGGAGCTGCAGCGAGAGAGCCAAGATCCACTGGATCAGTCTATAGCCGAGCAACTCTTGGAGCGCGTGCGACAGGCCTGCAACAAGGTCATCATCCCTCACGAGGCCATAGAGATCCCCCACTGGGAAGCCCACGCCGATAGCACAGTTGGTGCCAGCCTACGTCGTCGGTTGCAAGTCGCCCCGCCGAGACGAACGGAGCGCTCCCCGATCGCAACAGAGATTCTTGGCGCGTTGGGCGCGCGGTCGATCGTGCTCGTCGGCGTGAAAGGCGCAGGGAAATCCAGTTTGGGCCGTGCACTCGCCAAACGACTAGGAATGAGGTTCGTCGATTCCGATAGAAAAATCGAGGCGAAGACCGGCAAGTCCGTAGCTAAGATCGTCGCTGAGGATGGGGAGGCCTATTTCAGAGATCTTGAGGTGAATGAGATCAGGCAGTCACTCGAACTGGGGTCGGCGGTGCTCGCAACCGGCGGTGAAGCGTTCATGATCGAGGAGATCCGGCATTATGTCGGGGAGAAAGCCGTCTCGATCTGGCTCAATACCAGCGAGGACGTGATCAGGCGGAACCTGAGAGATAACATCAGAGGCCCAAAGGTGCAGACCGCCGACCAAGCCCAGACCATCACAGACCTGATGCATGTGCGGAATCCAATCTATACACTTGCCGATCTCACGATTGCCCCGCAGCATGAGCGGGATCTCAAGAACGCGAATGCTTGCCTGACCGCGCTGCACGCCTATGTTTGCGGTGGGGGCAGGGCGGTATCCAAGCTCGTGACCTCATCCGGGGTCGTACCATGACGGCCCCGTTCAACTCGGCCGCGTGCGGAAACGGGAAAGACGCTGATCCAGCAGACCCCTTGGTGATCTCCAGCGCCTCCGCTCACTGAAATCGGCACCGTGGAGCATATGATAGCTGAACGTCCCGGCAAAGATCAGAGGAACCTACCTCAGACACCCGCCCGAAATCGGCGAGCAGATTGTCTGTCAACCCATGGACATCGCGAAAGTCTTGACCAGCTGACTGGTCGGCATGAGCAGCAAACGCCACGTCCGGCCGCAAAATCAACGGCGGCCGTCAGAAGGTCGCCGAGTGGATGTGGCACGAACTCGGCGTCATCGACCTGCGCGAATGACCGCTATCGCATTTGTCCCAAGCCCGACCACGGCCGAGATGAAGCCGCGCCACAGGGTTGATGCTAGACGGGCGCCGATCAGTGCCGCAATTCAGCCGGGCAAGCCTGGGCAACGTTTAGGTGCGGCGAGATAATGTCGGATGGGAGCCGTTTGGTTTCCAGCGCATCTTGCGGCCATCCAGTAGGCGAGCGTCTCTCAGCGAGATTATGTGGCGGAGCCGCCCTGGAGCGCGAGGTGTTCTGCGGAGAGGAGAATGGAACCGATACTGATCGGAAACTTTTGGCAACGAGTCTGCACCAATCCGAAATGCCGGCGCGACGCTCCCTTATTTGCCGCACCCGAGTTGGTGCGCGACGAGGCGGTGCGCGGACGGCATCATTCCCCAGCATCTATCATCCCGAGCGGTGATAATCGGCTGCAATTTCGTGGTCAAGAATCGAGGCCAGTGTCAGCAACTCGGCCGTCACCTCCTGATGGCCAAGAAGGGAGATGCTCTCGGCCGCCCACCCAACCGCCGCTATAGGCTTGGCCCTGTCGACCGCCGCAATATCCACAACGTTCTGGATGGGCGTGCAATACGCCGGTGCCTACTCGGTATCGTGCAGCTTTACAACAGGCCGAGTCGAGAACCTGACCAAAAACCGTGTCAGCTTGCTCTTGAGGCCGTTCCACCTGATTGCCAGGGAAAACCGACGGTTGGTTCGATCCGACACTGACCTGTGTGATTGGGGGCTTGGGTTACGAGCCGGTGCCGGACTGAACCGTCTCCGAGGACGACGGTTATCTCGTGGCACATTGGGGCACGTGGCGGCGTTGCCAATCGCCCCAGGTGTCGCAGAAGCGGTCAACGATTGCACTTCATGGTCAGGCGGACCTGATTTGAGGCTGAAACCAGGGAGGCGTCGGTACCAAGCATCAGCCTCACAGTGCGATCTGGGGGGTGAATATGCGGACAATCCAGGATGTGGATTGCTTACATCCGAACAATCGATTTGCTCAAGTCGCTTGTCGAAAGCTAACCCCTACGGGTCATGGAATTATGGGCTCTGGAGGGCAATGTCGCTTGGCGAATGCAGGGGCCGCCACATCGGCAGGATGCGCAGACGAATTGAAGGCGGAGTGGCATCTTGGCCTGCCCAAACGACGCTTCAGCCCATCACAGGTTCTACCTCGCCTACTACAGGCGTACGGCTCGCATGATCCTGCGACTAGCCGTCCCAAAGAGGATTACGAACACTGCGACGCGTTGCGCGACTTCTGCTTTCGCCGTCTCAACAGTCTCGGTGACCTGTCCTACCATTAATAGGAGATGAAATGCGAACGCTATTCGTTGACCACCATGCGGATCTTACGCGAGCGGTGGGAGTTGCACTCGGCGACAGCGGTTTCGCCGTTGATGTTGTTCCCACACTGGAACAAGCATCGAGTGCATTTTCTTGCGCCAGCTACGAAATTCTCCTGCTGGAGCTGGTTCTGCCGGATGGCGATGGCTTGGATTGGCTGAAGCAGCTAAGGGGTGAGGGACATTCAGTTCCTGCTCTCATTTTGAGTGACGTCGACGATCTTGAGAAGCGAATTGCGATTTTCAACGGTGGTGCGGACGATTTTCTGCTCAAGCCAGTGTATACTAATGAGCTCATTGCCAGAATGAGAGCCGTTCTGCGGCGGTCGACTCAGATGACTGCCCCGATCATTGTATTTGGCAATCTCCACTTCGATCCGATCGGCCGACAGGTTTCCGTTGCTGGTTATCCACTGACGGTCGCACGCCGTGAATTATGTATTTTAGAGCATCTGCTCAACCGTGCAGGCCGCATCGTGCCGCGTTCGCAGTTGGAAGATCACCTCTATTCGTTCAACGATGAAGTATCGGCCAACGCGCTTGAAGTCGGAATCTATCGCTTACGTCGATATCTGAGCAGTTCAAACGCAACGCCACGGATAAAAACGGTGCGTGGCATTGGTTACATTCTTGAATGTGACTAGCGCGACATTCGTATAGTTGGCCGAATTTGAAAGAAAAGACCGCCTTGAAAATCATTACAACTCATTCTGACACCGATCGGCGGCCCCCGCACATCGTTTGCCCGAGACCTGCTACTGTTTCTCCTTACTTGGGCCGCCTTCTCTGTGCGCTCATTCTGGCATATCCAGTTTCTGCCCCGGCCGAAAACATGCAGGATCAAGGGGCGCCGCGTGCCGCATCCAATAGCATCGACGGCACGCTGAACCTTTCCTCTTCGCTCGGCAAGACGGTTCATTTGCCCGCGCCTGCCACGACCATCTTTGTTGCTGACCCGACGATCGCTGATTATCAGGCAGCCTCAAATACAACGATCTTCGTCTTCGGGAAGAAATCCGGGCGGACCAGCCTGTTCGCCTTGGACGATAAGGGCGAGGCTCTCGCCGCGCTGCGAATTGTCGTTACGCAACCGATCGAGGAATTGCGCGCCATGTTGATGGATCAGGTTGGCGACTCTTCAATCCAGGTGAGCTATACGCCGCGCGGCGCAATCCTTAGCGGTACAGCGCCCAATGCGGAGGTCGCCGACACCGCAAAAAGGGTCACTGAGCAGTATCTCGGGGACGGTGCGCAAGTCGTCAACAACATTAAGGTCGCTGGGTCCTTACAAGTTAATCTCAGTGTGCGCGTAGCGGAGGTCTCCCGTAGCGCCATGAAGGCACTCGGCGTTAACCTGTCCGCCTTTGGTCAAATCGACAATTTCAGAGTGGGCTTGTTAAGCGGCGGAGGCACTGGCTCTGGTGCAGCGCAGGGTGGTGGCACAGCAGGAATCGGATTCAACAACGGTGCCGTCAACATCGGCGCGGTTCTAGACGCGCTCGCCAAGGAGCACATAGCTTCCGTGTTGGCTGAGCCGAATCTCACCGCGATGTCCGGTGAAACTGCCAGCTTTCTCGCAGGTGGCGAATTTCCCATTCCTGTCCTGCAGGAAAACAAGCAAGTGTCGGTTGAATTCCGTCACTTCGGCGTCAGCCTGGAATTCGTGCCGACCGTTCTCAACAACAACCGGATCAACATTCACGTAAAGCCGGAGGTCAGTGAACTATCGTCCCAAGGTGCCGTTCAAATCAATGGTATTTCCGTGCCGGCAGTTTCCACGCGCCGAGCCGACACAGTCGTCGAACTCGCCAGTGGGCAGAGCTTTGCAATTGGCGGTCTGATCAGGCGCAACGTGAACAATAATGTCAGTGCGTTTCCCTGGCTCGGCGAAATGCCGATTCTTGGCGCTCTGTTTCGTTCCTCCTCGTTTCAAAAAGAAGAATCAGAACTTATAATTCTGGTTACGCCTTACATCGTAAAACCAGGCTCCAGCCCCAACCAGATGAGCGCACCCACGGACCGGATGGCGCCGGCTTTGGACGATCCGCCGGCAGATCCGCCGCGAGGCCGCGCTGCTGCCCGCACCGGCGCGCCCGGGGCCAAGCGCGGTCGCGGCTTCATAATTCAATAGGTGATCGAATGACTTTGCGGATCAAAGTTCTCCTGGTCGCCCTGACAGCCAGCGCAAGTGGCTGCACAAGCACTGTGCCGATCTATGTCGAGCCCCCTGCGCCAATCCTTATCCGGCCGGAGACCACCGTGCTGATATTAAAGAGCCTCCGCGCTTCCGAACGGCAGCGTTTGCGTGTTTTCCTTGACAGGACCAGTAGCGGCCGCCGCGATGCCCTTCACCTCCTTATCTGGGGCTCGTCCCGGCTCAGCGCAGAGGTGGTGCATCAGGCCAGGCAGATGGGTATAGACACTTACAACATCCATTTGCTCGACCAACACGATGGCGGCGCAGTCCAAGTAGAAGCAATTGTGTATCATGCCCGCCCACCTGCCTGTCCGTCGTATTCTTTACTCAGTGACAAATCCTTCGAAAAGCCCCTTGGCTGTTCGACACGACGTAACCTAGCTGCAATGGTCAACGATCCGCGCGATTTGCTCGACAACCAGGCTGTCGAGCCGAGCGATGGCGAGCGTGCGGCCATACCAGTTGCCACATACAGGACGTTCGGGGCGGGCAAAGGTCAATGACATGGGTCGTATGTTTTAGCTTGGTAGAGCACGGCGCCGCCTCCAGTCTGTAACATTGCCGTTGCTTCGGATCTGGTGGTGAGCGCGGCCGTCACAATACACGACCGTGACCTGAACAAGATAGGGGTGTCCCTCACCTCTCCGGGGTGCCCGGTGGCGCTGCGCTCATGACGTTGCCTCGCTGAGCGGCGTTCTTCATTTGCGAGGTTAAAGGCGCACGTCACGCGACGGCGGCGTGGCTCAAGTGGCCAAGCGAGCTTGATCTTGGCGGTCGTGTCGACAAAGCTGGCGGCTGTGTCGCTGCGCTCCACCGGCCCATGTTGCGGCCCGGTGGTCCCTATGACCACCGGAGAAGCAGTGGGGGACGGGCGCTGCGCCAACTGGCCAGCACGACCGCTCTGGGTTGATACTGTTGAAAAAGTCCGGCGCACCGCAAAGTCCCCACCGATATTAGAATCCAGTTCCAACCCGGCGCATTGCATGGAATCAGGATTCAATTTTGGGGTCTCCGCGGAACGCCATCCTACGAAAGCGCCACGGGCGACCGCGACGCGGACTTTTTCAACAATATCGGTTTTTTCTAGCCGTTCTCAGTTCTCACCTTCTCCTCTCAGGCTAAGTGTGAAAACGACCTCAAGGCCGAAGGATGAGCGGATTAAGCCCGGGCCTGCTGCGACCTAACCACGATCCTCAAGGCACGCCTGCCAAATCGCCTTGCGGAAAGGCAAAGGTTCCCCACAAGGTGATTGATAGGCTAGTGAAGCGTGCGAAGGAAGTCGCACATTTGTTGTCAGGCCACTTTCTGGAGTATTGGCACCATCGGGCTGAGGAGGCCGGCCGCTTGCATAGTGTCGGCCGGAAGGCATGCTTGCAGGTTGGACAAATAGTCTTCTGCATAGCTTTTCGCCATGGAAATCGGCAGATCGATCCCGGCCGCGGCGGCCTCTTCCAACGCCGTCTTCACCAGCCCGTTGCGAATCGCAAGCTTGACCTCGGGACCCGCGACAAGGCTGAGCGCCTGCGCTCCGATATTGATGCCAGCGTCTAGCAGCGCCTGCTTCATATTGCCTCCGGTAATGGCTGTGCGGACAAGATTTGCCGCTTGCGCCTCGAACGCGAGCGTCATCGACACGGCATCGGCCACTTGGCCCACGACCGGAATGAAGCTCAACAGACCCACCGCCGTCGCAGCCCAATCAGCCACTGTCGAGTACACCTTGAGCACGTCGTCGACTGTGTGGATGAAGGCCCCGCCGTTCTTTTTGGCCGACTTGGTATCAGGCTGGTCCGCCCGGCCCGTCATCATGTCCGAGACGGCGTCCTGTTCCGCAGCAGTTTCGGGCGCATGGGTCTTTGGCTGCTGAACGGCTCGGTTTGCAGACGACATGCCGTTGTAGAAGTGGCCAAAATCTTTGTTGCTGATATTGCCGGAATCAACCGTGTGTCCGCCGCCGAAATCGAAGAACGAATTGTGGGTCTTGTAGCCCGTAATCGAATTGTTTAGAAGACCGAAGAGCAGATGATCCGATAACAGCTGCGATGCCGCCTGCTTTACTCTCGGATCTAGGCTCTTGTCTTGCGCCATGCTTGCGAGCTTGTCACGAGTCAGGACACCGCTCCCAAAGAATTTTTGCTGGTTGCTGTTGATCGTCTTAAGGGTATTCAGCTCGGTTTGCGTGAGGCTCATCGAAGATGAAGCGACTTGGAGAAAATCCTCTTTATGGACTTTGTCTATCGAGCCACCGTACAACCGCTTCCATTCATTCGGGTGACTGACAAAGTACTGAGCCGCCGCAATGACCTGTGGCGGACATTTGCCAGTTTTCGCGTCGCCGTCGACGATCTGCTTGAAATAAGTCAGACTCAGGTTCTTGGGCAGGTTTTCGGAGTACCGGTAAAGCTCGCGCATCGCATCGTTCAAGGTCATAACCGACGGCTGCGCACTTCCAGTACTATCGGATGGGATGTAGTTCTGCGCGTAGCTTTGCGCCTGCTGGCCCTGAAATGCGGCAACTTGTGAGTGATGGCGAGAGAACTCGGACAAATCCTTGGCCGTGATCTTACCGCCACAGCGGCCATCGCCCTGCGAGCCGATCGCATAAAAAAGCTCTGGATCCTGCTGCAATCCCTCAATCGCCGCTTTCAGATCCGGTGGCGTAGAGGGATCATTGGCTTTATCCGTCAGCGATTGCCAACTAAGCGGGCATAGGTCCTTGTGACGGTTCAGCACTGCGACAATCTGCAACTCGGCTTGGGACAGTGAGCCGCCGTTCCACGTAATTCTCTCGCTTTTTATAGGCGCTTGCGCAATGGGAGGGAGGGCGACCGCAGGCTGCGGGCCTTGATCCGTTGCTTCGATGGCTGCCCTCATGCTTGGCGGCAGCAGATCCAATGGGTTCTTGCGCAATTCTTCCAACGAGGATGCGACATCGGGCAACAGCGACTCCGATGTGTTCCGGCACAATTCCTTCATCGACGGGAAGGGGCTGGCGTCGTCTTCGTGCAGGTGAAGGGAGAGCATCGCCTCGAATGACGATGCGTTTTGCTGCGCCTTTTCCAACGAAGATGTCAGATTCAGGCTGCTGTACTGGAGAATATCCTGGCTACGGAAAACGTTGCTTGTATTATTATTGACGGACATTGTGTCTCCTCAAAAATGAAATTGCAATCCCCCACGCCAGATCCATGTGCAATACCAGCACAATGACCGGAGATATCGCTGAAGCTGGCGGTTGCCACCATGAGCGGTTTAGCTTTCGGTAAACTGACGAGTTCAGAGGAATTCACAATTTGGGGTGGCCGCGGTGTTGTTTTGTCCCGAAGCTGCGACCGCAGATATCATTTTTGGCGTGGCTCTGGCTTCCCGCCAACGCCATCCTGCTGCGGCACGTCGGACGAATAAGCGGCTTCAGGCAATCCGTTGCGGACGACCATGGTGGAGGAACCCCGAAACAATGTCAGGACCGATTCGCTTGTCGGCGTTTCATGGACGCGCGGCTGCCCCTGTGCCTCTGCGACAAGACCATTGAAAGTCTGCTCCACGAGCGCGGTGAAGCGCGGCGGACCGGAAACCAAAACGAGGCCATCTCCCGGCGCGGGTCTCACGACGTAGCGGTCATCGGAGATCTCAAGCTTGTCTAGGGCACCCTTAAACGTATCGAAGCGGATCGAAGTCAGCACAAGCATGCGGGTTTGTGATTCTTTTGCGGCTGACACGTAGAGGACAAGCCCATCATAATACCATTGGAGACCGTACATATTGGCCAAACGGTCGAGGAACTCGCGCGGTGGCAAATCCGGCATACTCCCGCGGATCCGCCCCTTCACCTCGGCGCTAATGTTGACTCGGATATTAAGGTTGTTGCCGAATTGCTGCAGCGCCTCAGAAATATCCTGATCGAGAACCGTATATCTGTACGGCGTCTTGGAGAGGGATAAGGGGACGCCGAGAGTTCCGTTGGTTCCGGCGGAGAGAAAAAAACCGGCACACAGAAGTCTCAAAACGTGTGGGCGGACGGATCGGATGAGCGCTCTCAACATTGCGCACTGATACACTAGAGTCTGAAATTTGCACAAGTGACTTAGGCGCCAGCATATCCTCTAGATACTAACCAGGCTCCGTCAGTCAGCTTGTCGTCAGCTCGGCCACCTAGACGTTGACCTGATAACGAATGACGAAGGGCCGAGTTCGCTCCGGTCAAAGAGGAAGCTATCGGGTCTTTCATGATGATCCCTATCACGTCGATCACTGCCACTTTAACGGACTGTCTGGCCAGGGCCGGGTCACCGTCGTTCAGCGAGCAAGCCCAGTTTGAGCGCGCTTTGGCGCACGCGGCCGACTCGCTGAAAAACGATGCCGCATCGGCGCCATCGAGGGTGCCAGTTCCTCCGGCGATGGCTCTTCAACGCGCGGCTACGCAGATGAGTCCCTTGGGGGACCGCGTGTTGCAGACGATTTCTGCGATGTACCCAGACCGTGCTGTTAATTCGGCTGCGCTCGACCAGCAGGTAGGCCTTTTCAAGGGCGCTCTACCTAGGCCGCAGAAGCTTCCTGCCGAAGGTGATGCGGGAACCGGAACGTCAGGCGTTCCGCAAGGACGGCATGATTTCGAAACAATGATTGCTGGTCTGCGGGATATGTACAATGGCGTCACTCAGGTTGCGCTTGTTTCCAAAGGTGTCAGCGGCATCACCTCATCTGTAAATAAACTTCTAAAGGAAGGCTGAACCGCGCACATGATTGGCTTAGCCCAGGAAATCATGCCTGGCACGTGCGGTCGGAGGTCACTTCGCCTTATCGTGCTGCCACTCCTCGTGGCCCTCGGCGGTTGCAAGGTGGATCTCTACACGCAACTGCAGGAGCGCGAGGCGAATGAAATGCTCGCCCTTCTGATGGACAACGGAGTTCATGCGGTTCGGGTCGCTGCCAAGGATGGGACTAGCACGGTCCAGGTTGACGAAAAGCTGCTCGCTTACTCAATCGACCTCCTGAATGGCAAGGGATTGCCGCGCCAGTCATTCAAGAACCTCGGAGAGATTTTCCAAGGATCAGGCCTCATTGCCTCGCCGACCGAGGAACGTGCCCGTTATGTTTATGCGCTCAGCGAAGAGTTGTCCCGCACGATCAGCGATATCGATGGCGTATTCTCTGTACGTGTCCACGTAGTTCTGCCGCATAACGACCTTTTGCGAGCAGGCGCCACGCCATCCTCGGCTTCGGTCTTTATCAGGCACGACGCCAAAGCAGATCTCTCGGTTCTGCTGCCGAAGATAAAGATGCTCGTGGCCGACAGCATCGAAGGGTTGTCCTACGACAAGGTCGAAGTGGTTTTGGTGTCGGTGGAGCGTTCCGCGCCTGAGCAACGGTCCGTGCCGGCGACTGTTTTGGCCCAAGCGTCCAGGCCCGTTCCAGCGCCACTTTTGGCCAGCTTAACCGGTATTGCCGCAGCTGTGTTCGCAGTGGCGTGCTATCTCTTAGTCACCGGTCTTAGCCGCCGGCGCAAGCAGTCAGCGGGCGAAGTTCCCAAGCTCGAGCGGCGGTCGGGTGTTTCCGCACTCGATGCCATTCGCAAAAAGACACCGGCGATAGCGCCTCAGTGACATGTCAATGCCAATGCCGATACTGACCGCCCAACCTGATGGTTCGTTCCAATTGCCTTCCTTGGGTCGGAGCGAGCTTGCTGCTTCGGCCCATCCTACCCGTCTTGGCGCGCGTCTTGATCCGGCGTTATCGGCTGCTACGTTGGCTCAGTTGCAGAAGTGTCCCAGACTGCAGCGAAGACTAACAGAATTGTTACTCGACAATGATTCGAAGTCGAATGATGTTGAGCGGGGGCTGGACCTTCTGCGCGGTAATGATCCGCTTCGGGCTGCCCTCCTTGCAGGTAGTGCATGGCATGCCCGATCGCTGCTTAAGCTTGTCTCTCAGCCTGACCTCACAGTGCTCATTCAACGTATCGGCGCTGATGCCCATGCGTTTGGAATCCGACATCTGGCGCATGCCATTGCGGACAGATTGATCGCGGATCCGGGAAAACTCGCGCACCAAATTGAACACGATGGACACGCCTGTCTTGGTGCCTGGCTCCATCACAGTCCAGTGATGGAGCGCAACCGCGTGCTCCTACGCTTGCCTGTAGGAACCGCCGCCGACAATCCAGAGCCTAAGCACGGGAACGCCGCAGGTCAGTTGTTGTCGCTTGTGGTACGCCATTTTGAGGCGGAGAACCCGCCGATATGACAGCCGATATTTCCGTGGCGCCGGCAGCGCCGCAGATGCGCCCATTGGGGCCACTGATACCGGCGAGCGAGCTCGAAATCTGGGATAATGCCGCAAAAGCGTGTGCCGCCGCAGAACGGCATCAGCAGCACGTACGCAGTTGGGCACGCGCGGCGTATCAGCGTGAGTTGGCGCGCGGCCATACCGAGGGCCTGAATGCAGGCGCGGAGGAAATGGCGGCGCTGATTTCGCAGGCGGTTGCCGAAGTCGCACGACGAAAGGCGGTTCTGGAGCAGCAATTGCCGCAGCTCGTGCTTGAGATACTAAGCGAGCTTCTAGGAGCGTTCGATCCGGGCGAACTGTTGGTCATGGCTGTTCGCCACGCCATTGAGCGCCAATACAGCGGCGCGGAAGTCTGCCTCCATGTGTATCCGACGCAAGTGGACATGCTTGCGCGAGAGTTTGCGGGATGGGACGGCCAGGATGGTCGGCCAAGGGTTCGGATCAAACCGGATCCGACGTTATCGCCGCGACGCTGCGTGCTGTGGAGCGAGTACGGCAATGTCGATCTGGGGCTTGATGCGCAGATGCGCGCGTTGCGTCTCGGCTTCGGGTCGCTTTCTGAAAAAGGCGAACTGTGACAACGCAGGTATCAGAACATAATCACGACGATGCGATCTGCCCTGTCGATCCGGCGATCTCGTCTTTGAGAGCTACGGCAAAGGGGATCGACACGCGCGTCGTGCGCGGCAGGATCACGCGGGCTGTCGGCACACTGGTCCATGCCGTCCTGCCAGACACTCGTATTGGAGAACTTTGCCTCCTACAGGACCCACGAACCGGACTGTCGCTGGAAGCTGAGGTGATCGGCCTGTTGGATGATGGCGTATTGCTGACGCCGATCGGCGACCTGGTCGGCCTCTCCAGCCGCGCGGAAGTCGTGGCCACTGGACGAATGCGTGAAGTACCCGTCGGCAACGATCTACTTGGCCGGGTGATTGACAGTCGCTGCCGTCCATTGGACGGCAAAGGCCAAATCGAGACCACAGAAACTCGGCCGCTGCACGGCAGAGCTCCAAATCCAATGACAAGGCGCATGATTGAACGGCCCTTGCCCCTTGGGGTGCGTGTTCTGGATGGTCTCCTGACGTGCGGCGAGGGCCAGCGGATCGGGATTTACGGCGAGCCAGGTGGTGGCAAGTCGACCTTATTGTCACAGATCGTAAAAGGTGCCGCCGCTGACGTTGTCATAGTCGCATTGATAGGCGAACGAGGACGTGAAGTTCGTGAATTCATCGAGAGGCATCTCGGGGAAGAGGGCCTTCGCCGTGCCGTCGTTGTTGTTGAAACGTCCGACCGCTCGGCTGTTGAGCGGGCGCAATGTGCTCCGATGGCGACAGCGCTCGCGGAATATTTTCGCGAACAAGGGCTACGCGTTGCTCTCATGCTGGACTCGCTGACACGCTTCTGCCGCGCCATGCGTGAAATAGGCCTTGCTGCGGGCGAGCCGCCGACGCGACGGGGCTTCCCTCCTTCCGTTTTCAGCATGCTGCCAGGCCTGCTTGAGCGCGCCGGCATGAGTGAGCGTGGCTCAATCACGGCGTTCTATACCGTGCTTGTAGAAGGCGATGGCACAGGGGATCCAATCGCTGAAGAGTCGCGCGGCATTCTCGATGGCCATGTCGTGCTCTCGCGCGCTATTGCGGCGCGATCGCATTTCCCCGCTATCGATGTACTACAGAGTCGCAGCCGCGTGATGGATGCGGTCGTTTCGCGGACACATCGCAAGGCGGCATCCTTCTTTCGTGAACTCCTTTCCCGGCATGCCGAGACCGAGTTCTTGATCAACGTCGGAGAATACAAGCAAGGCGGCGATCCCCTGACGGACCGGGCTGTCGAGTCAATAGACGAACTGAGGGAGTTTTTGCGCCAGAGCGAAGACGAGATCTCAGGGTTTGAGGAAACGGTCGCATGGATGTCGCGTCTGACCGCGTAAATCATGTTCAGGCTTCCAGGTTACGGGTCTTGAAGGAAATGCAAGAGCGTCGTGCCCTTAGTGAGCTGTCCAAGAAGGAAGCCGAGCGCCGTATGGCCACCTTAGCCGCACAGAATGCCTCCCGAGAGCTTGCCATGGCACAACAACATTGCGCAACGGCGGAAGCAGCGCTCTACCAGGAGCTGATGACTCTCGAAAACTTGTCTAACGCCGCGCTTGACCGGCACCACCTGCATGTTGAGCGGCTTGCAACTGAAATCACACGCCGACGGCAGATGCTTGGTAATGCGCGAATCGCCCAAGAAAAGGCGGAGACAGCGGCGTCCGAGACGAGGGACCTATGGGTCGCATGTTCGGCGGCTACGCACAAATGGCGCCAGATCGAGGACGACGTCGGGCGCGCCGTCGAGATCCATTCGGAGGCCGCAGGCGAGATCGAGGCCGACGATGAGATACTGCTTCGATTTGGCAGGGGACCGCTTTCCCAGGTCGCGAAACGGATTCGATAACCTGCAGGTCCTCCGAATGACAGAACGGTGCAGTTTTTGGCAGCCGCTTTGGTGAGCCCCCCTCTATTGGAACCAGCGCTGACACTGTCCCACGAGGTCGCCTCGTGGCTCAATGACACTGCGGCTTCGCGCGGACCGTTTCAGACCCGGATCAACGACGTGCCACTGTCGGTGCGTGTGGCAGGGCTTGTCTGGCAGGAGAATTTTGCCGCCATTCCAATGCTCGACTGCATTTGTAGGGTCGGAGCTGAGACGGTCGTGCTGTCGATATCGCGGTCGCTCGTAGAGGGGCTCATCGCAACAGTGCAGAATGGGCTGACTTTCCCTTCCGAGCCAACGGCTTCACTCATTGTTGAACTTGCACTTGAGCCACTTATTGCTCGACTGGAGTATAGGACTCAGCTGAACGTGCAGCTCGTGCGCGTGTTTGAAGCCGCGACACTGGCTCCTTATCTCGAACTGGATATCGACTTCGGCCCGGTCAGTGGCAAGGGTCGTCTGTTCCTGTTCTCGCCTCTCGATGGCTTGGTGCCATCTGCGTTTCGTGCTCTGGGCGAACTGTTTGGCCAGTTACCGCGACAGCCGCGCGGATTACTTTCAGACCTCCCGATCGTGGTTGCAGGAGAGATCGGCACGCTGCACGTTCCTGCGGCGATTCTTCGAAAAGCATGTGCCGGTGATGCTCTGTTGCCGGACCTGGCGCCGTTCGGCCGGGGCGAGATCGCCCTATCTTTGGGCCAGTTGTGGGCCAGCGCCGATCTTGAGGGCGACCAGCTAGTCCTGCACGGGCCTTTCCGCCCGCGTTCCTATTCTTTGGAGAATGCGCATATGACACAACTTGGATCGCAACTAGGGCCGACGGAGGATCTCGACGATGTCGAGATCATGCTTGTCTTTGAATGCGGTCGCTGGCCTATTCCTCTAGGGGAATTAAGAAGTGCCGGCGAAGGGCATATTTTCGAACTTGGACGGCCGATTCAGGATCCGGTCGATATACTTGCCAACGGTCAGTGTATCGGGCGTGGCGACATCGTGCGCATTGGAGATACGCTGGGCATCAGGCTCCGTGGCCGGTTGGGATGCAATGACTGAGCTCCAGCCGCCAATCCTGGCGCTTCTCGCAGTTACCGCCGGACTGGGTCTGCTGGTTTTAGTGGTCGTCACGACCACGGCCTTTGTAAAGGTATCGGTTGTTCTTTTCCTCGTGCGCAATGCGCTCGGGACTCAGACGATACCACCTAACATAGCGCTGTACGCTGTCGCATTGATCCTCACCATGTTTCTTAGCGCGCCCGTTGTTGAACAGACCTATGATCGGATGACCGATCCGAAGCTACATTATCAGACGTTCGACGACTGGGTAAGCGCCGCCAAATCCGGGAGCGAGCCCCTGCGTGATCATCTTAAGAAGTTCACAAATGAGGAGCAGCGACAGTTTTTCCTCTCGTCTACCGAAAAAGTCTGGCCAGCGGAAATGCGTGCCAAAGCCACAGTTGATGATTTGTCCATTCTGGTTCCATCTTTTCTAATTTCAGAGCTAAAGCGCGCGTTTGAGATCGGATTTCTTCTTTATCTTCCTTTCATCGTTATTGATCTTATTGTGACGACAATTTTGATGGCGATGGGCATGTCTATGGTATCCCCGACGCTTATATCTGTCCCTTTCAAACTCTTCGTGTTCGTCGCTATTGATGGCTGGTCGAAATTGATGCACGGGCTTGTGTTGAGTTACACGATACCGGGAGGTTGATTATAGCTGAATCCAGTATTGTCACTCTTATGAGCCAATCGTTGGTGGTATTCATGATCTGGATTCTGCCGCCGCTCATTGCATCGGTGGTCGTTGGCTTGGTCATTGGCATCATCCAGGCGGCAACACAGATCCAGGATGAAAGTTTGCCACTAACCGTCAAGCTTCTGGTTGTTGTCGCGGTTATTGGTTTGTTTGCTCCTGTGCTGAGCGCCCCGCTGATAGAGCTAACCGACCAGATCTTTACCGAGTTTCCCGCCATGACACTTAGCTACTAGTCTCCGCCATGTATGCGTCACCGGCCGAGATTCAGATCCTCATGCATACGGCTATCGAACTCGTCGTAGCAGCCGGTCTTGGCGCAGCGCGCGCGATAGGCATTATGATGATCCTACCGGTATTTACACGTTCTCAGACCGATGGCCTGATCCGCGGCTGCCTGGCTGTCGGCTTCGGATTACCATGTCTGGCACATGTCAGCGACGCGTTGCAGGCGCTGGATCCTGAAACACGTCTGATTGAGGTAGCTCTGCTCGGATTGAAGGAAGTTCTTGTCGGCGCACTACTTGGCACCTTCCTTGGCATTCCCTTATGGGGACTTCAGGCGGCCGGTGAGTTTATCGACAACCAACGCGGCGTCACCAACCCGTCCGCCCCGACCGACCCCGCGACGAATAGTCAGGCTTCCGCCATGGGAGTCTTTCTCGGGATCACTGCGATTGCCATCTTCGTCGCATCAGGGGGGCTGGAAACGTTGATCGGCGCCCTTTATGGCAGCTATTTGATCTGGCCCGTGTATAAGTTTTATCCTACATTGAGCACGCAAGGAGCAATGGAGGTGTTAGGGCTCCTCGACCAGATTATGCGCACGGCGTTATTGGTGTCAGGGCCCGTCGTGTTCTTTATGACGCTGATTGATGTATCCTTTATGCTACTGCGTCGCTTTGCGCCGCAATTCAAATTGACCCAAATGTCCCCGGCGATCAAGAATCTTGTCTTTCCGATTCTCATGGTTACATACGCTGGCTATCTCGTAGAGGGTATGAAACTGGAGATCACACAAGCGAATGGCGCGCTCGAGTGGTTCGATAGATTGCTGAAATGAGCGACTCGAGCGAAGAGAAGACACACGCCGCCACCCCCAAAAAGCTAAACGATGCACGCAAAAAAGGGCAGCTGCCACATAGCTCCGATTTCGTTCGCGCGGTCGGCACTTGCGCTGGTCTCGGATACCTTTGGCTAAGAGGCAGCGCGATCGAAGACAAATGCCGCGAAGCGCTACTATTTGTCGACAAGCTGCAGAACCTGCCATTTGACTTCGCGGTCCGGCAGGCGCTGGTTGTGCTTGCCGAACTCACCTTGGCAACTGTTGGCCCGCTGCTTGGAACGCTTGTCGCGGCGGTGCTTTTGGCAAGCATATTAGCCAATGGTGGATTTGTTTTCTCTCTCGAGCCAATGACGCCCAACTTCGATAAAATTAATCCTTTTCAAGGGCTGAAGCGCTTGGCGTCTGCGCGTTCGATGGTCGAACTCGGGAAGACGCTGTTTAAAGTATTCGTTCTCGGCGCAACCTTTTCCTTTTGCCTTCTCGGCATGTGGAAGACGATGGTCTATCTGCCGTTCTGCGGCATGGGCTGTTTGGGCCTTGTCGTTACGGGGGCAAAACTGCTGATCGGAATTGGCGCCGGCGCACTTCTGGCCGCTGGCCTGATCGATCTCCTGGTGCAGCGTGCGTTGTTTCTGCGCGAAATGAGGATGACCAAGACTGAAGTCACGCGCGAGCTGAAGGATCAGCAAGGGGCGCCAGAGTTGAAGAGTGAACGACGTCGCATTCGTGACGAGTCAGCTGACGAACCTCCCCTCGGTGTGCATCACGCCACGCTGATCTTCAAAGGAACGGCGATACTGATCGGTCTGCGTTACGTCCGCGGTGAAACCGGGGTGCCCGTCCTGGTTTGCCGCGCCGATGGCGAGCGGGCTTCACACCTGCTTAGCGAGGCGCGAGCGCTACGTCTTGAAATTGTCGACAACGATGTCCTAGCGCATCAGCTCATCGGCAAAACGCAACTGGGCAGACCCATTCCCATGCAATATTTCGAGCCCGTGGCGAGAGCACTCTTCGCCGCAGGATTGGCCTAGCCCTGGGGCCTCTGTGGCCGCCCCGTAACACAAGAGGGCTAGTGCCATTTTGGACGTGATCGGAGTGCGGTCTTCCGTGAGGCCTTTATGTGTAACATTCCTAGCCTGAAAAATTCGTGGGAGTCGGCGGGTTTCATGCAAGACGTTGAACGCATGATTTGGTTGCTCACGCCGATCCGCGCCATTTCACGGAGACCACTTAAGCTGCCGCTGAGCGGTTTGTCATTTGTGGTCGGCAAGCGCGGCGGCGCATGTGGCATGCAGAGCTTTGGAGCGGACAGACGCCGGCCGTGCTGACCCGAGCTGCCTCTGCGGTTTTCCGAGCTCTGATCGGCTGAATTAACGCACAATCCGCCGCGGAGCCACGCCCTTGGATCTCGCTGGATTCGGCGGCGAGCCTGAGCTCCCTCGGTGCAAAAAGGAGGAGCAGCAGCTGGACGCGGGAGCGCATCACCGCACCCAGGTCACACGACCAAGTTCGCACTTTTCCGGCCCGCGATGAATGGGAACGACCTTTCTCCTCAATTTGACAGCACGGCGGGCGTCATCAGCAGCGTTTGCCGGATGTTAGTGAGATCGCCGGGAAGTGCAATTGCGCCGTCGAGGCTGCCGCTCGCTTTGGCGCAGGTCGGTAGCAGAAGACGGTTCGGGCAAGGCGGGGCTCGGGAGTTCGCCTCCCGCGCCCTCAGCCCGCCACCGTGGGAAAGTTGGGAAATGATGATGTCGCAGCAACGAAGCCTCGGAATTTACCGCTACGTTCGAAGAATGTCAGGCCTCCTGTCAGGCGCTATTCCTTTGGCAGAAGCGCAGTACCCACTTTTCACCACTTTGCAGGAGGCCGAACCCTGCTCGATCATTATTTTCCGGTAGCCCGCTTTTTGTCCAGACTCGTCAGGTTCTCGAAAGCTCCTGCTCGTAGCCTGATGAGATTATCTTTAGGCGTCGGCGCCAATGGAACGCATGCAGGAGTACTTGATGGCCGCAGCAATTGGGAGTGGATTTGGCAACATTTCCTTAGCTCGCAGGGGGCATGGAGATCCGAAAAGCCAACCAGAGCAACCTGACAAGCCGGGTAGCGGGAATGATGACCCTAACAAACCGGGTAGCGGGAACAATGACCCAAACAAGCCGGTTGGCGGGAAAGATCCTGTGGACGGTCAGACTATCTCTGGGGATGATCAGCAAGCTCTAGCCGAAGCGTTCGACACGGTTCTCCACTCCGTTGCGCTAACTATTTTGAACGATGCCATGGCTGATGCCGACGAGGCTATTGCAGAAACTGAAGAGGATGCCTGACGTGGATGGTCTGCGTCAGGATGTGTGTGCCGTGCTGACGGGCGCGGTTTGAACAGAAGGAAAACGTTATGAGTAAAGCAGGTACTGGCACCAGTGCGGCTGGCACTGGGACTTCGGTGGCTACAGACGTAGGTACCAGAGTCGCGGGGAAAGCCGCTTTCGAGGCGCAAATCGCGGATCTAACGGCGGCTAGCTTGGAGGCTACGGCTAGGAGTATACAGCTGCGCACCGTTACGACCAACCTCAACACAATCAAGAAAGCGGCCGACGAGCGCGTTCAGTAGGTTCGGAAGCAGGGGTTCCCGATCGCGTCGCCAGGTGGCGCGATGTGGAACCGAAATGAGCCGCACGGCAATTGCCGTGCGGCTTCTCTCTTGTTCGGGAGAACATCCTTGAATGACGCCGTTTCTCTTGATTTCGAAGTTCTGTCGGGGCTCTATTGCGGGCTGACGGGTAAGACTGCTCTCGAAACGAGCTTAATCGGCTGCGGCTTAGACGCCGATATGATCTTCGTCGAGCAAGGATTGGCACCGCATCATTTTCGTATAACGCTCCTTGGCAACTCGATCGAGGTCGAGGCGCTTGCGGCCGGACTCAGCATCAAGGGTAAGCGGAATATCGCCGCGGGCGAGTGCGTTGTGGTGCCACTTCCTGTCGTCGTTCTCGCAGGCGAGATGTCCATTCTCTGGTCCGTGCAGGATGAAGTGACAAGTGGTCCGATAGGCATACCACGCCTCTCGATGCGTGTTCTGGCCACGGTGATAGTCAGCTCTCTAGCGGTCGGTATGCTCTCAGCCTTTTTTTCCTATAATGGGGACGGTGGTGCATCGAGACCCAATTCACCCAGTGCCGATCATGAGTCGAAGCGGACCAACCACCGCGCCGACGACCAGATTGCGGAGGCAGCGGCTAAAGAGCTGCAGGAGGAAGTCGATAGAGCGGGCCTACTCAATGTTAAGGTCGGCTCGGCAAAGGACACTGTGACGGCGGAGGGTACCGTCACGTCTGAATCGGTCATCAGTTGGCGGAAGCTCCAGCAGTGGTTCGATCATCGCACCAAGGGCGCCCTGACACTGGTCAATGGAGTGCTCATAAAAGACGAAAAGGCGCCATCCGCAATCGCAGTTGAAGCCGTTTGGCGTGGCCCGCAACCGTATCTTGTCATAGGTGGTGAGAAGTATTTTGTTGGCGCCGTTCTGGATGATGGATGGACGGTCGACAGGATCGAGGACGGTCGTGTGCTGCTGAGCCGTAATGGCCGCCTTGCTGCTCTCCCGTATTAGTCCGCAGGCCCTATCAAGCAGAATTGCGTGGTCAGCTACCATTCTGCCGCGCCCAGTACCACAACAAACCTGGACAGAGTGAAAACTTGCTGACCACCCAGCTTCGCGCATTCGGGCTCTCATGCCACAGCCTGCTGCTCGCGGGCTGCCCAATGAGGGACTTGGCCCTCGGACTTCGAATGCTACGCTTCACTGCGTAGCAGCAGAATAATTCTCAAGCGATCGTAAAGGGGCCTAGATGGCCAACGTCCTGCGTAAGTTCATCAACCGTTCGCCGGCCAACCCGGACCTGATGGTCGCGTTGATGCTGCTTCTGGCTATCGCTATGATGGTCATGCCTATCCCGATCGTGGTGGTCGACGCGCTGATAGGATTCAATATGGGACTGGCCATCCTGCTGATGATGGTTGCCCTGTATGTCAGTACTCCACTTGATCTTTCCTCTTTGCCCGGCATCATTTTGCTTTCCACGGTGTTCCGCCTGGCGCTCACCGTCGCAACGACGCGCCTGATCCTGGCCGAGGGGGAGGCAGGCGCCATCATCCATACGTTCGGCGATTTCGTGATCTCGGGCAATATCGTGGTCGGTTTCGTCATATTTCTGGTCGTCACCATGGTACAATTCATGGTCCTCGCCAAGGGCGCCGAACGCGTGGCCGAAGTGGCGGCGCGCTTCACGCTCGACGCTCTGCCGGGTAAGCAAATGGCGGTCGACGCAGAGCTACGCAACGGCCACATCGATGCCAACGAATCTCGCAGGCGACGCGCCGCATTGGAGAAGGAAAGCCAACTTTACGGCGCGATGGATGGCGCGATGAAGTTTGTGAAGGGCGATTCCATCGCCGGACTGGTGGTTATCTTCATCAACATGCTGGGTGGGATATCGATCGGCCTGCTCTCGAAGGGCATGTCCTTCGGCGATGTGCTGCATCACTATACTCTGCTAACGATAGGCGATGCATTGATATCGCAGATTCCGGCCCTGCTGCTATCAATTACAGCGGCGACCGTCGTCACTCGTGTCACGGGGGCGGCGAGGGTCAACCTTGGTACCGAAATAGTGAATCAGATCACTGCCAGCAAGCGACCAGTGCGGGTCGCAGCTTGCGTCCTGGTTTTGATGGGGTTCGTTCCTGGCTTCCCCCTGCCCGTCTTTTTGGTGTTGGCCGCAATCTTCGCCGCGATAAGCTTTGTGAAGGGCGATGTTGTCGATACCACAAGTGCAGGGGACACTCAAAAACAAACCGCGCCCGCGCAGGAATGTCCGATCGCTTTCTTCCTTGCGCCAGACCTGATGCATGCGATTGAACAAGTCGAATTGCAGCAGGAGATTGCACGCGTTTCGCAACTACTTTCAGCCGATCTTGGCATTGTCGTTCCCCCCATCCCTGTCACTGTCGACCAGCAGTTGCTGGAGTCTCAGTTTCGAATAGATATCGAGGGGGTGCCAGTTGAACAGGGTGTGTTTGATCCGAGCCAGCTGATGCTCAAAGACGATGTGGCGAACATCGAATCGAGCGGTATCCCGTATCGGCGTGATCCAAAAACGGACAGACTCGTGGCCGACCAAAGCCATGCACCGGCTCTCAAGAGTGCCGGCATCACACATTACGGTCCTGGCGAATTCCTCGCCTTGCGCCTCCATACAGCGTTGACCCGTTTCGCACCCCGATTGATCGGTATTCAAGAGACCCGACAATTGATAGGCCGAATGGAGAAGGACTATTCTGATCTGGTCAAGGAGGTGCTGCGCACGACGCCAATACCTCGGATTGCGGATGTGCTGCGCCGGCTCCTGGATGAAGGAATCCCGATCCGCCACACCCGCCTTCTCTTAGAAGGATTGGCGGAATGGAGCGAACGTGAGCCAAACGTTGCCCTGCTCACGGAATATATTCGTTCTGGTTTGAAGCGTCAGATCTGTCACCGCTATGCCAACACAGAGGGCATCGTGCCCGCCTTGGTCGTCGAACGCCAGAGTGAGGATGTGATGCGCAATGCAGTTCGAGATTCGGCTGCAGGACCCCACCTCGTACTAGAGGACCGGCAAAGCGAAGCGCTGCTGTCACAGGTACGTCAGATCCTTTCGAACACAGCACCGGGTCAGACCCGCCCTGTCGTTTTAACCTCAACGGACATCCGACGCTTCGTCCGCGGCTTTTTCACCAGAAACGGGATCGATGTTGCCGTGCTGTCTTATCAAGATATCGCCTCCGACTTTACAGTTAAACCCGCCGGGTCCGTCAAATTCCCGCATGGATTGATCAGTGGGCTGTCAGAGTAAACCCAATCCGTTTGCCATCGAATGAACGTGATAGCACTCTATGATAATTGGAAACCAAGCATGAATTCACACCAGAATACAGACGGCCGAGCATTTAGGAACTCACTTTTCTTCTCTGTACTCGCCATGCTGCCTCTCGGCGGTTGCGCCAGCTTGGACAAGCCTGCTCTTTCAGTGAGGGAGACGTCATCCCCAGAGCTGCTCAACGCCAACCAAATCGACCCGGCTATGCGAGAACGCATTTTGAGCGCGGTCGGCCAGGATGCACAAGAGCGGGCTCTGCGGGATGAGTTGACGCAGCACCCAGACAATGTCGATGCGGCGATCCGTCTTACGAATGCTTTGGTCGCGCAGAAGCGTCCGCATGAGGCGCTTCAGGTACTGGACAGGCTCTTGGTTGCAGCCCCAGGAAATTTGCGCGCATTGAACGCGAAGGGAGTGATCTTGGACCTTGAGGGGCGGCATGACGCGGCACAGGTGCTGTATCGGCAAGCTCTCGAGACAGAGCCTGGGAATCAGATGGTGCAGCACAATCTCGACCTGTCGCTTGCGTTTTAAAGGAAGTCCGGACCTGAGTGCGTTGGCGCGGTCGCGCTAGCTGTGCACATGCACCGCCCGACACACCTTGGTCAGCGACCGGTTATTTCCAGCACCTCGGCGTCAGCGCCGGCCAGCTCCTGCACACGACCGGCGATGGTGGTTCGCGACCGCGTGCCCAGTTGATACAGGCCTCCCGCAGGATCGTCCGGACCATATTCTCGATGCTGCGCATTTCGTTCAGCACCGGGTGGCGGTGAGAGAGAACGCCAGAGCCGGCATTGCCAGCTCTTGACATGCACCGGCTGGCCTTCGGCGCGCAATCCGTCGTGAGGCCAGGCCGTCAGCGAGCACGCTTCCAGGTTGACGCGCTCCAGCGGGAGCCCGACTTTGGGCAGCGCGATGCGGGCAAGAAGATCAAAGGCAAGAAGCGGCATATTCTCGTCAATACCAAGGTCTCCTGATGCACGCCCTCGTTCATGCCGCCGACATCCAGGACTGCGATGGCGGCGTGATGGTGATGGCGAAGCTGTTCGGACTCGATCCCTTCCTGTTCAAGCTCTACGCCGGTGGCGGCCATTCCAGGGGCCGGAGTTCCAAAAGGGGCTGAGGAAGACAAATTCAATTTCGAATCGCACCAGGGCGCTCGCCTTCCTCAAGCTGGCCTCCATTCGCCTCATGGTCGGAAGGCTTCGGGCACTGTAAAGTTATCAGCGGATTGATGCAGCGATAGCTGGCCGGGACGGCTGTCACGCTGCGGCGAGACACGCGATTTTGTTCCAGATTTGCATGGCGGCGTTACGCAGGTCTCGATGTTGAGCCGATGACAGCGTATTGCGGGGAAAGTGGAACAGGTTGGCAATCGGATCATGGATGGAAACGAACCGCTGAAGCTGGCGTGCCGACTTGAAGCGTTTCATGGTCCTTTCGCGTCGTCGGGTCGGCTGGTGCGAATTTTCCGCTCGATTATTGAGGCCTTTGTGCGACCGGTGTTCGACACCGGGCATGAGGTCGCGCCTGGCGGCATCATAGGACCGGAGCTTGTCGGTGATCATGACTCGTGGTGTCCGCCCTTGAGCCTTCAGCAACTTGCGCATCAGACGCTTTGCCGCCTTGGCATTTCGGCGGCTTTGCACCAGCACTTCGAGGACGAAGCCGTCCTGATCGACGGCACGCCAGAGCCACTGCTTCTTGCCATTGATGGCCACCACACATTCGTCGAGATGCCATTTGTCGCCCAGGCAGCCGGCTGACCGTCGCTTGATCTCCCGGTGTCAATACCGGGTGAAATTTCCCCAAAAGTGCCGAAGTAAAATTCCCCAATTATGCCGTCTCGGACGGCATGGAGAAGTGAGTATTTTTCGGCGGCCGCCCTCTGGGGCGTGAGGGTGGAGCGAAGGACGGTGGAGTAATCAGGGCTTTCGAACGGACGTGTTCAGGCATCAATTCGGCATGCTGGCGCAGCCTGTAGCTTGATCCTTCAATCTGAACGACGACGGCATGATGCAAAAGCCTGTCGAGAAGCGCGGTGGCGACCACAGCGTCCGCGAATGCTTCATGATGCACCTTTCCTTGATCGCCTGGTCCGTTGCAGTCGGCGTTGAAGTTGATCGATCTGGTCGCTGGAAAGGCTGATCTGCCAAGGCTGGCCTTTCGTGCTTTGCCGACCGTTGATAAGTCCCTGGGCGAGGTAATCGAAGATGGTTTGAGCCGTCACGCCGATTGCAGCGGCAGCGCCCTGTACAGAGTAGGTCCCATCAGGCCAGCGTGTCGGATTGGCTGCGACACCGTTAATCTTGGCTGTCGGGATTCCCCAGCGGTGGCGCAGAAGCCAGACGTTCTCGTAGGTGAATGGTCTGCCTCGGGCTGAACGAATGCCCTCGTCGTTCAATTTTTTGGCGATTTGCCTGTCCATATCGCCCGCAGCATTGAGTTGCGTGATCCGCTCACGCACAAGCTCGAGTTCGCCATAGTCTCGATCGTAAGATTGAACTCGGCGTTGGATTTGATGTTGGCTGGTTGCGCCGGTCTGCCAAAGAATCCTGATGGCGACCTGGCCGCGTATCTTCTTCTGGTCGAGAACGACCTCCTGCACGATGAAGCGCAAGATACGTTTGCGGTCTTCTGGTTGGGTCGTTTCTGAGTGCCAGATAGCCGGCAAATTCTCGGCGAGTTGCTGAAGCGCCGCGTGATCCTGTGTCTGTAACACCAAGGGCTCTCGGTCTCTCCACCGACGATATTCCTGCTCGATCTCATCGACCAAGCGCAGCTTGTCTTCCCATGCCTTTTCCAGGGTTCTGGCGACGAGACGATTTTCCGGTTCCACGGTGTCGTATTGTCGTCGAGCCCGCTCGGCGTCATACCGCGCACGTTCCCGCCGTAGCGTCCATTGTTTCTCGAGGCTCCGCGTTTCCTCCGCAATCTCGTCGAGCGCAGCGATGGCGATGGCGATTTGGTCAGGTTCCAACGCCTTCAGGAGGGTTTGGGCGACCAACTCATCTACTGCGGGCGCCCGAACCTCCTGACAGAGAGAGCTGCCGGTCTGGTTGCGGTCCGCCAGGCAGCAGTAAACGGGGCATGCACTGTCGGGGCCGCTGTAGCGCACGGTCATCCGCCGCCCGCATTGGCCGCAAACCGCCAAGCCCTGCAGCAAAGCAATGCCCTTGCGCGGCGCGCCGCGGTGGCCGGCCTCGTATCGATTGGTGTTGTCGGCGAGGCGGCGCTGATTGACCATGAACTCCTCCCAGTCAATATAACCAGGGTGTGCGTCTTTGATGCAAACCTCCCAGTCGTCAATGGCCACCTTCGAGGTTGCGCGGTGCGAACCCGGACCTTGGCGGACCGCATTTATTCGGCGCCGGCCGTAGACATATGCGCCGGCATAGGCCGGGTTGTGCAAAATATAATGGACATGGGCGATGGTGGCGTCTCGCCACACCAGCTCATGGGGTCCCGGCCCGCGGAGCGGCCGCACCGGTATGCGTAGGTCGTGCGTGCGCAGGTAACGCATAACGCGTCGCGCGGTCCCAAGCTCCCTAAATTTGTCGAAGACCAGACGCAGCCGAGCCTGCACCTCTTCATCAGGATTGAGCACGATCTGGCCGGAGCGGTTGTACGCCAAGCCACCTGGCAGCGGTATGCGAAGCTCGCCTCGCGCCGCCTTCTGCCGCTCCCCTTGATGCAGGCGGATGCGGATCTGATGCAACTCTGCTTCGCTCATGATCCCCGAGAGCCCTAACAGCAGCCGGTCGTGATAAGCGCAGGGATCGTAGAGGCGCTCGCCATCAGCGATGATAACGCCGAACAATGAACACAACTCGAGGAGTTGATGCCAATCTCGGTTATTGCGTGCCAATCGAGATGCATCGAGGCTGACCACCAGACCCGCGTTGCCGAGCCCGATCTCGGCGATGAGCCGTTGGAAGCCGCCGCGCTCGACTTGGCCGTTTCCCGATTTTCCAAGATCCTCATCGATGACGACGACACGATCCGGCGGCCAGCCCAATCTGACGGCTCGGTCCACCAAGCTGTACTGAAGTTCGGTGCTTTCCTGATGGTGGCGCACCTGGTTTATCGAGGATTGGCGTACATAAACGTAAGCGAACTTTGAACGCCGGACGGCCGTGAGCCGCTCGTCAGAATTACCCGGGACGGCCAACATCAAACTGTTCCCTCACCGCCGGCGCGGTCGGCGGCATCCGGCGGATCAGAGTCGCAAGCATCTGCGCGAGTTGGTGCTGACATACCGGTGGGAGATCGTTCCAAAGATTGGGCGAGTCTCGCTTGATCCTTACCAGTGGAACGTTGGCCTCCGGAAGAGATACCGCCATCCGAAGTGCTAATGCATGAGCAACCATTGCAATTCGCTATTGAGTTACCAAAGGTGATTCGCACATAATACACTAAAGGAAGCAAAATTCTAACGGATATTAACTTTTCAGTCCCGCCGCGATGCTCATCGTCATCATCGATAGCGCGCGACAAATCCGTCACTGACCGGCGGATATTGCGTAACCGCCCATCCGGCAGGCGGATGACAACAAAGGCAGGTCCGCGCCCCGACCGAAGTGATGCCACCTCAAACCGCTGTCCACAGAGCGCGTGTCGACGGTCAACTACCGTGATGTGAGACACCAGCCGATCAATGACAGGGGCATCCTGCTCTGCTTGGGTCTCCAAAAACATCTCCCCACTCTGCAAAGCCGCGGTTGGACGTCAGGATCATTGCCCCTTTCTCGTAGCGGGCGTTGACGAGCTGGAAGAACAGATTGCCGCCGCCGGCGATGACCGGGAGATAACCGATCTCGTCGACGATCAGCAGACTTGGCCTGCAGAAGAAGCGGATGCGTTCTTGCAGCCGTCCCTCGCGCTCGGCCCTGGACAGCACTGCAATGAGATCGGCCAGGGTGCAGAAGTAGACGCTCTTGCCGGCTTTGACAGCTTCGACGCCGAGCGCGATAGCCAGATGGCTTTTGCCAGTCCCTGGCGGCCCGAGGAAATGGGCGGCCTCGTGCCTTTCGACGAAACCCAGTTGCGCGAGTGTGAAGATCCGATCGCGATCGAGGGAGGGCTGGAAAGAGAAATCGAAGCCGGCGAGCGTTTTGATGGTTGCCAGCCGACCCATCCGCAGCGCCGTCTTTATACGGCTGTTCTCCCGTAGGGTCAGCTCTTCGGAAAGGAGAATGTCGATCGCTTCGAGCGCCGACAGCTCGCCATGCTCCAGGCGGCGGACAATATGGTCAAGTGCTTCAAGGGCACGTGGCATCTTCAGGCCGACCAGGTCATGGCGAATGCGGTCGATCATCGACGGCACGGCATCGAGCGCGGCGCTCATGGGCGGTTCTCCTGTGCCATGGCTCTGGCGACGGCGTCGTAGAAGGCGAGCGGCCGCTGTGTGACCCGGTCTCCGGATCCATGAAGAATGATCTCGTCATTGTTGACGCGCGATCGCGAGCGCGGCGGTGAGCGAAGGGTTCTGTGTCCTGGTTCGACGCGTCGCTGATGGCGACCTTCCAACACCGGATGCACAGCAATCAGCGCACCGTCTTCGAAGATTCGAACCTCATTGGCCAAGGTGTGAACTTCGACGAGCCGCCTTCTGGTGGCGTCGGGCACGCTGTATGCGTTTCCACCGACACTGACCATGCCCTCTCGGGATATCCTGCGCTCAAGCCGCAGAACCGATCGGAACGGAGCCAGCGGCAAGGGACGCAGATGAAGGCGCTCTTCCGCGAAGGCCTCGACGACGACGCGCTGCGTTGTGGCGTGCACGCGCGGATTGGCAACGACATCCAGCCATTGCCGCAGTTGGGTGTTAAGATCATCAAGGTTGCGAAACGAGCGCGCCAGGAAGAAGTCTTCACGAATATAGCGGAATGGTCGCTCGACCTTTCCCTTCGTCTTGGCGCGATATGGTTTGCAGGCCTTTGGATGAAAGCCGAAATGGCGGGCGAGATCGAGCAGAGCGCGGTTATAAACAATGCCACCCGTCTCGCCTTCGCCGATGACGGCAGTCTTCATTCGGTCGTAAAGGATCTCGCGCGGAACGCCGCCGATCGCATCGAACGCCGCGGCGTGGCATCGCAGCACCGTCGGCAGATCCTGATGCATAGCAAAGCGCGCCCAGATGAGACGGCTATAGCCCAGCACCA
Organism: Mesorhizobium sp. L-2-11; assembly: GCF_016756595.1. Classification (NCBI taxonomy): domain Bacteria; kingdom Pseudomonadati; phylum Pseudomonadota; class Alphaproteobacteria; order Hyphomicrobiales; family Phyllobacteriaceae; genus Mesorhizobium; species Mesorhizobium sp. L-2-11. The sequence continues at coordinate 6,077,141 of NZ_AP023257.1, read as the reverse complement.
TAGAAAACAGCCAGACGATCCTGGGGGTTGCCGGCTCGTCGGTGAAGACGACATGGAATTGGGCGAAATCCACCTGGGCCTGTTCGCCGGGAGCTGTTTCGAACCGAACTTCAAAGCCGGGTTCTGAGGTCGGACGAACGTCTCTGAGGAAGTCCGTGACGGTGGTGTAGCCCCCGGCATACCCACGATCCTTCAGCTCTCGCAAGAGCCGCCGACCGCTAAGGCCGGGATAGGCAGCAACCCGTTCACGCAGATAGGCGGTGAATGGATCAATCACCGTCGCCCGCGGCTTCCTTGGTCCATAGGCAGGGGCCTCAAGGCCACGCTCGATGTATTTGCGGATTGTCTTTCGATCGACGCCGGTCTGCCTGGCGATCGCTGACACCGACAGCCCCTGCCGATGCATATCCAAGATCATGACTATCTCCCTGAGTTTGATCACCGCCATTCCCCTCTCGACCATCGAGAGCAGTATCGGTGATGACGCGCCGCCGGTCCTCCGGGGCGCGCCCCGGAAGACCGGCGGCAACGCTAAACTGAGGAAGATTCAAACGGCACTTATGGGGAGTATTGATCCGGTATCGACACCCGGGCGAAATGCCGCCCGAATTTCTCCGCCCAGCTTCGAATGGTCTGATGCGTGACGATGATGCCGCGGGCCGCCAACATGTCCATGCGCAGGCTGAGCGGAAAGCGAAAGTAGAGCCATACCGCGTGCGCAATGATCTCGGCGGGAAAGCGGTGGCAACGATAAAGCGGATCACGAGCAACTTCTGACATGGCCCATGTTCGCACATCTTCATCAGCCGTCGGTTAACTTTACGGTGCCCGGCTACCTCATCAAGATGCCAGACATCGTCTTTCGATGGCGCCTTGCGGCGCAGGCGACGTGCATAATCGGGACTGTGCTTCTTTCCCCAGCGGCGGATGGTCTCGTAGGAGACGACGATCCCCCGCTCCAGCAGCATTTCTTCAACATCGCGCAGGCTCAGCCCGAACCGGTAATAAAGCCAGACGGCATGAGCAACGATTTCGATCGGGAAGCGATGGTTCTTGTAGGTGGCGCATGCTTCGACCATGCCAACCTGACTTATCGTCAAACCGTTAAGCCAAAATCAATGTGACAGCACCCCTGCTTGAGTTCCTGATAGTCCCGCTCGATCCGCCATCGCATCTTGGCCTGATCGACGAGGTCGGCAAGCCTGGTCTTTCCAGGCAAGGTCGAGAGCCAGTACTTAGTTGGCTCGACTTCACCGTCCGGCCATTCGATCAGGAACCATTCCTCAGCGTGGGGGATGGAGCGCCAGTAGTCGCGATGGGCCGGCCGAACCCGCACGGCGGCAAAGCGTGAGGCAAGCGACGCCTTGGAGCCCTCGCGCCAAGTAACCATGTGCCAGGCGTCCTCGGGCAGCGCTTGCGCCAGTTCCTTGGCTGAGACCGGCGCATGTTCAGCCTGCCGCCGAACGCGCGAGGGCGGGCGTCCGCGTCCGCTCCACGGCTTCGGCGGCAATGGTTGCGTGCCGAGCGACCACAGGCGGATCGAGGACTGGACCCCGACGACATAGGTCAAGCCCACCTTTGTCAGCCCGGTGCGGAAGGCGGTGTCGTTGCCGTAACCGGCATCGGCCAGCACCACGCCCCGTGAGACGCCGGCCTCCAGCGCCGCCCGAATCTGCGCGAGGGCGATTTCGGGCTTGGTGCGGAAGACCACATTCTCCGGCACGCCTGTCTTGGCCCGCCGGTCAGGGTCGTTCGCCCAGCTTTCCGGCAGATAGAGCTGATAGGCAATCGGCAGGCTCGCCTGCTCGGTGGCAACCGACAGAGAGACCGCGACCTGGCAGTTGTCCTGCTTGCCGAGCTGCCCGCAATACTGCCGTGCAACCCCAACCGAATGCTTGCCTTTCTTGGGAAAGCCGGTGTCGTCGACGATCCAAGCACGGATCTGCCCCTGACGCTCAAGCGCTGGCAGCACCTGTTCCCGCACGCGGCTCAGCACGGCATCATCCGACCAATCCGCCTTCGCTACGAAATGATGCAGCGACTGGTGCGCCGCCTGGACACGCCCAGGCTCCACCCGTGCCGCCATCGGCTCGACGCTTTTGCGCTCGCGCGGCAAAAGCAGCCCGGTGCAATAGGCCTTCAGCGGCGCCACCCGGTCAGCATGACCCAATACCGAGGCCAGCGTCTCGACATAGGCCGCAAAACGCGATTCACTCGTTTCGATTCCGTCCTGGAGATCCATCGCTCCCTCCATATGAAGCACGAATCGCCATTCTCGCAATCAGTCGTTAACGAAACTTACGACACAGTAAGACTAGGGGCCAGTTTGTAGAGTGCCGGATCGGCGTCTCTTAAAGAGAACACGGTTGTGCCCCTGACCGCAGGCTCTTGCGTGATTAGGGGAATCACATCGTCGACCGCCTCTGGAAACGCGTCTCCCTTGGCCCGTAGCATCTGAACCAACTTGAAGTTGGCCCTCGGCGTTTGGAGTTCGGCGTCAAGTGGCCAGGTGCCGCGAAACACCGGCCCAACAACTTCGCGCCAGGTCTTGAGCTTCTCTGCGGGCGCCTCCGACTTCCATCTCAATGCCGAAGCGGTGCCCGACCTGCCAGAGGGCATTGGACCCTATGCGGCGCAGTGCTGCTCTGGCCTCTACAGGTGCCCCTTCCGCGTGGGGCCGACCAGGCATGGATCAGCGCCGGGGCCTCGCCGGCCTTCACCGTCCGAGACTACAGGGAGCGATCAGCGTTCGGCCGGGCGGAGTTGGTCAGGTTACGCAGCCCGGGCGAGCGCGGATCGCGCTTGGCCGCTGATCGGTGATGACGCGCGGTTCTTGTCTCGATTTGGAAACCCGCCACGAGAAACGCTTGGCCGGCCAGTAGGTCGATGGTTGCGCCCGCCATCATCATCGTGCGCAACAGTCGACAGGGCGGCATTCCCGACAGCACGCCCGCATCATCCGAAAGTTAATTCCGATCCGTGATGCGCTGCGCGAGTGCCGAAGGCGAGGGAATTCGACGGCCCCCGAGAGAAAAAGCGAACGCAGTAGGTGCATCGCCCCGCCGGAACTAGCTTACAGCGCGTCAGCTCACCGTCAGCTCGTTCGAGTAGCTCTCTTCGAGAGAGACCTAACAACTCAAAATCATATTAAAGACTTCCGCCAAAAAGGGAACGAATGCCATGTACGGTCGGAAAAGTGGCTCATCCGAAAGCTCCAACCAAGCTAACGACCCGGTACGGTCAAAGGGCAGCCACGGCTTTGGCAAGCACTTGCGCACATGGCGCCGCCTGGTCTCAATGCGAGTTCGTCTCCAGCGCCGGCACGCCCGTACTCGCTAGTTTCGCGGCCTCCTATCGTGGAGATCGACAGGTCTTCGTGTGTTTTGCATTGGGTTCAGGCTGGACCGGCGCGGCAGGGTCGATCCGGGCTGGCCATGACGACTGACGAAAACATGCCGCTGGTTCTCAGACGTCATGCCACCTGTCATCTGGGCGATTGCACTTACCCGCCAGAGCCCTGATGCACTACGGCTGACACATCAGCCCCAATCCACAGACAGCGCGTTCTCGTCTATATCGGAGATGAAAAAATGACGGGCATTGGCCGATCTGGAAAATCGCGCATTGGAGATGCTGGAGCCGGATCGAGCAGTTCGCGCTCGCAATCAGGTCTTGCCTCCGGGGAAGGCAGCCAAGGGTTCGGTTCCGTCCTGGAGCGGATGCGCTCTGAGGGAGGTAAAGGTTCACCCTCGGCTGGCGCTGCGCGAGGTGCCCATGATGACCTTGGCGGCAAATCTTCAGGCCCTTCCGTTCCCCCACATCGAATCCCGGCGGCTGCGCCACGTGCAGCCGCCGGGCCACGTGCGGCCGGTTCGCGGAGGCGCAGTGTTTCCTCAACGTCGGATGGTGAAGCCCTGGCGCCGGTCGCCAGCCAGCCGTCAACTTCGGGTGTGACAGTCCCCAGTTCCTCGTCAGGCGAAGTCATCAACGAGACAAAGCGACGAATGTGCTCGCTGATTGACGAAATCCAAGTTCTCGAAGAGAAGAGCCTGCATAGCGGAAAACCGATGGAGGGCTTCCGAGACGAGCTTGATCAGCTCGCTAATGCGGGCGCAGAACTTCTGGAATGCTACGCGAGCCTGCCCAAGGATGAGGCGCGCAGCACTCTGTCCGACGATGATGTGCGTCACTACCGCGCCGACGTGATTCATCGGGCGGACAGTGCCAACGAGCTGGCCCATACGATCTTCAAGAAGGAGGAACAGAACCGGAAGCGGATGGAGGACATTCTCCACAACTTGGTCAAATCCAATGCCACCCTCGACCAGCTGAGCCGATCGGCTCCCAGTATGGCGAAGTATCCCGTGGCCTGCGTGGAGCGTTGGGACAAGAAAGTACAGCGCCACGAATTGATGCGGGCCGTCTGCGTCGCGACAGCCGACTTACCAAGCTCAACAGCCGAGATGCGGCGGGAAGAAGAGGCCGCGCTGCGGCTGCACTCGGGCTGGGTTGTCAATTCAAAGATAATGCAGCTGCAATCGCGGATCAATCTCGCGCAGGTCAACATGGCCCCGCAGGCGATCATGCTCGAAGCACCCATCAGGGAACTCCTCATCGGTGACAACGGGCAAACGCGTCTGCTGGGTAACTTCATCGGCGAGGTTTTTCCGGCATTCGTCTCGACGGCCGAAGCTGTACTGAGGAAGGAAGGGCGCCCGCTCGACGCGGAACACTGCGCCGTTCTGGAAGGAGTTGTGGAGCGGCTTGCGGATTTTGCGTCGGCCTCGCACTCCGTGGTTGACAGGCTAAGGGATCACCAAGCAGGTGCTGGCCTCCCATTGGAACTGTTGACCCGGATCGTGGACGACGCCTGGATCGCTTCGGACGAGGTTACGGACCTCCTCGCACTGCAGCCGAAGCCGCCAGCCCCTGACCTGACGGCCGACGCTGCCGCTGCGATGCCGACTGGAACTGCCGGCAAGACTATGGTGGCCGAAAGCACTACAGCGCCCAGAAAAAAAGGAAAAGACAAGAGCAAGCAGGCCGCTGGCGCCGGGAGTTCGGCGGCCGGGCGGCCGGAGCCGCAAGTCGCTGCGGCCGTCAGCGACCCTGCGGCAGCAGCCAAGGTGCTCGTACGCACGGATTTAGGTACGAAGAAGCTCGTGAGTGCAGAGGAGGCGCAGAACAGTGCGTCGTCCGCGGCAGCACGCTTGGCGATCTTGCAAAATCCAACGACGGGGGAGAACACGAAGTCACTAGTCGCACGGTCGACCGAACTTTTGAAGTTCGATTTGCCTGCTCAGCAAAGTTTGATCTCCCGAGCGCGCTCCGGGAAGCCCGAGGACGTCGAACACGCCGTCGGCCTCGTGGTCCAGCGCCTGCAAACGCAGGCTGTCGAGATGGAGCCCTGCCTCCCAGCGTTGGAGGCGTCTCGTCTCTCCAAGGAGGGAAAGATGGACGACGTGCACCGACTAACGGTTCAGTTCAGGGACATGTTGGCCAATGTGCGGGGATTGGCTAAAGCTTGGGACGAACAAAAGCCTGATATGATCATGGATTGCATGAAGAGGTACCCATTTCCCTCGCAAAACCACCTTGAGCAGTTGCGGTCGGCCCGGGAGTTGACGCCTGCAGATCCCCCGTGCGCGTTGAACCCAGAGCCGAGCAATCTGTTCGAGATTAGGCTGCAGCCCAAGGCGCTGAGCAACCGTACACTACCGAGTCCAATGTGGGTGCACATCCACACGACACGAAAGATATATGCGCAGCAGTTGGCAACGCTGGACAGCGCCGAGTTCGCCGCTTGCCACGTCAAGTCCAATGAACAGCGCGGCCATAATCGGCAGTGGCAGACCTCCCGGGCTAAGAAGGGTTACGACAACGCAATCCACCGCGGCAAGCTCACCCCGGCGTTCTGTAAGTCCTTGTTGAGCGACCGGGCCGATATGCGAAATGGGCCGGCCTAACATCGGCATTTTGTGGATTCCAACCAGCTTAGTAGACAGAGGCGCAATCTGGGAAACCCCTGGCAGAGCGGCAGTGGCCTGGATCGCAGGTGTGGCTGATTCTCGCGATGGCCGGCATCGAGCATGCTGCTCTAGGGTTTTGGGTACTGCCCGACAACCTGACGACCCGACAGCACGCCTGCATCACCCGAAAGTTTTTCCAAATCCGCGATGTGGTGCACTAGACGTTATGACCGTGGTCTGAGGAGCGGCCCGCCCTTAGACTTTGCAGCTGTTAAGCAAACGGGGGTTGCTTCGGCACTGTAAAGTTATCAGCGGATTGATGCAGCGATAGCTGGCCGGGACGGCTGTCACGCTGCGGCGAGACACGCGATTTTGTTCCAGATTTGCATGGCGGCGTTACGCAGGTCTCGATGTTGAGCCGATGACAGCGTATTGCGGGGAAAGTGGAACAGGTTGGCAATCGGATCATGGATGGAAACGAACCGCTGAAGCTGGCGTGCCGACTTGAAGCGTTTCATGGTCCTTTCGCGTCGTCGGGTCGGCTGGTGCGAATTTTCCGCTCGATTATTGAGGCCTTTGTGCGACCGGTGTTCGACACCGGGCATGAGGTCGCGCCTGGCGGCATCATAGGACCGGAGCTTGTCGGTGATCATGACTCGTGGTGTCCGCCCTTGAGCCTTCAGCAACTTGCGCATCAGACGCTTTGCCGCCTTGGCATTTCGGCGGCTTTGCACCAGCACTTCGAGGACCAAGCCGTCCTGATCGACGGCACGCCAGAGCCACTGCTTCTTGCCATTGATGGCCACCACACATTCGTCGAGATGCCATTTGTCGCCCAGGCAGCCGGCTGACCGTCGCTTGATCTCCCGGGCGAAATGCCGCCCGAATTTCTCCGCCCAGCTTCGAATGGTCTGATGCGTGACCATGATGCCGCGGGCCGCCAACATGTCCTCAACCATGCGCAGGCTGAGCGGAAAGCGAAAGTAGAGCCATACCGCGTGCGCAATGATCTCGGCGGGAAAGCGGTGGCAACGATAAAGCGGATCACGAGCAACTTCTGACATGGCCCATGTTCGCACATCTTCATCAGCCGTGGTTAACTTTACGGTGCCATACTACGCCATGCTGCAAGAACCAGCCATAGCCGCGTGACTCAAACCAAATGGCCTTCGCCAAACCCGGGACGGTTCTGAAACTCTCCGTCAGCTAATCGTCAGCCAAGCGATCTATCTAGACCTGCCGTGCCTAACCGGCCCGACGCTAACGGAAAGATAGTAGTGCAAATCCTAGTATAGCGAATTGGTGGCCCGTCCGATGCACACTACACGCGCATTGGCGAAGCTGACGAGGCGTGATTTCACTCATCAAAGCCTTCATACGCCAGGGCTCAGCGACATCAGCCCCAACAGCATAGGCAACACATCCTCGCCTATATCGGAGACGGAATATGACGGGCGTGAACCGATCTGGGAGATCGCGGACTGAAAAGAGAGTCGGCAGGACGGGGGAGGCGAGCAGTTCGCGCTCGCAATCAAGTCTTGCGCCTGGGGCAGGCAGCCAGTCGTTCGATACCGTCGTGGAGCAGATGCGCTCTGTGGAGATAAATAGAAGGACGCCCGCCGTGCCAATGGAGCGCGGTGCCGATGACGCCCTGCACGACAGGCCGTCCGGCCCCTCCGTTGGTATACACGGAACCCTGGACGCTGCGCGGCATGCCGCCGCCGCGCCACGTGCAGCCGGTCCGCGGCGGCGCAGTGTTCCGTCAATGTTGGAGGGTGAAACCCTGGCCCCGGTCGCCAGCCAGCCGCCAACTTCGGGTGTGGCAGCGCCCATTTGCTTGTCAGGCGACGAAATCAAGGAAAAGCGACGAATGGACAGTCTGCTTACGCTAGTGGGCATGCGCTTTAACGCGGCCAGGCAAGACCCGGGCGATGAAAAGCTGCTCGATCAGGTCATCAATGCAGGCTCAGCAGCTCTGCACCACTACAAGAGCCTATCCCCGGCTTTGGCGCGGACCATTGTGGACGACAACCAGTTGATTACCTGCCGCTACCTCGTGTGGGATGCGGTGCAAGAATATAGCCGCCTTGCCGAACCGACTATCCACAAATTGCAAAAAAAAAAAGCTGAGGAAGAAGCGACCGGGCTGACTCAATCCACGGCTACCCCGGAGAGTGTGGTGGAGGCGCATGCGGCCTGCGTGAAATGGTGGGAAAAGAAGGTAGGGCACTGCGAACGGGGGCGAGCCGCCTGGCGCGCCACTGCCAGCTTGCCAAGTGCAACAGCCAAGATGCGGCAGGAAGAAGAGGCCACGCTGCGGCTGGCAACCGGCTCGGTAATGCATAGCAAGCTCGTGTATCTGCAATCTCGGATCGATCTCGCGCGGGCGAAGATTGAGCCGCAGGCGAGCACGTTCGACGCACCCGTCAGGGAAATCCTCATGGTTGAGAATGGGCGAGTGCGTCTGCTGGAAGCCTTCAGCGGGGACGTTTTACCGGCATTCCTTTCGACACAGAACGCTGTTCTGAGCAGCGGTGGGCACCCACTCGACGCAGATCACTGCGCCGTTTTGGAAGGAGTCATCGAGCGGCTTTCGGAGTTTGCGTCCGAGTTGCAAGTCATCCGGACCAACCTAAACGATCACCAAACAAGTGCCGACCTCCCATTGGAACTGTTGAGCCAGATCGTGGAAGGCGCGTGGATCGTCGGGCACGAGGTCATGCACTTGCTGGAACTGCAGCCGAAGCCGCCAGCCGTTGCACTGCCGCCCGACGCTGGCGCTGCGATACCAGCCGAAACTGCCGGCAAGTCTCGAGTGGCCAAAGGCACTCTGGCACTGCAGCCGAAGGCGCCAGCGCTCATTGCCTCGCCGGCCGACGCTGGCGCTACGATACAGATCGACACTGTCGGCAAGTCTCCAGTGGCCAAAGGCACTCTGGCACTGCAGCCGAACTGGCCAGCGAACATAGCACCACCAGCCGATATGGGCGCTGGAATACCGGCCGACACTGCCGGCAAGGCTGCGGTGGCAGGCGCCGCAGCGCGTAGGAAGCGGAAAGGCAAGGGCAAGCCGGCCGTTGGCGCCGGGAGTTCAGCCCCCGGGCGGGCGTCGCAAGTCACTGCCGTCGACAGCGACACGGCGCCAGCAGACAAGGTTCTAGTGCTCTCGGATATGGGTACGAAGCTTGTGAGCGCGGAGGAGGCGCGTGCGAGTGCGTCGGCGGGCGCACAGTCGGCAAAGCAGGCGCCGCCGTCCATGGAAGCACTGACGCAAGAGCGCCAGGTGAAACCCGAGGACGCCCGCTACGTCGCGGAAACCGTGGTCGAGCGCCTGCAGACGCAGCCCGCCGAGATGCGGGCCTGTCCGGCCGCGTTGGATGAGCCTCGTCGACCAGGCCTGCTTGCGCCTGCACAGGTGCCCGAAGTGCAAGACAAAACAGTCCGGCTCAAAGGAATGTTGAACCAGGCGCAGGAACTGGCCAAAGCTCTGAACTCGCAATCAAGTCATGCCCCTGGGCAATCCAGCCAATCGTCCGATGCCGGCGTGGAGCGGACGCACTCTGGGCCCCAAGATAGAATGTCCTATGCTCGCGTCGTGCGAGGGGCCGACGAAGCCCTTGGCGACAAATCTGCCGATTACTCCATAGCTCCCCGCGGAGCCCTTGCAGGTTCGCGAGGCGCAACCAGTGGGCCGCGGCATGGTTCTCCCCAAGGTCGGCACGGCGAAGCGATGGGTAGGCAAGAAAGCTCTTTGCGTTTAGAGAGGTCCTGGCTCGGCGATCAAGAACCGAGTAGGTCGCAACCGGACACGCTCGCACGCCATGACCAAAGCCAGTCCAGGCCGGTTGCAGGACCGGAACGGCGGCGTTTCGACCATGTAGCTGCACAGAGCTTCGACGATGCACTACTTAATGACGCTTTGCACAAAATTTTCTTCGCACACGACATCAATGAATTCTCATACGCTGTGGTGGAGAACGACAAGAGGCTGCAGAGTCAGGCGCATCGGGCAACATTCCTACGAAAGGCCGCTTCCGAGTTCACCCGTCACTTTGTTCCAAGATGGGAGGACGATGTCCGCGCCGGCAATACCTGGGGGTTCGCCACCTCATGCAACGCGACGAGCCGGGAGCCTGGAGGTCAGGCAGGCATGGAAGCTTGCAGGGCCATGGCAGCTCAGGTGTCGAGGCTCGGCAGGGCGCTGAACGATGTCGAAAGCAAAACGCTTTCGCTGTTCGTATTGTCGTTCAGTCGACATCCCCGATTGGCGGAATGTCGCAATGGAATGATCACAATCGCCAAGCTGTTTCATGAGCAACCCGGAGCGCTGTCGGAGCTCAACGGTCAAAGTCTCGCTCTGCTGGTCAACGGATTCAGCAAGTGGCCGGAACAGGAGAACGCTCGTAAGGCCACGGTAGCAGTTGCCGCCGAGATTCGCCGCCGCCCTGCCGGGCTCTCTGATTTTGATCCGCAGAACCTGGGTAACGTTGTGAACGGGTTGAGCAAGTGGCCGCTAGAGGAGGAGTGTTGCGGCGTTATCGATGCAATCGCCGGGAAGGTCTGTGGCCGCGCCGGTGAAAAAGCCGGCCTGTCTGGGTTTAATTCGCAGGCATTCGCAAACCTGGTGAACGGGTTCAGCAAGGCGCGGGAACCGGGGAACTCACATCAGGCGACCATTGTCATAGCCGATGCGGTCTGTCGCCTCGCCGATGAAATTGTCATAGCCGATTCGATCGGTCGCCTCGCCGATGAAAAAGCCGGCCGGACTGGGTGGTATCCGCAGGCGTTGGCGAATTTGGTGAACGGCTTCAGCAAGTGGCCTTTGGACTGCCGCGGCGCTATAGTTGCGATCGCGCGTCAGGTCGCTGGCGGGGCCGGCAAGCTGCCTGTGTTTGATGCGCAGGCATTGGCGAACCTGGTGAACGGGTTCAGCAAGTGGCCAGAGGACTGCCGCGGCGCTACAATTGCAATCGCCGCTGAAGTCTGTCGCCTCGCGGACCTCCCAAAGGCCGGGCTTTCTGGTTTCGATCCGCAGCACCTGGCGAACCTGGTGAACGGCTTCAGCAAATTGCAAGCGGCGGAGTGCTCACGCGCCACCGTTGCAATCGCCGGTGAAGTCTGTCACCGCGCCGGCCGCCGCAAGGGGCTTTCTGATTTTGATGTGCAGCACCTGGCGAACCTGGTGAAGGGCTTCAGCAAGTGGCCGCAAGAGGTGAATTTGGGTTACGCCACCAATGTGGTCGCCGGCGAGGTGCTTCGCTGCGCCGAGCCACTCTCTGAATTTCTTCCGCTGCACCTGGCGAGCCTAGTGAACGGCTTCAGCAAGTGGCCGCGATGGGAAAACTCACATCAAGCCACAGTTGCGATCGCCGGTGAGGTCCGTCACCGCGCCGACCAGCTGTCTGGGTTCGAACCGCAGGAGCTGGCAAACCTGGTGAACGGTTTCAGCAAATGGCCCGAGGACTGCCGTGGCGCCATCGTTGCGATCGCCCGGGCGGTGCCTCGCCGCGCCGGCCGGCTGTCGGGATTTAATGGGCAGGATCTGGCGAACCTGGTGAACGGTTTCAGCAAGTGGCCTTTGGACTGCCGCGAGGCCATGGTTGCGATCGCCCGGGCGGTGCCTCGCCGCGCCGGCCGGCTGTCGGGATTCAATGGGCAGGATCTGGCGAACCTGGTAAACGGCTTCAGTAAATGGCCGCAAGAGGAGAACTCACGTCAGGCCACCGTTGCGATCGCTGGTGAGGTGCTTCGCAGCACAAACCCGCCCCCTGACTTTAGCTCGCAGTACCTCGCGAACCTGGTGAACGGCTTCAGCAAATGGCCGGAAGAGGAGGCCTTACGTCAAGCCGCCGCGGCGATTGCTGGTGAGGTGATTCGCAGCGCTAACCGGCTCCCTGATTTTACCTCGCAGCACCTGGCGAACCTGGTGAACGGCTTTAGCAAGTGGCCGCAGGAGGAGAAATCACGTCAGGCCACCGCGGCGATCGCCGGTGAGGTGCTTCGCGGTGCCGAGCGACTCTCCGGGGTTAATCCGCAGCAACTGGCAAATCTGCTCAACGGCTTCGACAGGTTTGCGGAAGAAGAGGCGTGCAGCCAGGCGATTTTGGAGATCGCGCGCAGACTCGGCCAGGCGGGTCAACCATTCCGTCATTTTGCCGCGCCCGGGCTCTCCAGTATCGCCAACAGTTTGGCGCGGGGGATCCTCAGGAGCGAGGACGCCGGAGAGATTGCAGAGGCCGCTCTGCTGAAAGATCGGCTGCACAAACTGGCTCATTATCTTCATTATGCCAGTGATCGTCTGGAGGAGGCCGACGCGGTGGGCGTCACGAGCATCTTGAAGGCGTTGGCCAAGGCTCAATTGTATGATGATCTCGGTTCGCTCGCAGGAGCAGGTTTAAATCGGCTCGCGGAATTGCATCGTGCCCCTGGCTTTGCCCATGAGAATAACCTCGAAACCATGGGCAATCTGTGCGCCGCTCTGCTGCCGCTGGCTCGCAGTCCGCGCAAGCAGCTGCTTTGGCACCGGCGGCCGGCTCTGAACTTGCTGAACGATATCCAACCGATCGTGGAGCACAAGATCGAAGCCCATCTCAGGGCAAGCGATGCCGAGCGGGCCCGCGGGCCGTACTCGACCCGTTGTCTGGCCCTGTCGATTTATCAAGTGCTCAAGGCCCGTGCGAGCCTGGCAGGGTTGCTGCGGCGGCCCTATGTCGAGGGCAACAAGCCCGATTTGCGTGCGAGGCGCGACGAGCTGCAGTCCAAGACCAAGGAAATCCTGGACAGCACGCGCGAGCTCGTCGAACGCGACCTTTCCAACATGAGCTGGAACCTGATCGCGCAGATCGAAGCGGAGGGTCCGACCGATGCGCTGGACACGTTCATGGCGCAGAACGCCGCGACGGTGCAGGCCCAAAATCGAGCGTCCGTCTTCGACGTCCATCAGACTTTGCGAGCCATGGACCACGAGCCCAGACCGCCCCAGGGCGAGGCGGGGCTGATGCGATTGCCGGTGGTCGACATGCAGGGCCGGCAACTGGCCACGGAGGCCGAGACACGCTATTCGATCTTTCATCGCCTGACCTCGGGGGCGGTGAAGATGGTCGCGGTGCAACTGCCCGGAAAGCCGAGCCCGTTCATGCTGGCGCGCACGTTGACCGTCGAGGGCGTGCCATACCGCATGGACCTGTTCGGCGGCAGCAAGTTAAAGCCGCCGCCGAAGACGCTTTCGCAGGTCGCCGCCCGCATTCCAGGTCGGGTGGAGGCAGCATCTTCCGGCGGAAAGCTGCTGGCCATTCCCTATGCCGAAACCGCACCGGGCACTGCGTTCGAGCAGCTATCGCGCTCTTGGGCGCCTTTCAAAGAGGCATATTACTACACTCAGCGCAGGGGGTTTGCAGCGCCACCGAATTTACAAGGTCTGGGGCCTCGCGACTACGCGTTGGAAGGCGCCTTCAAATTGTCGCTGCTGCCGGACCGCCCTGCCAACCAGGAACGTCCCTTCAAGCTGATTGGGCCGGAAGGCCCGATCGCCTTGCGACCGTATGACGGCTGCGGTTTCATCAAGGCCTCGCTGGCCACGCGTATGCCGGCTGTTCGCCGGACCGGTCGGCAGGAAGGACCTGATCGGGTTCCTGCTTTTGGTGAGGGAAGGAGATCGTCCTTGCCTGCCTCGGCGCTGCAACATTATCCGCGCAGCGAGCAAGTGGCCGATGAGGCGCACGAGAAGGCCAAGACCTGGCTCGAGAGCAGAGAGGGGAAAGAGCTGACGGCCGAGGAGCTGTTTCGAACGGTGACTGTCGGACATATCGACGGTCCTGGCGCAGTCGCGGTACCGTCCGCTGATAAGTGTCTCCATGTGCCGACGCTCAAGAGCGAGACGTTGACGGGCAAAAGCGGTGTGCTGATCGGGCGGTCGCCCTACGACAAGCCCAACCTGCGCCCACTTTCCGCCGACCTGGTCAAGTCAGCAGTTGATGGGGACCCGACGGCAGCGTTCCTCGACACCTGCGTTGCTATCCAATACAGCTTTAATGTCGCCCAGAAGTCGGGGGAGGAACTCGCGGCCGACGATCCGACTTTCTTTGCCAAAGGCATCCTGATCGTCGTGCCGGACGAGATGTGGCCGGCCGCCCACGCCGACCGAGGGCTGGTTTTGTCTGCCGAGGACGTCAAGTCCCATTCGCACTGGACGACAGGCAAGGACCGCGTCAAGGAGGACACGCCGCTCGACTGCCTCGGCATCCTGCAGGCCACCGAGGTGTTCGCTCCGGGCTCCTTGGTTGCCGTCCCGACCGGTGAACAGAAAAAGCTTGACGGCGACTTCGATGGCGACACCGTCATCATCATCGGCGACCGGCCGCAGCTTTATGAGCATGTGCGCGAGTTCGATGAAAAGGAGCAAGCTCTCGGACTTCCATCGCTGAAGCCGCCAAAGTCGCATACTCCGGCGCTTGACGGCGACAAGTACCAGTTTGGTCGCGCCAGCCAGATTCTCGCCGCCACCCAGGATGTCCTGGAAACCTATAGCGGTCTGCAGCGAAACTTCCTGGCTCAATCCCATGAAGCGCGAGGCTGGTTTGCCGAGCGTGCCATCTTTGGCACCTACGAAGGCGTTCACCACGAGCTTCGGCGAGACATCGGTCAGTTGTTGGGCCGCGAAGAGGAGGTGAGTGGCCAGGATATCGAGACCGTGTTTGCGAGAGCGCGGCGCGAGATCGAGGTCGCCCGGCATCCGGTTGCTCGCGAAATGGCCGCGCTGCTGGTCGCCGACCTTGAGGCGTGGGCACAGAAGCCGGAACGCCTGCCCGAAACAGTCGGGCCCGTGAACGATGCAAAAAGCACGACGCTGAGCGCAGCAGTCTCAGAGTTGTTGCCGGATCTGGCGGATGCCTATCCGGTAACAAATCAGCCCCGAGACCGCATCCGGGCTTTGATCGACAACTATCCTGCGCGGATCGATCCTCGCCCGGACGGTTACAACCCGGATGACCTCGTGCAAAGCGCAAACAATCTCCTGAGCCTCGGCATCAAGGTCGGCACCGATGCCTACAAATCCAACACTGGCGCTCGGCTTTTTTCCAGGAAAAGCCAAGATCTTCAGCGGCTGCTGCATACGACGCCTGGCTTGAGGTCCGTGCCCTACGTCAAGGGCCTGGCAGCGTCTCTCAACCATGGAAGGTTTGATGTCGATGCAGCCTTGAAGGACCTGGAGGACAACCCCACGCTGACGGCTTCAGTCATGGAAACATCGATCAATCTCGCTGCGGAGCACGGCATTTTGCGCAGACCCTCCGGCCTTCGGCCCACCGCCGAAGCTGCCGAGATGATCCCGCTGACCCCCGAGGAGGCCTCAGAGCGCGCCCGAATTGAGGTTGCGCGCGCTACAAAAGAGGAGGGGAAAATCACCGCAGCGGCACTCAGCGTCGCCGCAAGCCTCAGGAAAATGGAGATCCAGGTGAAAATGCCTCATCTGGAGCGCCGGTTGAGATCGGAACGCTCCATAAGAGAGCAGCTCACCGGCACGAGCATCTCGTCCGGCAGCACTCCACAGCTGATCAGCAGCGCCGTACGCCACGTCTTCGAAATTCCTGACAACGATTTTACACGTGCCTTCAAGGCAGCCATTCTGGCCTTCGAGGAGCAGCACTACACCGAAATCGAGGTGACCAACTGGTTCAAATTCGAGCGTCCGAGTTATCTCGGCATACACACTGTGCTCGCCACCACAGAAGGCTACCGTTTCCAGGTGGAATTCCATACGCCAGCCAGCTACAGCGCCAAAGTTGACAATCACGACGCCTATAAAGAGATGCAGGAGCTGAAGCGCCGTGATGCTTTGCAGAAGGCAGAGAAACTCGAGCAGAAGGTAAGAGAAGGCAATAAGGCAGTTGACAGACCCGATAACGTGCTCAGCATAGCACACTGGAGGGATGGTAAGGATAGTGCTGCTGCAGCACCTGGATTGCGAGCTGTCGGACGATCAACAGAGTCGGAGATCGCCAAGTCACCGGAGGCAAAGGAGACTGTCGCTGCCCTCGGCCATCGGCCGGTCGTGCTTGTCGGTATGCCGAGCGCCGGGAAAACCACGATTGGCGCGCCACTCGCCAAGCGACTGGGGCTGCGCTTCATCGATACCGACCAAGAAATTCAGAAGCAGACCGGGAAATCGATAACGCAGATATTCAATACAAATGGCGAGGGCTATTTTAGGAAGCTTGAGGCGGAGGCAATCGCGCGTGTGCTCGAGCAAGGGCCCGCGGTCATCGCGACCGGTGGCGGCTCGTTGAACGATGAGCAGACCCGGCGACTCATCGCCGACAAAGCGGTCTCGATCTGGATAAATACCGACCCGCGGGTGCTACGACGCCGCCTCAGGAACGATACCACCCGCCCGCTGCTGCGGGGCTCCGACCGGGATCAGACGGTTCCCCAACTCATGGACGAGCGCAAGCCGTTCTATGAACAAGCTAACGTCAGGTTTGTCCCACCCCGCAAAAACGATAAACAGAACGCGGGCCCATGTCTGAAGGCCCTGCACGCATACCTGTGCCCCACGGGGGCCGACGCTCAGTCGCTTTCTAATATATCCCACGGCACTGTAAAGTTATCAGCGGATTGATGCAGCGATAGCTGGCCGGGACGGCTGTCACGCTGCGGCGAGACACGCGATTTTGTTCCAGATTTGCATGGCGGCGTTACGCAGGTCTCGATGTTGAGCCGATGACAGCGTATTGCGGGGAAAGTGGAACAGGTTGGCAATCGGATCATGGATGGAAACGAACCGCTGAAGCTGGCGTGCCGACTTGAAGCGTTTCATGGTCCTTTCGCGTCGTCGGGTCGGCTGGTGCGAATTTTCCGCTCGATTATTGAGGCCTTTGTGCGACCGGTGTTCGACACCGGGCATGAGGTCGCGCCTGGCGGCATCATAGGACCGGAGCTTGTCGGTGATCATGACTCGTGGTGTCCGCCCTTGAGCCTTCAGCAACTTGCGCATCAGACGCTTTGCCGCCTTGGCATTTCGGCGGCTTTGCACCAGCACTTCGAGGACCAAGCCGTCCTGATCGACGGCACGCCAGAGCCACTGCTTCTTGCCATTGATGGCCACCACACATTCGTCGAGATGCCATTTGTCGCCCAGGCAGCCGGCTGACCGTCGCTTGATCTCCCGGGCGAAATGCCGCCCGAATTTCTCCGCCCAGCTTCGAATGGTCTGATGCGTGACCATGATGCCGCGGGCCGCCAACATGTCCATGCGCAGGCTGAGCGGAAAGCGAAAGTAGAGCCATACCGCGTGCGCAATGATCTCGGCGGGAAAGCGGTGGCGACGATAAAGCGGATCACGAGCAACTTCTGACATGGCCCATGTTCGCACATCTTCATCAGCCGTCGGTTAACTTTACGGTGCCGGCCGGACTATTCCGATGTCGTTCTGGCCGGCCCAGATTGACTGTGGCCATACTGCTGCTCGACCTCCTCCCAAGTGAGGACCTTGGAAAGAATGGGAAGCATTTGGCAATTCAGCGCGCAGGCCTGGCAGCGCCAGCTTCTGCCAGGCGATCGCCCTCAGGCGTGGCGGCAGGTTGAACCCGAGCAGGCGGCAAAAGGGACGCCGAGGGCGCTCTGGCCATGGCTGCCGACATATAAGCGCTGGATCTCCACGTTGGTGTAATGTCGCAGCAAGACCTTGGTCATCGCCGCGACCTCCGAAGACGAACAGCGCTTGAGCTGCGAGAAAATGCAGGTCGAGCCCTTTTCGACATGCCAGTAGATCATCACGCGCGACCGCCATAGCGGACATGCCATTCCGTCATCAGGTTGCCGTCCCAAGCGCCGAACTTCTTGGGCCGTGCCGGCTTCGCCCTAGATGGCGGTGTTGCGGATCGCCTGTGTTGCATTGGCAACGAGCCCGCAAGCCGCCTCGAGCGCGCCCGGAGCAAGCACGTGACCCCTGAGCCAACCAGGAGCCCTCCTATGGCTCAATACGGTCAGGTCGCCTGCCATCATTCCACGACAGGACAACTAATAAAGAAGGTGTCGCCGGTCTGGCGTCTGACCACCGTATACTATCCGACACTGTTTTGTCGCCTTTGTTGGGTCCGCGACACCGGGCTATTTCATCGAGCTCTTGTCTGCCTCAGGCTAATCCCCTGAAAAGCAATCACAATGTTTTTCTTCTGCTGGGTCGGCCAAATTGGCACGAGTTTTGAGACTCCTTCGTTGGGAGCCGGGAGCCGACGACCGATCTTCATTTCGTGGATGACACCGCGATCGATGGAACGAAGAAAGAAAAGCATAATGTCAAATCCGCATCAGATAGCATCCTATGGCAAGGGGGCCTTGGCGAAACCGCCCGTACCCAAACAGGCTGCCAACCTTGTCGACGCTTGCGCAGGAAATCTTGATGGCCGGCTGCGACTCAAGGGCCCACCACACTCGCCTTAATCCTGAACTCGAAGGCGCAGGATAAAGTTCTGCATCTCGCCGCGCGGTATGCCTAGACAGTTACACGTTGGCCGATCTTGACATCGAGTCGGGCTACTCCCCGGAGGACGTCTACGTGCCGTCGTAATCATTCGCTGCCCGCAGCGCCTTCCGCCCTTCCATCGCTTAGAGAGTGAAGTGCCACCATGTCCGAACAACCCTTGCCGACGCTGCCGATGTGGCGCGTCGATCACATCGAGCCCTCGCCTGAGATGTTGGCGCTACGCGCCAACGGTCCGATCCACCACGTACGCTTCCCGTCCGGGCACGAAGGCTGGTGGGTGACAGGCTACGACGAGGCCAAGGCGGCGCTGTCCGACGCGGCGTTCCGGCCCGCGGGAATGCCGCCGGCGGCATTCACCCCGGATTCGGTGATTCTCGGTTCGCCGGGGTGGCTTGTCTCGCACGAGGGGGGCGAGCATGCCCGGTTACGCACGATCGTGGCGCCGGCCTTCAGCAACCGCAGGGTGAAGGTGCTCGCGCAGCAGGTCGAGGCGATCGCCGCGCAGTTGTTCGAGACGCTGGCGGCCCAGCCCCAGCCCGCCGACCTGAGGCGCCACCTCTCCTTTCCGCTGCCGGCCATGGTCATCAGCGCGCTGATGGGCGTGCTCTACGAGGATCACGCCTTTTTCGCCGGGCTGTCCGACGAAGTGATGACGCACCAGCATGAAAGCGGCCCGCGCAGCGCGTCGCGCCTGGCCTGGGAAGAACTGCGCGCCTACATTCGCGGCAAGATGTGGGACAAGCGCCAGGATCCGGGCGACAACCTGCTGACGGATCTGCTCGCGGCGGTCGAGCAGGGCAATGCGACCGAGGAAGAGGCGATCGGCCTGGCGGCGGGCATGCTGGTGGCGGGGCACGAGAGCACCGTCGCGCAGATCGAATTCGGCCTGCTGGCCATGTTCCGCCATCCGCAACAGCGCGAACGCCTAGTCGGCGATCCATCCCTGGTGGACAAGGCGGTGGAGGAAATCCTGCGCATGTACCCGCCGGGCGCGGGCTGGGACGGCATCATGCGCTATCCGAGGACCGACGTGACTATCGCGGGCGTGCATATTCCCGCGGAGAGCAAGGTGCTGGTCGGCCTGCCGGCGACGTCGTTCGATCCGCGCCATTTCGACGACCCGGAAATCTTCGACATCGGACGCGACGAAAATCCGCACCTGACGTTTTCGCACGGGCCGCACTACTGCATCGGCATGGCGCTGGCCAGGCTGGAACTCAAGGTGGTGGTCGGCTCGATCTTCCAGCGCTTTCCCGCGCTGCGCCTGGCCGTGGCGCCCGAAGAACTGAAGTTGCGCAAGGAGATCATCACTGGCGGGTTCGAGGAGTTCCCGGTGCTCTGGTGACGCGCGGACGCCGCCCGGAATCGCGATCTACTCCGCAATTTGCCGGCGCGCCCAGCGCGCGCCGGTCAGATCAGCCAGCCAACAGGTAACCAAGATGGACGTGCAAGAAACCACGGCAGCATGCCGGGACGCCTTCGCCGAACTTGCGTCGCCAGCGTGTATCCAAGACCCGTATACGTTCATGCGGTGGTTGCGCGAGCACGATCCGGTGCATCGTGCGGCGTCGGGCCTCTTTCTGTTGAGCCGCCACGCCGACATCTACTGGGCGCTCAAGGCCACGGGCGATGTGTTTCGGGGACCGGCGCCGGGCGAACTGGCGCGCTATTTCCCGCGTGCGGAGACCAGCCTGTCACTCAATCTCCTCGCGTCCACGCTAGCGATGAAGGAACCACCGACGCATACGCGTCTGCGCCGGCTGATCTCGCGCGATTTCACCATACGCCAGATCGACAACCTGCGGCCGAGCATCGCACGCATCGTCGCAGCGCGCCTGGACGGCATGGCGCCCGCGCTGGAGCGCGGGGAGGCGGTGGACCTGCATTGGGAATTCGCGCTGGCTGTGCCCATTCTGGTCTTCGCCGAACTGTTCGGCATGCCCCAGGATGACATGTTCGGGCTCGCCGCCGGCATCGGCGCCATTCTGGAAGGCCTGAGCCCACACGCCAGCGATCCCCAGCTCGCCGAGGCGGACGCGGCCAGCGCGAGGGTGCAGGCCTACTTCGGCGACCTCATACAGCGCAAGCGCACCGATCCCCGCAACGACATCGTGTCGATGGTGGTCGGCGCACACGACGACGATGCCGACACGCTGTCGGATGCGGAGTTGATCAGCATGCTGTGGGGCATGCTGCTGGGCGGCTTCGCCACCACTGCTGCGACCATCGACCATGCGGTCCTAGCGATGCTGGCGTATCCCGAACAGCGGCACTGGCTGCAGGGAGACGCCGTGGGGGTGAAGGCATTCGTCGAAGAAGTCCTGCGCTGCGACGCGCCTGCCATGTTCAGCTCCATCCCGCGTATCGCCCAGCGCGACATCGAACTGGGCGGCGTGGTGATCCCGAAGAACGCGGACGTGCGCGTGCTGATCGCGGCCGGCAATCGCGACCCGGACGCCTTCTCCGATCCCGACCGCTTCGATCCCGCGCGGTTCTACGGCACCACTCCTGGCATGTCGACCGACGGGAAGATCATGCTGAGCTTTGGCCACGGCATCCACTTCTGCCTCGGTGCGCAACTGGCCCGGGTGCAGTTGGCCGAGAGCCTGCCGCGGATCGAGGCGCGCTTCCCCACGCTGGCATTGGCCGAGCAGCCGACCCGGGAGCCATCCGCGTTCCTCAGGACGTTCCGCGCGCTGCCGGTGCGACTGCATGCTCAGGGGGGCTGAGATGCGCGTCGTGATCGATCAGGATCTATGCGGAACCACCGGGCAGTGTGTGCTGACGCTGCCGGGCACCTTTCGCCAGCGCGAACCGGACGGCGTGGCGGAAGTGTGCGTGGCGACGGTCCCGCAGGCGCTGCACGCCGCCGCGCGGCTCGCGGCCAGCCAGTGTCCGGTCGCCGCCATTCGGGTCATCGAAAGCGACGCTGGCGAGCGCGCCAGCGCCGACCCTGCGCCTTCTCCGGCGCAGGCTGAGCGGCATGCCGCGAAAGACCAACGCAACCCAGGAGGACGGTTTGAAGGCAAGGTGGCCGTGGTGACCGGCGCCGGCGCCGGCATCGGCAAGGCATGCGCCCTCGCCATCGCGCGCGAGGGCGGCAGAGTGGTGGTGGCCGACATTGATGGCTCGGCGGCCGTCGCCTGCACCGCGCAGATCGCGGCCGAAGCGGGCCACGCGCTGGCCCTGGCCATGGACATCGCCGATGCGCAGGCGGTGGCAGCGCTGTTCGAGACGGCGGAGCGGCACTTCGGTGGGGTCGACCTGCTGGTGAACAACGCGAGCGCCATGCATCTGACACCGCGCGACCGCACGATCCTCGACCTGGACCTGGCGGTCTGGGATCAGACCATGGCGACCAATCTGCGCGGCACGCTGCTCTGCTGCCGGCAGGCCATCCCACGAATGATCGCCCGCGGCGGTGGCGCGATCGTCAACATGTCGTCGTGCCAGGGGCTCAGCGGTGACACCGCGCAGACGTCCTACGCCGCGTCGAAGGCGGCGATGAACATGCTGTCGGCCTCGCTCGCCACCCAGTACGGTCATGCGCAGATCCGCTGCAACGCGGTTGCGCCGGGTCTCATCATGACCGAGCGTCTCCTCGCCAAGCTGGACGAGTGCATGCAACGGCATCTGAGCCGGCACCAACTCCTGCAGCGCGTCGGCCGCCCCGAGGACGTGGCCGCGCTGGTGGCGTTCCTGCTCTCCGACGATGCTGCGTTCATCACCGGCCAGGTCCTGTGCATCGACGGCGGCATGCTGGCGCATGTGCCGACGTACGCCGACGGTGGCAACAGCCGCGCCGCGCGGCCTGCCGGCGACACCGCCAAAGCGGCCGCGGGGCCGCGCTGCTGATGGACATGCTGCTCAACCCGCTGGACCGTCGGCACCGGCTGCGGGACGACATCCCGGTCGTGCCCGGCGCTTTCCCCCTGGTCGGACATCTTCCCGCCATCGTATGCGACCTGCCGCGCCTGCTGCGGCGCGCGGAACGGACGTTGGGCAGCCACTTCTGGCTGGATTTCGGCCCTGCCGGACACCTGATGACCTGCGTGGATCCGGATGCGTTTGCACTGCTCCGGCACAAGGACGTGTCCTCGGCGCTGATCGAAGAGATCGCGCCCGAATTGCTTGGCGGAACGTTGGTCGCCCAGGACGGCGGCGCGCACCGGCAGGCGCGCGACGCGATCAAGGCGGCGTTCCTGCCCAAGGGGCTGACCCAAGCCGGCATCGGCAACCTGTTCGCGCCCGTCATCCAGGCGCGGGTGCAGGCGTGGCGCGACCGCGGCGACGTAACCATCCTGCGCGAAACCGGCGACCTGATGCTCAAGCTCATCTTCAGCCTCATGGGAATCCCAGCGCAGGACCTGCCGGGATGGCATCGCAAATACCGGCAACTGCTGCAGTTGATCGTCGCGCCCCCGGTCGACCTGCCTGGACTGCCCTTGCGGCGCGGCCGCGCCGCCCGCGACTGGATCGACGCGCAGTTGCGCCAGTTCGTCCGCGACGCGCGCGCACATGCCGCGCGCACTGGGTTGATCAATGACATGGTGAGCTCCTTCGATCGCGGCGACGATGCGCTCTCCGACGACGTCCTGGTCGCCAATATCCGCCTGCTGCTGCTTGCCGGTCACGACACCACCGCCTCGACGATGGCCTGGATGGTGATCGAGCTGGCGCGGCAGCCTGGGCTATGGGACGCCCTGGTCGAGGAGGCGCAACGCGTGGGCGCGGTGCCGACCCGGCACGCGGACCTGGCGCAGTGTCCGGTCGCCGAGGCGCTGTTCCGCGAGACGCTGCGCGTGCATCCGGCGACCACGCTCCTGCCGCGTCGCGCGCTGCAGGAATTGCAACTCGGCCAACGGCGCATTCCTGCGGGCACCCCTCTGTGCATCCCGCTGCTGCATTTCTCGACCTCTGCGCTGCTGCACGAGGCGCCTGATCAGTTCCGCCTGGCACGGTGGCTGCAACGCACGGAGCCGATCCGGCCGGTGGACATGCTGCAGTTCGGTACCGGCCCACACGTCTGCATCGGTTACCACCTGGTATGGCTGGAAATGGTGCAGTTCTGCATCGCCTTGGCACTGACCATGCACAAGGCCGGGGTGCGGCCGCGGTTGCTGAGCGCCGTCGAAAAAGGTCGGCGCTATTTCCCGACCGCACATCCGTCCATGAAAATCCGCATCGGATTCTCATGAGCTGGCATCGCATGCCCCGTGTGGCGAGGCAGCTGCGCCGGCGACGCGCGGCAATGCTGCACTCGGCGCGCGCGCTCGGTGCGACCCCGCCAACACCGCGGCGGCTCGGACGCTCGCCGTGGCCGTGCCAGATACAAGGACATGAACGACATGCAGACCGATTCCACGCTACACGACGACGCGCAGGCGCGCGGCGCATCCGGCAGGCTGCCGTCGGAGATCTGGATGCAGGACGGCGCAAGGCGGGTCGAACAGGCGCTGGCGCGTCTTCTCTGCGCCGAAGACGACGGTGAGACCGAGCTGATGGCGGCGATGCGCTACGCCACCTTGCATGGCGGAAAGCGCACCCGCGCCTTGCTCTGTCTGGCTACCGGCGCACTGGCCGACACGCCGGCGCCCATGCTCGACGATGTCGGCGCCGCCATCGAGATGATGCACGCCTGTACCCTGGTCCACGACGACCTGCCCGCAATGGACGATGACGTGCTTCGCCGCGGCCTTCCGACCGTGCACGTCAAGTTCGGCGAAGCCACTGCGATCCTGGTCGGCGATGCGCTGCAGGCGCACGCCTTCCTGACCCTGGCGAGCCTGGATGCGCCGAGCGACAACCGTATCGCGCTCGTGCGCGAACTGGCGCAGGCGGTGTCCGCCGAGGGTGCCGCAGGCGGGCAGGCCATGGATCTGTCGCTGGTAGGAAAGCACGTCGAGCTGGACAGGATCGTGGCGATGCACCGGATGAAGAGCGGAGCACTAGTGCGCGCGTCCGTTCGCATGGGCGCGCTATGCGCCATCGCGGAGGATGCCGCCCACGCTGCGCTGTACTGTGCGCTCGATCGCTACTCCGCCTGTTTCGGCCTGGCGTTGCAGGTGGTCGACGACATTCTCGACGCGACAGCGGATACCGCGACGTTGGGCAAGACCCCCGGCAAGGACGCGGCGGCGCAGAAGCCGACCTGTGCGTCGATCATGGGGCTGCAGGCAGCGCGCCAGTTGGCGCTGGATCTGTTGCGCGACGCCGGGGAGGCCATCCCCCCGCTGGGAACGCGTGCGGAACGGTTGGCGCAGATGCTGCAACGGGCCAACGCGTATCTGTTCAAGCACGCGCCACGCGCATGAGCGCGCCCGTCCGCATGGAGTCGCCCCTGTGCCGCTGCGATCGATCGGCCGGCGTGAGCGGTGCATGCTGCACTGTGTCCAAGTCGGCGGCGGCGATCGCAGCGGTTGCCCAGCACAGCCGCGGCTCACGCGGCGCGCTGCGCGCAAGCCTATGCGGCGGACCGGCCCCAGCATGGGGCGCGTCGCCGCGCCGGAGCAGGGCGGCCGTCCGGCGCTGCCCGTGCGCCGGGCCGCGACGGGCCTGCGGCGACGTGCGCGGCGTCTGCCCGATCCAGGTTCCCGTCAACTGTCTGCAGAAGGAACATACCGCGTGAACGCGCTGTCCGAACAGATCCTTTCCGAATTGCGCCACCTGCTGATCGAGATGAGCGACGGCGGCAGCGTCGGTCCGTCCGTCTACGACACGGCGCGAGCTCTGCAGTTCCACGGCAACGTCACCGATCGGCAGGACGCATACGCGTGGCTCATCGCGCAACAACAGGCCGATGGCGGATGGGGAAGCGCGGACTTCCCGCTGTTCCGCCATGCGCCCACCTGGGCGACGTTGCTGACATTGCAGCGTGCCGATCCTCTTCCCGGCGCGGCCGACGCAGTCCAGGCTGCAACCCGGTTCCTCGAGCGCCAGCCCGATCCCTACGCGCATTCGGTGCCGGAGGACGCGCCGATCGGCGCGGAGCTGATCCTGCCGCAGTTGTGCGGCGAGGCCGCATCCTTGCTGGGCGGCGTGGGGTTTCCGCGCCACCCGGCGCTGTTGCCGTTGCGGCAGGCGTGCCTTGTCAAGTTGGGGGCGGTGGCGACGTTGCCGAGCGGCCATCCGTTGCTGCACTCCTGGGAAGCCTGGGGAACGTCGCCGACCACCGCATGCCCCGACGACGACGGCAGCATTGGCATCAGTCCGGCGGCCACCGCCGCGTGGCGTGCGCACGCCGTAACACATGGGAGCACGCCGCAGGTCGGGCGCACCGACGCGTATCTGCAGGCGGCATCGCGGGCGACGCGCAGCGGCATCGAAGGTGTCGTTCCCAACGTCTGGCCGATCAATGTGTTCGAGCCATGCTGGTCGCTGTACACCCTGCATCTGGCCGGGCTGTTCGCGCATCCCGCGTTCGCCGATGCCGTGCGCGTGATCGTCGCGCAGCTCGACGCCCGCATGGGCGTGCGCGGTCTGGGCCCGGCCTTGCACTTCGCAGCCGATGCCGACGACACCTCCGTTGCGTTGTGCGTCCTGCGCCTTGCAGGTCGCGACCCGCCGGTCGATGCGCTGCGCGATTTCGAAATCGGCGAGCTATTCGTCACCTTCCCCGGCGAGCGCAATGCCTCGGTGTCGACCAACATCCATGCCCTGCATGCGTTGCGACTGTTGGGAAAGCCCGCCGCCGGCACCAGCTACTACGTCGAGGCCAATCGCAACCCGCACGGTCTATGGGACAACGAAAAATGGCACGTTTCGTGGCTGTATCCCACCGCGCATGCGGTCGCTGCGCTGGCGCAAGGCAAGCCCCAGTGGCGCGACGAGCGCGCGCTGGCGGCGCTGCTGCAGGCGCAGCGCGATGACGGCGGCTGGGGCGCCGGTCGCGCGTCCTCATTTGAGGAAACCGCCTATGCGCTGTTCGCGTTGCACGTCATGGACGGGAGCGAAGAGCCGACAGGGCGCCGGCGCATCGCGCAGGCGGTGGCGCGTGCGCTGGAGTGGATGCTCGCTCGCCATGTGGCGCATGCATTGCCGCAGACGGCGCTGTGGATCGGCAAGGAACTGTATTGCCCCACCCGGGTCGTGCGGGTGGCCGAACTCGCCGGGTTGTGGCTGGCGCTTCGTTGGGGGCGGCGCGTCCTGGCCGAGGGAGCAGGAGCGGCGCCATGATCCAGACCGAACGCGCGCTGCAGCAGGTGCTGGAGTGGGGGCGTTCCCTGACAGGGTTCGCCGACGAGCATGCCGTGGAAGCGGTCAGGGGCGGCCAGTACATCCTGCAGCGCATCCACCCGAGCCTGCGCGACACCTGCGCCCGCACTGGCCGCGATCCGCAGGCCGAAACGCTGATCGTGGCGTTCTATCGCGAACTGGCGCTGCTGTTCTGGCTCGACGATTGCAACGACCTTGGCCTGATCGCGCCGGAGGAGCTCGCCGCGGTGGAGCAGGCGCTGGGGCAGGGCGTGCCGTGCGCGCTCCCCGGATTCGAGGGCTGCGCTGCTCTGCGCGCTTCGCTGGCCGCGCTCGCCTACGATCGTCGCGACTATGCTCGGCTGCTCGACGACACTCGGTGCTACTGCGCGGCGCTGCGCGCCGGACACGCGCAGGCGGTAGGGGCGGAACGCTGGTCCTACGCCGAGTACCTGCACAACGGCATCGATTCGATCGCCTACACGAACGTGTTCTGTTGCCTGTCGTTGCTGTGGGGGCTGGACATGGCGACCTTGCGCGCGCGTCCGGCGTTTCGCCAGGTCCTGCGGCTCATCTCCGCGATAGGGCGCCTGCAGAACGATCTGCATGGACGCGACAAGGACAGGTCGGCGGGCGAGGCCGACAACGCGGCGATCCTGCTGCGGCAGCGCTATCCGGCTATGCCTGTGGTGGAGTTCCTCAACGACGAGTTGGCCGGCCATACGCGCATGCTGCACCGGGTGATGGCGGAAGAACGCTTTCCCGCGCCGTGGGGAGCGTTGATCGAGGCCATGGCGGCCATCCGCGCGCAGTACTACCAGACCTCGACCAGCCGCTACCGCAGCGACGCTGCGGGGGGAGGCCAGCGTGCGCCCGCCTGAACGGCGGGATGCGGCTGCGTGCGCGCGCTGCCGTCGGTCCGATCCGATGCAACGCCGTCCCCCGATGCGACGGATGGAGCGAGCATGAGCGATAGCGACAACATCCCGAGCCGGCGCAAGGACGACCATCTGGACATCGTGCTGGATCGGCGAACGGCGCCGGCCACGGTCGCCGCCGGCTGGGAGTACATCCGTTTCGAACACTGCGCATTGCCCGAGTTGGACCTGACGCAGATCGACCTGCGCGCCTCGCTGCTGGGCAAGACCATGCGCGCGCCGCTGCTGATCAGCTCCATGACCGGCGGCGTGCTACGCGCCGAGGCCATCAACCGGCATCTGAGCGAGGCAGCACAAGCCTTGGGGATCGCCATGTGCGTCGGTTCGCAGCGCGTGAGCCTGCAATCCCGCAACTCCCAGGGGCTGACGCGCGCGCTGCGCCGCATGGCCCCAGACATTCCCTTGCTGGCTAATATCGGCGCCGCGCAACTGCGCGAGGCCGACGGCCTGGACCTGGCGTGCCGGGCGGTGGATGCGCTGGAAGCCGATGGACTCATCGTCCATCTCAATGCGCTGCAGGAAGCGGTACAGCCGGAGGGCGACCGCGACTGGCGCGGCGTCCTGGCGCAGATCGCTCGCGCCGCGCGCAGCGTGGACGTGCCGATTGTGGCCAAGGAAGTGGGGTCGGGCCTGTCCGCCTCGGTGGCCTGCGCGCTCGTCAAGGCGGGCGTGGCGGTCATCGATGTCGCCGGCGCCGGCGGCACCAGTTGGGCCGCGGTGGAGGGCGAGCGCGCCCGCGATGCCGCCGACCGTGCAGTGGCGATGGCGTTCGCCGACTGGGGGATTCCGACCCCGGCCAGTGTGCAGGCGGTACGTCGGGCGCTGCCAACTGTGAAGCTGATCGCGTCGGGCGGGATCCGCGACGGCGTCGACGTGGCCAAGGCCATCCGCCTGGGCGCGGACATCGCCGGGCAGGCGGCCGGCGTGCTGCGCGCGGCGACGGTGTCCACCGAGGCGGTTGTCGCGCATTTCGAGATCGTCATCCGCCAGTTGGCCGTTGCCTGCTTCTGCACCGGCTCGGCTGATCTGGCGGCGTTGCGTCAGGCGCGGTTGTTGCCCTCGGCGCATCTGCCCGCCGGTTGATGCCGGCGTCGCCCGCACGTGGCGGCGGGCGCCTAGCAGGCTGCTGAATACCTACGCCAAAGATGACTACTGATCCACCTTGGCGAGGCGGTTCAATGCGCGGGAGCTCGTGATCACCAGAAGGGAAGTCGATGCCCAGGACGTGGCTTGGTTGGAGACGCTAAGGAACGTCAAACTGACGATTCTTGTAACGTGGTCGGGGATCGAGAGCGACAGGATCGAACCGGTCTCGTCCCGCATAGCGGAACGATAGCTCCACCGGAAGCATTCGGTTCTGCCACAGCATCGGCCAGGCAAAAATAACTTGCGTTGCGCAGATAAAATGCCCTGATCCTGCCATTCCTCCATGGGCACGTGGGCGGGGAGAAATCTCATACAACTGGCAGCGAAGGGAGGCTCGGCCCAATGAGCGGGGTGGCGCGTGAAGAAGTTAATCCGGTGTCATCGGCAACGTTCGCGCCGCTCGAGAATTCAACTTTCCGTCCGATCTGGATTGCCACACAGGTATCCAGTCTAGGGTGGCTGATTCAAATGGTTGCCATCAGTTGGCTGATGGCGACCATTTCGACATCGGATGTGATGGTCGCCTTGGTGCAGGCTTCGACAACCTTGCCCACATTCCTCCTGTCAATTATCGCCGGCGCCCTAGCGGACAATTACAGCCGCCGCAATCTCATGTTCGCTGGCTGGTGCGTGATAGCATCGTCCTCGACGATGCTGACTGTTCTTGCAGGTCTCGGAATTTTCAATCCATGGATGGTTCTTGCATTCAGCTGTTTGGCCGGAGTAGGCGCCGCTTTCACCGACCCCGCCTGGCACGCGTCGGTTGGCGATATCCTGCGAAAGCGCGATGTTCCGGCCGCCGTCACGCTTATTTCGGTCGGATATAACGCCGTCCGAAGCATCGGTCCCGCTCTCGGTGGAGTCGTCGTTGCTTCCTTTGGCCCTTTGACGGCTTTCGCAGTGGCGACGCTTACATATCTGATGCTGCTGTGGACCATAGGGCGCTGCAAATGGCAAGTTCGCCCGTCACCGCTGCCGAGTGAACCATTGACCACGGCGATCCATGACGGAGCGCGCTTCACTGCCCTGTCATCCGAAATCAAGGCAGCAATTGCCCGCGGTGCCCTCTTTGGGCTGACGAGCATCTCTATACTAGCGCTCTTGCCTCTCGTCGCCCGCGATCAGCTGGGGGGAGGGCCAGTCGTTTACGGCATCCTGATGGCCGGCTTCGGGACCGGCGCCTTGTTCGCCGGCATCTGCAACAACATTCTGAGACGGAGGCTGTCCCAGGAACGTTTGACGACACTGTCGTGCATCGCCTGTGCGGCTTGTTGTCTATCGCTTGCTTTCACCCCCTCGGTGGCGGTGGCGGCTATCGCGCTGGCGCTCGGCGGCGCGGGCTGGGTCGTGACCTGGACCGGGCTGGACGTAAGCGTCCAGTTGGCGAGTCCAAGGTGGGTCGTTGGTCGCACGCTCTCGATCTATTACGCCCTTTCATCCGGCGGCATCGCGGCTGGCAGCTGGCTGTGGGGTACGGTGGCCGAGAGCTATTCGCTGAGCTCGGCTCTGGAGCTTTCAGGTGGCGCGCTGCTGCTGGTCGCTGGCACCGGCTTCCTGCTGCCCATCCGTCAATGGAAAGATTCCGATCAGGCTCCTCTTGGCTTCGAAACGCCTCAGGTTGCCCTGGATTTGAAGCCCCGAAGCGGGCCGATCGTCGCCAAGATCGAATATTCAATACCCGAAGCAAATGTCGAAGCGTTCCTGGAGCAGATGCGGGAACGGCGGCGAGTACAAAGCGGCGTTGGTGCGCGACACTGGAATCTCCAGCGCGACCTCCAGCAGCCTTCGCGTTGGACAGAAACCTTCCGCACCCCGACCTGGATGGACTACCTTCGCCTGAACCACCGCCTTACGGCAGCCGACAAGGAGTTGGACCAGCGTCTCCTCGCATTGCACCTGGGAGAGCTTCCTCCTCGAACCACGCTTGCGATCGAGCGGCCGACTGGAGCTGGCCGCAAGCGGGACCAATCGATGCGGTTCTTTTTCCGGCGTTGACATCCGTCCAGGCGTCCGCGCTGGTGAGACAGGATGGGTTGGAAACGAGCCACCGCTCTCACCATCCGTTTTGCAGATCGGCTTCGATCCATTCGAGTGGTTGCCGAGCCGGCATACTGGGCGGCTCAGACGTATCCTTGTCGGAGAGATTCCTCGGCACTCGAGCGTCTTGCAGCGCGTTGCGCTCAAGCTCACCGGCACCTGTTCGGTGCGTTCCCAAACAGAGCAATGGCTTTTCGCGCCGCAACCCCGAGGTGGGTAATTCTGGTTTTTGCTGGGTTTAACTCTACGAAATATGAACAGGATCGGCTTCACGGCCCGTCTGGTTCGCACTGGCCACAGAGGAATACACAGATATGGCGACCGGAACAGTGAAGTGGTTCAACAGCACCAAAGGTTTTGGCTTAATCCAGCCCGATGACGGCGGTCAGGACGTTTTCGCCCATACTCCAGCTGTAGAACGGGCTGGACTTTCAAACCTCGTTGATGGGCAGAAGATCAAGTACGAGATCGAGCAGGACCGCCGTAGCGGCAAGTCCTCCGCAGGTAGTCTCAGCAAGGGTAGGCTGATTTTCTCGTCGGACCCGCAGAGCGCGAAGGATAAGTCAAGCCGAAGGTACCATCGTCATTCGCGGGGCGTATCGCGACGGACTCTCTTTTACGAGACGATCCTGATGCGTCACGCAAACGGTGAATCACGAACGCTCTCGCCGCAAACCCCTTCCGCCCGGAAATCTGCCCCGGTTACGGCTCTCGGCGTATCCCAGAGTTGGGAGAAGCTTCTGCCAGACTACAACTGTAACCTCATATCGGTTTAGCAGGTCAAGCGTCGGTGGTACCCTGATTGGGTAAATTAACGACTTTGGAGGCCGAGCAATGGATCGCGATAACAAACGGGCACGCGCAGCTGCAAGTTCATCCCAAGACGTGGGGAATCGCAGTACCCTCCGTGACCTTCCATACGGACCATTGACCGATGTTGCAGAACGGCTGGTAAGCGCTAAACCCGCGCGATACAGCGCGAAATCTTGGGACCTTCAAAGAACTCGGGAGGCGAGAGCGCATAGCCGTTCGGGGCACTCGAACCGAGCCAGAAACTGACCTCGCGAAGTTTGAAACGCGGACCAATCAGCTTGGACGATCAGCCGTCGATCTGGGAGATAAATTGACTGCCGGGTTGGGACACACCTCGGATGAAGTAGCATTGGAGCAATTCAGAGCAGTCAGTAATGTGTCTCATTACCTTCGGTCAGAGACACAAGATAGTATTGTTAATCGCATTGGCAACATGGATCCACCTTCGCAAGCTATCGGAGCGCTTTACGCTGCGCAAAACTTCAGCAAGTTTAACGCTGAAAATAAAGCTCGCATTTTTGATCAGGCCGCTGAATTGGCTACCGATCCGGATGGCCACGTCAGGTCGACAGCATCCAATGCTATGTACGCGATGTATCACCAGTTAGATCCAAATCAACAGGGCCAAGCTCACTCAATTCCCGGCATGCAAGACATCTTGCCGCAGATGCCTCCTCCGCGGCATGCAGCAGAGGAACGCAGTGCGGATCTGGACGCCCACATAGCAGGTATTGGGGCTGCAGTCCGTGATACAGTTGGCCCGCAAACCTCCCACGAACAGCTGCAGCGGGGTGGTCAAGTCGGCCGGGACATAAGCCACTCCTACAATCACGCCCGAGAGGATCTAATGGAGGCTAGGAGAAGCAGAGATCGCACCGGCCGTTGAGGTCTCGGCCATGGCAGTAACGCTTCCTCTCCCGAATTCCGTTCACGGCCTTGCTGTTTCCAATTCCCTGGCCGTCGACGTAGCTGCTTAGTGAAACTTTCAAAATCCACGTCTGCCGGGTGGCGCGATGCAAGCATCGCACCACCCGCTGCGGCATCGATCTGTCGAGCGTCGGCATCGCGACCTCGGTTCGGTGTCTGAAGCAAGCGCAGCATCAGCACGGCTAATTCGGCCATGGAACAATGTCTTCTACAAAAACGACGTCCCCCAACATAGCCATTAGCATCGCGTGCTCACTCGCCTTGGGGTTCTGTGCGGCAAGTCTGTACGCAACCTTCCGCCACGGGGGTAGCGGCGAGGCTCTGATGGCGTTTGATGTCCGTGCCTTTTGGTTTGAGACGCCCTTCTATTTGGGTATTTGTTCAGCAGCGCCTGCACGCCGTCGGCGCTCAGCTTGCCGCCGTGCGTGTTCGGAAAGAGAGCCGTTGCGCCCCGCTTCCTGGGCTCGTTGAGCCAGCCCCGAAGGGCTTGCTGTGCAACCTTGGTGAGCGGCGTACTTCGCTCCTTGCGGCCCTTGCCAACGCATCGCACGTGGGCACCGTGCCCCAGCATCACCGAGTCCCGGTCGAGATCGATGATCTCCGAGACCCGCAACCCCGTTTGCGCGGCCAGCAACAGCAGAGTGTGATCACGCCGTCCCAGCCATGTGCTGCGATCCGGACAGGCCAGGATCGCTTCAATCTCGGGCCTGGTGAGAAACTGAAGCTGTCGCTTGTCGCATCGCTTGCTCGGGATCGCGAGCACGCGTTGAATCTGGGCGCTATGGGCCGGCTCCTCGAACGACGCATATCTGAAGAAAGACCGAATGGCCGTGAGGCGGAGGTTCCGGGTCCTCACTGAGGCGGATCGCAGTGTCTCAAGGTCCTCCAGGAATGCACCGATGAAAGGCGCGTCCAAATCCCGCAGTGTCAACTGCGACGGAGAGTTGTGTGCGTCAAGTTCTGCAAAAATGGCGTGGCATTCAGCGGTGACGTTGGCGTGTCCGCCGCGCAGCCCCCGTGTTTAGCGGAGCGGCGGACATGGCGGCCGCGTCAGGCGGCCAGTGCCCTCAGGTTCTCCTTCTTGTGCTCGCGCAGATGATCCATGTTGAGGTAGCGGGTCGCCTCGAGCCAGTTCTCGTGGATCTCCACCGCCAATGCCCGAACCAGCCGCAAACAGCTCTGCGGGTTGGGGAAGATGCGAACGACCAGGGTGCGCCGCTTGATCTCCTGGTTCAGCCGCTCCAGCATGTTCGTCGACTTCATGTGCTTGTGATGCGGCAGCGGCAGCCGATAGAAGCTCAGCGTCTCCTCGATGTTGTTCTCCACCCAATCCACCAGCTTCGGGTATTTGGCCTGCCATTTGGCGATCCACTGCGCCAGGTCGCGCTTGACCTCGGCGAGGTCGCGCCGGTCATAGAACCATCTGAGCTCCATCAGGCAGTCGTCATCGACCTTGCGCGGCACATAATCGAGCGCGTTTCTGAGGAAGTGCACGTAACAGCGCTGCCAGACTGCCTCGGGCAGGACTTCGCGGATCGCTGCCCTGAGCCCCGGATGGTCGTCGGAGACGACAAACTCGACGCCGGCGAGCCCGCGCTGCTTGAGCCCTGCCACGAACGCGCGCCAGCTCGAATGGCTTTCACGGTTGGCCAGCTCGACACCGAGCACCTGGCGCCGGCCTTCCCAGTCGACGCCGATCGCCACCAAGACGGCCTGGCTGGCGATCACGCCGGCCTCGCGCGCCCGCTCGTAGCGCGCGTCCAGAATGAGGTACGGGTAAGGTTCGGCAAGCCGCTGCTCAAAGAACGCCTTCAGCGCCTCATCCAGCCGCGCCGTCGCCTGGCTTACCGTCGAGGCCGAGAAGGAATGGCCGCACAGATCCTCGGTGATCGCCTTCACCTTGCGCGTCGACACGCCTTGCACGTACATCTCGACCAGCGCCGATACCAGTGCCTTCTCCGAGCGCTGGTAACGCTCAAACAACTCCGTCGAGAACCGGCCGGCCCGATCTTGCGGAACCCGAAGTTCCAGCACGCCAACCCGCGTCACAAGCTTGCGTTCGTAATAGCCGGACCGGTAACCAACCCGCTCCGTCGTCCGCTCGCCTTTCTCGGCCCCGATCGCCTCCGTCATCTCGGCTTCCAAAGCCTCCTGCACCACAGTCTGCAAAACTCTGCGGAAGCCGTCCTCATCCGACAACAGCAACGCTTTCAACTCGCCTCTGCTCAGTCTAACCTCTCGCTTGGTCATGGCACTTACCCTTCCACGGGAATCGGTGATCGCAACGTCACCAGCGTGCCATGGCCGCCCCTCGCCTCAGAGTAAGGGCTGTTCTCTCTCCAGAGCTTTTTGCAGAACCTTCAGAACACTATCCGACGGAGACCTGCCAAGGCGTGTCTGCGCGAATGCAAACAGGAGCCGGAAGGTGTCGCGATAGGAGGCGATGGTGTTGGAGCTTACGCCTCGATGTCGCATGAGCCGATCGGTGAACCACCGCTCGATCAGCACGGCCAGATCGTTCGAGGCACTCATGAGCGAACCTCCCACCGCTCATCCAGCAGTCGCGCGGCATGGGTCATTAGCTCCGGCGCGGCGGATAGATACCAGTAGGTGTCGCGAACATTGGCGTGGCCGAGAAAGGTCGAGAGGACCGGCAGTTCCCGCTCGACATCTTCGCCCGCACGCAGTTGCACTGGGCATGCCCTGTGCTCGGCTATTCGAGCTTCTCCAATGCCTGCCTAATGTCATCTCCGGCGTCCTCCGGCAACGGCAAAATAGGGCGCGGTGGCTGGACGTGCGCCAGACCGAGGTAGTCGGCGATGACGAACATAACGCGGAAGCTGCCGTAGTGTTTGAACAAGGTCCAGAGCGGCCCGAAAGCGCGGTTCAACCGAGTGGACTCCACCGCGTCGCCGGACTGCGCTGCACGCGTCAGCGCAAGCGCCGGGACCGGCAGCAGACCTGCCGCAACGCTGTACCAGGTGTCACATCCGGCAAGCAGGGCATCCGCCGCGCCCCAATCGCCGCTGTATCCGATTGTGAACGTGTCAGGCGTCATCGACCGCAAACGTGCCAGTTCCCCCGCGTAATCGTCATTCGCCGCCAGAGGCATTTTCACCGCGACGATGTTGGACACCTCTGACAGCCGGGCGATCAATGCGTCGCTGAATGTGAAGCGCGTGGTGCTTGGATTGTTATATATGCACAAAGGCAATTCCCCCGCCTCGGCCACCGCGACGAAGTGCTGGAAGACTTCGTCCTCGTTCAGGGGAACGTAGGACATCGGTGCCAGGAGCAGGCCGTCAGCGCCAGCGGATTTGGCATCGCGCGCCAGAGCCTGAGCTTCATCGGTACGCAATGCACCCACACCCACGACAAGAGGCGTTTTGCCGCCGATGCATTCCACGGCAGCCTGAACGGCACGCTTGCGTTCTTCCCTGGTGAGGTAAGCATAACCGCCCGTGCTCCCCAGAAGGCCGATGGAGTCCGCTCCGGCGCGTTGAATACGCTCGAGAAAACGAGCCAGACCCTCGGTGTCGACATGCCCTTCCGCATCGGTTGGCGTAAGGGGGAACGCCGACAGGCCGCGAAACAAAGTCATCATCCATTCCTTTCGAAACTACATACGGGAAAGCAGCATACGCAGCCCGGCGAACGCGAAGAACATCGCCAACAGACTTTCGATCCAGCGGCGGCAGCGGCGATATAGAGCCACCATAGGCGGTGTGGAGAAGACAATGGCGTAGCCGCAGAATATCGTGACACTTAGGATGGCGCAGCCACCCAATATCGCTGCGATGCTTTGCCACGATGAATTCGGACCGATCCCCAGCGTGACGAGCGCGATCCATGCCAGCACGGATTTTGGGTTCGCCAAATGCATCAAGAGGCCCTTCCTATAGAGCTCACCCCGCGAAAGAGCGACTTGGTCGGTCGATGCGCGCACCGCCAGCTTCTCGTTCGACGTAAGCGCCGACCGTCCCGCCCTGAAGGCGAGGAATAGCAGGTAAAGCCCCCCGAAAACCTGCAGAACGAGCAGTGCCTGGGCGTACCTGGCCAACAGGGCGGAGATGCCGGTGGAGGCCATAAAACCCCAAAAGATCGAGCCGCTGACGACGCCGGAGGCGAGCATGAGCGCAGCACCTCTGCCGCGCGCCATCGCAACCCCCATAATGCGCATGTTGCTCGGGCCGGGGCTCCCCGCGGCAATGACATATGCAGCAAAGACGATGAGCAACTGATGGAGATCGACATTCATTCTCTCAGCCCTTGATAATCTCGATCGGATCGATCGCGCCGGATGCCCCGGGCGGCCATGGATCCACTCGCTCGACCGGAAACCTCATCCGGCGATGGCAATTTCTTGGCTCGCGATTTTGCAGCCAGGCATCAAGGCATTCAGCCCTCCGACCATGGCATCCGTCGCCTCTGCCAATGCATCGTCCGGCATGGTCTCCAACGCCTCCAGTACGAACCACATCCGGCCTGTTAGGGTCTTCAGGCGGGTTCGAGTGCCCTGTCGCCAGTTCCAGCGTCGGCAGGTGACGCCAATGTCGTCGCGCCAGATGACCTCACCGGGCAAGGGAGGATCGTTGACCGCCTCTCCATTCACCATGGTGTCGAACGTCTCACTCCCGTCAGCGATCGTCAGGTGGGGTCTTCCGACATAGGCGTCAAAATTCTCTCCACCCACCGGGACTGCGTATTTCAGGCTGATGGCGTTGTAGAGATCGACGATCGGGTTGATCGTCGAAAGAGTGCCGTCTTTCAGAACCCGCTTTCTGAGGGCCTGGGCTGAGCACGGCGTACGGTTAGGCTTCGCGCCAAAGACGGCGTAGGCGTCGGACCAACTCGCCAGATGAGCTTCTGCCCAAGCCGGGCCATCCGCCAACGCGCAATCGCAGGCTTCACCAAGCAATCGGGGATCGAAACGTCCTTCTTCAGCTGAAGTGGCATCGACGTAGACGCTCACGGCTCTAAATCCCGATGCAATACTCTTAATTCGAGCGTCGATGATGGGACCCTCAAACATCCAGGCAACTCCATCAGTTCGAGCGCAAGCAATCCATGACCGGCGCGACCAGTCACGATCGCTTCCCTGACTGCAAGCCAATATTGCAGTTCACTGGTCCAAACTAAACTGCCACTTTTGGAGATTTTAATTGGTCCAGTATGAGGAGGGTTCTCGCAGCACGGGAGCGACGCGTCGAATTTATCAATCCCTGATCAAGCAGATCCAGGCCGGAGCGTACGGGTGTCGGTGACGCCACCCAGTTCTCCGCAAGCAAGCGGCCCACAAGTTCCCCATGATCCGGTCATGCTGT
Source organism: Mesorhizobium sp. L-2-11 (assembly GCF_016756595.1). Taxonomy (NCBI): domain Bacteria; kingdom Pseudomonadati; phylum Pseudomonadota; class Alphaproteobacteria; order Hyphomicrobiales; family Phyllobacteriaceae; genus Mesorhizobium; species Mesorhizobium sp. L-2-11. The sequence goes on along the minus strand of NZ_AP023257.1, from coordinate 6,039,310 downwards.
TGTGAACCCTAGAGCGGGATGATTTTAGGTTGAACAGTATCCGGCGTTTTCGAAGTAGTTGTTGCATTCGGTTGCGGTGAGGCCATCGAGGATTTCGCCGATCGCGCTGCAGACAGTATCGACGGTTCGGCGCGCCGCCTTTCTGAGCCAGTGCTTGAGCTTGGCAAAGCTTGCTCGATCGGGTTCAGATCGGGCGAATATTTCGGCAGGAGCAGGAGTCTGGCACCGACGCCGCGAATGGCGCGGCGCATTGCCTTGCCCTTGTGCGAGCCGAGATTGTCCATGATCACGATGTCACCGGGTTTAAGGGTCGGAACCAGAACCTGCTCGACATAGAGCCGGAACCGCTCGCCGTTGATCGGTCCGTCGATCAGCCATGGCGCGTCCAGGCGATCATGGCGCAGTGCCGCCAGGAGTCATGGTCTGCCAGTGGCCGTGCGGGACCTCGGCATAGAGCCGCTCCCCGACCGGCGCCCAGCCGCGCAACGGCGCCATGTTTGTCTTGGTCCAGGTTTCGTCGATGAACACCAGGCGTGAAGGATCGATCGCTGCGCGATACTTCAACCATTGCTGACGCCGGCGCGCGATGTCGGGACGCCTCTGTTCGGCCGCGACCAGCGTTTTTTTTATAACTAAGCTTCTCCTCGCGAACGAAGGCCCAGACCGAGCGATAGTCCACCTTCAGGCCGCGTTCGGCCAGTTCCGCGACCAGCCCACGCAAGGTGAAGGCCTCATTGCGGCAGCGCTCAACCAACCAGTCGCGGTGGGCGCCGCGGATCTTCTTGGGCTTGTGTCCACCGATCTGGCCGGGGCTGACGCTGCCTGTTTCTCGAAAGCGCCCCACCCATCTGATTACCGAGCTGATGCCGACATCATAACGCGCCGCTGCTTGCCGGCGCGAAAGCCCCTCCTGCTCAACCGAAGCGACAACCCGGTCCCGAAGATCGTTTGAATATGGCTTGCCCATCCATGCCGGCCTCCTTCTCCCAGCCAGCATCTTGAATCTGATTTGCAGACCCTTGGGAATCCCCTTCGATTCAATCCAAATTCATCCCGCTCTAGGGCATTATGGTCGATGCCAGCGCCACCAGGGTGCCGTCGTACTGTTCGAAACCCCCCGATTGTTACCGCGGTTTTGCTTGACGCGCGCGATGACCTTAGCTGAGGCCTAGGATGAAGCGCCGATTGGAGGGACGGATCGACCGCGCGTTAGATGCGTAAAGCGTCGTAAACCGCTTGATGTCTGCGGTGTCGACCTCGACCGGTTCCATTGCAACCATCCACTCCACGTTTTCGGTGCAGGGCGGAGTCGTTAATGATCCCTCATAGGTCCAATAGCCGAGCGAGGCCGGCAAAAGCCCGTTGGGATCGAACTCGTCAACTGCCATCTCCTCGCCGGGCCGGGCCGGAAAGACCTTGGCGAGACCGGCAAAGCTGTTATTTGTCGCGCCAGGCATAAGAAGGGCGCTCAGCACACCCAGAGTATCGCTCTTTGTGTCTTTATGGACAAAATGCGCTTCCATCGGGAAGCTCATGCCCGCCACGTGATGCTCGCTCGGCGCGTGGAAATGCAACTGTGCCAGTTGGTAGACGCGATCCCCGCGGGTCAAGGTGCTGCCTTCCGGCATGTTGATTTGAATGGTGTGGCCGTTGTTCACCATCCTGCCGCCGCCCTTGAGCCAACTGATGTCGATGCGCGGTATATCCGCCTTTACCGTGCCGGCGATGTCGATGGGTGACTGCTGCCTGCCCGCCGAACAGGCGAAATTTCTCGTGTCCAGATCGGCCCAATGCTCCGGCCCGACCGAGCCGCCATATCCCCAATGGGCGCTGGCCGCACGCGCGGTCTGGGCGCAGATCGGGCACACGCCCAGCGCGATGAATGCTCTAATCAGGTTACGACGATGCATATTGCCTCGCTCCTTGATGCGAACCTTATGTCCTTGCTTCCAATTGGTGCAGTCAAGGCACAGCCGCAAGGGCGGGCGTAGGTTGAGCCGCGCCACCAGCGTACACGCCAGCCAGTCCTCGTCGAACTGGTAAACTGGAAGAAGCGTCGCCGCCGGCGATCGTTGGAGGCTACGCTCGCCGGTCCGTGGAAATGGCTGGCGACGTGGCTCAGATTCACCGTGCCGCCGCTGATCAGGCCAACAACCAGCACAGCCGGCGTCGCCGGTCCGGCTGTTACTCGGCGGTATGTGGCGCGTAACGTTGAAGCGGGAGTGTCGGGCAGGCAGTGCATTGCAAAGGATCCCCTCTTTGGCGAGACGAATTCCTCCATTCCAACTGATTCCCGACCTCTCGGCCACCCACTGTGTAGCCTGCCCGCCACGCTCCCAAGACCATAAAGGCATGGATAAAACTCGCGAATACGCCTTGGAAAGCAGGTCTCAAAGGGCAAGGGGACCTTCCATCTGGAAAATGCCAAGCAAAGCTCGCGTTCGGACGATCCATGCGGTTGCCAGGCTGGCTGCCTCCGGTCAGGCGAGATCCGGATCCTTCCGCGAGGATAGCTGTAAACGTCCACAGGCTGCATCGCTGTGCGCTTTGCCCTTCGATGGCGGGAACACAACCCGCACGGAGGCGACGAATGATTCAGCTGATCACACCTGGCCTCTACAGCGAATTCGCAGGCGAGCTCAAAGAGATGCACGGGCTCAGATATCGGGTTTTCAAGGAGAGGCTCGATTGGGAAGTTCAGACCGGAGGCGAAATGGAAACAGACACCTTTGACGACTTGAAGCCTGTCTATCTGCTGCTCAAGGGATCCGATTGGCGAATTCGTGGCTGCGTGCGCCTCTTGCCAACCACTGGGCCGACCATGTTGCGCGACACATTCCCGGCGCTGCTGGGTGAAGCTGTGGCGCCCGCGAGTCCCGACATATGGGAAAGCAGCCGTTTCGCGCTCGATTTGCCCCCATCAACGCCCAAGGCGGCAGGCGGCCTTGCCCAAGCAACCTACGAGCTCTTCGCCGGCATGATCGAATTCGGCTTGGCCAACAATCTCACCCGGATCGTGACGGTGACCGATACGCGTATGGAACGGATCCTTCGCCTCGCAACGTGGCCATTGTCGCGCATCGGAAAGCCGCAGCCCGTCGGCAAAACGGAGGCGGTGGCCGGGTTTCTCGAGATCTCTCACGCCAGCCTGTTGCGCATCCGCTGGAGGGGACGTCTGAATGGGCCGGTACTGTGGCGACCGATTCTCGGCCTGCCGCACGGCCCATGCGGTAGCTAAGACGTGGTGCGTGGCCCCAGGGATCGGAAGAGAGGGTTTGCTTCTCGTCGCCGAAAGGAGTCATTGCGTCCGGCCTGGAGAAGCAAACCGAGGAATGATGCATGAAGCAGCGTCCGCACAATTGAACGACGAGATCAAAGAGTGCGCTGGGGCTACCCATTCGCACTCGGCCCAAGTATTCCCCGTCTCCTCCGGCCGGCTTGCATGCTATTAACGCAGGTGAGGGCGCCGGCCATGATATGCGCAGCCCGTTGAAGGCGGAAGCGTACGCCCCGGTTCACATCACCCGCATTGGACTGAGATTTAGTTCATCCATGGCGTGGATGATGGCTATCCCAACAATCAATTTTACCGAACTGACTGGATTCCATTAGAAGACTCTAACTGAGCGCATGCCGGGCGGCGTCCCTCGTCTGCGTCGGCTAAGGCTGCCGGGAAGAATTCGGAGAAGAACATGTGCGGAATTGTTGGCATCGTTGGGCAACAGCCGGTGTCGGAACGCCTGGTCGACGCATTGAAGCGTCTGGAATACCGCGGCTATGATTCGGCCGGCATTGCGACGATCACCGATGGCACCTTGCACCGCCGGCGCGCGGAGGGCAAGCTCGTCAATCTCGAGAGGAGACTCAAGGAAGAGCCGCTGGGTGGTACCATCGGCATCGCCCACACCCGCTGGGCAACCCATGGGCCACCGACGGAACGCAATGCACACCCGCACTTCACGGATGGTGTGGCCGTCGTCCATAACGGCATCATCGAGAATTTCGCCGAACTGAAGGACGAATTGGCGGCGACGGGAGCCGAGTTCCAGACCGACACCGACACTGAGGTCCTTGCGCATCTCTTGGCAAGGCACCGCCGGGAGGGCATGAGGCGTGGTGAGGCGGTGCATGCCATGCTGAAAAGCGTCAGGGGTGCCTACGCGCTTGCCATCCTCTTTGAGGATGATCCGTCGACCATCATCGCGGCGCGCAATGGACCACCGCTGGCGATCGGTCACGGCGACGGCGAGATGTTCCTGGGCTCCGACGCGATCGCGCTTGCTCCATTCACGAATGAAATCACCTATCTCATCGACGGTGACTGGGCCGTTGTCGGCAGGACGGGCGCTGATATATTTGATTACGACGGCCACCCCGTCGCGCGTCCGCGCCAGACCTCCGTGGCCGTGGCCACTCTGGCCAACAAGGGCAGCCATCGCCACTTCATGGAGAAGGAAATCCTCGAGCAGCCCGAGGTCATCGCCGATGCGCTCGGTCATTATATCAATTTCATCGAAAATGGTGCCGATGCGGTTTCTGGCATCGACTTCGCCAAGATCCCGAGCTTGGCGATCTCTGCCTGCGGCACCGCATATCTCGCCGGGCTGATCGGAAAATACTGGTTCGAGCGCTATGCGCGCCTGCCGGTCGAAATAGATGTTGCATCCGAATTCCGCTATCGCGAGATTCCATTGTCGCCGCAGTCTGCGGCTCTGTTCATTTCACAGTCGGGCGAAACCGCCGATACGCTGGCATCGCTGAGGTACTGCAAGCAGCTTGGGCTGAAAATTGGCGCTGTCGTCAATGCGCGCGAATCGACCATCGCTCGGGAGGCCGATGTGGTCTTCCCGATCCTTGCCGGCCCAGAGATCGGCGTCGCCTCCACCAAGGCCTTCACCTGCCAGCTAGCCGCTCTTGCCGCACTCGCCATCCACGCAGCCAAGGCCCGCGGAACCGTGACCGAAGATGAGGTGCAGGCGCTCGTCGAGAGCCTCGCCGAAATGCCGCGCCTCATGAGGCAGGTACTGGACAGCATCCAGCCGGAGATTGAGCTTCTGTCGCGCGAACTGTCAAAGTGTCATCATGTCCTTTATCTCGGCCGTGGCACAAATTTCCCGCTGGCGATGGAGGGGGCGCTGAAGCTCAAGGAGATTTCCTACATCCACGCCGAAGGCTATGCGGCGGGTGAATTGAAGCACGGTCCTATCGCATTGATAGACGAGAACATGCCAGTGATCGTCATCGCGCCACATGATCGCTTTTTCGACAAGACCCTCTCCAACATGCAGGAAGTGGCCGCCCGCGGAGGGCGCATTATCCTCATCACCGATGGAAAAGGGGCAGCCGCATCGAAACTCGATACGATGCACACGATCGTGCTGCCGGCCACCGACGAGATTATCGCGCCGATGATCTTCTCGCTGCCGATACAGCTTCTTGCGTACCACACGGCGCTCTTCATGGGCACAGATCTCGACCAGCCACGCAACCTGGCAAAATCAGTCACCGTCGAATGATGTGACGCCTTCATTAGTCGCAACGCTCGCCCATTCGGAAAAAACTCCAAGCACTTCAACCGGGGCTCAAGCGCGCCGCTACCGCCTTGCCGTTATTTGCTGGAGCATGCCGTTTAGCGACGATTGGTTATCCCTTTGGCCTCCCCTCACGCTGCTTGGCTGTGCCTACTGGCAAACCCGGTCGAGAAAAGCATCGAATACGCAGCAATAGCGCTAACCACAAAGCGATCCTCCTGCCGCATGCGGATAAAACCCTTCGCTGTCCCTATTTCGTCCTCGCTCGATGATTGCGGCTCGCCGCGGTCTTCGTCGGTGAGACGGTTGCCCTTTGACTTTGCCAGGCGGCCAGCTGCGATGTGCGGGCTGTAGGAATCCCGTGTAACCTCGTTCTGGATCTAACGCTCACCGATAGGCCCGGCCAGTCGCAAGAGGACCGGGCGATGATCGGACACTTCCAGGAACCGCTCGATGGTTCGGTCGAGCGCGAGGATCATGAAATCGTGGCCGCACGGCACGAGATTGGGCGAGATAAAGACATGGTCGATCAGCGACTTGAAGGGCGCCTTGACGCAGGTGATTTGCTTGTCCGAAGCATCCTGCGCGGCGAGCGCGGTCAGGCCGGCGGCGGTCAGCGCGGTCTCCGGAAGCCAAGGTTGCATTGAGTCGCCGCCGATTCAGTCGTTATCGAAGCTGGGATACTAGGCGAGTTCGGCGATTGCTTCGGCGATCACGCGCCCACCCATCTGCCGGCGGCCTCCACCGTGTCGCCGGACTGCGCCGCACGCGTCAGCGCAAGTGCCGGGACCGCCAGCAAACCTGCCGCAACGCTTTGCCAGCTGTCACATCCCGGCAGGCGGGGCATCGGCCGCGCCCTAATCGCAGCTGTATCCGATTGCAAACGTGCCAGCGCTTATCTGCCGCAGGCGTGGCAGGTCCCCCGCATAATCGTCATTCGCCGCCTGAGGCCACCGAGATGAAGCTCTTCCTCCCGTTAGAATGAACGTTCGAAACGGAGGATGCCGCCGACACTGCTCTTTTTGTTGGCATTCGCCCAGCTAATGGAAGGGTCGACCTTGCCGACGGCGAAGTCGCCGTAGCGGTCATAGTCGAGTTCGGCTGTAATTGTGAAATCTGCAAGAAACGTATAGGCGACGTTTGCAGCGACACCATAGTTCCTGAGCTGATCACCCGAGAGCTGAAGATTCAACGAAGTTGTCTCATTGAGCTTGTAAGTGGCGCCGGCCCAGAAAGCCCAGTTACCGCCCCAACTTTTGTAGAACCCGCGACCATGAGCGTCGATTGCGTTAGTGACGTCATCGTTGAGCTTGCCGCTGGAGCCGTAGCCGAACATTCCGAATAGCGAGAGTTGGTCGGTAACATCGACGTCGATGCGGACCTTGCCCGCGACCGATTCGTAGTTGCTATCATAAGCGACAACGCCGGTGATCGCGCCCCAGTGTTGTGTGTATTTCACTCCGCCGACTAGGTGCGGAACGTAGCTGTCGATGGTGCCGACCAGGCCCGAGCCTTCTTCGAGTGAAACCACAGCCGAAAAGCCGTTACCGGCGTCAAAGTAGTACTGAACCACATTAGTATCGAAGGCGCCGTACGGGATAAGCATCTGATTGAGCACGTCGCCCGCGTAGCCAATAAACATGTCGAAGGCGGACCAGTCCTTGCCAACTCGGAGGCCACCAAGCTGAACCCAGGCGAAAGTCAACGTGATGCCTTGGCTGAAGGCATGGTATCGAGGACTGTCCGAACCGGAATAGGCGGTGTGCTTGCCGTAGTTCATGCGGGTCTCGATGTAGGTCTGCAATGTACCGAGTTCGGTCTCTTGCCCGGTCCAAGTTTTGAATGTGAAGCGCGTGTGGTTTTGCCATATGCCCTGGGCCTCGCCAGTCTTCACATCCGTGGTTCTAGCTTGGTCATACGACACGACATCGCCGAGGCCGATGTCGTAACGGACATAGCCGCCGATGCGCAGGCAGGTCTCGGTGCCGGGGATGTAGTAGTAACCAGCGCCGTAAACGTCGCAGATCTTGACGTATTCAACGGGCTCAGGCTCGGCCAGGACGATGGCGTCGGCGGCTCGGGCACAGGAAACGGCGATCAGGGCCGCAGCTGAGCCGAGCAGGAGGCTCCTGATGTTCATTCTTGATCTCCGTTCAAATATTAAAGAAGGGGACGTCAACGAACGAGCCAGCCCCTTCCTGTCCCCACAATCGAAAACGATGCACATCGCGCTGCGCCCATCGCAGTATGACGCACGGGTCATAATAATGATTCAACAACAGAGGCGATGAATCTGAATCATACTTCCACGCGATAAGATGTTGTTCTCATATCACCTGCTTGAAATGCCCGGGGGAGGAATCAAACACTTCTGGGTCGATCGCCATGATTATCTCCGATAGCTGCGGGCGTACCGGCTTCAGAAAATCACCCCGCAAGCGACGTGCCAACCTCACGACCAAGCTACGATTGACACTCAAGTTTGCCGTCGGACCTTGGCTTGCGTTTCCTTTTTTGCTCTGAGGGTCAAGCTGAGCACGAAAAGCAAATGTTTCGGACATGGTTCGTCTGTTCGCTTCGCGACAGTATCGTTCAATGGCGATAGCTTTTGTTTGTTTTGAGCCTCGACATTGTTGACATCATGCGAGTGCACCGCTCGGTACGTCAGCCGAGATGCCCCACTGATGCCGACATGCCTAGGCGTAAGCGTCCTCGTTAGGGCGAAGGGCCACACCTCGGCGGTGGCGAGGTGCACCAGCTTTCCAGCTAGTCCGGACAAAGTGGTTCCGAAAGGCGGGAAGGTCGAGACGAGCCGTTGTAAGCCCCTCTCTGAATCGGAAGCCGTGCATGGGCCATTTTTGTTTTTACGGAAGCACATGCGAATTCGCTCGATTGTCAGCTGCGAGCGATGCTTGAGTTGCGCTTCACTCCGGCGCTTTGCCGGGCCACAGGAGCGCGATTTGTCGGTGATCATGCGCCTGGCGTAGCGCTACTTTCTAAATTGGTTCATCAGGCTTGCAGCCTTGGCAGGGGCGGACCTGGACGGTCTCCTCGAGCACAATTCCCGCTCTGACAGACGGTGCGCCACAGCCAAAGCCTCGTGCCGGCAATTAATACGACGAACTCATCGAGATGCCAGGTATCGCTACGTGACGCCGTCTTACGCACCAGCCGGCGAGCAAAAGTCTGGTCCCAACGCCGAATCGACTGGTCGGACGGGGCATGCTGCGTTCCATCGGACGCTGAAGGGAGGGGATAGGATAGGATAGTAGCACCAAACGGTGTGCGGGAAAGTCTCGACGGGAAACCCACGGCGCTTGTCGCTGACCAGCGCGTGCTCATACCATCGCTGTCCAGCCAAGGCTGAATGGGGCTATCGCTGCGAAATAATCGGGCCCAAAGCGGACCGGACTGATACAGCGCAAAGACACAGGAGAGCGCAGTGGTAAGGATGGAAGGCAACAACATGGGACGGTAACTGTTGCAGACCACAAAACATCGCGAAGCCCACCTGCCTTGGTACACCATCTATCCGACTGTCGCGGAGTTCTCTGGGGCGGTCGGCGCCGACGCTTATGAGGAATGGCTCAGGAACCTACCGGCTAACGATCCGGCGTCACTCTACTTGCACGTTCCGTTCTGCCGATCAAAGTGCTGGTATTGCGGCTTCCCCACCACCATCACCCGCCATGATGCGCCGATCGTTAATTATCTGGCGGCGCTGCGTGACGAGATACGTTTGGTCTCGGAGCACGCGCCGCAGGCGCTGCCCGTGAGCGATGTGCATTTCGGCGGCGGAACGCCAACTCTCATGGGGCCAGTTGAGTTCCTCGCCCTGACGGAATTCCTGCGCCGCCACTTTGCGCTTGCGGAAACAGCTACGATCGCCGTCGAGATCGATCCACGCACGTTCACGGCCGATATGGCCGAAGCCTTGCAAGCAGCCGGCGTGAACCGCGCGAGCCTCGGCGTGCAGAGCTTCGATCCCATTGTTCAAAAAGCGATCAACCGGGTCCAGAGTGAGGCGCAGACGGCGGCTGCCGTCGAAATGCTGCGTCGGCATGGAGTGACAAGCATCAACTTCGACCTCATCTTTGGTCTCCCGCATCAAACGGTGCAGTCTTGCGTCGAGACCACGAGGGCGGCGGTCGCCATGCGCCCCAACCGGCTTGCGGTGTTCGGCTACTCGCACATTCCGTCCTTTATTAAGAATCAGCGCCTCATCGAGGAGGCATCGCTTCCGGGCAGCGCTGCCCGCGCCGAACAGGATGCGGCCATTGCCGTGACGCTGATTGCCGCCGGCTACCGAGAGATCGGGCTCGACCATTTCGCCTTGCCGGACGACGATCTCGCGCTGGCACAGAAAACCGGTCGCCTGCGGCGCAACTCGCTGGGCTACTCGGCCGACACCTGCAAAACCCTGATCGGTTTCGGCGCGTCGGCTATCGGGCGTGTCGGCGAGGGCTACGTTCAGAACGAGGTTACACGGGATTCCTACTGCCGGCACATCGCGGCTGGCCGTCTGGCGACGTCAAAGGGCTACCGTCTCACCGACGAAGACCGCGCGCGAGCCGCAATTATCGAGCGACTAATGTGCGATCTCGAGGCCGATGTGCCGGCAATCTGTGCCGCCCACGGATCTGATCCGATCCATTTTCTCGATTCAGCTGAACGCTTGGCGATGCTTGCCAAGGACGGGATTGTGGACATCGAAAAGGGTTTTGTCCGCGTACGGCGGCAGCATCGCTTTGCGATGCGCGTTGTCGCTGCCGCATTCGACGCTTTTCTCGACCGGGTTGCCCGCTGAGTCAGCCAACCAAGTGTGAGGAGGCCAAGGCGACGCCGAAGCGGAATTTGACGCCCATGCGGTTTCCTTTCTTCGAGGTCAGGATTTCACAGCCGTCGCCAGGGAAGCAGGCCTCAAGCGGCTTCCCGCCCTCGAAGAATGCCACGGTGTCGCCATCGATCGTGATCCGCTCGAATTGGTGCGATAGCCGATCTCGTAGTAGGCGCGTACTCATCTGCGCTCTGGTCGCCGCTCTCCGCCTTATAAGCCATGACTGGATCGAGCGTTCCATCGTCAGGAAGGGATAGACCAACTGCCAATCCCGGACCCAAATTCGACAGGGCGCGCTGCTTGATCTGGTCGTCCTCAAATGTAGATCGGCTGGACCGCGGGATCGTGGCTATATGCGTGATCTTTCTCAGCTGCTTGATCGTGGATCTTGCCGCTCCCGCCGACGGCCACGATGTGGAAGGGCTTGCCCTCCACGGCGATCTCGCCGTTCCTGGTGAACGATCCCGCCGACACGATACGATATAGGGCTTGAGGGTCGGTCACGACGATGTTGTCCCCTGCCGCGGCGATGCACGGCCGTGCCCGTCCATCGAATAGAGGTCGTGAGCTTGAGCGAGTTGGCGATCTTGCCAGCCACGAACCTTGGCGTTCTGGTGACGCTCAACAAGGCGACCGCAGCAATGGAACGTGCTGCCAGAGAAGCCGAATCCGTTGAGGCGGGCGGCAAGCTGCGGCCGCGCGTGCAAATCTGTAGGGTCAGGGAACTACTATTGAAGGGCAGAAAGCCCACGCTTCCACCTGTCTATGACATTATCTCTGCCGCTGCCGCCCGGCAGGTGGCCGCCGCGGTTGCCAACGCGACAGGAAATACGGGACCCGCCGTCCTTCAAATATTCCATCGCCGGCAGCGGACAGAAAGCCACGAACGATCAGTCGCCGACACCTGTGAACAAGCCGTGTGCGACGTTGCAATCATCCATTTATTGGCTCAACTGCCCACATGGCCGTGAATGAACTGGATTTGTTTGTTTTCCAGATGGCAGTGGAAAGCGTCCGCTCACTCTGCTTGAGCTTCAATGACAAAGCGGCGGAGATAGCCGCGAGGAGCCGCGGAAACCTGCTTTTCGATGTGCGGATCGATGATGACGCCGAGGTCCAACGGCTCGCAGCCATCCGATATCGAGGCGGGCAGATTGGTGTGCTGGCGTTGGACAGACAAGGCCTTATTAGCCGCTACTGCGTCGTCGACGGTACCTTCTCCCGCTTCATTGCACCGTTGGAGAATTGGACCAGCATGCCGGTGTCAATGCAGGCCAAAATCGATGTCACTCACCATGCCGGCCTCTTCCTAGGCGCGTTGCGAAATGCCGGTCATATGCTTCGCAACTAGCGCTGGCGGAACGCATCTGTGGATCTTTGCATCCGCCTGGGCGTTTGAGCCGGCGGCTCATCGAGGTTCTGCAGCGCGCGGATGTGCCACGGCCGGGGTGATAGCCGCCTCTGCCCAACAGATCGCCGGCGAGGGCTTGTCGGACAATGAATGTCAATTCACCGTCCGAGAAATCGTGTCTGGCTCACAAGAAGCACAGCGAATTGAAACTGAAACGCAGTCCAGCTGGGAAATCCAGCGCGAAGGCCGGAAGGTAATTTATCTGCGATAGAGGCAACGGGAAGGCGCCTTCCACTTATAAGGCAGCGCCCAATATGTCGGTACTCGCCTGAGGAATTCCCATGGCGGGCAGGGCTACCTCGCGATCCGATCTCGTTGTACCTCAGACCGGACTCGATGTTACGAATTTCCTCAGCGGCTTGCCCGCATGCCACCGCCAGTTCCCCGACCACGTGCTCACGATAGGCACGAACGATATGAGTCCCCTCCGACATAGCAGTCCTCGGGAATGCGCGAATATTGATACACCTCGAAGGAGAGCAACGGCGCGCCAAACAGCCTCTCATCGCACCAAGTCGTACATAGGGCGCATTCCTGTTCCGGCCGTCCCGCGCGATCCTCGATCCATCTCTCCAGAACAGCGGAGCAAGCCAGTGACGCCCACGAAGCTTCTGATTGGGCAGATCGCCATTGTGTTCGCCATCGTTCTCCTCGGCGTGTGGGCTGCCACGCAATGGTGCGCTCATATGCTAGCCTTTCAGGAACAACTCGGCGCGCCATGGTTTGTCGCGGCTGGCTGGCCGATCTACGAGCCGTGGAAACTGTTGGAATGGTGGTTCCAATTCGATGCCTATGCGCCCGAGGTATTCGACAAGGCGGGCATGCTTGCGGGCACCAGTGGATTCATGGGCTGTGCCGCTGCGATCGCTGGTTCCCTCTGGCGCGCGCGCCAGCGCGGCTTGGTCACCACCTATGGCTCCTCTCGATGGGCGGCGACGCGGGAGATCGAGAAAGCAGGGCTGTTTCAGCCGGAAGGCGTCTTCCTCGGCAAACTGAAGGACCGGTATCTGCGTCATGACGGGCCTGAGCACGTCATGGCCTTTGCGCCGACACGTTCCGGCAAGGGCGTCGGGCTGGTTGTCCCAACCCTTCTCTCCTGGTCCGGCTCGGCCGTCATTCACGACATCAAAGGCGAGAACTGGCAGCTGAGCTCCGGCTGGCGGTCGAGGTTCTCGCATTGCCTTTTGTTCAATCCGACTGATCCGCGATCGGCCCGCTACAACCCGCTGCTGGAGGTACGCAAAGGTTCGGACGAGATTCGCGATGTCCAAAACATCGCCGACATTCTAGTCGATCCGGAAGGCGCGCTGGAGCGGCGGAATCATTGGGAGAAGACCAGTCATTCACTCCTGGTCGGCGCTATCTTGCACGTGCTCTACGCCGAAGAGGAAAAGACTCTTGCCCGCGTCGCCACCTTTCTGTCGGACCCGCAACGCTCGTTTGCCGCGACTTTGCGGCGAATGATGACGACCAACCATCTCGGTGCGGCCAATAAGCCTGAGGTCCATCCCGTCGTGGCCTCGGCGGCACGAGAGGTGTTGAACAAATCGGAGAACGAACGTTCAGGCGTCCTCTCGACCGCCATGTCTTTTCTCGGCCTCTACCGTGATCCGACCGTGGCGGCGGTAACATCGGACTGCGACTGGCGCATTGCCGATCTGATGGATGCGGAGTGGCCGATGTCGCTCTATCTGGTCGTGCCGCCATCGGACATCTCGCGCACCAAGCCGTTGGTGCGACTGATCCTGAACCAGATCGGCAGGCGGCTGACGGAGCGCCTCGAGGGTGACCCAAAGAAGAGCCGCAAGCATCAACTGCTCATGATGCTGGATGAGTTTCCGGCGCTCGGTCGCCTCGACTTCTTTGAGACCGCGCTCGCGTTTATGGCCGGTTACGGAATTCGTGCCTACTTGATCGCGCAATCGTTGAACCAGATCTCCAAAGCGTATGGCGACAACAACGCCATTCTGGACAACTGCCATTTGCGAATTGCCTTTTCCTCCAATGATGAGCGCACGGCCAAGCGAATCTCGGACGCGCTTGGCACGGCCACGGAACTCAGATCCATGCGCAACTATGCGGGCCACCGGCTGGCACCTTGGCTCTCGCATGTCATGGTGAGCCGCCAGGAAACCGCCCGCCCGCTGCTGACACCGGGCGAGGTGATGCAATTGCCGCCCGCGGACGAACTGGTGCTGGTTTCGGGACTGCCCCCCATCCGGGCCAAAAAGCTGCGATACTATGAGGATCACAATTTCACCGAGCGGGTGCTGCCTTCGCCGGTGTTGCGCGACGGACCCTACGCGGACTGCCCGATGTCGCGGCCGGACGATTGGACTGGGCAAGTACGCGGCGTCGACCGTCGTCTTGCGTCCGACGATGAAAGCGCTGGCGCCGCGCTTGCGGACGAGGGAGGTGTTCAGCAGCAGCGCCATCCTGGCCTACCCGAAGAACATACCGCCGTCACCCAGGAACCGGACCAGGACGATCTGTCCAGACCCGCAGACGATGATAGCGAGGCGATGGCGGACAAGCGCGTCATGGACCGGATCTCCACCGTCGCAGGTGCCTATGGCATCAACGAGGGAAGGGACGATGATAAGGATATCGTCCCCGGCTTCTGAACGCTTTCCGCAGCTCGGGCGTATCTCAGCGTAGATAACGGCCGTAAGCAATTTTGGGCATCTCGATAATGCTTGTTCCGCCGCCGGCCCGCCAGCGCCGGCCAGTTGGAACAAGCGCATGAAGCCCCACCGCATTCGTCACCAGTTTCTGCTCGAACCGGAATTGAGCGAGAAGCTGGACAACCTCAGCCGCGATCCCTCGACCACAAAATCCGCGGTCGTCGCGAAGGCCGTAGAAGCTTTCATCGAGCGGCGTGGCGAGAATGAACTCGATCGGCGCTATGGCATGAGGCTGGACCGTCTTTCCCGCGACCTCAGTCACGTCAGGCGCGATGTCGACATGACATTGGAAAGCTTGGCGCTCTTCATCCGCTTTTCGATCACGCTTCATGCCCACACGCCTGTTCCGGACAAGGCGACGCAGGCGATTGCCCAGGAGCGTTTCGACAAATTCGTCGAGCAGGTCGGTCGCCAGATCGCATCGGGGAAACGCTCGCTTGGCGAAGACAATGGCGGAGGAGGGGAAGGATGAGCGCTCATCCAGCGGCCGACCACCGACGCCGCGCCATGCTGCGCACCGCCATGGGTCCGACGATCACTGAGGCGCTGGCCGATCCATTGGTCATCGAGGTGATGGTCAATCCCGATGGTGCGCTGCGGCTCGACCGGCTGGGAGAAGGCCGAATCGATACGGCCGTGCATATGCATCCTTCCGAGGCGGAACGCATCATCCGCCTGGTCGCTTCCCACGTGCGTGCCGAGGCGCATGCGGACAATCCGATTGTCAGCGCCGAATTGCCATCGGGCGAACGCTTCGAGGGACTGCTGCCGCCTGTCGTGCTGGCGCCTTGCTTTGCCATCCGCAAACCAGCCGCAAAGCTCTACACGCTGGCCAACTATGTTGCGGATCGCATCATGTTGCCGCTGCAGGCCGATGCGTTGATAAAGGCAGTCCGAGAACGGCGCAACATCCTTGTCGCCGGAGGCACGTCGTCGGGTAAGACGACGCTTGCCAATGCGCTGCTGGCCGAAGTCGCCGAATGCGACGAGCGAGTGATCCTCATCGAGGACACCCGCGAACTGCAATGCGCAGCAAAGGACTGCGTTGCCCTGAGAACCAGGCGGGGCTCGGTCACACTCGCCGATCTCGTGCGCTCGACGCTCCGGCTCCGCCCCGACCGCATCATCGTCGGTGAAGTCAGGGGCGCGGAAGCGCTGGACATGCTCAAGGCATGGAACACCGGGCACCCCGGCGGCATCGCCACGGTTCATGCCAATTCGGCGCGCTCTGCCCTCTATCGCATCGAGCAGCTTGCACAGGAAGCTGTCGTCACCGTGCCGCGCCGCCTCATCGCCAATGCCATCGATCTCATCGTCTTCATCGCGGGGCGCGGCTCGTCGCGCCGCATCGATGCAATCGCTGAGGTCACAGGTCTCGACGGCAGCGGCGACTACGCCCTCACCCCACTCACGCCTCCGCAACTCTAGCAACTCTGAAAGGCCCCCTTATGCGCAAGAAGCTCCGCTTTCTTTCGTTTGCCGCGCTCGCGTTTCTTCTCACAGTTCCGGCGCACGCTGCCGGCTCCGGCATGCCTTGGGAACAGCCGCTGCAGCAGATCCTGGAATCGGTGCAGGGACCGGTCGCCAAAATCGTCGCGGTGATCATCATCATCACCACCGGCTTGACCCTTGCCTTCGGCGATACTGCAGGCGGTTTCCGCCGGCTGTTTCAGATCGTCTTCGGCCTGTCGATCGCCTTCGCCGCATCGAGCTTCTTCCTCTCGTTCTTCTCCTTCGGCGGCGGGGCGCTCGTCTGATGGCCGCCGGAGTGCAACATATCGAGGGCTTCGAGGTTCCCGTTCACCGGGCCTTGACTGAACCGATCCTGCTGGGCGGCGCGCCGCGGGCGGTGGCGATCCTCAACGGCACGGTGGCTGCGGCCATCGGACTAGGCTTGCAGCAATGGATTGCCGGGCTAGTGCTCTGGCTTGGCGGCCACACGCTCGCGGTCTTTGCCGCAAGGCGCGATCCCGACTTTGCCAGCGTGCTTGTCCGTCACCTTCGCCTGAGGGGATGGCTCGCATGCTGAACCTTTCGGAATATCGCGGCAAGGCCGACCGGCTTGCCGACCATCTGCCCTGGGCAGCACTGGTGGCGCCCGGCATCGTGCTCAACAAGGACGGCAGCGTTCAGCGGACTCTTCGGTTTCGCGGGCCCGATCTGGAAAGCTCGACCGAAGCCGAACTCATCGGCATCTGCGCCCGGGCCAACAATGCGCTTAGACGCCTTGGCTCCGGCTGGACATTGTTTTTCGAGGCCGAGCGCATCGAAGCGCTGGGCTATCCGTCCTCGCGTTTCCCGGACGCGGCGTCATGGCTGGTTGATGAAGAACGGCGTGCTGCCTTCGAAGGCAAGGTCGCGCATTTCGAGAGCCGCTATCACCTGACCTTGCTGTCCATGCCGCCACCGGACGCCCAGGCGCGGGCGGAAAGCGCGCTCGTCGACTCGCATCATTCAGAAGGCGAAAGAGACTGGCGCCAGGAGATGGCGCGGTTCCGTGACGAGACCGACCGTGTGCTGGATCTTCTGTCGGGCTTCATGCCCGAAGTGCGTCCGCTCGATGACGCCGAGACGCTGACATACCTGCACGACACGATCTCGACCCGCCGCCATCCGGTCGCCGTGCCGGAAATGCCAATGTATCTGGACGGCATCCTGGTCGATGTGCCGCTTACCGGCGGCTTGGAGCCGATGCTGGGTGAGCAACATCTTCGCACACTTACCATCCTCGGCTTTCCGAACCTCACCCGGCCCGGAATCCTCGATGCCCTCAATCATCAGGATTTCGCCTATCGCTGGATGACGCGCTTCATTCCGCTCGACAAGACCGAGGCCACCAAGACGCTGACCCGCTTGCGCCGGCAGTGGTTTGCCAAGCGCAAATCGATCGTCGCAATCCTGCGCGAGGTTGTAAGCAACGAACCCGCTCCGCTCGTCGACAGCGACGCCGACAATAAGGCGCTCGACGCCGATGAAGCACTTCAGGCGTTGGGCGGCGATCATGTCGGCTTCGGGTATCTCACTGCAACGGTGACGGTATGGGACGAGGATCGCCAAGCCGCCGCTGAGAAACTTCGCGCGGTCGAGCGCATCATCAATGGGCTCGGGTTCACCACCATCCGCGAAAGCGTCAATGCGGTCGAAGCCTGGCTCGGCTCGCTGCCGGGTCATGTCTATGCCAACGTTCGTCAGCCGCTCGTTCACACGCTGAACCTTGCCCATCTCATGCCGCTTTCCTCGGTGTGGGCCGGTCCTGCGGCGAACGAGCATCTGGCTGAAGTCACTGGACGAGAGGCCCCGCCGCTCCTCATCGCCGAAACCAGCGGGTCGAGTCCGTTCCGGCTTTCTTCCCATGTCGAAGATGTCGGCCACATGCTGATCGTTGGACCGACCGGCGCCGGAAAATCGGTGCTGCTTGCCCTGATCGCCCTGCAGTTTCGTCGCTATGCCGGCGCGCAGGTCTATGTCTTCGACAAAGGCAATTCGGCGCGCGCGGCAACGCTCGCCATGGGTGGAGAGCATCATGTCTTGGGTTCGGACGGTGCGCTTGCCTTCCAGCCACTGCGCAATATCGGTGATCAGGGTAGGCGCAGCTGGGCAGCTGAATGGATCGCCGGCCTGATTGCCCATGAGAACGTCACCCTCACGCCGGAGGTGAAGGAGGCGATCTGGTCGGCGCTCAACAGCCTCGCCACCGCGCCGGCGCAGGAGCGCACGCTGACCGGTCTGTCGGTCCTGCTTCAGTCCAATGCACTGAAGTCCGCCTTAATGCCCTACACGCTCGACGGTCCCTTCGGCCGATTGCTCGATGCCGATGACGATCGGCTGGCCTTGTCGGATGTGCAGTGCTTCGAGACCGAGGAGCTGATGCATAGCCAAAGCGCTGTGCTGCCTGTGCTCACCTATCTCTTCCATCGCCTTGAGGAGCGGTTCGACGGGCGACCGACGCTGCTCATGCTCGATGAGGCCTGGGTCTATCTCGACAATCCGCTTTTTGCTGCCCGCATCCGCGAATGGCTGAAGGTGCTGCGAAAGAAGAACGTATCGGTGATCTTCGCCACGCAGTCGCTTGCCGACATCGTCGGCTCTGCAATAGCGCCGGCGATCATCGAGAGCTGCCCACAGCGCATTTTTCTCCCCAATGATCGTGCCGTGGAACCGCAGGCACGGACTGCCTATGAGCGCTTCGGTCTCAACAACCGGCAGATTGAACTGATCGCCCGGGCCACGCCGAAGCGGCACTACTATTTGCAGTCGCGCTGCGGCAACCGTCTCTTCGAGCTCGGGCTCGGCCCCATCGCGCTTGCACTTTGCGGCGCCTCGGGTCCAGCCGCGCAAAGCCTGATCGACAGGGTCCTGTCCGAGCACGGGCAGGACAGCTTTGTCTTTCGCTTCCTCGGCGCCCGCGGCCTCGATTGGGCGGCCGAGCTTCTCCAGCAATTCCCTCAACCAACCAAGGAGCAATCGTCATGATGCGGCGCCGCTTTCTCTCGGGCCTGATCACCCTTTCGTTGATCGCCAAGCCGATGGCCGACTACGTGCAGCCGGCCTACGCGCTCATCGTGTTCGATCCGTCGAACTACGCACAGAACGTGCTCACGGCGGCGCGCTCGCTGGAGCAGATCAACAACCAGATCCAGTCGCTCCAGAACCAGGCGACCGTGCTGCAGAACATGGCACGCAATCTTCAGAGTCTGGATTTTTCTTCCGTGGGTCAGCTTACCGGCTCGCTCCAACGGATCGACGGTCTGATGGACCAGGCAAGTGGCCTGAGCTTTGATCTCAACAAGCTTCAGGACCAGTGGCGTAATCAATATCCGGAAAGCTACGACGCCACGATCAAGGTCAGCGATGTAGCGAGCGCCGCACGTGACCGCTGGCAAAGCGCAATGCAGGCATTCCGTCAGACCATGGGTGTTCAGTCGCAGATCGTCGAGAATGTTCGCGGTGATGGCGACCTGCTTGCCGATCTCGTCAACCGCAGCCAAGGCGCGGCCGGTGCGCTTCAGGCAAGTCAGGCCACTAACCAGCTCCTTGCGCTTTCGACCAAGCAGCAGATGCAGATCCAGACGCTGCTCGCAACGCAGTTCCGCGCTGAGGCCGAGGATGCGGCGCGCAAGGCGCAGTCCGAGGAGGCCGCGCGCGAGACGACAAAGCGCTTCCTCGGCACAGGCACGGCCTATCCCGGCAACTGATCACCAATCTCTTGACGACGAGGAAGGCGGCATGAACGACCTTGGGGTCATTGATCGCTTCATGGAGACCTTCATCCGCTACATCGATAGCGGGTTCGGTCTGCTCTCGGGCGATGTCGCCTTCCTTACCACGACCCTGATCGGCATCGACGTCACACTTGCCGGCCTCGCCTGGGCATTCGGCGGCGAACCCAACATATTCGGCCGGCTCATCCGCAAAGTGCTCTATGTCGGCGTCTTTGCCTTCATCTTGAATAACTTCAAGAACCTCGCCGACATCATCTATCGGTCCTTCGCTGGCCTCGGCATCAATGCGTCCTCAGGCAATCTCTCCGCCGACAATCTCCTGCATCCGGGCCGCATTGCCGCAACCGGTTTCGAGGGCGCCTGGCCGCTTCTCGATCAGGCAAGCCAGCTTCTCGGCTTCCCAGAAATCTTCGGCAACGCGCTCACCATCTTCGTGCTGCTCGTGGCCTGGTTCCTGGTCATCATCGCCTTCTTCATCCTCTCCATCCAACTCTTCATCACCATCCTCGAATTCAAACTCACCACTCTGGCCGGATTCATTCTTGTGCCCTTCGCGCTTTGGAACCGGTCAGCGTTTCTCGCCGAGCGCGTGCTCGGCAATGTCATCTCGTCGGGCATCAAGGTGATGGTGTTGGCCGTCATCATCGGCATCGGCTCCACGCTCTTTGGCGAGTTCGCTTCCGCGCTGCAAGGCAAGGAGCCGGATCTGGCCGCCGCCATGTCACAGGTCCTGGGCGCCTTGGCGCTCCTTGGTCTCGGCATTTTCGGACCTGGGATAGCCTCCGGTCTTGTCTCGGGCGCGCCGCAGCTTGGCGCGGGCGCCGCACTTGGAACCACGGCAGCCGCAGCCGGTGCATCGCTCGTTGCCGCAGGCGCAGCATTTGCCGGCGCGCGCACGGCAACCGGCAGCGGTCTCACCGCACTCCGTGCCGGCACGACCATGGGGTCAGCGGCTTCTACGGCCTGGCAGATCGGGCGCGCAACTGCCCGAGTCCGGCCTGTCCGGTGTAGCTGCTGGAATGCATGGTGTGACCAGCGCCGCCGGCGGCGCCGCAATGCGGGCGGCACGATCTGCCGCAGGAGGCTTCGGGCGCAGCGTTGATGCCGGGCGCGAAGCTGCCTGGACCGCGACCGGTGGTGCGCCGACCGCATCCATGACCGGAAGCCCTACTGGTCCGGTCGCTGATGCCGCGCCCGGCTGGGCCAGGCGCCTGCGTTCCGAACAGACAGCCCGTGCCCACCGTCACACCGCCATGCAGGCCGTCCGTGAAGGCGACAGGCCGGGAGGCAGCGCCAATCCCTCTCTCAACGACAAGGACGACTAAATGCTATTCAAGCGACCCATTCAACGTTACGGCAAGACGCCCGAGCCGGTCACGCCGTATCAGAAGGCCGCACAGCTCTGGGACGAGCGCATAGGCTCATCTCGAGTGCAGGCCCGCAACTGGCGGTTCATGGCTCTTGGCTGTCTGACCTTGGCGGCCGGACTTTCCGGCGGACTCGTGTGGCAGTCGATGCAGAGCCGCGTCGTGCCTTACGTCGTCGAGGTCGACGGCTTCGGCGAGGCACGCGCCGTTGCGCCGGCAATCCGGGGCTACGAGCCCTCCGATGCCCAGATCGCGTGGCATCTCGGCCGCTTCATTCAGAATGTCCGTTCCGTTTCCACCGATCCGGTGCTGGTGCGGCAGAACTGGCTTTCGGCCTATGACTTCGCCACCGACCGCGCGGCGCTCTTTCTCAACGAGTACGCCAAGGCGAACGATCCTTTCGGCCAGATCGGCACACGCAGCGTGTCGGTGCAAGTGACCAGCGTGGTCAGGGCTTCCGACAGCTCGTTCCAGGTCAAATGGGCCGAGCAGGTTTTTGAGCGCGGCAGCCTTGCCAGCACGACGCGCTGGACCGCGATCCTCACCATCGTGATCCGCCCGCCAAGTAATACTGACCAACTGCGCAACAACCCGCTCGGCGTCTTCATCAATGCGATCGACTGGTCGCGCGAGCTCGACAGTGCTGCGCCGACGTCCGTTTCCCCAAAAGGAGTCCACCAATGAAGAATAGAATGTCGTCGGTCCGTGCCGTGCTGATCCTGTCGGCCTCTACAGCAGTCCTCTCCGCCTGCGCGTCGAAGCCGGTACCGCCGCCTGAGATTTCCTATGATGCTGCCGATTTCAAACCAGCCGCAATCGAGAAGCCGCCGGAGAAGCCGGTCAAGATAGTCGAAGTGCCAAAGCCGCTGCCGTTGCCAGGTCAGCTACAGCCCGATCCGGGCAGGGTGGCCGATGACAAGCGCTCTCCTGAAGAACGGGTCTCCGATGCCAATAAAGCAGCGACGCAGCAACCCACCAGGTATGGGTACGTGAATGCGGTTCAGGTCTATCCATTCGCCGATGGCGCACTCTATCAGCTCTATGCCGCGCCGGAGCGCGTTACCGATATCGCACTCCAGCCGGGCGAGAAGCTAACAGCCGTGTCGGCCGGCGACACGGTGCGTTGGGTGATCGGCGATACCGTCAGCGGCACCGGTGACAATCAGCGCACCCATGTGCTGGTAAAACCCTTCGCGCCGGGACTTAACACAAATCTGGTGATCACCACGGAACGACGCACCTACCATTTGCAGCTTCAAAGCACCGAGAAGACCTCAATGGCGGCGATCTCCTGGACCTATAGCGAGGACCAGATCATCGCGCTACGCCAGCGCAACGCCCAAGCCGAGGCTGCCACGCCGGTGGCGTCGAATGTGGCGCTCGAGAATATCCGCTTTCGGTATTCAATCACCGGCGACACACCACCCTGGAGGCCGACGCGCGCTTTCGACGATGGCAGCAAGGTCTATATCGAATTCCCCCGTCGCATTGATCAGGGTGAAGCGCCTCCTCTCTTCATCGTCGGTGCCGATGGGGACAGCCAGCTCGTCAATTATCGCATGCGCGGCAACTACTACATCGTCGATCGCCTCTTTGGCGCTGCAGAACTGCGTCTAGGCAGCAAGCAGCAGCAGGTGGTGCGCATCACCAGGACTGACGGCCGGCAACCGCCGCGGCGGATTCCGCTCTTTGCGCGGCCCAGCAGGTGAGGGGAGCGCTCATGACCGATACTTCCCGATCCGATGCGCCGCCGAAACTCGATCCCGAGCAGCTGCAATTGCGAGCCTCGCCCCGCCGCGCTGTCCGATTCAGGCGCGGTGTGATCATCGCCATCGCTGCAGTCGGATCCGGTGCCATTCTGGGCGTCACGATGATGGCGCTTCAAGGACCGGCATGGCGTATCAAGCACCAGGCAGAGGACCGCTATAACACCGAGCGCAAGCCACCCGCCGAGGGACTAGAAGCGCTTCCCAAGGACTATTCCGGGATCATGCCGAAGGCCCCTGTGCTCGGACCGCCACTGCCCGGCGACCTCGGTCGCCCCATCCTTGAACGCCAACGTCAGCTCGGCATCGCGCCAGGGCAGGATATCTCCGCCGAGGAGCAGCGCCTTGCCCAGCAAGCAATTGAGGCGCGCGAGTCGCAAGTCTTGTTCCGGATCGACAATCGACCCAGACAGAGAGATGTCGCCGGCGGCGGGCCGAGTGCGCAGCAGCCGTCTGAGGCGCTTCCGCAATCCGGAGCGACGCGCACGTCAGCTTCCGTTGCCCAAGCCGAGGGTGACCAGAACAACCAACAGCGCAAGCTCGATTTTGTCAGTCAGCGAAACACAAGCGGGATCTACAATCCGCATGCGCTGCAGACGCCGGCCTCGCCCTACCAACTGATGGCCGGCAGCGTGATCGCGGCCAGTCTCGTCACCGGCATAAATTCCGACTTGCCTGGCCTTGTCGTCGCGCAGGTCACCGAGAATGTGCACGACACAGTCACCGGCAGCATTGTGCTCATTCCGCAAGGCTCACGCCTCATCGGCACTTATGACAGCGTCGTGGCTTTTGGGCAGAGGCGCGCATTGCTGGTCTGGCAGCGAATAATCCTGCCCGACGGTTCCTCGATCGAAATCGACAATCTGCCAGCGACGGATACTGCCGGCTATGCTGGGCTTGAAGACAAGGTCGATTTTCACACCTGGCAGCTGATCAAGGGAGTTGCTCTAGCGACGCTACTGGGCGTTGGTACCGAGTTGAGCTTTGGGGAAAACGAAAGCGACCTAGTTAAGGCGATCCGGGAATCCACTCAGCAAAACATCAGTCAAGCCGGCCAGCGCATCACCGAAAAGAACCTGAATATTCAACCCACCATTATCGTCCGCCCCGGTTGGCCCCTACGCGTGATTGTACACAAGGATCTTGTGCTGCGCCCATACCCGACTTGAACAGGAGTAATCATGGCAGATCTGAAACTTGGAAAGCTTCCGGACCGGACACCTTCGAAGATGACCATCACCGTTAGCGCGGACCTGAACCAAGCACTCAAGGACTATGCGGCGCTTTACCGCCAGACCTATGGCGAGTCTGAAACGGTAGCGGAACTCATACCTTTCATGCTGGCAGGGTTTCTGGAAGGTGACAGAGCGTTTGCCAAGGCCAGAAAGGAAAGCTTGCCCGCCGGCATGTCAGAGAAATCGCGACGCGTGTCAGGTTCAGATTCCGAGTAATCGAAGCATAAAGTTGGTCAATTGGCGCAGCCGCCCGGGTGCCTAATTTCCCGGCGGTCGCGGCCTACCGATCCGTCATGTAAGGCCTATGCGCGAACTTCGAGCAGCTGGAGGTCAAGTAAGTGCCTGGGCGGCCCGGAAACCGCGAACAGGCGCAGGGCGTGCTAGCCGCACTGATGCATGGTTTCAGACCCGTGGGAACGCCGTGCGGTTGTTACTCAGAATGAGCTCATCTCAAAGGGGCATTCAAGAGCCGCAGCGCTGAGTAGCGGAAGCCGCAATGGGGTGCGTCGCTGACATTCAGTGAAAGACTGGGCTGAACCGCGCCGGGTTGATCGGAGGCTCCAACTCCTGAGAAGGTGGAGCCATGACAAGCAAGACGACCAACAAGTTCTCTCCCGAGGTCCGAGCCCGTGCGGTGCGGCTGGTTCTGGATCACGAAGGCGAGCATGCCTCGCGGTGGGCGGCGGTGTCGTCGATCGCCGCCAAGATCGGCTGCACGGCGCAGACGCTGCATGAGTGGGTGAAGAAGGCCGAGCGCGACAGTGGCGTGCGAGCCGGTGTGCCTACGGATGTGGCGACGAAACTCAAGGCTTTGGAACGCGAGAACCGCGAGCTTCGCCAGGCCAACGAGATCCTTCGCAAGGCTTCCGCGTATTTTGCCCAGGCGGAGCTCGACCGCCGGTTCAAGCCATGATCGCATTCATTGACGATCACCGCGAGGCGCATGGGGTCGAGCCGATCTGCAAGGTGCTGCCGATCGCCCCGTCGACCTACCACGACCATGTCGCCAAGCGCATCGATCCCTCCCGGCTGTCGGCTCGGGCGAAGCGGGATGAGGCTTTGAAGGATGAGGTCCGACGCGTGTTCGAGGCGAACTTCCGCGTCTACGGCGTTCGCAAGGTCTGGCGGCAGTTGCAGCGCGAGGGCTTCGATGTCGCCCGCTGCACGGTTGCCCGCCTGATGAAGGCCATGGGCCTCGAAGGCATCATCCGCGGCAAGCCGATCCGCACCACGGTGAGCGACAAGGCGGCACCATGCCCTCTCGATCACGTCAATCGCCAGTTCCATGCCCCGGCGCCGAACATGCTGTGGGTCTCCGACTTCACCTACGTCGCGACCTGGACGGGCTTCGTCTATGTCGCCTTTGTCATCGACACCTATGCTCGCCGGATCGTCGGCTGGCGGGTGAGCCGGACGGCGCATGCCAGCTTCGTTCTGGACGCTCTGGAACAGGCTCTCCATGATCGGCGGCCCGTGCAGGGAGGCGGGCTCATCCATCACAGCGATAGAGGCAGCCAGTACGTCAGCATTCGATACACTGAGCGCTTGGCGGAGGCCGGCGTCGAGCCTTCGGTGGGCAGTGTCGGCGATAGCTACGACAATGCTCTCGCCGAAACGATCAACGGCCTCTACAAGGCCGAGGTGATCCATCGACGCGGACCATGGCGCTCGTTCGAGGCCGTCGAGTTCGCGACGTTGGAATGGGTCGACTGGTTCAACAATCGCCGGCTGCTGGAGCCCATCGGCAACATCCCGCCGGCCGAAGCCGAGGAACGCTACTATGCCATGCTGGAAGAACCAGCCATGGCCGCGTGACTCAAACGAAACGGCCTCCGGAAAACCCGGGGCGGTTCAGGCCGAACAATCCAACCTGCTTGGGCGGATACGAAGTGGAGCCCTGCCTGCAGGGTTCCGGCGGGTCCCAGCCCTCTGCCATGCGACCCCCTTTGGGAAATACCCGCGTCGTCACAGCATCGTAAAGTGGCGTCATATGCACTATCGAATTGTTAGCTGCTGGTTTCGGCGATTTTGAGGAGGTTCGCGATCGACTGAAGACGGTGACGTTCGTCTGTGGCACTCAGACTGCCACTGAGTGCCTGGCCGTTCCACTTTCGAAATATTTGTCGAACTTCGCTGCAATGCTCCTTACAAAGGGACGACTTTCCGCCGATACGACGTAACTGTCACCTTGGAGTTCAAGCGGTCGAGCAGGGTCGCCAATGGCGATGGAGCTTGCTTGGAAAAGAAGCTTTTGTCCGGCTTCCCCGAAGCGTTCCACCAGATCGGCTGCTGAAAAGCCGAAATCGCACATCAAGCGCTCGATGATCCAGCCGCGAACACGGTCATCTTCGGAAAACGCGATGCCGCGGACCGTGGCCAGATGTCCCCCCTCGACCATGCGTCCATATTCGGCTGTCGACGGCATGTTCTGCGAATAGCCCTGTCGAAACCGGCTGATCGATGACGGCCCGAGCCCGATCAGTGTTTCGCAGCGATCCTCGGTGTAGCCCTGGAAATTGCGGCGGATTGTTCCCGCGCGAGCCGAGACTGCAAGCGCATCATCCGGCCTGGCGAAATGGTCTATTCCAATCGCCTCGTATCCGGCGCCCATGATCAGACGGGCGGCAATTTGCCACTGAGCGAACCGTTCGGCCGGACCCGGCAACCATGCCTCGTCGATCATAGTCTGATGCTTCTTGAACCAGGGCACATGCGCGTAGCCGAACAGCGCCATCCGGTCCGGCTCCAGAGTCAGCGCCTGCGCCACGGTGGAACAGACGCTCTCCCTGGTCTGATGCGGCAGGCCGTAAAGCAAATCGAGGTTCACGGACCCTACGCCGCGAGAGCGAATGCCGTCTACAACCGCCTTGGTCTGCAAAAAGCTCTGCTCGCGATTGATCGCCTTCTGCACCTTCGGATCGAAATCCTGAACGCCGAGGCTCGCCCGCGCCATGCCGATCTCGGCAAGTGTATCAAGGCGGGCTTCGTCCATGTCGTTGGGTTCGATTTCGACGCTGATCTTCGCATCGGCAAGAAAATCGAAGCTATCCCGCAGGACAGTTCCCAAGGCTATCATATCCTCGGGCTTCAGCATGGTCGGCGAGCCGCCGCCGAAATGCACGGCGCGGACATGGGCCTTGCCGCCGACAAGACCGGCGACAGTCGCGATCTCCGCGTGAAGCGAGCGGAGATACGAAGCCACCGGCTCGTAGCGGCGGGTCTGCTTTGTATGGCACGCACAGAACCAGCACAGCCGGTCGCAATAAGGGATGTGCAGGTAGAGCGAGACCTCGTCACCGCTTTCGAGCGCCTTCAACCAGCTTCGATAGACATCAGCGTCGACGCCAGGATGGAAATGCGGCGCGGTCGGGTAACTGGTATAACGCGGGACGTTCTCGCCAAGCCTGGCAGCTAATTCCGGTCTCATTTGGTGGTCCGCCGTTTTTGCCTCGCCGGAAGTCTGGACGCGTCGAAGAGCCAATGCCCTGATTTCGGTCAGCCTCCAGCACGGACAAACTGCCGCAAGGATTTCTCTGCCATCGCTTGCTATCCTGTCGAAACTTGGGATCGGTAGCGCGAGCGTAATGACAGTACGGCAAGACATTCACAGTTCCGGCATTCCCGTTCTTTGCCTGTCTTGCGCAGCACGACTTCGCGGCGTCTGCGCTGCGCTCGATCCAAACCATTTGGTTGGGCTCGCCAAAACTTCGTCGCGGCACAAGCTCGAGCCGGGGGTCGAACTGATCGCCGACGCCGAGGCCGTCGACAGCTATTCAAACTTGCTTTCAGGCGTTGTGAAGCTGACGAAGTGCCTTTCGGACGGCCGCCAGCAGATTGTCGGTCTTCGGTTCGCACCGGATTTTCTGGGACGGCCCTTCAAGGTGAAAAGCACGATCAATGTGGAAGCGGCAACCTCCGTCTCGCTGTGCTCGTTTCCGAAGGCGGCCGTTGAACGGATAATGAAGGAATCACCGGGACTCGAGCATCGCCTGCTCAAGCAGACGCTGGACGAACTCGACGAGGCACTTGAATGGATGGTGACTCTCGGGCGCAAGACCGCACCGGAGAAGGTGGCGAGCTTTCTCCTCATGATCGCCCGGAATATGGATTCCAGTATCGACCCGGCGGCTGGGTCGGCATGCTTCGATCTGCCGCTGACACGTGCCGACATCTCTGATTTCCTTGGACTGACGAACGAGACCGTGAGCCGCCAGCTTACGCGATTGCGGGCTGACGGCGTGATCCGGATCGAGAACAAACGCCATGTAACGGTCGACAGCATGAGCCGGCTGGAGCAGCGCTGCGGCGGCCGAGGCGCGCGGCAACCGGCCTTTGAATGAGACCTAAGCGTCGGGGCCTTCGTCGCTTATTACGATCCGCGGCAGGACATGCTCGCGTTCGAAAGCGATGTGTCGCCGCAAGCCTTCGAAGAAGCCGCGTAGCATGAATCCGACAGCTTCCGCGCTCTCTATCGGATCACCATGACCGATCGCTAGGAGCGTTTCGGCCACCTCGCCAGCGAAGCATTGATCCTCAAGGTGCTCGATGCGCAACCGGCTGGTAGAGGCAAGTTTGGCCTCGGCCGGGGTCAAGTGCGCCTCATACGCAGGGAAAATCACCCTCTCCTCAAACCCATGAATGTCACGGAGCAGCGGAACGATCTTCTTGGCCGTTCCAAGACATTTGAGGCGGTCGACGTTCGGCAGTGCATCGGCAATGCTTTCCAGCGAGAAGCAGAGCTCCAGCTTTTCCCGATGGGCAAGCTTCATGACCTCGCCCGGAATCGCCTCTGTGCCGGCCTGGCGCGAGAAAGCCGCACTTGTCCATGAGCGGGTTGGCCCGTGCTGCGTTTCCTTGTTCAAATCGCCACCTTCTGATTGCACCGAACTCGATGCTGCCCGAAGCAAAATCGTGCGGCTCTGACATGGATCAGGGCGAGCAGGCGGCAACTACGGAATTAATGCACCGCGGATTTGGCGTCCGCGCATTGGAATCCTGGTCGGGGACATGTCATGAAATTCGGCACGGAGATCGTCGTTCTAAGCCTGTTTGCTTTTGCGGCCCTGGTGGCTGCCGGCTTCGGCGTAGAAGGACCTTTTCGCCAGCATATGGGGGTTTTGTTCGTCGCCGTGGCTGGCTTTACCGCGATCCTGCTGCGCAACACAGATTTCAAGCCGGCGGCTCCGGTCGACACCTCCGCCTACATGGATGGCCCAATCCGCTACGGAGCCATTGCAACGGTATTCTGGGGCGTCGTCGGCATGCTCGTCGGTGTGATCATTGCCCTGCAGCTGGCATACCCTCACCTCAACATCCAACCCTGGTTCAATTTCGGCCGGCTGCGGCCGCTGCACACATCCGGCGTCGTCTTTGCTTTCGGCGGCAACGCTTTGCTTTGCACGTCTCTCTATGTCGTGCAGCGCACGTGCCGCGCCCGGCTGTTTGGCGGCAAACTGGCCTGGTTTGTGTTCTGGGGTTACCAGCTGTTCATCGTCATGGCCGCGACCGGCTACCTGCTCGGCATCACCGAGAGCCGCGAATACGCGGAACCCGAATGGTATGTGGACATCTGGCTTACCATCGTCTGGGTCGCCTATCTCATCCTGTTCCTCGGCACGATCCTGAAGCGCAAGGAGCCGCATATCTACGTCGCCAACTGGTTCTACCTGTCCTTCATCGTGACCATCGCGATGTTGCATGTGATCAACAACCTGTCGATGCCGGCCTCCTTCCTCGGCTCGAAGAGCTACTCCGCCTTCTCCGGCGTCCAGGACGCCTTGACGCAATGGTGGTATGGCCACAACGCCGTCGGTTTCTTCCTCACCGCCGGGTTCCTCGGCATGATGTATTATTTCGTGCCCAAGCAGGCGAACCGGCCGGTCTATTCCTACCGCCTGTCGATCGTCCACTTCTGGGCGATCATCTTTCTCTACATCTGGGCCGGCCCGCACCACCTGCATTACACCGCCTTACCCGACTGGGCGCAGACGCTCGGCATGGCGTTCTCGATCATGCTGTGGATGCCGTCATGGGGCGGTATGATCAATGGCCTGATGACGCTGTCTGGCGCCTGGGACAAGCTGCGCACCGATCCGATCATCCGCATGATGGTGATGGCAGTCGCCTTCTACGGCATGTCGACCTTCGAAGGTCCGATTATGTCGATCAAGACGGTCAATTCGCTGTCGCACTACACGGACTGGACCATCGGCCATGTCCATTCCGGCGCGCTCGGCTGGGTTGGCATGATCTCGTTCGGCGCAATCTACTACATGGTGCCGAAACTGTGGAATCGTGAACGTCTCTATTCGCTGCGGCTCGTCACCTGGCACTTCTGGCTGGCGACGCTCGGAATCGTCGTCTACGCCGCGGTGATGTGGGTTTCCGGCATCATGCAGGGCCTGATGTGGCGCGAATACAACGAGCAGGGTTTCCTCGTCTACTCCTTCGCCGAAACCGTCGCCGCCATGCATCCCTTCTACGTCATGCGCGCCATCGGCGGTGCGATGTACCTCACCGGCGCCCTGCTCATGGCCTGGAACGTGACCATGACCATTCTTGGCCACGAGCGCGAAGAGCAACCAATGCCAGGTTCCGAGCCCGCCCTCCGGCCTGCCGAATAGGGAGCCAGACAATGGGCTTGATGGACAAACACGCGATCATCGAGAAGAACGCCACGCTTCTTCTCGTTGGCTCTCTTCTTGTGGTGACCGTCGGCGGCATCGTCGAGATTGCGCCGCTCTTCTATCTCGACAACACGATCGAGAAAGTCGAAGGCATGCGGCCCTACTCGCCACTGGAACTCGCCGGACGCAACATCTATGTGCGCGAGGGCTGCTACCTCTGCCACAGCCAGATGATCAGGCCTTTCCGGGACGAGGTCGAGCGCTACGGCCACTACAGCCTGGCCGCCGAGTCGATGTACGATCATCCCTTCCAATGGGGATCGAAGCGCACCGGGCCCGATCTCGCCCGGGTCGGTGACCGCTATTCGAACGCATGGCACGTCGCACATCTTTCCGATCCACGTTCCGTGGTGCCGGAATCGATCATGCCGAGCTATGCGTTCCTGAAGGACGCTCCGATCGAGGTGAAGGACTTCTCGACGCATCTGGTTGCGAACGCGCGTGTTGGCGTCCCGTACTCCGATGACATGATCGCGCACGCCAATGCCGATCTGATGGCCCAGGCCGACCCGAATGCCGATGCCTCCGGCGTCGAGAAACGCTATCCGAAAGCCAAACTCGGTGATCTGGACGGCAATCCGCAGCAGGTGACCGAGATGGATGCCCTCGTCGCCTATCTGCAAATGCTGGGAACACTGGTCGATTTCAAGACCTATGACGATGCAGCCGGCTACCGCTGAGGGGGACGCAATGAGCTATAATTTGATGCGGGAATTCGCGGACAGCTGGGGTCTGCTTGCCATGGCGCTCTTCTACGTCGGCTGCATTGCCTTTGCCTTGCGTCCCGGCGGCAAAACACAGGCCGATCAAGCCGCCCAGATTCCACTCAAGGACGACTGATCATGAGCAGCGAGCATATCGATGAAGTCTCGGGCATCTCAACGACCGGTCATGAATGGGACGGGATAAGGGAACTCAACAACCCATTGCCCCGATGGTGGGTGATAACCTTCTACATCACCGTCGCTTGGGCGGTGGCTTATACAATTGCGTATCCGGCTTGGCCGATGCTGTCTTCCGCGACCAAGGGTGTGCTTGGCTATTCCAGCCGCAACGCTGTCAAGATTGAGCTGGCGGCTGCCGAAGCCGCCAAGGGCAAATATGTCGCGGCCATCCAGCAGAAGACCGTATCCGAGATTGCAGCCGACGACGCGCTGCGTGAATTCGCGGTAGCGGCCGGCGGAGCTACCTTCAAGGTCAATTGCGTGCAATGCCACGGCTCGGGCGCCCAAGGGTCGAAGGGCTTTCCAAACCTGAACGACGATGACTGGCTGTGGGGCGGCACGACCGAGCAGATCCAGCAAACGATCGCGCACGGCATCCGTTTCGCATCCGACCCAGATACTCGGCAGTCGGAAATGCCCCCCTTCGGTGACATCATCACGCCCGAACAGATCGCACAGGTCGGCCCCTATGTCGCCAGCCTCTCGGGCAAGGTCCAGGATGCAAGTCTTATCGAGCCCGGCGCCAAGGTATTCGGGGAAAACTGCGTCGCCTGTCATGGCGATAATGCGAAAGGCAACAAAGAGCTCGGCGCGCCCAATCTGACCGATGCGATCTGGCTCTACGCACCCGGCGAGACAGCCATCGCCGTCCAAGTCCGCGCGCCGAAGCACGGTGTCATGCCGGCCTGGATCGGGCGTCTCGGCGAGACCAAGGTTAAGGAACTTGCGGTTTATGTCCATTCGCTTGGCGGCGGAGAATAGGAACGGAAGCCTATTCTCGGCCCTCCCCGCCAAGCGACGGGGCCCGGCACGAGTCGGGCCCCGACACCATTCCGGCATGCGGCGATTGACCTGCAGCAAGGCGGCGCGGCCCACACGGCGAAGCGGGCTCACTGCAGACCGGACGTCTGTCGAAGCAGACAAGTCCGTCGCACAACGATGTCATAGGCCGCGCGCGAGTGGAAATGCACGTGCTGGATAAAACGCAGATGGAGCGGCTCGAGGCAAAAGCGGTCAACTCCGCCAAGACACGACAGCCGCTCTATGCTCCGCGCAAGAAAATCTTCCCTAAACGCGCCTCGGGCAGCTTTCGCCGCTTCAAATGGCTGGTGATGGCGATCACGCTGGGCATCTATTATCTGATGCCCTGGTTGCGCTGGGATCGAGGTCCGTTTGCTCCTGATCAGGCCGTGCTGATCGATCTTGCCAACCGCCGTTTCTACGTCTTCTTCATCGAGATATGGCCGCAGGAATTCTACTATGTCGCCGGCCTTCTGATGATGGCCGGCATCGGCCTCTTCCTGATCACGTCCACCGTCGGCCGCGCCTGGTGCGGCTATACCTGCCCGCAGACGGTATGGGTCGATCTTTTCCTAGTCGTGGAGCGGGCGATCGAAGGCGATCGCAACGCTCGCATGAAGCTCGACGCCGGCCGCTGGACCGCGCGCAAACTGGTGCTGCGTGTGTCGAAACACGCCATCTGGCTGGTCATAGCGGCAGCTACCGGCGGCGCCTGGATCCTCTATTTCGCCAATGCGCCGACGCTGATCGGCGACGTATTCAACGGCACCGCCGCTTCGGTCGCCTACGTCACCATCGCGGTGCTAACGGCGACCACCTACACGTTCGGCGGGCTGATGCGCGAGCAAGTCTGCACCTACATGTGCCCGTGGCCGCGCATCCAGGCTGCCATGCTCGACGAGAATTCGCTCACTGTGACCTACAATGACTGGCGTGGCGAACCTCGTTCGCGGCACGCCAAGAAGGTCCAGGCTGCGGGGCAGCCGGTCGGTGACTGCGTCGACTGCAATGCCTGTGTCGCAGTCTGCCCGATGGGGATCGACATTCGCGACGGCCAACAACTCGAATGCATCACTTGCGCGCTGTGCCTTGATGCCTGCGACGGCGTCATGAACAAGCTCGGCAAGGAGCGCGGGCTGATCTCCTATGCGACGCTGTCCGACTACAACGCCAACATGGCGGTGGCGACCGCAGGCGGCTCCGGTCCCGTGAACCCTTCACTCGTCAGAACGGCCGACAGCACATTCTCCGCCAGGTTGGCGCATTTCCATATTCGCAAGATCTTCCGGCCGAGGACCTTCTTCTACATGGGCGCGTGGACGGCGGTCGGGCTTGCCTTGATCTATTCGCTGCTGACGCGCGACCGACTCGAGATCAACGTCCTGCACGACCGCAATCCGCAATTCGTGACCCTGTCCGACGGCTCGATCCGCAACGGTTACACCGTCAAGCTGCTTAACATGATCCCCGAGCCAAGGACGATCGTCGTCACGATGCAGGGCTTGCAGGGAGCCGAAATGAGCGTCGTCGGCAGTGATCTGCCGGCAGCTCGCTTGTTCGCCATCGCGGTCGAACCCGACCGGCTGAACATGCTGAAGGTCTTCGTGCGCCAGCCAGCGGGTGAGGTTCGGCACGCTGCACAAACCTTCAAGTTCCGCGTCGAGGACCGAGCGAGCTTCGAATCGGACGAATACACCGCCACCTTCAACGCACCGGAGATCGCCAGATGAGCACCAATACGCAAAAGACGCGTGAGTTCACCGGCAGGCACATGCTGCTCACCATTCTCGGCTTTTTCGGCGTGATCATCGCGGTCAATCTCACGATGGCGACACTCGCCAGCACGAGCTGGACCGGCCTTGTCGTCGAGAACACCTATGTGGCCAGCCAGCAATTCAACCGAAAGGCCGAGGAAGGGCGCGCGCAGGCGGCACTCGGCTGGACCGGCAAACTGACGATCGCTCGGGGTGAGGTCCGCTACAGCTTGAGCGATACCACCGGCAAGCCGGTCCCGTTGCATGGCGTCAAGATACTGTTTCGTCATCCCGCCTACGAGGCTGGGGACAAGGCCGTCACTCTCGCCCTCGTCTCGGACCAGGAATTTGCCGCGCAGCACTTGCCAAGGGATGGCGTCTGGATCGTCGAAGTCGACGCCGATGCCGGTCTGACAGAGCCCTATCGCGACGTTCGCCGGATCATGATTTCGCAAGGAGCGCTGCAATGAGCTGTTGTGCACCCAGCGCGGAACTGGCGCTGGATCTGACCAGTACCACATCGGTCCTGCCGTCTAGCCAGGAGATCAGGTTGGCGAGCCGATCGCTTGGCGACAATCTTTGGCAGACCGACCTTTCAGTGCCGACGGTTCACTGCGCGGCGTGCATCCAGGCCATCGAGACGGCTCTCGGAAGGCTCGATCGCGTCGAAGGCGCTCGTGTCAACCTGTCGACGAAACGGGTCGCGATCCGGTGGCGTGGGGACTCTGTGCCTCCGTTTGTCGCCGCGCTGGGACGGCTGGGCTTTCAGGCGCACCTGTTCGAAGCCGACCCTGATAAGAAGGACAAGACGCTTGCCGAGCTGATCCGCGCGGTCGCGGTCGCCGGGTTCGCCGCCGGCAACATCATGCTTCTTTCGGTCTCGGTCTGGTCCGGCGCCGAAGGTGCTACCCGCGACCTGTTTCACTGGGTCTCTGCATTGATCGCCATCCCGGCGCTCACCTTTGCCGGCGGCATCTTCTTCCGCTCGGCCTGGAATGCACTGCGCCACGGCCGCATGAACATGGACGTGCCGATCGCGGTTGGGGTGTCGCTCGCTTATGCCATGAGCCTCTACGAGACGATCAATCATGGCGATCACGCCTATTTCGACGCGTCCGTATCCCTGCTGTTTTTCCTGTTGATCGGCCGCACCCTGGATCACGTCATGCGCGAACGGGCACGGACCGCCGTGAAAGGCCTGTCCCAGTTGGCCGCACGTGGCGCCATGGTGCTGCGCGGCGATGGCGCGCGCGACTACCTGCCGGTTGGCGAGATCGAACCGGGCATGCAACTGCTGGTCGCCGCCGGCGAAAGGGTGCCTGTCGACAGCAGGGTCATTCGCGGCGCGTCGGATCTCGACTGCTCGCTGGTTTCCGGCGAGAGCACACCGAAAACCGTGGCGTCCGGGGAACAGGTTCAGGCCGGCACGCTCAATCTTACCGGCCCGCTGACCATCGAAGCGACCGCTGCCGCAAAGGACTCCTTCCTGGCGGAAATGGTTCGGCTGATGGAAGCCGCCGAAGGTGGTCGTGCGCACTATCGGCGGATCGCCGACCGTGTCTCGGCGCTCTACGCGCCGGTGGTCCATCTCACCGCCTTCGTGACGTTCCTTGGCTGGATGGCGGTAACCGGCGACTGGCACCGGGCAGTGACGATCGCGATCGCCGTTCTCATCATCACATGCCCGTGCGCGCTCGGTCTGGCCGTGCCGATCGTGCAAGTGGTCGCGGCGCGCCGCTTGTTCGAAGCCGGCATGATGGTCAAGGACGGATCGGCCATGGAGCGCCTGGCCGCGATAGACGTGGCGGTATTCGACAAGACGGGCACGCTAACGCTCGGTCAGCCCAGGCTGGTCAACGCGTCGACCATCGATCCGGCGATGCTGGCGATCGCAGCCGACATGGCGGCGCACTCCCGTCACCCGTTCTCGAAGGCCATCGCCGCATTCGCGGGTTTTGCCGGCCAGCCGAAGCTGGAAGCCGTCAGCGAGCACCCGGGTCTCGGCATCGAAGCGACGACCGCGGACAGCACCTGGCGTCTTGGCCGGCGCGGCTGGGCCGGATGGAAAGCCCGGACCGGTGGCGAAGGCAAGTATGGCGGCTATGGCGGGACGGTGCTTTCGAAGAATGGGAGGATCGTCGCCTCCTTCAAGTTCGAGGACGCTAGGCGCGCCGACGCCAAGGCGGCGGTCGGACAATTGAAGGATGCCGGCGTGTCGGTCGAAATGCTGTCGGGCGATACCCCGGACGCTTGTGGCGATGTCGCAAGAATATTGGGCATCGACCGTTTTGTTTCGGCGCTGCTGCCGTCCGAGAAGGCTGAGCGGATCGAAGTGCTGACCAAGGCCGGCCACAAGGTCCTGATGGTGGGCGACGGGCTCAACGACACGCCAGCGCTGGGCGCGGCGCACGTCTCGATCGCTCCCGCGACCGCCGCCGATATTGGCCGCAACGCGGCCGATTTCGTGTTCCTGCGTGAAAGCCTTTCGGCCGTACCCCTTGCGCTGGACGTCTCGCGGAAGGCAGGGCGGCTGATCCGCCAAAACATAGCCATCGCGATCATCTACAACGCTGTTGCCGTGCCGATCGCCATCTTCGGCAACGTCACGCCGTTGATCGCCGCGGTCGCGATGTCCGCCTCATCGCTGCTAGTGATCGGAAACGGGCTGCGGCTGCAGGGCTTTAGGCTCGCCGAGCTGACGAGGGCTTCTTCGGCAACGCATTCCGGCATTCACCCATCAGCGCGGTCATCATGACGATACTCGTCTACCTCATGCCAGTCGCCCTATTTCTTGGCGCACTGGGGCTGACTGGCTTTCTGTGGGCGTTGAAGAGTGGCCAATATGAGGATCTTGACGGAGCCGCTGAGCGCATCCTCCGGGACGACAAGCCGGAACGCTGAGCCAGACCGCTGTTCCTGACGCTGTGCTGACGCCGGCCGTCAGCCGACTCGGAATAACGATTGAAGCTCCACAACCAGTTAAGTCGCTTAACGTAGATTTGTGAAAAGCCCCTGTCCCTCGAAGGACTGCGTCGCCGGTCCCGCCCCAACATAGACGCGGCCAATGTCATAACGTACGCAAAGCTGATGTTCATGTTCACGATAGGTGCGGACACGGGGTTGCAGTTACACTTGTTTGGGTTCAACTGCAGGTTTCGTGCACCCAATTTCGTCCAGATAATCGGCCCACCACTGCACCATACTGACGCGCTTTTCCCAGTGCTCTGCCCTGGCGTAAGTGCGCCGAACGTCGTTCTTTTCAATATGGGTCAGCTGTCTCTCTTGCGTCTGGATGCCACTTGCCGCATTCATTCAACAGAGTTGATGCCGTTGCTCGGAAACCGTGAGCCGCTGCTTTTTCTTGCTGTAACCCATGCGACGCAGGGCGGCGTTAAGTGTATTGTCGGAAATCGGACGAGAACCCGATCGCACACTTGGAAACAGCAGCGCCTCGCCGCCGGAAATGTCTCTGAGCTCGGTCAGGATTTTGATGACCTGCCTCGAAAGTGCAACGCGGTGCGGCCGCCGCATTTTCATGCGTGCTTCCGGGATGGTCCACACCGAACCTTTGAAGTCGAACTCTTCTTATCCGGCGGCTCGCAACTCGTCGGGGCGGGGAAACAGTAGGCGCAGTTATGCGACGCTAAGTTTCCGGAAATAGCTTAGGAAACAGTTCGTCCAACGTGTCGACCGGGAAGCGTAGCGATACCGGTCCTTTCGGGGTATCGGACGCAAGCAGGCCAAGCTCGAGCACCTCGGTAAACACGCGGCGGGCCGTACGTTCCGGCAAGCCAGCGATACGTGAGGCCTCACCGCGATCGAACTCGCCGCGCAGAAGCGCCTCCTCGAGCAGCCGGAAAGCTTCGGGCTTCAGGTCGTAGCGTTGAACGAACCGCTGCAGGCGCCGGGCTAGTTGGTTCAAATCGAACAGGCTCGACATGAAACTGACCTGGTCGATGCATACGCGTAGAAACCATAAGGTAAAATCCGCCAGCGCCCGCATAGAAAGATTGCCGCGGCCGTCGCGATCGCCTTGGCGTGGCATGTCGGCGTGATCCATCATGCGTTTATAGTCGCCGCGGCTTTCCAGACCCCGCGCCAGGCCTCGGGAAATCGACCACAGCCCATGCGCGGCGATTCCTGCCTCATGGGCCATGGCGTGACTCATCAAGCGGCTGACGCGTCCATTGCCGTCTGGGAAGGGATGAATGTAATTGAACCGATGATGCGCGGCCGGAATCGCCAATATCCTAGCCGCTTTGCCCGTACGTTGGAAGCGGTACCGGCTAGCGAAATGCTCCATGAACGCTTCGACGCGATCGCTTGACGGCGGCTGGTGGCGGCCGACAGTGACATCATGTTCGGGCTGTGATCGCCACCGACCCGGAACCATCAAGAATTCTCTGTCTGCGCCGCGAATGCGCAACATCGCCTCATCGGCGTCACGGTAGAATTCCGCATGCAGCCAGCGCAAAAAATCAAGCGAAGCCGGTTCTGGGAGCTGACCCTCTGCGGCCAGGCGATCGATTTCCCCCTGCAGTCGAACATGGGCCGCGGCTTCCACCTGCAGGTTGCGTCGTTCCTGGTCTTTGTCGAATTCGCCGGCGAGGGCGCGTTCGATGTCGCGGGGGCGCGTGTTGTGGCCCTCGATCAGGTTGCTGTAATAGGTGTTCATGATGCGCACGAGATCCGCCAGGTTCGCGGCCGTGCGCGGATGCAGCTTGGCGCCGAGAACCGCCGAGCTTGCTGACAGCTCAGCCAGCGCGTCGGAGATAGGCTCCGCAACGTCTTCCAGGCGCGCCGGCTCGATGCGCTGTACGGTCTCTTCCATGATTGGCCGATGTTAGATCGCGCTAAGTACGTATATGTCAACAGAAATTTTAGCTGAGCGCCCATAACTGGCCGATCATTTGGCCGATGTTAGGCGCTACCTCAGCTTCACCGAGACGGTTGATCGACGACGCCAATGCCGATGCCGATGATGGCCGATATTCGCTATGCTTAGCGCATTGATAGCATATACAAATTTGCGATCGGTAGGTCGATTTGGCCGATCGCTTGGCCGAACTTCGCCGGTCGCGCCGGCTAGGATATACGACCAGGAAAATACAGGCGACTCCAAATGATTCTCCAGAGATTGCGGAAGCACGCGACGCTGCGACCAGGCTGCGCGAGGACTCGAACGAGGCAGCCCAATATCTGCTGAGCTCTGCGAGCGCGTGTGGAAGCCCGATGCGGGCCGCCAGGTTCTCACGTTTGCGTTTGAGCGCGATCCATTCGCTCTCAAATCGCAACTGGCGTCTTTGACGCTGGATTTGAACCCACAATAGGTACGCGCCGACAAGAGCAAATACGCCTGCACAACGTCTGGAAAGCTCGCCCGTTGCCACAATATCTCGAGCAGGCCGAAGCACACGTCTTCGTCGCGGGCGGCACTCTTTCCCCAATAGGCGAATGGGCGGCGTCAACCGGACACATCTCCATCAGCGTGCCATCGAGGTTCGGAATCCAGAGGTGCCAGGATCGGTCCTCCCAAGAGCGGCATCATGTTGATGACCCGACCATTCAAGGTTTCGATGTTGAGATGTCGCAGCTTTTTCAACTCGGAGAGCTTCGCTTTCTCCATCAGGGGTGTTCTCGCGTGAGAGACAAAACCGCGTGATTGTTACGGGCATGGTTGGGTGGGAAATACCATCTGTCGCCTTCCGGTGATGCCGCGAATGGTCGCATTTGACCCCGGCAGTCCAAAACACCGCGCAAACGGAAGGCTCTTCCATCAATCCGGTCATTCGAGGATCGGGTCCGCCTGGCTCGATGTAGCAGCCATCCTGGCCTCAAGGCGCGCGGCCTTTTTCAGGCGTGTCGATGTATTGAGATAACCTCGGCCGGGGACCGAAAACATTCCGGCAGATGATATGCACCTCTTTCCCAAGTCGCCGCACTCTAGTGGTGATGGTCGGCACGATCGCGCCATGGGCGCGGATCAGGTCGTCGCTAGAGCGATCCTGGCCGATGGTCATGCGATAGGAAAACTGCGCGATCGTGCGATTGAGTTGCCGCACCTTGTGGCTGTCGGAGATATCGCGATGGCGCGAGATCATGTTCACCGGCCCGCGCTTGCTG
The DNA here is from genome assembly GCF_016756595.1 of Mesorhizobium sp. L-2-11. Lineage (NCBI taxonomy): Bacteria > Pseudomonadati > Pseudomonadota > Alphaproteobacteria > Hyphomicrobiales > Phyllobacteriaceae > Mesorhizobium > Mesorhizobium sp. L-2-11. The sequence goes on along the minus strand of NZ_AP023257.1, from coordinate 5,998,949 downwards.
GAACCGCGCACAAGCATGTGCGCCGAAACCGGGAAGATCAGCTCGACCTCGCCGGAATGCTCGTAAGGCGTACGCGCATGGAACGCCTGACGCGGATCGTAGCTGCAGACCGGATTGTCCGATGTGAGGAAAGGCGTGCTTGTCCTGTTGTGGAGCACCTCGAAGCCGAGGCGGAAACAGAGGTCGCCGAAATCCTTGAACTCACCTTTCATTGCCAGCAGCGTTTCATGTGGGTTGACGCCTATCGGCACGGTGTCGAACTGGCCCGCATAGCGCTCGAGCGGCGGAGGAAGGACGCCGAGTTCTTCGCCGATCTTGTGCTCGCAGCGGATTTTGGCCTCGATCATCAGCGCGTGCCGATCGCGCGTCGCCGGAACACGCGCGCGCAAGATCGTTTGCATGCCGAGCACGTTGAAGGAGATGGCGGCCGACAGGCGGCGTGCCGCGAGCGCCCGCACCGTTTCCGGCCATCCGGTCTCGATGGTGTTCCACAGATCCTCGAAACAATGGTTTTCCTGACCACCCCCGGGCAGCTTCTGGGAATAGTAGTCTCGCTCGAAACCAATGGCCCGTGGATTCATTGGCGGCAGCGGGTCTTCGGGCGCCTCGCAAAGATAGGCCAGCACTCGGCCCCGGTCATCCGCGAAGCCGTTCATATAGACGGCCGAGATAAAGTGATGTCGGCGGTTGGTCCGGTTGGCATTGCTCCCCACGGGATTGATCATGCTGAACGGCCGCACATCATCATCTACGGGCACGTTGCCCCATGCGCCGAAGTATCTGGGAGCCCTCGCCATTTGCGCTTGCGTGCTCCTTTTGTCCTTAATTCTTACGCACCAGACAATATCTGATCTGATTCTTATGAACGCGACCACAGAATCTTCTTGGCATTGCTCATATCTGACTGAAGTATCGAGCAAATTGCAGGCCTGCAGCACGGCGGCGCAGCCTATCTGGAGCGTCGGCTTTGCGCCGGTGGGTTCAATAGGTCGCCGCAACACTCTTAATCTGAGAGGATGAGGAGGTGTTGCATGGTGACTTCACGGATCTGGTTTACGTCAGCGCAGAAGGCCGAGCTTTGGGAGCGATGGAAGCAAGGTCAGAGCATTTCGTCGATCTCGCGGGCACTGGATCGCCGGAACAAGACCGGCGTTCAGCGGATCGTATCCTTACACGGCGGCATTGCTCCGTCAGCAAGGCGTAGAGCGGCCTCGGCGCTCGGGCTGGCGGAGCGCGAAGAGATCTCTCGCGGGATCGCGGCGGGTCTCGCAATACGCGCTATTGCACGAAGTCTCGGGCGATCCCCATCGACAATATGTCGCGAGATCTCGCGCAATGGCGGTGCACAAACGTATCGTGCAACCCGGGCTGACAAGCATGCTTGGGAGCGAGCGCTGCGCCCGAAGCAGTGTCGCCTGGCATGCTCTGGACGGCTACGATGGCGGGTGGCGCAAAAGCTGGCGCTGCAATGGTCGCCGGAGCAGATAGCGGGCTGGTTGAGGCGAGAGTACCCGGGCGATCCAAGCATGCGGATATCTCATGAAGCGATCTATCGCAGTCTATTCATCCAGTCGCGAGGGGTGCTCAAGAAGGAACTGACAGCGCACCTGCGTACCAAACGACAGATGCGCCTCGCCAAAGGCGCACAGAGCCGGACGGGGCAAGGACAAATACTCGATATGATCTCCATCCGCGACCGCCCCGCCGAGGCGGAGGATCGTGCCATCCCAGGTCATTGGGAGGGTGATCTGCTCACCGGTGCTAACGACACGAACATCGCCACCCTCGTCGAGCGACACAGCCGGTTCACTATGCTTGTGAAGTTGGCGAGAAGGGACTCGGCGACCGTCGTGAGGGCCATCGCCGAGAAGATCGGCACATTGCCCGAAGAGTTGCGGCGCTCGTTGACATGGGACCAGGGCAAGGAGATGGCTCGTCACAAGAGCTTCACCGTTGCCACCGACCTACAGGTCTACTTCTGCGATCCGCGCAGTCCCTGGCAGCGCGGCAGCAACGAAAATACCAACGGTCTGCTCAGGCAGTACTTCCCCAGAGCAACCAACTTCTCCCACGTCTCGCAGGACCAACTCAACGCCGTCGCCCTGCGGCTCAATCAGCGCCCCCGAAAAATCCTGGACTTCGAAACGCCGGCCGATAGGCTACAGAGGGTGTTGCAATGACCTATTGAACTCACCGCCTGATTCCAGACATTGCTATAGTTCTTATCCGACCCCTAAAGCGGACGTCCCCGTGATAGGAAATCGATGTCCTCCCGGACGCCGTCAGGCAGTAGTCGCAGCCTCATGACCGCTTTCGACCAGAGTGATTTCTCAGTAAGGTATCCTCAGGCGATTCTGACGGTTTGGTGCCAAGCGTCGGATTCCGCAACACGGAGTGAATATCTAGTAGCTTACAAGGACAAAGCATAGGAATTCGGATGGCTCGCGGTGAATTAATGAAGAAATTGCTGGCGAGCTATGGCCGCGACGATGAGTTTCGTGCGGTTGCCGAGCAGATAATCGTCGAGGAAGAAAAGAAGAACAACAAGGTTCTTGCGCGCACTCTTCGCAAGACTCTCGAAAGCGGTCCTTCGCCGAGCGGGCCTAGGTCCATGAAATCGCTTGCGCCACTCATCCCGTTTCCGGATGCCGCCAAGGACTTTGTCGAGCGGGTCGAGCCGACGCATACAACCAAAGACGTCGTTCTCAGCGCTTCCAACACGCGTGTCTTCATCGGTCTCCTCAAGGAGTTCCGACGGGCTGAAGAAATCCGGCGCAGGGGTTTGCCTGTGCGATCAAAGCTCCTGTTTTGCGGACCGCCCGGTTGCGGCAAGACCGTATCAGCGGAGGTTTTTGCCGCTGAGCTCGGCTTGCCGATGTTTGCCGTCAAACTCGACCAGCTGATTTCCTCCTATCTTGGGGAAACCGCGAGCAATCTTAGGAAGATCTTCGACTTCGCCCGGAAGCAGCCTTGTGTTCTTTTTCTCGACGAGTTCGACGCATTGGCGCGGTCTCGCGATGATTCAAGCGAACACAACGAGCTCCGGCGCGTCGTCAATAGTCTGCTCCTGTTCATCGACCGCCTCAGACCCCAGGGCTTCCTGATCGCCGCAACAAACCTCGACCACGCTCTCGACAGCGCGATCTGGCGGCGGTTCGACGAGGTGATCTGGTTTGACAAGCCGGATGAGCAGCTGATCGGCCGCTACCTACGCACAAAATTCCGAAATGTGTCGACGGCCTTCGATGTCGGAACGAAGGCTGGTGAACTGATCGGGTTATCCTACGCGGAGATCGAGCGCGTCTGCATTCAGGCGATAAAGTCGGCGGTCATCGAAAAGCGCAAGGACGTCAGGGAGCGGGATTTCAATGCCGCCATCCTCGACGAACAGCGTCGCAGTGCGGGTCGGTCGCGCCTCACCAGCCAGTCGTAGGAGGCCGCTTTAATGGCCCGGTACGACCATTTGCAGCTCGCAAGGCTGCCGGAGCAACTCGAACGCCGCAAGCGCCCGGGCTTTGGTGCAGCACCGGAGCGCGACCGTCCTGATCACAGCCGCCGAATCGCCGAGGAGCTCAACGATGCGGTCGCGGTTCAGCAGCGTCGGCGTCCTCCTGGGACCGTCAATCCATCTCTGATCCTTCGTGTCCGCATGACGGGTTCGCTGCTCGAAAGCGACTGGGAGGATCTAGGCCTAACGGTGCTATCGAGCGACGCTGACCGAACTCTTGTTCTTTTTTCGTCAAACGACGAATTGGACGACTTCCGGGCGCGGATCGTCGCCTATGGCGGTCCGATCCCGGCTGGGCAGGCGGGCGCTCCGTATGCGACCTTCGTCGCCTCGATTGCATCGGTTGGTACGGTCGATCCAAGAGATCGGATTGGGATGCGCCTGAGAGAAGAGGGCTACACCGATTCCGAAGACTTCGACGCCGTCGGTGAGTTGATCGCCGACCTGGAGCTCTGGGATCTGGGCCGACGTGACCTACGTCAGCGCAAACTTGCCGACATCGAAGCCTATGTGGTCGCTCGCGGCGGCGAATGGCTCGACGAGTATATTGGGCCGTCGATCACCATGGCACGTATCCGCGCCAGCGGAGAGGTTTTTCGATCGTTGCTTTCGCTTGAGGACGTCGCGTCCATCGACCTTCCGCCGTCCCCGGACGTTGCAACGGCAGAAGCCATGCGCCTCGAACTAGGCGAACTACCGGAGCCGGGGCTCCTTGGTGAAGACGCGCCGCTCATCGGCGTGATCGACAGCGGCGTCAATGACCATCCCCTAATTGAGGACATCCTCGTGGGCGCGATCGGCGTTCCCGAACGTCTGGGCACTGCCGACGAATGGGGGCACGGAACGCGCGTTGGCGGCGTGGCCGTATTCGGAGATCTTCGTGCTCAGCTTGCCGGCGGTGCCCTCGCGCGCGCAGCGCGTCTTTGTTCCGCCAAAGTCGTCAACGAGCGCGGCGATTTCGATGAGCGGCGACTGGTACCCTCTCAGATGCGAGAGGCGGTCACTGCGCTTCACGCCCGTTTTGGATGCCGGCTGTTTGTCATAGCGCTAGCCGACCGCAAGCGCGTCTATGACGGTGAGAAAGTCGGCACCTGGGCCGCGACACTGGATGAACTCGCGCGCGAACTTGATGTTGTGATCGTGGTCTCGGCCGGCAACCGTGCCCCGCGTGCGGGCAACAGGATCGAACAGGCCGTGACGGAGTATCCCCGCTACCTAATCGAAGAGGGCAATCGGATTTTTGAGCCCGGCGGCGCCATCAACGTTGTGACGGTCGGGTCTCTCGCCCATGGCAATGGGCTCGATGCGCGGCTCGGCGCAGAGGTTGCGGTGCGGCCGATCACGCAGGAGGGCGAGCCGTCGCCATTTACGCGGGTCGGGCCCGGGGTGGAGGGATCGGTCAAGCCGGATTTCATCGATCTCGGCGGTACAATGATCGTCGACCCACTCGTTCAGAGACTACGCGACGGCGGCGACATCGCGAGCGCCGGCCTGCTCACGCTTCATCATCGGCCGATTGAGCAATTGATTACCAGCGGATCGGGCACCTCCTATGCGGCGCCGATCGTCGCCTTCAAGGCGGCGCAGGTGCTGTCCCGGTTTCCAGAGGCGTCGGCCAACCTCGTACGCGCCCTACTTGCCACATCGGCGACTGTACCTGAGGCCGCATACCAGCGTTTGTCGCCGTTGGGCGACGACGCAGTCCGGAACGTGTGTGGTTACGGGCAGATCAATCTGGAGCACGCCGCATTCTCCGATGACGCACGCGTCGTGCTCTATGCGGAAGACGAGCTGGCGATGGATTATTTCGCCATCTACGAGCTGCCGGTCCCAGCATTATTTCAGAGCACAAATGGCCGGCGCACGATCCGCGTTTCGCTTGCGTACGATCCGCCGGTCCGTCACAGCCGCAATGACTATGCCGGCGTCGGTATGAGTTTCCGCCTTGTGCGGGGATGCGAGCCGGCGCTGATCTCGGAACACTATCGCCGCAGACCGCGTGACGAGGCGATCCCCGACATCGCGAATCGGTTCCAGTGTAAGATGGTCCCCGGTCCGCAATCGAGGGAGAAGAGTACGCTCCAGTCGGCTACTGCGACGTTCAAGACCGACATTTCGAACTACGGCGATCGCTATTACATCGTCGTTCGATGCGAAGCCGGGTGGGCGACGGAGCTTGACCGCCAACGGTTTGCCATCGTCGTGCAGGTCGCACACGAAGCCGAGATTCAAATCTACCAGCAGATACGCCAGCGTATCCAGCTCCGCGGTTGAACCGGTGAAGGCGGACATTGATATGTGCTCGACCCATACGCTCACCGGGTCGCGTTTATCGCAATTCTCGCAGATCGTCGGATTGGGGGGCGTGTGTTCGGCCGGGCACACGCGCACGAAATGGTAAATCCTGTCCAACTCGCCGCCCAGCTCCGCTTTCATTTGAGCGAATTGGGTTCCCGTAACGCGCATCACGAGTTCGAGCATCTCGCACGCCACCTTGCCCGCGCCCGCATCTACAGCAACACCTGCCTGCGACGGGCCCTGTCAGCGCCGGTGGGGACGGAGGCCGCGATTTCGAGACGTTTCGAACCGGGATTGCGCTACCCGTGGCCGGCTCCCGGTTCGCGGCGCGCTCATCGCGAGAATGGGCGGTCGCGTTTGCCTGTAGTCTCGAAAAGCGCATAGAAAGAAAGATCCGTAGCGATGTCGAAAAGATCCTCGCGACCGGCAAGGTCGACGAGATCGTCTATTTCTGCGAGGCGAATCTCCCGATTGCCAAACGCCAGGAATTTGTAACCGCGGCCAGCGGCATGGGGGCTGAGCTCCAAATCTTCGACGGCAATACCATTGCAGAGTGGTTGGCTGAGCCCGACCTGTTCTGGATCGCGGAGGAATTTCTGCACGTCCCAGCCGAGATCAGCCCACAGATGCAGTCGGACGACGACGGCTATGCGCAGCATAAGGTGGACTGGAAGGCTCGGACGGTGCTTCCGATCAGCCGCGCCGACTTCGTTGCGATCAAAGCGGGTTTGCGTCACGCTACGTTTGAACCTGTCGCACGGCCGGACCTATCATTCTGGATAGAGAGAATGGCGGGCTTCCTCGTGCCGATGGCGCCGCGCGATCTGGTTCGCTCGGCGAGTTATGAGATAGCCGTGGCTCATCTGCGTGGTCGCGGCGACATGACCAGTCAGGCTCATCTGGTTGCCGACTACTTCGTTGACGTCGAAGCCCATACAGACATCGGCGATCTGACTACGGCTGCGACGCTACTGACCTACGCGTTTGGCGGGTACTGGCTGGGACAGTTTCTCACGAAGGAGTCCGATCTGCATGACTATCGGCGCAAACTCGCAGATGCCGTGCAATCAGAACTCGACGAAGCGATCGGTCCGGGACGAAGGGCGGGCCTGCTGCACGTGCGGGCCCTTCTAGCGCAGACGCCTGCAGGACCCGGCCTGGCGCCCGATTTTTCTGCTGTGATCGCACTCTGGAACGCGATGTTGGACAGCGCCGAGCAAGCGTCACTTTATCCGATCGAAGCATTTGCGGATTTGCTGGTCGAGATAGTCAAGCTCCGCGGGGACGATCCGGAGTTGATGGGTCTCGCAGCACGAGCCGATGATCTGCTGGCTGAGCGTATGGGCGGCGTCGCGGCCGGTGAGAAGGCCATCGATCGAGCTCTGTCGCTGCTCGAGCGGGACCAACCCGCGGCTGCCATCCGGGAACTTCATCGAGCCAAAGCCAAGTGGTTCTCTGGTGGGCGATTAGTAGGAGCGGTGCGCATCCTGGTCCTACTTGCCGAACAATATCGCCAACATGGTCTCGCCTATGCTGCGAAGTACCATGCGATGACGGCCGCGCTTCTAACCCGTTACGAGCGGGAGGACGGTGTCCGCCGCCTGCAACCCGAGACTCTGCTCGAGCTGCTCGATGCCGAAGACGGTGCCGGCAATTCGTTTGGGTTTCTTCGGCTGCTTCCCGTGTTCGTTCAAGCCCATATTTTCCATGACGATCATCCACTGAACACAGAGCGGCATCCGCGCCTGCAGAGCAATCTGGGACAGTTGGCGTCCCTACTTGGTTTCGTGAAGCGGGGGAGCCCGACGACACGCCAGGCGCTAGACGAACTCGTTGGCCAGTGGCCTCCCTTGCTCAGAGATCCGATTCTGAGCGCCGCGAACAAGCCTGATGGCTTTTGGAACCGAGGCACCTGGCCGGAGGCGTGGACCGGCCTTGAGGAAGCACTACTCGATCGACCCTTCGGCGATCTCGGGCTCGAACGACACGTCCGCTGGGAGGGGCTGGGCATCCGCTGGACTTGCGTTTTCCTCAACGATTATCGCACGACCCCACCGGCCGAGCAGATTATCGCGGAACTGCAGCTTGTAGTCTTCGCCTTCGCGAACAGGGACCTGGGAATCGTCCCGGTCGATTTCACCATGAATATCGAGGTTTCCGACGCGATTGAGAGACTGACGGTAGAAGAGCTGACCGAGACGCGAGCCGCATTTCGCGTGACGCTGCCGTCGCGGGACCGAGGGCCGGAGGAAAGTGGTGATGTTCTATTGGTGTTCGCTGCGGCCCTTCGCGCAATCTCCGTGCTCGATGATGAGGCCTTAGCTAGGCAATTTGACAGGTCCGTGCTGGAACCAACCTTTGTTGGTCGGCCCTACGCGGAACTGTTCCGGGAGTTTGTTCCTGAGGATCTATTTGCCGAGCTCTTCCGCCAGTCGATCGCGCCTCTCGATCCCGAGCGTCCCTTCGTCAGCCGCGCCGGCGGCCGTGTTCAGTGGTTCGACGGGCCGGGTCCAACGTTCGAGTTGGAACGTGCACTCGGTGACGCGCAAAATAGGTATGACAAAGTCCTTGTATCGCTTCGGTACACAATTTCAGGCATCGCTCACGATCCTGGCACTCGGGCGCGATTGCTCGAGATGCATGAACGAGGCATGAAAGATTGGGAGATTCTGAGCATCTTAAGCAACATCGCGATGGGCATTCGGCTTGATGTGCCGGAAGATCTCCCACTTGAGGAGCTCCGAAGCCGGGGAATGGCCCTGCTAGATAAGGTCGAAACCGAGGCCGATGCGCTCCTACCGGCGGTGTTCACCGATGAGCTGCTACACGCCCATGCCAAGGTTTACCTTGGTGCCTTTTTCAGCAGCTGGCAGCTGCATTGGCCACCAAGCGTGGATTATGAGGGAGCTGAGAAATTTCTGGTATCGCGATTCCGCCTTCGCGACGTTGACGTTCCGCATCAAGATGTATTTGGGTGGGATCAGGATGATGCGCCACTCAACCCATAGGCGATCATCGCGGTGGCTGCTAGCCGCAGGGCACGCGGTATTCTGACGTCTCGATCTGAGCGACTAGCACACACGGTTCACCTGCTCTCGAATGATCGGTAGGCAACGGCACGACCGCTGCCACATTCTTGCTATCGCCTCGAAACAAGCGCAGCTAGGAATGCGTCGGAATATGTTCCGGATAAGGCTCCTCAATGAGCTGCCATTCCGCTTCCGGCCCAGAAATGTGAGGAATTGCGATAACGTTTCGGGCGATCCCGTGATGACCAATCCCACTATAAGCGCGATTATCGCGAAGACTTGGAGCAGCACGATGCCAACGAGCCTGGACCGGAACGGCTCCTTGCGAGTCTTGTGCCGGATCGTTTGCTGAGCGATCACAGTCCCGATGCTACCCCCGATGAAGGCGAGGTACAGAAGCGTCGACTCGGGAATGCGTTGCGCCCTGTTCTCGGCCCTAGCCTTGTCGAACACCATGGCGGCGTATGCCAGCAAGTTTACCGATACAACGTAGCCGACGACCCCGATTGCCAACTGCCCCCGCATGCCCTGCTCCAACTTCGGGCCAGTATAACCGAAGCCCGTTCAGCCAACGCAAATGACAGCAGGTCCATCCCAAAAGGGTCGTTTGAAGCCTCATTCGATGGTGACCGAAGGTCGGCTTTCGCCGATCGGGACCCAAAAGCCAACCGTCCGTTCTCGGCCCCAAACCAGCCACGTTCGTCACGGGTTAATCGACCCTTCTTGTGGACGACGAGACACCGCGGAGGGAATACTAGTCCTCCTCCTGGTCCTTAGGTTCGCCAGACCATACGAGAGAATACGAAGGAAATGTGTGGCCAATTGACTTCCTGTGGAAAACGATGACCCTCCGGGCCTGCAACATTGGTCGCCCAGTTTCGGTGTTTTCGACGGGGTTCAGTGTGATTTTCGGAGATTGGAGGTTCGTCTCGTCGTTTGGCGAACCGTCGCTGTTGGCTTCCAAACTAGACCCTCGCGAGGATGTATGGACAGCAGGCTTGCCTCGCGTCCCCCGATTGAGACCACCCGCGAGTTTTTGCTCTCGAGTTCATCCAGATAATCGGCCCACCATTGCATCATCCTGACGCGCTCTTCCCAGTGCTCTGCCCGGGCATAGGCGCGCCGAACGTCGTTGTTCTCAATGTGGGCCAGCTGCCGCTGTACGGCGTCCGGGTGCCACTTGCCGCATTCGTTTAGCAGAGTTGATGCCGTTGCTCGAAAGCCGTGCGCGGTAGCTTCTTCTTTGCCATAGCCCATACGGCGAAGGGCGGCGTTAAGCGTGTTGTCGGAAATCGGACGCGAACCCGATCGAACACTAGGAAACAACAGCGATCCACCACCAGAGATTTCTCTAAGTGAGGTCAGGACGCTGACGGCCTGCGTGGAAAGAGGTACGCGGTGCGGCCGTCGCATCTTCATGCGTCCTTCAGGGATGCTCCACACCGAGCTTTCGAAATCGAACTCGTCCCATCCGGCCGCGCGCAGCTCGCCGGGGCGGGGAAATAGCAGGGCCATCAGCTTCAGAGCGGCTCGGGTTGTAGGCTGTCCGTCAAATGCATTAATCGCCCTCAGCAAGCCTCCCAAGGCCTTAGGATCGGTAACCGCGGCACGGGGCGTGACCGTCGGACCGACGAGTGCGCCCCTCAGGGCGATCGTCGGATCTACATCGGCGCGTGCGGTTGCGATTGCATATCGAAACACGCTGCCGATGGTGGAGCGCATTCGCCTGGCCGACTCGTATCGACCACGAACCTCCACGCTGCGGAGAGCGGCAAGAATTGTGGCCGGATCGATCTCCCGAACGCTTTTGTCCCCAAACGTTGGATAGGCAAAGTCGAGCAGCCATTTGACCTTGGTGATGGTCCGGTCGGCACGTCCCTCCTTCTTCAGCTTGTCGACATAGTCCTCCGCGATTGAGCGAAAGGTGTCCTCCGCCGAAGCCTTTTGCGACTTACGCTCCTGTGCGGGGTCGATGCCACGTAGGAGGAGACGTTTGGCGGTATCGCGCGCCTCGCGTGCCTCAGCGAGGGAGATGAGGGGATAGCTGCCCAACGCCAGAAGCTTCTGCTTGCCGCCAAAACGATAGGCGAGGCGCCATAGGCGAGATCCGGTAGGCTGCACCCAAAGCTGGAGCCCGCCACCGTCAGACAATTTCACGAGCTTGGAAGCGGGTCGGGCATTACGGCATTTTACGTCGGAAAGAGCCATTTTCGGGACCTCCATTTGGCTGCATCGATACCATCAGGATCTCCAATACCAGCGAAAATACCAGCCCCCCGCCTCGTTGGACCAACTGCGCCGAAATTCCACGAAACCCGACCATCCGCGCTTTGGTCAGCGAAATCAGTAAGTATTTCAGCTAGTTGCCGAGACAGGAGAGTAGAAGCTTCGGCGAAAGGGACTGTCGGGAGAAGAGGGGATGGTGCCCAGAGGCGGATTCGAACCACCGACACGCGGATTTTCAGTCAAACGTTGAGCAGCCAATATCAGGCACTTGCGGCGGAAATCCCGTCAAACCCGCTTTCGGAGATCAAGCACTTAGCCCTGGTTTGTCAAACTCGGATCACTTCAGTCTGCTGGTCTCGAAGGCTCAGATTGCCGATGTCGCAGGAAGGCTGTTTGGGGCCAAGGCCGCCCGACGCCTCTGGTACGATCTTGGCCTTCCCGCCGTCGACGGGAAAAACCCCCGGACCCCCTCTCATCAGAGCCTTCTGCCGCACGTGGCAGCGTTTATTGAGGCGCGCCTGGTCGCGGATAGCCGTATCAACATAGCCGCTCGGCAACTTTATCGAGCCTATTGCAATTGGGCCGTCGAGACAGGAGCGCCGGAGATGACGCTGACCCGGTTCGGTTTGCTCATGCAGCAGACCTCCATTCGACGTGTGCCCGGCCGCGTCGTGACTTACGAAGCGAGGTTCAAATGAGCAAAACCCCGTACCCCCGCTTTGGCGTCACACATTCCCGAAAAGTAGCGCTTTTGTTGTTTTCATTGTGTTTTTTGCCGCGACACTTGCGGGGGTTTGCGACACTTAGCGACACTTCTTCCAGCGAGATTAGGCAAACGATTTCAAATAGTTGCGATACCTCGCGATACTTCTTGGCGTCCCTATACGCGAGACAAACAAAAGATCAGCGGACGATTTTACTGCTATAGGCGAGAAAAAGTGCCGCAAGTATCGAACCCATTGATATTCCACAATAAAGTATCGCTAAAAGTATCGCTAAAGTGTCGCTAAGTGGTGCAGAGGGAAATAATGGATAAGGATCATCACCGATTTGAGAGGTCAGTGGCCGGCCGGGTGATTGGCACGAGGAGGTTGAGACAGAGCCTTTATTTGGAGGAGCCTGACTTCGCCAAGGATCCGGCCCGGATCATCCGATTGCGTCTAGCCCTACAGGCTGAGGCGGTCCGTCTGTTGGTGACCGAGCGCGGCTGGAGTGTAGATGATCTAGCTTCCTGCCTTGGCTTTCGCGCCAAGAAGGTCCGCGAGTTGATGAGATATTTTCCGCCAGCCGTTCGCGAGGCAATGAAGCGTCGCGCCCCTGGCGCGCTGAATGACGGGGTCGCTACTACCGACCCCGTTGCCCCGCTGACCCCACCCCCCGGTGTAGGGACCGTATCAGCGTCTCCGACCCATACGGGCCCGGGGGAGCCCGGGATTTTTCTAGTAGGCGACGCTGCAAGCGGTACACGCACAAACGCGTGTGCACACGTGCTGCACACATCATGCAACCTGAAGGAGAATGCGAAATGACTGAGAAGACCGTCACCCTGTCCCGCCGCTATGAAGCGCATGGCACTGTTTTCGAAACGGTGAAGGTGCGCGAGCCGCGGTTCAACGATTTGCTGCAGCTGGGCGAGCCCTACGAGATGCAGCGCGCTGCCGGCAACAACGTCGTCATCGAGAACGTCGACACGGTCGCCGCCTATGTCCGGCGTTGCATCGTGGAGCCAGGCGTCGACTTGCTTGGCGAGCTCGGCATCAAAGACGCCAGGGCGGTTCGGGTCGCTGTGCTCGATTTTTTTACGTCTGGCGAGCCAGCAACCGCCTCGCAGCCTTCGAAGTCGGAAGCCGCGCCGACGAGCTGATCTTCCGGTTCGGCATGCGGGCGGCCGATGTCGCCTGCATGCCGATGTCGGAGGTCCTCGCCTGGTTCGCTCGCGCCGTCGAATACTACAACCATAGGAGCCAAAAATGAGCAACCGTACGATCGAAGCCGTGATGCGGCTCTCCGCCAAGCTGGGCCCGATGGGAGCGTTTGACAAGATGGGCGCCAAGCTCAACCAGGTCGAGCGCAAAGCGCTCGCCTTCAACAAGGCGCAAACCCTGATCAGCCGCACGATGTCGGCCATGCCCGTCAGCCGCTTTCTTGGCCCGGCGGTGGCCGGCTACGCTGTCACGCAATCGATCAAGGAGTTTGCCTCGGTCGAGCGACAGCTGACGCGAATCGGCCTCACCCTAGGCGCGTCCCGCGAAGAAATGCAGGGCCTGTATCAGGACGTGAACCACTTCGCCAAAGCCTATGCCTTGCAGTCCGACCAGGTGATGGAGACGGTCGGCGCCTACGCGGCCGCCGGCGCCAGCCTGACGGATATCCGCAATCATCTGGACTTGCTTACCAAGTCGCAGCAGGCGCTCGGCGCGTCGGGCGAGGATGTCGTGAACAGTTGGAACACGGCGAGGCTGTCGCTCGGCTTGACGACGAAGGACGCCGAGAAGTTCTTCTCGATCATCGCCGCCGGCAGCTCGGCCGGCAAATTCGAGGCGCCGGACATGGCGCGCTTCCTTCCCTCGCTGCTGCCGTCGGCGGCCAAGCAGGGGTTCCAGGGGAACGAGGGCGCACTGCGGATGGTCGCATTGCTCGAGACTATGGCGAACTATACCGGCACCGTGGGTGAGGCCGCCACGTCAGTCGGCGATTTCCTCGAAAAGCTTTCCAGCCCGGACGTCGAGAAGCGGCTCGAAAAAATCAGCGGAGGCTTTCTGAAACGCATGTCAGCCGCGCGCGAAAATGGCGAGGACATGCTCAAGGTGATGCACGATATTTTGATGGAGGCCACCGGCGGCAAGGCGGATCGGCTGGGCCAGATTTTTGGCGACAAGGAAGCCCGCCAGGCCGCAACGGTGATCCTCACCAAATATGACGAGATCCTTGCCGCCCAAAAGGAGATCGCGGCGAATGCGCCTGGTGTGATCGATCGCAACAATGCACAGCTGCTGAAGAACACGCAGGCCGGTCTTGACCAGATCAAACAGACGATGAGCGAGCTGCAGATTCAAGCCGGGGAGTTATCGGCTTCGCTGGGCATCATCGACGGCCTGAAATATGTCGTCGACTCGATCGGATACATGAACGCGGTCAATGCCGGTCTCGAAAAAAGCGGCGTGCACGGGTTCGCCGCGCGCACCGCCTGGGGCATCATACACGGCGACGAAGACAAGCAGCAGATGGCCCGGATCGGCGGCTATCGAACTGAGGAAGAGCGCCGCTCGGCCGCTGCCTACAAGCAATACGGCGATTCGCGGCGCGCCGGCTTGCCACGCGAGACGACTTTCGGCGCGGGCGTAGACGCCAATGGGGTACCGATACCCGTGCCGTTGGGAGGTCCTCTCGGTCCTGTGGTGCACAGCAAGCCAGGCCACGGCGGCCGAGGATCTTCCTATCGGCCGGAAAGCGCCTGGTCGCGCCCGCCTGGTGCGGACGGTGGTTCGTCTCCGGCTGGCGACTGGTTTGCTCCCGTCGGCGCGGAGCTCGAGGACAAGATCGCCAGCGGCGGCCAGCAGGCCGGCAATGCATTTGCAAAGATGATCGCCGGTATGGGCGCGCAGCTCGCGGCCGAGTTCAACGCCAACGTTCGGCCGGTACCGATTGCGCAGCCGAACAGCAGATGGCAGCTGAACGACGTCAGAGCTAATACCGGCAAGAGCAATGCCGGCAGGGGCGATGCGAGAGACTTCTAAAAGGGAGCCGCGCAAATGGCGATCGACGGCGAATTCCTGTCGCAGAGGTTTCGGCGGATCGGTGAGGAACACACGGAGTTGGTCACGATCGCTTGCGCCATGGCCGAGATCGAGGACCGGGAGGAGCGGCTGTTCCGCCGGCTGATGATCGCCGAAGCCAGCAATCGCATCGCGGATCTTTGGCAGGAGGTCGCTGCGCACCTGGCGGACGGGGGCGCGGGGGTCGATGCGTAAGAGGATATCGCTTGTCGGCCCGCCTCGGCCTTCACCGTCGGCGCCAGCGCCCTTGCTGCCGGCGTTGAGCCTCGCCACGGCGCAAGCCGCATCGAGGCCGGTGCCAAGCGGCGACTGGCTGACGAATACGATGCCGCACAGAAGAATGGCGACGTGCAGCAACACGGTGGTCAAGGGAAGAGGGATGTTCCGCAACAGAACATCCCTTCCGCCGATGAGGTCGGTCTCGCTACGCGCCGGGCAACCGCGCGCGGCCACGTCATGGGCGCCTGGCATCGCGAGAAAGGCGAATGGTGCACGATGTGCGATCGGTGCGGGGAAAGTCTCGCCCTGGCGACCGGCGCGCTCAGCGCGGCCGGCGTGGCGGCGGTGAAGGCTCAGGGCGGCATTGCCGGCGAGATGGAAGGCGGCGTGGTGTACGTGCTTGGCGGCGCGCTGGAGCCCTGTCTTGTCGATGTCTAAAGGCGATACTTTGCGGGCGTGGCTCAGAATCTTATGGGGGGCGGGGGGTAAGCCTCTCCCCACCAAGGCTTGAGCGAAATGGGTGCGCCGGTCGACCAGGGTTTGATCGAAGCGGCCGATAGGCTTCGCCGTCTCGCCGACTTCATTGCGGCCGACAGGCCGGTCGACCGGGGCGAGGCGCTCTGGTTGATGCTCATGCTTCGCGACATCGTCGAATCGGACGATGACCGGCAGCCAGACCCGCGTCTTATTCGCAGAACGGCGCTGAGGCGCATCTGGCAAAACTTCTACCCAAACACGCCGCGCACGACGGCGGCGCGCCTCATGGCGGTCGAATGGCGTAGTGCCGCTGCCAGGGACGATGCGCCGGCCGGAACCATCGCGGACTATTTCCAGCGGCTCAGCCGCTCTAACATCCGGCCTGTTTCCGAGCGCCAGATCATGGACGATCTCGACTACGATCTGTGAACTGCATTTTTCTGCATTTCGGATGCGCCGCGCGGCCAAAGCGCCGATGCTTTAGCCCATCTTTCAAAATCAAAAACGGCAGTCGTCAGATGCAAAAATTCTCAATCGACCCGGAGAGGCTGGCCACGATCACCGCAGCGGCCGACGGCGCGCACGCGGTGCTCATGAATGCCAGCGAAGCAGAGCGAGAAGCTCGGCAAAAGCTCTTCGCGCTCAAGCAGCGTGTCGCGCGGTATGCTCACCAGAAAGGGTTTGCTGAGGAGCACCAGCCCGAGATCGAAAAGCTCGAGGCCGAGATCGGGCGCCTGAAAGACAAAAAGGACCAACTGTCAGAGAGTTGGCACCACCTGAAACAGGTCTCTTCGCGTTGCGAAGAGTATGCAGCTCCGCGGCGTGGGTCATCATTCTTCCTGCCGGGCGAGCCCGGTCATTCGTTTCCGGCGAGCGGACCCGGTTCGAGCCCGCAGGCGGCAGCGGCGCCCGGCGACGCCAACGGGGGTAACCGTCAATGAAAGGCATCTTCAAAACCGCTCTGGCGACGCTCGACCGCACGGTCCGCGCCGCTCGCTCCGACCTGGACGCACTTCGCGACAGGATCACCGACCTGCAATCCAAGCGTCACAATGTTGAGTTCACGCCCAACGATCGCGCCACGATGGAGCGGGAAATCGACAAGGAGATCGCCGCAGCTCTGGATCGCAGGCCGTTGCATTTTCCGGCGCTCGTGCGCGGGGAATTTATGCTCTATCGGGGCAGTTTGAGCGCCGATCTGAAGCACGCCTTAGTCGAGGATCCTTTCGGCGTGCTAGCTGCTTTCGACGCCGGCCGGCTGAAGGCGGGGATTCTGGCGACCTTGCCGAGCGATGGCATCTCGCCCGAGGCTCGCTCGGCACAGCTGGCGAAAATCGACGCCGATATCCTGTCGACGGAAATTGCCGAGGAAGTCGCCTGTCGTGAGCTGGAGCGCGGGCTCGGCGCCAGCGTGTCACGCCGCGAAGACGCCAACCCCGCCATTCTGCTGGCCCCCGACAAAGAGCTCGGAATGGAGCCGGCGGACGCCTGAACTTCAAAAAGAGGAGCGTGACGACCAATGGCAAATAGCATGTTAGCGGCAATTCGTGAGGCGATACTTGCACCGACCGATGACGGCTCGGTTGAGGCGAGCTACTTTGGATGTCCTCCAAATGGATCGACCGAGAGCCCGGCAAGCGTCGACGAGGCTTACGCTTCAGCCTTCAAGGTCGGGCGCAAAGCGGTGAATGATCGTGTCGCGGCGGTTTTTAATTCTCCCGGCATCAAGGGCGATGGCGCCCGTATGGCGGCTGCGTTCGATTTGGCAATGAGCAATCCGGACATGGCGACAGCTGACGTCGCGTCCTTTGTGGCCGGTCACCTGGGCGGCACGGTGGTGAACGCCGAAGCCTATGAGGCGATGCGTCTGTCAGCCGGTGGGATCAACGTTGCCGGCCTCGCACGCCCGTCGGCAGCTCGCGGGGAAGCCTCCTCTTGGAAGAGCTTCACAGAGGCTCGGAATGCCAAGTTCGAGGTGGAAAACCCCTCCTTGACAAGGGCACCTGCCGAAGATGGCAGCGCGGACGGGTCTACGGTTCGCGCGGCGTTGAAGCGTTGAAAGAAGAGCGCGGACCGGCGACGTAAAGGAAAAAGCCGACCGGCGAAGGGCGCGGCCTTTTCGCTTTTGGTCCTGCAGCAATCTATGCTGCATCCTCGATATTGAACTCGACCAGGTGCCTCGCGCCTTGCTGAGTCAAGTCCGCCTCTTTCTCATCGCCTCGAATATCGGACCACGGCGACCCAGGCGGATGGCCTCGGCCTCGCCTTCGGCTTCGGCTCGGTCGAGGTCTACGCCCGCCTGAAATATTGGGGAGACGGGTGAAGGGAAACGTGCGCCCAGCGAAATCGCCAGGCGCACGTGTTTCTTTTTTTTGTCTTAGGGCATGTTGACCTGGTCGATGGGCGACCAGACCGGCCAGTTGGTGCCGACCGCTATCAGATCGATGCCATGCCTACAGTCTGCCTTGCGGACATAACCCTCGCTGGATACAGCAATCGGTTCGCGGTTGGTGGCGTGAAACGTCCAACGCCACTCACCACGCGCATCCTTGTAGAGCCAAAACGATGGAAACGGACGGTCCGCCATTTATGCGGCCCTCCCAGGTTCCGCAGCGTCGACGCGGCTGCCACGGTGTTTGTGCTCTTTCAACACCTCATTGATTCGGCCAGGGTTTACATTGAACCTTGCCGCTATCCGATGCTGGAACCACCCTTGACTATGAAGTCGCCACACTTCGATGGCATCTTCGTAGGTGAGGGATTTAGTTTGAAGTTGCATTTCGGTCATACCATTGGGCCTTTCCAGGCTTTGGATTTGACCCAAGGCTTGACCAACGGCGCCGTACCGGACAGTGTGTCCACGCTTGACAAGAGCCGCCTCCTGCGCCTTGGGAAAGATTTGCAGGAAGTGATTTTCGGGGAGGGCCGTCGCTGGGGTGCAAAACCGCGACGGCTTCCTTTCGATCACCATCAACTATCGATCATGATGACGCCGACTTCCCAGTCAAGCACCCGACAGTGTGCTGCACAGGCGATTTTGTTCGCCTTTTGGTCCCAATCTGCCAAAAGGTGACGCGATTTCATGCAATTAGCGAGTTATCCACAGGCCGCTGCATTCTGTGTAGAACTTTCTTGACATTGTTTTTTCAGGGGAAAATAGGCATCCAGAAGTGCCGAAAGCAGCCCCGACAGTATCGTTCTGATTCGGGTAAACGTTTTAGCGACCTAGATGCGGCGCGCTTGTTCAATGTGACCTATGGCGTCGAAGTCTCGACAGGCACCGGCGGCGTGGGCAACGGTTCCCCTAACACTGGCTGGATGACGGCAGGCGCTGCCAACGGCCTCCAGCCTCGGCCTCGCCTTCGCTTCGGCTCGGCCGAGATCTTCGCCCGCCTTAAAGTATTGGGCAGACGGGTGAAGGGCGAAGGTGGGTTCTCGGCCGGTTTCGGTCGCATGCTCGCGCTATAAACCTACGGCCAGAGCGATCACGGGAGCAAGCAGCGCCTGAAGAATTTGGGCCCACGGGAATCTTCCCATGGCGCCATCGGCCAGCGCGACATGGCCCTCTTCGCGCCAAAGGTCGAGCCAGCAGCCGAATGCTATTGAATGATCTTCCCGTAGCCTTCCGGAATTTTCATCGGTGGCGTATCGGATTGCTTTAGCGACTTATCAAAGCGCTCCGCCTGCTTTCGTTCGACTGATTTGACCAACAGCTCCGATTGAAGATCAACCAAGCTGACGTCGCCTTTGATCACAGAAAAAATGCGAACAAAGACGTACGTAAGCAGGAAGCCTACGACGGCGGACACTCCTGGCTCCACGTAGGGGAGGACTTTCGGAGGAATGAAAGCGGCAGACGTCAAAGCCGCGCCTAGTGCTTTCGCGAAAACCAGCGAACCCATGGCCAAAAAGACAACGCCGATCAGTGCGCGAAGAGCGCGGATCGACTGCTTTATCGCCGCCGCAATAAGCCGGACTTCGCCAAGTTCAAACTGATCAGGATTGCTGAACGGCAGGCCCCGAGCCAACCGAACAAGAACGCCTGCCGCGATAACCGACAATGCAGTCAGAAGCGAAGGTTTAGCCGCTTCCCAAAAAGCCACAGATCCAAGCTCCGCCGCAGCTATTGCGCCGGCAAGGGGAAGGACGATATGGCTCCAACGTATGTTCATTTGCTTAAATATGGGGGCTAACTGACAATCTTTCCATCATGCAAAAAACGCCGATGGACTTCGAGCATCTGTGAAAGCGCGTGTTCAAGATCAAGGAGACCGCTGGTATCAGACATCTTTCGCACCGTCATGTCAGCAGAGAGACGCGCGTCATCACCTTTGATTTCACCATCGCGCCCGCGAACCCTCAACTCGCCATCCGGCGCGTTTCGCAAACCTGCTGCTAGATTGCCCATAAACTCCTTACCGAATTTCCTCTTGGTCGCACGATATCCGATGTTGACTGTAACTTCCAACGCTGCATCGGGGGGCATGGACTCTATCAACTTTTCCGCCTCCACCGGCCCCAGAAGATCATCGATAATCTTCCTGGCCTTCCCCCAGCCGGCCGCAATTTTCTCGCCCAGGCTCTCGTGGGTTTCGACATCGACAACCTGCGGCGTTGCGATTGCCGGCAAGGCGGGACGCACGGTTTCGGGCACAAGACCGCCAATCTCAACCGACTTCACGTCGCCGAGGTCACCACCGACTTGGTCGCGATCAAACTCGGCCTGCAATTCCACGTACTGGGCTGCCGAGATGACACCCGCCTGGTCGCGGAGTAGCCAGGTAAGGTATTCCTCCATGGACTTGGC
Organism: Mesorhizobium sp. L-2-11; assembly: GCF_016756595.1. Taxonomy (NCBI): domain Bacteria; kingdom Pseudomonadati; phylum Pseudomonadota; class Alphaproteobacteria; order Hyphomicrobiales; family Phyllobacteriaceae; genus Mesorhizobium; species Mesorhizobium sp. L-2-11. The sequence goes on along the minus strand of NZ_AP023257.1, from coordinate 5,978,609 downwards.
TTGCAACGTGACGTGCTGGATTTGATAGAAATGGTCGCCAACCGCCAACCAGTACGCGATGCCGTGGAGATATTCGTGCCCGTCCGGCGCCTTTGATTCCGCGATGGCCCAGGCCTTCATCACCTCGTCGAGGGTAGGATGAGCGGGGTCTGCTGATAGCTGAAGCAAGGCTTGCATTTCGCCCGGAGAGAAGAGGCAAATGTCACCGAAGACATATTCATCTGTTTCGTGAAAGTCGTTCAGGAAGCGCTGATATCCCTCCGCTTTAGGCACATCGGCGATGCGGTGTTTGACACTCTCGGCAATCCGGGAGTTGCCTTTCTTGGTATTGAGCGCCTGCCGGATCTTTGCGCTTAAAGTCTCCGTTGGAAACTGCGAATTATCACGCCGAAGCTTCCTATAGTGAATTTTGCATCTTTTGGCAGTCATCCTTTAACCCCCCATGATTCGTCACCGACCCCCAGATGATCACAAAAGTGTAATCTCCGCGAGGGCACCACCCGGCGTAGTGGCGCGTTGCAATACTTTACAATTCTGGCGGACGGAACCGGGGAGAGGGGCCTATTGCGGCAAGTTGGTCATTGCGCTTTTCCTCAATCTCACACCCGGGCCTTCGCCATTCTCGTCGATGAACACGATCCCGGCGGCTTCTAACGCCTCTCGAATGTCATCTACTGTCCTGGGATATGGAACGCGTTTGCCGGTCTCAAACGTGGCGATCGTCGCAGTTGCAACATGTGCCGCTTCGGCCAGTTGATCCTGAGACCAGGCGATCAGCGCTCGTGCTGCCCTGCATTGAGCGGGAGAGATTGTCAATTTCATATAGCCTTAAATGAAAACGATTGACTTTAGATTTCCTTCAGAGTTATAGGAAAAATGTAACTTAGACGCAAGGGGAAGAAACTCTAATGCCGAACGCACTTGTTCGGGCAGCCGCCGAAGGTTTGCCCGCCGAAAACAATCCCCAGCTTTCCGGGCCGCTCGACTCGCTTCGACGTCTGTTCCGCGCCTCGAATCGACGCGCGGGCGATAGAGCCCGTTCCCAACGAACGAGAGGATCTTGCAATGAACGTACACGTTTCCCGCCGCTCAATCGTCGCCGCTACCGCTATTGCTGCGGGAATGTCGACCGCTCTTGCCAAGACTGCGCTTGGCACGCCTGGCACGTCGATCAAGGAGCATCCCGACGCCGATCTATTCTGGCTCGATCAAGAAATGGCGGAAGCCGAGGCCCAGATGAATCGCGCTAACAAGGCCTGCGAGCGGGTCGGCAGGAGGGCCGATAAGCTGTTTCCGGCGGAGCTGCCGGCATGGAAGGAACCGAGCATGCCGAATCATATAAGCGAAATGATGGGCGGCATGCTGGTGCGCGATCTAGCGTATCCGGAGAAACAGCCGGCACCTTTGCGTGATTGGCATAGGGCGTGTGGTGAGCAGCGGGCCGCGTATAGGGCTTTGCAGGAGGCGCACCAAGACAAAGTCGATGAGATATACCGCGAGGCCGGCATCGATGCCGCAGAAGAGGCTTACAGAGAGCGCACCGACGAGTTTTTCAAGGTCGTCGAACGAATTTTGGCAACGCCGGCCAGCACATTGCAGGGAATAGTAGTCAAGCTCGGGGCGGCAGACAGACTGGATTTCAACAACTTTTCCGCCAAAAATGATGCCTTAATCTCGATCGCCGCCGATATCCGGCGCCTGGCAGGTGAGGCAGTGTGATGGGCAAAGCCGCCAGACGCCACCCCGATGCCAAACTCCTCCAGCTGGAGCAAGAGTTCAACGCCGCGAGCGATCGATGGAACGCGGCCACGGACCGGACGGCGAAGTTTGAGGAGGAGCTTGAAGAGCGTCTCAGATCCCTCAGATCGCGTCTCAAGTCGCGCATCGCAAAGGCGGAAAAGAAGGAGGAGAAAAGGGCCGCAGCCTTCGCGCGCGCCTTCGACAAGGTCATGAAGACCCAGGCCAAAACCGTTGAGGGTCTGGCTGCGAAAGTCAGGGTGCGGGAGCGCGATTTTTGTGACGATGAGCAGCTCGAGATTGCCATTTCTCAAAAGCCTCGTCGACGACATCAAGGCGATGGCCGACCTTTAGCCTTACAACGGGCGCGGGCGGGACCAGGCAAGGCGAACGGTACGGCGCAGAAGTGCCCGATCACTCGCTAGAGTCTAGCGGTTTGTCGGACCTGTTTTTGCGCAGCTCATCGAACTTTATCTTTATGACCGAGAGCATCGACAGCATGTCGCGTCGGACCAGGTCATCAGCATCTTTTTTGTACATGTCGATGAGAAAGTCGACTTGTTCGAAAATTTCTTCAAGCGAAGGCGCCGCAGGAAATTCGCGGTCCAGAACCTCTATGATCTCGGCATTCATCGAACGCTTGTTTCGGTGAGCTTCGATGGCAATGCGCTCTCGCATGCCGTCTGGCATGCGCAACACGAATTTGTCGACGAGATCGGAAGGGGAGATTTTTGGTGCCATTTTTCGAGCATATTTCGTCTGGTGGCGCTCCGCTAGTAAAAAAACATGGCCTGATTGTTGACAGTGATAGCGCTCCGCTATGATAGTTGCGGCTTGGAATGATTTGCCCACAGGAGGCCTCAGCCATGGCACAGCAGAAACAGCCCTCGGATTTGCTGGAGAAGTTCGTTGTTCGCATGCCCGACGGCATGCGAAACCGTATCGCGGAAGTCGCGCGCGAGAACATGCGAACAATGAACGGTCAGATCAATTTCATGCTGCAGAAGGCGCTCGACGCTCGAGGCGACGAACATGACAATCGCAACACTTAATCTGCGCGTTGCACCGCGCCGAATGCTTTCAGAGCGTGAGGCGGCGGCATATTGCGGTATTCCCGCCAAGCGCCTTGCCATTGCCGTGCCGCCTGTCGTGATGCCGCACGGCGCCAAGCTCTACGACATGCACGACTGCGACGCATGGCTCGATGGACTGAAGGGCGGCGACGTCGCCGCCGATGACGACATCATCGGCAAGCTCGGCTGATGGCTATCGTGCGCGCCAAGGGCTTCGCAATCTGGCAGGACCGCAAGCCGCCTTATAAGTGGCGCTGCCGGCACCGCAAGACCGGTGCCATGATCGACCTGGCCAAGTTTCCGCTCGGCAGCATTGCGTTCTTTGCCGAGTGCGCGCGGATCGTGGAATTGTCCGGCAAGGTCGACGAGCCGAAACCTGGCACACTAGGCCAACTGATCGCGCGCTATCGCGCCAGCGTGTTTTTCACCGACCTGGCTGCACGCACGCGCGCCGACTATCAGCGCTGCTTTGACTATTTGCAGCCGATCGCCGGAACGATGCTTGATCGCTTCAACCCGCCTCTCGTGGTGAAGATCCGCGACAAGGCTGCGGCCAAGCATGGCCGCCGGTTTGGCAATTATGTCAAGACCGTGCTGGCACTCACATTCGCTTGGGGCGTCGAGCGCGGCTATCTAAAAATCAATCCGGCGATGAAGATCAAGGGCATCCGCCGGCCGCGCGGTATGGCCGACGCGAATCGGCCGTGGTCGGACAGCGAGCGCGATGCCGTTGCCGCCGCACTGCCGGCGCATATGCGCGTGCCGATCGCCCTGATGATGTATTGCGGCCTCGATCCGCAGGACGCGCTTAAGATCCCACCCACGGCTGTTTCTGACGGCATGATCGACGCCAGGCGGGGAAAGACCGGCGTTCCGATGTGGTTTCGCCTGCCAGCGCCCGTCGTGGCCGAGTTGGCGGTAGCGCCGAAGCATGACGCCATCACGCTTTGCGCCAACAGCTACGGCAAACCCTGGACGCCTTCAGGCTTCCGCGCGTCCTGGCGACCGATCCGGCAGGAGCTCGAGCGCTCTGGCGCCGTGCAGCCGGGGCTGACGTTGAAAGGTCTCCGCCATACCGTCGCGACCATCCTCGCTGAAATGGGATACGACGAGCGCACGATCGCCGACATGCTCGGCCAGAAGACAATCGAGATGGCGCGGCATTACTCTAAGCGCGCCAACAAGAGCCGGAAAATGTCAGCCGTGGTCACTGATTTCGACGCTGAGGTGGTCAGGCGCAAGGGGAGGGCGAAGTGAGAGACAACATCATCCATTTTCCTGCGGCCGATGACGGAGTTGTGGAGGACGCGCTCGTTGGAAATTCTCGCATCGGAACGCTGCAGACCGCCGATGTTGTGCTGGCTTTGAGAACAGGAAAAGGGGCAATCGCCCGCTCCGCCTATAAGTTCTATCGCGAAGAGCGGGCCCGGCTTCGATCTATCAATTTCGACGAAGCAACGGCGCGGGATTGCGCCGTCGTGGCCACGTTGCGCCACATTTTCCCATGAGCGCCCGGAACGTGAAAAGAACAAAAAATGTCAAACCCGCCTGACAAAAACGTCAAACCGATCGAAGCCGACGCTGCGGCAATCGCCGAAAAGGTAAGTGAAAACAACAAGGTAGAATGGTGCCCAGAGGCGGATTCGAACCACCGACACGCGGATTTTCAGTCCGCTGCTCTACCAACTGAGCTATCTGGGCCTGTTCCGGCACACGGGCAGTTCTGCACGCCGGATTTCTTGAAAGCGCCACAGGCGCCCCTTGAAAGCGCGTGGGTTATAGCACGGGAATCCCGCCTGTCCAGCGCTTAAGCGTTGATTTCAAGCGGCAAACGAGCAGTTGCTCGACAGGTCGATTCATCGGACCCGATCGAAGTCACCAAGCCGTGCCGAACAGCTTCATTTTGGAGGGTCGTTGTCCGTTTCGTCCTCGTCGTCGCGGCCCGGAATGACATAGGCGCCCTTGAGCCAGCGGTTGAGGTCGATGTCCTTGCAGCGCGTCGAGCAGAACGGGTAGGTCTCGCGCGCCGACGGCTTGCCGCATTCGGGGCAGGGCCGCTTGGGCCGCAGCGGCGTGACCTTGTCGTCCGAACCCGAGTTCATGGCCGAACTGACTGCCAATTGGCATGCACCTTGAAGCCCTCGCCGGCCAGCAGCGCCACCGTCTCGTAGAGCGGCAGACCGACGACGTTGGTGTAGGAGCCGACAAGCTTGACGACGAAGGCGCCGGCGAGACCCTGGACGGCATAGCCGCCGGCCTTGCCGCGCCATTCTCCCGAGGCCACATAGGCGTCGATCTCGGCGCGCGGCAGCCGCTTGAAACGCACCCTGGTCTCGACCAGCCGCTGGCGCAGCTTGCCGCTCGGCGTGATCAGGCTGATGCCGGAATAGACCCGGTGCGAACGGCCGGACAGCAGTCCGAGGCAATTGACGACGTCGTCGAACGTTTCGGCCTTGGGCAGGATGCGCCGGCCGACGGCGACCACCGTGTCGGCGGCCAGCACGAAGCTCGGCGCATAATCCTCTTCGGTCTGCAGCGAGGCCAGCGCCTTCTCGGCTTTTTCCTTCGACAGGCGCTTGGCCAGCGAGCGCGGATGCTCGGCGCGCAGCGGCGTTTCGTCGACACCGGCCGGCAGCACGCGGTCCGGCTCGATGCCGGCCTGCTGCAGCAGCTCGATTCGGCGCGGCGAACCCGAGGCAAGCACGAGCTTCTGCAAAATGCTCATCGCGGTCCCGGCCGAGCTCTGACGATCTTACTTGAAACGGTAGGTGATGCGGCCCTTGGTCAGGTCGTAGGGTGTCATCTCGACAAGGACCTTGTCGCCGGTCAGCACGCGGATACGGTTCTTGCGCATGCGGCCGGCGGTGTGGGCGATGATTTCGTGTTCGTTTTCAAGCTTCACCCTGAACATCGCATTGGGCAACAATTCCGTGACGACACCCGGAAACTCGAGGACTTCTTCCTTCGGCATTCGATACCTTTGCTTGGATGGATTCCCAGCGCCCGGCCGGAATTTGGGCGGAACCTATATGATAATCGTGCGCTTGTGAACATGCTTAAATCAGCCCGGTTTTTCTGCTTCCGGCGCCAGAAAACGGCTGGATAGCCGCGCCTTCAGCCGTTCGCGCACTTCGCGATAGGCGGCCATGATCTGCTCGCGCGTGCCGCCGACGCCGGTCGGGTCCGGCATCGGCCAATATTCGACGTCGACGGCGAGCGAGCGGGTAAGCTCGAGCGCGGTGTGATGGGCTTCCGGCGACAGCGTGATGATCAGGTCGAAATAGTCGTCCTCGAGATCGTCCAGCGTCCTCGGGTGCCGGTCGCCGAGCGAAAGCCCGTCCTCGGCCAGCACGGCGTCGACGAACGGGTCACGTTCGCCGCCGCGCACCCCGGCAGACGCGACGAAGGTGGTGGCCGGAAGCACTTGGCGCGCCAGCAGTTCGGCCATCGGCGAGCGCACGGCGTTCATGCCGCAGACGAACAGGATCGAGCGGGGCAGGATCGAGCGGGGCAGAGGGACTGACAGTTCAGCCTCGCCAGTGCAGCACGCAGACCAGCGTGAACAGCCGGCGCGCCGTGTCGAAATCGATGTCGATCTTGCCGGCCAGCCGGTCCATCAGCGTCTGCGAGCCCTCATTGTGCAGGCCGCGCCGGCCCATGTCGATCGCCTCGATCTGGCTGGGCGTCGAGGTGCGGATGGCGTCGTAATAGCTTTCGCAGATCATGTAATAGTCCTTGACAATGCGCCTGAGCGGCGTCAGCGACAGGATGTGGGTGACGACCGCCGCGCCGTCCTCGCGCGTCACCGCGAAGACCAGGCGGGATTCGGCCAGCGACAGTTTTAGCCGGTAGGGCCCGGCGCCGTCGTCATTGACCGGCTGGAAGCTGTTTTCCTCGATCAGGTCGAAGATCGCCACCGCGCGCTCATGCTCGACATCGGGTGTCGAACGGCCGATCGATTCGTCGAGTTCGACATCGATCAGCCTGGCACGGGTTCGATCGTAGTCCGCCATGTCAGCTACGTATTCAGCCGGATGGCGACGGAGCGTCCATGCCCGTCGAGGCCTTCCGCTGTGGCCAGCGCGATGGCCGCCGGCGCCAGCGCCCGCAATTGCTCCGGCCCGAGCTTCAGGATCGAGGTGCGCTTGACGAAATCGAGCACCGAAAGCCCGGACGAGAAGCGCGCCGATCGCGCCGTCGGCAGCACATGGTTGGAGCCGCCGACATAGTCGCCGATGGCTTCCGGTGTGTGGCGGCCGAGAAAGACGGCGCCGGCATTGCGCATCCGCGCCAGGAAGGCTTCCGGCTCGTCGATGGCAAGCTCGACATGTTCGGCCGCGATGCGGTCGACCAGCGGCAGCGCCGCCTCGATTCGGGGGACATGGATGACGGCGCCGAAGTCGCGCCAGCTCGCCGCCGCCGTCCCGGCCCGCGACAGGTTTTGCAACTGGCGTTCGACCGCCTGTTCAACCGCCGCGCCGAAGTCAGGATCGTCGGTGATCAGGATCGACTGCGCCGACACGTCATGCTCGGCCTGGGCAAGCAGGTCGGCGGCGACCCAGTCCGGATCGTTATTGCCGTCGGCCACGACAAGCACTTCTGAAGGCCCTGCGATCATGTCGATGCCGACCGTGCCGAACACCTGGCGCTTGGCCGCCGCAACATAGGCATTGCCGGGGCCGACGATCTTGGCGACCGGCTTTATCGTTTCGGTGCCGTAGGCAAGTGCTGCGATCGCCTGCGCGCCGCCGACGCGGTAGATCTCGGATATGCCGGTCAGGTCCGCCGCCACCAGCACCAGCGGATTGATGACGCCGCCGGGCGCCGGCACCGCCATGACGATGCGCTCGACGCCGGCGACCTTGGCCGGTACGGCGCTCATTAGCACCGAGCTTGGGTAACTCGCCGTACCGCCGGGTACGTAGAGCCCGACCGCCTCGATCGCCGTCCAGCGCGAGCCGAGCTCGACGCCGGCAGCGTCGGTATAACGGTCGTCGTTCGGCCGCTGCCGCTCGTGATGCGAACGGATCCGGTCACGGGCGAATTTGAGCGCCTCCACCGTCTGCGGGTCGGCCGCATCGTATGCCTTGGCGATGTCGTCTTGCGAGACGGCAATGCCGAGGCCTTTCAGATCGGCCTGTTCGAATTTCTGCGTGTAATCGATGAGCGCCGCGTCGCCCTCGGCGCGCACCCGCGCGATGATCGCGCGCACCACGGCGTCGACGTCCTCCGAGACCTCGCGCTTGGTCAAAAGGAACGCGGCAAACCGCTGCTCGAAATCGGCATCGGACAGACGAAGCGTGATGGCCATCTTGTGTGCTCAGGCTCTGTGGAAGGGGCGCGACGTCGCTTCCCAGGCGCCGCCGATGTCAGCCAGCCGCGCCTCGATGCACTCGACATCGAGCATGATCGCGCCGCCGCCTGAAAAGATCAGCTCGACAATGCCGGCCGGCTTGTCGAGCGCGACGAAGCTGATCGCCAGCAGCGACAGCACCTCGTTCGGCTTGTCGCGGGCAATGCCGCTGGTCTTGGCGCCCAGCACCCGGTCGAAATGCAGCACGCTTTGCCGCCGCTCATTGTGCTGGCGCAAGAAACCCGATTTCGCCTCCCAGACGAAGCGGTTCATCGTCATCACGAAGCGCTTGACCGCTGGAATGTATTCGAGGTCGCCGACCTTGAGCACGGCGTCCTGGACATGGGCCGAGACGATGCTCAGGTCCTGATCGTCGAGCGCGACAAGCTTGAGAAGGTTCATGCGGAGTTCGCACCTGAAAGTGACGGTTCAACCTTCTGTTAGGCGGTCTTGGCGATCCGTGCAACCGCGCCAATCGCTTCAGCTTTGCGCTGCCCCTCATCACCCTGCCGGGCACTTCTCCCCGTATAGTGACGGGGAGAAGGACGCCTTGGCGAAGGATTTCGCCAACATCGGGCGTTGCAGAAAATGGCGCCAAGGTCGCGGCCAGCCCCTTCTCCCCGTTTTCGGGGAGAAGATGCCGGCAGGCAGATGAGGGGCGGCGCCGGCCTCAGGCTCGTTGCCGCTACCCCGAAATCCGCTCGATCACCGCGCCGCAGCCGGACAGCTTTTCTTCCAGCCGCTCAAAACCGCGGTCGAGATGATAGACCCGGTTGACCGTGGTCTCGCCCTCGGCCGCCAGGCCGGCGATGACCAGCGACACCGAAGCGCGAAGGTCGGTCGCCATCACCGGCGCGCCCTTCAGCTTCGGCACGCCGTCGACGATCGCCGTCTGGCCGGACAATGTTATGTGGGCGCCGAGCCGGGCGAGTTCCTGGACGTGCATGAAGCGGTTTTCGAAGATCGTCTCGGTGATGCGCGACTTGCCCTTGGCCATCGTCATCAGCCCCATGAACTGCGCCTGCAAATCGGTCGGGAACGCCGGGAAGGGCGCTGTCGTCACGTCGACCGGCGCGATGCCGGCGCCGTTGCGCCTGACGCGGATGCCGGAATTGGTCTGCGTGATCTCGGCGCCGGTTTGGGAAATCACGTCGAGCGCGGTCTGCAGCAGGTCGGCCCGCGCGCCTTCGAGCACGACGTCGCCGCCGGTCATGGCGACGGCCATCGCATAGGTGCCGGTCTCGATGCGGTCCGGTATCACTCGGACCCGGGCGCCCGACAGCGCCTCGACGCCGTCGATGGTGATGGTATCTGTGCCGGCGCCAAAAATCCTGGCGCCCATGGCGTTGAGGCATTCGGCGAGGTTGACGATCTCCGGCTCGCGGGCGGCGTTTTCGAGCACCGTCTCGCCCTTGGCCAGCGATGCGGCCATCATCAGCACATGGGTGGCGCCGACCGACACTTTCGGAAAGACGTAGCGATTGCCGACAAGACGGCCGTTTCTGGCCTTGGCGATGACATAGCCGGTGTCGACGTCGATATCGGCGCCCAGCACCTGGAGGCCTTCGAGGAAAAGATCGACCGGCCGCGTGCCGATGGCGCAGCCGCCGGGCAGCGACACCTTGGCCTCGCCCATGCGGGCAAGCAGCGGGCCGATCACCCAGAACGAGGCGCGCATCTTCGACACCAGCTCGTAGGGTGCGGTGGTGTCGACGATGTTACGGGCGGAGAAAGTGACGGTGCGCGAATAGCCCTCCTGCTGCTTTTCGCGGCGGCCGTTGACCGAATAGTCCACGCCATGATTGCCGAGGATGCGGATCAGCTGCTCGACATCGGCCAGATGCGGCACGTTTTCCAGGGTCAGCGTGTCGTCGGTGAGCAGCGAAGCGATCATCAGCGGCAGCGCGGCGTTCTTCGCGCCCGAGATCGTGATGCTTCCGGCAAGCTTGTTGCCGCCGACAATTCTGATGCGATCCATTTAAAGAACGTCCCCTCGGCCAAAGGCCGGTTTAATCGGTTGAGTCTGTTGTGGCCAGCCGGCCCGTCTAGACCATTGGCCGGCTTGGTTCAAGAAACAGGATTTCTAGGCCTGTTAATATAGGTCAATTATAGGTCAATCCTTTTGCGTTTCCCCTAAACCGCCAAGCCCGTCCGGCCGCCTGTCATTCTCGCCAGCGCGCCGCTTGTCGGCGTCGCCAGCGCGCCGCGAGCGCGACTGCGCCTTGCGCTTTTGCAGATTGGCGCGCAATTGCTCGGCAAGCCGGGCCTCGCGGTCCTTTTTCGACGGCCCGCCCTTGTCGCCATCCTTGTCGGGTGCAGTTGTCTTGTCGTTCATGGTTCCGTCCGGCTGGGGCGACGCGCGTCCGCTTGCAAAGTACGCTCCGGCACTTTTATCGACGCAGCCTGCTTTTCGAGAATCGATTGCGGTTTTCGGCCGATGTGCCGGCCCGCTGTTCAGGGATAGCCAACATTGTGGCACTGCCATGTCCGGAAAAGTCGTGGGAGCGGGCTTTCACGGATGGCTTGCAGATGGCTTGCACTTGGCCTTGCGCTTGCCGGTTCGATATGGCAGAAGCCCCGCCATCAGCGGCTGCGGTAGCTCAGTGGTAGAGCACTCCCTTGGTAAGGGAGAGGTCGAGAGTTCAATCCTCTCTCGCAGCACCATCTCATCCCGTTGAAAAACGCTCAAACCCTTGAGACGCAAGGCTCCTTGTCCATTCTGTTGTTACAAATCACGTAACAAAACGGAAGGACCTGATGGCGGGGCGAGTTCGAGATCTCCTCAATCGCGACGGTCGCTACTTTGCTCGGCTGGTGATCCCGAGGGATCTTCGGCCTTTTGTGGATCGCAAGACCGAGCTGCGAAGGCGCTTGGACCTGATTATCGAACAGCACTAAAGGCCATTCCCGGCGCAGTCGCTGCCCTCCAGCATAAATAGCACTCGGTGAGCGACGTGCAGCGGAGGCGGGCATGCGTTGTCCGAGAAACAAGAGATCTTTCAGTTTCCCGTATTCGAAGACGTGACAGCAAGCGGGATCAGCATCGATATCGAGATTGCCTCCGGAGGGCCAGCGACCGCCGCTCCTTCAGAGCGGGGCCGAGCTGTTGGTAGCCAAGCTCGACCGCCTCAGCCGCAGGGTGTCGTTCATCGCCACCGTCATGGACGACAAGAAGGTCAAGCTGCGGGTGGCCTCGATGCCGCACGCAGACAAGTTCCAGCTTCACATCTACGCGGCCCTAGCGGAGCAGGAGCGGAGTTCATCTCGAAGCGGACGTGGGCGGCGCTGGCAGCGGCCAAGGCAAGAGGGACGAAGCTCGGCGGTCTTCGACCTGGCACTTTGGTTCGGGCCGAGGCAATCAAGGCGAAGGCCGAAGCCGACGCCAAGAAGCTGATGGTGGTCATCGGGCCGTTCAAGGCAGAGGGCAGAAACTCAGCCAGATCGCGGCGACCTCCGACAGCATGGGCTAGCGACATCGCGGTGTGGGAAATGGACAGCCATGCAGGTGAAGCGGACGTTGGAGCGGGCTGGCTGATCGGCGAAAGCGTTGGTCACTCCGGCTGCCTGAAGGAACCATAGCTCCGCCAAACATGCGAGATCTTCGCCCCGTCGCTGCCCGCGCCGCCGGTCTGATCCGTCAAACCGTCTTAAGGATCGGGGCCGATCCCCCGCGGCTGAGAAGGCGTTGGCATCATGGCGGCTCGAGCGCCTATTCGCGATGCTCGGCCGCTCGTTTTGCCTTCAAATCGACACGGATGCTGAAGATACACTATGAATCTCATCCGTATGGCAGAGTCCCGACGATCTCAAGAAAGCGACACTCGACGCCAAAACTGAGGTGGGCAATCATGAGGCTGGCCGCGAAAGTAGTTGCAAAGGGGATCGCGCTGTTGCCGGATCCGGTGCGCTATCATGTCATAGATCGGGCTGGACTGCTCTTGGGACAGCGTGATGAACTGACTCCACCCTGCTGGATGTTCCACGATGCCGACCGGATGGACGGCTCTCGCAATCTGCGAGAGTTCATCGCCATCGGTGAGTCAATGATTTCTTGGCTGATCGAGCGAGGCCTTGAACCTACGGACCGGGTTCTCGATGTCGGCTCCGGCATCGGCCGCATGGCGTTGCCGCTGACCGGCTATCTGACAGGATCGGGGAGTTATGACGGAATAGAGATCGATCCATTCAAAGTGCGTTATTGTCGGCGGACTGTAGGGCGGCAACATCTCAACTTCCGATTTCATCATGCTGACGTCTACAATAAATACTATAACCCCCGAGGCCGCTTGGCCGCAGCTAAGTACCGCTTTCCCTTCGAGGACGAGTCGTTCGACTTCGTCTTCTTGGTTTCTGTGTTCACTCACATGCTTCCTGTCGACCTAGAGCACTACCTCTCCGAGATCACGCGCGTGATGGCGAAGGGAGCGACTTGCACAGCCAGCTTCTGGTTGACAGAGAAGAAGAAAGGCCCTCCGCTCCACGACTATTCGGAGTTCTGTGAGGTCTTCCGACTCGACGCACCTGAGCACGGGGTTCACTACATCGAGAGTTACATACGTGACCTGTACCGAGGAGTGGGCCTGGCCGTCAATGACATAGTCTACGGCTCTCGATCGAAACGCCAACAGGACACCGTGATCGCCAGCAAGCCCGGGTGATATGCCGTGTTCTTCATGGTATAACGAACCCACCTCGGCTTTACCACTCGCCTCGGTCACGGGGAACAAACGGCGAGGGGTCGATGTACCTTCAAATATCCCAGAAAAAATCCGCCCGCCTGATCGGACAACCGGTTACCGGCGGTTCCCCCTCCCGGTGTTTGCTGTCCACAATCATTTGAGCGACGACCGTTATCGACGGACCGTTGCCTTGGCTAATGACATGGGGAGAATGAGCGAGAGGCGGGTGGGCGCGAATGGAAAATCAACGATTGCGTGTGGTGGCGTGGAATTGTGCGGGCGGATTTCATCGCAAGGTGACCGCCTTGACCGCGATCGGGGCGGACATTGCCATTCTTTCCGAAGTTCCGAACAACTGTGCTGCGCTCGTCAAGGGCGATGCGTCCGGAGCTTGGATAGGCACCAATCCGGACTACGGCCTTGCAGTGGTCGGAATGAACGGATGGCAGATCGAACGTATCGATCCCATCATCGAAGAACGGCTGTTTCTTCCCGTTAGAGCCGTACGTGGCTCGGAGGAACGCCACCTTGTCGGTGTCTGCGTCAAAAAGGATGAAAATTACGTCGCGCCGACGTTGGGGGCCATGTCCAAACTGTCGAGTTTCATTTCCAAAAACGCGGCAATCCTCGCCGGAGACTTCAACCAATTGGTAAGTTTCGACGCGAGGAGACAGCCGGACGCGAAGTTCGCGCGAGTTCTGGACGTTCTTGATCGGCTTGGCCTGGTCAGCGCGTGGCACGGGCACCATGGGGAGAGATTCGGCGCGGAGAACGCATCCACCTACTTCCATCAATGGAAGCGGGTTCAGGGCTTTCACATCGATTATGTCTTTGTGCCAAACAGCATTGCGGTGTCCTCAGCAGTGCTGGGAAGCTATGACGAGTTTGTCACGACCAGGTTGAGCGATCATGTGCCGCTCACGGTCGATCTTTGCTAATGCAAGCTAGCTCGAGCCCGGCGGTTTGGGATGCGCATGGCACAGCGACCCCACCGCCGCGTCAGATCGCGGCAAGGTAACGGCGGTGGTTGCCGTTGCGGTCATCATCAGGATCGCCCAGGCAGGTAATGCGGTCTCCTTGACGAAGCGGCCGAAAGTGGATCGTCAGGCTTCGGCGGAGGGCGTTTGTGGTCGACGAGCGGGTGCCTGAGGGGTTGCCTTTGCGTCGGTGATCTCCTCAGGATCTCCTCAGGCAGCGTCGGGGAGGACTACGGGGGCGAGGAGGCACGGCCGAAGGTCGCTGAACGGGCGCTGAAGGTGGCGCTCTGGATCGGCTGGACCTTCGGGGGGTTCCGTGACGGTAAATGAGCAGCGGGGACCGGGGTGGGGGCTTGGGGTTAGTCCCCGCTGCTTTGAGCTGCCTTCGCGGGGTGCAGTGGCAGCACAACTAAATAGTGACTGAGCGATGACCCAGACAGCGGAGCCTTGGGCAGCTTGTCAGTCTTACACCGGCTAGTGCCGCCCCCAAGGCCACCCGGGCGGGTGTCTCAAGGGTGCGGCCGGGGACGGACCTTCAAAGATTGCGACTTCCGTACCCCAGCCTGCACACCCGGCCTGACGCGCGTGCCCACCCAATTAACCCCCAGCGTCAAGCGACAGGTCATTAGTAGCCGATATAGGTCGCCCCCGAAATCGGCCGCTTGAGCTAGCTCGGATAGACAATTCGGGTGAGCGGGTTCAACCGGTCAAAAGGAGGGGAGCGGAACATCCCGGCCAAATTTTCTTACGACCCATCGGATAACAGGCCCATGCGTGGCACCCCCATACCCCTTGGTTCCACCGACATGAAGTTGACGTCTGTCCCAGGGACGCTCAGCCGACTGGTAGCACAAGGTCGAATGCGTAGAGATGAACTCGGCCGCCATCTGACGGCGTGACAGCCTGTCACGACTGGAGCCACAGCGCAGATATGTCAGTTCGCGTCGCGGCAAGAAATGGCAAGACCGTCTGCTGACGAATTTTCCGCGGATTGAGGTTCGCTCGAAAAGAATATAGTTCACCTCGCCGAGGGAATCCGAGGCGCGGGCGGAGGCAGCTTCAGGCCGTCCGATTTTTCCAGTGGTTCTCAAATCCTCCGGTGAAATCGACAGCGCTGGGAAAAGTGGCTGCACCGAATGAACGGCGCAGCCACTCCAGTTAAACCTTGCAGTCTGGTGTTACCGGCGCAATGACGCCGAAATCCTTGACGATGTCATAGCCGATGCCATCGGCTGCTGCTTTGCCGACATAGGAATGGCAGAGCGTGTGATTGTTGGTTGCGTCAACCCGGATCTTGCCTTGCGGCGCATCGAATTCGATCGTCGATAGCGCTGCCAGTACATCGTCGTCCTTCAGCGATCCGGCCTTCTCGGCGGCAAGCGCGTAGAGGTGCAGTCCGTTGTAGCCGGCTTCGCCGATGCCGTTGACCATCTTTTCCTGGCCGAACTTATCGCGGAAGCTCGCAATGAACTTCTTGTTGACCGGGTTGTCGAGCGCCATCCAGTAGGGCTGAGGCGCGTAAGTTCCGGCTGCCACGCCGGGCGGAAGCGCATCCTTGTTGAAGACTTCATCCAGCGGGGCGATCAGCGGCTGCTTGATGTCGAAGCTACGATATTGTTTGAGCTGGGTGACTGCGTCGTTGCCGACTACCATGGACCAGACGACGTCGGGCTTCAGCGACTTGATCTTCTGGAACGCGGGGCCAAAATCTGTCGTGCCGAACGGATAGTAGTCGGCGCCTATGATCTTGCCGCCGGCCTTCTCATAGGCCGCCGTGATTGCCTCGGTCATCTTCTGCGGCCAGGCATAATCTGAGGCCATGATGTAGATTGTCTTGCCGAGATTTTCGGCAACCCACGGCATCATCGGGTCGACCTGCTGCATCGGGATCGGGCCGGTAGCGACGAAGTAGCGGTTGCATTCGCCGCCTTCGAAGTTTGTCGGGTAGAAGAACAGCTTCTTGGCCCTCGAGGTCACCGACAGCGTTGCGCTGCGCTCCGGCGATATGATCGTGCCCATGATCACGTCGACCTTATCTTCGTTGAGCAGCTTGCGTGCCTTGTCGATCGAGCCCTTGGTCGTGGTCTGGTTGTCCTCGACAAACAGCTCGACCTGGCGTCCGCCGATGCCGTTAGCGGCGTTGAGATCGTCGGCGGCCAGCTTGTAGCAATTGAGCAGCGTTTCGCCGAGGATCGCCTGCAGCCCGGTGATCGGGATAGACAGTCCGATCTTGACAGTATCGGCCGCGCGCAAGATCGCCGGCGCTCCGACCATGGCGAAGGCCGCTGCGGCGCCGCCCGATTTCAAAACAGTTCGTCTGCTTATCATTGTTGTGTTCCCTTCTATTCCCAGGCGCGCCCCATGCGCGCCTTACAAAGCCAGTAGATCCTTGAGCAGGGTTTCGTCGGCGAACGCCTCCGGCGCGCCCGAATGGACGATCCTGCCCTTCTCCATCACCAGGCATCGATCGGCAGCCTTGAGAACGAGATCGAGATTCTGCTCGACGAGGATGATAGCGATGCCGCGCTCGCGGGCGATGCGCGGCACCAACTCGGCGATAGACTGGACAATATTCGGCTGAATGCCTTCGGAGGGTTCGTCGAGGAGCAGCACCGAAGGGTGGCCGCAAAGCGCGCGGCCGATCGCCAGCATCTGCTGCTGGCCGCCCGAAAGCGTGCCGGCGACCTGCGATTCACGTTCGCGAAGGATCGGAAAATAGTCGAAGACGTCGGCCGGAATGGCTCTGTCGCCACGGCCCCTGGCGGCGCGGGTGCCGACCTCAAGGTTCTGCCGCACGGTCAGCTGGTTGAAAATCCCGCGGCCCTGCGGCACATGCGCGATGCCTGCGCGCGCTCGGCGGAAGGCCGGCGCATGGGTGAGATCCTGGTCACCGAGAACCACCGCCCCGCCCCTGGTCCGCAACGCCCCTGCGATGACACGCAGCAGCGTTGTCTTGCCGGCGCCATTGCGGCCGAGCAGGCCGACTACCTCGCCGGCTGCGACCTTGATGTCGACACCGCTAACCACCGGGAGCACGCCGTAGCCGGCCGAAACTGCCACTGTCCGCAGCATCTTCAGCGCCTCCCCAGATAGACGTCGCGGACCATCTCGTCGGCCTCGATGTCGTGGAAAGGGCCGCTGCGTAACCTTCGGCCCTGGTGCAGCACCAGCGTCTCGCTGTTCAGCGCCCGCACGAAGCGGATGTCGTGTTCGACTGCGACGATCGAAAACTCGCCCTTAAGCCGCAACAGCATTTCGGCCGTCGCCAGCGTCTCCTGAGGCGTCATGCCGGCGGTCGGCTCGTCGAGCAGAAGCAGCCGCGGCTCGATCGCGAGCGCCATCCCGATCTCCAGCCATTGCTTCTGGCCATGCGCGAGCTCACCAGCCAGCGTGGCGGCGCGCTTGCCGAGCGCGACCAGGTCCAGCAACTCACGAACCGGGCGGGCTGGTGAAGACACGCTCCACCGCGCGACGTTCAGATTGTCTTCCACCGATAGGCTGGGAAAGATCGAGGGGATCTGGAATTTGCGGGCGATGCCGAGCCGGGCGATGCGGTGCAATGGCATGCCCGCAATGTCCTGGCCGAGGAAACGCACGCTACCGCTGGTCGGACGAAGCGTGCCGGTCAGCACGTTGAGGAACGTGCTTTTGCCGGCACCGTTCGGTCCGATGATGCAGCAGAGCTCCTTATCGCGAACGGTGAGGTTCAATGCTTCCAGCGCCTGCAGCCCGCCGAAGCGGATGCCAACATTTGCAGCCTGCAGCAGGACATCGCTCATTGCGCGCGCCTCCAGCCTTTGAAAAGGCTCTTCAGCCGCGCGTAGACCGACAGGATGCCATCCGGCAAGACGAAGACGATGATGACGAAGACGCAGCCGAGCAGCAGCGGCCACAGGCTCGGATTGAAGCTGCTGATCGTCTGCTGCGCGCGCTGGATAAAGATGGCGCCGAGCACCGGACCAAGCAGCGTGCCACGCCCGCCGACCGCCACCCAAACGATCACCTCCGTCGACAGAAGCAGGCCGGAAAGATCGGGCGCCACCAACCCTGCCATGCAGACATAGAGGGCGCCGGCCAGCCCGGCGATCGCTGCCGACAGAATGAAGGTGATGAGCAGCCGCAAGGGCGCGTTGTGGCCGAGCGCGGCGGCCCTGGTTTCATTGTCCTGGATGGCGGTCAGCACCGTCCCCCAACGGCCACGGCTCAGCGACCACAGTGCGAACACGGCTACCGCGACGATGGCCGAGACGAAAATATAGGAGGGAAGGTCCTGGCCGAGGTCGACATGCCACCCGGCAACCTCGAACTCGATCGGCGGGATGCCGATCAGGCCGCTGTCGCCGCCGGTTACCGAACTCCAGGAGACAGCCGCTTGCTGGCAGATGACGCCCAGGGCCAGCGTCACGATGGTAAAGTAGCTGCCACGGATGCCGCCGAAGAACAGGAAGTAACCGATGATGGCGGCGACAAGGGCCGCACCAGCAATCGCGCCCAAGACACCGAGTAGGCTGGCGAAGGGGATGGCGTCGTTGAGCGTGACCAGGGCCATGATGTAGCCGCCGATGCCGAAGAAGGCGGCATGCCCGAAACACAGAATGCCGGTGCGGCCCCAGAAGAAGTCGAGGCTCGCAGCAAACAGGCCGAAGATCAGTGCGTCCCGGATCACCGTAAGCTGATAGCCATCGGCGATGAACGGATACAGGATGGCGAGCGCCACGCAGAAGGCGAAGATCAGCAGCCAGTTGCGGTCACGGGCGATCATCGCGACGCTCCGTTAAACAAGCCGTTGGGCCGCAACCGAACGGCTACGATGGCCGCGAGCAGCACGGCCGCCTGTGCCAGCGATGGCGATATCTGGTAGTTCAGGATGCTGGTCAGCCCGCCGACGAAGACGCTGCCGGCGACGAGGCCGCCGATCGAGCCCACACCGCCGACGATGACGACGAAGAAGGCGTTGGCGAGGTAGTTCACCCCCATCTGCGGCAGGACGATCGCCAATGGCGCTACCAGGCCGCCGGCTAGGCCCGCGATGGCGGCGCCGAAGGTGAAGGCGATGGCGTAGGTGCGCCGCGTGTTGATGCCGACGCCCTCGGCCATCTCGCGATTCTGGATGACGGTGCGGATATCGAGCCCGAAGGACGTTCTGCCGATCAGCAGAATGACGCCGAGCAAGGTCAGCATGGCGATGGCGATCAGGATCAGGCGGTAGGCGGGGTAGACGGTGAAGAAGAGGTCGAACGTGCCTTCGATTGGCGGCGTCACCGGTTTGGCGCCGAGACCGAAGGTCAGTTCCATCCCTTGCTGCAGGATCAGGCTGACCCCCCAGGTGGCGAGCACAGTCGAGACCGGCCGCGAATAGAGATGCCGGATGATGGCAAATTCCAGAACGCAACCCACTACCGCGCCGGCGATGGGAGCCAAGGCAAGCCCCAACCAGAAGGAACCGCCTATGCTCTGGACGAAATAGACCACGAAGGCGCCGACGGTGACGAACTCGCCATGCGCCAGATTGGTCACGTTCATCAGGCCGAAGCTGATCGCCAGCCCAAGCCCGACCAGCATCAGGATGCTGATCAGCGTCAGCCCATTGAGGAGCGTGGTGACGACAAAATCCATCGCGTCAGGCCGCGCTGGCGAGGCGTTGGCGCAGACCGGCGAGCAGGGCTTCCGCGGCATCGATCACCGCCGCCTGATGCGGCTGCAAGTCCTGCCCGGCCCATTCGTCGATATGCTCGGACAGCGGATCGATCACCTCGGTGCGGTGATTGGCCAGCGTCTCGATGACGGCATGGCCGCAGAAAGGCACATAGCCTTCCGAATAGCCGCCCTCATGGGTCATCATCAGGCGTCCCTGCGATGTCTCGGCTGCAAGTGCCACCATCCGTGCGGCGAGGCGTCGGAAGCATTCGCTATTGAGCATCATGCGGCCGAGGGGATCGAATCCGGAGGCGTCGAAGCCTGAGGCGACAATGACGAGATCCGGCTTATAGGCTCGCAGTGCGGGGGCTATGACGCGATCGAAGGTCGCTTCATAGGCGCCCGTGCCACTGCCAGCCGGCAACGGGATGTTGATGTTGTAGCCTTCGCCAGCGCCTTTGCCGTTGTCCGCAAGCGCGCCGCGCCCGGTCGGATAAAGATTGTCCTGATGCACGGAAATCGTCAGCACCGAAGGGTCGGAATAAAACACCGTCTCGGTGCCGTTGCCGTGATGCACATCCCAGTCGACAACGGCTGCGCGGCGGAGCAGGCCTTCATGCTGCAGTCGGCGCACGGACACGCCAATATTGGAGAACAGGCAATTGCCCATCGCCTGGTCGGGCTCGGCATGGTGGCCGGGGGGTCGGGCCAGTGCATAGGCGTTGTCGACGCGGCCGGTCAACACGGCGCGCGTGGCGGTATAGGTCGTGCCTGCGGAAAGTAGTGCAATGTCGAAACTGTTGAGGCCGATCGGCGCCTGCGGTCCGGCAAAGCCGGAGCCACGCTCGCTGAGCATTCTGATATCGTCGACGTGGCGTTGCGTGTGCACGCGCAACAGGTCGTCGGTCGAGACCGGTTCTGGAATGATCGGCACCAGATGACGCGACAGGCCGCTGACCTGGATGAGATTGTTCAGCCGACGCTTCGAGCCGGGCGATTCCAGATGCCGGCCGGGTTCCACAAAACGGCCGGGAGGCATCATGTCGGCGCTCGAGCCGGTATCGTGCCACATCAGCTGTTCGTGAAAAACGTAACCCGTCGCCATCAGCAGCGTCCTCCGAAACCAGGTGACGCTAGCAGGCCTGCGATGGAACGGCCCGACCCGAAAGAGGGGGCGGCACCAATCTTCTATGCCCCTCCTTTCGGAGGGGTATGCAGGATTGCGCTGGTTTGTGCGGCGCGCACCGCTTGGACGCGGTTGGTCACCGCCAGCTTGCTGAAAATATTCTTGAGATGCCACTTCACCGTGGTTTCGCTCACCGACATCGCGACAGCGATATCACGATTGGACATGCCTTCGGTCAGGCAGCGCAGCAGTTCGGCCTCGCGCTGGGTAAGCTGATCCTTCTCAGCGGCTGGTGACGTCAGCTTTTGGACCCGCAAAGGCGTCGTCTGGGCGGCATCAATGATGCGCGTGGCATAGGCTGAAAGTGCCGGATCGGTCTTTGCGTGCGCCGCACGCAGCCGCATCAACCCTTCGATAACAGATATTCCCTCATCGACGAACGAACGGATGAACCCAGATGGCTGCGCAAGGCGCAGCGCCTCGAGCAGATAGCGGTCGGCCTCACGTTGATTGTGCCCGGCGTTCTTGGCGCGCAGAATCAGTGCCAGGATATGGCGGCGCCAGCGTCCACTGTCTTTCGTCCGCTGCAACAGCCCATCAAAAATTCGGTCGGCGGTCACATAGGATTTTTCGGCTGCCAGCAGTCTGCCTTCAGCGAAGAAATCGAATTCGTTGGCGACGGTGGGAGCGGTTTCGGCCTGCTTGCCACGATGTTCGCCAAATAGCGCGCGTGCGTCGGCGCCGCGGTTCTGGTCGAGAAGCAGCCTGACACGATCATGCACAAGCACCGAAGCGAGGCGGCGATACACCGAGCCCCGCACGCGTTCATAGACGCGCTCCAGCATATCGAGTGCGGCTTCGGTGCGACCGGTCAGCTGCAGAACGCGAGCATAGGTCGGCACGCTGGCAAGCGGATAGACGATGACCGCCGCGCCCTCGATCAGCGGGCCAAGATTCTCCACGAGTGTCAGCGCTTCGCCCGACGCGTTGGTCTCATAGGCAAGTTCGGCAAGCAGTGTTCCAGCCAGCGCCTCGGCATAGGAATTCGGGCCGATCCGCGCCCTGGCGTCAGCGATTGCGTCGCGCAGTAGCCGCTCGGCCGCAGGCAAGTGGCCGGCCGAGCGTTCGATCACAGCCATGTAGCACTTGGCGATAGTGACGCCGAGGAGGCTGCCGCTTCGCTCGTGCGCCTTGCGCGCTGCATCGATGGCAGCGCGCGCGCCAACAAGGTCGCCCAGCGCATAAAGATTGTAGCCGACGACATTGGCTGTCGCTCCCTCCATGAACCATGCATCCGGCGTGATGATGCGCAAGGCCGCGAGGGCGGCATCGCGCGCTTGTTCGAACTGCTCCAGCGTGCTGTGGACGGCGGCGGTAAGGACGACGAGCTCGGCCTCAATCGTAGTGCCGGTCAACGTGCCGGGATCCTTGCCGTCAGTTGGCCCCGTTTCAACGAGCTTGCGCGCATTGCTGAGCGTCTGTTCGGCTATCTCGGGCTGGCTGCTGTGGACTGCCAGCCAAAGCACGACGAGCTGAAGTCGGATGCGCTGGTTGATTAGTCTCTTGGGCAGCAGTGCCAGCAATTGGCGCACATAGAGAAGCTGGCACTGCGCGATGAGGTTCAGCGCGTGGTTCTCAACGAACACCGCCGCACGGGCCTGGTCGCCGGCCGCCAGCGCATGGCCGATGGCCTCGGTCAGCATCTTGCGTTCGCCGAACCATTCGGCTGCCGCCAGATGCAGCGGTGCGATCATCTCCGGCTCGCGCCGTTCCATTTCGCGGCTAAGGAAGTCGCGGAACAGATGATGGTAGCGGAACCACCGGCGCTCCTCGTCGAGTGGCACCAGGAACAGGTTGCGGGTCTCGATTTCCGTGATCGTTGCCTCGGCATCCGCCGTGCGCATCACTGCCCGGCAGGCCCCGGCGCTAAAGCGTTCGAAGATCGAACTGTAGAGCAGGAACTTCGCGATCGCCGGCGGCAATTCCACGAACACTTCGCCCATCAGGAAATCGGCGACGTTGCGGTTGGCGCCAGTGAAATTGCCGATGGCAGTTTCGACTGCATGCGCCGCGCTGAGCGACAATGAGGCCAGTTGCAAGCCGGCGGCCCATCCTTCGGTTCGGGAACACAATGTCTCCACCATGCCGCTGCTGACGCTGAGGCCGAGCTTCTCGTTGAAGAAGGCTTCTGCTTCAGAGGATGCGAAACGAAGATCGTCAGGTCCGATTTCGAGGACGTCGCCAAGCACCCTGAGTTTGCCGAGTTGCAGGTCGGGCAGGCTACGCGAACCGATAACGAAGGCGACGTTAGTCGGCGCCTGCCGCGTCAGGCGCTCCATGAATCGCTTAACCGTCGGCGTTTCGATGGCGTGGTAGTCGTCGAAGAACAGGGTGATGTCGGCCTCACGTGCCGCAAGGCCCGTCACCAATGCGGCGAGCACGACATCGAGCTGCGGGATCGGACTCGACTGGAAGGCAAGGTCAAGTTCAGCCGGGCTTTGGACTAGGTGGCGCAGCGCTCCAATCAGATGCGACAGGAAGGCGCCCTCATCATTGTCTGTCGCCTCGCAGGAGAGCCACGCGGTCAATCGGCCTAAACGCACCACTTCCGCAGCCCATTGCGCCTTAGTCGTCGATTTGCCAAAGCCTGCGGGCGCGGCGAACAGCACGATCCGCGTATCGATGTGCCGCTTGAGCGCCGACAGGATGGTCGCGCGGCGGACCCACCGGCGGTGATGAGGCGAAGCTGGGGTGTCGGGTTGCGGAGTTGTTCTCATCTAGATCCGCGTAATCTGTCGCTTCTCTGGCAGACGGAAAACGTCTTGCCCGTGCTGCCTGTGCGGGCCACTCCACTCCGCTTCGATCAATGGAATCTGCGGTGCGACATTGCGCGGCAAGGTTCCTTTTAGTCGGGGATCATCGAGGATTTCGAAGCCAGTCGCGAAGGGCACAAATCCGCAGGCGTTATAGAAGTCGATGACGCTGTGATGATCGAAGCTGCTCGTATGGAGCCAGATACGACTGGGATTGAGGCGCCAGGCCAAATCGAGCGCGCCAGCCATCAGCCGCTTTCCGAAGCCTCGGCCAGTCAAAGTGGGGAAAAGGCCGAAATACGTGATCTCGATTTCATTGTGGTCAGCAGCGAAGAACTCGACCATGCCGACATGAGCACCTGTTTCATCGTAGCCGTAGTAGAGGTGCTGGCGCGTGTCGGCGAAATGGGCAGCTATCTCGGCATCCGACATTTCCGAAACCCGGTCCCACAGCCAGGGCCCGCCTATCTCGAGAAAGATCGTCCGATAGGATACGCAGTCGGGCGCCACGATCCGGGTCATGGCTAAGGGTTGAGCGAGGGCAGGTTTTGGGGCGCGCGCCTCCATCCACGTCACCGCGTTGGCGAGCTTGCCCGCAGGCAGGCGATGATACCCAATGGCGAGATCGGTAATTTCGGCCGGCACTGTGTCTTTGATGATCAATGCATTGCTCTTGCTGTCTGCCTGATAGCAGTATCGGCTTGCGGCCACTGATGCCAACACTGCGGATGGGCTGGCAACCGAGGCATTCAGGCCTGGATCGGATTTTTGATTGCGCTGCCTCTTGCATTTCACAGAAATGGAATATGAGATATGATACATCATCCATGCGAAAGTGAAAACTTGATGCTTGAGCGAATTGCAGACGAGGCCATTCTCGGAGCAGTTGACGATGGCTTCGCGCGACAAGTCGCGTTCTTGGCTGACCTCGTGCGCATTCCCTCGCAGCGTGGCGAGGAACACGCCGCACAGTCGTTCATGGCGGCTGCGTATGAAGCCGACGGTTACGAGGTCGACATGTGGCGTGTCGACATCGATGCGATTCGCGACCTGCCTGGTTTTTCACCCGTGGCAGTCTCCTATGACGACGCCTTCAACGTCGTTGCCAAGCACACGCCGCGAAGTGCCACAGGCCGTTCGCTGATCCTCAACGGCCATATCGACGTCGTGCCAACAGGACCTCTGGATCGCTGGGCCCGCAATCCCTACGATCCGACGATCGAGAATGGCTGGATGCATGGCCGCGGCGCTGGCGACATGAAGGCCGGCCTGTCGGCTTGTCTCTACGCTCTGGCTGCATTGCGCAGCCTCGGGTATCAGCCAGCCGCGAAAGTGTTCCTGCAGTCGGTAGTCGAGGAAGAGTGCACCGGCAATGGCGCGCTCGCCTGCCTGCAGCGCGGCTATCGCGCCGATGCCGCCTTCATCCCTGAGCCTTTGGAACCACGTCTGATGCGGGCTCAAGTCGGGCCGATCTGGTTTAGGGTCGAGATCGACGGCGATCCGCAGCACGCTTCCGGCGCCTTCTCTGCCGGCGCCAATGCCATCGAGAAGGCATTCGTGATCATCCAGGCGCTGAAGCAGCTCGAGATCGTCTGGAACGAGCGCAAGGTCGATCACAAGCATTTCTGTGACCATCCCCATCCCATCCGCTTCAATCTGGGCAAGATCGCCGGTGGCGAATGGACGTCGAGCGTTCCGGCGCGCTGCGTGTTCGAAATGCGCGTCGCCGTCTATCCGGGCCAGGAGCTCGAGAAGGCCCGGGCCGAAATCGAGGCCTGTGTCGCCGACGCAGCGCGTCGCGACCCTTTCTTGGCAAACCGCATGCCCAGCATCACCTATAACGGCTTCATGGCCGAGGGCTACATCCTGGAGGGCGCCGAAGACATGGAGGCTGTGCTGCGGCGCAGCCACGCCGCCGTTTGGGGCGACCCGCTCACGGAGTATGTTACCTCGGCAACTACGGATGCGCGGTTCTTTGGCCTCTATGCCGACACGCCCGCGATCGTCTACGGCCCGATCTGCCGTATGCCGCATGGCTATGACGAGGCAGTCGATCTCGATTCAGTGCGCAAGGTTACACAGACCATCGCGCTGTTCATCGCTGACTGGTGTGGTCTTGAGCCCGTCGACCCCGAACAGGTGGCAAAGCCATGAGCAGGGCTGTGCATGATGCATCCGGCGATACACTAGCCGAGAATGCGCCGGATGTTTCGACAGCCGACGCGCTTGCTATCCTGCGGAAGCACTATGATCTGGCTGGCACGGCCCAACCATTACCTGGCGAGCGTGATCACAATTTCCATGTCCGCACTGATGGTGAGGGCGAGTTCGTTCTGAAGATCTCCCACCCGGCAGAGGACGCCGGCTTTACCGACTTCCAGAACAAGGCCCTCGACCACACCCGCCTGGTCGATCCCACCCTGCCGGTTCCCTTTGTGCGGAAAAGCCTGCAGGGCGCGGCGCAATTCGCGGTCTCGGTCGACGGATCTGCGCCGCGCATGATCCGGCTGGTGACCTACCTACCCGGCCAGCTGCTTGCCCGATCGCCGGTTTCGGCGGCGCAGGATCGCAACCTCGGCATATTTCTTGCCCGCCTCGGCCGGGCTCTGCGCGGGTTCTTCCACCCGGCCGCAGGCAGCGATCTGCTCTGGGATATTCGCAAGATCGCCAAGACCCGCCCGATGATGGCGCATATAGCAGACCCCCGCCGACGGGCGATGGTCGAGCGTGTCATCGACGCCTTCGAGGAGCATGCCGCTCCGGTCATTCCGAAGCTGCGTGCGCAGATCGTGCACAACGATATGAACTCCTACAATGTGGTGATGGAGGCTTCGCGGCCGGAGGTCGTGAGCGGCATCCTTGATTTCGGCGACATGATCCATTCGCCGCTGATCTGCGACCTGGCCATCGGCGCTGTCTACCGCTGGCCGGCGGAAGGCCATCCGCTTGCGCCGGCCTCGCGCTTCGTTGCAGGCTATCAATCGGTGCAGCCCCTCGAAGTCGAAGAAATTGGCATTCTATTCCATCTGATCCGTGCGCGGCTTGCTCTGATCGTCAACATCGCCAGCTGGCAGGCAGAGCGGTTCCCGGCCAAACGCGACTATGTCCTGCGCTTAGCCACCGAAGTCTGGACATCGCTCGAACGGCTGGATGAGCTATCGTCCCGCGAGGCCACCCGCTATTTGCTCGACCATTCAAATCCGGAGTAGAACTCGTGTCCCAATCCCCGACATACCCCGCAAACGCCTTCGCCGATGCCGGTCCGACGGCATCCGAAGGCGCACTGCTCGAACGTCGCGCCCGGGTGCTTGGGCCAACCTACCGTGCGTTCTATCGCAACCCGATCCATCTGGTGCGCGGCAGCGGCGTCTGGCTATACGATGCCCAGGGTCGGAAATTCCTGGATGCTTACAACAACGTCGCCTCGGTCGGGCACTGCCACCCGCGCGTCGTCGAGGCACTATCGGGGCAGGCCGCCACACTTAACACGCACACTCGTTACCTGAGCGAGATCATCCTCGACTACGCAGAAAAACTTCTCGGCACCTGCCCACCCCATCTTGGCCACGCCATGTTCACCTGCACCGGCAGCGAGGCCAACGATCTCGCCATTCGGATCGCCCAGCATTCCAGCGGTGGAACCGGGGTGATCATCACCGACTTCGCCTATCACGGCGCGACGATCGCAACGGCGCAGCTGTCACCGGCTGCGGTCGGAGCGAAAGCGGTGCCCGCCCAGCACCGCGCGGTCGCAGCGCCGGACACGTTCCGCGATCATGGCCAGGCAGCGCATAATTTTGCGAAGAATGTCGCGGCTGCCATCGAGGACATGCGCGCGCACGATGTTCGCCCAGCAGCTATGCTTCTCGACTCCGCCTTTTCCAGCGATGGCATCTTCTTTCCAGACGCAGCGGTGATGCGCGAGGCCGCGGACCACATCAGAAAGGCGGGCGGCATCGTCATTGCTGATGAGGTCCAGTCCGGCTTTGGGCGGCTGGGCCAAGGCATGTGGGGCTTCGCCAACTATGGCATCGAGCCTGATGTCGTCACGCTGGGGAAGCCCATCGGTGACGGGCACCCTATGGGAGCTGTGATCGTGCGGCCGCAGCTTGTTGCCTCTTTCGGCTCGAACACGGGGTATTTCAACACGTTCGGGGGCAATCCCGTCGCGGCCGCCGTCGGCATTGCAGTTCTCGAAGTGATCGAAGGCGAGGGGCTGATTGAGAACGCGCGCCTGGTCGGTGGCTATACCGGGGATCTGCTGCGTGCACTGCAGAGCCGGCACGGCATGGTCGCCGACGTCAGACACAACGGGCTCTATTTCGGCGTCGAGTTGACGGCAGGCGGCGACGAGACATTGGCTGCCACCAAGACATCAGCGGTTGTCGAAGCCATGCGCGAAGACGGTGTGCTGATCAGCTCCTGCGGTCCGCGCGGCAATGTTCTCAAAATCAGGCCGCCTTTGCCATTTGCGAGGGACAACGCCGAGCAACTGGCCGAGACGCTCGATCGCGCCCTTTCTCAGTGGTGACCAGGATTCATCGACGGACATGCTGAAGCTCGAACATCAAACCCTGAACGATCGCGCTTACGCTGCGCTCAAGCAGGAGCTTATCTCGGGCAGTTTCAACCCTGGCCAAGTGCTGGTCATCCGCAAGCTGGCCGAGATGTTCGGAATCTCCACGACGCCGATCCGTGAGGCGCTGCAAAGGCTTGTCGCCGAGCGGCTTCTCGAGATGAAGAACAACCGCTCGATCATCGTGCCTGTGCTGTCTTCTTCCGCATTCGAGGAACTGACGCGCATTCGCATCGCTGTTGAGGGGCTGGCCGGCGAAATGGCTGCGACCAGGATAACCGCAAGGGGGCTGGCCGACATACGCGCCGCGCTTCAAGGAATGCAGCAAGCCGTCGAGACCGGCGACGCTCGAACCTACCTGGCGCTGAACGAGTCCTTCCATTTTGCCATCTATCGGCAAGCCGGCGCACCGATCTTGCTGAACATGATCAGCGACCTGTGGGGCAGGGTGGGGCCTTATCTCAAACTTCTAATGGAAGCCGACCGCTATATTCCGCGGTCGAACGATGCCCACTGCAAGATTGTCGCCGCTTTGGAGGAAGGTAATGGTCCTGCTGTTCGGGTTTCTATAGCGGACGATATCAGCGTGGCTGCTGCGGTGCTTGTCAGTGTGCTGCCCGAGACGGAGTGACCGTCTGCTTGTCGTTTTTTGCTCATTCTGTCGCCCGTCACAACGTTACAAACTGTCTTGTAAAGCATTGATTTCATTAGCGTAACTCAGAGTTCAATCCTCCTCGCAGCACCAGTTTCCAAGGCTTTCTAGAAAGGTTCTATGCCGCACTGGTGCAGCTGCGCGGGCGCGCAAGGATGCGCAAAGGGGCCACATCGACTGCCGCCAGGGCGGTGTCTGCCGCTTGTGGCGAAGGTTTTGCCAATCGCGCGTTTGCACCTATGCTTCGATATCGGCCGCCAGTGCTGCGGATGCAGCCGACAGTGAGAGGGTACGTGCTCTTGCCCGTCCAGGAGAGAGCCGTGTCCCTTCCTCGCAATCATGTGTTGAAAGCCCTCTCGCCAGAGGATTTCGCGCTGCTGATGCCGTCGATGCATCATGTCGAACTGAACCTCAAAGCCCAGCTCGAGATCCCCTATCAGCCGATCGAGCATGTGTATTTTCCAGAGGTGGGCATCGCCTCGGTGGTCGCCAGCATGACTGGAGGGCGGCAGAGTGAAGTCGGGATCATTGGCTTTGATGGCATGACGGGCATTGCCGTCATTCTCGGCCAGGACAGCTCTCCCAATGAAACCTATGTCCAGGTCGCAGGCAATGGCTGGTGCCTGCCGGTTGAGAATCTTCGGTCTGAGGCGGCAAGGAGCCAGTCGCTTCGCGCATCGCTGCTTCGCTATGCCCATGACTTCCTTGTCCAGTCGTCCCGGACGGCACTGGTCAACGGCCATTCCAAGATCGAGGAACGGCTGGCTCGCTGGTTGCTGATGGTCCACGACCGGACCGAAGGAAACACGATCCGGCTGACGCATGAATTTCTGGCGACCATGCTCGGCGCTCGGCGCCCCGGGGTCACCACCGCCCTGCAAATGCTTGAATATCGGGGGCTGGTTCATGCCGGGCGCGGCGAGATCACCATCGTCGACCGTGCTGGAATGATAAAGCTCACGCATGGTGCCTATGGCGACGAGGAGCAACGTCACTTCGGCTAATGCATGCCTCGCAAGAGCATGCCCTCGGGGCCTGATCCAGCCTTGGACCAGCCCGCGGCCCGACTCGAGGGTGTGCAGCGGGTTTTTGGATAGCGACAGGCATGCAGGCCGAAGCGCGTCGCCCGGTCAAAGGCCACGCGCCTTAGCCTCCGACCGATTGTTCGAAATCAGACATAAGCTTGAAGGCCGCCGCATATTAGACGAAAGTCGTATGCAGGGAGGAACTGTTGATGAGCAACACTTTTCACACAATCTCAGTTGAAGGCGCGGCTGAGGCCTATGTCCTTTCCAGAGGCAAGGCCCGGTATCTCTCGATCGCACAGGCGATCCGCGCCATTCGAACACTCATGCCGGCCTGCAAGGCCACCAATCATGAGTTGGAGGAGATGCTGGCGGCGGCATGCGTGGTGCACGGCGTGCCCGTCGCGTTCGACGCCAAAACAGCCGATGTCCCAGAACCACGGCTGCATTCTTAGGCCGGAAATGTCCGCACCGTTGCAGAAGCCAAATTCCCTGGATGTTCGGCAAGCGATTGTCGGCTATCTGATCGATCATGTCGACAATCCGAGCGTCTCGATCCTCGAAGTGACCATCGCCGTGAGGGAGATGTTTCCACTTTGCGACCTCACGGATTGGCAAATTGGCGATCTCATTGCGCGAAGCGCCATCGACGCGGGATTTGTCATCGATTTCGATGCACCCTCTGGGTAGCAGTACCGCGCGTTACGGTTGCGCAGTCGCCCCGCCCCTCACGGCGGAACCGGGCCGAAAGCGCATATGGTCCGGGACGATGGCGCCGCAGGATTCTGCTATAATCCCGTATGGCCGCTCGCATAGTGGTTATCCTGGCGCTGCTTTCCGCCTTCGCCTACGGCTTCGCAAAACTCGTGGAACGTTATGGCGACGCTGGCGACAAGCCCTCTCCGTGTGAAAAATGGCCACAGGCTGATTGTCCAGTCCCAAACGCGCCGCCTCAAAAAGAAACCAGCCCTTGAGCGGGTGTTCGCGGGCGCCGCCAAACATCAGCGTTGATAGGGCCCTGGCAGCCGGTTCGCGCACAGCCGGTGGAACAAGAATTGCTCCGCATCGTTGAGATAACCATGCAACCCGCCGCGGCAGCAATCAAGCACCGCAGCTGAAGGTTGCTTGGAGGCTATTATGGGAAAGCAACTTACATTGGCTGCGGCAGGCGTCCTTC
Organism: Mesorhizobium sp. L-2-11; assembly: GCF_016756595.1. Lineage (NCBI taxonomy): Bacteria > Pseudomonadati > Pseudomonadota > Alphaproteobacteria > Hyphomicrobiales > Phyllobacteriaceae > Mesorhizobium > Mesorhizobium sp. L-2-11. The sequence goes on along the minus strand of NZ_AP023257.1, from coordinate 5,947,784 downwards.
TGCTCGTCGGTGTCGGCGCCGCCGCCGCTCAGGACGTCATTATTCAACCCGAGCAGGACGTTGTGATCCGGGAATACGTGAAAAAGAAACCGGTGGCATCACTCAGCCTTCCTGGCGTGGAACTCAACATCGGCACAGCTTTGCCCGAAACAGTCGAGCTTTACGAGGTGCCGGACGTTCAGTACCGCTACGTCGTCATCGAGGGCCGAACTGTCCTGGTCGATCCAGGTACCCGCAAGATTGTGAAGGTCTACGACTGACGTGACCCTCGCGCTGAAGCCCGTCATGCCGAAAGGCGCGGCGGGCTGGCGCCTTTGTTGATGCCGACTTCCCTCACCACCTTGACCTCCACCGTCATGCCGAGAAAGCTCGACGCGCTTCCGCAGTAGCTTCCTGAAAGCGGGATGGCTTGCCCGGGATGCCTGGCCACAGCCACCCTGATCAGGTCCCGGTTGCCGACAATGCCGTTGGTGGGATCGAACTCGACCCAACCCGCGCCAGGCAGATAGACCTGGCACCAGGCATGCGTCGACCCGCCGCCGACGACAGAACCGCTGTCGCGGTTCGGCACATAGACATAGCCGGTCACAAAACGGGCGGCAAAACCGAGCGAACGAACCGCTTCCATCATGAACAGCGCAAAGTCCCGGCATGTGCCTCGACGCAGGTGCAAGGTCATAAGAGGCGGTTGCGTCCCTGATTCGGTTCGACGCGAATAAACAAAGCTCTCGTGTATGGCGTAGCAAAGCGTCATTAGCAATTTGCCGGTCCCGGTGCGCCCTTTGGCACTGACGAACTGTCGTGCCCATTTGCCGATCTCGTCGCCGTCATCGAGGTGATGGCGCTCGATGGTTTGGGTGAGGTCGGTTGCCTCGTCGGGATCGTAGGAAAATGGGTAGCTGAGTGCTGCGTCGTCGATACGAAAATCAGGCGCATGCTGCGGCGTATGATCGAGCCGGATGTCTGTCACGAAACGCAGTTCGTCGCCCGCGCCGCTGAAATCGATGACCGCAACGCAGTTTCCGAAAACGTCGTGGATCCAGCCAATCTCTTTCGGCTCGGGGTCGACAAACAGGGCGTGATCCAGAAGTCGCTGATCGAAACTGTCGCGCGGCCTGAACATCAGCCGGTGCTCGCCGAACGTCACCGGCTGCGTGTAGCGATAGACGGTCGTGTGCTTGACTGAAAAGATCGGCATTGGCTTGCGTCGACCACGTGCGTATCAGCGCCATCATATAATCTTTTTGGATGTGCAGCGGACAAAATGGGGCTGCCCGTCAATACGGCGTATCAGGCGGATTGATGAACAGGCCAGCACGGCTGGCGCCGAAGTGATAGGCATGCTGGCCCGCTGCTCCCGTTCCGTTGGGAGCATGGCCGCGATAAAAGCAGCGGACGTTCGCCCCAGGGCTTTTGCAATCTCCAATTGGTATACTCTCTCAAGACCGGGGAAGTTAATCCTTGCGCCGCGGAGGGGCCAAGGCGAGGAACGTCGCAAACGGGAGGAAGCAATGAATGAAGACTACGAACTGGCCATAGACCACGACGAGCCTTACGAAATAACTGCTTTCGCTAAAAAGCACGGCCTGACGACAAGAGCTGCCGAACTGATCCTTTTCGCCTATAGCCCGTCGCGAGCGGCGTGCGATACTGCCGCAACGGCTTTCCTCACCGCCGTCGCCGTGCAGGCCAAGAGACAATCGGCGCGCTAGCTCCGAAAATCCGGGAGCGACGGCTGGCGCAGATCAGCTCGCCGCCGTCGCATGCACCTCATTTCCGAGCGTGAGTTCGGATGATGCCGAGGCTGCGCCGATCGACGGCGCAGCCTTGATATTCTTGATATTGAAGACTCAGGTGAGGCTTCTGGACCAGTCATCCACCTGGCGCTCTGCCTCTTCCTTGGCGATTCCGTAGCGCTCCTGGATACGGCCTGCGAGTTGGTCACGATTGCCCTCGATGCGGTCAAGGTCGTCGTCGGTGAGGTCACCCCATTGCTCCTTGGCCCTACCCTTGAACTGCATCCATTTTCCCTTGATTTGATCCCAGTTCATGAATTCCTCCTTTGCTTCTCAAAGGGAAATGCAAACGGACAGCACACGTTCCCGACGGCCGACCGCCATGACGATTATTTATTGAGACGATTATTATTGGCGACGCAGCAAAAGCCGCCGGCTGAAACCAGCGGGCGAATTCGAGCAGGCGATCCGCGTCTTGAAATCACACTCGACGGCAAGCTTCCTCAGCCGGATCAGGTGGCGCGCGCCAAGGCGATCGATATGACGTTGTCTGTATCCGCGTCCGGTAGATCGAACAGCATCGGGAGTTGGCGGGTCATGGCCATTTCAACGATCAACTCTTCAATGGAAGCTGTCGGCAAGTCGGTCTCGACACTATTCGAGATCATCGCGGCAAGCTTGTGGACTGGCACTGGTGCCGACTTCGCACGGTCGTCGAGCAGCCTGCTGATCTCGATGACAACGTCTGCGTCAATGCTCTTTGGCAATTCACGCATGGCTTTTTCCTCCCTGCCCATATTGTTCTCCCCGCCCGCATCATGCGCGTGCCAGAGGACTGAGTCTCGAAAAATCGACGTCTGGATTAGACCAAAGGCGTGCTTCGGTCTGATTGCTGTGGCCGTGCGTCCCGGCTGCGGCGAAAAGGCGCTTTAGTGTCGAATGCGGCAACGAAATCGCCTGTGTCGCGTTGGCCAATCATACATCGTGAGCAAACGCGACAAAGGAGAGTAAAACATGGCAGCCGACGCGGCGAAGCTCTATCCTCGCCACCGGGATCGGATTTCTGGCAGCGAGGATTATGTGGTGAGGCATTTTGCCCGGCAGAACGGCATCACCCCGGCGCAAGTTCATCAGTTGATCAGGAGATATGGCAGCGACCGCGCCAAGCTGGTGGCTGCGGCGAAGGAACTTCGCGCGTCGCTGCGACCGGATAACCCCAAAGCCATGCTCGCCTCAGGGCGCCGCGGCGGGCGTTTTAGCGCCGGTGTTGATGGAGGTAGTGGCTTGGGGAGGCAGTGAGCCGCCGGCTGAAAAAAACCAGACTTCGTTCTCAGACGTTTCGATGCTGGCCGCCGCCGGCTTCTGTTCGCGATTTGCTTGCTTCAATGGTCGCCTCCAGATCGGACCGGCTGCCATGTCGAACCGAGTAGGCTCGTGTGAATTCGGCGCCCAGCAGAAAGATCTCGGAGGAATAAAAGACCCACAGCAGCACGACGAGCAGTGCACCGGCTGCGCCATATGACGATGCGACGGCGCTGGTCCCGATATACCAGCCGATCAGCGACTTGCCGATGGTGAAGAGAAGCGCCGTTACGACGGCGCCAACGCCGACGTCGCGCCATTGCAGCGTGCGGTCGGGCAGGACCTTGTAGATTGCCGCAAACAGCAGCGCGATCAGCGCAAACGAAACGATCGCGTTGATAGCGCTGAGGATGAGGGTGCCAAACGGCAGATATGCGTTGATAATATCTGCAAGCGCCGATATTGCCGCGCTTGCGACCAGCGACACCAGCAGCAGAAAGCCAAGTGCTGCGACGAGACCCAGGCTGGCAGCTCGGGCCCGCACCAGACGTGAAATCGAGGTGCCGCCCGGCTTGACTTTCCAGATCTCGTTGAGGGCAAGCTGCATTTCGCCGAACACGCCGGATGCGGTAACCAACAGCGTGACGAGCCCCAGTATGCTGGCAAGAGTCCCCGCTTCCTTGTTTGATGCGTTCTCGATCGCCGCCTGCAGGAGCTCGGCGCTCTGCGGACCCATCAGGCCCGCCATCTGGGCCGAAAGCGCCAGCCGTGCCGCATCGTTTCCGAAGGCCATGCCTGCGATGGCGACGACGATGAGCAGGATCGGCGCGAGCGAGGTTGTGGCATAGAACGCCATCGCTGCCCCGTGGCTCAAGGCATTGTCATTGATGAAGCCGAGGACGCTCTCCTTTAGCAGTATCCAGGCCTCTTTCGCCACATCCCACATGTTTGCCTCACCTGCTTGTCAAGCAGATAGGGGCAGTACCGGGGCGGACCAGAGCGTGGCAGCTGGCAAACCCAGGAGATTGGCCGAAACACCCCTCCACTTCGTCATCCCAGGGTCTGCGCCGCGTCGCTCCGCTCCTTGCTTGCCCTGGGATGACGAAGGCGTGGCAGAGCAATCAGCTGACGGATCTTGGCTTGTTCGGCGCGACCTGTCCCGCGGCTCTTTTTGCGAAACCCTCCTGCGTCGGAAAGGCCGCGAATGCCGCGATGGCCAGAAAGATCGGGATTCCCAATTCGAAGATTTCCTCGAACACTGTCGAGGTATCGATCCGAGCGAGATGGATGCCGAGAAAGGTGAGATTTGACGGCGCCCCGTCGATGGCCTTCGAAAGGACGGCGCAACCGATGGCGGCGGCAATGGCAACGGCAGTCGCCTCGCCGTGGCGAAGCCCGTGCACAAAGCTGGGCAGGCCGCCTTTGAGGAGACGATAGAAGGCGACGGCGAGCGCGATGACCACCGTCGCGCCGATTAGCTTTTCCCACAGCGGCACGTCAGGCGAGATATAGAGGGTGGTCTTGGTGATGTTGTGGGTGGTGAAATGCGCATGGAAGTCCAATTCGCGCAGGCACATCGCGATCGCGATGGCGACAAGGTACCAGCGCTTGAGCAACTCCCGATAGGACATTTCCCGCACAAGCGTCGCCACGACGATCAGATAGGCGGCGGCCGAGAAGACTTCGATGGGACCGCCCTCGCTGAGGTAGAATTTCAGTAAGTCTTCGGGAAGAAAGGCGAGCGGCAGAGCGATGAGAAAGACGAGCACCAGCAGCGCAAGGCCCATTTGTTTGAAATAGCGGCCTTTGCTGTAACCGGTCTTTCTTTCGCTCCATGCCATATCTGTCTCGCCCATCTGCCTTGTGCCGCTTCTCTATTAATCGTGTTAATCGTGATTTCACTCATTTTGAAAGACTGTGCCGTTGTCAAGTTCGTAGTGCCCGGCCGCCTGCCGGCGCTGTGACGGCATGACTGCGTAAGCGTGACAGCCTGTCGGGGCAAGTGCCGTGTTTGTCCAGACGTATCTTTGCTGCCATTGGCGAGACGACCGGTTCGCTCACGCCACCGACCAGCCGCCATCGACCAGTAAATTCGCGCCGGTGATCATCGACGCGGCGGGCGAGGCGAGGAACACCACGGTTCCCGCGACATCGATAGGATCACCGATGCGGCCGAGCGGGATGTGGCCGAGCACATGGGCATGAAAGTCTGGATCGGCGAGCGAGGGCCGTGTTCCGTCGGTCCAGATGAAGGTCGGCGCGACGCTGTTGACGGTGATCTTGTGCTGCGCCCATTCGGCCGCGAGGCAGCGGGTGAGGTGGTTTATTGCCGCCTTGGTCATGCAGTAGATCGCTTCGCCCTTCAGCGTCACCGTGCCGGCCTGAGAACTGATGTTGACGATGCGCCCGGATTTCTGCTCGATCATCAGCCGTCCGACCGCCTGGGTGGTGAAGAACGTGCCTTTGAGGTTGACGTTCACGGTGAGGTCGAAATCGGCTTCCGTCACGTTCTCCGCGAGGTTTTCAGGCCCGAGCCCGACATTGTTGACCAGAACGTCGATGCGGTCGAAGGCGGCGTGGGCGTCGGCGACAGCCTTTCGCACCGTCGCCAGATCGGTGAGATCCATCTGTACCGCCAGTGCGCGCCGGCCGATGCGCTCAATTTCGGCGGTAATATCCGCGCCGTCGGCAGCGCTGCGAACGCCAACGATTATGTCCGCGCCGGAGCCGGCGCAGGCGAGCGCACAAGCGCGCCCGATGCCGCGCGAGGCGCCGGTGACCAGCACCACCTTGTCAGCCAGATCGAATTTCGGCGTGAACTCGTTTGTCATCTCAACCTCCCGTGAAAATCCGTCGGGACGCGCCCCGTCAGGACGGTCTCTTCATCGCTCGACACTTCTGGGGTGGAAGACTATCCGCTCGTGGTGTGAAAGCCAGCCACAAGAAATTATCGGCGGCGGCCGGTTTCGTTGGCAAAAGGCTGCCATTCCCTGCTATTCCCCGTTCAAACTAAAAGCAGTGGACTTGCGCATGACCAATGTCGCCTTGACCGGGCTTGCCCGCGATCTCGCCAAGCGTGCCGCGGAAGGCCGACCGGTGCGCATCGGCGTCATCGGCTCCGGCGAGATGGGCACCGACCTGGTGACGCAAGGCATGCTGATGCCGGGCATTTCGGTGTGCGCGATCTCGACCCGCCGCCCGCACACCGCGCGTGATGCCATCCGCATCGCCTATGGCGATGAGGCGATGGCGCGCGAGGCCTATACGCCGTCGAAGCTCAGCGAGGCGATCGAAAGCGGAAAAATAGCCATCACCTCGAACGAGATGCTGGTCACCAATCCGCTGATCGACGTCGTCATCGACGCCACCGGCAAGCCCGGCGTCGCCGCCGATTTCGACCTGATGGCGATGCAGCACGGCAAGCATCTGGTGATGATGAATGTCGAGGCCGACGTCACCATCGGCTGTTACCTGAAGCAGCAGGCCGATCGGCTCGGCGTCGTCTATTCGGTCGGCGCCGGCGACGAGCCGTCGAGCTGCATGGAACTGATCGAGTTCGCCTCCGCGCTCGGCTACACCATCGTCTGCGCCGGCAAGGGCAAGAACAACCCGCTCAACCATGACGCCGTCCCTGACGATTATCGCGCGGAAGCGCTGCGCCGCAACATGAACCCGCGGATGCTGGTCGAATTCGTCGACGGCTCGAAGACCATGGTCGAGATGTGCGCCATCGCCAACGCCACCGGGCTGGTGCCCGACATTGCCGGCATGCACGGCCCCAGGGCCGACCGCGATGAACTGGCCAGGGTGCTCATCCCGCGCACCGACGGCGGCATCCTGTCGAGGAAGGGCGTCGTCGACTACACCATCGGCAAAGGCGTGGCGCCCGGCGTGTTCGTCATCGTCGAGGCGACGCATCCGCGCATCATCGAGCGCATGGACGATCTGCATATCGGCCATGGACCCTATTACAGCTTCTTCCGGCCCTATCATCTGACCTCGCTGGAAGTGCCGCTCACCGCCGCGCGCATCGCGCTCTATGGCAAGCCGGACATGGTGCCGTTGCCGAGGCCGGTTGCCGAGGTCTGCGCCGTGGCCAAGCGCGATCTGGCGGCGGGAGAGACATTCGACGCGATCGGCGAGACCTGCTACCGCTCCTGGACGATGACTGTCGAAGAGGCCCGCGCCAACCGCGCCGTGCCGGTCGGCCTGCTCGAAGGCGGCAAGGTGCTGAAACCGGTCAGCAAGGGCGAGCTGCTGACATCGGCCAATGCCGCGCCCGACCCGACGACCAGGCTGTTCGCCTTGCGCCGGCTGCAGGACGAGATGCTGTACGGGGCGGGGTAGTGCGCAGAATTTTGATGCCGGCGGGACAGCGCCCCCCTCTGTCCTGCCGGACATCTCCCCCACTTGGGGGGAGATCGGCAGCTTCGCGGACAGCGTCTTTTTTGCAAGGCTGGTAGTTGGCGAAATCGGTGATGAAGGCCAATCTCCCTCCTTGTGCAGGGCTGTCCGGGGAAAGTTATTCATAAATGAAGGCCATCTGATTGGGAGAGGCTCGGTCCCTTGGTCGGCTTGGATTGACCGGTGGCGGCTTATCGATGGTGTGCAGTTTCCGCCGCCCGAACAAGTATTGAGCGACCAGTTCTGTGAACCTCAAGATAGGAATAGTGACGCGGCGGGTGCGCGCGACAATGCGCAGCAGCGCAAAGGCGATCATTGCGGCAAAGAGTTGCAGGCGGATTGCATTGCCGTTGTTGCCGAGGAACTTGCGGATCTTGAGGTGCTGCTTGATCCATCGGAACAGAAGCTCGATGTGCCAGCGGCCTTTGTAAAGCCGTCCAATCTCGACGGCAGAGCGCTCCAGATCGTTGGTCAAAAGCGTGATGGTGTCGCCCGTTTCGCGCTGAACGCGCAGGCGACGCAGCCGCATCGGCAGCTTGCAAGCAGCCTTGCTGACCAAGCTTACCTCACTGTCTTCCACAACCAGGAAGCCGTCGCCCTGCGGCTCGGCTATAGGGCGATCACGCAGCAGCGCCAGCCTCATGTTGGATTTGGGCCGCGTCACGAAGATCGATCCGGCTTCGGCGATCGCCGTCCACCAGCCATAATGGCAGTAGCCCTTGTCGAACACGTAGGTCGCTCCAGCTTCGATCGTGATCTGGCGACCGACCTGGGCGTCGTTGACGTTGGCGTCGGTGATGTCGAGGACGCGCGGACAGTCGGTCTTCGGGTCATAGACGACATGCACCTTCATGCCGCGAATGCGCCCGTTCGACTTGGCCCAATCGCACAGTTTGCCGAGCGGAATGGGGGTCGAGTCGATCAGCCGCAGCATTGCTTCGCCCTCGCGCCGCATTTGCCTGTCGAGCAGGTTCGCCACCAGACCGAACGCCTCGGCAAAGATGGCGACCGGACGCCGTCTGTTGGCATCCGACAAGGTCGAACGCATCAACGGACCGCTGCCCAGGTGATAATGATGCTGGCTGTTGGCGTTCCAGCCGGCTTCCAGGCCACGCAAGCTGCTGCTGCCGCAGAACTGGGCATAGATCAGCGCCACCAGATGATCCCAGCTTCTGAACGATTTGTCGTACGCATCCCCGTCGTGGCGATCCACAATTGCTTGGAATTGACGCCGATCGATGGGTTCAAGAAGCTGCCCGAAGATGCTAGGTGCAAAGCGCATGCCCCGTTCCTTTTCTGAGTCTCGACAACCAGAGAAAAGACGGACAAACCCCGTTTTACGGGGCATGCACATGTGGCATTTCGATTCACTCAAAACTTTCCCCGGACAGCCCTGCACAAGTGGGGAGATTGGCAGCTTCGACCGTCCACTCACCACTGCGATGTTGGAGATTGGCGAAAGCCGGCATGACGTCTGATCTCCCCCCAAGTGGGGGAGATGTCCGGCAGGACAGAGGGGGGCGCGAAGGATCGCTACGGAACGTTTGCTATTGCATCTGACCGTCGACGGTAGCCGCCGACCGGCTTGCAACGCGTCAAGCCACTACTTCCCCAGCTCGATTGACCGCAGCCGTGCCGCCTCCACCGCTTCGGTCAGCAGTTTTGTCAGCCCGTCCTCGCCCATCAGCACGGCAAGTGCGGCGGCCGTTGTGCCGTTGGGGCTGGTCACCTGCTGGCGCAGCACGCCCGCATCCTCGCCGCTTTCGGCGGCGAGCGAGGCGGCGCCATAGACCGTCTGCACGGCCAGCAGCCTGGCGGTTTTGGGTGGCAGTCCGGCCTTCTCGGCAGCCACAGTCAGCGCTTCGATGAAATGGAAGATATAGGCCGGGCCAGACCCTGACACCGCCGTCACCGCGTCCATCAGGCCCTCGTCGTCGATATCTGTCACTTCGCCGCTCGCCGACAGCAGATCGGCAACGAAACGCTTCGTATCGATAGAGACCAGCCGGTTGGAAAACACCACCATCATGCCCTTGCCGATCGCCGCCGGCGTGTTGGGCATGCAGCGCACGATCGGCGCGCGATCGCCCAGAATGGCCTCGAAAGTGGCGACCGGCGTTCCGGCGGCGATGCTGAGGAAGGTGGTGCGGCCGTCATCGAAGCGCCTGTAGGCGGCGGTCGCCTCGCGGATCACTTGCGGCTTCACCGCAATGACGACGAGGGCCGGCACCGCGTCCGCTGGAATGCCGCCGGCATCCGCGGCGGCACTGCAGCCCAGCGCTTCGGCGCGCTTGCGCAGACCGGCATTGGGCTCGACAACGAAAACCGCCGCCGGAAGGAGCTTGCCCGATTTCAGCCAGCCGCAGAGCATGGCGTAGCCCATATTGCCGCAGCCGGCGAGAACAAGCCTGATCGTCATGGAAACCTCCGCTAGAGCATTGGACCCAAAAGTGGGTGCCGGGTTTGGAACAATCCGATGCTCAATTCAAAAGATGGCTTCCCAATAGACGTTCGTGGCGGGACGGGGAAGCCCTGTTGGGACGAAGATCAGGACCGACCACGAACCGCCATCGGCCGCAGCGACACCTGCCTCAGGCCGAACATGCCGAACACGAAGAACAGCCAGACCGGGTCGGCGCGACGGAAGAAGAAGCTTTCGAGGAAGGCGTTCAGCGCCGCGAACAGCACCACCATCATGAAGAAGTCGCCGAGATAGATGTTCTCCTTGCGCAGGGGAATGCGCATGTAATCGCGCAGCGGCGCGATCAGGAATGTGTAGAGCGCCACGCACAGCGCCGGAATGCCCATCAGCACCGCGATGTCGAGGTAGCCATTATGGCCATGCACGATGGTTCTGATGTCCCAGGCCCGGTCGAAAGGCTGGTCCTGGTTCAACAGCAGCGGCGTGCCCCAAAAACTCTCGAAGCCGTAGCCGGTCCATGGCCGCTTCGCCAGCATCTCGCCGGCGAACTCCCACAGCGTCGTGCGCCCGGTATAGGTCAGGTCGGGAAAATGGAGTGCCGCCAGATGCTTCACCGGCGGCAGGAAGACGATGCCCAGCGTGCCGATCGCTGCGGCGACGATGGCCAGCGCGAACAGGATCGGAGTGCCGAGCCGCATGCCGATCAGGCTTGGCAACACGACGATCAGGATCGAAAACGGCACCAGTCCGGCCGTCGTCTTGGAGCCGGTGTGCAGCATGAAGATCATCGCCGCGCAAAAGATCGATGCGCCCCAGAGCCGCTGTCCGCGCCGGTAGAGGTACAGCCCGGCGAAGCTGAAGCACGCCATGACGGGGCCGGCGATGTTCTTGTGGGTGAACACGCCGCGCCACAGGCCGGCATGCTCCGGCTCCAGCGACGCGGTGGTGTGCAGCGCCTCGTTTGGAAAGACGAGGAGCCCGATATAGGAAAGCCCGATGACGACGACGATGGTGAAGATGATGACTTTCGAGAGGGCTTCGGCGTCGCGCGGCAGTGCCAGGATCGTCGCCATCGTCAAAATGCCGATCAGCGTGAAGAAAGCGGCGCGCATGGCCGACGGCGGATCGGTTGCCATCACCACCGAAAGCATCAGGAAAGCCAGCATCAGCAGCCAGGACGGGCTGAGCAGCGAACGCACCACGCGCGGGTCGGCAAAAGCCATGAGCGAGAAGACCGAGATCGCGCCAAGCGAGCCGAAGCCGAGCTGGTTGACGATGTCGCCGCCATCGCCGGTCGTTGCGGCGCCGGCCGGCTGGAACGGACGGAACGACACCAGGATGACGGTGAACAGCAGCGCGGCGATCGCGGTCGCGACGCCGTCGCGTGTGAAGGCCGCGCTGAGCGGCGCGCGTTCAGTTCTTCTCAGGCTGCCGGTATTGCTCATTGGCATATCCGAATTCGGCAAGCACACGGCCGACAGCGACATGGACTGGGTATAAGGCCGTCGCCAATGACCCCGTCCGCGCCAGCCTGGCCGCGCCGCGAAACGGCGAGACGGCAAGCAGCGCCAGGCTCTTCAAAAAAACCCTGGTGCCGGCGAACGGCGTGCCGGCCCGTTTCTTCTTCTCGACCAATGTCGAGATCACGCCGTTGCGCAGGCTGCGGGCACGGATCCAGTCGGCCTCGATGCGCCGGGCCGGAACTGTTTCATGCACTTGCGCTTCGGCGCACCAGCCAAGCACAAAACCTCTTTGTGCGGCCCGGCTCAGAAAATCGGAATCGCCGCCGCCCATGAAGTTGAATTTCAGGTCGAGGAAGGGCGGCCCCATGGCGGTGAGCACGTTGCGGCCGACCAGCAGATTGCCGGAGGAATACAGCGCCGGCACCCGCCCGGTCTGCCGATAGGGTGGCGCAAAAACCGGGTGCTCGGCCCATCTGGCATGGGCCGCATCGGCAAACACAGGCATTTGCGGGCCGCCGACAATGTCGGCACCGAGCGTCTCGGCCGCCTGGCACATGCGCTCGAGCCACTGCGGACCGGCGATCTCATCGTCATCGATGACCAGCAGGTGGCTGAAGTCGGGAAAGTGCAGGATCGCCGTTTGCCAGCCGGCATTGTAGGCGCTGCAATTGCCGCGCTCATGCGCGACGATCACCATGCCCGGGATGTCGCCGCGCTCGAACAGCGGCAGCGCCGCCCTGGCGCCGGCGCGCGCCTCGGCTTCGTTCTCGATGACGATGATTGCGAAGCGTCTGCCGGTGTCCTGGGCCGTGAGCGACGCCAGTGTCGCCAGCAGCTGCTCGGGCCGTTTGAAGGTCGGCAGCGTAACGACCGCCTCGACGGCAGCGGCGACGAGTCCCGGCGACCGCCCTGCGATCGATACCGAACCGTCCGATGGCAAAGGGATCATCCGTGTCCAGCCCGGGATGGTGAGTTTGGCTCTCGATTAGCATCGTGATGATAACGTTTCGTTAATCACCTTCGCGGACAAGCCGGCAAATCGGCAACGCCGGGCCACCAAATGGCTTCACTTAATCTTCACCGCGCTTTGCTAGTTGGTCAGCGCTGGAAAGGTGAGATGCATCTGCTGTTCGCCACATCGATCGTGCCCGACGGTGCTCTTGCCTCGGGCTATGAGATCGCCAATGCCGCAATCATCGCCGCGTTGCGGCGCGCCGGCGCGCGCGTCACGGTGATCGGCTTCACCTGGCCGGGCAAGCCTGCGAGCGATCCGCAGAACACCATCGTGCTCGGCGCCGTCGATGTGCGCACCGAAACCGCCTCATCGCTGCAAAAGCTCGCCTGGGTTGCAAGGGCGATGCTCTCCGGCCTCACTTTCGCGTCGGTCAAGCTGCGCGTTGTCAACGACAGTGAGATCCGCGCCGCCGTCGAACGCGTCGGCCCTTTCGACGGCTATGTGTTGAATTCCGTGCAGTTCGCCGGCGCCTTCGAAAGGCTTTTCGGCGACCGGCCGTCGATTTTCGTCGCTCACAATGTCGAGCATCGTTCGGCGCAGGAGAACGCCGCTGCCGCCGGCGGCCTTTTCCAGCGCCTGCTGTTTCGCCGTGAGGCAAGGCTGCTCAAGACTGTGGAAGAACGGCTCTGCCGCCGGGCACGCTTCGTCTTCACGCTGGCCGAGGAAGATCGCTCGGCACTCGGCGTCGCCTCCGACCGCCGGTCGGCGGTGCTGCCGCTGGTGACTTGCGCCCAGCCGCCCGTGCAAAAAACCCCGCGCCGCATCGACTGCGACGCGGCGCTGATCGGCACCTGGACCTGGCAGCCGAACCGCATCGGCCTCGACTGGTTCCTGGAAAAGGTGGTGCCGCATCTCAGGCCCGATTTTCGGGTCAGGATTGCCGGCGGCATGCCGTCGGGCCTCGCGTCCGCGCATCCCGGCGTCGAATTCGTCGGCCGCGTCCCGGACGCGCAGGCTTTCGTGCGCAGCGCCGCCGTCATCCCGTTGATCAGCACCTCCGGCAGCGGCGTACAGCTCAAGACCATCGAAACCTTCGAGCTCGGCCTGCCCTCTGTCGCGACCAGCCATTCGCTGCGCGGCATCGACCATCGCCCGGTCAATTGCGTCGTGACCGATGATCCGGTCGCCTTCGCCGGCGCCCTTGAAGCAGCGGTTGCCGATGTCGGGGACGTCGACGGCAGCGCTTTCCACCGCCGGCAGCTGCAGGCGCTCGATGCCGCAATCAGGCTCGGCCTGGAAAAGCTCGGGCCCGTCGGCCAGGAGATGCTTGCATGAATATGCACAACGCCCGCGCCGTCTTCGGGGCCGACAGCTTGAAATCGATCCTGGGCATCCCGGTCCTTGCCATCGGCTGGGACGATGCGGTCGCGCTGCTGACCCGGTTGATTGCAGAGCGGCGCTTCACCAAGGTCACCTTTCTCAACGCGCACAACGCCAATGTCACCTATACGGACCCGGTCGTTGCCGAGGCGCTCGACGATTTTCTCATCCTGCCGGACGGCGTCGGCGTCGATCTGGCGGCGAAACTGCTTCACGGAGCGCCGTTTCCGGACAATCTCAATGGCACCGATTTCATCCCTGCCTTCCTGCAGGCTGCCGCCAGGCCGCTAACCGTGGGGCTGCTCGGCGCGACGAAGGTCAACGCCGAGGCGGCATCGAAGAAGCTGGCAGCACTCGCGTTGCAGCACCGGTTCGTGGTCGTCCATGACGGTTATTTCTCTCCCGCCGAGGAGCCGGCAATCGTCGATCGCATCGCCAGATTGCGGCCGGACGTGCTGCTTGTCGCCATGGGCGTGCCGCGCCAGGAATTATGGATCGCGCGCCACATCGACGCGCGCCACTGCACGCTGCCGATCGCAGTCGGCGCGCTGCTCGATTTTCTGAGCGGCACGGTGCCGCGGGCGCCGCTGTGGATGCGTCGGCTCAGGCTCGAATGGCTGTTTCGGTTGTGGATCGAACCGGGCCGTCTCTGGCGCCGCTATGTCGTCGGCAATCCCCTGTTCCTGTGGCGCGTCATCGGCCAGAAATTCTTGCGCAGGCCCGCTCCTGCCAGAACCAGCCCTGCGGCAGGCCGCGGAGCAGATCATTGAACAACCGGTTCGTTTCGAGCCCTGATCGCGAGGCCGATTTCCTTCGCCGGACGCCGACGGCGGCGGTCGTGACGGCAAGCTATGCGCCGGATTTGGAGCGCTGCCACCTGCTGTGCGACACAATCGACCGCTACGTTTCCGGCGTGGCGCACCACTATATCCTTGTCGAGCATCGCGATGTGGCGCTGTTTCGTCAGCTGGAGAACAATCGCCGCACCATCGTCGACGAGCGCGACCTGTTGCCGCGCTGGCTGCATGCCTTCGACGATCCGCTCAGCCTGTTCCGCCGGCGCATCTGGCTCAGCCTGAAGACCATGCCGCTGCGCGGCTGGCATGTGCAGCAGCTTCGCCGCATCGCGATATCGGCGCACGCCGGCGAGGACGTGCTGGTCTTCTGCGATTCCGACGTGGCGTTCCTAAAACCTTTCGACTGCAGCGCCTTCTGGCGCGACGGCAAGGTGCGGCTGTTCCGCCGCGACGGCGTGCTGTCGGGTGACGGTCACGAGCAGCATCGCATCTGGTCGCGCAATGCCGGCTCGGCGCTCGGCATCGAGCCATCGGAGGTTTCGACCCACGACTACATTTCGACGCTGATTGCCTGGCGCCGCGAAACCGTGACGGCGATGTGCGCCCGCATCGAGAAGATCCACGGCCGCTACTGGGTCGAAATCGTCGGCGCGGCGCGGAAATTCTCCGAATGCATGATCTACGGCCGCTATGTCGACGACGTGCTCGGCGGCGCCGGCCATTTCCATGGCTCGGAGGAGTTCTGCCGCGTCCACTGGACGGGCGAGGCGCTGTCGGATGACGAGTTCCGCCGCTTCGTCGCCGCCATGGCGCCGCAACAGGTGGCCATCGGCATGCAGTCGTTCATCGGCACCGACGTCGGCCGCATCCGCCGCCTGATCGGGCTGGATTAGTCCCTCAAACCGGCTTCGCCGGCCTGCGCATCGCCGAATAGGTGAGCAGCGCCGAGGCGAGATAGAGCAGCAGGAAGACGACGTTGAGCGACAGCACCAGATCGGGCGTGCCCGGGATATTGGTCAGCACATAGGTCAGCAGCACCGCCTTCATCCCGGCAAGCAGGGCCAGGTTGATCGCCCGCACCAGCGTCTGGCCGCGCGCGAACAGAAGCTCGGCCTGGTATTCGACGAGGTTGCGCAGGCCCGGCACGCAGATCGCCAGCGCCACCAAGGGGGCGGCCTCCGCAACATTGCTGCCGAGCGCGTTGGGGAAGAAATGCAGCACGATGCCGAGTGTCGCCAGCGCCAGCGTCGAGACCGCGAACACGCCGCCTTCGATGCCGCTCTTGACCGAAAGGCGCGACAAGAGCTCCGGCGCCCGCATCATGCGCTGCACCAGCATCATCGAGAAGGTGCGGATCGGGATCGCCGTCAGGTCGACCAGCCGCATGATGATGGCATAGATGCCGGCGAGGTGCGGGCCGCCGATCGCCAGCACCAGCAGCTTGTCGAATTCCATCTGCAGGTAGAACAGCACCTCTGCGCCGGCCACGTAAATGGAATCGGCGAGCCGCCTGAGATAGAGCGCCAGCCGCAGCCGCAGCCGCTGGCGTGGATAGAAAAATCCGAAGGCGATGAGCAGCGAGACGGCGTTGGCGCCGATGTAATACCAGGACCAGACCCCTATGCTCGGCTGCGCCGCAAACATGAACAGCACGGCGCCGAGCGCCCGCAGGGCCGTCGCCAGGATCGTCATCAGGGCGGCGCGGCCGAATTTGCCGAGACCGTTGTTGACGATCAGCGCCACCTCGACCGGCCGCCACAGCAACGCCTCGGCAAATACGATCGCCGCAAACACCGACAGCGGCACGGTGCTGGCAAAGAACACCAGGTAGACGCCGTAGGCGGCGGCCGCCAGCAACGGCAGCGATATCGCACCAAGCAGCAGGAAGCCGGCCGTGAAGGTGCCGATCAGATTGGGGCGGATGGTGGCGGTTCGGTAAAGCGCCGAGATGAAGCCGAAGGCCAGGATGCGCGACAGCATCACGCCGGCCGCCGAAGCAGTGGCGAACATGCCGAACTCGGCGATCGACAGCGTGTTGGCCAGCGCGATGAAATAGGCGAGCGAAAACACCAGCCGCCCGCCCGCGCCGCTGATCGCCGAAAGATAGTCGCGAACCAGCCGCCGTCGCTCGGCCAGGAAAGCGTCGATCCGGGCGAGATGCCGTTTTTGCGGGATGTTGCCTGCCTCAGTCATGTGTCGAGACAGCATAGGCCGGAAAGTTTAACGCGCGGTTCTGGGCGCTATCGATCGCTTTCCAAGGACACAACCCAGGAGGGAAACCTTGTCTTCAAGGCAGGGAAATTAACCTTTTGTTTCCTATGCTTGTTTAGTATGGCTTAACGAATGGCTGACCGCGCGTCCAAGCCGCAAAGGGCAAGCTCCACGACAATGGTCGACAGGCAAAACCGGGAAGATTGGAAGCGCGAGCGGTCCTTGCTGGCGCTCGGCCAGGCATTGCGCGGCGAAGAAGAACCATCGCTGGTTGCGATCGGCGGCGGGGCGTCATGGCGCGAGGATGCCGCAACACGCCATCGTCGCGCGCGTTCACGCCGCGAGGGGCGAACGCATCCGGAATTTTCGGCAACCCCGGAGTTATCGGCAAACGATGAAACTTGGTTTCAAGCCGACGATGCATCGGCTTCGGCCGCCCGGATGCCACCTGAGACCGACGACGCGGCTGATGCGGGCCATGCGCAGGCCAGGCAGCGGGAGGAGCCGCTTGCAGCCGGTGTCTCCGAGGACCGGCGTTCCGATGCCGATTCTCGATACGCCGCGTTCGAGCCTCGACACGCCGCGTTCGAACCTCGATATGCCGACGAAGAACCTCGATACGCAGATGACGAGCAGCGGTCTTCCCGCGAGGAGGACGACAGATGGAAGCCGTTGATCGATCCGATGCAGGTCGTCCGCGGCATTGCCCGCTCGAAGCTGCTGATCGTCGCCATGACGATACTGGGCGCCGCGCTTGGCGTCGCCCTCGCGCTGTCGACGCCGAAGAAATACGAAGCCACCGCAGAGCTGATCGTCGACCCGCGCGACCTGAAGCTCACCGACCGCGACCTCACCCAATCGGTGGTTGCGTCCGACGCCACGCTGGCCATCGTCGAGAACCAGGTTCGCGTGCTCACCTCCGGCACCGTTCTCAACAAGGTCGTGGACAAGCTCAATCTCGTCAATGATCCGGAGTTCAATGGGCAAGGGGCCGGTGGCCTGGGGATGATGACGTTGATCCGGTCGATGCTGTCGCGCAATGACGGGCCGGCTGCCGGTGAGGGCCGCCGCCGTGCGCTGGCCGTCGCCAATCTGGCCGAGAGCCTTTCGGTCGAGCGCGGCGGCAAGACCTTTGTCATCTCGGTCAGCGCCACCACGCAACATGGCGAGAAGTCGGCGCTGATCGCCAACACGATGACGGATGTTTTTCTGCAGACTTTCGGCCAGATCCAGTCCGATACCGCTGGCCGCGCGACCAACGAGCTGACCGGCAGGCTCGACGAGCTGCGCAAGGGCGTCGAAGTGGCCGAGCGCAAGGTCGAGGATTTCAGGGCCGCGCACGACCTCGTCGACGCGCAAGGCCATTTGATCAGCGACGACGAGATGCTCAAGCTCAACCAGCAGCTGGCCATCGCCCGCGCACGCACGCTGGAACTCAACGCCCGCGCCGCGTCGGCGCGCTCGATCGACGTGAGTTCGGTTCTGAGCGGCACCTTGCCGGAGGAGATCAACTCCAACACCATGAGCGAGTTGCGCTCGCAATATGCGACGCTCAAGCAGGAGGCCGACCGCGCCGCGATCCGGCTCGGGCCGCGACATCCCGAGCTCCAGGCGCTCAATGCCCAGCTTGCCGGATCGCGCGAGCGTATCGTCGGGGAACTGCGCCGCATCGCCTCGTCGCTGCAGGTCGACCTCAGGCGCGCCGTGCAGCTCGAACAGGATCTGGCCTCGCGGCTGGCGCAGTTGAAAGTCCGCAGCGGCGACGTCAACAGTGACCTGGTCACGCTGCGCGAATTGGAGCGCGAGGCCGCCGCCAAACGCTCCGTCTATGAACAATATCTTCTCCGCGCCCGGGAGACCGGCGAGCAGAAGGACATCAACACCGCCAACATCAACGTGATCTCCAAGGCCTTTGCCCCGCTCGAGCCGAACGGACCGTCGCGCGCCATGACGGTGCTTGCCGGCCTGCTAGCGGGGCTTGCTTCCGGTGTCGGCCTCGGCGCCATGCGCGGCGCTTATGCGAGCCTGCGCGAATCCGCCGATTCGCGGCCGCGCCGCCGGGCAGAACAGCGCCGGACACCCATTGAAGACAAGGCATACAAGGCGTCGCCGCCCGTTCCGCCCCATGCCGGGCCTCATCCGCAGCAGCACTATCGCCAAGCCTCGTCGGACGAGGCAGATCAGGCTTGGAAAGCCGCTGAACAGCAAGCCTCCATCGAGGAAATCCGAGCCAGCCTGCGCGAATTCCGCGAAGCGGTTCGCGAACTCAGCGAAAGCCGATCGCGGCGCTATTTCTGAGCGCCCGATAGAATAAAAGCCATCTGTTTCGAGTTAGCGGCATAAGACGGCGCTTTGACGGGATTGCCCGGTCGGATTTTCGTGAGAATGCCGCGCTGCATGGAGCCCAAAAGCACGCCCCTGGGCTTGACCCGAGGGTGCGCAGCGGTTTTGGGACGACGACATGCGCAAACAAGGACTCAAAGCGCGCCGCAGGATGTTTCAGACGCGACGCGCTTTCAGCAGAACGACGTTGAGGATGGTTGATGGCCGAGTTGATTGACGGAAAAAGCGTTGCCGAAGGCGTGGTGCGGCGCGTCAAAGCGTTGACGATCGAACTGATGGAAAAGGGCGCGCACAAGCCCGGTCTCGCCGTGGTCATCGTCGGCGAGGATCCGGCGAGCCAGGTTTACGTCGCCTCCAAATCCCGTACCGCCAAGGAATGCGGATTTCATTCGGTCCAGCACACGCTGCCGGCCGAAATGTCCGAACAGGAACTGCTTGCTATCATCGGCGAACTCAACGCCGATCCCGCCATCAACGGCATCCTGGTGCAGCTTCCGCTGCCTGGCCATATCGATGCGGGCAAGGTCATCCAGGCAATAGCGCCGCAAAAGGATGTCGACGGCTTCCACTTCATCAATGTCGGCAAGCTCGGCACCGGCGAACTGGAGACGGCGTTCGTGCCTTGCACGCCGGCCGGCTCGATGCTGCTCATCGAGCGCGTGCGCGGCAAGGATCTTTCCGGGCTCAATGCGGTGGTCGTCGGCCGCTCCAATATCGTCGGCAAACCGATGGCCAATCTTCTGCTTGCCGCCAACTGCACCGTCACCATCGCGCACAGCCGCACCAAGGACCTGGCCGCACTGGCGCGCACCGCCGACATTCTCGTTGCCGCTGTCGGCAGACCAGAAATGGTCAGGGGTGACTGGGTCAAACCGGGCGCCACCGTCGTCGACGTCGGCATCAACCGCATCGCGGCGCCGGAAAAGGGCGAAGGCAAGACCCGCCTCGTCGGTGACGTCGCCTATGCGGAAGCGGCCAAGACGGCCGGTGCCATCACGCCGGTGCCAGGCGGCGTCGGACCGATGACCATTGCCATGCTGATGGCCAACACGCTAGCTTCCGCCTATCTCGCGGCCGGATTGAAACGGCCGTCTTTCTGAACCTGGAAAGCCCAAAGCTTTGCCGAACCTCACTGTTCCCTCAGAGCGGCCGGTCACGAATGATCCCATTCACGGCGGCCGGCAATTCGGGTTCCTGCTGGTCGACAAGTTTTCCATGTTCTCGCTGGCCGCCGCAATCGACACGTTCCGGTCGGCCAACCGGCTGCTCGGCCACGATTTTTATGGCTGGACGACGGTGTCGGCCGACGGAGATGCCGTCATGGCCTCCAATGGCCTGCCGCTCAAGATCGACTACGCTGTCGCCGATTTGCCGCCGGTCGATATTCTTTTCGTCTCGGTCGGGCTGACGACCGAGTTTCCCGGCAAGAGCAAGGTGCTGGCGGCGCTGCGCAGCTGGGGCCGGCGCGGCAACGCGCTCGGCGCACTGTCGGTCGGCTCCTATCTGCTCGCCGAGGCAGGCCAGCTCGAAGGCTATCGCTGCACCATCCACTGGGAAAACCGCGCCGGCTTCGTCGAACGGTTTCCCGACATCAACTGCACCGGCAATGTCTTCGAGATCGATCGCAAGCGTTACACCTGCGCCGGCGGCACCACCTCCATCGACCTGATGCTGGAGATCGTGCGTGGCGATTTCGGCTCGAGCCTTGCCAACGGCGTCGCCAACCAGTTCCAGCACGAACGCATCCGCTCCGCCGGAGACCGCCAGCGCGTCGGTCCTGAGCGCGACCTGACCGGCAAATCGGAAAAGCTGCGGCGCATCGTCGAATTGATGGCCGACCATCTCGACGAGCCGCTGTCGGCGGTGCAGCTCG
The DNA here is from genome assembly GCF_016756595.1 of Mesorhizobium sp. L-2-11. Taxonomy (NCBI): domain Bacteria; kingdom Pseudomonadati; phylum Pseudomonadota; class Alphaproteobacteria; order Hyphomicrobiales; family Phyllobacteriaceae; genus Mesorhizobium; species Mesorhizobium sp. L-2-11. Next base: position 5,926,898 of record NZ_AP023257.1, on the reverse strand, counting down.
CCAAGTCGGCCGGCCTGTCGGTGCGCCAGGTCGAGCGGCTGTTCCTGCGTCATCTCAGCGTGACGCCCGGCCGCTACTACATGCGGCTCAGGCTTGAGCGGGCGCGCGAATTGCTGCGCCAGACCAACATGCCGATCCTCGACGTGGCGATCGCCACCGGCTTCACCTCGCACTCCTATTTTGCCCAGAGCTACCGGCTGCAGTTTGGCCGGCCGCCTTCCGAAGAGCGGCGCACGACATATTGAGCGGTTTGGCGCAGTCAGCGCCGCCATGTGCCCGGCGCCCGGACTTGTATCCTGACGCGGCGTCAAGTAGCTTCGCCCGCCTGACTGCAGAGACTGACTGGCGGCCACTGACTGGGGGGATATTTCATGGCGGGACTTGCACGGAGCATCGCTGCGGCGATTTTACTGTTGTGGATGACGACGCTCGGCCTTGCCGCCGACCGTGTCGTCATCGTTCTCGACGCCTCCGGTTCGATGTGGGCGCAGATCGACGGCAAGCCCAAGCTCGAAATCGCCCGCCAATCGCTGCGAACGGTGCTGCAATCGGTCCCTGCCGACAAGGAAATCGGCTTCATGGCCTATGGCCATCGCGAGAAGGGCAGTTGCGAGGACATCGAACTCATCGTGCCGCCGCAGGCCGGCTCGGCAGCTGCTGTTTCCGCTGTCGCCGATAGTCTGAAATTCATCGGCAAGACGCCGCTGACATCAGCCGTCAGACAGGCGGCCGAGGCGCTGAAATACACCGAGGACAAGGCCACCGTCATCCTGATCACCGACGGGCTCGAGACCTGCAAAGGCGACCCCTGTGCGCTCGGCAGGGACCTGAGGGCCGCCGGTGTCGACTTCACCGTAAACGTCGTCGGCTTCGGCCTGACCGCGGACGAGGGCAAGCAGGTTGCTTGCCTCGCCGACAACACCGGCGGCAAATACATCCAGGCGTCGGATGAGAAGGCGCTGCAGGACGCGCTGGTCGAGACCATCGCCGCCGCACCTGCACCGGCGCCCGAACCGGCGCCGCAGCCACCTGCCGCGCCGGAAAAACCGGAGTTCAACTTCATCCCCGCCGTGGTGCTCGCCGAGGGCGGCGATCCCGTCACCGAAGGCAACTCCTGGGAGATCTACAAGGCAAAGTCCGACGGCACGCGCGGCGACTACGTCGCCACCGAGTACGGCGCCTACAAAGGCAATCTGGACCCGGGCGACTACTTGATTGTCGCACGCCTTGGCGAGGCCGGGACTGAACAGAAGCTCACGGTCGAGGCGGGCCAGGTCTACGAACCCCTCCTTACGCTGAATGCCGGCACGCTCGTCATTCATCCGCGGCCAAGTGAGGGCGCGGATGTGGCCGATGGTGCGGCTGTCGTGATCGCCTATCCGGGCGTTGATATGCCGGCGACCTATTACGGCGACACCAAGGTCGTGTTGCCGGCCGGCGACCAGAAAGTGACGGTCAGGATCGGGCAGGGCGAGGTTACCGAAATCATCCCGCTCACGGGCGGCAAGCTCGTCGAAAAGGATATCGTCGTCGGCGTCGGCCATGTCGTTGCCAACGCCTATTACATTGCCGGCGGCGACAAGGCCGACGGTTCGGGCATCGGCTTCAAGGTGTTCAAGGCAAAAAAGAAGGTCGACGGAACCAGGCAAGAGGTGGCTTATGCCTATGGCCCCGACAGCAAGTTCGATCTGCCGCCCGACGACTATGTGCTGACGGCGACGGTCGACCTTGCCGTCGTCGAGCAGCCGTTCAGCGTCAAGGCCGGTGAGCATCAGGATGTCAAGATCGCCATCAATGCCGGCGTGCTGGCGATCACCGCGCCAGGAGCTTCGAAGATCGAGATTTTCGATGCGAAGAAGGACATCAACGGCAACCGCAAATCGCTCGGCTACGCCTTTGACGAGAAATATCAGGCGGCGCTGCCGGCCGGCGACTACGCCGTCGTCTCCGAAAAGTTGGACAACAGCTCGAAGGAAAGTACGGTGACCATCACAGCCGGCGAGCGAGCCGAGTTGACAGTTCAATAGGAGCGCAATTCGACGCCAGTGTCGATTTGCTCGCGACGGGAACCCGGCCGGCCTTACCGGGCTACTTCGCTCGTGTTTGGAGTCCGACGTCGAAGCTGCGAGCACTCTCCGCTGATACCCAAGTCTCGGCTGTCGCCGCGAGCACGGCAGCCGAGAGAGGGGACGCGGACAGAACGGCAGTGCGCGATCTGGCTAACCCTTGATGAACGCCAAAACGTCTGCGTTGAAGGTATCGGGATCAACTTGGGCCAGTCCGTGGCAGCCGTTCTTGTAAACCCTGAGCTCCGCACCCTTTACGATTTTTGCCGTCTTCTCGGCCGAAGCGGCGATCGGCACGATCTGGTCGTCCTCGCCATGAATGACGAGAGTCGGCTTGTCGATCTTCTCCAGGTCTGCGGTCTAGTCGACTTCCGAGAATTCGTGGATGCAGTCGTACTCACCCTTAATGCCGCCCTGCATGCCCATCAGCCAGAAGCTCTCGCGCAGCCCGTCGTTGACTTTCGCACCGTCGCGATTGAAGCCATAAAACGGCATCGTCAGGTCCTTGAAGAACTGCGAACGGTTGGTTGCCGTGCCTTTGCGGATGCCGTCAAACACCTCAAGCGGCGTACCTTCCGGATTGGCTTCCGTCTTTAGCATCAGCGGCGGCACGGCACCGACCAGCACGACCTTGGCGACGCGCTTGGAACCGTGACGGCCGATGTAATGCGCAACTTCGCCCCCGCCCGTCGAATGGCCGATCATGATCAGGTCCTTCAGATCGAGCGTCTCGATCAATTCGGCCAGGTCGTCGGCGTACTGGTCCATGTTGTTGCCGTCCCAGGTCTGGTCGGAACCGCCATGGCTTCGGCGGTCATGGGCGATGACGCGATATCCGTTCTGGCCAAAGAACAGCATCTGCGCCTCCCAGGCGTCTCCCGCAAGCGGCCAGCCGTGGCTGAACAGGATTGGCTGGCCTTTACCCCAGTCCTTGTAGGCGATCTTGGTTCCGTCCTTGGTGGTGATGGTACCCATCGGATTTTCTCCTTTCGTTGAAGTGGTGATGGAGCCGCACTCGCCCGTGCCGGCAAAGTGAGGGAGGCTGTGAGCACTGCTCCGGAAAGAAGCGTGTCGCGGCGCGTGAGTTGGAGTTCAGATTCGAATGATTGCCGCAAGGTCTATTCCTTCGGGTTCATCGGGAATCTCTCGTGCGGGACGGTTGATCGCGAGGAGGTGCCGAACGGTCGGGCCTCCCGGCCCCTTATGGAAGCGGCGGACCTCCTCTTGGACGTCTGCATCGGCCTTGGAAACACGCCGGTGTTGGCGCAGGTGCTCGGCCCATGATTCGACCACAAACCATTCCACTACCTTTTCCGGCTCAGCCGCATCCTCCGTCACTCCCCAGCCGTACGCCCCGTCGCGACGGCGTTCGTTCGAAAGCTTCGCCAGTGCCTTCAGGAAATTCGGACGCTCGGCTTTGTCGACTTTATACTCGATGATGATGAGGACCGGACCGCGGTCGTTGTCGACGGGTGCGGCGACCAACGGTTCGGGCCAATGGTTTGAGGCGACAAGATCGAACTCGCCCTTCGGCAGCTTAACGAAATGGAAGAGAAGCCCGGCTGCGGCAAGGCCAATGGCACTGATGATCAGAGCAAGCGGGATGCCCAGCGCCTGGGCGACAGCGCCCCAGGCGAGACTTCCCGCCGTCATCGCACCGTTGAAGACGGTCAGATAGACGGCCAGCGAGCGGCCCCGCACCCAGTTGGGCAGGATTGCCTGTGCAGCGCCATTCAAGGTGGTGAGCGCCGTGATCCAGGCCGCGCCAAGGGCAAGAAGCGCGATGATGGCTGTCCACTGCGGCGGCGCGAACGACAGTACGCCCATGACGGTTGCCGTGACGGCTGCCGCACCGAGCAGGAGCGCATCGGCATCGAAGCGCGCCCGTAGCCTCGGCATGATCAAGGCGCCACCAATCGCGCCAACGCCTACGGCGCCAAGAAGGATGCCGTAGAGGCCCGCGTTCCCGCCGAGAAGATCGCGCGCGACGAGAGGAAGCAGCGCCCAGACGGCGCTGGAGAATGCGAAGAAAACAGCCGCGCGCAACAGCACGACGTGCAGTTCGCGACTGGCCCTTGCATAGCGGACCCCCGCGCGGAAGGCTCCAAAGAAATGCTCGGAAAGCGCATCGTCAGCGGCGGCGGCGCGCTTCCACCAAAACAGTGCCGCGATGACGAACGCATAGCTGATGACGTCGACGCCATAGGTGACCGCCGCGCCGAACCAGGCAAGCAGCAGACCACCGAGCGCCGGGCCGATCGAACGGGCAATGTTGATGCCGAGCGAGTTCAGGGCGACGGCGCTCTTGACGTCTTGCTTCGCCACAAGCTCGGGAACAATCGCCTGCCATGTGGGAGCCATCAGCGCCGCGCCGATGCCTCCCACAAAGGTGAGCGCGATCAACGAACTGACCGATTGAAGGCCAGTCGCAGAAAGAAGCATGAGCCCGGTGCTTACGGCCGCGAGAAGGAGCTGTATAAAGATCAGGAATTTGCGGCGGTCGAGAATATCCGAGAGCACGCCAGCCGGAATCGCCAGCAGGAAAATCGGAAGCGTAGCGGCAGCCTGCACCATCGCAACGGCCGCCGGCCCCGCCGACAGCTCGGTCACCAGCCACGAACTGGCGACATCGCGGATGAAACTTCCGGTGTTGCCGACGACCGTCGCGATCCAAAGGATTGCGAAGACCTTCTGGCGCAGCGGCGCAAAGCCACTTGTCGAGGCAGCCCCGTCTGTCATAGCGCCTGCACCTTTCCGGAAACAGTGCGCTCACGCAGATCATGCCAGGCAACGAGCACGAAAGCGCCCGCGAGACCGAGATGCTCGAAAAACCCGTTGGTCGCCATCATGCGCTCCATGCCGGACGGCAGCTCCCAGAAGCGCAGCGCCAGGAACGTCGCCATCAGCGTGAAGCCAGCCAGGCAGAGCGCGGCCGCCCAGCGGAAGATGCCGAGAAGGATCAGCGCCGACATCACCAGTTCGAAAAAGATGACCGCGACAGCGAACAGCGGAGCGGGCGTCAGGCCAAAGTGGTTCATCTCCGCGATCGCGCCGTCGAAATCGTATATTTTCATCAACGGCCCCTGGATGTACGCCGAGCACAGAGCTAGCAACGCGAGGAAGCCGAGCGGCGGAGACGCAAGGGGTCGCGCGTAGGACGCTGCGCGTGCTTGCGTCGAGATTGTAGTCATTGTCTCGTTCTCCCCCTACATGGCCCAGCAGGCGCAGCCGAGCGCACCGAAGAAGCCCTTGAGATCGGAGATCGGCAGCTGGGATGTCCATGCTGAGGCGTGATCATGGCCATGGATGTTGCAGTTATTGGCGCAGCCGCATGTTGCGATCGAAGTTCGGCGGAGGGAGTGCTTGCCCGCTCCCTCCGGTTCGCCCCAAGCGGCATAGCCGCCAAAAGTGCGCACCGGAGACCAGTCCGGCATGGCCGGCGGAATGTCATTTTCGTTGAAATCGGAGAACGGGCCGGCCCCGTAGACGATCTTGCCGCCGACCATTGTGAGATCGGACGTCAGGAACGAGATCTCGTCCTCGGCGCAGCTAAAGAAGTCCTTGTCCGGCACGATCAGGTCGGCGAACTGGCTTTTCTCGATCCGGCCCTTCTTGCCTTCCTCGTTCGAGAACCAGGTCACGTTCTCGGTCCACATGCGAAGCGCCGTCTCGCGGTCAAGGCAGTTGTGGCGCGGATGAAGCTGCATGCCGCCGAGAGTCTTTCCGGTGATCATCCACGAGAGCGACACCCACGGATTATAGGAGGCGACGCGCGTTGCGTCGGTGCCGGCGGAGACATGGACGCCCTTCTCCAGCATCTTGGCTATCGGCGGTGTCGCCTCGGCGGCACCATGTCCGTACCGTTCGACGAAATATTCGCCTTGGTAGGCCATGCGGTGTTGGGTGGCGATGCCGCCGCCAAGCGCAGCGATCCGGTCGATCGACCGTTCCGAAATCGTCTCGGCATGATCGAAAAACCAGTTCAGGCCCGCGAGCGGGATGTCCTGGTTGACCTTCTCGAACACGTCGAGCGCGCGGGCGATCGTCTCGTCGTAAGTGGCATGCAGACGCCAGGGCCAACGGTTCTAGGCGAGCACGCGGACGACCTCTTCAAGCTCGCCTTCCATCTCAGGCGGCATGTCCGGACGTGGCTGGCGGAAATCCTCGAAGTCGGCGGCGGAGAACACCAGCATCTCGCCGGCGCCATTGTGACGGAAATAGTCGTTGCCCTGCTTGTACTTCACCGAAGAGGTCCAGTTGAGGAAATCCTGCTTCTCCTCCTTCGGCTTTTGAGTGAAGAGATTGTAGGCAAGCCGAACTGTCATCTGACCTTCGTCGGACAGCTTCTGGATGACCGCGTAGTCATCGGGATAGTTCTGGTAGCCGCCGCCTGCATCAATGACACCGGTGATGCCGAGGCGGTTCAACTCGCGCATGAAGTGGCGGGTCGAGTTGACCTGGTAGTCGAAGGGGAGCTTCGGCCCCTTGGCGAGTGTCGAATAGAGAATGCCTGCGTTGGGCTTTGCGAGGAGCATGCCTGTGGGGTTGCCGCTGGCGTCACGAACGATTTCTCCGCCGGACGGGTTCGGCGTGTCCTTCGTGTAGCCGACCGCGCGAAGCGCTGCCCCGTTCAACATTGCGCGATCGTAGAGATGCAGCAGGAAGACCGGCGTGTCGGGGGCGACAGCGTTGATCTCGTCGAGCGTCGGCAGGCGCTTTTCGACGAATTGATGCTCGGTAAAGCCGCCGACTGCCCGGACCCATTGCGGAGGCGGGGTGATCGCTACCTGACGCTTCAGCATGTCCATGGCGTCGGCAAGCGAGCGCACGCCATCCCAGCGCAGTTCCATATTGTAATTGAGGCCACCGCGAACGACATGCGTGTGGTTGTCGATCAGGCCCGGCAGGACGCGCTTGCCCTTGAGGTCGATCACCTTCGTGCCAGGTCCAGCAAGCGCCATGATCTCCCTGTCGTGGCCGACCGCGAGGAACTTGCCGTCCTTGACGGCGACCGCCGTGGCGTGTGGGTTGCTTCGGTCGAGCGTGGTGACGAGGCCGTGATGCAGGATGACGTCTGCGGTCATGGAGGTTTCTCCCGTGGCGGATGCTGGCGACAAGAGATCTGAAAGCGCGAGGCTCGATGCCGCGCCGAGAAGCGTGCGTCGCGTCGGCATCAGCTCGCCTTCCCTGTAGGTGGAACACGGCTTGCTATCGCACGAGCGCCGGAAGTGCCCCGCTCTCCCTTGGGCAGATGGCCGAACATGTGCGGCTTGATCTGGTTCAGCCAAGTGATGGCTGCAGGTTCCTTGTTCCAGAGCGTCTTGGCGAAGGGCATGATCTGCTCGCCGACCAGGATGCCGAACAGGCCCACGAGCGCGATCACCGGCGGCGCCGGAGAACGGACGTTGAGGAGACTGTAAATGACCCCGACGAGAAGTCCGGCCACAAGAGCGAATAGATATATTTTCATCGGCATGTCCTTTCGTCCGGTTTGGAAGGCAGTCCCGACAGCAGGAGCGATGGACGGGACTGCCGAGGCGTCTGGTCTTGAGCGGGATCAGTGCGCTTCGGACGCGCCGAACATTGTCTTCGCGTAAATGATGCCGAGTCCGTAGGCTCCGCCGAACTTCTTGGCGATGCCGGTCGTCATCTCGTAGGTTTCGGTGCGTGCCCAGTCGCGCTGCAGTTCGAGCATGTACTGGAGCGAGGTCATTGGCCGCACGCCGGCCTGCACCATGCGGTCCATGGCGCGTTCGTGTGCTTCGTCCGCGATGTCGCCGCAGGCGTCGGCAATTACATAAACTTCAAAGCCCTGGTCGAGCGCAGAAAGCGTCGGGCCGACGATACAGACGGAGGTCCACAAGCCGCAGAATACCAGACGCTTCTTGCCGATGGCGTTGACTTCCTCGATGACCGCGGCGTCCTCCCATGTGTTCATCGAGGTGCGGTCGAGCAGCGGCTGGCCGGGGAAGGCGTCGGTGATCTCCTGGTACATAGGACCGGAGAAGGTCTTTTCGGCGACCGTCGTCAGGATCGTCGAAACGCCGAAGCCGGCGGCGGCATGTGCGACCAGTGCGGCGTTGTTGCGGAGCGTGACGGCGTCGATAGACTTCGTCGCGAACGACATCTGCGACTGGAAGTCGATCATGAGTAGCGTGTGGTCCTTCGGCGACACGAGCATCGAGCCGGCCGTCGGCGTAGCGGAAAGCGTCATTTTGTTCTCCTGGTTTTCTGAGGATGATTGAAAGGTTTCGGGGGCGGGGGTTTGGTCGTGCCGCGTCCCGCAAGAACGGAAATTGAGGTTTCGGGCAGGGTTTGGGTTCAAATGCTAGGAACTGAATGGGACCGCCCCACCACCGATGGACGAGCGAATGGATCTTAACAGACGATCCGACTCCAGCGGTTTGACCAGATAAGCCGTCACGCCTGATCTCTCGGCTATCGCGCGGCTCACCTCGTCCGGAAACGCGGTCACCAAGATTGTCGGAATGGGTCTTTCCGTGGTGACCAAATGGCGGCAAAGCTCAAGCCCCGTCATTCCCGGCATCCTCAGATCCGTTACCAGACACGCCGCCTCGTTCACGGCGTTTGATGCTAGGAATTCCTCAGCACTCCCGAAAACAACAACCGAAAAGCCCAGTGAGCGTACCAGTGCCCTGGTGGCGTTCCGCGCCGACGCATCATCGTCGATGAGTGCGATCAGCGGATCTGGACAATACATTCGCCTTCTGTCACCTTCGCATCTCATTCCGGCGTGCGGAGGATCCGCCCGTGGCATTGCTTACGTGACAAACACCATGCGACGCGAAGTCGGTCGGGAGCAATTATACGGTGGGATAGTCCGTCTGCGGCTTTATGGTGTTGGCACCGACTCGGTCGGCGATCCGCACCAGGTCGGGAAGGGTCTTCACGCCCATCTTGCGCATCACCTGCGCCCTGTGGACCTTGACCGTGACCTCGCTTAGCTGAAGTTCGCCCGCGATCTGCTTGTTCATCAATCCGGCGACAACGCGGGACATGACCTCCTGCTCGCGTGGCGTGAGCGAGGCGAAGCGCTGGCGGACAATCTCCAACGTGCGGGCTCCCTCCCTTTGGACGCGGTCCCGTTCGAGGCCCCTGTGAACAGCATCGATGAGGTCCTGATCCCGAAATGGCTTGGTGAGGAATTCGATCGCCCCGGCCTTCATGGCAGCGACAGACATCGGTATGTCGCCATGGCCGGTAATGAACACGATCGGCACCCCCACACCCTGCGTCGCGAGTTCGCGCTGGAATTCAAGTCCGCTGACATTCGGGAGTCGGACGTCAAGGATGAGGCATCCTGGCCCAAGTCTTTGAGCTTCGGCAAGGAATGACTGGGTCGTCTCGAATGTAAGGACGGCATGGCCTATCGACCGAAATAATCTGTCGATAGATGCCCGCACGGAGGGATCATCATCCACCACATACACGGTCGCTTGATCAGAGGTCATCGGAGAATCTCTCGTCTTGCAGATCATTCCAAGCGTGGCAGCGTAAAGCGGAACGCCGCGCCGCCCGGACGGTCTCTCTCCAACCAGAGCCGCCCTCCGTGGGATTCTATCACCGAACGACAGAACATCAGGCCCATTCCCATGCCCTCGGGTTTGGTTGTAAAGAACGCCTCGAATATGCGGTCTGCGTCGTCGAGAGCTACGCCTGGTCCGGTGTCTTCAACGGACACTTGGACCCAATTTCGATCGTGCTGGCGGGTCCGCAATTGTACGACCCGTTCGCCGCCTGTAGCCTCGTTTACAGCATCGATCGGGTTGGCGACGAGGTTCGAAATCACCTGCTGTAACTGAACGCGGTTCCCGACAACAGTGACAGGTTCTTCCTCCAGATATGTCTCTAGCGCAACGCCTGTACGCCGCGCATCCGCTTGCCAGCGTCGAAGTACATCCTTCACCAGGGTTTTAACGTCCAGTAACTCGCGGTCTCGGGACGACTTCTGAAAGATCATTCGAATCCCCTCAATGATCCTCCCGGCACGATGGCCGTCGCTAACGATGTCTTCGATGGCGTCTTGCGCTTCATCGATTTCCGGGCGCGGCTTGTCGAGCCATCTTGCCGCGGCGTTGGCGTTCGTAACCATGCTCGACAAGGGCTGGTTGATCTCGTGCGCGATCGAGGCCGACAGAGCCTCCATCATCGTGAGGCGTGACTCCCTTATCCGCCGTTCCTGAGACACGGCATGGGCGAGCTTCGCATGGAGCGCAGTCGTCTGCGACAAGAGCGCCAGCAGAACAATGCTTGCCGAGACAAGGCCGTACACGCGGCCAGCCCACCATCCGACGCTGAGCCGTATACCCCCGCTGACGTATGACAGCAGGATTATCTCGATCGAGAGGGTCACGATGACGACGATCAGCCACAGGTCGAGAACAGAGCGCCGACCGCGCAACAAAATCAGAAGGGTGGTCGCGTAGAGAATCAGGGCAGTCGCCGAGACATAGCTCCAAAGGCCTGACACATCCCGGGTGCTCACCATGAATTCGGGAAGCGTGCCGGGGTCCAAGAACACTGCCAGCGTAAGCAGAGCCACACAGAGCCCGACCATGCCGACACTTGTCAGAATTGGCCGCGACGAAACAGGCGGCTCTTCGGTCCGCCCGTCCTGGTTCCGCAGGACCGCATAGGCGAGAACCAGCAGCGCGAAACCCAGGCGCCTGACAGCAGCAATCGTCGCCGTGCTCTGCATGCCCGTGTCCAGCCCGAAAGCGTCGAATACGCCCGGAAACGTGAGTGCCCAAGGCAGCGCGAGAAGCCCGGAAAACAGGTATGCGCTGGACAGGACGAGGACTGCCAGGGAGCGCTGTACCGAATACGTCGCCAGCAGCAAGGCAGCCGTGATTACCTCGACGAGCAGCATGGCGGCGGCATAGGCTGGGAGCAACCCTTCCGTGCCCTCGAGGCGGATTCTCGCGAATGGCACCGCGGCCAGGCAAGCACATGCCAGGACGGCCGAGATGCACAGCGCAAACAGTGTTTGATGCCTCGTAGGTCGTGAGTTCGAAAGCAAGTACGGCTGCGGCCCAGCCGGCAACTCTTCGCGTAAGCTCACCGTCTGTACTCCGGAGACGGGTGCGGACTCGCTATCAATCGAGTGTCCGTTAGGCGTCCGCGTGGACCCGGGTTGCTGTTCCTGCAGACCTCTGTTCAGCTCTCCGATCCTTCCCCATTCTGTTGCAGCCATTCCCGTGAAAAGGCAGTGTCCATGGCTACGAGTTCGTGTCCGGCATCGAATGTGTGCGCATCAAGCGCTGCGCGGGAGTACCTGAACCAGTCTTGCAGGACTGAGGCGTTGCGCCCGAAGGGATCGTGCGCCCCACTGAGCATCAGGACCTTAGCGCCCGTGAGATCGACCGCCGGCAGTACATCCAGCACAGGTGTCGGTCGCAGCAGTATGGCGCGGCGGACTGCCTTGGGACGGAGGCCCACCACGGCGGCAATGAAGTTCGCCCCGTTGGAATACCCAAGAAACGTCATGCGCGTGCGATTGAGACCGTAGCCGCTGATCGCTCCGTCGACAAATGCCTCGAAAGCCTCGGCCTCGGTCTTGATGTCGTCCTGGTCGAAACCCGTCTCCAAGCGGCGGAACCAGCGTGCCACGCCCTCCTCATGGCTGCGGCCGCGTAAGCCAAGGAGCGTCGCCTGCGGCGCGATCCAGCGCGCGACCGGCATCAGGTCGGCCTCGGAGCCGCCCGTGCCGTGAAGCAGCACGATGGTGCTTTCGTCCGGCTCCTCGGGCACATAGAGGCGATGCACGAAGGGCAGTTCGCGTCGCGGTATCCGCGGCTTTCCCGGCATCGCGAACTGCGGCAGCATAACCTTGAGGTCTTCGGCCCGGTCACTGTCACCGGGTGGAATGAACAAGGTCTGACCGAGCCGCTCCGGCTGCTCGTCTACAGTAAACCCGGGACCCTCTGTCGCCAGCTCGAACAGCGTTCCGCCGGGCTCGCGCACGTAGAGCGAAGTGAAATATTTCCGGTCATGGAAGTTTGTAGGTGAGGAATTCAGTCGGGAGAACTCTGTCTCGGCCTTTTTCACGGCGTCAACATCCGCGGCGCGGAACGCGGCATGGTCGACGGTGCCGGTGCCTGGAATGCCCGGCACATAGCCCGATGCATCACGAACATCGACGGCATCGGTATCGGAGAACATGCGGGTGATCGCACCCTCATTTCGGCGACCGCCGTAGCCGAAACGCTCGAGAAACGACATCGTTTCCTCAGGCTTGTCAGTCAGGATCGTGACGGCACGCAGCCGGCATGCGACCGCGTCGTGGCCCCGGTGGCTGTCAGAGGCGATGTCAGCTCCTACGAGCTTCACGATGATGCCGTCTGGGTCCTTCAGACGCAGAACCGGCTCGCCGAATTCCCGGACAGGACCCTCGACTGTAACGCCTTGGGAAAGTGCCCGGGTCATCCATTCGCCGATAGTGGATTGTGGAACAGCCAAAGCGATTTCCGACACCTGACCGGTGCCCACGCGCCCCGGCGAACCGTCTTCCCAAACGAGGAAGGTCACCAGTGAGCCGGGCGAGCCAAGGCGATCACCGTAGAAGAGATGAAGCTGTTCGCCGTCTTCAAAACCTCCGATCCGTTTAACCAGGCGCAGACCAAGGAAGCCGACGTAAAAATCGACGTTGGCCTGCACACGCCGGGTAATCAGCGTGACGTGGTGGATGCCGGAGGTCGGATTACCGTTGCATTGTGCATGACGCCGTTCGCCGTCGTCGTTATCCATTATGCACCTCCTGTCTTGAACAGCCGCGGACATGAGCCTGCCATTGGAATTGCGCTTGCGGAAACGTCGACAGGAGTCTTGTTATTGCCGCTACGCTGCCTCTTCAGTCAACACGCCCGCTGATCGGCAGCCTCCGCTTGCGCGTTTGCAAGTCGAGGTGGACCAACGTCCACATTCGGGGGCAAGCAGCCGTTCGCGCTCAGGCTACAGAGCCCAACTCGGGGTCAATCCTTCCGGTTCTCAAACAGGAAAGTTGCGCCATGTGCGGTAGCTTGCCCCGGTTGGGTTGCTGCTAAGCGTCCTTGAAGCGAAGGAAGACGTCGCAATGTTGCTCGATCTCTTCTCCCGTCGTGCTCCGACCTCGTTGTTTGCATCGGCGTGCGATCATTCCTCATTGTTCCTTTTGAAGGCGGCTCTGACGCCGGAGGCAAGGCTTGTACATCTTCCAGACCTGGATGCCGTAGTGGCCATTCGGATAGACGCAAACACCCTGATCCTCCTAGACATAGTGGCCCCGGAAATCCCGACCCTAGAGACATTCGTGCACATCTCGACTTCGAAGGTGACCGCATCGAGGTGCATCTCACACCCGACCGCTTGGGCTGGCGGCCGGAGAGACGGCATTCCGTCGACACGGGATACATGGTCCGTGGACCATTCCCGGTGGAAGGCTCGGCATACATGCTTTCCTCTATGCGCATTTAATGATCCTCGGCTTCGGGTCATCAGCGCTGGTTTGCGGATGTCGGCTATCGGGCAGCAAAATGGGCCGGCGAAGGTCGCGCTTGGTTCATGGGCGTGAATTCGCCGGGGCGCAAACGAGCTTCCGCTAACGGTTGCCGAAGACGCAGAAGCCCTCGCCCCACAACTGCCGAGCTTGGCCTATGGATGCGGCCGGCGCTGGTCGTACAGATCGGACGGCATTCGTATTTCTACCGCGCAGGCAGCGTCGACGCGAACTGGCCGGCTGAACGTCCGAAATCGTGGAATATTGCTATTCGTCTCGTCGATCGTAACGAGCAGGTAGGCCACTACCGGTCATTCGCAGCGCGCCTCGTTGGCTGACCTTCAGCCATAGGCCGGAGTCGACCCTCTGCGGTCGTCCACGTCAAGCACGACGAACGGCTCGATTGAGCCCAGAGCGGACAAGCTATGGAAGCATCGAAAGGTCAGTTGGCTCTGGTTCTGCGCCTGCTGCTGTCAGCATCGCGTGGACCTGACCCCGGTGGTGGGTCTGGTGGTTGAAGAGTTGAATAGCACAGAGAGCCTTTGGCTTCTCGATCCGCGTTGAACCGTCCCCAGGATACCAAACAACTATCCCGTTGAGGTCCGCGTCGAGCAATCGTGCTGCCCACTCTTCGATTTCCTCGTTCCGTTGCAAACGGAGCGTTTTGAAGTCATCCCAATCCGATGGGCTTGTGAGGGAGTGCTTGATGGTTTCCTCTGGGCGCTCGTTCCCCTTTAAACGCTGTAGCATCAGGGCATCAGCCCAATAAATATGGTTCAATGTAGCTGCGATCGATTGGAAGAACGCACCTCGATCCTTCCAGCGATCCACATTAGTGAGCCCATCAGCGGCAGTTACCAAAGAGGCATTCTGCCAGGTGTTGTAACGGGCCATAAGTCGGCAGTATTCGGCTGAGATCATTTTCTCGGGCTCCAATGGTTTTCGATGTTGGCTGTTTCCAGCCCCGCCTTGCCGTTTGGGGCGCCGCAAGCGCGCGGATTTCGTATCCGCAGCGAATGACGGCTTCGTCCTCTATTGAGCCGTTCGGCAAAACCACGCCGAACGGCAATCTCCCACCTTGGCCGGACTTTCCCGAGCTTCATCAGGCAATCTGTAGGCAGAACGCAGCAACCGATCACGTGCGCCATTTCACGACACTCGTGGCCCTTCTCAAAAACTGCCCTTCGCGCAACGGCTCGAGTCGACCCGTTGCTGCCGCTGGAGAAATCCTAGTGAACGGCCTGATTGAGCCCAAAGCGGGGCACTGAGCGCCTCGCGATGCGAACTACCAGCCATTGGGCGCTTGGGTATGCTCCACTTCATCGCTGGTCTGGATGCAGGAATGCGGCAAGGAACGTGGCGATGGCCGCCTCGGCATGCCGGCGAATCTCCTGCTGGGTCGGAATCGCCTCGTCTCCCAGCATCATGACCCGGTTAACCGGGTCCGCCATCACTAGCCAGTTGAACTGCGATGCGGCCACCGTCGCATCAGAGAACTGTAGCAGGTTCTTGTCGGCCAATTGTTCGAAGGCGCTACCCATGACCTCGAGCGCCCGTGCGGGGCCGCGCGCGTAAAGCGCCTTGGCTAGTTCCGGGAAGCGTCGCGCCTCCGCAATCACAAGCCGGCGCAACTGCATCAGCCCGGGTGTGAGGACGATGGTGAGCTGCCGGACGGCATAGTCGAGCAGATAGGCTTCGAGCTGAGAGCGGTCTTCGACATTGGGCAGGCCTGTGTGAACGGCAGTATCTGCCTCGCCCATCATCTGGCTCATCACCGCGGCGAACAGCGCCTCCTTGCTTGAGAAGTGCTTGTAGACCGTCTGCTTGGACACGCCAGACCGGCTGGCGATTTCGTCCATGCTGGCTCCAGCATAGCCAGTGCTCAGAAAGACTTCGGCCGCGGCGCTGACGATGGCGGCATGCTTGCGCTCCGAGCGCTTGCCAGGGCCATGGGCCAGGTCGGCTTCAACAGCCGGTATCGACATTTTCGAACTCCGTTGGCGAACCTTACTTGACATAATCAAACTGAACCGTCTAGTCTTGGCATAGAACCAAACGGTCTAGTTTGATCTTAGCGCAGGACAATGCAACGCGCTGGGCCCAGCGACAACGGCCTGCGACCTGTGGTTTAGCCCGACCGATGCGGACAATCTAGCTATCTCCGGCGGCCGTCTGGCCACCCCAAAGTGAGCAACGTCATGAAAACGAAGACAACCCACCTGAGTTGCGCCGTAAGCGGTCAGCCGATAACGTCAGGCCTAAAGTTCCAAGGCATGAGCATTTCGATTTCGGATGCCGGCCAGCCTTGAGCGATGCGGGTCAAGGTCTGCGAGAGCCAGTCGAGCGGATCGACGCTGTTCATTTTGCAGGTTTGCAGCAAGGTGGCTACCGTCGCCCAGGTTCGTCCACCGCCGTGGCTGCCGGCGAATAGACTATTCTTTCGCGTGATCGTCTGGGGCCTGATTGCACGCTCGACGATATTGGAGTCGATTTCGATGCGACCGTCCATCAGAAAGCGTTCCAGCGCCTCCCGCCGGGTGAGCGCGTAGCGGATCGCCTCGGCGGTCTTGGATTTTCCGGAGACCTTGCCCAGTTCCGCTTCCCATAGATCGAAGAGGCTCGCGACAATGGCCACGGACTTTTCCTGACGTAGCGCGGCGCGGCTTCCGGCATCCTTGCCGCGGACCTCGTCCTCGACCTTCCACAATTCGGTCATGGCGATGATCGAATCCGTCGCGGCCTGCGAGACCCCGCTGATGTGCAGGTCGTAGAATTTGCGCCGCAGGTGAGCCCAGCACCCGGCGAGCCGGATTGTTTCATTGCTGCCGGCTTTGGCCCGTGCCTTGACCAGGTTGGTATAGGCCGAGTAGCCATCCACTTGCAGGATACCGCTGAATCCGGCGAGGTGGCGCGCCACGCAATCCGCACCTCTGCTGTCTTCAAAACGATAGGCAACCATTGGCGGACTGGTTCCGCCATAGGGTCGGTCATCCCGTGCGTAGGCCCACAACCAGGCTTTCGTGGTTTTCCCGGAACCAGGGGCAAGGGTGGGCAAGGTCGTCTCGTCGGCGAAGACCCTTTCGCCCTCCTTGATGCGCTCCAGTATGTAATCAGCAAGCATCTGCAGCTCGAAGCCCAGATGCCCCATCCACTGCGCCATCAACGACCGGCTGATCTCGACGCCGTCGCGCAGATAGATCGCCTCCTGCCGATAAAGCGGGAGGCCGTCGGCGTATTTGGAGACGGCGATATAGGCGAGCAGCCGCTCCGTCGGCAGCCCGCTTTCGATGATGTGCGCCGGCGCCAGAGCCTGGACCACGCCGTCACGGCCCCGGAAGGCGTATTTGGGACGGCGCGTGACGATGACCTGGAACTTCGGCGGCACGACGTCCAGCCGCTCGGATCGATCCTCGCCGATCAGAACCTTTTCAAGCCCCTCGCAGTCGGCCGGGATTTCCGGCTCGACGACCTCCTCGATGCGTTCGAGGTGGGCAGCAAAGCCCTTGCGCGGACGCGGGGCGCGCTTCGGCTTGTTCCCGACCGCGCGGTCGAGTTCGCTCCGGATTTCCGAAAGGCCGGTCTCGACCTCTTCGAAGGCAAAGGAGGCCTGCTCGTCGTCGATGGCCAGGCGTAGCCGCTCGGAACGCGTGCCATGTTGCGTGCGCTGTAAAACTTTCAGGATTGACGTGAGATTGGCGATCCGCTCGCTGGCGCTTTTCTCGACAGCTTTCAGCCGGGCGACCTCCGCCTCAGATGCTGCGATCCGAGCGTCGGCGACTGCGATCCGGGCCTCGCTTGCAGCCTGCTCGCGAGCCATGGAAAGGATCATCGCCTTCAGCGCATCAACGTCGTCGGGAAGGGCAAGACCCGGTAGAACCATGGCAAGCAACAGAGCACAAAAACAGCCGCTTTCCCAACCGTTCCAGCCGCATGATTCATCTTGCCGCAGGCCGGTTTCAGCCCGTCGATAACGGCCGCCTGACCCTGGCCGGACGAATCTTTTTCCAGTCCAGTCCGGCCAGAAGCGCCATCAACTGGGCGTGGTCGAGACGCATGCGCGCGGCCGATATCCCCGGCCAGCAGAAGCTGTGATCTTCCAGAGTCTTCGAATAAAGACAAACCCCGCTGCCGTCCCACCACACGATGCGAACCCGGTCCGCACGCTTCGAACGGAATACGTGAAGTGCCCCCGAGAATGGGTCCAGGCCGCCATCCCTGACCAGCGCCATCAAAGATGCCGCGCCCTTGCGGAAGTCGACCGGCTGGCACGACACGTAAACCACCACACCGGAAGCGATCATGCCTTACGAACCGCGCGGATGATCCTCGCCAGGCGATCGGGATCGACATCGCCGCCGGCGCGCACCACTGCGTCGCCAATGACGATTTCCACCGTGTCGCTGCCCACCGCTTCAAAGCGCGTGAACTTCGCCGGCTTGCTCGCTCCCTCCGTCAGTGGCGCAACCATGCCCGACGAAAGCGCCTTGCGGCGCCACGCATAGAGCTGCGAGGGGTCCAGCCCCTCGGAACGCGCAACCGCCGAGACATTGCCCCCTGGCGAGAACGCTTCGGCGACAAGCCGTGCCTTCTCTTCGTCCGACCGATGGCGCGGCTTGCGTCGGGACGGCACAGGCTCCGCCGTCAAAATCTCGAATGTTCGATGATGGCTCATACTGTCGCTCATAGGATTCTCCGCATGATTCATGCTGAAAATGAGCGATCAACCGCCTGCACGCTACGTGGGGACGCCTACGCGCTTACGTTGCGCCTGCGGAACCTTTTGCCTCGAAGTGCATGGCACACCCATCATCAGCGCGGAATGCCACTGCAAGAGCTGTGGTGATGCGGCCAGAAGGCTGGAGATGCTTCCCGTGCCGGAGGCGATCCGAACGATCCACGGCGGTACGCGCTACGTCCTTTATCGGAAGGATCGGATCAGCCTTTTGGCCGGAACCGAAAACTTGCGGGAATTCCGCCTCGGGCCTAGCGCGTCAACGCGGCGTGTTCTGGCGTCCTGCTGCAGCACTCCCATCTTTCTAGAGTTCAAGGGTGGCCACTGGCTTAGCCTCTACGGCAATCTCTGGAAGCGTAATGATCTCCCGCCCCTCGAACTGCGCACAATGACCCAGGATGCCCCCGATCGCGCCAGCGTGCCGGACGACGTGCCTTCCAGTGCACTGGCTACGGCCGGCTTCTATGGCAGGCTGCTCGTCGCGTGGATTGCGATGGGCTTCAAAGTACCCGAGGTTGCTGTCAAAGGAGCTATCGATGCCTGACGATGAAAAAATCCTCATTGAGAGCATAACGTCGCCGCACCATACGGAGCGGGTCAACAAGGCCAAATACATGGCCATGCGCCACGCTCTGCTGGCTGCACTCCCCGAGCAGGCACCTGGGCTTACGGTGGCCGAGGCGAACATCGCCATCCTACCCCACCTATCCGAGGCCGAATTCCCCGGTGGCGCGAAGGCTGGATGGTGGTTGAAGGCCGTTCAACTGGATTTGGAGGCCAAGGGCATCATCCAGCGCGGTCCGGGAAAGCCGGTCAGACTTTTCAAGTGTCTTTGATACGTCTGCCGACATTTTGGGGGCACATTCTGAGATCACGTCCGAAATGGTGGAATGGCCATTCGTCTGGTCGATCGGAACGAGGTAGCGCCAGGAGGGGACCGTCGAGGACGGCCGCAACACGGTCGCGTTGGGAACTCAACGACTTTCACGATTTGCCGCGTGGTGGTCAAAATACAAGGGGGCGATGCCTCCGGCCTCAAGCCGCCGCGTCGAAGGCGATCTGGGCTTTCATCGCCTGGCCACGATCACTTGCGATCTGAAAGGCTTCTTCGGCCCGGGCGAGCGGCAGCGTGTGGGTTATCAGCGGCTTGACGTCGATCAGGCCGGACTGCATCAGCCGCACCGCCACCGGGAATTCTTCGTGAAAACGGAAAGAGCCGCGCAGTTCAAGTTCTTTCGCCGTGATCTGCATCATCGGCAGCGTCATGTCGCCGCCCAGTCCGAGCTGGACGATGATCCCGCGCGGACGCAGAGCGCCAATGCCGGCGGTCAGCGCCTGCTGAGCTCCCGAACACTCGTAGAAAACGTCGAAGTAGCCTCTGTCGCTGGCGTAGCCGGCGAGTCCATCCGGCTCGTCCTTCATGTTGATCGTGCGGTCGGCGCCGATCTTGTGTGCGAGGTCGAGCGGGAATTGCGCCAGATCCGTCACCACGATTTCCACCGCTCCCGCGCGCCGCGCAGCGAGAATGGCCAGCGCCCCGATCGGCCCGCAGCCGGTCACCAGAACGCGCTTGCCGAGCATTTCGCCGGCCCGCCGTGTCGCATGCAGCGTCACGGAAAGCGGCTCCGCCATCGCCGCCTCGCCGGCACCCAGCCCGTCAGCCTGGATGCACTGTAATGCGTCGGCCATCAGTACTTCGCGAAACGCGCCCTGTATGTGCGGGTACGGCATTGCAGATCCGTAAAAGCGCATGTGCAGGCACTGATTGTACAGGCCCTCGCTGCAGAAGCGGCACGAGCGGCAAGGACGCGACGGCGAAACTGCGACGAGATCGCCAACCGACAGGCCCTGCACGCCCTCTCCCAACCTCGTGATTCGTCCCGAAACCTCATGACCGAGGATCATCGGCTCCTTGAGCCGCACTGCGCCGAATCCCCCATGATTGTAGTAGTGCAGGTCGGAGCCGCAGACGCCGCCCGTTGCCAGCCTGATCTGGACTTGGCCGCGGCCGGGTTCCTCGACCTCGCATTCCTCGATGCGCAGATCCTTGGCCTGGTGGATGACGACGGCTTTCATTGGGACCTCACAAAACGGGCGTCAGCAGATCGCGGCCTTCGAAATGAGCCACGAGGTTGTCATAGACGAGCTTTCCCATCGCCTTGCGCGTTTCTACGGTTCCTGAGGCGTGATGCGGTTGCAGCAGAACGTTGTCGAGTTCCAGGAAGCGCGGATTGATCTTCGGTTCCCCTTCAAACACGTCCAGCGCAGCTGAGCCGAGCCTGCCATTCTCGAGCGCGTCGAGCAGCGCCTCCTCATCGATGTTGGAGGCGCGCGAAATGTTGATCAGCATGCCGTCGGGCCCGAGCGCGTTGATGACCTGCTTACCGACGATGTGACGCGTCGCCGCTGAAGCGGCGAGCGTAACGAAAAGGAAGTCGGAATGCTCCGCGAGCGCCACGGGGTCAGCGATGAATGTCCAGTCAGGCGCGTAGCTCTTGGGTTCCACGTCGCTATAGGCGATGTCCATGTCGAAGCCGGCGAGCCGCTTCGCCACCTCGAAGCCGATCCGCCCCAGACCGAGAACACCAGCCCGCTTTTCGTGAACTCGGTTCTTCAGCGGATAGAGCCCGCGCGAAGCCCAGTCGCCGCCGCGCACCCAGCTCTCAGCGCCAGTCATGCCGCGCGCCTGTGCGAGCATCATCGCCACGCCAAGGTCGGCGACGTCCTTGGTTAGCACGTCCGGCGTGTTGGTGACCCGGATGCCGCGCTCGCGAGCCGTGGCGAGATCGACCGCGTCGAAGCCGACACCGTAGACGGAAATGATTTCGAGTTTCGGCAGCGCTTCGATCATAGCCTTGTCCGCCCCGAGTTCGCCGCGCGTCGCGATCCCCCTGATATCAGGGCCATGGGCTTTCAGAAACGCCGCCGTGTCGCTAACCTCGAAATAGCGATGCAGGGTGAATTTTTCGCCCAGCGGGCCTTCGTCCCATGCCGGGTAGGGTCCGACCTGCAGGATCGCCACTTTGCTCATTTTGAAGAATGCTCCGTGCCATGCTTGTATGTGTTATCGATAACATATACAAACAATGCCAGCAGTGTCGAGAAGAAAAGAGGGAGGCCCAATCGTGCCAGCTACGAACCCGCTGTTTGACCTGAACGGGAAGACCGCGCTCATCACCGGTTCCTCGCAGGGAATAGGACTGGCCTTAGCGCGCGGACTTTGTGACGCCGGGGCGGCCGTCATCCTCAACGGCAGGGATGCGCACAAGCTTGAAGCCGCCGCGGCGTCGCTTGCGTCCGCCGGCGCGGTCGTCCACCAACTTGTATTTGATGTCACCGACCACGGTGTGGCGCGTGAGGCGGTTGACAAATTCGAGGCGAGGACCGGCCCGATCGATATCCTGGTCAACAATGCCGGCATGCAGCATCGCGCGCCGCTGGAGGAGTTTGAGCCCGATGCGTTCGAGCAGCTCCTTCGAACGAACATCTCAAGCGTCTTCAATGTCGGCCAGGCCGTGGCGCGCCACATGATCCGGCGCGGTGCGGGCAAGATCATCAACATCGCCTCGGTGCAGACCGCCTTGGCGCGCCCGTCGATCGCCCCCTATACGGCGACCAAAGGCGCGGTCGGCAACCTCACCAAGGGCATGGCCACGGACTGGGCAAAATACGGACTCCAGATCAACGCGATTGCGCCCGGCTATTTCGACACGCCGCTCAACAAAGCGCTCGTCGACGATCCGGCTTTCAGCGATTGGCTGCAAAGGCGGACCCCTGCGGGACGGTGGGGAAAAGTCGATGAACTCGTCGGCGCCTGCATCTTCCTCTCCTCGGCAGCATCGAGCTTCGTCAATGGACACATTCTATATGTCGACGGCGGCATCACTGCATCGCTCTGAGCGACCTCGGCTGTTCGTGGTGATGGGCGTGGCCGGATGCGGCAACTCCACTGTCGGCGAAGCGCTCGCGCCCGGGCTCGGTGGCATCTATTTCGATGGCGACAACTTTCATCCGCGGGAAAACATCGCCAAGATGAGCCGTGGCGAACCCTTGACGGATGCGGATCGCTGGCCGTGGCTGCGGCGGATCGGAGCCGAGATTGCAGCCCAGAAAGGTATTGTTGTCTGCGGCTGCTCGGCGTTACGGCGCGTCTATCGCGATGTGATCCGCGAAGCAGCCGGGGAGCCTGTCCTCTTCATCCATCTGGCCGGAAGCCGCGAACTCATCGAACGACGCATGGCTGCGCGCTCCGGGCATTTCATGCCTTTGAGCCTGCTTGAAAGTCAGTTCGCGACGCTGGAACCACCTGGCGCAGATGAAGATGCGGAGTCTATCGGGATCGATGCATCGACCGACGAAATCGTAGCGCGGATCGCCTCGCAAATTGGAGAGAACGGCTCATGGCCAACAGGGTAGCATTGATCGGCGCCGGCGTGATGGGCAGCGCAATCGGGACTCGGCTGCTGGAGACCGGAAATGAACTCCACGCATTCGACCTCGACAAGCAGAAATTGGCAGCGCTTGCCGCGAAGGGTGCGAAACCCGCGCAGTCGGCAGCCGCGGCCGCGGCTAGTGCCGACTTCGTAATCACCAGCCTGAACTCGGCTAAAATAGTGCGCGCCGCCATTTTCGGAGCAGAGGGGGTCGCTGCGGGGGCTGCGCCTGGGACGATGATTATCGATATGTCGTCGATCGATCCGGATTCGACCCGGTCTCTCGCCGTGGAGGCCGCTGCAAAGGGGCTGCGCTGGTTGGATTGTCCGCTCTCCGGCGGTGCGCCAAAGGCGCTGATCGGCCAGCTCGCCGTAATGGCCGGCGGCGAGCGAAACGATTTCGAGGAGGCCCGCGCGGTGATGCGGCACCTGTGCGCCAATTTCACCTATATGGGACCAAGCGGCGCCGGGCAGACCACCAAACTCATCAACCAGGTCTTGTGCGCGCTGAACTTCATGGCGGTTGCAGAAGCGACGCAGCTTGCGCTCGATGCTGGCGTGGATGCTGCCGCCATTCCCGGGGCGCTGAAGGGGGGCCGCGCCGACAGTGCCATCCTGCAAGAATTCATGGGCAAGATGGCGCGCAAGGATTTCTCGCCCACCGGCCGAATCGACAACATGGTTAAGGACCTCGAGGGTGTGCAGGATCTCGCTCGCCACACCGGCACTGCCATGCCCCTGACCTCGCTCTGCGCCGAAATCCATCGCCTGCTGACCTCGGCCGGCCTCGGCGGCGCCGATAACGCCGCGCTGATGAAATTCTTTGAAGGTCCAGCAAAAGGAGATGCTGCATGATTACGCGCTACGCGCTGTTCGAGGGTTCTGTGAAGGACGGGCAAACGGAAGCGTTTCGGGCTTTTGTCAACGATGAACTCGTTCCGCTTTGGACGACATTCGAGGGCGCACAGGAGGTCCGGGTGATGTTCGGAGAGGAGCGCGACGATGGCGCACCAGAGTTTCCGCTGATCCTGGCGATCACTTATCCCGATCGGGCCGCTCTCGAGCGCGCGATGGGCTGTGCGGCCCGTTTCAAATCTCGGGACAAGACGGGCGAACTGGTGGGGCTGTTTTTCGACGGCCGCATCCATCACCATGTGACGGCGGCGCAAAGCTTCGTTATCTGATGGGTCGAATGCGTGATCAGAGCTTCCATAAGGCGTAGCACGTGCAGTAGACATTTGCCCGGCTTGTGCCTAGATTTCTGATATCGATAACGTCGGGCAGTCATGGCAGGCAACAACAAGACCCCCACGATGTTGGATGTTGCGCGACTGGCGAACGTATCGTCCATGACGGTTTCGCGCGCCTTCAAACGCGATGCCTCGGTAGGCAAGGAAACGCGGGAGAGAATCCTTAAGGCGGCGGATGAGTTGGGCTATGTCCTCGACAGCACTGCCGCCAACCTCTCGTCGCGCAAGACTGGCTTCGTGGCGGTGACGATCCCTTCCATCAACAATGCCAACTTCGCCGATACCTTGCGAGGCATGTCCCAGCGGTTGCGCGGCAGCGGCCTCGAAATTCTCCTCGGCTATACCGACTACAGCGTCGACGAGGAGGAACGGCTCATCGAGCAGTTTCTGCGCCGCCGTCCCGAAGCGATCGTGGTGACGGGCGGAACCCATACCGACCGATGCCGAAAGCTGCTCGAACATTCAGGCGTCCCGGTGGTGGAAACCTGGGATTTGCCGGCGAAGCCAATCGGCCATGTGGTCGGATTCTCGAATGCCGAAGCGGCGAAGCTGATGGTCGATCATTTCGTCGAGCGCGGCTACACAAGGCTGGGATTCATAGGCGGCGACACGTCCCGCGACACGCGCGGCCTCGACCGTCGGCGCGGCTTTCTCGAAGCAGTCAAGGCCCGAGGACTGGATTCGAGCCGGTTGATCGCGTCCGGACCGCCGCCCATCACCATGCGCGAAGGCGCGGCATCCATGCGCGAGATGATCGCGCGCTGGCCTGACACGCAGGCCGTGATGTGCGTTTCCGACCTCTCGGCATTTGGTGCGCTGACCGAGTGCCAGCGGAAGGGCATCCGGGTTCCCGAAGACATCGCTATTGGCGGGTTCGGAGCTTACGACCTCGCTGAGCATGCCGTTCCGGCGATCACGACGATCGATGCGAGCGCAAAGGCGATCGGCACCCATGCGGCCGATACCGTATTAAGCTTGCTTTCCAATCCTGAATCCACCGATGTCCGTATGGTGACGAGAATCACCCCCAAGATCATTGCGCGCCAGACGACTTAGCGCCTTGCCGGAAGAATGGCCGCGGCAGACCGGAATCCTCCGCCCGCCCCAGCTAACCGGCATTGCTTCCAGCAATCGGTTTCAGTTCGAGACCATGCTTCTGGCGCCAAACAGTTATGCGATCGGGCGAGTCGTCGAAGGTCGATTCCCTGTTGACTTGATGTTATCGATAACATAGCATTCGGCGGCTGGTGGCTGTCCTATGGGAGGAGATAGCGTGAATGGACCGTTTGCGTCGCTTTTTTGATGGCGGTTTCAGGCTGATGGATGCCGTCATGGCGCTGTCGATGCTTGCCATGATTGTTATCGTCTTCGCCAATGTCGTGCTTCGCTACGGCTTCGCCAGCGGCATCCTGGGGTCGGTCGAACTGTCCCGCTTCCTCTTCGTCTGGATCGTTATGCTGGGCGCCGTTGCCTGCTTGCGCGACGACGATCACCTGCAGCTTACGACCATGCTTGAGGCGCTGCCGGCCGGGCTCCGCCGGATAGTCACGGTTCTGACCTCGGTGGTGATCATGCTCTGCTGCGCAATGCTTGCGTTGGGCAGTTACCGGCAGGCGATGGCTAACTGGGCCAATCCGCAACCGATGAGCGGCATTCCCGTCGGCGCGGTCTATCTCGCCGGAGCAGTCGGCGGCGTGCTGATGGCGGCGGTGGCGTTGGTGAGAGTATTCCGTCGGCTCCCGCCCGCGGGCGGCGCCCCTGCCGGGAGTGACCCGGTATGACGCTCTTCCTCTTCCTGTTCGTGCTAATCGGGGCGATCCTGATCGGCGTGCCGGTGGCGTTCGCGCTGCTGTTGAGTGCTATCGCCCTCATGGTCCATATGGACCTGTTCAGCTCGGATATTCTGGCGCAGTCACTCGTCAACGGCGTTGATAATTTCGCGCTGATCGCGATTCCCTTCTTTCTCGTCGCAGGCGAAACCATGTCGGTCGGCGGCCTTTCGCGGCGGATCGTCCGACTGGCCATGTCGCTGGTCGGTCACCGCAAGGGTGGACTCGGCTACGTCGCGATCATAACAGCGGTGGTCCTGGCCGGCCTGTCGGGTTCGGCAGTGGCCGACGCTGCCGCGCTCGTCGCCATTCTGCTTCCGATGATGCGGAACGCGCACTATCCCGAAAAATATTCGGTCGGGCTGCTGGCTTCGGGCGGCATCATCGCCCCTGTTATTCCGCCATCGCTGCCGCTCATCATCATCGGTGTGGCGGGCAACATTTCGATTTCGAAGCTATTTCTCGGCGGCATTGCACCGGGCCTCATGATGGGAGCCGCGCTCGTTGCGACCTGGTGGTTCATCGTCCGCGGCGAAGCGATCGAAACGCCCCAGGAGGCTTCGGCCGGGGACCGCCTCGTCGCGTTGCGCGAAGGCGCTTGGGCGCTGCTGCTTCCGGTCATCATCATTGGCGGCATAAAGACTGGCATATTCACCCCGACGGAGGCCGCCGTCGTCGCCGCCGTCTATGCCATCGCCGTGTCGGCTCTGATCTATCGCGAACTCTCGCTGCCGGCCTTCTACAAGATCCTGCTGCGTTCGGCGCGCGCCACCGCCATGGTCATGTTCCTCGTCGGTTGCGCCATGGTGGCGTCGTGGCTGATCACCGTCGCGCAGCTTCCGCAGCAGGTGGCAACCTTACTCGAGCCGCTGATCGACAGCCCGCGTCTGCTGATGCTCGCCATCATGGTGCTGGTCCTGCTCGTCGGCATGGTGATGGACCTCACTCCGACGATCTTGATTCTCGTGCCGCTGCTGATGCCGGTGATCAAGCTCGCCGGAATCGATCCCGTCTATTTTGGTCTGATGTTCGTCATCAACACGTCGATCGGCCTGATCACCCCTCCTGTCGGGACGGTGCTTAACGTCGTTTGCGGCGTCGGCAAGGTGCGTTTCGAAATGGCGATACGCGGCGTCGCGCCCTTCATTGCCGTCTACATCGCGCTGCTTGCCCTATTCATCCTGTTCCCGGACCTCATCATTGTTCCGATGAGATGGTTCACCGGATAGTTCGATCATTGCAACCAAGGAGGAGTCGCGAATATGCAGAAATTTAGAACGGGAATAGCCGCGCTGGCGATGCTGGCCGCAAGCGTTTCGGCCGCTGTCGCCGGCGTCGAATTGAAATTCGCCCATGCCGCGCCGGATACGGATCTGCAGCAGAACCTGGCCACTTTCTTCGCCGACGAGGTGGCCAAGCGTACCGGCGGGGAAGTCACGGTGAAAATTTTTCCGCAGGGCCAGCTTGGCAACGACCAGCAGATGATCACCGGGGCGCGGTCGGGCGTGATCGACATCGTCATGTCCGGCCTCAACAATTTTACCGGCATGATGCCGAAGTTGGGCGGCCTTGAGCTTCCCTTTATGTTTCAGAACCGCGAGCACGCCTACAAGGTGCTCGACGGCGAGGTCGGTCGCGGAGGCTTGGCCGAGTTCGAGCGGTTCGGCATGAAAGGCCTTGCCTATCCCGAAAACGGCTACCGCAATGTCACCAACAACACGCATCCCATCCGGACGCCAGCAGATATCGCAGGGCTCCGGATGCGCACCAACAATTCGGTGGCGCTCAACGAACTCTTTGCACTGCTGAAGGCCAATCCGCAGCAGCTCCCCGTGGCCGAACTCTACACCGCGCTGGAAACCGGCGTTGTCGATGCGCAGGAGCATCCGGTCAACATCACCTACTCGTTCAAGTTCTACGAGGTGCAGAAATACCTCTCGCTGACCGAACATGCCTATTCGGCCCTGGCGCTGGCCATGAATTTAGACAAGTTCAACACGCTCACGCCCGAACAGCAGAAGGTGGTCATGGAGGTGGCGGCCGAGGCGACTGCCATGCAGCGTAAGCTCAGCATCGAGAAGCAGGAGAGCATCCTCGGCGAACTCGCCGCTGCCGGACTGGAGATCAACCGCGACGTCGACAAGGCAGCGTTCCAGGAAGCCGCTAAACCGACCTGGGACAGCTACGTGGCGGCCAATGGCGACGAACTGGTCAAGGCGGTCCAGGCGGTGAAATGATTGGCTGCCTGCGGGCAGTCATTCCCCGCATGCGCGACATTGACGGGTGGGCATTCCGCCCGTCATTCGGCAGGCGACGGCCTACGCTTCGTCTTGTCCACAGCCCCTTCGGGCAGGGAATGAACCAGCCGATGTTTACCAGGACCGCTTTGTTCGAAGGAAAGATCCTGGAAGGACAGGAGGATGCGTTCTTCTCGGCCGTCGAAGAGCGGCTGCTGCCGATCTGGCAAAGGCTGCCGCGCGTGCAGGATGTTCGCTTGTATAAGCCCGTTCGGCGCGACGCAGACGCGCCGGAGATATTTCTGGTCCTGGAAATAGACTATCCCTCAATCGAAGCGATCGAAGAAGCCATGGCCTCGCCGGAGAGGGAACTGGCAAAGTCCGCGCACGAGGCCATCATGCCGATGTATGAAGGTCGCCACTACCATCTCGTTTCGCTGAGACTGGCCAATTTCCTCGCGGCATCCGGTTGATCGGTGCCGCGATCTCGGGGCCGGTTCGACGGCGACCGCCGTTGGCGCGCGGATTGCCGAAGGCGCAGTGAGGTCTTCGATGTCGCCGGATACGCCCTGCTTTCCGTGCAACGAACGCACTCCGTCGTGCACGGGCTAGCATGCGGTTGAGAACAGCACAGCTGATGGCAATCTCCGCCTGCTGGGCGGCCTGGATGCGGAAACCGACAGCCCCTTGTTGAGACAATGGTTTTGGTTTTCGGAGCGACGGCCGGTCCCGGCGCTCACCAGCAGGTACAGAAGGCAATCACTCAAGGCAAAGGGGTCTAGGGAAACTGCTCTGCGCGGGCTGCCCGGATTTCCTCCTTGACCGCCACAAGAGCGGTGGTCAGCTTCTCGAAAGCCGAATTCATGGGTGAGGTACGACGCCAATGAAGGGCGATCTCATGTCGCGCTTCTGGATGATCAAGACGGCGCAGGATGAAATCCGGGTCCCGGATCGCCTCTCCCAAAGCATAAAGCGATGGTAACACCGCCACCCCGGCGCCCATGACGGCCATTTGGCGAACCGCGTCAAGGCTCGCGCCCTGATAGTCCCGGCTGACCTGCGTTCCCGCCAATGCGGCAAGTCGCTCGACGATTTCGGTGAGCCGGTATCCCGGGCTCAGAGACAGAAGCGGCTTCGCGGCAAGATCGGCGAGCGTCACGGGGCCATCTGACGATGAGAGCGGATCATCGGCCGCCGCACAGATCCACAGAGTTTCAGTGAACAACGGGCGGGTGTGAAACTCGGGGCTTGCCGTCGGGGAACCGATAACCGCATCCAGCCGCCCCTCACGCAAATGGTTCAGCAAATCGCGCGTTGCTCCCTCCTGAACGGCAAGCCTGAGATCCGGGAAAGACGCATGCAGTCGGCGGGTTGCCAATGGCATGTAGTAGGCCCCGACCGATGGCAGCATATTGAGGCGCAGGTTCAGCTTGCCATCGGCGTTTCTGGCCAAGCTGCGGAACTCTTCCAGATCCCGCAAGATCGCGCGCGCTCTGGGCAAAAGGATTTCACCCAGCGGCGTGAGCTGCACGCGCCGGGAGGTGCGCTCGAACAGGGCGATGCCAAGTTCTGCCTCCATGGTCGCGAGCTGTTTGGACAAGCTGGGCTGGCTGACGGCCAGATCCTGAGCGGCTGCGCCAAATGCGGATTGATTGGCGACCGCCACAAAATACTGAAGCTGGCGGAACGTGGGGCGCATGCTGATGTTCCTTGATTGATAGATGCAAGCTATCGATTCAACAGAAAATTGCCATTGGTTCATCGATCTCCGGTCACCAACTTAGCCCCGTGGGCGGCGACGCCCGTGTAGCAAACGGAGAAAACAGAATGCTCAACAAGATAGCGATGTCAGCCAGCGTAATTGCCCTGATGGCCGTGGGATCCGCGCAAGCCAAGGCAATGACCCCGGTTACGGCGGACGAAGTCGTAGCGCTTCAGAAAGCCTGGGGCGAGGGTATTGTCGACATCGGCCAGGTCTTCACTGATGGCGGCGACTACAGAGCTGCTGCCGAGGAGCATCTCAAGAAATTCTATGCCTACGGAGAGGAAGAAGTTCTGTTCAAGCCCACCCTTGCAAACGAAGACCAGTTCCGCAGCACTTTCGAGGAAGCATTGTCATATTTCGTCACCGGAACCGTGAGCGAAGACAAGGGATTTGCGATTGCGCCCTACACCAAGGTGCGCTGGGAAAATGAAGGCACGATCGTCGACAGCGATAGTGCCATGTCGATGGGCAACTACTATTTCACGAGACGGACGGCTCCGAGACCAAGGTTGAATACTCTTTTGGAATTGAACGTATGGGTGACGGTCAGCTGAAGATCGTCCTGCATCACTCGTCGCTGCCTTATTCGCCAAACTGATCTGGGACGAGAACCTCCTCAGGTTGCGGCAGCAGGCGGGCGGGGCCGGATCGACCGGCCCCGTTTCCCTCCTGGCAGCCTGAGGCAACTCCGTCATTGCGGGGGTTAGACTCCGAGCGCAACGCCGTCTTTTCTTGGTTCCGATGCACCGGTAAGAGTGCCGTTCTCCCAATCAATGCGGATCGCTTGTGCGCCGCCGATCGGATCCTGTGCCGGAGAGAAGGTGAAGCCTCGCCGTTCGAGCTCGGCTTTGGTCGAGCCGTCAATCGTGTGCTCTGACTCCACTGTGGTCCCGTGGGAGGTCGGCGTCACGCGCGGCAAATCGATCGCCTCCTGGAGGTCCATGCCGTAGTCGAGGACCTTTGAGATCAGATGGGCATGGCCTAGCGCCTGATAGTAGCCGCCCATCACGCCGAACGGCATCTCCACCCTGCCGTTGCGGGTCACCATGCCGGGGATGATGGTGTGAAGCGGCCGTTTCGATGGCCCGATCCTGTTGGGGTGGCCGACCCTGAGGGAGAAGCTCTGGCCGCGATTGTGCAGGATGACGCCCGAGCGAGGTGGGATGAGGCCGGCGCCGAAACTGTCGAAGATAGAGTTGATGAAGCTTGCCGCATTTCGATCTCGGTCGACGACCGAGATATAGACGGTGTCACGATGAAGCGGCATTTCGAAGGGTGGTAGGTCGGTCAGCGCCTTTGTCAGGTCGATCCTTCCCGCAAGCCTGTCGGCCAGTTCGTCGGACAGCAAGTGATCAACCGGGACATCCGCCTTCTCCGGATCGGCGATCCAGGCGTCGCGGGCGGCATAGGCAAGGCGCGTTGCCTCGATTTCGACATGCAGCCGGTCGGGCGACTGTGGATCCCCTTTGGCGCCGAAGCGGCTCAGGATGTTGAGGATCAGGAGAGCGATGACCCCTTGGCCGTTCGGTGGACACTCATGAATCGTGTAGCCACGAAAATCAGTGGTCACCGGGATCACATATTCGCCGCGCGCATTCGCGAAGTCTTCCAGCGTGTGCAGACCGCCAAGCGAATTCAGATAGGACACCATGTCCTCGGCGACCGGCCCCTTGTAGAATGCACCGCGTCCCCCGGCAGCAATGCTTTTTAGGGTTTCCGCAAGCTCCGGCTGGCGGTGAACCTCGCCGATCCTTGGCGCCCGTCCGCCGGGAAGGAAGATTCGAGCGGCGGTCGCGTCGGCCGCGAGCAGTTCTTGTTCGAGGGACCAGTCGCGGTGAACGCGTGGGGCGATCGCGTAACCCTCCTCGGCGAACCGGATCGCGGGCGCAAGTACGTCGGCAAAGGGAAGCTGGCCGTGATCGGCGTGGAGGCGTGTCCACGCGTCGATCGCCCCGGGAATGGTTACTGCCGCAGGCGACTGGCGTGGCACCTCCGTCAGTCCTTGCATATCGAACCAGTCGGCAGTGAGGGCCGCGGGCGTGCGGCCGGACCCGTTATAGGCGATGACTCTTAGGCGATGACTCTGTCGGAACCATTGGGCGCGTAAAGTGCGAAACAGTCGCCACCGATGCCGGTCGAGCCCGGTTCGACGACGCACTGCACCGCGCAGGCGGCAATGGCCGCATCCATGGCATTACCGCCCGCTTCCATGATCCGCAGTGCAGTGAGGGTGGCGGAAGGGTGCGAGGTCGCCGCCATCGCATTGATCGAAACGGCGGCAGATCGCGTCGGCTTCTCGAAGTTGCGCATTTCGTTCATTCTCTTCGTGCTTGCCGCAGGCATGTCTCAGGTCCGCGCTCGGTAGGGTGTGAGCCACGTTTCCAGCGCGTTCAGTGCCGAGATGATGGTGAAATTGAGCGTGAGATAGATCGCGCCGGCGGCCACGAAGACCTCGACGGCGCGATAGGTTTGCGAAATGAGTCCCTGCGCGATGCCGGTGACCTCCATCAGTGTGATGATCGACGCAAGCGATGTGCCCTTGATCATGAGGATGATCTCGTTGCTGTAGCTCGGGATCGCCTGGCGAAGGGCCAGGGGCAGGATGACGAGGCGCAAGGTGAGCAGCCGTGACATGCCGAAGCTGAAGGCTGCCTCGATCAGGCCGCGGGGCACGCCCTGTATCGCGCCGCGCAGGATCTCGCTACCGTAGGCCGCGGTATTGAGGCTGAGCGCGAGGATGGCGCACCAATAGGGCTCGCGAAACAGCCACCAGAGTCCGATCGCCTGGAGCGAGGGACGGAATTGGCCGAGGCCATAGTAGATCAGGAAGATTTGCACGAGAAGAGGCGTGCCGCGAAAGACCGCAACGAAAGCGCGGATGGGCAAGACCAGGACCGGGTTATTTCCCTGCTGCGCAAGCGCGAGCAGCAGCGCCATGACGAAGCCGATGCTGATCGAGGACGCCGCAAGCTGGAGGGTCATCGGCAGGCCTGCGAGCAGGGCGGGAACGATCTCAAGAAAAAAGGTAAGGTCAAACACGTGCGAACCATGCCCCGCCGGGCCCGGGCCTCGCTGTAGCGGAAAACCGAGGCGGTCATTGCCGCAATCACGAAATAGAGCATGGCCGCCGCTATGTAGAAGACAAAGGGTTCTCGTGTAGATCCGGCGCCGATCTGCGCTTGTCGCATCAGTTCGACGAGGCCGATCACTGAGATCAGTGCGGAATCCTTGAGCACCAGCTGCCAGACATTTCCGAGCCCCGGCAGTGCATGGCGCATCAATTGCGGCACGATGATGAGGCGCAGGGATTGAAAACGGGACAGGCCGAGCGCCTTGCCCGCTTCGAACTGGCCGCGATCCACGGCGTGATAGGCGCCGCGATAGACCTCGCCCTGATAGGCGCCCGATATGATACCGAGAGCCAGGACGCCGGTTGCAAAAGTCGGCAGTCCGATGAAGCCGGCGTTGCCGAAGAATTCGCCGAGTTGCGTGAGGGCGATGCTGCCGCCGTAGTACAGCAAGTAGATCGTCAGGAGATCGGGCACCCCTCGAAACACCGTGCTGTAGGCGTTCGCGAGCCAAAATGGGATGCTGCGCGACGAGAGCTTGCCACCTGCCGCCAGCGCGCCGAAGACGGCGCCGAGGAGAAAGCCAAGGGCCGACAACGAAAGCGTAATACCGGATGCGATGAGCAGGGCGCCGCCCCAGCCGCCCTCCGCCAGGGCGAAAATATGCGTGATATCCATCATATCAACCGAAGCCTTTCAGCGCGCTGCCTGGCGTAAACGGCTCGCGCCGTTTCGCCATGCAGGTCCGCTCGCGCCTACTTGACCGGCGTCACATCCGCCTTCAGCCATTTTTCCGAGAGGCGCTTGATGGTGCCGTCGGCGATTGCGCCGTCGATCGCCGCGTTCAGCATCTCCTTCAGCTTGGCGTCTTCCTTGCGCAATCCCGCGCCGGTTCCGAAGCCGAACAGGCCACCGACGAAGCCTGGCCCGGCAAGTGTGAAATCGGAGAATTCAGGCTTTGCTAGCGTCGCGGCGAGTGCTGTCTGCTGTGCGAACAGCGCATCAATGCGGCCGGCCGCCAGGTCGAGGTCATGCTGCTCGGTTGTCTTGTACTCGCGAATTTCCACGGTGTCGGCAAAGTATTTCTTCAGGAACTCGAGCATGGTCGTCGCCGCCTGGACGCCGACCACCTTGTCCTTGAGAAGTGGCTTCAGCCTCTCGATCGCGGCCCTCGATGCGGCCTCGTCCCCCATGTCGAACTTCTCCGTCGAAAGACCGAGCTTGCCGAATTCGCTGTCCTTCGCGACCGCGAAACCGCCCGGATCGACCGCATAGGGCTGTGTGAAGTCCATGACCTCGAGCCGCTTCGGCGTTATGAACATGCCGGCCATGATCACGTCGAATTTGCCGACTGTCAGCGAAGGAATCAGTCCGTCCCAGTCCTGGGCGATGAACGTGCATTCGACCTTCATCCGGGCGCATAGATTGTTGGCGAGTTCGATCTCGAAACCGTCGAGCTTGCCGTCGGCGGTGGTGAAGTTCCAGGGAGCGTAGGCACCCTCGCTTGCGATGGTTATCGCCTTGGGCGCCTCTTGTGCCAGTGCGGTGTGAATGAAGCCGAGCATGCCGAATGCGGTCGCTATCGCGGCCAAACGACGAATTTTCATTTTGCTTCCCCTTATCATAACGCCGATCTGACTGATCTGGCGTTCTCGCGACCTGCGCCCGGTCTCGTCGCCGGATCGAGGCCATTCCTGTCCAACCGGTGTTGGTTCACCGGCTCGGAGTCACGAACTCGGCCAGCATCGGCGCTGTGCCGAGGATATGCTCCTGCATAACCTGTTCCGCTTGGCCAGCGTCGCCCGATCGCAATGCTGCGATCACCGCGGCATGCTCTTCTCGCGCGGTGAGCGGTTTTTCGACATAGTCGAACCAGATGCGCATGTAGGGCTCGATTACCGCGTGCAGGGCCGAAATCTGGTGGATGAGCTTGGGCCTCTGGCTCAGTGCACATATCCGGCCATGGAATTCCTGATGGCGGACTACCCAGTCACTGCTGCCGCTCTGGCTCGCGCGCTCCATGCGATCGAGCAAGCGCTCGAGATCTTCGAGTTCCTCCTCGTCGATCCGTGGCATCGCCAGTCTGACCGCGAGTCCTTCCAGAACGGAACGTATCTCGAAAATCTCATAAAGTTCATCAACGGTCAGGCCGGCGACGACACATCCCCGATTGGGCCGCAGAACTACCAGCCCGTCAGAAGCCAGACGCCGAAAGGCTTCGCGCACCGGCATGCGGCTCATGCCGATTTCGGCCGCAATCTCCTCGGGAATGAGCCGCTCGCCTGGTCGGTAGCGCCCGAGGCGAACGGCTCGCTGAAGGTGCCTGTAGGCCTCCTCTTCTGCGGTGGCGGACATGCGTGACTCTGTCGAAATGGAGGCTGGCATGCGGTCCTGTGTATTTTTGTATCCACGTATCTAATCAAGAGCCGGTGCAACGTCAATGACCCCGGCAGACGGCGCTCCAAAAAACGAGAACGGTCGGACGGCCCCGTCTTCAGGAGGGCACGACAGCGAGGGCGGCCGGCCGGCTTCGGCGCAATGTGCGCCAGTATTGGTGGGACCTAAGAATCTTCGTAAGCGGCGGCCACTGCGCTATTGCGCCTGTCCGGTACGCTTGCGAGAGGCACCGGCATCCTTAATCAGCAAGCCGGCTCGATCCGGGCTCCGTCTGGAAATGACAGTTTGCGCCCAAGCTGCATCGCCCGCGAACGTCTCCAGGAATTTGCCATCCAATGCATTTGGTGCAATCTGCAGTCATGAAGATATCGGGGTCCGATCTCCACCTGTTTCGTGTCTTTGAAAGCGTGGTCCGCAATGGCGGCATATCTGCAGCGCAGATGGAACTGTCGCTAAGCCAGCCTACAGTCTCCAACCATCTGACCGCGCTTGAACAGCGGCTTGGCGTGAAGTTATGTGAACGGGGGCGCCGCGGCTTTTCGCTCACGGAAGAAGGGCGCCGGGTTTACGAAATCTGCACGGAAATCAGCGGGATGCTGGACTCCAACTCGGCCCGCCTCTCGTGCCTCAGAAGCGCTTTGGCGGGAAAGGTGGGCATCGGCATTGTCGACTGCATGGCGACCGACCCGAGTTTCCTGATTTCCGACGCGATTGCCGACCTTTCCGAAACCGCACCCGAAATCGAGTTGAATCTCAAGATCATGCGGCCGAATGACATAACAAAGGCGGTGGCGGAAAACGACATAGACATTGGCATAGGCGGTTCCGACATCAAGGTCGCGAGCGTGAGATACCACATCATCTACCGTGAAGAGCACGCGGTATTTTGCGGATCGGCGCATCCCTTGTTTCAGCGAAAGGAGGAAGAGATCACAAGTGCGGAATGCGACCGCCATCCATGGGTCCACAGAGGCTATTGGTATGGTATCCGGCGCCACCGCTTCGACAACTCAGCCGCAAACCGCGTAGCCTTCGATATCGAGGCGCAGCTCTTGATGGTCCTGTCAGGCGCCTACCTCGGGGTCCTGCCCATCCATTTTGCGAACTCGTTCGAACAGCAGGGGCGGCTGCGCCGACTTCCCCTGGCCGATGAAGCCTATTTCGCCGACATCGAGGTCGCCACGCGTGCAGGCGAACAGGCCGCCAACGTCGCCTATGTGCGCGACGCGATCATCAACGCGCACCGGATGCATTTGTAAAAATCAATGTATCGGTTCTCTGAATGATATTCTTGCCGCGCCGGCAGAGGTCTAGGCTCTGACACGGCTGGCGATGCGCAGGGCAGAATGTTGCCTGCGGACTTCCCTGCCAAATGTGCAGCAGCGATTTGGCCGCCGGGTCGAGCGTTCTGATCTTGGCTTCAGGGGTATGGAATGAGCACAGATGCTCTGCTGCTTCGCAACCTTCCCGGTTTTTCGCTGGAAACGACAAGACGCGTGGTCGCAAGTCGCTACGGAATCGAGGGGACATACAAGCAACTGACTTCCGAGCGCGATCTATCCTGGCGCATCGAGAGCACCGATGGTCGCGATGTCGTCGTCAAGATATCGAATGTAAGTGAACCTGAAGGCGTCGTGGATATGCAGGTCAAAGCCCTGAAGCATATCTTCGAGCGCGATCCGGCCCTTTCGGTACCTCGCGTTGTTCCCTCCCTCGCGGGCGCCCCCTATGAATGGATCGAGGACGAGCGCGGCTCCCGGCACATGGTGCGTGTGCTTACTTTCCTTCCGGGAAAGGTCATGGAGCAGGTTGAGGAAGCGTTTTCCGCCCGTACTCGGTTTAACATAGGAGCGATAGTAGGGCGACTTGCCTACGCGCTGCGCGATTTTTTTCATCCATACGCAGGCAGCAATGTGCACTTCTGGGACATTTCACGTGCCCTGGCCTTGCGCCCGCAGATAGCAAAGATCTCTGACGCCAGGCTTCGGCAATTGTGCGAGGAGATATTCGAGCGCGCCGAGCGCTTTACCCTTCCCCAATTGTTAAAGACGCGCCGCCAAGTCGTGCATCAGGATTCGCATGGCGGCAATGTCCTTGTCGATCCGAACGACAGTACATCGCCGGTGGGCATCATCGATTTTGGCGATATGGGCTACAATTCCATTGTCGCGGAGATCGCGACCGCCTCCGAGACATTCTCAAAATTCGATGACGATCCGGTCGCCTACCTTTGCGACGTGACGTCAGGTTTCGATTCAACATACCCGCTCGAAGAAAATGAGATCGATCTCATTTACGATGCGATGCTCCTGCGCCTCGCGATGGCCACTGTCATCGTGGAGGCGAGGGAAGCCACGGAAGAAACCGCCATCCCGCACATCGAGGACGCCAGCCATTATCCTCGAATGATGGAGTTGCTGAGCCGTCAGGGTCGCGCACAGGCGATCCGCAGGCTTCGTCAGGCATGCCGGTTTCCGGTGTATGGCGCCATCAGCATCGATGGCGAGCTTCTCGCAAATGACTATGACGCGCTCAGGCGTGAGCGCGAAGCTCACCTCGGACCGATATGGCATTTCTACGACAAGCCGCTGCACATCACGCGGGCTCGCGCAGCCTGGATGTATGCCGCCGACGGCACCGCCTATCTGGATGTTTACAACAACGTCCCTCAGATCGGTCATTGCCATCCGCATGTGGCGAAAGCGATCTACCGCCAGGCTAGCGCGCTGAACACCAATACGCGGTATATGTGCGACGTAGCGGTCGAATACGCAGCGCGCCTGACGGCCGACCTGCCTGACCACCTCGACACCTGCATCTTCGTCAACTCGGGCAGCGAAGCCAACGACCTGGCGATGCAGATAGCCATGTCGCTCAGCCGGCACGATGGCGGCTTGATCATCGACCGGGCCTACCACGGCTGCACCGAACTGACGACGGCGCTCTCCAATGAAAGCTGGCGTCACCTTCCCCCTGACGAGCATCCCAGGCGGATTGAAACCCTGATGGCCCCGGATATGTACAGGGGCGCTTTTGCCAACGACCCGCAAGCAGCAGCAAAGTATGCGGCCGACGCCGACAGGGCGATCGCCACCCTGCGCGAAAGGGGCCATAGGCCGGCGGCATTTATAGTCGACACGGCGCTATGTTCGAGCGGGGTTCTGCGGGCGCCAGAAAACTATTTCAATCTCATTGCGGAAAAAATTCGTTCGGCGGGCGGATTCGTCATAGCGGACGAGGTACAAGCCGGTTGTGGCCGCATGGGAACCTTTTGGGGGTTCAGAGCAAACGGGCTCAAGGACGAATATGTCGACTTCATAACGATGGGCAAACCGGTGGCAAACGGCCACCCTCTCGGCGTTGTTATTCTCAGCTCGGCGCTCATGAAGCGGTTCCTCAATGGCACCTACCCGCTGTTGTTCAGCACCTTCGGCGGCAACACCGTCGCATGCGCGGCCGGCATGGCCGTGCTGGACGTCATTGAGCGAGAAGACCTGATCAAGCGGAGCGCCGCCGTCGGAGATTATCTGCGCCAGGAGCTTAGGCGCCTGGCTGAAAGGCACGCCATCATCGGCGACGTACGCGGACTTGGAATGATGACCGGCGTGGAACTGGTGACCGATCGTCTCACAAAAGAACCGGCTGTGACGCAAACCGAGCGGCTTGTTGAAGACATGCTTGCCCGAAACATCCTCATAGGGAAAGGCACGCCCAACACCCTCAAGCTCCGCCCACCATTGATCTGGTCGCGAAACGAAGTCGACATTTTCGTCAGCGCTTTCGACCGCAGCTTGAGAATGCAGCAATGAACCCTGCCGGCGATTCACCTGGAATGATCTTTTGGGCCGAAGGGCCTTGGCCGACTTCACCTGGGCAAGGAAGAAGAGTGGTAGCTGGTGTCAAGCTGGCCTTTAGGCAGTGGCGACGATCGGCCGGTCAATGATGCTCTCCTGGACCTCGAGAGCGGAACACCTAGCCTGCCGGCAGAATGGCAAGCGGGAGCAAACGGGAGAATCTTCATGAAGAAACAACTACGACTGGCTGTCACGATGACGGCCGTCTTGTTTTCCACAGGCGTCTCGTTGGCGCAGGACAAGGTCGTCAACGTCTACAACTGGTCTGACTATATCGACAGTTCCATCCTTGAGGATTTCACAAAGGAGACCGGCATCAAGGTCGTCTACGACACCTTCGATTCGAATGAAATTCTCGAAACCAAGCTGCTTACCGGCGGGTCCGGCTATGACGTGGTGGTTCCCGCCGGACCATTCCTGGCCCGCCAGATTCAGGCCGGCGTGTTCCAGAAGCTCGACAAGTCCAAGCTGCCGAACCTCAAGAACATGTGGCCCGAAGTCATGACCCTGCTGGCGAAGTACGATCCCGGCAACGAACATGCCGTCAACTATATGTGGGGCACCACCGGCATCGGCTACAATGTCGACAAGGTGAAAGCCAAGCTCGGCGACGTGCCGATCGATAGCTGGGACGTGCTTCTCAAACCGGAGAATGCGGCCAAACTGGAAA
This sequence comes from Mesorhizobium sp. L-2-11, assembly GCF_016756595.1. Classification (NCBI taxonomy): domain Bacteria; kingdom Pseudomonadati; phylum Pseudomonadota; class Alphaproteobacteria; order Hyphomicrobiales; family Phyllobacteriaceae; genus Mesorhizobium; species Mesorhizobium sp. L-2-11. The sequence continues at coordinate 5,887,103 of NZ_AP023257.1, read as the reverse complement.
GCTGCGGCGTCAACATCGTCGATGCCCCCGACGAAACCTTCGCCATCGCCATGAACTTTCTCGGCAAGGATGGCGACAGCAAGAAAACAGAGGACCTCGAGGCTGGCGGTGACGTTTACGCGAAGATCCGCGGCTATGTCCGCACCTTCAATTCCTCGGCCTATATCGAAGGTCTCGCCAATGGTGACATCTGCATCACCATCGGCTGGTCGGGCGACATACTGCAAGCGAAGAACCGCGCCGAGGAAGCCAAGAACGGGGTCAAGATCAACTATCTGATCCCGAAGGAAGGCACCTATATGTGGTTCGACAATCTTGCCATTCCGGCGGATGCCAAGCATGTCGATGAGGCGCACGCGTTCATCAATTACCTGATGAAGCCGGAAGTCATCGCCAAGTCATCCAACTATGTGCAAACGGCCAACGGCAATTTGGCCTCCCAGAAATTCCTCGACGAGGCGGTGCTCAAGAACCCCTCCGTCTATCCAACCGAGGAAACGCTCGAAAAGCTGTTCACGATTTATCCCTACGAGCACAAGGAGCAGCGCGTACTCACCCGCCTCTGGACGCGGATCAAGACGGGCAACTGAACGGGATATGGGGCGGACACCGCCCCATATTTCGATCGGCGCTTCGGGGTGAAAATCTGCCGCCGCGCGATAGCAATGCATAGAAGAATAGCGAAGGGGACATGGTGAGACCTCGTGGACCGGTACTGCACAGATCGATGGCCTAGGGCGGATCCGAATGCGGAGCCATCCATGTCGATCACCGGCTTTGCTTCTGATTCAACCTTGGAGGAACAATGCCGGCCTTGGATTTGATCCAGCCCGAATTGGGCGCTTACGTCAGCAGTGTCGCCATGCCGGACGACTTTGCCCGGTTTTGGACGTCGACCATCGCCGAGGCCCGCCAGGCCGACGGTGAGGTCAGCATCGTGCCGGTGCAGACAACGCTCAAGGCGGTGCAGTCCTTCGACGTCACCTTTCCGGGATTTGGCGGTCATCCGATCAAGGGATGGCTGATCTTGCCCACGCACCGCCAGGGGCGCCTGCCCGTCGTCGTCCAGTATATCGGCTATGGCGGCGGCCGCGGCTTGGCACATGAGCAGCTGCATTGGGCGGCGTCAGGGTTTGCATATTTCCGGATGGATACACGTGGGCAGGGAAGCACCTGGAGCGTCGGTGAGACCGCCGATCCGGTCGGCTCGACCTCGTCCATTCCCGGCTTTATGACGCGCGGCGTACTGGATAAGAGTGACTACTATTACCGACGCCTGTTCACCGACAGTGTGCGGGCGATTGATGCGCTCGTAGGGCAGGACTTCATCGATTCCGAACGCATCGCGGTCTGCGGTGACAGTCAGGGCGGCGGTATATCGCTTGCCGTTGGCGGCATAGACCCGCGTGTCAAGGCGGTAATGCCTGACGTGCCATTTCTGTGCGACTTTCCGCGTGCTGTGCAGACTGCCCTGCGCGATCCCTATTTGGAAATCGTCCGTTTTTTGGCGCAGCATCGCGAAAAGAAGGCGAAAGTCTTTGAAACACTCAACTATTTCGACTGCGTCAACTTCGCCCGTCAGTGCAAGGCGGCGGCGCTGTTTTCGGTAGCCCTGATGGATGAGGTCTGCCCGCCCTCTACTGTTTATGGCGCATTCAATGCCTACGCGGGCCATAAGACCATGGTAGAATACGAATTCAACAACCATGAAGGCGGGCAAGGCTACCAAGAGCGCGAACAGATGGCGTGGCTCAGCGGGCTGTTCGGTGTCAGCTGATGTTAAGCGGTCCAGCGCTGGATTGTGGCCGCTGTCCCACGCGTAAAGCTCTGGCTGATTACAGGTTGGCGAAGTTGGTCGCCCCCATCGATGTTGAGACCATCAGCGTTGAGTTTCGTGCATTCAGCTCAACGCGTGGCCGGCCAATCCATAAATCCACGGTCCATTGTCTTCCGGGTTCAGAAACCGGCGGCCCTTAGACCGCGATGCTTTTGGAATGCTTCGTGACCGAGGACCACACTCCGCGAGAAAGTTGCTCGGCTTGGAAAGTCGATGTTGATCGAGGACCGACGTTCGGATCGTCGGGCAACATCTCGGTCAGACTGGATGATGGTTGGCTGATGACGCCGACGGGAACCGGGCTGAAGGCTAAATCCAATCCTTTCGTGACCTTGCCCCGAGAGACGGGAAGGTCCGGGTTGGGGTCATGGGCGTGAATTCGGCCGGGGACCAACGAGCTTCCGCTTAAGGTCGGACTTTGCCGTTTCTGAAGACGCGGAAGCCCTCGATCCCGCTCCCCGCTGCATTCGCAGGACATCCGGTTTTGCGACGTCGCAAATATCAGTCGCGAACCGATTCAAAAGTCGGGAATTTTGCGACAAGGACCGGGTAACGACCCCCACAAGAAAAAGTTTTCGGGCATGTGTCGGGGCGCTTGGCTATCGTTCGTCTTGTTTACCTGACACGGCGGCGAGATTTTGCAGCATGGCGAAGATCGTATTCGGAATGAACCAGTCCCTCGACGGCTATGTCGACCACCAGGAACTACCTGCGCCAAGTTCCGCGCTCTTTCGTCACTGGATAGAGCACGTGCGCGACCTGACCGGCAGTGTGTACGGTCGCCGCATGTACGAGGCCATGCGCGATTGGGACGAAGACCGTCCTGAGTGGAGTACGGAGCAACACGAGTTCGCGGCGGCGTGGCGGCGCCAGCCGAAATGGGTTGTATCGCGCTCGTTGAAGTCGGTCGGTCCCAATGCCACGCTTATCGAGGATGACGTCGAGGTAGTGATACGCAGGCTAAAGGCCAAGCTAACAGGAGAGATTTCCGCTTCCGGACCAGAGTTGGCGCAAAGCCTGACCGAAATGGGTCTGATCGACGAATACCGCCTCTACCTTCACGCCGTGGTGCTTGGTCGTGGCAAGCCCTTCTTCGCCGGCTCTCGGCCACCGCTCCGCCTTGTGGCCAGCGAGCGAATCGGCGGGGAAGTCGTCAGGTTGACCTACGTTCCTGCCTGATTACAGACCACGCCGACCAGGCCCGCTTTGAGGTCGAAAGCTGCCGTTCCTGTGTCGCGCATGGCGGCGCCGCACATCGGCGGCAGCCGCTGACTTCGATGAAGATCACAGCGAAATCGCAGTCCGGATGGTATGCCGGATAGATGATCGCCCCGGACATGATGTCGTGCCCGCGGGGTTCAAACATCAGCGCCTGGCGGATCCAGTCATGATCGCGAACGAATATTTTACGTCGCTCGCCACGCAGTCGAACTCCTGCAGCACCTGCTTCTTGGACAGACCCCGTTCGGAGATAGCCTTGACGGCTGCCGAAGCGCGACCGCCGAAGATCTTCCACACGGACTGGCAGTCGATCAACACCTCGTTGGAGTCATTCATCGCAGTGCTCCTTGCGTTCCCGTGGGCCGGCCTGACGCTGGCTTTCCCTGTTTTCAAAAGATCCGGGCGGGTCGCCGACTTGGACGAACCCACCCTTCGCCAACTAATAGCTCTTGATGTTCTCCCAGCGCTTCAGCAGATCGGCATGGGCTTCGATCCACGCAGCCACGGCCTCGTCCATCGACTTGCCCTCGTTGACAGCGGCGTTGATCGCCGTGATGTCGGCGAGCGGAACGTAGACGCTGGCGATGACTTCGCGGGCGTGTGGGTTCTCCGCAGAGAAACCCTCCTGGCCGATCCAGTAGTAGCTCTGCGGCGGCGGAAAAATGCCCATGGGGTCCTTGAGGAATTTGACGTCGTATTTCTGCATCATCCAGGAGGGCTCCCAGATGGTGACTGCGATCCATTCCTGACGGTCGACGGCCGACTTGAGAGCAGCCGTCATCGCGGCGGTGCTGCCCTCGATGAGCTGTAGCTTGAGATCGTATTCCTTGACCGAGTTGGCTGTGTCGCGCATCAGACCGGAACCCGGCTCGATGCCGACGATCTTGCCGCCGAACTTATCGGCGTTGTCATTCAACTGGTCCATGGAATCAATCGTCACGTATTTCGGCACGGCGACGCCCTGGAAAAGGCCGTGAGAGACCGGAGAGATTTTCTCCAGCCGGCTCTTGTTCTTGTCCCAGTAGTCATGAGCGACGTAGTCGGTCTGCGAAGCGAGGATCTGGACGTCGCCCTTGCTGAGCGCGGCGTAGGCAATGCCCCACTCAGAGAACTCGGTCACCTTCACGGTGTAGCCGGCATCTTCGAGTACCTTTTTGGTGATACCGGTGATGGGGGTGAGGTCCTCCCAGGACATCGTACCCATGGTAATGGTCTTTTCCTGCGCGTGAGCGGGCAACATAGTCATACCGACCATCGCGACAGCGCAGAGCGCTTTCCACAACGTTTTCATTTTACTTACTCCCTGTTTCGTTCCCATTTTCATTCGAAGACTTTGCGGTCGGCTCGGTCTTCACATTGCGCGGCGAGAGCTATCCCTGGCGGCCAGCACGCAATTCCTGCAGCCGGATCACCGTGTTGACGCTGAGCCACGCGAGCGGCTCGGGAGGCAGCCGCGCGGGCTCCGGCTGATCCGAGAATTTGTCGAGCATGTCGGAGCGGGTATCGGTCGCCAGATCGGCGGCCATGACGCCCGCGAGAGTGCTTTTTACGGTCCCAAGACCGTTCTCGCAGCAGGCCGAATAAAGGCCTTCTTCGATCTCGCCGAAGGCGGGCACATGGTTGCGGCTGAGGCAAAGCCGTCCGGCCCAGACGTGTTCGAACGGCACGTCCTTGAGATATGGAAAGCGGGCGTCCAGAGACGCTCGCTGCTCGGCGGCGATTCCAACCAAGCGCTTGTCGCTGACCTGGACGGCCCAGTCGTAGGTGAACCGGGTACGGATCACGATACGCGAGAAGCCGTCGGTGCTGATCTTCCTGACCGTCGCTCCCATCGGATCAGCAGGGAGTAATGCCCACATATCCTTGCCCGTGGACTTGGAAGTGAAGGGGGCAGTCATCGATGCATAGGTGAAGATGTGCATCAGGCGGCCGCGGAAGTAACCGAAATCCTCGACGTGCCCGTTGATGCCCAAGATGACCTTCGGCGCGGTGACGGTGCCACGACGCAATACTGCTTTCCAAGCTCCGCCGTGCCGCTCAAGTTTGAGCACTGGCGAGTGCTCGAATATGTCGACCTTCGACGCCAGCCCCGCGGCGAACCCGCGGATATAGTCAGCGGGCTGGATCATCACCGCGCCCGGCGTATAAAGGCCTCCCAGATAGTAATTTGACCCGGTGATCGCCCGCATCTCTTCCGCATCAAGGAAGCGATGCTTTTCGCCGATTCCTTGCAGCGAGCGACCGTAATTCTCGTTGAGCTTCATGCCGCGATTTGTCGCCGCCGCATTGATTTTGCCCGACCGATCGAAGGTCTCGCGCGACATGTCGTATTCCGCCGCAGCGTCGGCGGCGAAAGATATCGCAAAGCGGTTCTGAGCGATCTCCGCCACCGTCACGGTCTCGCTGGCGACGGAATATTCGCCCGACGACAGATTGTGCGGGACGTCGATCATGTAGCCGGAATTCCGGCCTGAGGTACCTTTGGCGATCTCTCCCGCTTCCAGCACGACGATCTTGTCGCCAGGCCGGAGTTGAGATAACCGGCGCGCAGCAGACAATCCCGCGAAGCCCGCACCGACGATCAGCCAGTCGGCCGACAGGTCGCCGTCGAGCGTCCGGACCGGGAAGCTGCGTGTGCTGATCGCCTCCCAACCCGAGGTTCCGGATTCCGCCGGAAGACGCTTGACGACGATGTCGTTCATCGAACCGTCTCGTCGACCGAACGATCGGAAACGTCGATCCAGATCGTCTTCAGTTCGCAGTAGTTGTCATGCGCGAAGATCGACTTGTCGCGGCCGCCGAAGCCGGATTCCTTGTAGCCGCCGAACGGAGTGGTCGCATCGCCTTCGCCGAAGCAATTGACCGTGACGACGCCCGCCCGGATTTCTCGCGACAGCTTGATCGCCTTGCGAAGGCTTCCCGTGTAAACAGACGCGGTTAGGCCGTAGTTGGTGTCATTGGCGAGAGCTATCGCCTCGGCAAGCGAATTGAACGTCGTGACCGAAAGGATCGGTCCGAAAATCTCTTCCTGAAAGAGGCGACTCGAAGGCGTAACACCGTCAACGACGGTCGGCTCGATGTAGATACCCTTGTGCGTGTCGCCGCCATGGGCGACGGCGAGCTTTTCGGTCTTCACGTCGTTGAGGAAGGATTTCACCTTCTCGAAGTGGCTCTTGCTGACAAGCGCGCCAATGCGATTTTCCGGGTCGAGCGGATCGCCCGTCTTCCACTCGCGCATGTAGGCGCCGATGCGCTCGAGCAACTCATCCTTGACCTTGGCATGGACGATGAGCCGCGAAGTCGCCGAGCAGTTCTCGCCCATGTTCCAGAAAGCGCCGTTGACGACCTGTTCGGCTACCAGGTCGAGGTCTTCGGCATCCTCGAGAACCACTGCCGGATTTTTGCCCCCGCATTCAAGGACGACGCGCTTGAGATTGGAATCCGCTGCGTAGCGCAGGAAACGGCGACCTGTCGGCGTCGATCCGGTGAACGCCACCATATCGACGCCCATGTGCATGCCGATCGGTTCGCCGACATCCTTGCCGCCGCCCGTGACAACATTGAAGACGCCCGCCGGGATACCCGCCTCATGGGCCAGCTCGGCTACACGGAGCGTGGTCAGGGTCGTCTCCTGCGCAGGCTTCACGATGACCGAGCAACCCGCTGCAAGCGCCGGTCCTATTTTCCAGGCCAGCATCAGGAGCGGAAAGTTCCACGGCAGAACGCAGCCTACGACGCCGACCGGTTCGCGCACGACCATCGTCAGCGCGTTTGAACCCACAGGAGCGGTATTGTCATAGAGCTTGTCGATCAGCTCGGCATGCCAACGGAGCGTGTGGATCGTATCGGGAACATCGACGGTCTGGCATTCGCGGATCGGCTTGCCGCTGTCGAGGGTCTCCATGACCGCGAGTTCGTGGCGGTTTCGCTCGAGAAGCTTCGCGAAGTTGAGGAGTACGGCCTTGCGCTCGCCAGGCGACCGGAGGTGCCAGCGGCCGTCATCGAACGCGTCCCTGGCCTTGGCCACGGCGAAATCGACATCGCTGGAGTCGCACGCGGCGATCTCGGCAAGCGTCTCGCCCGTAGCTGGATTAGTGGTCTTGAATGTCTTGCCGGAATTGGCCGGACGGAATGCCCCGTCAATGAAGGCAATGGTCGGGAATTGAATATCTTCGGCTATCGCCTTGTATTCGGCGGCGGTCAAAGGCTCATGCATAATTCGCTCCCGACGTGATCCGGGCGACCGTGCGCTTCAAGGTGGCGACGACGGTCTGGAGAGTTCGCTTTTCTTCTGAATTGAGCGGGCGCAGCGGGGCCCGCACCGTGCCTACTTTCAGCCCAATCAGCTCACAGCCATACTTGATCGACTGAACGAACTTGCCGCACTCGAGGAAATCCATGAGGGGCAGCATCGCGGTCATGATGGCGCGGCCCTTGTCGAAGTTCTTTTCGAGCACGCAGGCGTCGTAGAGAGCGACATGTTCGCGCGGCAGAAAGTTGGAGCCGGCGCAGACCCAACTTTTCGCACCCCATGCAAAGAATTCGAGTGCCTGGTCGTCCCAGCCGCAGGAGAGCGAAATATGGGGGAACTTCCGGGCAAGCCGGTGGAGGTTGCCCATGTCGCCGGAGCTCTCCTTGATGGCCACGACGTTCCTGGACTTGCCCACGCGGGAGAAATAGTCCTCTCCCATCATCACGCCCATACGAGCGGGATAGTTGTAGAGCATGATCGGAAGGCTCGCCGCGCGGTCGACCGCAAGGGCGTGAACCGCATTCTCGCGCTCGGTCGGTAAGGCGTAGGGTGGCGACGATACGAGGATGGCATCGGCACCGATCTCCTTCGCCGCCTTGGCATATTCGATCGAGTCTTCGGTCCTGGTAGCGCCCGTTCCAACGATGAGCGGAAGCCGGGTGCCAATCACCTCCTTGGCATAGGCGGCGAGATCGAAGCGCTCCTGGGTGCTCTGGGCGTAGTATTCACCCGTCGACCCGCCGACGATGATGCCGTGCACCTTGGCCTCGATGAGCGACTCAAGAACGTCCGCGAAAGCGGCGTTGTCGATCTGCCCGGCCGGGTCGAGCGGCGTCACCGCCGGCGTGTAGATGCCCTCAAATCTCAAGACAATTCTCCATCGGTGGAGTGGTCGTTTCGACCAAGGCGTCGTTCGGCCAAACGACGGCCCTCTGCGAACTCTCCTTGAGAATTCACAGCACCCGGAACCGGTTGGTCGCGTTTGATGGTGCAGAATATCGCACGTCGGCGCGCCGGAGTCAACAAATTGTATTTATTACGTACACAATAATTATATTTTGATAATACAATGCCATATAGAAAGCTGTGAAGCGACGCATCCTCCGGGGCAGCAAATGCGACAACAGCGTGTCGCCGGCCAAGCCACACAGCGCGACCAGAGCCGCTCGCAACCGAGCGCCGGTGACAGACAGAGCTGAAAGGGAGGCACCGCCTTATGGCGCGACTGGTTTATACGCCCACCAAGGCAGTCTCGGCAGGCAAGGCTGCCGCACCGGACCAGCCGGCCAGATGAGTTGTGGCGCGGCAGAGAGACGATCGATCTGATGATCACACAATGCTGTCAGGAATCGCCAACCAGAGCATCCGCCTTCAAGCCCTGGGGCGCGATGAACATCTCCATGTTCTCGCGAGATAACTCCCAATGCTCGAACACCAGGTCGACGACGGCGCCCTCATCATGATCGCTAATGGCCGAGATAAAGCCATCATGGTGTTCGACTGCAATTTTGAGGCGCTTGCGCATGTCATCGTTGCGCGGGCGGAAGAAAGTGTGACCGATGCGGGCATGGTCGATCAGCAACCTGCCAAGGCTGGGTTGAAGGTAGGCATTTCCGGACATCTCGCCGATTATCTCGTGGAACCTGTTGTTCTCGACCACCATGGCAAGTGCGTCGCCCGACTGGCTCGCAGCACGGAAACGCGCCTGTGTGTCCTTTAGGTCTGACATCTGCGAAGATTTGAAATTCTGAACCGCAAGCCGGCCGATGGCGGCGTAGACCATAGGCGCTACCAAGAAGAATTGCCGAAGCGTCGAGTGGTTCATTGGAACAACCCGAGCGCCTCTGTTCGCGCGAATTTCGATGTAGCCTTCGCCCTCCAAGCGGCGGAATATTTCCCTAACCGGAGTCCGCGACAGGCCGTAGCGTTCGCTTAGCGCCACCTCATCTAAATCCTCGTCAGGATCGAGTTCCATCGTCAGGATGCGACGCTTGAGATCGTCGTAGAGATTGCCCTTGCTTCCTTTCATCGCACACCTTCTGAACGCTTCTTCGAGTCAATGAAACTTAGCATTCCGCCAAGAATCGCATGCGCTAGTGAGCGAGTCAACGGATTGTATTTTGTTGGTACACATGTATAGACCCCGGTGATCGATGGCTCACCCGTCAGAGGAACGCAGCCGAACCCCTCCGAATGCGAATCGAACAAAACCCACGGACAGCGCGGAAAAGGAATGGCCAAGAAGTTTGCGTTTCTCCTAGTTCGCGACTTCACCCTGTCGCCGCTCTCGCTTTTCATCGACACGCTGCGCCTGGCGGGCGACGAAGGCGATCGCAGCCGCAGGGTGGAATTCGACTGGCAGATCGTCGGCGAACGCGGCCTGCCGGTCAGGGCGAGCTGTGGTGTCGAATTGCTGCCGACAAAGGCGATCGGCAATCCGGAGGCCTTCGACAATGTTGTGGTGGTTGGAGGCCTGCTCGACACGAACCGGGGCCTGAGTTCGGATAAAGAGGCATTCCTTTTGCGGGCCGCCGAGAAGGGCGTGCCCCTGACCGCGCTTTGCACGGGGAGCTTCGTGCTCGCGCGCTACGGATTGTTGGACGGCTACAGCGCCGCCGTAAGCTGGTTTCACATCAAGGACTTTCGTACCGAGTTCCCTGATGTGAACGCCCATGCGGATAGTCTTTTTTCGGTCGACCGTAGCCGCGCGACATGCGCTGGCGGCACGGGAGCGGCAGACCTCGCCGGCTATTTCGTATCGCAATTCATCGGCCAGAAGGCGGCGGAAAAAGCCGCCAAGATTCTTGTTCTCGATCGAATCCGAAACATCTGGGACGTGCAGCCGGTCGGGGATCTGTTTCCCGAAGCGTCGAGCCGCGCGGTGAAGCGGGCCTTGCTGTTGATGGAGAGCAATCTCCAGGAAAAGGTGTCGGTTACAGAAATCGCGAGCCGGTTGAATTGCTCGAGGCGCCAGTTGGAGCGTCTTTTCGGGACGGAGTTGGGCATCAGCCCGATGGCCGCCTATCTGGCGCTACGGGTGCATTATGCAAAATCCCTGCTGGAAGGCAGCGACCTGCAGATTGGCGAAATCGCGTACCGATGCGGCTTCGAAAATGCCGGGCATTTCAGCCGGGTGTTCCGTCAGCACACCGGTATCACGCCTACCCACCTCAGGCATCCGAGCCGCTCGGTCCGCAATCCCGCCAAAGAATGATCAACAAGCAGCTAGGGGGCAATGTAGCCCCGGGTGCGCAATTTGGGAAATCGTGGCTCTCCGCTTGTCGCAAACTCGCCCTTGTGCCTCGGCACCAGCGATGCCCGCTTTTGGTGTGCAAACGGATCGTTGGAACGACTGAAATGCGGCGCTGAGCTGCCATTCAACTCACGCACTGACGAAGGCAGCTTCGGGTCATGGTCATGAATTTCAGCCGGGGCGAACGAGCTTCCGCTTAAGGTCGGACTTTGCCGTTTCTGAAGACGCAGAAGCCCTCGATCCCGCTCCCCGCTGCATCGGCTACGAATGACCGGTCACGAGATAGGCCAATAGGTAACATAGTGGCCAAAAAGGCAAAACTATTTGGCAATCGACGGCCAGCGTCAGACGGCCGCCGCCCTTATTCACTGCAGTGCGAATTCCGCCGCGTTGTTTGCGAATGCGCTGGCGCCGTGGTCGGCACGGCCGACCATTTGCCGCAACCCGGCGAAAAGCTCGCGGCCGAAGCCGAACTCATTGCCGGCAAGATCGCTGTCCGCCGCCCGCCGCAGCGCGAAGTCGCCTGCCGGCACCAGCACTTCCAGCGTCCCGGTGTCGGCGTCGAGCCTGATGATGTCGCCGTCATGGATCCTGGCGATCGGCCCGCCCTCGACTGCCTCCGGCGTCACATGGATCGCCGCCGGCACCTTGCCGCTGGCGCCCGACATGCGCCCGTCGGTGACCAGCGCCACATGCTGGCCGCGATCCTGCAGCACGCCGAGCACGGTGGTCAGCTTGTGCAGTTCCGGCATGCCGTTGGCTTTCGGGCCCTGAAAGCGGATGACGGCGATGAAATCGCCGGTCAACGTGCCGGCCTTGAACGCCTCATTGAGCCCTTGCTGGCTATCGAAAACCTTGGCCGGCGCCTCGATAATGCGCCGCTCCGGTTTGACCGCCGATGTCTTGATGACGGCGTGGCCGAGATTGCCGGACAGCATTTTCAGCCCGCCCGTCGGCTGGAACGCCTTCTTGAACGGCGCCAGCACCTTCTCGTCGCCGCTTTCGCGGGGCGAGGCCTCGCGCACCACGCCGCCATCGGCGCCGAGCCTGGCCTCGACCGCATAAGGCCTTAAGCCTTCGCCCCAAACCGTCTGGACGTCCTCGTGCAGGATTCCCTCGTCGAGCAGTTCGCGGATCAGGAAGCCGAGCCCGCCGGCGGCGTGGAAATGGTTCACGTCGGCAAGGCCGTTCGGGTAGACCCGGGCCAGCAGCGGTACGGCTTCCGAAAGATCCGAAATATCCTGCCAGCTGATGGCGATGCCGGCCGCGGCCGCCATGGCGATCAGGTGGATGGTGTGATTGGTCGATCCGCCGGTGGCGTGCAGGCCGACGATGCCGTTGACGATCGAGCGCTCGTCGATCATCCGGCCGACCGGCGTGTAGGCGTTGCCGAGCGCGGTGATCGCCAGCGCCCGCTTCGTCGCCTCCCGCGTCAGCGCGTCACGCAACGGCGTGCCGGGGTTGACGAAGGAGGCGCCCGGCGTGTGCAGGCCCATGATCTCCATCAGCATCTGGTTGGAGTTCGCCGTGCCGTAGAAGGTGCAGGTCCCCGGCCCGTGATAGGATTTGGACTCGGCCTCGAGCAGCTCGGCCCGTCCTGCCTTGCCTTCGGCATAGAGCTGGCGGACCTTGGCTTTCTCGTCGTTGGGCAGGCCTGTCGTCATCGGCCCGGCCGGGATGAATACCGCCGGCAGATGGCCGAAGGTCAGCGCCGCGATCACCAGCCCCGGCACGATCTTGTCGCAGACGCCGAGATAGACGGCGGCGTCGAACATGTTGTGCGACAGGCCAATCGCCGCCGCCATGGCGATCACGTCGCGCGAGAACAGCGACAGCTCCATGCCGGGCTGGCCCTGGGTGACGCCGTCGCACATCGCCGGCACGCCGCCGGCGACCTGGGCAATGCCGCCGGCCTCGCGCGCCGCGTCCTTGATCAGCGCCGGAAACGTCTCGAAGGGCTGATGCGCCGACAGCATGTCGTTATAGGAGGTGATGATGCCGAGGTTCGGCACGCGGTCGCCGCCAAGCGCCAGCTTTTCCGAAGGGCTGCACACGGCAAATCCGTGGGCGAGGTTGCCGCAGGACAGCACGGCCCGGTTGGCGGTGCGGCTCGAGGCCTCGGCGATGCGGCCGAGATAGGCCTCACGCCCCGGTCTGGAGCGTTGGCGGATGCGCTCGGTGATGGCTTCGATGTCGCGTCTTGCGGTCATGGCGTCGGTCCTTTCAGGCGAGGTCCCGCAAACACCGTTCGGCTGTCCGCCGGGCCTCGGCAGGTTGAAATCAGGGTGCCCAGAAAACCTCTACGGGCCTTTTGGCTGCGTCCAGCACGGCGCGAATGGGCTTTCGCGTTTCCGATGCCATCGCGCTTTCGAATGCCTTGCGCTTGTCCTCGCCCTCGATGTGCAGCGCGACGAAGCCGGCGCTGACGATCCGCGCCAGCGACAGCGTCAGCCGCGGCTCGCCGGCGCTTGCTGCATGAACCGGGAGCACGACCATTTCCGACGACGGGTCGAGCAGTGTTTCCAGATTGTCGGCGTCAGGAAAAAACGACGCGGTATGGCCATCCGCTCCCATGCCAAGCACGGCCACGTCGAGCGGCCAGGGCAGCGACCGCAACATCCTGCTGTCGGCCTCCGACATATCCTCGATGCTTTCAGCCTCCTGGTAGAGCGGCACGAAACGTGCGGCTGCGGCGGCGTGTTGCAAAAGATTGGCGGCGACCAGCCCGGCGTTGGAGCGCGGCGAAGACGCCGGCACGCAACGCTCATCGACCAGCGTCACCGTGACCTTGTTCCAGGCGATCGGGATATTCGAAAGCGATGCGAAGAAATTCGCCGGCGTCGTGCCGCCGGAAACGGCGAGCAATGCCGTGCCGCGCTCAGCGATCGCATTGGTCAGGCGGCCTGCGACGTGGCCGGCAAGTGCAGCCGCCAGGTCCTGGCGTTCGGCAAATGCGTGCCAGCTGTAAGCGGCGCCGTTCAATTGCTCTCGTGCCATGTCCGCCCGTCGCGTTCGATCAGCGCAATCGAGGCGGAGGGGCCCCATGTGCCGGCGGTATAGCCCTGCGCCTCCTGCCTGGCGCCTTCCCATGCGTCCTGAATCGGGTCGATCCATTTCCACGCCGCCTCGACCTCGTCGCGGCGCATGAACAGCGTCTGGTTGCCACGGATGACGTCCATGATCAGTCGCTCATAGGCGTCGGGGGCGCGGCCGTCGAAAGATTGCGCGAAGCTCATATCGAGCGGGATCTGGCGCAGCCGCATGCCGCCAGGCCCCGGATCCTTGATCATGATGAACTGCTTGACGCCTTCGTCGGGCTGCAGCCTGATGACCAGCTGGTTGGCGGAGATCGGCCCGGCGCTGTCGCCGAAGATCGAGTGCGGGATCGGCTTGAATTCGATGACGATCTCCGAAACGCGTGTCGCCAGCCGCTTGCCCGTCCTGAGATAGAACGGCACGCCCGCCCAGCGCCAGTTGCCGATTTCGGCCTTGAGCGCGACGAAGGTCTCGGTGTTGCTGTTCTTGCCGAGCTCCTCGACATAGCCTTTCACCGGCCCGCCGGCCGAGGCTCCGGCACGGTACTGGCCGCGCACCGTGTGCTTGGGCGCTTCATTGCCGTTGATGCGTTTCAGCGCGCGCAGAACCTTCAGCTTTTCGTCGCGCACGGCGTCGGCGTCCATCGACGACGGCGCCTCCATGGCGACGAGGCAGAGAAGCTGCAGCATGTGGTTCTGCACCATGTCGCGCAGCGCGCCAGCCTTGTCGTAATAGGTGACGCGGTCTTCGAGGCCGACGGTCTCGGCCACGGTGATCTGCACATGATCGACATTGGCGGAATTCCACAGCGGCTCGTAGAGCGCATTGGCAAAGCGCAGCGCCATCAGGTTCTGCACCGTTTCCTTGCCGAGATAGTGATCGATGCGGAAAATCTGGCTTTCATGGAAATCGTCGCCGACCAGATCGTTGAGCTGGCGCGCCGAGGCGAGATCGCGCCCGATCGGCTTCTCCAGCACGATGCGCGAGTTCGGCGTGATCAGCCCGTTCTCTTTCAGCTTGTGTGAGATGTCGCCGAACAGCGCCGGCGCAACCGCCAGATAGAAGGCGCGGATGCATTCGCTGTCGCCGATCGCCGTCTTCAATTGGTCGAAGCCGGCGCCGGTCGTCGCGTCGGCGGAGACGTAGGAAAGCCGGGCAAGGAACGTCTCCAACTCCGCGGCGTCGATATCGGCCGGGTTCACATGGTCGGAAATCGCCTGCTTGGCGAAGGCCTGGAATTCCCCGTCGGTCATCTTCGAGCGCGACGTGCCGATGATGCGCGTCGGTTCGGAAAACTGATGGCCGCGCTGGCGATGATAGAGTGACGGCAAAAGCTTGCGTTCCGACAGATCGCCGGTGCCGCCGAAAATAATGAAGTCGAAAGGGTCGACGGGAATGATCTGGCTGGTCATGGTCTGTCCGCTCTGACGCCGCTCGCTGTGTGGCGGTGGATATAATCTAATCGATTTAGATTTTCCAGTGACACGGCGTCACATCCCAGGGCCAATCGGGTGTTGCCGATTGTTCTGAGGTGTGGCCTTGACACTGGCGCAACCCGGACGCTTGTCGGCGAGGTGGTTCCGGGAGGCCTTCGCAGATGCAGCATAGAGCGGGATCGAGGCGAAAGCCAAAGGAGAAATCGAGAGTTTGTTGATCTTTCGGCGGCCATTGCCGGTGGCTGCCGCAGCGGGGAGTCTTCAATCATGAGTGAGAAAGCCATGCGCCTGGAAAACAAAGTTGCCATCATCACCGGTGCCGCGTCAGGCTTCGGCGAGGGCATGGCCAAGCGTTTTGCCGAGGAAGGCGCCAAGGTCGTTGTCGCCGACCTCAACGCTAAGGGCGCCGAACGCGTCGCCAACGAGATCGGCCGGGCGGCGATCTGGACCCAGAGGGACGTCTCTACCCGTTCCGAGTTCGACGAGATGGTCAATGCCGCAAGAACCGCCTTTGGCCGCATCGACATCATGGTCAATAATGCCGGCTACACCCATCGCAACGGCGATATGCTCGAGGTCGACGAGACGACTTTCGATCTGATCACGGCCGTCAACATGAAGGCGATCTACCACGCCGCTCTGGCGGTCGTGCCGGTGATGGATAGGCAAGGCGGCGGCGTCATCCTGACCACGGCCTCGACCGCCGGCATCAGGCCGCGGCCAGGCCTTACCTGGTACAATGCGTCGAAAGGCTGGGCCATCACCGCGACCAAATCCATGGCGGTGGAACTCGCGCCGAAGAACATCCGCGTCAACTGCCTGTGCCCGGTCGCCGGCGAGACCGGCATGCTGGAAAAATTCATGGGCGCCGACACACCCGAAATCCGCGAGAAATTCCGTGCGTCGATACCGCTTGGCCGGCTTTCGACGCCGCTCGATATAGCCAACGCGGCGCTCTGGCTGGCTTCGGACGAGGCGGCCTTCGTCACTGGCGTGGCGCTGGAGGTTGACGGCGGGCGGTGCATCTAAGCCGTTCGGCCCCGCACCCCGGGTGGCTGAGTGGCAGCAGCCAAATGAGCCGTCGGCAACGTCAAGGAATGGCCTGACGGCCCTAACGGTAAAGCGCGTCGCCTTTGAATGGACTCATGCGACGCGCTTTGGGCTCTTGTTTTTATGGATGTCGTTGTCGCAAAACCGCTACCCTCGGTTCAAGCCCGAGGGCATGCTTTCGCGCGACATGCATCAGGCGCCGGTCTTGACGAAGCTCTTGTAGATCCAGCCGCGTTTGCCGTTGTAGACGATCTGGCACCATTTCTTGCAGCCCATCACCTGAACCGAGGTCTTGGCCGGAATGGTGACGATGGCCGCCGCACTGTTCTTCGGACCGGTGCGCATGGTGACGCCCCTGAGGATGCGTCCGGTCTCTGCCGCGCTCGGCTGCTTGGCCTCGACTTTGGCTTGGGTGCTATCCTTCTGTGTCGCGGCCGGCAGCGGTTCTGGGGTGGGGATGGCTGCGGTTGGAGCCCCGTCCGTCGCCGCCTTGGCGGGAGCGGCGACTTTGGCAATCAATGCTGCCACTTTGGTTTTCGCCGCCGGATCGGCGAATGCCGCCGCAGCGGACGGCTTGTCCGCTTTTTCAGCCTGGCCGGCCAGCTGGCCGGATGTGGTCTTCGGTCCCGATCTTGTCCAGCGAGGATCATTGGGCGCCAGCGCCGCTATCTCGGCCTTCGCTGCAACCACCGCCGACGAAATCGCATCGGTCTTGCTCGCAGCCTGCTGCGCCGCTTCTATCCTCGCGGCCGCGGCCGCGGCCGGCACGATCCTTGTCGTTTTCACCGAAATGCTGGAAACGATCTGCTCGGGACTGGCGACAGCTTGTCTCTCGCTGGCCGGCAATGCCAGCCATAGCGCCAGCGCTGCCACGCCAAGCAGCGCTGCTGTGCCAAACGCGGCGATGACCAGGTGCAGGTTCGACCGGATTTGCCGCCAGAATCTGGGCTGCATGTCGTAGCCAAACTGCATCGCAAAGCGCCGTCGTTCCGGCGCGCCGAAACTGAAGGGCTCTCTCACTCTTGCAACCTCCATTTGCGGGCCAACGTTCTTACGACCTGTGCCGGGAAACCGGCATTTGGTCGGCATCGGTCCCAATCCAACGCGGGCAGGCCCGCAAAATCCCCCTTCGACTGCCCAGAACCGGCATCCTTTGCCGGCGATTGTGGCATCACTGCGCCCTTGCCGGACGGATTCTGCACCTTTACGATCGATTCTGCAACTTGCAAGGGATTTTGCAACCTGTGGTTATATGCGGTCCCTCAAGGCATACCAGTTGAGTGCAAAAAACAGAAGAGGCGCGCGCAAGCGCCGGCCTCCGGGAAAGGCCGGGATGTTCAGGTCCTCGATCAGCCTCAGCCGGTCCCGGTTGCCGGCGACGGTTTCGGCATAGAGCTTGCCGAAAAAGTTCGACAGCATGACGCCGTGGCCGGAATAGCCGCCGACCGAGATCACATTGGGCATCACCTCGCGCACGAACGGTTTTCTCGGCATCGTGATGCCGACATAGCCGCCCCAGCCATGGGTGATCTCGACGTCCCTGAGGTCAGGGTAAATCTCGGCGATCTGCCGGCGGATGTGGACATGGATGTCTTTCGGATCGTTGACGGCGTAGATCTCGCGCCCGCCGAACAGCAGTCGCCCATCCGTCGATTTGCGGAAATAGCGAACGACGAAGCGGGAATCGTCGACCGCCTCACCGCCCGGCAGCACGTTTGAATCCCCGAGCGGCACCGTCGCGCCGATGAAGGAGCCGATCGGCATGATATGCGCGGCACTGATCGGCTCGAGCGTGCCGCCATGGGCGTTGACGCCGATCAGACATTTCTCGGCTGATATCGTGCCTTTCGGCGTCGTGACCCTGACCTTGCCGCCAACGGACGCGATGGCGGTCGCCGGCGTCTGCTCGAACAGCTGCGCGCCCGCCTGCGCCGCCACTTTTGCCGTGCCGATCACCAGCTTCAGCGGATGGATGTGGCCGGTGCCGGTGTCGCGGGTGCCGCCGAAATAGCGCGCCGAGCCCAACCGCTCCGCCGTCTCCCTGGCGTCCATGAAGCTGATGTGCGGATAGTGGAAGCGGTTCGCCATGATCTCGGCATGCGCCTTGTAGTCGTCGACGTAGCGCTGCTTGTGCGCCACCGACATCTGGCCGGGCATGTAGTCGATCTCGATCTTGTTGACAGCGGCGAATTCGAGGAGATGCGCCTTGGCCTCTTCGGCGAGGTCGAACAGCGCCTTGGCTCGGGAGAAGCCGTATTCCGCTTCGAGCTCTTCGGCCCAGGCGCGCTGACCAGTGCCGAGCTGGCCGCCATTGCGGCCCGAAGCGCCGTCGCCGAAACGATGCGCTTCGATCAGCACGACATTGCTGCCGGCCCTGGCCAGGTGCACCGCCGCCGACAGGCCGGTAAAGCCGCCGCCGACGATCACGACGTCGCATGTCCGGTCACCGTCGAGCGCCTTGTATTCGGGCCGTGGGCCGGCGGTGTCCTCATACCAGGAGCGGCCGGGGGAGATTGGGGATTGGTAGGGCATGATGCTCGGTAGGGGAGTAGGGCAGTAGGGCAGTAGGGCAGTAGGGCAGTAGGGCAGCAGGGCAGTAGGGCAGCAGGGCAGTAGGAGCTATTCAGGTGACAATTTGCGGATCAGAAGGCGCAATAGCGTCCCTACGCTCTCGCTGCGGTCCATCAAAGGTTCGATCGTCTCGTGCGAGGCGATTCCGACACGGTGCGCAATCATAAGATGCGTCTCCAGTTCCTTGAGTGATCCTTGGGCGATCCTGAGAAATTGTTGATAGGAAGCTCGGCTCTCTCGGCCGTAACCCTCAGCGATGTTGGCAGGCACGGAGGTAGCTGCCCGACGCACCTGACCTGTCATTCCATAGAGCTCGTCTTTCGGCCAAGCTCGTGTCACTTCATAAATTGATACTGCCAGGTCCATTGCCTGCTGCCAGACGATCAGATCCCTGTAGGACTCGATCTTCGCCATTACGTGCCGCCCCCTACTGCCCTACTGCCCTACTGCCGTACTCCCCTATTGCCGTACTCCCCTACTCCCCTCACACATTCAACAACAAATACTCCCGCTCCCACGGGCTGATCACTTCCATGAAGGTCTCGAATTCCGCCCGCTTGATCGCCGCATAGGTGGCGGCGAACGACTTGCCGAGCAGCGCGCAGAGTTCCTCGTCGGCTTCGAACAGGTCGACCGCCTCGAGCAGGCTGCGCGGCAGGTCGATCTCGGCCTCGTTGGCGGTGGTGAGAACCGGCGGTTCGGCCTTGATCTTGTTGGTCATGCCGATCAGCCCGCAGGCGAGCGATGCGGCCAGCGCCAGATAGGGATTGGCGTCGGAGGAGGGGATGCGGTTCTCGACGCGCCTGGCTGCCGGGTCGGAGCGCGGGACGCGGAAGGCGGTGGTGCGGTTGTCGTAACCCCATTTGTTGTTGACCGGCGCCGAAGCCGACTGCGTCAGCCGGCGGTAGGAATTGACGTAGGGCGCAAACATCACCAGCGCGTTCGGCACATGTTTCTGCATGCCGCCGAGGAAATGGAAGAAGGCCTCGGTTTCCGAGCCGTCCTCTGCGGAAAAGACGTTCCTGCCGGTCTTCTTGTCGATGATCGACTGGTGGATATGCATCGCCGACCCGGGCTGGCCCTGGATCGGCTTGGCCATGAAGGTGGCATAGATCTCATGCTTGAGCGCCGCCTCGCGGATGGTGCGCTTGAACATGAACACCTGGTCGGCCAGTTCGATCGGATCGCCGTGGCGCAGATTGATCTCGAGTTGGCCGGCGCCTTCCTCGTGGATCAGCGTATCGATCTCCAGGCCCTGGCTTTCGGAGAAATGGTAGATGTCGTCGATCAGTTCGTCGAACTCGTTGACGCCGGCGATCGAGTAGCCGGCGCCACCGCCGATCGCCCGGCCCGAACGCCCGACCGGCGGGGTCAGCGGGTAGTCCGGATCGGGATTCTTGCGCACCAGGTAGAACTCGATCTCGGGCGCCACCACCGGCTTCAGCCCGCGCTTGTCGTAAGCGGCAAGCACACGCTTCAGCACGTTGCGAGGCGTGAACTCGACCGAGCGGCCGTCCTGGTGGACGAGGTCGCAGATGACCGCCGCCGTCGGGTCCTCTTCCCACGGCACCACGGTCAGTGTCGAAAGGTCCGGCATCAGCTTGAGGTCGCCGTCGTCTTCCGGATAGTTGAAGCCGTTGCCGTTCTCCGGGTAGCCGCCGGAGATCGTCGTCATGAACACGGCCGAAGGCAGCGCCAGCGAGGTGTTGGAGGTGAATTTCTTCGACGGCATCATCTTGCCGCGCGCAACACCGGCCTGGTCGGGCGTGATGCATTCGATATCCTCGATGCCGCGCCACGCCAGCCAGGCGCCGACTTCCTTCCAGTTTTTCACACCACGTTGATTTTTCACGAAGGCAGGCGTGCGGATACGTCCTCCGCGGCTCGACGGGCGGACTTCCTTTTTTGCAGGCGGCATCATTCACCAGATTGGGTTGCGGATTTGGGAGTATAGCCGGGGCCGGTGATGGAAGGGAAGGGGAGCGCGGTTGCGTTTGCCTGCCCAGTTGAAAACCGCCGCAAGCAGCTTAGGTTCGACGCAAGTTCAATGACCTCGTTTGAAGACGTCGCATGCGGAACAATCATGAATTGACCACGATCGGCTTCGATGCCGACGACACGCTCTGGCAGAACGAGCAGTTCTTCCGCATCACCGAAAAGCGCTTTGCCGCTCTGCTCGCCGATCACGCCGAGGAGCAGCACATCTCGGCAAGATTGCTGGAGGCGGAGAAGCGCAACCTCGCCGTTTACGGCTTCGGCATCAAGGGGTTTACCCTGTCGATGATCGAAACGGCGATCGAGATCACCGAGGGCCGCGCGCCGGCCTCGGTCATCGCCGAAATTCTTGCCGCGAGCCGCGAGATGCTTGGCCATCCGATCGAGGCGCTGCCTCATGCGCGCGAAACCGTTGAAAAACTGGCGGATGCCTATCGCCTCGTGCTGATCACCAAGGGCGACCTTTTCGACCAGGAACGCAAACTGGCGCAATCGGGCCTCGGTGACCTGTTCGATGCCGTCGAGATCGTCAGCGACAAGAGCCCCGCTACTTATATCAGCATCTTCGGCCGCCACGGTGATGGCGCCGAAAAAAGCATGATGGTCGGCAATTCGCTCAAGTCGGACGTGGTGCCGGCCATCGAGGCCGGCAGTTGGGGCGTCCACGTGCCGCATGAGCTGACCTGGGCGCTGGAACATGTCGAGCCGCCGGTCACCGCGCCTCGCTTCCGCCAGATAGCCGATCTCTCGGAACTGCCCCGGCTGGTCGACAGCATCGTCAAAGCCGGCTGATCGCGTATCTCGGCGTCGAACCGGCCTGCGCGGCCCCCTCCGTCGCGGCCCCTCCATCGCGCGGCTCTTGTACAATCCACGCTGTAAAATCGTTTTCTACTTGCAAATCAGTCGCAATTGCAGAATATGCGACAAGCGCGGCGTCACAGCAGCCGCGCGGCATGCGAGTAAATCGCGACAGGAGATTTTGATGATCGAGAGATACGGGCGACGGGTTGTCGTCGGGTTGATGGCTGCGGTTTTCGCTGCGGCGTTGGCTTCAAGCCCAGCGAAAGCGCAGGAAAAATTCAAGGCCGTGACGACCTTCACCGTCATCGCCGACATGGCGAAGAACGTGGCGGGCGACGCAGCGATCGTGGAATCGATCACCAAGCCGGGGGCGGAGATCCACAATTACGCGCCGACGCCGGGCGACATTCAGCGGGCGCAGGGCGCAAAGCTCATTCTGTGGAACGGGCTCAACCTCGAACTCTGGTTCGAAAAGTTCTTCCAGAACCTCAGCGACGTGCCCGGCGCCATCGTCTCCGAGGGTGTCCAACCGATGAGCATCGCCGAGGGACCTTATACCGGCAAACCGAATCCGCACGCCTGGATGTCGCCGACAAACGCGCTGATCTACGTCGACAACATCCGCGACGCCTTCGTCGAGCACGATCCGGCGAATGCCGAGACCTACAAGGCCAATGCAGAAGCCTACAAGGCAAAGATAGAGGCGGCCGTCGCGCCGATCCGCGATAAGCTTGCCTCGATCCCGCAGGACAGGCGCTGGCTGGTGTCGAGCGAGGGCGCTTTCTCCTACCTCGCACGCGATTTCGCGCTGAAGGAGCTTTATTTGTGGCCGATCAACGCTGACCAGCAAGGCACCCCGCAGCAGGTTCGCAAGGTGATCGACGCCGTCAGGGAAAACAAGATCGTCGCCGTCTTCAGCGAAAGCACCGTGTCGGACAAGCCGGCCCGGCAGGTCGCGCGTGAGACCGGAGTGCATTACGGCGGCGTGCTCTACGTCGATTCCCTCAGCGAGGCGGACGGCCCGGTGCCGACCTATATCGACCTGCTGCGTGTGACATCGGATACGATTCAGAAAGGCCTCGCCGCAGGGCTGTCGCAATGAACGCAGCCGTTCCGCCTCTTGCCGCCGCGTCGGAGGATGCGGGAGGCGGTCTCGCCATTCGCGGCGCTACCGTCACCTACCGCAACGGCCTCACGGCGTTGCGCGATGCGAGCTTTGAAATTCCGGCAGGCACGATCACCGCACTTGTCGGTGTCAACGGCTCGGGCAAGTCGACGCTGTTCAAAGCTATCATGGGCTTCGTGCGGCTGGCAAAGGGAGAGATTCTTGTTCTCGGACAGCCGGCCGCGGCCGCGCTGAGGAAGAACATCGTCGCCTATGTGCCGCAGGCCGAAGAGGTCGACTGGGACTTTCCGGTACTGGTCGAGGACGTCGTCATGATGGGGCGTTACGGCCATATGGGCATGATGCGCCTGCCGAAGGCGGCTGATCGCGAGGCGGTTACATCAGCGCTTGCGCGTGTCGGCATGAGCGATTTCCGCAAGCGCCAGATCGGCGAGCTTTCTGGCGGGCAGAAGAAGCGCGTCTTTCTCGCTCGGGCGCTGGCGCAGGACGGGCGCGTCATCCTGCTCGACGAGCCCTTTACCGGCGTCGATGTCAGGACCGAGGACGCTATCGTCGAACTGCTGCGCGCGCTCCGGGACGAAGGCCGGGTGATGCTGGTCTCGACGCATAATCTGGGTAGCGTGCCGGAGTTCTGCGACCGTGCCGTGCTGCTCCGGAACACGGTCCTTGCCTACGGGCCGACTGGCCAGACCTTCACGCAGGCGAACCTGGAAAAGGCTTTCGGTGGCGTCTTGCGTCATTTCGTGCTGGGCGGCGCCGGGCTGCATGAGGACGACGACAGGCGCCGCCTTGCCGTCATCACCGATGACGAGCGGCCACTGGTCTTCTACGGAGAGAACGGAGCCATGCAGCACAAGATGCGGGAACCGGACGAATGAATGTCCTGCTCGAGCCGTTCGGCTACGAATATATGCTCAACGCCATGTGGGTGTCCGCCCTGGTCGGTGGTGTCTGCGCCTTCCTGTCCTGCTATCTGATGCTGAAAGGCTGGTCGCTGATCGGTGACGCGCTCTCGCATTCGATCGTGCCGGGCGTCGCCGGCGCCTATATGCTTGGCCTTCCCTTCTCGATCGGCGCTTTCTTCTCCGGCGGGCTCGCCGCCGCGGTGATGCTCTTCCTCAACCAGCGCACCAAGCTGAAGGAAGACGCCATCATCGGCCTGATCTTCTCCTCCTTCTTCGGCCTCGGCTTGTTCATGGTGTCGCTGTCGCCGACCTCGGTGAATATCCAGACGATCGTGCTCGGCAACATCCTGGCCATCACTCCGGAAGACACGCTTCAGCTTGCCATCATAGGCTTCGTCTCGCTCGCCGTCCTGCTGGTGAAATGGAAGGATCTGATGGTGGTCTTCTTCGATGAGAGCCATGCCCGCTCGATCGGGCTCAACCCCAGCGCGCTCAAGATCATGTTCTTCATGCTGCTATCGGCCTCCACCGTCGCCGCGCTTCAGACCGTGGGCGCCTTCCTGGTCATTTGCATGGTGGTGACCCCCGGCGCGACCGCCTATCTTCTGACGGACCGCTTTCCGCGCCTGCTCGTCATCGCGGTCGCCATCGGCGCGGCGACGAGTTTCACCGGCGCCTATGCCAGCTATTTCCTCGACGGCGCCACCGGCGGCATCATCGTCGTGTTGCAGACGCTGATCTTTCTCGCCGCCTTCTTCTTTGCTCCCAAGCATGGAATGCTGGCAGCCCGCCGCCGCTCGGCGAGGGCCCTGGAGGCCAGCCGATGAGCATCCTCGATACACTGCTTGCCCCCTTCCAGTTCGGCTTCATGGTCAATGCGCTGATTGCTTCGGTGCTGGTCGCCGTGCCGACGGCGCTGCTCTCCTGCTTTCTCGTTCTCAAGGGTTGGTCGCTGATGGGCGACGCCATCAGCCACGCCGTCTTTCCCGGCGTGGTCATCGCTTACATCCTCGGATTCCCCTATTCGATCGGCGCCTTCGCCGCCGGGATGGTCTGCGCTCTCGCCACCGGCTTCCTCAAGGACAATAGCCGCATCAAGCAGGACACGGTTATGGGCATCGTCTTCTCCGGCATGTTCGGCTTCGGCCTGGTGCTCTACGTAAAAATTCAGTCCGACGTGCATCTCGACCATATATTGTTCGGCGACGTTCTGGGCATCGGCCTGCGCGACATCGTCGAAACCGGGCTCATCGCTGCGATCACGGCCGGCATTATCGGCATCAAGTGGCGCGACTTCCTGCTGCACGCCTTCGACCCGGCTCAGGCTCGCGCGGTTGGTCTTCGGGTCAACCTGCTCCATTACGGACTGCTTTGCTTGATCTCGCTCACCGTCGTCGGCGCGCTGAAGGCGGTCGGCATCATCATGGCCATCGCCATGCTGATCGCGCCTGGCGCCATCGCCTTCCTGCTGACAAGGAAGTTCAGCGCCATGCTGATCCTGTCGGTGGCGATCGCGGTCGCCGCGTCGTTTCTAGGCGTCTATTCGTCCTTCTTCATGGACAGCGCACCGGCGCCGACCATCGTTCTCATGCTGACTGCCGCCTTCATCGCAGCCTTCGTCGTCACCACGCTCAAAGCCGGCCGAATGGAACTCGGCGACGAGGGCTAACGCATGTCGCCCAAAAGCATGCCCTCGGGCCTGACCCGGGGGTGCGCAGCGGTTTTGGCATAACGACATGCATAAAAGAACAGCTGGCGGTCATTCTCTGGTTTGACGAGAGCGTCGCGCTTTCTGGATCGGCTTCACGTAGATCTCGAGTCTGTGGCTGATGATCGTGAATCCGTGCTGTCGAGCGATTTCCTCCTGGAGCCGCTCGATCTCCGCCGACTGGAATTCGATGACATCTCCGGTCTCGATGTTGATGAGATGATCGTGATGCTCGCGGGGAACGGTTTCATATCTGGCGCGCCGATCGCCAAAGGTGTGCCGCTCCAGAATGCCCTTTTCGCGCAAAAGGCTGACGGTGCGATAGACAGTGGCGAGCGCGATCGTCGGCTCGATGGCGACAACACGGCGATGGAGTTCCACCACATCCGGATGGTCGCTGGATTCGGATAGAACGCGCATGATGACGCGGCGCGGACCGGTGATGCGCAGTCCGAGTTCCCTGCAAAGCGCGGCGATGGTCTGTTCTGAGGACATGTCATGATCCGCCAATATCGACAGCCATGTCGCGAAGTCGGAACATGCCTGCGGATTTGTTCGAAGGTGCTATCCCAGATGCGTCGCAATTGCAAAAGGACATCGGACTGGGTTCACTGTCAGGCGGTCACATACTGACATAAGATATCCAGATCCGATCACAAGAAGCGATCAAGGAGCCAAATCGGATGCCGGCTAGCTGCGTCCGAGCGTGATCAAGTGGTCGATCACCGGCTGCAGCCGTTCGGTCGTGATCGGTTTGACGACCACCGCATCGACGACGCTCGATAGGCCGAGGCTCTCCGGTGTGCCGCTTTTGGTCGAGAGCAGGATCACCGAAGGACGCGACCTGCCCGACATGCGCCGCAGCGCATCGATGCCCGATATCAGCGCGTCGCAGTCCTTGTTGTCGGCTCCGCCATCGAGGACGATCACTCCGGGAATCAGCGAGCGCAGCGTCGTTGCTGCCGTTTCGGGCGATTCCGAGATCGGTTTGAGCCCGGACCGTTCGACGATTTTGGAAACCACCACCCGGTTGACCGGCGATTTTCCGACGACGAGCACGCGGGTGAAGTTGGTGAGCATCTCGGGGTCCACGTTCCGGCTCATCAAACTCAGCTGATTCACCGTGCGATTCAAGGGGCGCATGAGCTGGGCGGACACTCGTTGGATTCAATGCAGGGTTGTACCTAGGAAATAATTGCCGTCAGATCGCTGCCTATGTCAAGCTGAAATGGCTGGCATCGAGAACAACGCAAGAAAGGTTAAAATTTAAAGCAAGTTCTTTTCTGGCCCCCGCATCCAACTGGTTGAGCAAGTGCAAATCACCTGCGCAGGGACTGCGCAGGTGATGCCGGATCCGACAGCAGGGGCTGGTCGGATTTTGGTCAGCCGAGGCTCCGTTGCGTGACGATCACCGGGATCAGCAGATCGCCCCAGTTGCCGTCGCCGCCATGGTGTCGTGCCGAGCGCACGAGTTCCACCGACACACCGGCCTCGACCGCCTTCATCACCGACTGGTTGAGCCTGTGCAGGTCGTTGGCCAGCATGCGGATGGTCGCCTGCTGGTCGACGGTCATCGTGGTGGCCTGTTCTTCGGCCCGTTCCTTGACGCGGCTTATCGATGCCATTGGTCTTCTCCTTGCGTATTTTCCCCCTTTTGGGGCGTTGCCTCTATTTGTCGCGTTCGTGCTATTCCGCCGCCGGTTTGAATTGGGCGTGCTCGGTCGATTCGTGCATCGCCGTGGTCGAAGACCGGCCACCGCTGATCGCCATCGACACTGCGTCGAAATAGCCGGTGCCGACTTCGCGCTGGTGCTTGGTCGCAGTGTAGCCGTGGGCTTCCGCCGCGAATTCAGCCTCCTGCAGTTCGGAATAAGCCGCCATCTGCCGCGCCTTGTAGCCGCGGGCGAGTTCGAACATGCCGAAATTGAGCTGGTGAAAGCCGGCCAGCGTGATGAACTGGAACTTGTAGCCCATGGCGCCGAGTTCCTTCTGGAACCTGGCGATGGTGGCATCGTCGAGGTTCTTCTTCCAGTTGAACGACGGCGAGCAATTATAGGCGAGAAGCTTGCCGGGATACTGCCTGTGCACGCCCTCGGCGAACTTTTTGGCCTGCGCCAGATCGGGTTTGGAGGTTTCGCACCAGATCAGGTCGGCGTGGGGCGCGTAGGCGACTGCCCGTGCGATGCAGGGCTCGATGCCGTTCCTGACTTGATAGAAGCCCTCCACCGTGCGGCCGGCGCCGTAGTCGACGAACGGCTGGTCGCGCTCGTCGATGTCGGAGGTGAGCAGCTTTGCCGCTTCCGCGTCGGTGCGTGCGACGACCAGCGTCGGCGTGCCCATGACGTCGGCGGCAAGTCGCGCGGCGTTGAGGTTGCGGATGTGTGCGGCGGTCGGGATCAGCACCTTGCCGCCGAGATGGCCGCATTTCTTCTCCGACGCCAGCTGGTCCTCGTAGTGGACGCCGGCGGCGCCCGCCTCGATGAAGGCCTTCATGATCTCGAAGGCGTTGAGCGGTCCGCCGAAGCCGGCTTCCGCATCGGCGACAACAGGCGCGAACCAGGTGTCGACCGAAAGCCCCTTGCCTTCGGAGGTCTCGATCTGGTCGGCGCGCTGCAGGGTGCGGTTGATGCGCTTGACCAGTTCGGGCGCCGCATTGGCGGGATAAAGCGACTGGTCAGGATACATGGCGGATGCGGTGTTGGCGTCGGCCGCGACCTGCCATCCAGACAGGTAGATCGCCTTCAGCCCGGCGCGGACCTGCTGCATCGCCTGGTTGCCCGACATGGCGCCAAGCGCGTTGACGAAGTCCTCTTCGTGGATGAGCTTCCAGAGCCGGTTGGCACCCATTTCGGCGAGGCTCTGCCGGATCTGGACCGAACCGCGCAGCCGCTTCACATCGTCCGGCGAGTAGGGCCGCTCGATGCCGTCGAAGCGGCCTTCTGGCGCCGAGGGGACGAGGTTGTAAAAATCAGTCATTGGTCGCTCCGACAGATCGTTGCTGGGATAGAAACGCCGCCTCATGAAAATTTCTGCGCCGTTTTGGTATGACAGCATTTACATTTTGCCGCGAGATCGGCGAGGAAAACCAGAGGATTGGCTGGAAAATAAGGGAAAACCTGTGTTGCGTTTGACAGTCAGGCGCTGTAAATATGTCATGATTGTAAAAGGCCGGCATTGGCAGCGCCGCGAGGAAGTCATGTAAATTCTGTCAAGGACAGCCGAGTGGCCGATCAAAAAATCTTCGCCGGGCCGCGCATCCGCCGCATCCGCAGCGCCAAGGGCCTGACCCAGACGGCGATGGCCGAAGGGCTCGGCATCTCGCCGTCCTACCTCAATCTCATCGAGCGCAACCAGCGGCCGCTGACGGTTCAGCTGATCCTCAAGCTGGCATCTGTCTACAAGGTCGACCCGCATGAATTGCAGGGCGAGGCAAGGGGGTCGGTCACCGCCTTGAAGGAAGTGTTTTCCGATCCGCTGCTGGTCGGCGAATTGCCTGGCGACCAGGAACTGATCGAGCTTGCCGAGGCGGCACCCAATGCTTCTGCCGCAGTGATAAAACTGTTTCGCGCTTATCGCGAGCAGGCCGAGCGCCTTTCCGACATCAACGAGCTCCTGGCGCGTGAGGGCAAAGCGACGGCGCTGTCCAGCGCCCGCTTGCCGATCGACGAGGTGCACGAGATTTTCGAGCGCCGTCCGAACCATTTTGCCGCGCTGGAAGAGGAGGCCGAGGCATTCACCTCGGTGCTCGATGCCGGCGACGATCTGCTCGGCGCGCTGAAGGCCTGGCTGAAGCGTGAATACGGCATCGTCGTCAAGGTGTTGCCGGTCGCCACCATGCCGAACTGGCGCCGCCGCTACGACCGCCACTCGCAGCGTCTGTTCCTGTCCGAGCGCCTGTCGCCGTTCGACCAGTTGCGCGAGGTGGCGATGGAGGCCTGCCTGATCCGCATGACGGTCGCGGTGGCAAGCGAGATCCAGGCACTGAAGCTGACCACGGATGAGGCCCGCCGGCTCGCCCGCTTCGAGCTTGGCCGCTACGCCGC
The DNA here is from genome assembly GCF_016756595.1 of Mesorhizobium sp. L-2-11. Classification (NCBI taxonomy): domain Bacteria; kingdom Pseudomonadati; phylum Pseudomonadota; class Alphaproteobacteria; order Hyphomicrobiales; family Phyllobacteriaceae; genus Mesorhizobium; species Mesorhizobium sp. L-2-11. The sequence continues at coordinate 5,857,869 of NZ_AP023257.1, read as the reverse complement.
TCACGCGCTGATGATGCCCTATCAATCCTTTCACGCAGCCGCCACGCGCGCGCGTTACGACATCGATGTGCTGCGCTCGCGCTTCGGCGTCTCCTTCGAGCAGGCGGCGAACCGGTTGACCACGCTGCAGCGGCCGGGCACGCCGGGCGTGCCGTTCTTCATGCTCGAGGTCGACAATGCCGGCAACCGCTTCCGCAAGGCTGGCAGCCAGGGTTTTCCGCAGAGCCGCTTCGGCGGCGGCTGTCCAAAACTTCCCGTGCATGCCGCCTTTACCCAGCCCGGCCAGATCTTCGTCGAGGCGGTGGAAATGCCCGACGGCGCCGAGTTCCTCTGCGTCGCCCGCACGCTCGAAGGGCCGCAAGGCTCGTTTGCGGAGCGCCCGCGCCGTACTGCACTTCTGCTCGGCTGCGACATCGGCTTTCGTGACGAGATCGTCTACGGCGCGGCACTGCCGGGGCCGGCTGCCGCGGCGGCCGGAAAAGCCGGACAGGGCACAAATCCGGCCACGCCGGTTGGCCGGGCCTGCCGGCTGTGCGAACGCATCGGCTGCCTCGCCCGCGCTGAGCCGCCGGTGACGCGTCCGCTCGGCCTCGACGAAATGGTGACCGGATTAAGCGCGTTCGATTTCCAGTGAGGTCCCGGCAGGCGACCGCCGTCTTTGCCACAACCGTCGCCGCCCGGTGGACCACGCTCCGCCGCTGCCTTTGCGCTAGGCGAATGTGGCACGTTTCTGTCGTCCGCTGTGCATCGTCTCGCCTCGAAATCGCCGACAGTCGCAATCATGACCGATACATCATCAGCGATAGCCGTCTCCCCCGCTGTCTCGCCGCGTGACGAGCGAATCGGGCTCCTGTTGATATTCCTGTCGGCGCTGATGTGGAGTTTTGGCGGCGCCATCGCCCGTTTCATCGACGCCGGCGACAGCTGGACCGTGGTGTTCTGGCGCTCGGTCTGGGCCGCCGCCTTCCTGGTCTGCTTCATGGTCTGGCGCGACGGCTGGCGCGGCATGGTGAAGTTGTTCCGCGGCATGGGCCTGCCCGGCCTTGCCGTGGCGTTCTGCTTCGCCACCGCATCGACCTCATTCGTCGTGGCGCTTGCCTACACCACCGTCGCCAACATCCTTTTGATGCAGGCCGGCGTGCCGCTCCTGGCGGCGCTGTTTGCCTGGGTGCTGTTTCGCGAACGGGTGGCGTTGGCAACCTGGGTGGCGATTGCCGCCGTCATTGCCGGCGTTGCCATCATGGTATCGGAATCGCTCGATGGCGCCGTGTCGCCCATCGGCGACGGCCTGGCGCTGCTCATCGCCGTGATGTTTTCGATCGCCACCGTCATCACGCGACGCTTTGCCCATGTGCGGATGACGCCGGCGACCTGCCTCGGCACGATGATTGCCGCCGCATTCGCGGCGTCCCAGGCATCGCAATTCGGCGTCTCCAGCAGCGACATGGGCTTCCTGTTTGCATTCGGCGTGGTCAATCTCGGTCTCGGCCTTGCCTTTTTCGCCACCGGCGCCCGGCTCGTCCCGGCGGCGGTCGCAGCACTGCTCGGCACTTTCGAGCCGATCCTCGGCCCGATCTGGGTCTGGCTCATCCATTCCGAGGTGCCGTCGGGACGCACCATCCTTGGCGGCACGGTCGTGGTCACGGCGCTGCTCGTCCATATCGGGCTCGAATTCAAGCGTCAGGCGCGGCCGGTGCGGCCGGGTGTCACCGGTATGCCATCGCCTAATTGATGCAGCGCACGCGCCAAAGCGAGATGAGCCATTGACAATGGCGCGGCCGCGCGGGCAGGCTGTCAACACGGCAACAACAAGACAGGCTCATCTTGCCAAGTCTCCCCTCCGGCCCGACCGGGACCGGACAGCATCGTCGTATCCCTGCCCGCGCCATGGCGAGAGCCTTTGACGGCGCTGGAATGCCACCTCGGTCACGACATGAGAAAGGCGGGCTCGGCCGCCGCGCATCGAACCGCGATGGCGTTGGCGGTTCGCGCTTGTCGCTTCCCGGAAAGCCCAATAATCTGAAGCAAATGCCCAGCCCTGCAGCCCCGCGACGTGCTGGCGATGGAACACTCATCAAAGGAGAGACTCAATGACCCGCAAAGCATTCCGGCTTTCGGCGACCTCGGCATTTCTGGCGCTTTTCACCCTCGGCGCACATGCCCAGGACCGCGTCGTCAATGTCTCTAACTGGTCGGATTACATCGACAGCTCGATCATCGATGACTTCACCAAGGAAACCGGCATCAAGGTCACCTACGACACCTTCGATTCCAACGAGCTGCTTGAGACGAAACTGCTTGCCGGCGGCAGCGGCTACGACGTTGTCGTGCCGACCGCCAATTTCCTCGCACGCCAGATCCAGGCAGGGGTGTTCCAGAAGCTCGACAAGTCGAAGCTGCCCAACATTTCCCACATGTGGGACGTGATTTTGGAGCGTACTGCCAAGTACGATCCCGGCAACGAATATTCGATCAACTACATGTGGGGCACGGTCGGCCTCGGCTATAACGTCAAGAAAGTGCAGGAAGCGCTCGGCACCGACAAGATCGACAGCTGGGACGTGTTCTTCAACCCGGAAAAGCTGGCCAAGCTGAAGGATTGCGGCGTCTATGTTCTCGATTCTCCGAGCGACATCCTGCCGAACGCCTTCAAATATCTGGGCATCGATCCTGAGACCACGTCGCTGGACGATTTCGCCAAGGCCGAAGAAGTGATGCTGAAGATCAGGCCTTACATCCGCAAGTTCCACTCGTCGGAATATATCAACGCGCTGGCCAATGGCGACATCTGCCTGGCCGTCGGCTGGTCGGGCGACGTGTTCCAGGCGCGCGACCGTGCGACGGAAGCAAACCAGGGCGTTGAGATCGCCTATTCCGTGCCGAAGGAAGGCGCCGAAATGTGGTTCGACCAGATGGCGATCCCGGCCGACGCGCCGCATGTCGCCGAGGCGCATGAATTCCTGAACTACATGATGAAGCCGGAAGTCATCGCCAAGGCGAGCAACTACGTCTTCTACGCAAATGGCAACAAGGCGTCGCAGCAGTTCATCGACAAGGAGATACTCGAGGATCCGGCGATCTACCCGGACGAGGCGACGCTGGCGAAACTGTTCACCATCGCCCCCTACGATTCCAAGACCCAGCGCGTCGTCACCCGCACCTGGACCAAGATCGTCACCGGGCAGTAAGCGACAATCAGCGACCCCGGCAGGGTGTTGCCGGGGTCAGTCTGGGGATAGAACGGAGCACGGAGTGGGACATGAAATCGCTTGGCAGCATCCGCAGGGATTTCGCGCCATGGAACGATCCGAACGCCAAGCCGTACATCCAGTTCGACAAGGTCACCAAGAAGTTCGGTGACTTCACCGCCGTCAACAATTTGTCGCTGACGATATTCGAGCGCGAGTTCTTTGCCCTGCTCGGCGCATCAGGCTGCGGAAAGTCGACGCTTCTGCGGATGCTCGCCGGATTCGAGGAGCCGACCGCCGGCCGCATCCTGCTCGACGGCCAGGATCTGCGCGGCATCCCGCCATACCGACGGCCGGTCAACATGATGTTCCAGTCCTATGCGCTGTTCCCGCATATGACGGTCGAAAACAACATCGCCTTCGGCCTCAAGCAGGACGGCATGCCGAAGCCTGATATCGCGGCGCGCGTTGGAGAGATGCTGAAGCTGGTCAAGCTCGAGCAGTTCGCCAAGCGCAAGCCGCACCAGTTGTCCGGCGGCCAGCGCCAGCGTGTCGCGCTTGCCCGCTCAGTCGCCAAGCGGCCGAAGGTGCTGCTGCTCGACGAGCCGTTGGGCGCGCTGGACAAGAAGCTGCGCGAGGAAACGCAATTCGAGCTGATGGATCTGCAGCAATCACTCGGCCTCACCTTCGTTGTCGTCACCCACGACCAGGAAGAGGCGATGACGATGGCCGACCGCATCGCCATCATCGACAAGGGCGAGGTGATGCAGGTGGCGACGCCAGCCGAAGTCTACGAGGCGCCGGGCTCCCGTTTCGTCGCCGGCTTTGTCGGAAACGTCAACATGTTCGAAGGCAAGATTGCGCGTGGCGAGGTGGGTGCGGCAAGCATCGATGCCGGCAATGGCATCACCATCCGGACCGAGAATGCCGGCGATGCCGCAACTGGCGCGGCCGTCGCTTTCGCCATCAGGCCGGAGAAGATCAGAATATCGTCGACGAGACCGGCCGGCGCTGTCAACGCCATCGAGGGCGAGGTCTACGATATCGCCTATCTCGGTGACATGACCGTCTATCATGTCAGGCTGGACGACGGCCAGGTGGTGCGGGCGAGCACCATGAACGCGGCCCGCATCACCGAGGATCCGCTGAGTTGGAACGACCGTGCCTGGGTGTCGTTCCGGCCGGATGCCGGCGTCGTGCTGACGCGATAGGGGGCGGCCATGTCGAATGCCGCTGTCACAGCTGCAACGAGCTCTCAAGCCACCGCAGCCGGCAAATCCGCCCTGGCCAGGCTGGGAGAGGCCTTCGTTGGCCGTCTTGTCATCCTCATCCCGTATCTCTGGCTGGTCTTCTTCTTCCTCATTCCGTTCGTCATCGTCTTCAAGATCTCGCTGTCGCAGACGGCGATCGCCATACCGCCCTACACGCCGGTGCTCGGCTTCGGCGAGGGCCTTGCCGGTTTCTTCGCCCAGCTGAATGAGCTCAGCATCGATAACTACACCTGGCTGACGCAGGACGCGCTCTACGTCAACGCCTATGTGACCAGCGTCATCGTCGCCGCCGTGTCGACGGTGCTGACATTGCTTGTCGGCTACCCGATCGCCTACGGCATGGCCCGCGCCCCGGCGATGCTGCGCCCGACTTTGCTGATGCTGGTGATCCTGCCGTTCTGGACCTCGTTCCTGATCAGGGTCTACGCCTGGATCGGCATCCTCAAGCCTGAAGGGCTGCTCAACCAGCTGCTGCTCGCCACCGGAATTGTCAGTCAGCCGCTGATCATCCTCAACACCTATACGCCGATCTTCATCGGCATCGTCTATTCCTACCTGCCGTTTATGGTGCTGCCGCTCTATTCGTCGCTGGAAAAGATGGATTATTCGCTGATCGAGGCAGCCAAGGATCTCGGCTGCCCACCGATCAGCGCCTTCTGGAAGATCACCTTTCCGCTGTCGCTGCCCGGCGTCATCGCCGGTTGCCTGCTGGTGTTCATCCCCGCTGTCGGCGAGTTCGTCATTCCCGACCTGCTCGGCGGCTCACAGACGCTGATGATCGGCAAGACGCTGTGGAACGAGTTCTTCGCCAATCGCGACTGGCCGGTGTCGTCGGCCGTCGCCGTCATCTTGCTGTTGCTGCTGATCGTGCCGATCATGCTCTTCCAGCGGGCCCAGGCCCGCGCCCAGGAACAGGATCGGTAGACCAATGAACGCCACCTGGAGCCGCTTCAACATCACTTCGATCGTGCTCGGCTTTGCCTTTCTTTACCTGCCGATCGTCCTGCTCGTCGTCTTCTCCTTCAACGAGTCGAAGCTGGTCACCGTCTGGGGCGGCTTCTCGACCAAATGGTACGTCTCGCTGTTCCACAACCAGGGCCTCATGGACGCCACCTGGGTAACGGCCCGCGTCGCCGTCATCTCGGCCACAGTGGCGACCGTGCTCGGCACGCTGGCGGCCCTCACCTTGACGCGCTACACGCGCTTCAAGGGCCGGACGCTGTTTTCCGGCATGGTCTTTGCGCCGCTGGTCATGCCGGAAGTGATTACCGGCCTGTCACTGCTGCTGCTCTTCGTCGCCGTCGGTCTCGACCGCGGTTTTGTAACCGTCACGCTTGCCCACATCACCCTGACCATGTGCTTCGTCGCCGTCGTCGTGCAGTCGCGCCTGATCACGTTCGACCGCTCGCTGGAAGAAGCCGCAATGGATCTTGGCGCGCCGCCGGTGAAGACCTTCTTCCAGATCACGCTGCCGGTCATTATGCCGGCGATCGTATCCGGCTGGATGCTGGCGTTCACATTGTCGCTCGACGATCTGGTCATCGCCAGCTTCACCTCAGGGCCTGGCGCAACCACGCTGCCGATGAAGATCTACAGCCAGGTTCGTCTCGGTGTGACGCCGGAGATCAACGCCGCCTGCACCATCCTGATCGCGGTTGTAGCGGTCGGCGTGATCATCGCTTCGCTCGCCAACAAGCGGCGCGAGGTACAGCGCCAGCGCGATGAGCAGGCCGCGCAGCGGGGCTGACGACAGGGCAGCACCTGACGACCGCAGCAGCCTCGTCGGCCTATTCTCCGGAAACGCCGCGGCTTATCGGCGAGATGAACGGCGTGCTCCACGTTCCGCCGACGAAGAACGAAGACTGGTTGGGACCCTGGCTATTTGTCTGCGTGGCTGGCTGGTCCGCCTGAATGATGCCGCCGGACAGCGCCAGCCCGCGCCCGGCATAGGAGGCAATGCCGGAAAGCCAGATCTTGTACTTCGCCGAATTCGCTTCGGCCTTGTCGATCTTCGCCACACCGTTCGAAATGCTCGCCTTGAGTTCGGCCCCGTCGATCGGCAGCGTTCCGTCGGAGACATCGTCGAGCGCGAAGAACCCGCCCTGTTCGGTGTGTTTGAGAAACGCCGGCAGGTTGAACCGGCTCAACGCGCCCTGGCCGAATTTCGCCGAAACCGAGCCGTCGGCGTTTTCGAAAATGGAATCCCAGGTTCTGCCTGGCCCCTTGAGGATGACCGAAACGGTTCCCGTGCCGATCGGCACCAGTCGCGTCATTCCTGCTGCGGTGCCAAAAGCGCCGCCGTCGATGTCAGAGGCGAGCAGCCTCATCTCGACCTGCGTGCCTTCCGGCTTGCGGTCGAAACGAAGACTGCTCTGGATGTTGCCGCCAAAGGCCGATGCATCGGAAATATCGAAGACCGCAAGACCGTTCTTGACCTGGGCGGCGGCGGCGACGTCGGCAAGCTGGATGGCGCCTGCGGTGGCCTGCGCTGCCGATAGTCTGAGATCGAGATTGATGCGATCGGCGACGCTTATGTCGATTTCGCCGGGGCCAGCGCCGTTCGCGGGCGCCAAGGGCGTGAAGGCGGAGAGAAACGACCGCAGGTCGAGCGTCTCGAAGGCGAGCGTACCGGAGACCACAGGGCGCGCCTCGCCAAAGGAGAAATCCAGCGCACCCATTCCCGGATTGTCGTCCAGGGCGATCTCGGTGTTTTCAAATTTAATGCGGCCGGAGGTCGCCGTGAGCTTGCTGGAAACAGAAACTGAACCAATTGCTGCGCCCGGCGCGATGCCGGCCCGCGACCATTCGAGTGCTCGCCTGAGCGAGGGTGCGGCAAACTTTGCCTGGCCGTCGAAATAAGCGTTCTCGGACATGCTGGCCACGCCGTCGAACGAAAAACTGGCAGGGGCCGCCTTGAAGGAAAGCGTCATAGGCGCCGCACCTCCGCCAAACAGCACCAGCGGGTTTGACGACGCAGCATCCACGGCGACGCTTTCGCCGCGCCAGATCCCGGTCACCGACAGCGTCGCATTGCTGTTCATTGCGGCCCAGTTCGCCTGGCCGCTCAGGCTGCTCAGTATCTCAGCGTCCTTGCCATCGACGGAGGTCACCACGCGGCCGTTCCTGAACTCCACGGTGCCGAACGGATCAGCCGGCAGGTTGCCCAGATCCGGCTTGGCTGGATTGGCGGAGACCACGGCGCGAGCGATGTCGATGGACCGGGTGATGCGCCCGCCCGAAGGCAGGGCGGGCAGGAAAAATCCATGTGCTGCGCGTTGGACCCTGATCGTCGGCCGGATCAGCCGCGCCGTCGAGAACACCACATTGCCACGCAACGCCGCCATGGCGGAGAGATTGACCTCGACCCGTTCAGCCTCGATCACCGGCGGCGCGTCGGTTTCTGTCCATTGCGAAAGCGTCACGTCGCTCAGGATGGCACGGAAATTCGGCCAGACCTCGATCCGTGGCGCGCCATCGATGGTGACCCTGAAACCGCTCCACGCACTCATTTCCCAGGCTATGCGGTCGCGCACGATACGCGTCGAGGCGACGAGCGGCAGGGCGGCAACGGCCAGCGCGATGACGAGCACGGCAACGCCGATCGCCCATATTCCGCGCCGGATCAAAGGTGATGGCATGTCGCCCCGTATGCTTCCGTTCCGACAAATCGCCCGACGGGTGTAACCCCCAGTCGTTACTACGACTTAGGGCTGACGCATTTCAAGTCTTTATAGCCCGGCGATGGCATGTGCGCACACCCGCGTCGCCCGGCCGAACAAAATCTTGCTCTGCTGCGCGGCGATATGCATAAGCGATGCCAATGCATGTCGCCAAAATGCGCAACGTTTTCGGATAACGACATGATAATAACAAAAGTCTAAAGCGCGTCGCGTGAATCTCTTTAGACGTAACGTGCTTTAAGGAGGAACGATCATGGCTGGCGACGCACCGCTCTGGACACCGACCAAAGACCAGATCGACGCGGCGCCGATGACCGCCTTCATGCAGGCCGCGGCGGCCGCAACCGGCAAGGTTTTTTCCTCCTACGCCGATCTTCATCGTTGGTCGATCGACGATCGCGAGGCGTTCTGGAGCCTGGTCTGGGAGTTTTGCGGCATCGTCGGCGACAAGGGCGCGAGTGGGGGCGCCAGTGGGGGGATCAGTGGCGGCGAGCGCGTGCTCGTCGATGGCGAGAAGATGCCCGGCGCCGCCTTCTTTCCCGACGCCAAGCTTAACTTCGCCGAGAACCTGTTGAAAAAAACCGGGCTCGGTGACGCCATCGTCTTTCGCGGCGAGGACAAGGTCGAGCGCCGGCTCTCCTGGAACGAGTTGCATGCGCTGACCTCGCGGCTGCAGCAGCTTTTCCTGTCGCTCGGCGTGAAAAAGGGCGACCGCATCGCCGCCATGATGCCCAATATGCCGGAGACGGTCGCGGCAATGCTGGCGACAGCCTCGATCGGCGCTGTGTGGTCGTCCTGCTCTCCCGATTTCGGCGAGCAGGGCGTTCTGGACCGATTCGGGCAGATCGAGCCTGTCGTCTTCATCGCACCCGACGGTTACTGGTACAATGGCAAGGCGATTGAGGTTGCCGACAAGATCGCGGCCGTTGCGGCAAAGCTCGTCACCGTCCGCAAGATCCTGATCGTCGACTATCTCGGCACGTCGACCGATGTGGCGGTGACCATCGAGAAGGCGACTGCGCTGGACGAGGCGTTGTCATCCTTTGCTGCCAGGTCGGTCACCTTCGAACGGTTGCCGTTCGCGCATCCGCTCTACATCCTGTTTTCTTCCGGAACGACCGGCATTCCCAAATGCATCGTCCATTCGGCCGGCGGAACGCTGATCCAGCATGTCAAGGAAGAACGGCTCCACGCCGGCCTGCTCGACGGCGACCGCTTCTTTTATTTCACCACCTGCGGCTGGATGATGTGGAACTGGCTGGTCTCCGGCCTGGCGTCGGGCGCAACCCTTCTGCTTTATGACGGGTCGCCCTTCTACCCCGATGGCAACGTGCTGTTCGACTTCGCCGACGCAGAGAAGATGACCTATTTCGGCACCTCGGCCAAATTCATCGATTCCGTGCGCAAGGCCGGCCTCAGGCCGATCAACACGCACGATCTTTCCAGCGTGCGCACGATCTCCTCCACCGGCTCGCCACTGTCGCCGGAAGATTTCCGCTTCGTCTATGACGGCATCAAGAAAGACGTTCATCTCGCCTCGATCTCCGGCGGCACCGACATCGTCTCCTGCTTCGTGCTCGGCGTGCTGATCGAACCGGTATGGATCGGAGAGATCCAGGGACCTGGCCTCGGCCTCGCCGTCGATGTCTGGGACGATGACGGCCAGCCGCTCAGGCAGGGCAAAGGTGAGCTCGTCTGCACCAAGGCGTTCCCGGCGATGCCGATCGGCTTCTGGAACGATCCCGAAGGCAAGAAATACCACGTCGCCTATTTCGAGCGCTTCGACAATGTCTGGTGCCACGGCGACTTCGCCGAATGGACCGCCCATGGCGGCCTGATCATCCATGGCCGTTCCGACGCAACGCTCAATCCGGGCGGTGTGCGGATCGGCACGGCGGAGATCTACAATCAGGTCGAGCAGATGCCGGAAATCCTGGAAGCGCTGTGCATCGGCCAGGATTTCGACAATGATGTGCGGGTCGTGCTGTTCGTGCGGCTGGCGGCCGGCGTTGAACTCGACGCCGAGCTGGAAAAACGCATCCGCGCGAAAATCCGCAGCGGCGCGAGCCCACGCCATGTGCCGGCTAAAATCGTCGCCGTCGCCGACATTCCACGCACCAAATCGGGCAAGATCACCGAGCTTGCGGTGCGCGACGTGGTGCATGGCCGTGCCGTCAAGAACAAGGAGGCGCTGGCCAATCCCGAAGCGCTCGAGCTGTTCCGCGACCTGCCGCAGCTGGCGGATTAGGTCTTCCCTGCGAGTGATATTAGTAGGTTGGAGGCCTGTTTGGTGGCCATGATTTCATGGTTCGTCGAGTGAACCGTCGCAAATGCTTAGAGATTGGCCAAGGCTCCTCAACATTCTGGGGTCTGCGCCGCGTCGCTCCGCTCCTTGCTCCGCCCCAGAATGACGAAGGGACGGGCGCTTCAGCTAATCTCCAAGAACTGCGAATCATCACGCGCCAAATGGCAACCGGCATGGTTAACGAAATATCTCGCTTGAATTTACCTAGATTTCATGAGTGGTACACATTGGTAAATTTTTTGCGGTGCCGGTAAGGTTTTGTTAAGGGCCGACATCGATAGTCGTGCGTAACTTGAGGGAGAAATCCCGTTCCTCTAAATCCCTAGAGGATCTGAATTCGCTCAAGCCCCCGATGTACAGCAATCAATCTCAAGGCGTCCCGTTGGACGCCTTTCTTTTTGGAGCATCGGACCCAAAAGTAGGCACCGGTTTTGGGAAAATCCGATGCTCAAACAAAGACAGAGCATCGGACCCAAAAGTGGGCACCGGTTTTGGGAAAATCCGATGCTCAAACAAAGATAGCGGCGACACGGACGACTGAGGGTCCGCCGCCCTAATCCGCCAGCACGCGGGTCGACGGGAAGGCGACTTCGACCAGAGTGCCCTCGCCGGGCGTCGAGTTGATGGTGAACCGGGCCCGGTTCGCCTCGACCATGGCCTTGGTCAGCGGCAGCCCGAGACCGGTGCCGTCGCCGCGCCCGCGCTTCAGCGCGTTGAGTTGCTTGAACGGCTTGAGCGCCTGCTCGATCTCGGGCTGGCTCATGCCGATGCCGGTGTCGCGCACGCGCATCACGACGTCGCCGGAGATCTCGTAGGCTGTCGATACGATCACCTGACCGCCGGCCTGCGTGTAGCGGATGGCATTCGACAGAATGTTCAGCGCGATCTGGCGCACGCTGCGCAGATCGGCCACCACTTCCGGCAGCCTCGAGGCGAAGCTGGAGCGGATGATGACACGTTCGCGGTTGGCCTGCGGCTGCATCATCGCCACCGTCTCGGCCAGCGTGTCGTTGAGCGACACTGCCTCATAGGCCATCTCCTGCTGGCCGGCCTCGATTTTCGAAATATCGAGCAGATCGTTGACCAGGTCGAGCACATGGTTGCCCGACCGGTTGATGTCGCGCAGATAGTCGCGGTAGCGGTCATTGGCGACCGGTCCGAATTTCTCGTCGACCATCAACTCGGAGAAGCCGATGATGGCGTTGAGCGGCGTGCGGATTTCGTGGCTGATGCGGGCGAGGAAGTCGGTCTTCTGCGAGGAAGCGCGCTCGGCGACGGCGCGCGCCTGGGTCAGATCCTCTTCGGCCCGCTTCCACTGGGTGATGTCGCGCACCACTGCGCAGAAGCCGCTGTCGTTGGGCAGCCTGCCGATGGTCATGAACAGCGGAATGAAGCGCCCCTGCGCCTCGCGTCCGATCACCTCGCGGCCGTCGTTGAGCACGCTCGCCACGCCGGGCTCGGACAATCCGTCGAGATAGTCTCGCGCGGCGCGCTGGCTTTCGATCGCGAACAGCGAGACGAAGGGTTTTCCGGTCACCTCGTCGCTGTCGAAACCGAACAGCGCCTCCGCCGGTCGGCTGATCGAGCGGATCGTTCCGTCTCGGCCGATCAGCACGACGCCGTCGGTCGCGGTGTCGATGATGGTGCGCATCTCGGCGATGCGCGCCTTGAGCTCGGAAGCGTCCGGCTGCGTCTGGTCGTCGGCGGCACCTGCTGCCTCGTCGTCGCCGGAACGGCGCACGACCAGCATCAGCGCCTTGCCGCCACGCCAGGGAACCGAGCGCAGAATGGCCTCGATCGGGAACTCCTGACCGTCACGCGTCTTCAACCGCAACGCGTGGTCGGTTCCATCCGTGGCGCTGCCGTCGTAAGGATCGGCAAACAGCGCGTCGAGGCCACCGGCATCCTCCAGCTTGTCGAGCGTGTCATAGCCGGTCAGGCTGAGGAATTCCTCGTTCGCATAGTGAAGATCGTCGCCGGAATGGATGAGCAGCGGCACTGGCAGCTTGCCGAGGATCGAAATGTCCGGAGCCTTGTTGTCGTCTGCGGTCGAAAAAGCCGACGGCACGAAGCCTTCGAGCTTGAGCGGCGGCACCGGCAGGCGCGGCCGCTCGACCGTCGCCGGCTCGACGTCGCCGGTATCGGCGATGTCATCGGTTGGCGAACCGGTCTCGTCGACATCGGTCCGCGCCCAGTCCTCGCTGTCTTCTGCATCGCGGAAATCGGCGGCCGTCATGCTGTCGGCGTCTTCGGCGACCGATCGACTGGCCGCGCCGATGGGCTCACCGATTTCCTGCGCCGGTTTGTCCGGCTCGGAGACCGGCGCACCGTCGCTATCGTCGGCGACGTAGTCCCGGTCGGCATAGTCGAGCAGCGAGCCTGAGATGTCGGACACGGTTGCTTGCGACTGCTCACCGTCGAGCCTTGCGACATCCTTCTCGTCTTGGACATCGGTTTCGTCTTGGACATCGTTTTCGGTCGATTCCGCCGCAGCCGGCTCTGCCGCAATTGCGGCATCGGGCTGTTCGGTCGGGGGATTGTCCTTCTTGAGCCGCTCGCCGATCTCACGGAATGCACTGCGTTCCAGCGTCGACAGGCCTTTATCGTTGGCCGGCTGCCTGTGCTCCGCCAACCGGATCACCTTGTCGGCAAAGCGCCGCTCCGGCTTCGGCACGATGGTCAGCGCCGGCACCTCGCCCTGGAACGGGTCGGTTTCGCCAGGCGTTTTGGCGACTTCCGGCTCGACCGCCACGGGGACGTCAGCATTGGCGACAAGCGCCATACCGATCGCTTCCGGATCGACCACCGCATCGCCGGTGCGGGCAACGCCGAAACCGCGAAAACCTTCGAAGGCACGGCTGCGGCCATAGACGGGCAGCGCCGCCAGGTCGACGGGTATCTTGAAATCGGTGCCGGCAACCGGCCACAGCACCGAGCGTCCGGACCAGGTATCACGTCGATCGAGCAGGCCGGCGATCTCGCCGGTCGCATCGAGGTCGAAGGTGGCCGCGACGTCCCTGAAGCGCCGGCCGATCACATCGGCCGCCGGCTTGCCGACGAGTTCCGCGAATTCCGGCGACAGCGCACTGAACCTGCCCTCGGCGTCGGTGCGCCAGACGAAACGCAGGGGCGCCGCCGCGCGATCGATCGAGGGGATGGCGCGCTCGACCGGGGAGGCGGCCCTGACGGCATCCTGTGCGGAGCTTTCCGCCGAAGCATCCGCCTCGACAGGATCGGACGCATCCGGTCCCGGCATTTGCGCCTCGTCCTCGCTGGCGCTGAAATACCAATGGTCATGCTGTATTCCGCCGGCCGCTTCTGGACCCTGCTCGGTTGAATCAGGCGCAGTTGAACCAGAGCCGGTCGAATCGAGCCCAGTCGAATCGGGCCCAGTCGAATCGAGTCCGGTGGAATCGGGAACATCATGCTCCGCCGACACCGAAGTGTCTTCGTCGGCTGCCGCAACTGTCTGCGCTGCCGCGTCCGTTTTCGCGACTGTTGCGGGCGGGTTGTCCCGTTCTGCTTTTGGCGGGACTGCGGCATCGGCCGCCGCCCCCGCGCTGGGCTCGTCAGCAGGGGCTGCTTCGGAGTCCAGCTGGTTCTCGTCGATCACCACCAGCAGGTGCCGCTCATCCGTCAGCCGGGCGAGGCCGGCCGGGTAGGAAGCGGTGCCGCCTGGAACCAGGCGTTTGACGATGCGACCGCTTTCGTTGGCGACATCGGCGACAAGCGCTGCCAGCGTTTCGGGCAATATGCCGAGTGCCGAAAAACCATCGGAAGCGGCCTCGATGTTGCCGTTGGCATCGACGAAGGCGATGAAATGACCGTCTTCGGTAAAGCCGCTGATGGCCCGAGCGGCGATCTCGGCGGCACTGCGCGAGCCGGTCTGCGTCGCCGGCACCGCCAGCATGATGGCGTTTTCGCCGTCAGGCATTGTCACCGCGCTGGCCAGAAAGCCAACCGCGCGGCTGGTCAGGCCGGTTGCCAGCCGGACCGTGATGGCGCGGTCGCGGCCGATCTGTGGAAAACCGCTTGTCGCCATGATCTGGCGCCTGGCGATCAGCGGCAAGCCGGCCGAGGCGCCGATGATCGCCTCGATGTCGGGATAGCCGAACACCGCTGCCCCTGGTCCGTTGGCCCAGATCACCTGTTCGAGGTCTGCCGACAGAAGGGCGATCGCGTCGCCGGCGGCAAAGCGCTGGCGGACCGCGTCGAGCACGGCGACGTCGAGGAAGGAGTAGTTTTCAGACGGCATGCGTTTTGGAAACCCTTACGAAGCGGGCAGTTTGCAGTTAACGCTTTGTTAATAAAAGCCGACGGCGCGAAGGTCCACAAGCCATAGCGTGCAACCGCCGGAATCTCTGGGCGCGTGGTTAACGCTGGGAGATAAATTTATGGTGCGCTGCAACAAAGATATTGCAATGCACAAGATTTGCCTTTATATTGCCATCATACATGAACGAGACGGCTTTCCTATCGAAGCCGCTGCCACTGCAAAGGATGGAAAATTGTCCAGGACCAAGACCGCTGATACCATTGAATTCCCGAGCTTCGACGCTTCCAAGGCCACCGACCAGATCCGTGCTTTCGCCGAAAAGGGCGTCGAGCAGTCGAAAGAGGCCTATGCCAAGCTGAAGACCGGCGCCGAAGAAACCCAGAAAGCTCTTGAGTCGACCTTTGAGACCGCCAAGACCGTTTCCAACGACCTGTCGCTCAAGACCATTGCCGCTCTGCGCGCCAATACCGAAGCCGGCTTGTCGCATTTCGAAGCTCTGATCGGCGCCAAGTCGCTGTCGGAAGTCGTCGAACTGCAGACCGCATTCCTGCGCAAGCAGGTCGAGATGACTGTCGAGCAGGCAAAGGATTTCCAGACCGTCGCCTCCAAGGCGGCCGAGGACGTCTCCAAGCCGATCAAGACCGCCTTCGAGAAGGCGATGAAGGAAGTTAAGGCCGCCTAATATTTGCGCATAGTTCGAAGATGCAACAAAAGGTCGCATTTCTCCGAACAGGATTATGTGAGATATAGTGGTCCAAGCGAATACCCGGGGGTGGAACCTCCTCCCTCTGCTCTCCGGGATGACCAGCCAGCACCTCCTCCCGCTGGCTCGGAACAGGAAAAGGCCGGCACCTCCTCCCGCCGGCCTTTTTCTTTGCCCGGCGAAATATGATGTCGTGCCGGAGCGCTCTTTGCCTACAGCACTGCGCCCCTTCTTTGGCACGCAAAGGACGCGGTGGTGCCTGGGATTTTGCGCATGATTCCCAGCGAAATCGATTCTGATTTTCGCGGTCATGCGCGGCCAAAAGCCTTGAACTAAACTCCGATAACCCGTATGGACGCATCGCCGAACGACAGAGCGGGTCTGGGAGAACGAACGTTCTCATCCCGCTCAGGCGAACGTGCCGTTGTAGCTCAGATGGTTAGAGCGCCGGATTGTGGATCCGGAGGTCGCTGGTTCGATCCCAGCCAACGGTACCATTGATCCCATCCCGCGATGAGCTTTAGACAATGCCTCGGCAACTCGACTGCCCACGGTCGAGACCCAACGGCTGATCAGCGTTCAGGTGCTTTGGCGACCGTCCGGCTGGTGCCAAAGATGCCTTCGACAATCGCACGCGGACAATCGGCATCAATATGCTCCACCGGCGTGTCGCGCCGAGCCAGTGGATTGCGGCCGTTGCGAGAGTTCAGCGATCAGATGGTCGGCAATCACCCGAACGGAGGGAAGCTGCCCGCGACGATGCGGCATCAGCAGCGTGGTCGCCACGCCACGCGCTGTCCAGCCCGGCAAGATGCGGACAAGCGCGCCGGACTCGATCAGCGACGCGCAGAAGCCACTTGCCAGACAGGCCACCCCGAGCCCCGCCCTGGCGGCTTCGCGCAGAGAGACGGTTTCGTTGGCCACATAGCGCGGCGAGGGCGCAACCTCGGCAACGGCGCCTTCCCTATTGTGAAGCGTCCAGACCCTGTCCGAAGACGATGCCATGAGCCCATCAAGCCCGTTCGCTTCCTCGGGTCGAGAAGGCATGCCCTTCTCCCTGATGTAGTCGGCCGAGGCGACAAGCCAGGCGGGGTCGTGGCCGATGCGACGTTGCACGAGATCCGTATCCGGCAACGGGGCGAAGTGGTTGCGGATGGCGATGTCGAAGCCCTCCTGCACGATATCCACGAACCTGTCGGAGACGTCGAGCATGATGCGGACCTTCGGATAGCTCGCTGCGAGACGCGGAAGCAGCGCCGCCAATCGGAATTGAGCGAGCGGCAGCGATGCCGTGATTCGCACGGTTCCGCTCGGTTCCGCAAGACGACCCTTGATGACCTGCTCAGCCGCCTCCGCTTCGATCAGCATGGCGGCGGCATGACGATGAAAATCGCGGCCAATCTCGGTCACGGCGAAGCTGCGCGAGGTCCGCTGGACCAGACGCACGCCGATCGCCTTCTCCAACTCGGACAGCCGCTTGCTGAGGGTCGACTTGGGGATGCCCAAGGCGCGCCCGGCTGCAGCGAAGCCGCCATGATTCACCACCTGGACGAAAACGAGGAGGTCGTTGAGATTCAGCATCTGAAGCCTTTATCGTTCCTGAATGTAGACGATAGGTCTGCGGATAGCCAACTACTGCTTCCGCGTCCAACATTGCATCTCTTTGCAACCGCCGCTTTTGGGGGCGGGGCTGCAACTCGGAACGCAAAAGGACGCATTTAGATGGCAAATATCTCGATCCTCGGCCTCGGCGCCATGGGGCAGGCGCTGACCGCCCGCTTTCTTCAACAGGGCCACACGGTCACGGTCTGGAACCGTACGCCCGGCAAGGCCGCCTCACTGGTCGCGAAAGGCGCGCGCGAGGTGAAGTCCGCCGCCGACGCCATCGCCGCAAGCGATGTCACCGTAATGTGCGTGCTGGACTATGCCGCGTCGGATTCGGTGATCGATGATGCGACTTCGGCGCTGCCCGGGCGCGCGCTGGTCAATCTCACCAACGGCACGCCGGCACAGGCGCGCGCCGCAGCCGAGCGAGTCGCCGGGCTGGGCGCCGCCTATCTCGACGGCGGCATCATGGCGACGCCTCCGATGATCGGCGGCGAGCACGCGCTCATTCTCTACAGCGGCTCCAAAGCCACCTTTGATGCGCATGCCCGGACGCTCGAGACGCTTGGCGCCGCGAACTATCTCGGTGCCGATCCGGGGCTGGCGTCACTGCACGACCTCGCCCTTCTCAGCGGGATGTATGGCCTTTTCGCGGGCTTCTTCCACGCCAGCGCGCTCGTCGATTCCGAAAGTATCCCGGCCGGCGCGTTCCTCAAGCTCCTTGGCCCTTGGATGACCGCGATGATGGGCGAGCTACCCGGTTATGCGGAGAAGATCGACAGCGGCAGGCACGGCGTGAATGTGGTGTCGAACCTCGGCATGCAGGCCGCCTCTATGGACAACATCCTCACCGCCAGCCGCGAGCAGCGCGTCGCCACCGATCTGCTCCATCCCTTGCTAAAACTGTTCCGCAAGCGGGCCGACGCCGGTTTCGCAGACGAGGACATCTCAGGCATATTCGAGCTGATCCGGCGCAAAAGCAGCGCAGGCGGCTGACGCCGTCGTCGGTGGCTCGCTCACAGCCGACATTCCCGGCCTCCTGGATGGGAAGTAGCCGGATGAGCGTCATTTCAGAGATCACGCAGCGGGCTTCATTGATGGCGGGTCCCTCACAGCTCCGCAGCGTGCTCTTTCAGTGCCACCTCAAGCGCCTGGCTGTGAGGCACTGCCTCGGAGAACAGGAAGCCCTGAGCAGTTCTGCAGCCAAGCTTGTACAGAATTTGCCGGTCCGCCTCTGTTTCGACGCCCTCGGCCATGACATCGACGCCCAGCGCCCGACCAAGATCGATCACCGTTTTGACAAGCAGCCGGTCCTCCCGAGACTTGGCTAAACCGCGGACGAAGCCCTGGTCTATTTTCACCTTGCGTATCCGACTGTCCTTGAGCGATGCCAATGTGGAAAAGCCGGTGCCGAAGTCATCGAGCGCGATGGAAATGCCGGCATGTGAAAGCCGTCCGAGCTTTTCATCCACTCTGTCCGGGTCCACTGGAGACTCTTCGGTAATCTCGATTTCGAACATCGTTGCCGGGAGGTCTTTTGCCGCCAGACCATTCAGAACCATGTCGTCGATATCGCCGGCTTCCAATTCGCGCGCTGAAACATTCATGGCCACACGAACATCTCGACAGTCAGCTTTCACCAAACCTTCGATAAGAGCACAACAGTCGGAGAATACCGTTTGAGTTAACAGTTGAAGCATTCCGGTTTCGCGTGCCGCTGCCATGATTTCGGGTGGAGAGATAGAACCATGGATCGGATGGGACCACCTTAGCAAGGCTTCAAAACCGATCACGGCCTCGGTGTCGAGTCTTACGATGGGCTGGAACCAAGGTGCCAGCCTTCTCGCCTCTATTGCCGCATGAAGGTCGCGTTCGATGGATTGGCGACGTTGCAATTCCCTGTCGAGTTCGGCATCGAACAGGCGAAATTCGTTCCTGCCACGACGCTTGGCCGTGTAAAGGGCGACGTCCGCCCGCAGCAACATTTCCGTCAGCTTCGGCCTTTCAGCCAAGTATATTCCAATGGATGCACCAATCCGGACGGACGCGACCTCGGGATAGGGGCTGGCGATTTTGGCTATGATATTGGATGCGAGGCTGCTGGGAGAAAGCGGACTCCTGAGTGAGGGAAAGAACAGCACGAACTCATCGCCGCCGATGCGGGCGAGCGTTGAGCCTGCCGGCGCTTCCTGCTCTATCCGGCGGGCGATCCTGACGAGCAGTTCATCACCGGTCCTGTGACCGTAGGTGTCGTTGACAGATTTGAAGCCGTCCAGATCGATCAGCATTGCAACGAAGGGGCCGTCTTTATTATCGAGCTGACTGATCGCGTGTTCGAGACCGCGTCTGTTGAGAAGCGCCGTCAGGTGGTCCTCCCTGGAATTGCGCTCCATTTCCGCCGCAAGCCGCTCCGCCTCATGTGTCAAGCGGCTCGCTTCGCGGAAGCGGGCTTGTCCAACAAACACGGCTCGAACCAGACCGCCCAAGAAGAGCAGAACGGCGAAAGCAAGAACATAGGCTTCAAAGTTGCCTGTCGCCAGCAAGCACGCCGCTGTGATGAGGAGCGGGGGCGTGATGAAGTTTATCGCTGCCGCGGCATATGAACTGCCATATGTAACCGCACCAGCCGAGATCCCCGCCAGAATAATCAGATGCAGCGGCGCTTGGGTGGTTGTGTAGCCAGCAGTAAGGACGGCAAGAAACGACCAGGCAAACCCTGCCAGGAGAGCAAGGATGCCAAACCGGCGAAGCCGCTGCGAAATCCCTGTTAAATCGTCCTGATGCCCCGTCTCTTTTAGCTGATAACGGGCGAGTCTGAGGCGGGCGGCATTTATCGCATTGACAACCAGGAACCAGATTGCGGCGGCAAAGCCTCCGCCAGAAAGCGCCTGCACCGTCAAAATCAGGCCTGACAAGATGGCGCTTATCGGCATTGAGACGAAGAGACCGGCCCTCAGGTCAGCAAGCTGATCTCCGAGGATTCTGGCCTCCAGCGCGTGTTCTTTCTTGAGGGCCATAGACCAGTCAGTTCGCTTCCGATGCCGCTTCGCAACGCAAGCTTATGCAAGCCCCACTGAAGGACGGGTTAACTGCTCGGCTTGTATCGGCCTTCTGCGACACCTTTGTATGGGTCTCTTCATTTTGTGTGATGGTCGAGAACATGGATCGGCGGCCGCGCTGCCTATCTGTCAGCCGCAATCGTCGCCTGCAGCCATTGCGCGATGGCGTCGAAAGCGATCGGTTTGGTCGTGTCGACGTCAAACAGCGGTCCGCGACGCAGCGGCTCGGCGCGCCTGGCCAGTTCGATCAGTTCGGGGATGTAGGCCGCGCCGGGATGGCCGGCCGGACGCTGGTCGAGCCGTGCGCGATAGCGCTCAGCCAGAATCTCGCCGGGCGCATGGCACCAGATCTCGGCGGTCTGCTCGACGCCGGCGCTGCGCAGATGATCCTCGAGCACCTGGCGCGGCTGGAAGCCGAACCAGGCGTCGACGACAAATATGGCGCCCGCCGGGGCCTCGCCGACGACTGACCAGATCGCCTGGTAACTGGCGCGTCCGAGCGTGCGGTTGAATTCGCGATCGCCGCCGCCGAGCGCTTCGAGGAACGGATTCTTGATCGTATCGAGCGCGAGCAATGGCCAGCCCATGCGCTCGGCGATGCCGCGCGAGACCGTGCTTTTGCCGCTGGCGGGGATGCCGTTGACGAGCACGGCGCGCCGGCCGGGCACGGCGCGCCTGGTGCGATCGAGCCGGGCGGTCGGCGAGAACACTGGCGAGGCTTGTGCAACTTCTGCTTGTGCAACTGCCGCTTGCGCGGCGAGCGCATGCAGGCCGGCGCCGATGACGCCGGCGTCGTCGCCCAGTTGCGCCGCTTCCACCGGGCATTGGTACCAGGGAGCCAGGGCAGGCGCCCTGGCAAGCGCCCGATGGGCCGCCAGGCCGAGTCCGCCGCCGAGCAGTACCAGGTCGGGGTCGAACATGGCCACGGCCGTATCGATTGCCGTACGCAGCGGCCCAGCCCAGGCTTCAAGTACGCCGCGTGCCAACGGATCGCCGCCCGCATCCCGGGCAAAAAGCTGATCGACCGAAACGTCCGGGCCGAGGCCTGCCCGCGCGATGTGACGGGCAAGTGCGGTGCCTGAGCTGGTGGTTTCAACGCAGCCGCGCCGGCCGCAGACGCACGCTTCGCCTGACATGTCGACGGTGATATGGCCGAGCTGCCCCGCCGTCCCCTTGCCGCGGACGATCCGCCGGTCCTGGACCACGGCACCGCCAATGCCGGTTCCGATCGTGAACATGACGATGCTTTCATGGCCTCTGGCCGCGCCGAGAGCCATTTCGGCGACCATTGCCATGTTGCAGTCATTGTCGATCACCACGGGCTTGCCCACCAGATTTTCCAGTCGTTGCGCGGGGGAGACCGAGGCGAGGTTGACATAGCCTCCGGACAAGACCGCGCCAAGCCGCGCATCGACGCGTCCGGGGACGCCGATGCCGATGGCAGCGACTTCGGGGGAATCGAGCCGGCGCGCCATTTCGGCGATCCGGGAGAGCACGAGCTCGGGGTCCGGCGCGCTTTTCTCGGAAATGCGCGCGAGGATTTCGCCCGTGCCGGAAACACGGGCGGCGCGCAGATTGGTGCCGCCGATATCGATCCCTATGGCCATCGAACTAAGAGGCATGTCGTCCTACGCGTGCCTGGTGTGAATGTCGGATAACTACAGCGCCGCGCATCCTGGTGCGCACCAACGCCATAGTACTTTGATCTGCACATGATCCTTTTTCGAAGATCGACTACGATTTTGCATCGCTGATCTTCGGTTCGGGGTCATTGTGCTAGGCGGCTTTCTGCCGGTAGTTTCCGATCACCGCCTGAAGCTCGCGCAACCTCGACACTGCGATGGTCTTAAGCCTCTCCCGCTGAATGTCACGGTCGAGCGAGATACAGTCCTTCCACAGCGACCGGCCGGCGATGACGCCCGACGCGCCGTTCCGCATCGCCATCTCGACCTGGCCCAGGAAGGTTGCGTGGTTGACGCCGGCGGAGAGGACCGCCCATGGCACCTCGCCAGCCATGCTGCTGATCCTGGCGCAGGCTTCCGGCGTTCCGGGATAAGGAAGCTTGAGCACCTTTGCCCCGCATTCCAGCGAAATCCGGGTGCCCTCTTCGACGAGCCAGGGGATCTTGGCGCTATAGTCTTCAATGCTTTCCCCTTCGAGCTGATAGGTCAGGAACTCGACGACGAGCAGGAGGTCCTCTTGCGCGAAATCGGCGATGCATTGGCGCAGAATGCCGACATTATGCTCGTTCGCCTCAGGCCTGTCGGCCCTGAGATAGACCATGATCTTGCCGCCGGTGCCGCCGAGCTCGCGCACGCGGCGCGCGCCGATGCCGGGACCGAGGCGCGACAGGCGGTAGCCGGCAGGCGAGACGTCGAAGCCCGAAGCGTCGAGGCCGATGAGCAGAGCCGTATCGCGGCTCAGCACCCCTTCATCGACAACCCGCGGCACCGCGCAGAGCGGGTCGAGCAGCACGCAGGATGCCTGGCTGGCGAGGTATCGCGTGATGTCGGACTTGGTGTCGCCCAGCATGTCGTTGGTGATCTTGGCCTGTTCGGCGGGGTCCGACGCAAGCAAGCTTCGCATGCCGCCGCGCTGGTCACAGGCAATCGCCATCATCGCCCCGTCCTTGCCGCATATCTGCTGGTAGCCGCGCAACTCTGCGGTCGTCATCTTTGTCATGGGTCTTCTGTCCGATGTTGGCGCCCATTCACCGGGCGCAGATCAGTGGAAACAAGAAAGGTTCAGTTTTACCTGCCTCTCGACAGGAGGTTTTGCCGCTTTGCGGCGCTATCGGACCGAGAAATTTGGCCTTGGCCCGCAATCTGCCGTGGAAACCAGCCCACGTTGCGAGTCAGCCGGATTTGCGCGATAACTCCCATCGGTCGATGGGTCTGTAACACATTGCTGAAAGGAATTGCAAGCTGCCTGCCCCTCCCGCACAAGATGCAGCCGCATCGCGGACAATGCTGCATACCGTCGCCAAACTGCACTATGAGGCGGACATGTCGCAGGTCGATATCGCGCGGCGGCTTGGCGTCTCCACCGCGACCATATCGCGCCTCCTGCAGCGGGCGAGAGCGGAGGGCATCGTACGGATCGAGGTTCTCGATCTTGCAACTCCCGAAGGCATCACCACGCAACTGGTCGAGGCACTCGGGCTTCGTGACGCAGCGGTCATCGAAAGCCCGGCAGCCGGTGCGCTGGCGGCGCTCGCCGCGCCGCTCGGCGCCTTGCTCAAGCAATCCGGACTGACGGCGGGCTCGGTCGTCGCCATCGGCTGGGGGCGCGCCATTCGCGAGGTGATCCAGGCAGGCCTGCCGCGTATTCCCGGCGTTCTTACCGTCGCTGCCACCGGCGGCATGCAGCAGCAGGCGGCGCATTTTCAGATCAACGAGTTTGTGCGGCTCGCCGCCGAACAGTTGGGCGGGACGCCGCATTTCATCCATGCGCCCTATCTGCCGTCCTCGGAATTGCGTGAGGTCTTCCTCGGCGATGCGGCCATCCGCGACAGCGTCGCGCTTTGGGACCGGACCGACGTTGCGATCGTCGGCATCGGGCTGCCCCATTCCGTCAATCCGCCCGAAGCGAGCGCCGCCACGCTGAGCGAACAGACCCTGTTTCATGCAGCGGGAGACGTCATCCGCCATTACTTTGACGCCGAAGGCACGCTCATCCCGTGGGAGGGGGAGGGCCGGATGATCGCAATGTCGCCGGCCCAGCTTCGAGCCGTCCCCCTGGTGATCGGCGTTGCCGCCTCACCGGAGAAGGCAATGGCAATCATTGGTGCCGTCCGCGCCAGGCTTATCAATGCTCTGGTAACGGACACGAAGACGGCTCAGGCCATCCTCGAGGCTCTCTTGCCCCGATAACGGTGGGCCCCGATAACGGTGGGCCCCGATAATGGTGGGCCCCGATAATGGTGGCACGCCGATGTGTGACATCGGCACAGCTGATCGATCCCGAACTGATCGACACCAAACGCCGATCGCGAACCCGCCGCCGCGAAAATTCATCAGTTGTGTCGTCAATGCGTTGGGGCAATAGTCTGCGTGAGGGGCTCTGCGGAGAGGCAGATGGTGTCCGATTTGAAAGCGTTTCGAACCCGGAAATACCAGGTTGCAATTTCTTTCAGCAAAGTGTTACAACCTTGCGGCTAGGCACGCATTCGCCCCGACGGCGCTGTTTCCTGCATCATGCGGAGGCTAGTAACGGGACTGCGCATCAGGTTGGTCGGTTTCGACGGCCGATCTAACGATTTGGGGCGCTCGGGAGGAGGCTGCCCATAACAGGGCGAAATCCGCTTGTCGCCGCCAGGACTTCACAGAGCCGGGACGAAATCGCAATGGCAAAATCTGCCAACATGCCAACATTAGGAGGAGGATGTTATGAAGAAGATTGTTGCCGCCCTGGCGGCTCTCGCCATCTGCGCTGCGGCGCTGGTCACGCCCGCTTTGGCGCAGGACAAAAAATTCACCATTGCGCTCATTCCGGGTCTTACCACCGACGGCTTTTACATCACCATGCGCAAGGGAGCCCAGGCGGCAGCCGATGCCCTTGGCGTGACCCTGGTTTTCCAGGGCGCCCCGGATTTCAATCCGGTAACGCAGGTCCCTGTGCTTGACGCGGTCATCGCCAAGAAGCCGGACGCCATCCTGATCGCGCCGACCGACAAGGTTCAATTGGTCGAACCCCTGCGCAAGGCCCATGACGCCGGCATTCCGGTGATCACCGTCGACACCTTCATCGGCAGCGGCGTCTACCAGACCGGCGCCGGCGAGGCGGATTTCCCTCTGTCCTATATTGCCTCGGACAACATTCTGGGCGGCGAGATCGCGGCGCGGGCATTGGCCAAGGCCATAGGCGACAAGGGCAAGGTCTACGTTTCGAACGTCAAGCCTGGCATTTCGACTACCGACCAGCGTGAAGAGGGTTTTAAGAAGGAGATGGCGGCCAACCATCCCGGCATCACCGTTCTCGAAACCCAGTTCAACGACAACGACGCCAACAAGGCTGCTTCGCAACTGCAGGCTGTGTTCGCGCGCAATCCCGATCTCGTCGGTGTGTTCGGCGCAAACCTGTTCTCGGCGCTTGGCGCGGCCAATGGCGTCCAGCAGGCCGGGCAGACCGGCACCGTCAAGGTCGTGGCGTTCGACGCGCCGACCAGCATTGTCGACAACATCAACACAGGCCTTGTCGACGTGGCGATTGCCCAGCATCCCGCGGAAATCGGCTATTTCGGCGTCGTGTCGGCCTATGCCCATCTGACCGGCCAGTCGATCCCGGTTGCGATCGGCACCGGCTTCACGATCATGGACAAGGCCAACATCGCCGACCCGAACATCTCGAAATACCTCTATTCCGAATAAGTCCAGCCAGTCTCCTTCCGGCCTGCCGGAAGGAGACCTGCGCCGGGTCTCTTTGACCCTGTTTGACCGGATCGGAACCATTCATGACTTCAACATCGCCAACCGAAACGCATGTCGCTCCTCAGGCGGATCACGGTGATCCGGCCAGGAGCTGGCTCGCACGCATCGCCGAAGGACGCGCCTGGCTGTTCCTTGCGGGCCTGATCGTCTGTTTTGAGGTCTGGTCGAGGCTCTCCTTCGGCGCGACCTTCGTGCTCAACCCGTTCAACGTGCAGTCCATTGCGATATTTGCCGTGGCGCCGTTGCTGCTGGCGACCGGGCAGACCTTCGTCATCATTTCGGGAGGCATCGACCTCTCGCTGGGCTTCATCATGGGTCTGGCGGCCGTTGTCGCCGCCCACGCCACGAATATGGCCGGCGTCGCCATGCCGGTGCCCCTGGCCATGATGTTGGGCATTCTGGCGGCCGTGATCGTCGCCGGCGTGCCTGGCGTCATCAATGGCTTGCTGATCTCGCGCCTCAGAATTCCACCCTTCATCGGCACGCTTGGCATGTTTGGCGTGGCGCGCGGTGCTGCGTTCCTGCTGGCCGGCGGCACGACGGTGCCGGTCCAGAATTCCTGGTTCGCGCTGCTTGGCAACGGCAGGTTCTATGGTGTGCCTTATCTCGTCATCATTGCCGCCGTCTTTGTCGTGGTGATGCACTACATCCTGAGCCAGACCCGGTTCGGCCAGCATAATTACGCCATCGGCGCCAATGTGCAGGCGGCGAGTCGCGCAGGCATCGACATCAGGGGCCACATCCTGCGCCTCTACGTGCTTTCAGCGATGTGCGCCGGCCTCGGTGGGGCGCTCTATGCAGCGCGCTTCACCGCGGGCGCCGCCCAGGCCGGCGAACCGTTGCTGCTCGACAGCGTTGCAGCCGTGGTCATCGGCGGCGCCAGTCTGTTCGGTGGCTCCGGCACCATCTTCGGGACGGTCGCCGGCGCCTTGGTCATCGCCGTCATTCAATACGGGCTGGTTTTCGTCAATGTCGAGCCGTTCTGGCAGTTCATCGCCGTCGGCCTCGTCATCATTATCTCCGTCCTTATCGACCAGGCGCAGCGCCGGTTCAGTGGAGCTCGCCAGGATGAATAGTTCCGAACAAACCGCCCCCCTTCTCGAAGTCCGACACCTTTCCAAGCATTTCGGCGCGGTGCAGGCGCTGAATGATTTCTCCATGGCCGTGCGGCCGGGCGAAGTGGTGGCGCTGGCCGGCGACAACGGCGCCGGCAAGACGACGCTGATCAAGGCGATATCGGGCGTCTTCCAGCCGACCGGCGGTGAAATTCTGCTGCGGGGGCAGCCGGTCACCTTCGCGACGCCGCAGGAGGCGCGCGAGAAAGGCATCGAGACCATTTACCAGGATCTCGCTCTCGCCGACAATCTGTCCATCGGCGCCAACATCTTCCTCGGCCGTGAACCCATGCGCAAGGTTTTTGGTTTCTTGCCGGTGCTCGATCGCAAGGCCATGGCCGTCGCCGCCAAGCAGACCATGGGGCGGCTGGATTTCCATGTCAGCCGGCTCGACGCCCCGGTCAGCAATTTCTCCGGCGGTCAACGGCAGGCCGTTGCCATCGGCCGGGCCGTCTATTGGGACGCGCAGATCCTGATCATGGACGAACCGACCGCGGCCCTCGGCGTGCCGGAGCAGCGCAAGGTCATCTCGCTTATCCACCAGCTCAAGGCGCAAGGCCGGGGCGTGATCTTCATCTCGCACAATCTGCAGGATATTTTCGCCGTTTCCGACCGCATCGTCGTGCTGCGCCGCGGCATCCAGGCCGGCGAGCGCAAGATCTCGGAGACCAATCATGACGAAGTCGTCAAGCTGATGGTTGGCGGATAGGCCGATAGTTTCGTTGCTGAAGCAATGCGCGTCCCGAGGCAATGAGCTCCCGGTGGCGAGCCCGCAGCGCGCCGCCATAGCAATTCTCCGGCGAGAAGCGACCGCGGCAGGATCGCCGGCACAGCTACCGCGCCCAACTGCTCAGCATCTCAATGCGCCCGCCCGAATCCGGCGAAAATGCTCGCCCCCGACGATGACAAAATGCCATCCAGATACGCTCGGCGCGGCGGAAAGAAGCAGGACGGCGAGCAGAGTCGACATTGCCTGAGGATGTCACTATATAGCGGCGGCTTTGGCCGCGTACCCAAGCGTTGCGCAGCGAATGGCGCCGCAAAAGTCCCACGTCTGTGACACCTATTGTCATACAAATTGACTGGATTGCCGGAAAACAGCAAGTAGAAACAATGACGCAATCTGGGACATGATCCCAGCCAACGGTGCCAGTCTCCTCAGGAAAATAGAATCTCTTTCAGAATTGAAATGTGCTCCTTGAACCTTCGATGCCCATCAGCCCTGTGGAGCTTGGGCAAGATCGGCTTGCCGGGTGACGACGACTCGGTTGGAATAGGAGCGTGCATCTTTTCGGGGATGCCGGCGTTTATGATCACCAGCCAGGGAACAGCAGCATGAGCGAACACGCGATCGAGTTCTTGCAGGAGTGGATCGGCGAGAAGGTCCACTGCCAGTCCTCGCTGGACAGGATCGAGGAGCAGGCCGAGACCCTCGCCAAGGAATGCACGGCGAAGGCGGCTGAGGCCGGCATACCGCTGGAGGATATCCAGGAAGAGGTCGGCGACATTCAGGAACTTATCGCGTCGAGGCTGGAAGAGGCGGCTGAGGCAGACCAGGACGAAAAGAATTCGGACAAGCCTGCCCAGTGACATGCCGACCCTGCGAAAGGCCGGCTCAAAGACCTGTGTGACACGCCCACACAGTTCTACTTTCCCTGCTTCGCCTCGAATTTGCTCTTAAGCCATGCCTTCGGCAGCGCCGGCACGAAATTGCCGTCGCGCCCGGTCATGTCGTCATTGGCGATCAGCGCATTGAGGATCGCTTCCTCCACACTCCCGATCACGGCGTCGAAGAACGGGTCGATGTCGGTATCTGGGATAAAATCAGCGCTGGCGATGCGGCCTGACGGCGCCAGTGCCGCCTCGCGGTTGGCGGTCGAAAAGGCCAGGAAAATATCGCCCGAACTGTGATAGCCGAAGCCGCCGGTCATGGCGACGCCGAGCGGCGCCCGGTGAGCCAGGCGCTTCATCTGATGCGGCAGCAGCGGCGCATCGGTGGCGACGATCCCGATGATCGAACCCTTTTCGGCACGCGGCGTGCTTTCGCGGATCGCCGGTTCGATGAGATCGGGCCCGGCGCGCAGGCCGCGAATGGTAAAATTGCTCCGCTTGCCGAAATTCGCCTGCACGAAGGCGCCGACCGTGTAGTGCCGGCCGTGCCATTCGACGAGGCGCGATGCCGTGCCGGAGCCTGCCTTGAAACCGAAGGCGATCATGCCGGTGCCGCCGCCGACGCTGCCTTCCTCGATCGATCCGCTGGTCGCGCCATCGAGGGCCGCGGCGACATGCTCAAACCTGAGATGGTGGCCATTGATGTCGTTCAGGAAGCCGTCATAGGTTTCCGCCGCCACCGGCAGGCCCCAGCCGCTGTCGAGCGCGGCCGGCAGCACGCGCTGCATCCAGCGCAGCGTTGCGTCGCGTGAAACGCCGCAGGAATGCGTGTTGGTGATGGTGATCGGAAAATTGAAGGCGCCGGTTTCCTCGATGATGTGCGAGCCGGTCAATTCGCCATTGCCGTTCTGGCTGAAAAATGCCGGCAAAGACCGGCGTGGCCAGCTCGGCGCGCGGTCGGGGCAGGATGGCGGTCACGCCGGTGCGCACCGGGCCCTTGCCGACCACCAGCGCACCTTCGCCCGAAATCAGCGTCGAATAACCGACCGCAACGCCAGCCACATCGGTGATGGCGTTGAACGGTCCGGGCGTGCCGTCAAAGCCAATGCCGAAGGCTCGCGCGCGGGGCTTGCCGGAAGGCGTCGTCGGGTGATGTGGATTGCCAGTCATAGGCGTTCAGAAGAAATCATCGGCACTCAGAACAGTGAGCCTTGGCTGCCGGGCTCCTTGGCTTTGGTAGCCGGCTTTGCAACAGTTTTCGGCCGTGCCGCGCCGCTGGTCGCAATCGCATCGGCGGTCCCGTCGGCGAACTCCAGCGAAAGTGCCAGCCCCGGCACCACTTCCGCCGCTTGCTTGATCACCGCCCCGTCGGCGTCTTTCACCAGGGCGAAGCCGCGCGCCAGCACCGCCTTGTGCGACAGCGTCGCCAGCAGCCGGTCGGCCTGGGTCAGTTTCCCGCGCAAGCGCTCGAGCCGCACCGAAATCACCCGGTCCTGTCGCCGCGACAGCGCCGCCAAAATATCTGCCTGCAATTTCTGCCGCCTTGCGAGCGGCGCCGGCGACAGCCGCGCCGCGGTGCGCGAAAACCGCATTCGCCGCTCGCGCACGATGGCGAAGAACGCCGCTTGCGCGCGGCCAAGGTCGCGGCCGGCCAGCGTGCGGGCCTCGTTCATGCGTCGCGACAGGGTGGCCGGCGTCAGCCGCTGCGCCTGCAGCCTGGCTCGCTTGCGTTGGACGCTGACGGACAGCGCCCGGCCAAGCCGGCTCGTCGCCTCGTCGAAGCGCCGGCGCGGCAGCGCCAGCAATTGGTCGGGAGAGGGCAGCGCCCGGGCGGCGGCACGCGCTGCCTGGCGCTTGCGCTCGAAATTGCGCGACACCGCGGCCTTGAGCCGCGCAGCAAGGCCGGCAAGCGTCACTTCGAGGTCGGCGCGCACGGGCACGGCGATTTCGGCGGCGCCCGTCGGTGTCGGCGCCCGCACATCCGCCGCCAGGTCGATCAGCGTCCAGTCCGTTTCATGGCCGACGGCGGAGATCACCGGAATGCGTGAGGCGGCGACGGCGCGGGCCAGCGCCTCGTCATTGAACCCCCAAAGATCCTCGAGGCTGCCGCCGCCGCGCGCTACGATCAGCAGGTCGGGCTGCGGGATCACGCCATCATGCGCCAGTGCGTTGAAGCCGTTGACGGCGGCGGTCACTTCCGCGCCGGCCGTTTCGCCTTGCACCCGCACCGGCCAGACCAGCACATGCAGCGGAAACCGGTCCTTGATCCGGTGGATGATGTCGCGGATGACAGAGCCTGTCGGCGAGGTGACGACGCCGATGACGCGCGGCATGAACGGCAGCAAGCGCTTGCGGCCGGCATCGAACAGGCCTTCGGCCTGCAGCCGGCGCTTGCGCTCTTCCAGCAGTGCCATCAGCGCCCCGGCGCCGGCCGGCTCCAGATTGTCGATGACGATCTGGTAGGTGGACTTTCCTGGATAGGTGGTGAGCCGGCCGGTGGCGATCACCTCCATGCCTTCTTCGGGGCGGAACTTCAGCCGGCCCATCGTGGTCTTCCAGACCACGGCGTCGAGCCGTGCGCGGTCGTCCTTGAGGCAGAAATAGGCATGGCCGGAGGAGTGCGGCCCGCGGTAGCCTGATATTTCTCCCCGCACCCGCACATTGCCGAAGACGTCCTCGACCGTGCGCTTCAGCGCGCCGGAAATCTCGCTGACCGTGTATTCGGTGGCGTTGGTGCGTGATTCGGATACTGCGTTGCTCATTGGCCGATTGGGGGGCGGTTGTCCTTCCGCGTCAAGACGGGTGTGTCCGGTGCCGGCCAATTGCGGGGGTTTTTCACCAGCCCGGCGAGATCTGGTTCGGCTTGGTCCGCTTCGTCTTGGAGAAGGCAAATGCCGGGAAGTCGAAGCTTCCCGTCTCTTCGCCGAGCGGCACGGAGATATTGTCGAGGCTTTCCGAAATGTGACGGGCCAGCGCCTCGACGATCTCCGGACGCGACGTCTGGCCTCGCATGATGCCGATGCGGCAATCGGGCAGGGTACCGAACCCGTCGGCATCGCCCAGCACCCGCATGCCGGGGCGCAGCGCGCATTCCGGCAGCACCGAGATCGCCAGGCCGGAAAGCACAGCGGCGGTGATGACGGTTGCCGAGAAGCTGGTAAACAGGATGCGGTAGTCGCGGTTCTGCCGGTCGAGCACGTCGACGGCGGCCCGCCGCCAGATGCAGTTCGGCCGGCCGAAGGCCATCGGCAGAACTTCCTGTTCATGCGTCGCGTGGTTGGCCGAAGTCACCCACAGTAGCGGTTCGCGCCGCACCACTTCCGACTGGCCGTGCGCGTCACTGTGCGTCACCAGCGCCAGATCGAGATTGCCGCGCTTGATATGCTCGACCAGCCCCGGCGTCGGCTCGCAGATCACGGTCAGTTCGACACGTGGATTGGAACGGGCGAAGCGCGCCATGATCTCGGGCAGAAAACGGTCGGCATAGTCGTCCGGCGTGCCGATGCGGATCGTGCCTTCGAGCCGCCGGTCGTCGAAGGCGGCCAGCGTTTCCCGATTGAGAAACAGCAACCGTCTTGCATAGGAGAGCAGCCTGTCGCCCTCCTCGGTCAGCCTGTTGGTGCGGCCGTCTTTTTCGAACAGCGGCTTGCCGATCCGTTCCTCCAGCCGGCGCATCTGCATGGACACCGCCGACTGGGTCCGATGCACCGCTTCCGCCGCGCGGGTGAAGCTGCCGGTGTCGACGATTGAGACGAAGGTCTGCAACTGATCGAGATCGAGTGGCGCTTTCATCGGTCTAATCCATCATTAGTGTTGATGCTAAAGATTAGAAACATTCGTTGGATTAATCAATCGAACGATGGCAAATTTACGACTGTCCACATGAAGGCAATGCATGTCGCCTAAAAGTGGTCACCGGTTTTAGGACAACGACATGCATCTTCTATGTGAATCGGGACCGGAACGGCCGCTGTTTCCAGCGCCGATTGCCCGTCCCTGTCCGTTCGAAATGAAGGAGACTGACATGGCTACGTTTGATTTCGCCACCGAGACTTCGCGCATCACGTCGCGTCCGGCTATTGCGACGCGCGTGGTCAATACCATCTCCGACGTCTATCGCGCCTGGAAAAACCGCCGCGCCTTCTATCGCCTTGGCGAGATGTCGGATGCCGAACTTGCCGACATCGGCTTGACGCGCGCCGATCTCCACGTCGCCATCGACGTGCCGTTTGGCCGCGATCCAACCGAGAGGCTTCGCGCCATCGCGGCCGATCGCGCAGACACGATCGAGGATATTGCCCGCAAGGTGACCTGATCGCGCTGGTGGCGCGCCCTGGCGCGCGGGGCGCTACAGGATTTCGCAGGCACCCACTCCCTGCCGGTTTCCCCGCCGGCCCGCCTGCACACTGCCCGGTCCTCCCAAGGATCGGGCATTTTTCTATGAAGTCAGGCGAAGGCCAGCTTTCGCGACGGCCTCGGTATAGGTCTGCCAAGTTCGTGCGCGGCTTCTATCCAGGATGCTATGGCGTCCTGGACGTTCGCGACGGCCTCTTCAGGAGTGTCCCCATCGCTCATACAGCCCGGCAGATCAGGTACCAAGGCCGAAAATCCGCCTCCGTCTTCTGTAGCGAGCGGTGCGATGACGACCGGATATTCAAGTCTGCCCGTCATGCCTCTTTGCCTCGCGGCGCATTTGTTTACCGCCGGTCCATGCCTCGCTTGAATTGATCGAAGATCGATTCCATGCCCTTCTGGTAATCGTCGCGCTGCTTCGCGCCCGCCTCGAACATCTTGCCGAACAAATCGTCGAACGGATTGCGTGGCCTGCCGCTCGGATTGGTCTGCGGCTGCGGCGTTTCCCGCTGCTGTGGCGCCTGACTCGGCTGCGACTGCTGCGCACCACCGCCGAACATGTCCTGCAGCACCTTGCCGAGCGGATTGTCGCCGTAGGGATTGGGCGCCTGCTGCGGCTGACCCTGCGGCTGCTGCGCGCCGCCAAACATATCCTGCAGCATCTTGCCGAACGGATTGTCCATCGGGCCGGGCTGTGGTGCCGGGCGCTGTTGCGGCGCCTGCGCGCCGGCCTGCCGCATCATCTGCTCGATGATCTCGCCGAGCGGATTGCTGCCGCCACCGAATCCGCCTGCTGCCTGCATCTGATTTGTGGTCTGCTTGAACAGGCCGCCCATCATCATCGAAGCCACGACCGGCAACATCTGCTGCAAGATCTGCTGGCTGACGCCGCTCACCTGCGCTGCCTGGCTGGCAACGGCGCGGGATAGGTCTTTTGAGCCGAACAGATGGCCAAGAATGCCGTTGCCTTCATCGACGCCCTGCGGCGAAAAGGCCCGGCTAGCGTCCTCGAAATATTTGGCGTGCTGGCCACTGGCCATTGCCGTCATGAACGCGCCGAGCCCGTACGGGTCGGAGGTGCTGCGCTTCAGCCCCTGTGAAAAGGCCGGCAGCAGCGCCTCGACCGCCGATTGCGCTTGCTGCTGCGAAAGCCCGAACTGTTGGGCCAGGGCCTGCATGCCGTTGCCGTTCTGCGCCTGCGCCAGAATGTCGAACAAGGAAGGCATTGGTTTTCTCCTCCGGGAAATCCTCGTAGGAGCGAGCCTATCGCATCGGCCCGAAAATCGGAATCGATTTTCGGAAAGCGCTTCTTTCCTGAGCTGTCGGCCAAGCCGATAGCAAACGGCTAATACGCATACTCCATGAACACCGGTTCGATCGAGCCGCCCCAGCGCGTATGATAGGCGGAGAGCAGCTCCTCGGCGCTGGTGGTGCCGCGCGCGACGACTTCGTCCAGCGTGCTGAGGAACGACGTTTCGTCGTAGCCGTCGCGGTTCTTGCGGCCGCGGTTCTTCAGCCCCATGCGCGAGATGACGAGCACGTCGCGGGCGATCTCGCGCAGTGTCGTGTTGCGGAACGGCGCCGAAATGCCCTGTTCCGGCACGGCGTTGCGCATCGCCAGAACCTCTTCATAGCTCCAGCTCGAGGTCAGCGCCTCGGCCGCGTCGAGCGCCGCCGCGTCATAGAGCAGCCCGACCCAGAAGGCCGGCAGCGCGCAGATGCGCCGCCACGGTCCGCCATCGGCGCCGCGCATTTCAAGGAAACGCTTCAATCGCACGTCGGGAAACAGCGTTGACAAATGGTTCGCCCAATCGCCCATCGTCGGCAGCCCGTCAGAAATCTCGTTGCGGGCCGCACCTGCCATGAACTGGCGGAAGGTGACGTGCGTCATGTCGTGGTAGTGGCCGTCGCGGATGACGAAGTACATCGGCACGTCGAGCGCCCATTCGACATAGTCGGCGAAGCCGAAATCGGGCGAGAAGCAGAAGTCGAGCAGGCCCGAGCGCTGGTTGTCGGTGTCGCGCCAGATGTCGCCGCGCCAGCTCTGAAATCCGTTGGGCCGGCCCTCGGTGAACGGCGAGTTGGCGAACAGCGCCGTCGACAGCGGCTGCAGCTTCAGCGACACCTGCATCTTGCGGCGCATGTCGGCCTCGCTTTCGAAGTCGAGATTCACCTGGATGGTGCAGGTGCGGTACATCATGTCGAGGCCCTTGCTGCCGACCTTGGGCATGTAGCGCGTCATGATCTCGTAGCGCGATTTCGGCATTTTCGGCGTCTCGGCCAGCGACCATTTCGGGCTGCCGCCGAGGCCGAGGAAGCGGATGCCCATCGGCTCGGCGATCTCGCGCACCTGCGCCAGATGCGCATTGCCCTCGCGGCAGGTCTGATGGATCGTCTCCAGCGGCGCGCCGGACAGTTCGAACTGGCCGCCAGGTTCCAGCGAAATCGCGCCCCGGCCGGTCGGCTCGACCAGGCCGATGATACGGCCGGCATCCATGATCGGATCCCAGCCGAGTTTTTCCTGCATGCCCTCGAGAATGGCGCGGATGCCGTGCTCGCCGCCATAGGGCACCGGCGCATTGCCGTCGACATAGAACGGGAATTTCTCGTGTTCGGTGCCGATGCGCCATTTGTCACGCGGCTTGTTGCCTTCAGCCAGGTGCTCGACAAGCTCGTCGACGCCTTCGATCGGCCGGAAATCGGTTGTGTCGCGCGCCATTACAAGTCCTCTAGCACATGACCCCGAAATCGCCTCGATTTCGCTGGGGATCATGTGCCCAATCAAGTGCTACAGCGTCCTTTGCGCGTCCGAAAGGACGCGCGGCGCTGTAGGTGGTCGGACGACCGCCGGCGCTAAATGGACGAAATGTCAGTAGGCGATCAAGCGAAAAATCCTGAGCCACAGGGTAACTGGAATTGATTGACGCTGCATCTTCCCTCTCCCCTTCTTCCGCAACAAGGGGAGAAGGGAAGAAACTTCACCAATCCCCGATTGTCGCCTGTATCACGGCCAGTGCCGCCACCGCAGCCGTATCGGCGCGCAGGATGCGCGGACCGAGCGGAATCGCGGTTACGAAAGGCAGCGCCCGCAGCATCCTTCGTTCCTCGTCGGAAAACCCGCCCTCGGGCCCGACCAGCAGCCCGAGCCTCTTCTCCCGCACCGCCTGCAGCGCCGGCAGCGGATTGTTGGTGGAGGCATCCTCGTCGCAGAAGATCAACCGCCGCTCCTTGTCCCAGCCGGCCAGCAGGCGCTCGAATTTTTCCGCTTCGCGCAGCTCCGGCACCGCCAGGATGCCGCATTGTTCGGCGGCCTCGACGACATTGGCGCGCAGCCGTTCGATGCCGGGCTTTGCCACCTGCGTGTGCCGGGTGATGACCGGCTGCAGGACGCCAGCGCCCATTTCGACCGCCTTCTGCACCAGATAATCGAGCCGACCCTGCTTTAGCGGCGCAAAGCAGTAGACGAGATCGGGCAGCGGCGGCTGCGGCCGCTGCAAGGCCAGCACCTTGAGCCGCACCGCCTTTTTTGACCTGGCGGCGATTGCCGCCGACCATTCGCCGTCGCGGCCGTTGAACAACAGGATTTCGGCGCCTTCGCCGAGCCGCAGCACATGCAAGAGGTAATGGCCCTGCTGCGGGCTCGCCTCAAATTCGACATTCGGTCCGAGGTCGTCGGGCACGAACAGCCGCTGCATCTTGTAATTGGCGCGCATCGCCGAGGAATGGGCGAGCCTAGCCTTGGCGTCAAGTCTCGGCCGAGGGATGCCAGACCGGTTCGTAGCCTTGCCTCAGCACGGAAACGGTGGTTGCCGGCGTGAGCAGGCGGATTGGACGGTTGGCAAAACCGCCAAACCCCACGGGATCGCCATAACCGGCGAAACTCCAGGGCAGTGCGGCGCCGTCAAACAGGGCGTACGCCCTGTTTCCTGACGAGACCATGGCGCCGTCCGGCAACCCGGCAAGCTCTTCCGCGGATACGGCCCGTGCCTGCCCACCCGACGCCAGCCGCTCCCTATGCAGCCGCTTGTCGACCTGCGGTGCGCGCGGCTCGGCAATGCCGAAGGCGATGCCAAAGCGCCGGACGAAATCCTTGGCCCGCTCGCGCCGGCAGAAGAAGCAGGGCCGATGCCCGGCCGAGAGCGCGGTCACCTCGTCCAGGAAAAACAATTCGGTCCAGCCGGCCTTGCCACCCGACTGGTCGTCGCTTTGCCTGTTGCGGCCCATCGGCTCGCGCCGCACATCGCCGAATTCGCAGACGCAGATGATCCAGGCCTGCAGCGCCCAGCGCTTTTTCAGCAGCGTCTTCGTTTCGGGGTCATGGATGATGCCGCGATTGCCCATGAACAGGCCGCGCTCCGGCACGGCGTGGATGACGCCGAACGGGTCGACCCGATTCTGCAGTGGCATAGCTTTCTCCCCGGATACGTATCTTGGCCGGAATGACGGCGGCATGATATCGCTCGTCGCATCGTTTTCATGTCAGCAGGTTTTTCAATGCGGGTGCTGGTGGTCCAGAATTTCGACAGCGAGGGCCTTGGCCAGATCGGCGCAGCCCTTGTCGAGGCGGGCGCCGATATCGACCTGCGCCGGCCCTATTGTGGCGAGACGCTGCCGCGCGACAGCGCTGCGCACGACGCCATGGTCGTGCTCGGCGGCGCCCAGAATGCGCTGGACGACGAGATTTGCCCGTATTTTCCTGAACTTCTCGACCTGACGCGCGATTTCGCCGGCAAGGATCGCGCCGTGCTTGGTATTTGCCTTGGCAGCCAGCTGGTCGCGCGCGCCTTCGGCGGCGAGAACCGGATCGGCACCGCCTCGGAATTCGGCTGGCACAAGGTCTCGCTCACGCCGGCGGCGACGGCTGATCCGGTGCTCGCCGCGCTGCCCGAAAACTTTCCGATCTTCGAGTGGCACGACGACACCTTTGTCTTGCCCGAAAACGCCGTGCGGCTCGCCGGCAACAAGGTCGCCGAGAACCAGGCGTTTCGCATCGGCCGCGCCGTCTATGGCTTTCAGTTCCATTTCGAGGCGGACCAGCCGATGGTCCGCGACTGGAGCGCATCCTTCGCATCGCTCATTGCCGAACGGCATCCGGACTGGAGCGATCGGCTCGACGACGAAATGGCCCGCCACGGAGCGGATGCCGATGCCGCCGGGCTGGCCATCGCCCGCGCCTGGGTGGCGACGATCTGATCAATCAGTACCGACGTTGCATATTTGGCACGCCGGCAAAAATCCGCTGTGGACGGCATGTTTCGTCGTTGGCTTGTGGCCGCCCGCCACCCTAGAAGGCAGCCGCTCTGCATCGTCCGTGCAACGCGATGAACCTTTTGGGTCACTCGCGCGACACATCGCCGATACAGAACATGCCTAAAAGCAGTGAAATCGTCGAAACCTTGCGACGCATTTCCCGTTTCAACCCATTCGTAACCCGCCCCGTGCACAGATGCAGGAAGCTCAACAAGAGATGACGTCCGTGAAAGCAGCGCTTCTGTCCTTTGTCATGTTGTCGGCCATCGTCTTGTGCGGCCTCGGCACCTATGCCGGCGACGCAGCCAACAACCACAACGCCGTCGACGGCTACGGCGTCACCGCCGCGCTTCGCTAAGCGCCCCTCTCGCCTGACACCACCAGGATACGCTTGTCGGCACCCTCGACGACGAGCGCGCTGAGGTTTCCCGTCTGGTAGGCGAGCGTGTCGATATTGACGCGGTTGACCATCACCTGGGCCTCCGGCACCGGCGTGTGGCCATGCACCACGATTTTTGGATGCAGGCCGGAATGATTGTGGAAGACATCGCGGATCCAGATCAGGTCCTGCGTGCTCTGGCTTTCCAGCGCAATGCCTGGCCGGATGCCGGCATGGCAGAAGAAGAAGTCGCCGAAGGTCAGTGAAAACGGCAGCGACTGCAGGAACTCGACATGGCTTTTCGGCACCGCCTCGACAAGTTCTGCATGGCCTTGCCGCAGTGCCGCCTCTGACCTGCCAAACCATGCGCCGCCGCCTTCATTGAGCGCTACGCCATAGGATTGCGCGGTCTGGATGCCGCCATAGCGCATGAAAAGCCCGTCTGCATCGGGGGTTTCGAGGAAGTCGAGGAAGCCGATGTCGTGGTTGCCGGCGAGCATCAGGTGGCGCGGGTCGCGTTTTCGCACTTCGATAAGGAAATCGAGGACGCTCTTGGAGTCCGGGCCGCGATCGACATAGTCGCCGAGATGGATGACACGCCAGTCGGCCGGCCGCGCCTGGCTGATCTCGGCCGCGATCCGGCGGTACATGGCAGCGAGCAGGTCGAGCCGGCCATGCACGTCGCCGACCGCATAGATGCGCATGCCTTCCGGTCCGCGCGCGTCGAGAAAGTGGATGCCGGGGGCAGTCAATGCTTCCATCTCCGTGATCATGCCGTCACGGGAGTCTAACGCCGAAGCTGATCCTTGCCCATGTCGGTCACCAGACGCTTTCCGCACAGTGCCAGCGTTATGTCCATCTCCTTGCGGATGATTTCCAAGGCTTTGGTGACGCCTTCCTTGCCAAGCGCGCCGAGGCCGTAGAGGAAAGGCCGGCCGATATAGGTGCCCTTGGCGCCGAGGCACAGCGCCTTCAGCACGTCCTGGCCCGAGCGGATGCCGCCATCCATATGCACCTCGATCGTGTCGCCGACCGCATCGGCGATCTCTTCCAGCACCGAGATCGACGACGGCGCGCCGTCGAGCTGGCGTCCGCCGTGATTGGAGACGATGATCGCGTCGGCGCCGGTCTTGGCCGCCATCAGCGCGTCCTCCTTGTCGAGGATGCCCTTCAGGATCAGCTTGCCGCCCCAGCGCTCCTTGATCCAGGCGACGTCCTTCCACGACAGATGCGGATCGAATTGCTCCGTCGTCCACGACGACAGCGAGGTGAGGTCGCCGACGCCCTTGGCGTGGCCGACGATGTTGCGAAAAGTCCGGCGCTTGGTGCCGGCCATGCCAAGGCACCAGCCAGGCCTGGTCGCCACCTGCCAGACATGCTTCGGCGTGAAGCGCGGCGGCGCCGACAGCCCGTTGCGGATGTCCTTGTGGCGCTGGCCGAGGATCTGCAGGTCGAGCGTCAGCACCAGCGCCGAGCACTTCGCCGCCTTCGCCCTGTCGATGAGACTGAGGACGAAATCCTTGTCGCGCAGCACATAGAGCTGGAACCAGAACGGCTTCCTGGTCACCGATGCGACATCCTCGATCGAGCAGATGCTCATCGTCGACAGCGTGAACGGCACGCCGAATTCCTCCGCCGCCTGCGCCGCCAGCATCTCGCCGTCGGGGTGCTGCATGCCGGTCATGCCGGTCGGCGCCAGCGCCACCGGCATCGCCACCTTCTCGCCGATCATGGTCGATTCCAGCGAGCGGTTGCTCATGTCGACCAGCACGCGCTGGCGGAACTTGATCTTTTGGAAATCCTCCTCATTGGCCCGGTAGGTGCTTTCGGTCCATCCGCCGGAATCGGCATAGTCGAAGAACATCTTCGGCACGCGGCGGCGCGCCAGGTCCTTGAGATCGGCGATGGTGAGAATCATGCTCATGGGCTTCCCGCTGATGGTTCGCTAATTCGTCGCAATTCTTAGCCGGCTCTCACGAGCGTTTCCTTGCCGGCTCGCCGTCGCCGGCCTCGGAGCGCTGCATCAGCCTCAGCCGCGACACACGTTGCCAGTCGCCGCTGCGCTCGGCCTCGGCCATGGTGCGTTCGACATGGGTGATATGGTCCATCGCCGCCTGCCGTGCGGCCGCCGGATCGCCGGCCTTCACCGCCGCGTAGATCGCCCGGTGCTGCGAAAGCAGCGCCTCGCGCGCGCCCGGCACGTTGAACACCAGGAGCCGGTTCTGGAACACGCCGTCCGACAGCAGCCGATAGCACGAGCGCAGCGTGTGCAGGAGGATGATGTTGTGCGCACATTCGCAGATCGCGTGGTGGAACTCGACGTCGATTTCCGCCTCGTCGTCGAAATTTCCGGTCCGGTGCGCCTCGTCCATGCGCGCCATGATGCGGTCGAGCAGCGCCAAGTCATCTGATGTGGCGCGACGCGCCGCATACTCGGCCGCCACCGCCTCGATCTCGCGGCGGTACTCCAGATAGTCGGTTGCCGCCTTGCGGTGCATCGAGATCAGGTCCGTCACTGGCTTGGTGAACAGCTGGCCGATGACGTCGGCGACATGGGTGCCGCCGCCGGGCCGGGTCGTCAAAAGCCCGCGCCCCTCCAGCGTCTTCAGCGCGTCGCGCAGGATCGGCCGCGACACCT
The DNA here is from genome assembly GCF_016756595.1 of Mesorhizobium sp. L-2-11. NCBI lineage: Bacteria > Pseudomonadati > Pseudomonadota > Alphaproteobacteria > Hyphomicrobiales > Phyllobacteriaceae > Mesorhizobium > Mesorhizobium sp. L-2-11. The sequence continues at coordinate 5,817,007 of NZ_AP023257.1, read as the reverse complement.
CGAACCGGCGCGCCAGCTCGCGCTCGCCCGGCAGCCTGTCGCCAGTGCGCAGAACGCCTTCGAGGATCAGGCTCTCGATCTGCTGCACCACCTCGTCGGCGGTGCGGGAATGCTCGATCCTGGAGAAAATGTCGCTCAACGGGGATGCCTGGGATTGAACCGGTGTCGCGCAGGATAGAGCCAGTGTCGGCAACTGGTCAAATTATTTATCCAGTTCGCCCGCTTTGCCGGGTCCGACGTCGCCCCGGCATATCGCTTTCGGCTAATTTGTCGTTTGCGTGCCCCGGCAATTGGCTCTAGAGGGACACGGATTGCACTAGGCCCGGGGGACCAGCCGTGGCAGATGACCCATCCAATCCAAAATCTCAGCCGCGAGTCAAAGGCAGCGTCATGGGCTTTCCCGCGCATGAGGGACGGCCTGGCGCGCTTGGCGAGGTTCACGCCCGTCCGCATCCGCTGGTCGAGATACCGCGTGTGCTGGTGCAGCTTTCGTTCATGACCGAAGCCGGGTCCGGCGTCGACCAGGCGGTGCTTTCCGAATTGTCGCGGCGCCTCGGCATCGCTGCGCCTGACCCTCATGCCCGCCACCACGCGATGAAGTGGGGCAAGGGCTCGCTGCGCTGGGAACGGCATACGGAATTCTCCACCTATCTGTGGGAAGGACCGCTCTCCGAGAGCGGCCCGCGCCAGGAAGGTTCGCCTTTCGGCAACGGCTTTTCGCCGCCGGGAACGGTTATTTCCGGCATCAGGCTCGAAATCCGTAAATGGACCCAGGCGAGCGAAAGGCTGATCGCCGGCTTCGACCCGACCAGCCTGTGCTATTCGCTGGTCGAGCGCGGCAACGCCGCCATCGTCACCGATTTCCGCCAGGATGGTGACGGCATGACCCGCATGCTGGTGCTCGATCGCGGCCTGACGCCGGCACGCACCGGCGCGCTGGCGCAGCGGCTGATCGATATCGAAACCTACCGCACGCTGGCCATGCTTGGCCTGCCGCTGGCGCTGATGCTGTCCGGTCGCGCCCGCCGCATCGAAGACCGGCTGGCGCAGACCACGCTGGAAATGAAGGTCGCCGAAACCCGCGACAACCAGACGCTGCTTGCCGACCTGACCGAGCTTGCCGCCGAACTGGAGGCCGATGCAGCCTCCAGCCTCTATCGCTTCGGCGCCAGCCGAGCCTATGACGGCATCGTCCGCGAACGGCTGGAGGCGCTGGAGGAAGAGGCAGTGCCCGGCTACGACACCTGGGGCGGCTTTCTGCAGCGCCGCGTCGCCCCCGCCATGCGCACCTGCCGTTCGGTCGAGGAGCGTCAGGCCAATTTGTCGACCAAGCTCACCCGCGCCACCACGCTGCTGCGCACCTGGGTCGACGTCGAGGTCGAGAAGCAGAACCGCGATCTGCTGGCGTCGATGAACAACCGCGCCCGCCTGCAATTGCGGCTGCAGCAGACGGTGGAAGGGCTCTCGGTCGCGGCCGTCTCCTACTACGTCGTCGGCCTCATCGGATACGTCGCCAAGGGCGCCTCGATCTTCGGCCGTGCCGTCGCGCCCGAGGTCGTCACCGCCGCCTCGGTGCCGCTCGCCATCCTGCTGGTCTGGTGGGGCGTGCGCCGAGTGCGCCGCCTGCACTCCGAACCCGCCAAGCCGGCAGGCGAGTAGGCCAGGCAATCTCCCCCCTTGAGGGGAAGATGGCGCCGAAGGCGACAGAGGGGGGTCGTCTCGCATGGAGCGCCAACCTCGTTTCGCGGCCAAAGCAGGATTTGCAACAAGCGCCTGCCGCTGGTAAAAGATTTTTACCAGTCGATCGAAGGAGACTGTTGATGTCCGGCCTGCTGATGCCGAAGCCAGACGACGCCACGATGCGCCGGCGCGACGAGATCGTCGCCGATATGCGCATCATCGTGCCCGGCGAGGGCGTCGTCGACGCGGCCAATTCGATGCGCGCCTTCGAGAGCGACGGCCTCACCGCCTATCGGCAATTGCCGCTGGTCGTGGTGCTTCCCGAAACGGTGGCGCAGGTTTCGCGCGTGCTGAAATATTGCAACGACCGCAACATCCGCGTCGTGCCGCGCGGTTCCGGCACCTCGCTGTCCGGCGGCGCGCTTCCGCTGGAAGACGCCGTGCTTTTGGTCATGAGCAGGTTCAACCGCATCCTCGAGATCGATTTTCCCAACCGCATCGTCGTCGCCCAGCCGGGCGTCACCAATCTCGGCATCACCACCGCCGTCGAGCAGGAGGGCTTTTATTACGCTCCCGATCCATCCTCCCAGATCGCCTGCTCGATCGGCGGCAACGTCGCGGAGAATTCCGGTGGCGTGCATTGCCTCAAATACGGCCTCACCGCCAACAATGTGCTCGGCATCGAGATGGTGCTGATGAACGGCGAGGTGGTGCGGCTCGGTGGCAAGCATCTCGACGCCGAAGGCTACGACCTGCTCGGGGTGATGACCGGTTCCGAAGGGCTGCTTGGCGTCGTCACCGAGGTCACCGTGCGCATCCTGAAGAAGCCGGAGACGGCGCGCGCGCTGCTGATCGGCTTCCCGACCAGCGAGCAGGGCGGCCAATGCGTCGCCGACATCATCGGCGCCGGCATCATCCCGGGCGGCATGGAGATGATGGACCGCCCGGCGATCCATGCGGCCGAGGATTTCGTCCATGCCGGCTATCCCCTGGATGTCGAGGCGCTGCTGATCGTCGAGCTGGACGGGCCGGGCGTCGAGGTCGATCATTTGATCGGCCTGGTCGAAGCCATCGCCTATAGGAACGGCTCGACCACATGCCGCATCTCGCAATCGGAGCAGGAGCGGCTTAGTTTCTGGGCCGGCCGCAAGGCGGCCTTTCCGGCGGTCGGCCGCGTCTCGCCGGACTATTACTGCATGGACGGCACCATACCGCGCAAGGAACTGCCGCGCGTCTTGCACGGCATGCGTGAACTCTCCGAAAAATACGGGCTCGGCGTCGCCAATGTCTTCCATGCCGGCGACGGCAATCTGCATCCGCTGATCCTCTATGACGCCAACGTGCCGGGCGAGCTCGACAAGGCGGAAAGTTTCGGCGCCGACATTTTGCGGCTCTGCGTCAAGGTCGGCGGCGTGCTGACCGGCGAGCACGGGGTGGGGGTGGAGAAGCGCGACCTGATGCCGGAAATGTTCAACCAGATGGATCTCGACCAGCAGATGCGGGTCAAATGCGCTTTCGACCCCAACCATCTGCTCAATCCAGGCAAGGTGTTTCCGCAGCTGCGCCGCTGCGCCGAGCTCGGACGCATGCACGTGCATCGCGGCCAGACGGCGTTTCCGGACATTCCGAGGTTTTGAGTGCGTATGTTGGCGCTTGAACACCCCCCTCTGTCCTGCCGGACATCTCCCCCTCAAGGGGGGAGATTGGCAGCTTCGGCGCTCCGCCCTTCCTCCAACGCTGGAGATTGGCGAAGCACTACGCGGCATCCGATCTCCCCCCTAGAGGGGGAGATGTCCGGCAGGACAGAGGGGGACGCGAAGGAACGCGGCATGTCTGCATTGGCGACTGGCGCGTCCTCGTCATGACCACCTTGACCCCCGCCACCGCAGCCGAAACTCTCGCCACCGTCCAATGGGCCGCGGCGGAACAATCGCCGCTCGAAATTCTTGGCCATGGCTCGAAGCGCGGCATCGGCCGTCCGCAGCAGACCGAGCACACACTCGACCTGTCGAAACTGTCAGGCGTGACGCTCTACGAGCCGGCCGAACTGGTGCTGTCGGCGAAATCGGGCACGCCGCTGGCCGAGATCGAAAAATTACTCGCCGAAAACGGCCAGCAGCTCGCCTTCGAGCCATTGGACTATGGCCCGCTGCTCGGCGGCGAAAAGGGAAAAGGCACGATCGGCGGCGTACTGGCCGCGAATCTTTGCGGCCCGCGCCGGCTGAAGGCCGGGGCGGCGCGCGATCATATTCTTGGCGTGGCAGCGGTTTCCGGGCGTGGCGAGCCGTTCAAGTCGGGCGGCCGCGTGGTCAAGAACGTCACCGGCTACGACCTCTCCAAGCTCATGGCCAACAGCTGGGGCACGCTTGCCGTCGTTACCGACGTCACTTTCAAGGTGCTGCCCGCTGCCGAGACCGAAGTCACGCTGGCTTTGCGCGGCCTGCTCGACGATCATGCCGCGGCCGCTATGGCGCTGGCGCTCGGCTCGAGCGCCGAAGTGTCGAGTGCTGCCCATCTTCCCGAACGCGTTGCCGCACGGGTCGCCGGCGGCAGTCTCGGCAGCACCGCCGCTACATTGCTGCGCGTCGAGGGGTTTGGGCCGTCGGTCGCCTACCGCATTGCGGCGCTGAAAGACCTGCTCGGAAATGCCGGGCCGCTCGAGGAAATTTCGAGCGAGGTCTCGCATTCCCTCTGGCGCGACATCCGCGATTGCGCGCCGTTTGCCGACGGCCTGGAAAAGCCGGTGTGGCGCGTGTCGATGGCGCCGGCGCAGGGCCACCAGATGGTGCTGGCGCTGCGCATGCAGGCGGCCGTCGATGCCTTCTATGACTGGCAGGGCGGACTGATCTGGCTGCGCATGGAGCATGGCGATCCCGAAGCCGATCTTCTGCGCGCACTGGTGGGGCAGTATGGCGGCGGCCATGCGACGCTGGTACGCGCCGCCCCTTCGCATCGCGCCGCTGTGCCGGTGTTCGAGCCACAGGCGCCGAAAATGGCAGCGTTGTCGGCACGGCTCAAAGCCGAATTCGATCCGAAGGCGATCCTCAACCCCGGCCGCATGGCTTAGGAGGTACGAGATGCAGACCAATTTCTCAGCTGCCCAGCTTGCCGATCCGCATGTCGCGGAATCGGAAAAGATCCTGCGCAAATGCGTGCATTGCGGCTTCTGCACGGCCACCTGTCCGACCTATGTGACGCTTGGCAATGAGCTGGATTCGCCGCGCGGGCGGATCTACCTGATCAAGGACATGCTGGAGAACGGCCGTCCGGCCGACAAGCAGATCGTCACCCATATCGACCGTTGCCTGTCCTGCCTCGCCTGCATGACAACCTGCCCGTCAGGCGTCAACTACATGCATCTGGTCGACCATGCCCGCGCCCATATCGAGGAAACTTACAAGCGGCCGCTGCCCGATCGGCTAACGCGCGCCATGCTGGCCTTGGTCCTGCCTTATCCCTCGCGGTTTCGCGCTGCGCTCAAGCTGGCGAGGCTCGGTCAGCCATTCGCCGGTCTGCTGGAAAAGCTCCCGGCGCTGAAGCCGCTGGGTGCGATGCTCAAGCTCGCCCCGGCGTCGGTTCCGGCGCCCTCGCCAATGGCTTCGCCGGGCATCCATGCCGGGCAGGGCACGAGAAAAAATGGCCGCGTCGCCATCCTCACCGGCTGCGCGCAGTCCGTGCTCGATCCCGCCATCAACGACACGACGATCGCGCTGCTGACGCGGTTGGGCGTCGAGGTCGTGGTTCCCGAGGGCGAGGGCTGCTGCGGCGCGCTGGTCCATCACATGGGCCGCGAGGCGGCAGCCCTTGCCTCGGCCAGGCGCAACGTCGACGCCTGGACGCGCGCCATCGAGCAAGGCGGGCTGGACGCCATCGTCATCACCGCGTCCGGCTGCGGCACCACCATCAAGGACTATGGTTTCATGCTGCGCCTCGATCCCGCCTATGCCGACAAGGCGGCGCGGGTGTCGGCGCTGGCCAAGGACGTCACCGAATATCTGGTGGAACTCGAGCTGCCCGAGCCGGTGCGCCAGCCCGGCACCATCGTCGCCTATCACTCCGCCTGCTCGATGCAGCACGGCCAGAAAATCACCCGCCAGCCGAAGGAGCTTCTGGCAAGGGCCGGTTTCGTTGTGCGCGAGCCGCGCGAGGGGCATCTGTGCTGCGGCTCGGCCGGCACCTACAACATTTTGCAATCGGAGATTTCGGCTCAGCTGCGTGACCGCAAGGTCAGGAACATCGAGGCGACCGGTGCTGCAATCGTCGCCACCGGCAATATCGGCTGCATCACCCAGATCGCCTCGGCGGCGAAGCTGCCGGTGGTGCATACGGTAAAGCTGCTCGACTGGGCTTATGGCGGGCCGCAGCCGGAGGGCGTTCCGGACAGCAGGGCAGCCGTTGCAGCGGAGTGAGACGCTGCCGGCTTATTCCGCCGCCAACTTGTCCGCAGCCCCGTAGGTCGCCTGGTAAAGCGCGCGCTGTCGGCTGAGCGCCACCATCGTGTTGCGCAAAAGGATCGCCACGGTGATCGGGCCGACGCCGCCCGGCACCGGCGTGATCCAGGACGCCACTTCCTTGACGCTCTCGGCGTCGACGTCGCCGACGATGCGGCTCTGCCCGTCCGGTCCGACCTCGGCATTGATCCCGATGTCGATGACGGCTGCACCCGGCTTGACCATGTCGGCCTTGATCAGCCGCGGCCTGCCGACGGCGACGAACAGCGCATCGGCGCGCCGCGCGTGTGCTGCCACCGAACGCGTCATGTGATGGCAGACCGTCACTGTCGCGCCCTCGCTCATCAGCAGGAAGGCGATCGGCTTGCCGACGATCTCGGAGTGACCGACAATGACGACCTCGAGCCCCTTGAGATCGAGACCGGTCTCCTTGAGCAGTTCGACCGAAGCGGCGGCCGTGCACGGCGCGAGGTCGAGCTGGTTGTAGACGATGTTGCCGATCGAGGCTGGATGCATGCCCTCGACGTCCTTGAGCGGATGCACCGCCGCCTGAAGCGTCTTGATCGGGATATGCACCGGCACCGGCCGCTGGATGATGATGCCGGTGACGCGCGGATCGGCATTCAGGCCATGGATCGCCGCTTCGAGTTCGCCGGCGGTAATATCGGCGGCAAACCGCCTTTCCTCGAAGTCGATACCGGCCAATGCCGCCTTGGCGCGCTGGTTGCGCACATAGACATCGACTGCCGCCGTGTCGCCGACGGTGATCGATATCAGTTTGGGCGCAAAACCTTCGGCGGTGGCGATCGCCGCGTCCTCGCGCACCGAGGCGATGATGCGTTGGGCGACCGGACCGCCCCGGAGATAGCGGCTGTCATCGGACAGGGACATTGAGCTAGGCCTTTGTCTGGAAGCGTTGCAGCCGACATAGCAAAATACCGAGGAGAATGGCAGCGAGAATGCGAACCGCCATGCCGCGGGCGCGACGTACCACCCTGCCAAACTATCCTATGGCGTCCCGGAAACAGAAAGGGCAGCGCGGATTGCCGCGCTGCCCTTTCGTGACTGACCGTATCCCCACACGGCCCGTCCCCCGAATTCCGATGATCCAGAGTCTTCTGGACAGACTCCGCAACAAAATCAACCGCAGATTACATCACCACAACCGTCGTGCCAACATCGACCCGCTCATAGAGGTCGACGACGTCCTCGTTGCGCATGCGAATGCAGCCCGACGACACGGCGCCGCCGATCGTCCATGGTTGGTTGGTGCCGTGGATGCGGTAGAGTGTCGAGCCGAGATAAAGCGCGCGCGCACCGAGCGGGTTCTCGACGCCGCCGGCAACATAGGTCGGCAGATAACGGCCTTTGGCTGCCTCACGCGAAATCATCACCGCCGGCGGTCGCCATTCGGGCCAGACCCTCTTCTGCGAGATCTTGTGCTTGCCGGCCCATTCGAAGCCCGGCTTGCCGGTGCCGACGCCATAGCGCCGCGCCTTGCCGTTGTTTTCGACCAGATAGAGGAAATTCTCCCGCGTATCGATAACGATCGTGCCCGGCTTCTCCGGGCCGTCATAGGCGACTTCCTGCGGCAGGTAGATCGGGTTGATCTGCGGGCGCGCGACAATGCGCTTCTTGGACGGCGCCTGCAACGCCGCCGTGTGCAGCTGAGCCGGTTGCGCCTGCCGTTGAGAACGGCGCTGCGGCCTTTGCATCTCTTGCCGGTTCTGGCGGACGATGCCCGGCGCGCGGCCAAGCTGCAGCACCCAGGGCGCCGAAAGGTCGGGACTCACCATCACCGGCGGCCTGTCGGCATAACGGTCGTTGGCGCTGGAGGATGTAGCGGCAGTGGCCAGCACGGCTGCGGCGCCAAGCAGCGGGAACAAAAATGTCTTCATCGGAACGCATCCTGATCGTCGAACATGCCGGGGCGAGAAAAGCGCCCCCGATGTCGCGAACATTGGGCGCGGAGCAGCAACCGAAACATGAATCGGAATGCGTAAAATACCGCATTGTCAGTAAAGCTTTCGGTGTGGTTACCGGCCGGTTCAGGAATCTGGTAAAGCCGCGGTAAAGGCAGCGCTGAGGCGCATTAACCAATGGAATTCCGCCATGGATGAGAAGACAGGCCTGCTCGCCGGACCCGATGGTATCGCGCGCTGCTTCTGGCACGGCAATCTGCCGGATTATTTGCACTACCACGATCACGAATGGGGCCGGCCGGTCGCCGACGACCGCAGGCTGTTCGAAAAGATCTGCCTCGAAGGCTTTCAGTCGGGCCTGTCCTGGCTGACCATATTGCGCAAGCGCGAGAATTTTCGCGAGGCGTTCGCCGGCTTCGATATCGACAAGATCGCCGCCTTCACCGAACAGGATGTCGAGCGCCTGCTCGGCAATGCCGGCATCATTCGCCACCGCGGCAAGATCGTCTCGACCATCAACAACGCCAGGCGCGCGCGTGAACTGGCCGACGAGGCCGGCTCGCTGGCAGCCTGGTTCTGGAAGTTCGAACCCGGCCCGGACGAACGGCCCGAAATCGTCGATCTCGTCCATCTGCGCGCCAACCCGACCACGGCAGTCTCGGTGCGGATTTCGAAGGAGCTGAAGAAGCGCGGCTGGAGCTTTGTCGGCCCGACCACCGTCTACGCCTTCATGCAGGCCATGGGGCTGGTCAACGACCATCTCGAGGGCTGCGTCTGCCGCGAGCAGGTCGAGGCGGAGCGCAAGGCGTTCAAAAGGCCGAAGTAGCTTCCTTCTTGCCTTCTCCCACAAGGGAGAAGGCAAGGGGCGCTCAAAACTCAAACGCCGCCGGCGCCGGCCAGGAAAAGTCCGGCGATGATGGCCGCAAGCGTGGCAAAAGCCGGATATATCACCAGCAGGCTGGTCACTAGCGCGTCGCGCATGGTCGGTCCTTTGCGCTCTTCCGCGGCGACCTCGAATGGTCCCGCCGTTTGGCCTGCCGGTCTCGGCGCATGGCCATCAGCCGCCCGCGAGCGGGCAGCTCGCGGGCGCCGCTGTCGATGATGTCGAATTCCCGTGCCGTGGTCATGGCCCGAACCCCTTGTTTCGGCGCGCTTTATCGGCTGCGATTGTGTCGGCACGATGCCGCGCTTATGGCGGAATTGTTTCGTTGTGGCTCGGTTTGTTTCAGGAAAGGTGCAAACCCTTGCCGCTCCCGGCTGCATCGGTTAGGACACGCGCGCTGTGGAAATTCAATAATTTTGTCGATCCACGGAACGTCACGAAAGATCGAGTATCCAGGCCATGGCCGACAAATCGGAAAAGATGAAAGCGCGGCTGCCGCGTGGGCTTGTCGACCGCGGCGCCGAGGATATCCGTGCCGTCGAGAAGATGATGGCGACGATCCGCTCGGTCTATGAGCTGTACGGCTTCGAGCCGGTCGACCAGCCGCTGATCGAATACACCGATGCGTTGGGCAAGTTCCTGCCCGACCAGGACCGGCCGAACGAAGGTGTTTTCTCCTTCCAGGACGACGACGACCAGTGGCTGTCGCTGCGCTACGACCTGACCGCGCCGATGGCCCGCTTCGTCGCCGAAAACTTTGAACGTCTGCCGAAACCCTATCGCAGCTACCGCTCCGGCTGGGTGTTCCGCAACGAGAAGCCCGGCCCCGGCCGCTTCCGCCAGTTCATGCAGTTCGACGCCGACACGGTCGGCACGCCGGGCGTTGCTGCGGACGCTGAAATGGCGATGATGATGGCCGACGTTATGGAGGCGCTCGGCATCAAGCGCGGCGACTATGTCATCCGGGTCAACAACCGCAAGGTGCTCGACGGCGTGCTCGAGGCGATCGGCCTTGGCGGCGATGAGAATATCGGCCGCCGGCTGTCCGTGCTGCGGGCAATCGACAAGCTGGACAAGTTTGGACCGGAAGGCGTCAAGCTTTTGCTGGGCAAAGGTCGCTGGGACGGCGGTAAAGAGGGCGAGGGGGATTTTACAAAGGGCGCTGGGCTAGACGAAGTTCAAGCAGCGTTCGTTGTCGCCGTCGTTCTTCACAACCAACACGTCGAGGCTGGGCTCAAAAACGATGTAGGTAAATGGAACAGGGCCCTTGGGGCCAACCCCACCGCCGAAGCAGGATTTGCTGAACTCAAAGAGATTGAAACGCTTGTCCTAGCTGCAGGCTATGGTCCGGACCGCATCCGCATCGACCCTTCCGTCGTCCGCGGCCTCGAATATTACACCGGCCCGGTCTACGAAGCCGAACTGCTGGCCGAAATTCCCAACGAAGAGGGAAAAATCGTGCGCTTCGGCTCGGTCGGCGGTGGCGGGCGCTATGACGGGCTGGTCTCGCGCTTTCGTGGCGAGCCGGTGCCGGCGACGGGTTTTTCCATCGGCGTCTCCAGGCTGATGACGGCGCTGAAGAACCTCGGCAAGCTCGATACATCAGAGGTGATCGCGCCGGTCGTCGTGCTCACCATGGACAAGGACACGGAAAGCCTCGGCCGCTACCAAAAGATGGTGGCCGAGCTGCGTGCCGCCGGTATCCGCTCGGAAATGTATCTCGGCGGCGCCGGCATGAAGGCGCAGCTCAAATATGCCGACCGCCGCGGCAGCCCGGTCGCCATCATCCAGGGCGGCGACGAACGGGCGAAGGGCGAGGTGCAGATCAAGGATTTAATCGAGGGCGCCCGGATGTCGGGGGAGATTGTGGACAACGCCGAATGGCGCGCGGCGCGGCCGGCTCAGGTGACGGTGGCGGAAAGCGATCTGGTTGGCGAGGTGAGGAAGATGCTGGCGGCGCAGGCGGAGGAGCGGGCGCGTGGCAAGTAGAGCGCCAGCCTTGCCTTCTCCCCTTGTGGGAGAAGGTGGCCGAGCGAAGCTCGGTCGGATGAGGGGTGTTCCAGGGAACGCCAACGCCTCATTTCTTCCAGCACCCCTCATCCGTCTTGGCGCTGCGCGCCAATCCACCTTCTCCCACAAGGGGAGAAGGCAAGGTGGCGTCTTATGACGTCCCGCTACCCCGCCATCGCATCAGACATCACAAAGCTCTTCGCCGCGCGCAACACGCATGCGGTCGAGGTGGCGGTGCTGCAGCCGGCCGACCCGTTCCTCGATATGGCCGGCGAGGATTTGCGCCGGCGTATTTTCCTCACCGAAAGCGAGACCGGACAGACGCTTTGCCTGCGGCCGGAATTCACCATCCCGGTCTGCCTCGACCACATTGCCAGCCAGGCCGGCACGCCGCGCCGCTATTCCTATCTCGGCGAGGTGTTTCGCCAACGCCGCGAGGGGGGAAACGAGTTTTTCCAGGCCGGCATCGAGGATCTCGGCGACGGCGATACGCCGCAAGCCGATGCCCGATCGCTGGCCGATGCGCATGCGCTGCTTTCGCTGGTGCTGCCGGGCCAGGAACTAACGATCACGCTCGGCGACCAGACTGTTTTCGAGGCGGTGCTCGCCGCACTCGGCCTGCCGCGCGGCTGGCGCATGCGGCTGGCCCGCGCCTTCGGTTCGGCGGCGATGCTGGAGGCAGCGCTTGCCGACCTCGCCAACCCGCCGCGCAATGGCCAACTCGCCGGCGCGGTCGCAGCCCTTGTCCTCGACGGCGATCTGGACGGGCTTTCGTCGCACATCGCCGGCGGCATGGAGCAAGCGGGCCTGTCGGCGTCGGCCGGCCGGTCGCCGACCGAGATTGCGCGGCGCTTGATCGAAAAGGCCGAGCTGCGCAGCGTGCGGCTGTCGAACGAGGCGTTTTCGGCGCTGAAGACTTTTTTGGCGATCGATGTGGTGCTCGACGGCGCGGCGAAAGCGCTCGAAACCTTCGCAGCCGGCGCCGGCCTTTCGCTGGGCGCGGCGCTGGACAATTTCTCCGCGCGCGCCAAGGCGATCGAAGCGCTTGGCCTGCCCTTGGCAAAAATCCGCTACGACGCCGCCTTTGGCCGTCCGCTCGACTACTACACCGGCCTGGTCTTCGAGATCGCGGCGCAAAACAGCGACCGGCCGCTGGTCGGCGGCGGACGCTATGACCGCTTGCTGACGTTGCTCGGCGCGAAAACGCCGATCCCCGGCGTCGGCTTTTCCGTCTGGCTCGATCGCATCGAAGCGTTGCGGGAGAAGGCGCCATGATCACGCTGGCGATCCCGTCGAAGGGCCGGCTCAAGCAGCAGGCGCTGGACGTGCTGGCCAAAGCCGGGCTTGCCGTCAGCCTGCCCGGCGACGAGCGCAAATACCGCGCCCAAATCGAAGGCGTGGAAGCGGTCGAGGTGGCGTTCCTGTCGGCCTCAGAGATCGCAGGCGAAATCGGCCAGGGCTCGGTCGACCTCGGCATCACCGGCGAGGATCTGATGCGCGAAAGCCTCGCCGACTGGGAGGCGCGCGCGGAGATCGTCGCCCGCCTCGGTTTCGGCAATGCCGACGTCGTGGTGGCGGTGCCCGATATCTGGCTCGACGTCGATACGATGGCCGACCTCGACGATGTCGCCGCCGATTTCCGCCAGCGCCACGGCAGGCGGCTCAGGATCGCCACCAAATACTGGCGGCTGACGCAGCAGTTCTTTTCGCAAAAGCACGGCATCCAGGTCTATCGCATCGTCGAGAGCCTGGGCGCCACCGAAGGTGCGCCGGCGGCGGGATTGGCCGATGTCGTCGTCGACATCACCACGTCAGGCTCGACGCTGCGCGCCAATCATCTGAAGGTTTTGGCAGACGGCGTCATCCTGCGCTCGCAAGCCTGCCTGGTCGCATCGCGCAAGCCGCGCGCGACGGCCGACGAGGCTGTTCTGCGCGATATCGCGGCGAAGATGAGCGCTCTCCCTCCCCCTTGAGGGGAGGGTGCCTCGCGGAGCGAGGCGGGTGGGGTCGTCTCACGTCGAGCACTGCCGCAACGACCCCACCCGTCCATCCGCCTTCGGCGGCTGTCCACCCTCCCCTCAAGGGGGAGGGATTGCGCTCCAGTACCATCAACGGGATTTCCACCACCCCGGCAGGCTGATAGACTCGGTCGCCTGCGGAGGAGACGGCGATGCCGATCAATCTCGACGAGTTGAAGAATGCCACCAACCTGCGCGGCCGCCGCCCGCCCAATGGGGCTACGTTTGTCGCACCAGTCGACGGCAGGGCGCATGTTTCGGGCGAGCGCACCGTGCCGCTGCTGCAGCAGACGATCCCGGCGCTGCTTTCCGACACCGTCAGCAAATACGGCACGCTCGATGCCGCCGTCTTCGTCGACCAGGACAAGCGCTTCACCTGGAGCGAACTTTCAGACACGGTCGACGCGCTGGCCGCAGGCTTCCTGGCGCTCGGCCTGGCAAAAGGCGACCGCGTCGGCATCTGGTCGCCGAACCGCTGGGAATGGCTGGTGACGCAATTCGCCACCGCCCGCATCGGCCTGATCCTGGTCAACATCAACCCGGCTTATCGGCTGACCGAACTCGACTATGCGCTGAACAAGGTCGCTTGCCGAGCGCTGGTCACGGCCGTCAAATTCAAGAGCTCCGACTATCTCGGCATGATCGAGACGCTGGCGCCGGAGATCGCGACGGCAACGCCGGGCGAGCTCGATGCGAAAAAATTGCCGGCGCTGAAAATCGTCATCCGCATGGGCGAGGAACATTCGCCCGGCATGCTCAATTTCACCGACGTGCTGGCGATGGCCGGGCGCGACGAGCATGACAGCCTCGACCGGATCTCCGAGGGACTGAAGCCCGGCGATGCCATCAACATCCAGTTCACCTCAGGCACGACAGGCGCGCCCAAGGGCGCGACGCTGACCCACAACAACATCGTCAACAACGGCAATTTCGTCACCTCGGCGATCAGGCTGACCGTTGACGACCGGCTGTGCATCCCGGTGCCGCTCTATCACTGCTTCGGCATGTCGATGGGCACGATCGGCTGCGTCACCAAGGGCGCGACGATGGTTTTCCCGGGCGAGGGGTTCGATGCCGGCGCCACGCTGAAAGCGGTGGCGGGCGAGCGCTGCACCGGCCTCTATGGCGTGCCGACCATGTTCGTCGGCATGCTCGACCATCCGGATTTCGACACCTTCGATCTCACCAGCCTGCGCACCGGCATCATGGCCGGCTCGCCGTGCCCGATCGAGGTGATGAAGAAGGTGGTGTCGCTGATGCATATGGCACAGGTGACAATCGCCTATGGCATGACCGAGACCAGCCCGGTGTCGTTCCAGAGCAGCGTCGACGACCCGCTGGAAAAGCGCGTCTCGACCGTCGGCCGCGTCCACCCCCATGTCGAGGTCAAGGCGATCGATGCCGATGGCGCGACCGTGGCGGTCGGCGCGCCGGGCGAGCTCTGCACGCGCGGCTATTCGGTGATGAAGGGCTATTGGGACGACGAGGAAAAAACCCGCGAGGCGATTGATCCCGACGGCTGGATGCACACCGGCGACCTCGCCACCATCGACGCCGAGGGTTACTGCAACATCGTCGGCAGGGTCAAGGATATGGTTATCCGCGGCGGCGAGAACGTCTATCCGCGCGAGGTCGAGGAGTTTCTCTACCGCCACCCCAAGGTCAGGGAAGTGCAGGTGTTCGGCATCCCCGATCCGAAATTTGGCGAGGAGCTTTGTGCCTGGATCGTGCTCAAGCCGGGCCAGACCGCCACCGAGCAGGAGATCAAGGCCTTCTGCGCCGGCCAGATCGCCCATTACAAGGTCCCGCGCCACATCCGCTTCCGCAGCGAATTGCCGATGACGGTGACCGGCAAGCCGCAGAAGTTTTTGATGCGCCAGGCGATGGTTGACGAACTGGGGCTGGTGACGCCGAAGACGGCTTGATGCGTCCGCGTCGCGCCAGGGGTCGCAATGTTGGTCCGCCTTGCGGACGCTCGAACATTCCCGACGCATTTCAGGGGCGGACCCTCGCTTGTCGTCCTGAACCGGGCCAAAGCGAACAGCGACGTTAAGGTAAGCTTGCCCCTGCGGGGCGCGACTGACGCGTCCCGGGGTGGAGAAAAGAGGTTGGCCACCTATTTCGGAAGAGGGCGGATGGGGAAACAAGGCCGAAAATCCTGGCCTCAAAGCGAAAGGAACCTGCAAATGGCAAAGAATACGATTTGCCTCTGGTACGATAAGGACGCAGAGGCCGCCGCCCGCTTCTACTCCGAGATCTTTCCTGACAGCGTGGTGGGTGCCGTGCACCGTGCACCCAGTGACTACCCGGCCGGCAAAGAAGGCGACGTGTTGACTGTGGAATTCACAGTCGCGGGCCTTCCTTGTATCGGACTCAATGGAGGTCCCGAGTTCAAGCACAATGAAGCGTTCTCGTTCCAGATCGCCACCGACGATCAGGAGGAGACCGACCGCTATTGGAATGCCATCGTCGGCAATGGCGGTCAGGAGAGCGTGTGCGGCTGGTGCAAAGACAAATGGGGGATTTCCTGGCAAATCATTCCGCGCGTGCTGACTGACGCAATGGCGGCTGGCGGCGACGAAGCAAAGCGCGCGTTTGATGCGATGATGACCATGGTGAAAATCGACGTCGCCGCGATCGAGGCGGCGCGACGCGGTTGACGCTCCATCGCCTCTTGCGGCCAAATTGCTGCCAGAGCTCAGCTCGCCACCCAGTGCGGCCGTCCGCCCGTGCCTTCGATTTCCACGGTCAGCTGGCTCTGAGCGGGCATGTCGCGGGCGATCAAAGCGACGTTCGCACACGAAGCGCACACTTCAATCCGACTGTGCCAGCTCGGTGCTAGAGCGGGATGAGATTACCTGCGGTCATAGCCTGAGTTTGCGAAGTAATTTGAGCACTCGAGCGGTGTGACGCGGTTGAGAATCTGGCCGATGGCGTTGCAGACCGTTTCAACGGTGCGCTTTGCGGCCTTTCGCAGCCAGTGCTTGAGCTTGGCGAAGAGCTGTTCGATCGGATTGAGGTCAGGCGAGTATTTCGGCAGGAAGAAGAGCCTCGCGCCGGCCTTTCGGATGGCGCGACGCACGGCCTTGCCTTTGTGGCTGCCGAGATTGTCCATCACAACGATGTCGCCCGGCTGGAGAGTGGGCACGAGAACCTTCTCGACATAGAGGAGGAACCTCTCGCCGTTGATCGGCCCGTCGATGAGCCAGGGCGCTTCGACGCGATCATGACGCAGCGCAGCCAGAAAGGTCATTGTCTTCCAGTGGCCATTGGGAACTTTGGCCTTGATCCGCTGTCCGACCGGTGCCCAACCCCTGAGCGGGGCCATGTTGGTCTTGGTCCAGGTCTCGTCGATGAACACCAGGCGGGCGGGGTCGATCCGGTCCTGATACAGAACCCATTGCCTCCGTCGGCGCGCAACATCGGGACGATCTTGCTCGGCGGCGATCAGCGTCTTTTTTTGTGAGACAGCTTCTCGGCGTGCACGAACTCCCACACCGAGCGGTAGTCAACCTTCAGGCCACGCTCGCCAAGTTCGGCCACAAGCCCGCGCAAGGTGAAGTCCTTCTCCCGGCAGCGCTCGACAAGCCAGTCGCGCCACGCTCCCGATATCTTCTTCGGCTTGTAGCCGCCCACTTGGCGGGGCGCCACGCTCCCCGTCTGTTCCACCCGCTTCAGCCACTCGATCGCCGCGCTGTAGCTGACGCCAAATCGAGCAGCCGCCGCGCGCCGCGAAAGCCCTTCAACCTTGACCGCCGCAACAACCCGTTCGCGCAGGTCCATTGAATATCCAACCATCAATGCTGGCCTCCTGCCCAGCAGCAAGGTTGAATCAGATCATCGCTGATTTGGGAATCCCACGACTCCCATAAATCTCATCCCGCTCTAACAAGGCTAAACCGCCGGTCCTTCGAGCCCGCTTCTCTCGTGCGAATTCCACAGGTACCAGCCGAGGACGGTACCGAAGAAGAATGTGTGGGCAATGAACTGCACGACCGGGCTTGCTTGCAGGAACCAAGGGAATGCGATCGGCGCGATCACATAGAAATTGACGAGCCACAAGGCGAGGCCAAAGATGCTGCCGACAACAATGAAGGTGGCTTGCCCGCGCAGCATTGCGGCAATCTCCCCGAACACGATCCCATAGGCGATGGCCAGGATTAAATGCACGATCACCCCGGCGATGCCGGCCGTCAGGAGCGGGTAGCCGGGATCGAGAGCTTCCGGTCCAAGCGCGATGGCGCCGATCATGCGCAGGGGCATGAAGAACGCTTCCGCCCCCATCGTGAACGCACTCGCCGCCATTTCGAACGCCGCAAAGACGATGCCTGCAACGATGCCAGCGACAGCCCCCTGCTGCAGTCCCCATCGGATGTCGCGCGGCGTCACCGGCGTATGGATGTAATCACGGTAAGCCATAACACTGCTCCCTGTTCTGGACGCAGATTCCTCCGTAAAATCAATGCCGGGAACGCGTCGGCGGTTACGGACGTCCGGTACACTTCACGAGGATTTGATTGAATTGATGTTCCTCAGGCTGAGCTGACGGCTCGGCCCTTTGCTCGCATCAACGCTGCAGCCATGCAGCTTCCCGCGACCTGGCGCTTACCTCGCACGAGACCTCAGTTGGCTCCAAAGATCGTAGCCCGCAAGGAGCACGCCGATGCCGACCGCAACGCCTAGATCGGGGTGTGGGACGAATCGGATTACGACGCCGAAAAACGCCAGAAAGACAATAAACGCCAAAGCGGCCAGCAAGCGGCTCAAATTCATCTGTTGTCCCCCACTCGCCGCAGCATCACTGTCAGCCCCCGTAGATCAGGTTGGGCAGCCCGTAGACGATCTGCGGGAAAATGTAGATGATGACCATGCACAGGATGACGATCAGCATATAAGGCATCATCCCTCGGAAAATATCCGAAAGCTGAACATGCGGCGGCGAAATGCCCTTGAGGTAATAGGCCGACATCGCCATGGGCGGCGACAGAAAGGCCGTCTGTAGGTTGACTGCGACGAGCACGCCGAAAAACAGCGGGTCGATCTCGAAATGCGCCAACAGCGGCAAAAAGATCGGAACGAAGATCACGATAATCTCCGTCCATTCCAGCGGCCAGCCCAGGATGAAGATGATGATCTGGGCGACGATCAGAAACATCAGCGGCGACATGTCGAGGCCGGTGACGAAATCGCTGATCAGTTGCTGGCCTCCCAGATAGGCAAAGACCGAGGCGAAGGTCGCGGAGCCGACGAACAGCCAGCACACCATCGCGGTCGTGCGCGCCGTCAAGTAGACGGACTCCTTCAGGCGTTGCCAAGTCAGAGCCCGGTAGGCGGCGGCCAGCACGACGCCGCCGAGCGCGCCGATGGCGGCAGCCTCCGAGGGCGTGGCAAGGCCGAACAGGATAGCGCCGAGCACCGCGAGGATCAGGGCCGCCAGGGGTACGAAGGAGGTCAGCAGCATCCAGCTGATTTGCAGGACCGAATAGTGCCCTACCTCGTCTTGGGTCGGCTTCGGCGCCACCTGTGGCTGCAGCACCGCCATCGTCACCACATAGATCAGATAAAGGCCGGCAAGCAGCAGTCCCGGAAGCAGGGCTGCCGCATACATGCGGACCACCGACACACCCGCCGTCGCGCCATAGACGATGAGCAGAATCGACGGCGGAATGAGGATGCCGAGGGTTCCGCCCGCGCAGATCACTCCCGAGGCATATCTGACGTCGTAACGCGCCTTCAGCATGGCGGGAAACGCCAGCAGGCCCATGAGTGTCACGACCGCGCCGACAATGCCTGTGGCCGTAGCGAAAAGGGTGCAGGTGATGAGGGCAGCCACCGCCATGGAGCCAGGAACGTGCCGGGTAGCGATGAAGAGGGTGCCGAAAAGGCGCTCGATGATATTGGCCCGCTCGACGATGTAGCCCATGAACAGGAACAGCGGGATAGCGGTCAGCACGTCGTTCGAAATCACTGAATAAGTCTGATTCACGAACAGATCGAAAATGCGGTTGTTGAAGAAGCCGCCGATCCAATGCTCCGCAAGCGTCCAGCCGTCGGCACCATCCTCAACCGCGCGTTCGTAGGCGCGCCACATCCGCCCCGGATTTAAATAAGCGTAGTAGCCAAAGGCGACCCCGAGCGCCATCAAAGTGAACGCGACCGGGAAGCCAAGGAAGATCGCCAGAAGCAGAATGAGCAGCATCGCGACGGCGACCTGAGGATCGCTCATCTGTCTTCTCCGTCGCCGTCGGGTCGACTGTCGGGGTGGAGGAACGGGAGGTCGACTGCCTCCGAACCGTGATGCAGAACATCGAGCGTCTTGGCTTCCATCAGCACCTTCTCGGTCTCTTCCACGTCTTCAGCCGCGCGCGGCCATGTTCCGCTTCGAAGACAGACGACGCAGCGGAACACCTGGGCAATCCCCTGCACGAAGAGCAGGATGCCCGCCGCCACGATGACCGCCTTGAACTGGAAGATCGGAATCCCGGCCGGACTGTTCGAGCTTACCTCGAGATAGCGGAAGCTGCGAGCGGCATACTTCCAGCCGGCCAGAACCAGCGCCATGACGCCTGGGAAGAAGAAGATGAAGTAGAGCACGAGTTCGACCGCCGCTTGCACGCGCGGCCGCCACAGACGGTAAATGAAATCGCCGCGCACATGCCCGTCCCGCGACAAGGTATAGGCGCCGGCCATCATGAACATGGTGCCGTAGAGCATGTAGCTGAGGTCGAATGCCCACGCGGTCGGCGCGCTGAACAGGTATCGCACGACAACTTCATAGCTCACGGCAAGCGTCATGATGACGACGCTCCAGGCGAACACCTTGCCAAACCATGCCGAAAGTTCATCGGCGAATGCAATGTAACGGAGCATGTGCAGGGTTCCCGTCGGGTGCAATCCGGCGGCCCGCAGGACCGCCGGATTGCCAAAGCGGAGGCGCGAATTAGAGCTTCAGCTTGCCTGGGAAGTAATGTTCGTATGCCAGTGTCAGGTCGGCTGAATTCATAAGCTCGTAGTAGACAACGCGTTCGACCCATTGGCGCTGGCTATCGAGCACCCGCTTCATGAACTCATCCGCCTCCAGCGTCGGGAGGATCTTGTCCCAAGCCTGGAGTTGTGCGTCGAGAATCTCCTTGGAGGTGCGGTGCACGGTGACACCGTGCTCGGTTTGCAGTTTCTGCAGGTCGGCCGAATAGTTGTCGAGGGCCACTGCGGTGGTCGCGGTGCTGGCCGCTTCCACGCCATATTCGAGAATAGCCTTCAAATCGTCGTCGAGGTCGTCGAATACGTCCTTGTTGAACAGGAATTCGAACGACTCGCTCGCCTGATGGTAGGACGACAGGATGTAGTGCTTGGCGACGTCCTGCGAACCGAAGCGAAGGTCGGATGACGGATTGTTGAATTCGAAGGCGTCGATAACCCCGCGCTCCATGGCCGGCACGATTTCACCGCCGGGCAGCTGCGCCACGCTGAGGCCGAGGTTCTGCATGAGATCGGCGGCAAGACCCACCGTCCGATACTTGAATCCCTGCAGTTCAGCGGTTTTCGTGACAGGATTCTTGAACCAGCCGAACGGCTGCGCCGGCATCGGGAAGCCATAGAAGCCGACGACATTGAGGCCCATGATCTCCTGCGTCAGCTCGCGGTAGAGATCCTTGCCGCCGCCCTGGTGGAACCAGGCGAGCATGGTGGTGGCGCTGCCGCCAAACACGGGGCCGGTTCCGAAAAGCGACGCGGCCTTGTGCTTGCCGTACCAGTAGACGGGGACGGTATGCGCGGCGTCGATGACGCCGTCATTGACGCCATCCAGTACCTGGAACGCGCCGACGACCGCACCCGCGGGCAGGAGCTCGAACTTCAGCCGGCCGCCCGACATCTTTTCGACGCGCTCGATGTATAGCCGCGCGAAATCCATCCAGATGTCCGAAGCAGGCCAGGAGGTCTGCATCTTGATGGTGACCGGCGCCTGCGCCAGTACGGCCGGGGCCGAGAGCGTCGTCGCTGCAGCCGCGCCGGCGGTGATGGCGGTGGACTTTTCCAGGAACCCGCGACGCGAGATCTTCTTGTCGGACATTTACTCCTCCCAGTGTTGTAAACGCTTCTGCCACAACCAGAATATGCGAACTCGCCCCTTGCGCAACCAGTTTCGCTGCCGGTGGCATCGAGCATCGGCGTTCGGTCTGGCACAAGCGCCAATATGTTTCCGCATTCGGCGATTTTTGTAGTCGGGCGTATCCTTGTTCTGGCCTCCATAACGAATGTAGCACTGCTGCGCGGCATGCCAAGGCGGTGGTAACGTCCCCAGGGTTGGCCGTCCGCGCAAGAGACTGAGGTCAATCGGACTCTCTGACCAACATCCTCCACCTCAGGCCGCCAGCACCGCTGCGTTCAGCCCGCGAATAATCTTGGCCAGTTCGACGCATTCGTCATGCCGCACCTTATTGCGTCGCCAGGCGAGGCAGATCGTGCGCTGCGGCATCGGCTCCTGGAACGGCACGATCTTCAAATCGCGCAGGGCGCTGGCCGGCCCTGCCGCCATTTCCGGGATAAGCGTGACGCCGAGCCCGTGCGCCACCATCTGCAGCAGCGTCGTCAGGCTGGTCGCGCCATAGCTCGCCATTGCCACCGGCCGCACGCTGCCGCAGACGGCAAGCGCCTGTTCACGCAGGCAGTGGCCTTCTTCCAGCAGCATCAGCCTTTCCAAAGCCGGGCTTTCCGGCGGCACCGGCGGCGAGGCAAAGGCGGGATCGCCCGCCGGCACGGCAAGGAAGAACCGGTCGCAGAAAAGCGGCTCGGTGATCAGCCCGGACTGATCGAGGGGAAGGGCCGCGATGAAGGCGTCGAGCTTTCCCAGGGCGGTGTCCTCGACCAGCGAGGCGGTCACCGCTTCACGCAATTCGAGCTGCAAGGCCGGGAAATGCCGTTTCAGCTCCGGCAGCACATGCGGCAGCAGATAGGGCGCCACCGTCGGGATGATGCCGAGCCGGAAACGCCCTTCCATGGCGGGGCGGCCACGCCGGGCCGTGGTCTCGATCTCGCGGATGTCGGCAAGAATGCGCTCGATACGCGGCAGCATGGCCAGTGCCTCCTCGGTCATCCGAACCGATTTGCCGCCGCGCTCGAACAGCCGGCAATTCAGCCGCAGCTCCATCTCGGCGATCTGCGAGGACAGCGCCGGCTGGCTGACGCCGGCGAGCTCCGCGGCGCGGCCGAAATGCAGCGTCTGCGCTAGTGCCTCGAAATATTGCATCTGCCGGACGGTGAGACCAATCATAAGGAAAACCTATCGCAACAAACAGGAAAGGCAATTTGTTTTTATCGGCAATGCGGCCTAGTCTGGAACCATTCCAGAATGGCGTGGCTCAGGGCCCGTCCGGAAAATCAACAAATCCCCGGAAAATCAACAATCCCGGAAAACGACAAATCGGAGAGAACGATGGACGCAAAGACCGATGACACCAGCGCGGGAAAATGCCCGGTCGTGCACACGACAATCGCCAGGGCCAATCGTGACTGGTGGCCGAACCAGCTGAATGTGCAGGTACTCCACCAGCAATCCGCACTGTCCGATCCGATGGGCGAGGCGTTCGACTACGCCAAGGAATTCAAGAGTCTCGATCTGAACGCCGTGATCAAGGACCTGCATGCCCTGATGACGGACTCGCAGGAGTGGTGGCCGGCCGACTTTGGCCATTACGGGCCGCTGTTCATCCGCATGGCCTGGCACAGCGCCGGCACCTATCGCATCGGCGACGGCCGTGGCGGTGCCGGAGCCGGCCAGCAGCGCTTCGCGCCGCTCAACAGCTGGCCGGACAATGTCAACCTCGACAAGGCCCGCCGGCTGCTGTGGCCGATCAAGCAGAAATACGGCTGCAAGATCTCCTGGGCCGACTTGATGATTCTCACCGGCAACGTCGCCCTGGAATCGATGGGCTTCAAGACCTTCGGTTTTGCCGGCGGGCGCGCCGACGTCTGGGAGCCCGAACAGGACATCTACTGGGGCCCCGAAGGCAAGTGGCTGGCCGACGAGCGCTACAGTGGCGACCGTGATCTGCAGAACCCTCTCGCAGCCGTGCAGATGGGCCTGATCTACGTCAACCCGGAAGGGCCGAACGGCAATCCGGACCCGTTGGCCGCGGCGCGCGATATCCGCGAAACCTTCGCGCGCATGGCCATGAACGACGAGGAAACCGTCGCGCTCATCGCCGGCGGACACACCTTCGGCAAGACCCACGGCGCCGGCGATGCGACGCTGGTAGGCCCCGAGCCGGAAGCAGCCGGCATCGAAGAGCAGGGCCTTGGCTGGGCGAGCACGTTTGGCACCGGCAAAGGCGGTGATGCGATCGGCAGCGGCCTGGAAGTGACGTGGACCACGACGCCGACGAAATGGGGCAACAACTTCTTCGACAATTTGTTCGGCTTCGAATGGGAGCTGACCAAGAGCCCGGCCGGCGCGCACCAATGGACGCCGAAGGGCGGCGCCGGCGCGGACACCGTGCCCGATGCCCACAACCCGGCAAAGCGCCACGCGCCTTCGATGCTGACCACCGACCTCGCTCTGCGGTTCGATCCTGCCTACGAAAAGATCTCGCGGCGCTTCCATCAGAATCCGGACCAGTTCGCCGATGCCTTCGCCCGCGCGTGGTACAAACTGACCCACCGCGACATGGGCCCGCTCGTGCGCTATCTCGGCCCGCTCGTTCCCAAGGAAGAGCTGCCGTGGCAGGATCCCATCCCGGCGGTCGACCATGTGCTGGTCGATGAGCTGGACGTGGCCGCCCTGAAGGCGAAGATCCTCGCCTCCGGCCTGTCGGTGCCGCAACTGGTGTCGACGGCCTGGGCGTCCGCCTCGACCTTCCGCGGCTCCGACAAGCGCGGTGGCGCCAACGGCGCGCGCATTCGCCTGGCGCCGCAGAAGGACTGGGACGTCAACCAGCCGGCCCAGTTGGCGAAGGTGCTGGAGAAGCTCGAAGCGATCCGCAAGGAGTTCAATGCTTCGCAGTCCGGCGACAAGAAAGTCTCGCTCGCCGACCTGATCGTCATTGGCGGCGGCGCCGCTATCGAAAAGGCCGCGAAGGACGCCGGCAACGACGTGAAGGTTCCGTTCACGCCGGGCCGCATGGATGCGTCGCAGGAGCAGACCGACGTCGACTCCTTCGCCCCGCTCGAACCGACCGCCGACGGTTTCCGCAACTATCTCAGCGGCCCGCTGCGCTTGTCGCCCGAGGAGGCGCTGGTCGACCGGGCGCAATTGCTGACGCTGACGGCGCCGGAGATGACGGTCCTCGTCGGTGGCCTGCGCGTGCTCGGCGCAAATGCCGAGCAGTCAACGCACGGCGTCTTCACCAAGCGGCCCGAGACGCTGACCAACGACTTCTTCGTCAACCTGCTCGACATGGGCACGGTGTGGAAGGCGACATCGGACGCCAAGGAATTGTTCGAAGGACGCGACCGGGCGACAGGCGAGCTCAAGTGGAGCGGCACCCGCGTCGACCTCATCTTCGGTTCGCATTCCCAGCTACGCGCGCTGGCCGAAGTCTATGCGACTGCCGACGCCAAGGAGAAATTTGTGAACGACTTCGTGGCGGCGTGGAACAAGGTGATGGACGCCGATCGCTTCGAACTCGTCTGATCGGCGCCATGGCCCGAAGCGGGATAGCTTCCCGCCTGCGGTAAGCTTCTTAAGTCTCAACAAGAAAGGCGCGGGCCAGACCCGCGCCTTGCTTGATTCAGCCCTTCGATTGTCAGTCCTTTTCGAAGATACGGGTCTTGGCGACCAGGCCGGCGATGGCGCCGCCGATCAGCGGTGCGACGATGAACAGCCAGAGCTGGCCGATCGCCGCACTGCCCGAAAACAGCGCCGGGCCGATCGAGCGGGCCGGATTGAGCGATGTGCCGGTCACCGGAATGATGGCGAAGTGCAGTCCCGCCAGCGTCAGGCCGATGACGAGGCCGGCAAAGGCCGTCGTGTGGCTGCCGCTGGTGACGCCGAGGATTACCGTGACAAAGGTGAAGGTTCCGATCAGCTCCCACAGGAACGCCGAGCTGACGCCCCACTTCGTCGCATCCCAGCCATTGGCGCCGAAGCCGCCGGTATGGCCGCCGACCTGCCCGGAGACGATGATCCACAGCGCCAGCGACGCAATGATTGCGCCAATGACCTGCGCGATCCAATATGGGATGACGTCCTTGGCCTCCATTCGGCCGGCGAGGAACACTCCGAGCGTCACCGCCGGGTTGAGATGTGCGCCCGAGATCGGGCCGATCGCATAAGCCGCCGCGATCAGGCCGATGCCGAATGCCAGACCGATGCCTTCCTGGCCGAGCGGCAGCGCGCCGCCGAAGCCGCCCGTCACCACCGAAGCCGTGCCGATGAACACCAGTAGAAATGTGCCTAGAACTTCCGCCAGATAAGTTTTCATTGCCCTCTCCTTGTAATTTCCCGTCGATCCGCTTGCAGTTCTTGGCGAATCACGCAGCGGAAGACTATCGCAACTTCAAAAGTTTGAAAGCACAGCAATGCGAGGGTCGCCGATGCCAACAGAGCTGCGTTCGATCCGCACTCTCACAGGCTAAGGGCGAGGGGCAGCGCAAACCGGAAGCGGCTGCCCTCTGCCTCCAGGACTCTCCGCGCTTGTGTGCGCCGGTCGCGCGCTTTAGAGCAGGGCCCCGGAATTGATTTGCTGAGTAACGGAATAACAAGATGCGACTGGGCGGACGGCTGGCAGCGGCTATCGAAGTGCTGGAGGATATCGGCCGGCGGCACCGGCCGGTCGCCGATGCGCTGAAGGATTGGGGCCTGTCGCACCGCTTCGCCGGCGGCGGCGATCGCGCCGCGATCGGCAATATCGTCTACGACGCGCTGCGGCGAAAGCGCTCGGCCGGCTGGCTGTTGGGCGAAGATACGCCGCGCGCCATCGGTTTTGGCGCGCTGCTGCTTGAATGGAACCAGACGGCGCAGTCGTTGAACGAAGCGCTCGACGGTGACAAGTTTGCGCCGCCGCTGTTGAACGACGACAAACTGAAGGCCATCGCTGACCGCCGGCTCGACGCTGCGCCGCCGGCGGTGCGCGCCGATATTCCGGATTGGTGCGAACCGCTTTTCGAGCGGGCCTTCGGTGCCAGTTGGGTCGATGAAGGTGCGGCGCTGGCGACCCGCCCGCCGCTCGACCTCAGGGTCAACACGCTGAAGGCCGATGGCAACAAGGTGCTCGCCGAACTGGCCGACACCGGCGCCAGGGCTGCACGAATTGCACCGCACGGCATCCGCATCCCGCCGATCGCGGGCGACGGCAGGCACCCGAACGTGCAGGCCGAACCGGCCTTCCAGAAAGGCTGGTTCGAGGTTCAGGACGAAGGCTCGCAGATTGCCGCCACGCTGGCTGGCGCCGAGGCAGGGATGCAGGTCCTCGACTTTTGCGCCGGAGCCGGCGGCAAGACGCTGGCCCTGTCGGCGGCGATGGACAATCGCGGCCAGGTGTTTGCCCATGATTCCGAAAAAGCGCGGCTGGCGCCGATCTTCGACCGCATCCGCCGCTCGGAGAACCGCAACGTGCAAATCGTCACAAAGCCGACGGAACTCAGCCCCCTCGCGGGCCACATGGACATCGTCGTGGTCGACGCCCCCTGCACCGGCAGCGGCACCTGGCGGCGCCGGCCCGATGCCAAATGGCGGCTGACGCAGAAGCAGCTCGATGCGCGCAAGGGCGAGCAATCGGCGATCCTCGACGCAGCCAAGACCTTCGTCAAACCGGGCGGGCTGCTGGTCTACATCACCTGCTCGGTGTTCGACGAGGAGAACGGCGAGCAGGTCGCTGCCTTCCTGGATCGCAACGGCGGCTTTGTCCCGGTCGATCATCGCCAGCTCTGGAACAGCCGCTTTCCCGGCCACGAGACGGCCGTGCGCATCGGCGCCTCGGGAGGCATTTCGCTGTCGCCAGCCCTGAGCGGTACCGATGGGTTTTATGTCTGTGCGCTGCGCAAGGGTGGCTGAACCTTGCCGGCGGAACTATTGCTGCAGTGCAGCAATAGCGATTGCCTGCCGCTCATGCCTCTGCAATAAGCTTTTCTGACAGGAGCGTGACAAGCCATGGCAGCAGAGATCGTACCCGCCCCGAACTATGAGGACCGCGTCAGGACGTCCTTTGCGCGCCAGAACGCCATGGCCACCATCGGCGCCGAGCTGACGCTGGTGACGCCCGGCATAATCGAGATCGAGATGCCCTATTCGGCGGCGCTGACCCAGCAGCATGGCTTTCTTCATGCCGGCGTCATCTCGACGGCGCTGGACTCTGCCTGCGGCTATGCGGCGTTTTCGCTGATGCCGGAAAGCTCCAGTGTGCTGACCATCGAGTTCAAGGTCAATCTGCTGGCGCCGGGCCGGGGCGAGCGTTTTCTGTTCCGCGGCTCGGTGACCAAGCCCGGCCGCACCATCATCGTCGCCGACGGCCAGGCCTATGCCTTTGCCGTCGATGGCGAGGCCAAGCTGATCGCCACCATGACCGGAACGATGATGACGGTGGTCGGTCGCGATGGCATTGAAGGCTGATCCGATGCGCAAGGCCGTCAGAATTGCCGGCAGGGACGTCCTCTTCGTGATGGCGGCGCAGGTCGAATACGGGCCGCATCTGCAGCGGCTGTTCACGCCTGTCATGACAGGGGTGGGTCCGGTCGAAGCGGGTGTCACGCTGGGCGCGGAACTGTCATGGCTCAAATCTGAAAAGGCGCTGCCGGACCTCGTCGTGTCGCTCGGCTCGGCCGGCAGCCGGACTCTGGAACAGACGGAGATCTACCAGGCCGTTTCTGTCGCCTACCGCGACATCGACGCCTCGCCATTGGGCTTCGAGAAGGGCGCGACGCCGTTTCTCGACCTGCCAGTGACCGTGCCGCTGCCGTTCAGGATTCCAGGCATAAGAGAGGCGACGCTGTCGACCGGCGCGGCGATCATTTCCGGCAGCGCCTATGATGCGATTGGCGAGGACATGGTCGACATGGAGACTTTTGCCTGCCTGCGAGCCTGCCAATTGTTTGGCGTGCCGCTCGTCGGGCTGCGCGGCATTTCCGACGGGGCTGCCGATCTCAGGCATGTCGACGACTGGAAGGAGTATCTCCATGTCATCGACAAGAAGCTGGCGGATGCGGTGACGCGGCTGGAACAGGCGATCGGCTCCGGTGCGCTGCAGTTTGGACCATCGCATGGCGCGGAAACGGAGTGACAGAGACGCATTCGCAACCCATTGCGCCGACTCGTTTCTTTCTCTAAACGCTCGCCATGAAGATAGCCAATCATCCCGACACCGTCCTGATTGTCGATTTCGGCAGCCAGTTCACGCAGCTCATCGCCAGGCGCATCCGCGAGGCCGGCGTGTTTTCCGAGATCGTGCCGTTCCAGTCGGCCGAAGCGGCGTTCAGGCGCATCAATCCGAAGGCGGTGGTTCTCTCCGGCGGCCCGGCCTCGACCGGCGACATCGGCAGCCCGCGCGCGCCGCAGATCGTCTTTGACGCCGGTGTGCCGGTGCTTGGCATCTGCTACGGCCAGATGGCCATGTGCGTGCAGATGGGCGGCGTCGCCGAAAGCTCCGACCATCGCGAATTCGGCCGTGCCTTCGTCGAGATCCAGAAGGACAGCCCGCTGTTCGAGGGCCTGTGGGCGCCGGGCCAGCGCCACCAGGTGTGGATGAGCCACGGCGACCGCGTCATCTCGCTGCCCAAGGGATTCGAGGTGTTCGGAAAATCGGAAGGCTCGCCCTTCGCCATCTTCGGCAATGTCGAACGCAAGATGTATGGCATCATGTTCCACCCCGAAGTGGTGCACACGCCGGAC
Source organism: Mesorhizobium sp. L-2-11 (assembly GCF_016756595.1). Lineage (NCBI taxonomy): Bacteria > Pseudomonadati > Pseudomonadota > Alphaproteobacteria > Hyphomicrobiales > Phyllobacteriaceae > Mesorhizobium > Mesorhizobium sp. L-2-11. The sequence continues at coordinate 5,788,223 of NZ_AP023257.1, read as the reverse complement.
GGCGCGCGGCTGCTGCAAAACTTCGTCCACAAGATCGCCGGGATCGAAGGCGACTGGACGATGCGCGCCTACCGCGAGCACGCGGTCGAGACGATCCGCAAGCAGGTCGGCAAGGGCAAGGTCATCTGCGCGCTTTCGGGCGGCGTCGATTCCTCGGTCGCAGCACTGCTGATCCATGAGGCGGTCGGCGATCAGCTCACCTGCATCCTTGTCGACCACGGGCTGATGCGCAAGGACGAGGCATCAGGCGTGGTCGAGATGTTTCGCCAGCACTACAATCTGCCGCTCATCCTGGTCGATGCTTCGGATCGTTTTATCGGCGCGCTCGAAGGCGAGTCGGACCCGGAAAAGAAGCGCAAGACCATCGGCCGGCTGTTCATCGAGGTGTTCGAGGAAGAGGCCGAGAAGCTCGGCGGCGCCGATTTCCTGGCGCAAGGCACGCTCTATCCCGACGTCATCGAAAGCGTCTCCTTCACCGGCGGCCCGTCGGTGACCATCAAGTCGCACCACAATGTCGGCGGCCTGCCCGAGCGCATGAACATGCAGCTGGTCGAGCCGCTGCGCGAGCTGTTCAAGGATGAGGTCAGGGTGCTCGGCAAGGAACTCGGCCTACCCGACAGCTTCATCGGCCGGCACCCGTTTCCCGGACCCGGTCTTGCCATCCGCTGCCCGGGCGGCATCACCCGCGAAAAGCTGGAGATCCTGCGTGAGGCCGATGCCATCTATCTCGACGAGATCCGCAAGGCCGGCCTCTACGACGCCATCTGGCAGGCCTTCGCCGTGCTGCTGCCGGTGCAGACCGTCGGCGTCATGGGTGATGGCCGCACCTATGAATTCGTCTGCGCGCTGCGCGCCGTCACCTCGGTCGACGGCATGACGGCGGATTTCTACCACTACGACATGGCGTTCCTCGGCGCCGCCGCCACCCGCATCATCAACGAGGTGCGCGGCATCAATCGCGTCGTCTACGACGTGACGAGCAAACCGCCGGGCACAATCGAGTGGGAGTGAGGGAAACGGCGATGATAGGCGGCTCTAGCGTAGTATTTCGCAAAAAATACAATGATTTGCGGGCAGGGCAGACTGCTAGCCAAGGCACATTATCAATGGAATTGACAAATCTATCAAGTCATTGAAATCGTTAAGTTTATCGGAGCGCCTGGCGCGGCTCGCAGCTTGTAGCAGATCACTCTGACGGTACTTTTGACGGTGTTTTTCGTATCCGACAGAGCATTCTAAAAAGTACCGTCATTCGTTTAGGGTTTGACGGTACTTTTCTGTGTGTCAACGCTTTGAAATATACAACGAAAACGCCCCGTAGCATGACATTTCCGCGCTGACGGTACTTTAGTTATCGACATACATAGTTTTCAGCTTTGGCTGCGGTACCGATCGATGTTCCGGACCCGATCGCATATCGTCGGATGGCACCGTCGCATCACCTATCAAATGTTGTCGCGACTGCTGCCGGATCTGCGATGGAGAGAAGCGTCGACCGCATCCAGGCGGGAGCTTGGACCGCGGTAGTGCGAGCGTCTTTTTATCGTTGGGAGAAAGATGAGGTGCCGCGATCTGTGCAAGCTCGGCCGCGCGCGCCGGCCCAATATGACGAAGCGCCTGGACGACGGTCCCGGCCAAGCTGCCCCGAGCAATCAAATGCTTATCCGCCCGCGTGGTCGTTGCCACCGTGCGCGGCGATGAACATGGCGACGGCCGACCGGCAATAGGATTCGATTTCGTTGTCGTCCTCTGCTCTCGCCTGATCGAAGCGTGCGATAATCAGGAGATCGGATCCTTTGAAAAGCGCGGCAAACAAGCGGGCAGACCGGAGAGGATCGGGCACGTTCAGAACCGCCTTCGCGTGCAACTGACGCAACAGGGCCTCGATTTGGGCGATGATGTGGGCGGGGCCGGCTTCGTAATGGAGCTTGCTCAACGCCTGTTGATTCGTCCTGTCGGTCATGACCATGGCTTCGACACTGCGGACGCCCGGGCGCAACAGCGTGCGAAGCAGGGATGATCCCACCGCCATGAGCTGATCTTCGGCCGAACCGCCGACGCCTTCAAAAAGGGCCTGTGGTACAAACTGATGGCAGCGGGCCGCAAAGGCCGCGCTGAACAGCGCCTCCTTGTTCTCGAAGTGCCTGTAGATGCTGAGCTTGGATATCTTCGCCCGCTGGGCGACCATGTCCAATGTCGTCGCTTGAAAACCCAGTTCCGCAAAGAGTTCGCCCGCGGCGTCGACTATCGTTTGGCCAAGCGCCTCGTTGGCGGGCCGGCCGCGCCGGCCCTGGCTAATTTCGGTCACGACAATTCCAGTCCTTGACAGTATCCTATTTCTTGAATTACGATACCACGCAGTGTCTAAAATATGCAAGGCAGGCCCAGCCTAACCACAACACGGAGCCCACCACCATGGATGACGTCATCATCATCGGCGGCAGCTTTGCCGGTCTCGCCGCCGCCTTGCAGCTCGGCCGTGCCCGCCGCAAAGTCACCGTTCTCGATACCGGCCTGCCGCGCAATCGCTTCGCCGGCCACTCGCATGGTCTGCTCGGCCACGATCACAAGCCACCGCTGGACATCCTGGCCGAGGCGCGGCAGCAGCTGGCGCGTTATCCCACGATCAGGCTGGTCAATGCCCGGGCCGACAGCGTCTCCGGCGCCATCGACGATTTCTCCGTACTCACTGCCGATGGCGCAAGCCTTGGCGCGCGCCGCCTGATCCTGAGCTATGGCGTCGCCGACCAGATGCCTGATGTTCCGGGCTTTGCCGAAGGCTGGGGCACCTCCATCGTGCCCTGCCCCTATTGCGACGGCTTTGAAGTCGCCGGCCAGCATTGGGGCCTCGTCTGGTCCGGCCGGCAGTCGCACAATCAGGTCAGGCTGTTCCACGATTGGACCGACAGGTTGACGGTCTTCGCCGATGGTCACGACATTCCGCCCGATATCCGGGCCGATCTGACGCGCCGCAACACACCTGTCGTCGATGGCCGGATCATCGAGATCGCCCATCACGGGGGCCATAACGCCACCGTCAAGCTCGATACCGGCACAAATGTCGCGGTCGACATCCTGTTCGCGCATCCGCGCAACAAGCCGTCCGCAAACCTCCATGAAACACTGGGCCTCGCCACGGTCGATACGCCCCTCGGCATCATCCTCAAGGTCGACGAGCGCCGCGAAACCAGCATGCCCGGCATCTACGCCGCCGGCGACCTCGCCAACCCCCTTACGCCGCCATCGGTCACCCTGGCATCATCGCACGGCGCGATGGCGGGTATCTTCGCCCAGCAGTCGATGCTGGTTTGAGAGCAGAGATTGGAGAGGAGCATGGCCGTCGAACCGGACAGCGCGGGTGTGCGCTTCCCTCCGCCCTTCGTCTATCTGGGAGCGCTGCTGTTGGGGCTGGCGGCGGAGCGGTTCGTCACCCTGCGCTCTTTCGGCATCGACTGGCGGTTGCTGGTCGCGACGGGCGCGCTGCTGTTCGTTGCCGGCGCGGCGATGATCCTTGCGGCGGCGGGGCTGTTCCGGCGGCTGGGCACCAACGTTCCGCCGTCGCAGCCAACGACCCTCATCGCAACGACCGGTCCTTATCGGTGGACCCGCAATGCCATGTATCTCGGCATGGCGCTTACCTATGCCGGCCTTGCGATCGGCTTCGACGGGCCGATCGCCTTCGCCTTGCTCCCGTTGGTGCTGATCGCGATCCAGACGCAGGTGATCGCCCGCGAGGAGCGCTATCTCGAAGCGAAGTTCGGCGACGACTACCGCCGCTACAAGGCCGAGGTTCGCCGCTGGCTCTGACTATTCCGCCGCTGCCGCCTGCGGGGCCTTCTGATAAACCAGCACCGGCTTCCTTGCCGCGAGCTATCATATTCTGAAGGTTGCGGGCCGGTGTCACGGAACGCGGGCCCCCTCTCCCCTGAGGGGCGTCTTTGGCCGGTCAGCCGGATAGTGTTCTGAAGGTTCTGCAAAAAGCTCTGGAGAGAGAACAGCCCTTACTCTGAGGCGAGGGGCGGCCATGGCACGCTGGTGACGTTGCGATCACCGATTCCCGTGGAAGGGTAAGTGCCATGACCAAGCGAGAGGTTAGACTGAGCAGAGGCGAGTTGAAAGCGTTGCTGTTGTCGGATGAGGACGGCTTCCGCAGAGTTTTGCAGACTGTGGTGCAGGAGGCTTTGGAAGCCGAGATGACGGAGGCGATCGGGGCCGAGAAAGGCGAGCGGACGACGGAGCGGGTTGGTTACCGGTCCGGCTATTACGAACGCAAGCTTGTGACGCGGGTTGGCGTGCTGGAACTTCGGGTTCCGCAAGATCGGGCCGGCCGGTTCTCGACGGAGTTGTTTGAGCGTTACCAGCGCTCGGAGAAGGCACTGGTATCGGCGCTGGTCGAGATGTACGTGCAAGGCGTGTCGACGCGCAAGGTGAAGGCGATCACCGAGGATCTGTGCGGCCATTCCTTCTCGGCCTCGACGGTAAGCCAGGCGACGGCGCGGCTGGATGAGGCGCTGAAGGCGTTCTTTGAGCAGCGGCTTGCCGAACCTTACCCGTACCTCATTCTGGACGCGCGCTACGAGCGGGCGCGCGAGGCCGGCGTGATCGCCAGCCAGGCCGTCTTGGTGGCGATCGGCGTCGACTGGGAAGGCCGGCGCCAGGTGCTCGGTGTCGAGCTGGCCAACCGTGAAAGCCATTCGAGCTGGCGCGCGTTCGTGGCAGGGCTCAAGCAGCGCGGGCTCGCCGGCGTCGAGTTTGTCGTCTCCGACGACCATCCGGGGCTCAGGGCAGCGATCCGCGAAGTCCTGCCCGAGGCAGTCTGGCAGCGCTGTTACGTGCACTTCCTCAGAAACGCGCTCGATTATGTGCCGCGCAAGGTCGATGACGACTGCCTGATGGAGCTCAGATGGTTCTATGACCGGCGCGACCTCGCCGAGGTCAAGCGCGACCTGGCGCAGTGGATCGCCAAATGGCAGGCCAAATACCCGAAGCTGGTGGATTGGGTGGAGAACAACATCGAGGAGACGCTGAGCTTCTATCGGCTGCCGCTGCCGCATCACAAGCACATGAAGTCGACGAACATGCTGGAGCGGCTGAACCAGGAGATCAAGCGGCGCACCCTGGTCGTTCGCATCTTCCCCAACCCGCAGAGCTGTTTGCGGCTGGTTCGGGCATTGGCGGTGGAGATCCACGAGAACTGGCTCGAGGCGACCCGCTACCTCAACATGGATCATCTGCGCGAGCACAAGAAGGAGAACCTGAGGGCACTGGCCGCCTGACGCGGCCGCCATGTCCGCCGCTCCGCTAAACACGGGGGCTGCGCGGCGGACACGCCAACGTCACCGCTGAATGCCACGCCATTTTTGCAGAACTTGACGCACACAACTGTCAGCCGTCTCGAAGGGGCAGTTGAGCAAAACGATTCCTAGGCTCAGGCCGGTCCGCAAACGGTCCCAAAAGACCCACAGGCTTTCTACAGGTTATTCAACCTCGCCCGGCCCCCCTGCGGGAAGAAATTCAGCAAGTGGAGGGCGCGACATTGCACCTTGAACCGTGCTGTTGGCCCTCGGAGCGGGTGGGTCTTGAGGTGTCCAGTTTATGCTGCGGGGAGTGTCCAGTTTGCACTGAGTGGGAGTGACGGGAAGACCTAATAAATTCGGCGAAGCGGCTGTTTTTGACTAGATTAGCGCGGATCCTCGGCTGTCCGGAAGATCATCTGCCGCACATGATCAATGACGATCCTGATCGTCTTGTCACACTAACGCCCGCCATAGTGATTCCACTGCTCACTCGATCGACCCGGATGTTTACCACCAAGGTTTCGCGTCCGACGATGTGATGTCGCCCGGCATATTCTTCTGTTTCGAGGGCCAGCCCTGGAGCAGGCGCTGAACAAATGCAAGACCGCCAGATTCATCACCTTTCAGTGCTCAACCGGTAGAAGCGGACGACGGGTCTCACCCTCGCTGAGTGATATCGCTCTGAAGAGCGAAAGTTCGATCCTCGCGCCGCTTACCAAAATCGTCGCACGCGACGCTGAACGGCACCTGCGCGCCGCCTGGGGTTCAGGGACGCCTGCAAGAAATAGACGAGAGCGGCATGCGTTTGGAGGGAACCAGGCATGCGCCCCTGAGCCCGACGGAATTGGCTTCCGCGGAATCCGTGACGGCGCTCTCGGCTGGTCGATGAGCATCGGCGACGGCACGGCGACCCCTGTAGCAGGCGGCGGTTTGTGTGAGCCAATCATGAAGGCCTACCGCCAGGAAGCACTGGCGCCTGGGCACGCAGGTCGGACTTGAAATATGAAGGCGCGCGGCGCACGATGGCGCAGAAATGCACCGAGAGGGAGATGGGGCGGAGGGCTGGAGCGTAGCAGCGCTTGGAGGAAGCCATGAACGTCAAATCGATTCTCGAGGACAAGGGTCGAGCCGTCGAGACGATCGGCCCGAACGAGACGCTCGCCGTGGCGATCAACAGGCTCGCCGAACACAGGATCGGCGCACTGGTCGTTACCAATAGTGATCGCAAGGTGGTCGGCATCGTGTCCGAGCGCGACGTCGTCTGCGCCTTGGACAAGCATGGGGCTGCGGCGCTGGAGCAGAGTGTCCGTCACGCAATGACCGCCAAGGTCAAGCTCTGCACCGAGAACCACACGATCAACCAGGTCATGGAGATCATGACCACAGGCCGCTTCCGCCACCTGCCCGTGGTGAAGAACGGCCAACTGGACGGCATCGTTTCGATCGGCGACGTGGTGAAGAAGCGCATCGAGGAGGTCGAGCACGAGGCCGAAGAGATTATTCACTACATCTGGGCGGGGTAAGCTCGCCAAGGCCCGCCATCTGGCCGCGACGTCCTTTTTTCAGGTTTTCAGGGTTTCTGATCCCCTGCCGAACCTCCTTCGGCAGCCTGAATAACGGATAAGCAGGCTGCGGGATCGCACACCGTATCAGATTACTGAGACTTGGGCATAACGTAGCGCCAAACCATGTAATCTTGAGAAACATCCGATACTAGGGCACAATTTGTAGACGCATCTGAAGTGCGCAGCTATCTCAAACTCGGCCGTCTTGCGCCGAGTGACAGGTCGCGGCGGAGGGTTGGCGTCGATGGATCAGGCGTTCTTTCTTCTGTTCGCTGCGGCGTCCGTGATCACGGCACTGACCGTGGTCCTGGCGCGGAATCCGGTTCACAGCGCATTGGCGCTGATGGCGTGTTTCCTGCAGATCTCGGCAATCTTCGTCTTGCTCGAGGCACCGTTGCTCGCTGTCATCCAGATCTTCGTCTATGTCGGCGCAATCATGGTCCTGTTCCTGTTCGTGATCATGATGATCGATGTGCGCGAAGCGGTGTTGCAGCGGTTCTTGCCGGGCGGCAACCTGCCGGCTCTGGTGCTGCTCGTCCTGCTTGGGGCCGAGATGCTTGTACTGGTGCTCTGGAGCGACCGCTTTTCGGTCACGGAGCCCGTCGCGATGCGCGGCGGCGATCAGATCAGGCAGCTCAGCACGACACTTTTCGCCGACTATCTCCTACCGTTTGAAGCCGCCTCCGTGATCCTGCTGGCGGCCCTGGTCGGCGCCATCGTGCTGGCGCGGAAGGAGCAGGGGTGATGGTTCCGCTCTGGTGGTATATTTTGCTCGGAGTGGTCCTGTTCGTGATCGGAGCGGCGGGCGTGCTGCTCAGGCGCAACATCCTGGTCGTGCTGATGTCGCTGGAGTTGCTGCTCAACTCGGTCAACATCAATTTCATCGCTTTCGGGCGTTACTACGACGATTTCCGCGGGCAGATCTTCGCGATCTTCGTCATCGCAATCACCGCGGCGGAGGTTGCGGTCGCCCTCGGGATTCTGGTCGCCCTCGTGAGGAACAAGTCCACCCTCAAGGTCGACGACGTGACCATGATGAAAGGATAGCGGCTTGGACCCGGTGATATCGATCCGGCCGCTGCTTGCCGTCGCCGTCGCAGGCCTGGCGGCCCTTGCAGTTCTCCTTCTGAACAACCGCGAGAAACCCCGCGATCTCGTCTCGCCCTTAGCCGCGATCGCCATGTTCGCAATTGTCGCCTCGATGGCACCCACGGTGCTGGCCGGCGGGACGGTCGATTTGCGCCTGTTCGAGATTCTGCCGGGGATCGACTTCGCTTTCCGGGTCGATGCGCTCGGCATGGTGTTTGCCACCGTCTCGTCGCTCTTGTGGATCGTGGCGGCGATCTATTCCATCGGTTACATGCGCCACTTGAACGAGCACGCGCAGACCCGGTTCTTCGCTTGCTTTGCGACCAGCCTCGCGGCGGCCGTCGGGGGCGCCTTCGCCGCCAATCTGTTCACGCTGGTGATCTTCTACGAGGTGCTCAGCCTCGTTACCTATCCGCTCGTCTATCACCACGAGGACGAAGAGGGATGGACGGGTAGCCGCAAGTATCTCGTCTATTTGATGGGCGCGTCGAAAAGCGTGCTTCTCGCCGCGCTGGCGCTGACCTACCATCTGGCGGGGTCGCTCGACTTCGTGCCAGGCGGGCTGCTGGCCGGGGTCGATGCCTCGCCGGCGCTGATGACCGTGGTCTACTTCTGCTATCTGTTCGGCTTCGCCAAGGCCGCGGTGATGCCGATGCACGCCTGGCTGCCTGCCGCTATGGTCGCGCCGACACCGGTCAGCGCACTCTTGCATGCGGTGGCCGTGGTCAAGATGGGCGTGTTCTGCGTGCTGCGGGTGGTGTTCCATGTCTTCGGCACGGGGCTGGTGGACGGGCTGGGGCTCGGCATCGCAACGGCCTATCTGGTCTCGTTCACCATCCTGATGGCGTCCATCTACGCCCTGACGCGGGACGACCTGAAGGCGCGGCTCGCCTATTCGACGGTCAGCCAACTCTCCTACATCGTTCTGGGCGCGGTCCTGCTGTCGCCGGTCGCGATGGTCGGCGGGATCATCCACATTGCGGCGCATGCGTTCTCCAAGATCACGCTCTTTTTCTGCGCCGGGTCGATCTATTGCGCGTCCGGCAAGCGGAACATCAGCGACATGGCCGGCATCGGCCGCAGGCTGCCCTGGACGATGGGCGCGTTCTTCGTGGCCTCACTCAGCATGATCGGGGTACCGCCGACCGCGGGCTTCGTCAGCAAGTGGTATCTGGCGCTGGGCTCGGTGGAGGCGGGGGAGATTGCGTTCCTGATCGTGCTCTTGGTGAGTTCGGTCCTGAACGCCGCCTACTTCCTGCCGGTCAGCTATGTCGCTTTTTTCGGGACGGAGACACAGGAAAGTCCGGCGACGGTCCGTGAAATTCCAATGGTGACGATCCCGCTGGTCGCGACCGCGATCCTGTCGGTGTCGATGGGTATTTTCCCCGGCTATTTTCTCACCCTGGCGGAAGGAGTGGTCAGATGATCAGGCGTGTCGTCGATTTCTTTGGTGAGGCGAGATACGCGGAGCAACGCCGCCGGCTGTTTTATTCGGCGCTCGTTCTGATCGTCATCGCCGATTTTCTGGTCCCCCGCGAACACGCTGAATACCTGTGGGACCGCTTGCCGGGCTGGTCGGCCGTCTATGGCTTCTTGTCCTGCGTCCTGCTGATCTTCGTCTCTAAGTTCCTTGGCCATCAGGGCGGGCTGATGCGGCATGAGGATTACTATGATTGACTTCGTCCATCCCGCCCTGCTGTTCATTCTTGGCGCCCTGCCGATCCCTTTCCTGAAAGGATCAATCCGCAAGGCCTATCTGATGCTGATCCCCGCGGTGGCGATCCTCGCCGTGCTCACCGTGCAGCCAGGCAGCTACGGCGCGGCGGAGTTCATCGGGCAGGAAATCCTGATCGCCAAGGTCGACAGACTGAGCATCGTCTTCGCCACCGTTTTCACCATCATGGCGCTGATCGGCATGGTCTACGCGCTGCACCTGACGGGCGCCGGAGAGCATGTGGCGGCGTTCGTCTATGTTGGCAGCGCGCTCGGCGTAGTGTTTGCAGGTGACTACCTGACCCTGTTCCTGTTCTGGGAAGGTATGGCGTTTGCCTCTGCCTATCTGGTCTTTGCCCAACGCGGCAATCAGGCGATCCGTGCGGGGTTCCGGTATCTCATGGTCCATATCACCGGCGGCGTCGCCCTGCTGGGTGGCGTCATTCTCCACGGGCTCGCCACCGGCTCCTTGCTCTTCGGCCCGATCGCGGGGGGGATGGGCGTCGCCGCCTACCTGATCCTTGCCGGGTTCATGCTCAACGCCGCCGTGCCGCCGCTCAACGCCTGGCTGACAGACGCCTACCCGGAGGCGACCGTCACAGGAGCGGTGTTCATGAGCGCCTTCACCACCAAGACCGCCGTCTATGTGCTGGCCCGGGCGTTTCCGGGCACCGAGCTTCTCGTTTGGCTCGGCACGGCAATGGCGCTTTACGGCGTCATCTACGCGGTGCTGGAGAACGACTGCCGTCGGCTCCTGGCCTATCACATCGTCAGCCAGGTGGGCTACATGGTGGCGGGCGTCGGCATCGGTACCGAGATGGCGGTGAACGGGGCCTCCAGCCATGCCTTCGCGCATATCCTCTACAAGGCGCTCCTGTTCATGGGTGCTGGGGCGGTGATCCACGTCACCGGGCGGCGCAAGCTCACCGAGCTCGGTGGGCTCTACAGGACCATGCCGCTGACCGTGGCGCTCTACATGGTCGGTGCCTTCGCGATCTCGGCATTTCCGTTCTTCTCGGGCTTCGTGACCAAATCGATGGTGGTGGCCGCCGCCGGACAGGATCACCGCGCGCTGGTGGTGCTGGCGCTGACGATGGCATCATCTGGGACCTTCCTGCACACTGGGCTCAAGCTCCCGTACTACATGTTCTTCGGCATGGACCGGAAGCTGGAGGCGCGGGAGCCGCCCCGCAACATGCTGGTTGCGATGGGAATGGCGGCGGTGCTGTGCATCGCGATCGGGGTGTTCCCCCAACCACTTTACGCGCTGCTGCCCCATCCAGTCGACTTCGAGCCCTACACCGGCGTCCATATCACCGAGAGCCTCGGCATACTGATGTTCACCGCATTGGGCTTCGTGCTGTTCCTCAGGGCGCTCGATCCCGAGAACACGATCAGCATCGACACCGACTGGTTCTACCGCAAAGGCGCGCGGCATTTCATGTGGCTCGCCGAAAAACCGCTGGCGCGCTACGAGAAGGCGGTGAGCGACGTGTCCGAGACCGCGGTGCTGCCCTTCCTGCACGGAACCGCGCGGGCCGGACTGCGGATCGATCTCAACGGTGTGGACGCCGTCGTGAACGGCGTCGCCCGCTCAATCCTGCGCGGTGGCGGTGTGCTGCGCAAGCTGCAGACCGGCGTCGTGACCCATTACGCGCTGGCGATGATCGTCGGTGTGATCGCAGCCATCGCCGTCTTCGCCGTGGTGTGGCGGTAGCGGTGCGATGGCGTTCCCGCTGCTTAGCCTCATCGTGTTCATGCCCGCCGCCGGGGCAGCGGTTCTGATGTTTCTCCGCAGCGACGATGCGGTGCGGTGGACGGCGCTGGGTGTCACCGTCCTCGACCTCGCTCTCTGCATCGCTATGCTGGCCGGCTTTGACACCACTACCCACGAGATGCAGTTCACCGAGACGCGCCCGTGGGTGCCCGCGCTCGGAATCACTTACGCGCTCGGCATCGACGGAATCAGCGCGCTCTTTGTATTCCTGACTGCGTTACTGGGCTGGATCTGCGTGCTCGCCTCGTGGGTCGCGATCGACCGCAAGGTGAAGGAGTTCATGGTCAGCCTGCTGGCCATGCAGGCGCTGATGCTGGGGGTGTTCTGCGCGCTCGACCTGTTCCTGTTCTACGTCTTCTGGGAGGCGATGCTGATCCCGATGTACGTGATCATCGGCGTCTGGGGTGGCGACGGCCGGGTCTATGCGGCGTTCAAATTCTTCCTCTACACGCTGGCGGGCAGCCTTCTGTTCCTGATCGGTGTCATCGTGCTCTATTTCCACGGCGGCGAGACTTTCGACATCCTCGCCCTGACGGCGCAGGATTTGCCGTTCCGGGTTCAGTCCTGGCTGTTCTTTGCCTTCCTGATCGCCTTCGCAGTCAAGGTGCCGATGGTGCCGGTCCATACCTGGCTGCCGGACGCTCATGTGCAGGCGCCGACGGCGGGCAGCATCATCCTCGCCGGAGTGCTCCTGAAGATGGGCGCCTACGGGTTCCTGCGATTCTCGCTGCCGATGCTGCCGGAGGCGTCGCTGCATTATTCGACACTAATGCTGGCCCTTTCGGCGCTTGCGATCGTCTATGGCGGGTTGCTTGCCTTGGCGCAGGACGACCTCAAGAAGCTTGTGGCCTATTCCAGCATCAGCCACATGGGTTTCGTGACGCTGGGTATTTTCACGTTGAACCTCCGCGGGCTCGAGGGCGGCATCCTGCAAATGTTCAATCATGGCGTAACGACGGGCGCGTTGTTCCTGTTCGTCGGTCTGATCTACGAGCGCACCCATACCCGCAGCATCGCGGATTATGGCGGACTGATGAAGGCGGCGCCGGTCTATACCGCATTTCTTGCGCTGTTCACCCTGTCGTCGATGGCGCTGCCGGGAACGAATTCGTTCGTGGGCGAGTTGCTGGTGCTGTCGGGCGCGTTTGCGGCCAATCTGGCTGTCGGCGCCGCCGCCGTTCTGGGTGCTCTGCTGGGCGCGGCCTACCTGCTTGGCATGTACAGGAAAGTCGCGCTCGGTCCGGCTAGCGTCGGCGCGCGGTTCAAGATACGCGACGTGAACGCCCGCGAGATGGTGGCGATCCTGCCACTGGCCGCCTTTGTGCTCTGGGTCGGGCTCTATCCGAAACCCTTTCTCGACATCATCGACGCATCGGCGAAGCATCTGCTGGCGCAGGTGCACGGCAGGGGGGACGGCCCATGACCGACGCCGCGCTCTACCAGTCGATCCTTGCGAGCCTGCCCGAGATCGTCGTGGTCACCGGCGCCTGCATCCTCCTGATCCTGGGTCAGATTGTGCCAAAGGGGTCAGGGCATTTCCTCGTCTGGGCTTCCGCTGCAACCGTGCTGGTTGCGGCCCTAGCGACATTGCTACTGGCGGGCGAGGTGCGGCCGGCCTATTCGGGCATGTTTATCGCCGACCGCTTCGCGGTCTTCTTCAAGATGGTGTTCTACCTTTCGACCATCCTGACGTTCCTCCTGTCGCGAAAATATGCCGAGATCGAGGAGATCGCGTTGAGCGAATACTATGTCCTGCTGCTCTTTGCGCTTTCCGGCATGATGATCATGGCCTCGGCAACCGATCTTCTGTCGATCTATGTCGGCCTCGAGCTGATGGCGCTCTCGACCTATGTGCTCACCGGCTTCCTCAGGAAGGAGCGGCGGTCGAACGAGGCGTCGCTGAAATACGTGGTTCTCGGCGGGGTCTCGACGGGAATCTTCCTCTACGGCGTCTCGCTGATCTACGGGATCACCGGCACGACGCAGCTGCACGGGATGGCTGCGGCGGTGACCGGCGACCCGCTCGATCCCGGATTGCTCCTGGCGGTGGTCTTCATCGTCGCGGGGCTGGTCTTCAAGGTCGGCGCGGTGCCGTTCCACATGTGGGTGCCGGACGTCTATGAAGGCGCGCCGACGACAATCACGGCCTTCATGTCGGTCGCCCCCAAGGCGGCCGGGTTCGCGGTGATCCTGCGCGTGTTCCTCAACCCGCTGGTCGCCGCTTCCGACGCCTGGATCATCGTCGCGGTGATCGCGGTGGTGACGATGGCGCTCGGCAGCTTCGTGGCGCTTGTGCAGGACAATTTCAAGCGCCTTCTCGCCTATTCCAGCATCGCCCATGCGGGCTTCGCGCTCTTCGGCGTGGTGGCGGGTGGCGCCGACGGGATTGCCGGCGTGATGCTCTACCTGCTGATCTACGCCTTCATGAATCTCGGTATCTTCGGCATCGTCATCATGATGCGGAATGGCGATTTTTCCGGCGAGGTCATCGAGGACTACGCCGGCTTCGCCAAGTCGCATCGCGGGTTGGCGCTTCTGATGCTGCTCTACCTGTTCGCGCTCGCCGGCATTCCGCCGACAGCCGGGTTCTTCGCCAAGTTCTACGTGCTGGTGGCGCTCGTCGAGCGGGGTTTCGTCACGCTGGCGGTGATCGCGGTGCTGTTGAGCGCCGTCGCCGCCTACTTCTACATCCGCATCGTCATGGTGATCTACATGCGCGAGCCGGAGCGCGCGTTCGAGCCTGCCCTGACGCCGTCCGTCCGCGCCACGCTCGCCTTGACCGCCGCCGGCACCATCGGCATCGGACTGTTTCCGGCGTGGTTTCTGAGGCTTGCCCAGAGTTCCGTGTTCGGCGGTTGACCACGATTGGATTTGCAATGAAGCGGCCAACCGAATACTCTTGGAGCTACGAAAGGATGCCCTAGTCGCTGCACGAGGGCCGCACCGCCGGCCAGAAGATTTGGTCGGTCGCAGCTTGAGCAAGCCCTCGGTGGGTGACCGGGGCAGCGTGACATGACTGGAATGGAATTCCTGCCGGTTCTCTTCATGGTCGCCGGAATTGTCCTGGTGGCCGTGGCGACGCTGTTCGTCTCCTCGCTCCTGCGCCCGTCCAACCCCTATCCCGCGAAGAACATGCCCTATGAGTGCGGTATGGACCCGGCCGGCGAGGCCGCCGGGGGCCGCTTTAGGGTGCAGTTCTTCATCCTAGCAATCCTGCTGGTGGTGTTCGACGTCGAGGCGATGTTCCTGTTTCCCTGGGCGGTCGTGCTGGAGGAGATCGGGCTCGTCGGCTATGTCGAGATGTTTGTCTTCATGCTGCTGCTCATCGTGGGCTTCGCCTACGCCTGGCTGAAAGGAGCGCTGGAATGGGAGGAATAGGCGAAACGATTCGCGACAGCGTGCTGTTCACCACCGCCGACAGCGTCATCAGCTGGAGCCGGCGGTCGGCGCTCTGGCCCGAAACCTTCGGGATTGCCTGCTGCGCCATCGAGATGATTTCGGCCGGCTGCGCCCGCTACGACCTCGACCGCTTCGGCGTGGTGTTTCGACCTTCGCCCCGCCAGTCCGACGTGATGATCATCGCCGGCACGGTGACGCGGAAGTTCGCTCCGGTCGTGCGCCGGCTCTTCGACCAGATGCCGGAGCCACGCTGGGTCATCGCCATGGGCACCTGCGCGATCTCGGGCGGGGTCTACAACACTTACGCCGTGGTGCAGGGGGCGGAGACTTTCGTGCCGGTGGACGTGCATGTGCCCGGCTGCCCGCCGCGGCCCGAGGCACTGATGCATGGCATCCTTCTGCTCCAAGAGAAGATCAAGAGGTCCCGCGCGCTGGCCGGGACGCCTCTGGACCGGGTTGTAGCCTCATGAGCGTGGAGACGTCCCTCATCCGAACCCTGATCGCGGAACGTTTCGGGGGGGAAATCGAGGAGCTTGGCTTCTCGCATGGGGTTCACGCTTTCGCCTCACCGCCTGACATGATCGTCGAGCTCTGCCAATTCCTGAAGGGCCATCCGACGCTGCGGTTCGATTTCCTGTCCGACATCTGCGGGGTCGACCATTATCCCGAAACGCTGCGCTACGAGGCGGTGTACCACCTCTATTCGCTGCCGAACAAATGGCGCGTTCGGATCAAATGCCGCCTCGGCGATCCGCCGCGGGTCCCGTCGGTGACGGGAGTCTGGCGGACCGCCAACTGGCACGAGCGCGAGGCTTGGGACATGTATGGCATCCGGTTCGAGGGCCATCCCGACCTGCGCCGAATCTACATGTGGGAAGGCTTCGAGGGCTTTCCGCAGCGCAAGGACTTTCCGCTCCGGGGCTACAAGGACACGCTGAACCCGTTTGGCGCGGAAGGCCCGCCGCCGACGCAGCCCGATCTCGCCACCAAGGACATTCCATAAGGGAGGCCGTTCGACGCCGGGAAGTGAGATGACCGAAGTCACGGAACTGAGCAGGCCGGCAGGTGAAGCGCTCGACACAAAGGAGGTGCTTCTCAACCTCGGCCCGCAGCATCCCAGCACGCATGGGGTGCTGCGGCTCGTCCTTCAGTTGGATGGCGAGTATGTCGCGCGCGTGGACCCACACATCGGCTACCTCCACCGCGGCACCGAAAAGCTGGCCGAGAGCTTCACTTACACCCAGATTTTTCCGCTAACCGACCGGCTCGACTACCTCTGCCCGCCCTCGAACAACCTCGCTTTCGCGCTAGCGGTGGAGAAGCTCCTGGGCATCGAAGCGCCAATTCGCGCGCAATATATCCGCGTGCTGATGGCCGAACTCGCGCGGATCTCCGGTCACCTCCTGATCACCGGCGCGTTGCCGATGGACCTGGGCGCCATGACCGCGTTGCTTTACGCCATGCGCGAGCGTGAAATGATCATGGACCTGTTGGAGATGGTCAGCGGGGCGCGGATGCACACCTCCTTCTGCCGCGTCGGGGGTGTGCGCGAGGACCTGCCCGGCGGGTTCTTCCCCAAGATCAGGGAGTTCTGCGGCATCTTCCCGAACCGGATCCGCGACTATGAACGGCTGGTCGAGAACAACCGGGTGTTCCTGAAGCGCACGCAGGGGATCGGCGTGATCTCAGCCGAGGACGGTATCGACCTTGGCCTGAGTGGCCCGAACCTGCGGGCCTCGGGCGTCGACTGGGACATCCGCCGCGACGAGCCTTATGAGATTTACGACCGGCTGGCTTTCAACGTCATTACCCGCGATGAGGGCGATTGCTACGCGCGCTGGCGATGCCGCGTCGAGGAGATGCGCGAGAGCGTCCGGATCATCGAACAGTGCCTCGACCAGATGCCCGAGGGGCCGTTCCAGATCGACATGCCGACAATCGCTTTCCCGGTGGACAAGGACAAAGTGCACTGCTCGATGGAGGCGCTGATCCAGCATTTCGACCTCTCGGCCTATGGCTTCAAGGTACCGAAGGGCGAGGTCTATTCGGCGATCGAGGCGCCAAAGGGCGAACTCGGGTTCTACATCATCAGCGACGGGTCGCAAAAACCGTTCCGGATGAAAGTGCGGGCGCCGTCATTCGTCAACCTTCAGGGAGTATTCGGGGTCAGCAATGCCCGCTACCTGGCGGACATGATCGCCGTGCTGGGCAGCCTCGACCCTGTGATGGCCGAGGTAGACAAGTAGCAGGGGATTTGACGCGATGAACATGCGCGAAAAGATCGAGGCGGCGGCGGCGCGGTATCCCGACCGGCGCTCGGCGATCATGCCCGCGCTTCTGATCGCGCAGAAGGAACATGGCCACCTGCCCGGCCCGGTGTTGGAAGAGGTCTCCGACATCCTCGGTGTCGAGCGGGTCTGGGTCTACGAATTGGCGACCTTCTACACCCTCTTCCACACCGAGCCGGTGGGCCTGTTCCACCTGCAACTCTGCGACAACCTCTCCTGCATGCTGCGCCGATCCGAGGATCTGCTGAGGCATCTGGAGACTGTGCTGGGGATCGAAAAGGGCGGCACGATCCCGGACGGGCTGTTCACGCTTTCGACCGTCGAATGCCTCGGCGCTTGCGAGATGGCCCCGGTGATGCAGGTCGGCGACGACTATCACGGCGACCTCGACATTGCGCGGATCGACGCGCTCTTGGACAGGCTGCGCGCGGCGGCGGGGCAAACGACGGGCGCCGAACTCGCCGCCGCAGGACCGCCGGGTGAGTAGCCGCCATGTTCGAACCGGTCCTTCTCAGAAACATGGACGTGCCGGATGGCCATCTGCTTTCGAGCTATGAGGCCGGCGGCGGCTACCAGGCGCTGGCGAAGGCGCTGCGCGAGCACACGCCCGAGGAGATCATCGACCTCGTCAAGCAATCGAACCTGCGCGGTCGCGGCGGCGCCGGATTCCCGACCGGGTTGAAATGGAGCTTCGTGCCGAAACGGGCCGACAAGCCGAAATACCTGTGCTGCAACGCCGATGAGGGCGAGCCCGGCACGTTCAAGGACCGGATCATCATGGAGCGTGATCCGCACCAACTGATCGAGGGCATGGTGATCAGCGCCTACGCGATCGGGGCGGAAACCGCCTATGTCTACATCCGCGGGGAATACGTGCTGGCGATCCACCGGCTGAAGCAGGCGATCGCCGAGGCCCATGCGAAGGGTTATCTGGGAACACGGATTCTGGGCTCGGATTTTAATTTCGTCGTGCACATCCATTGCGGCGCCGGCGCATATATCTGCGGCGAGGAGACGGCGATGCTCGACTCGCTCGAAGGCAAGCGGGCGCAGCCCCGTCTGAAACCGCCATTTCCGGCGGTCGCGGGGCTCTACGCCAGCCCGACCGTGATCAACAATGTCGAGACGCTGGTCTGCGTGCCGCATATCGTGGCGCGGGGGCCGGACTGGTTTCGCAGCATCGGCCCTGACAAGAGCCCCGGTCCGAAGCTTTATTGCCTCAGCGGGCACGTGCGGAACCCGGGCCTTTACGAACTGCCGATGGGCATATCGCTGCGTGAACTGGTCGAGGACCGCGCCGGCGGGCCGCCGCCGGGCCGCAGGATCAAGGCGGTGATCCCCGGCGGGGTCTCGGCGCCGCTGATCCCGGAGCGCGCCCTGGATGTCGGGATGGACTTCGACTCGCTGGCTGCGGTCGGCTCGATGCTTGGCTCGGCCGGAGTGATCGTGATCGACGACTCGACCTGCATGGTCAAGGTCGCCACCCGGATCATCGAGTTCTTCCACCACGAGTCCTGCGGGAAATGCACGCCTTGCCGCGAAGGGCTGAACTGGGTGGTGAAAGTGCTGCGCCGGGTCGAGGCAGGGCAGGGCGCGCCGGACGATCTGGAACAGCTGGAAGCGCTCTGCAAGGGCATTTTCGGCAACACGTTCTGCGCTCTGGGCGACGGCGCGGCTATGGGGCTGCGGGCGGCACTGGCGCATTTCGAGCATGAATTCGTCGCCCATATCGAGGAGGGCAGGTGCTCGTTTCATTAAGGAGCGCGCAGGGAGAAGGCCGCAAGAAAGTCATGGTTAGCGTCACGATCGATGAACAAACGCTGGAAGTGGACGCAGGCTCTACGGTGCTGCAGGCTGCCGAGCGTTTGGGCATCGAGATCCCGACCTTCTGCTATCTGAAGCGGCTGCCGGCGCTGGCCTCCTGCCGCATGTGCCTAGTGGAGATCGAAGGGCAGCGGCGGCTGCAGCCTTCCTGCGCCACCGCGGTCACCGACGGCATGGTGGTGCGGACTAACACGCCGCTGATCGACGAAACGCGCTCTTCCATGCTCGACATGCTGCTTGCCAACCACCCCCTCGACTGCCCGATCTGTGACAAGGGCGGCGAGTGCGAGCTTCAGGACATGGTGATGGCATACGGGCCCCGGGAAAGCCGATTCCGCGATGCCAAACGTGTGTTCCACTCCGAGGATATCCGTCTAAGCCCCGTCATCATCATGAACGTCAACCGCTGCATCCAGTGCCAGCGCTGCGTCCGGATGTGCGAGGACGTGGTCGGAGCGGTCGCCTTGGGCACCATCGAAAAAGGCATGGATACCGCCGTCACCGGCTTCGAGGGCAGTCTCGCGAGTTGCGACCAGTGCGGCAATTGCGTCGAGGTCTGCCCGGTCGGCGCGCTGATGAGCTTCCCCTATCGCTACAAGGCACGGCCCTGGGATCTGGTCGAGACCGACACGGTCTGCCCGCATTGCGGCACCGGCTGCCAGCTCACCGTCGGCGCGCGCAAGGGCGAGTTCATGCGGGTCCGCTCGAAGTGGGAGCATGGCGTCAATCGCGAAACGCTCTGCGTGCGGGGGCGCTTCGGCCTCGACTTCGTCGGGAGCCGGGACCGGATCAAGCGGCCGATGATCCGTCGTGACGGCGCACTGGTTCCGGTTTCCTGGGACGAAGCCGGGGACTACCTGCGCCGGCGCCTGTCGGCCGTCGAGAGCAAGGCTGCGGGCGGGCTGGCCTCGCCGCGCCTGCCCAACGAGGTGCTTTATCAGTTCCAGAAGCTGATGCGGACGGTATTCCGGACCAACAACATTGACTGCTCGTCGCGCTGGTCCACGCCCTTCGAGACGCTCGGCCCGTTGGTGGCGGGCTTCTACAGCCGCGCGCCGCTGGAGGAGGTGATCGGCAACGACTGCGTGCTTGTCGTCGGTGGCAATGTGACCGACGAGAACCCGGTCACTGAATACCTGCTGCGAGACGCGGCGCGGCGGAGGCAGACCAGGTTGCTCATGCTCTCGGCGAGGCCATCCCGGCTGGACACCGATGCCCGAGCAGTCTTTCGTGTTGCTCCGGGCGCTGAGGCTGCGGCCCTTGCCGCAGTGGTGGCCGGTCTCGTGGCGGCGGCCGGCCAAGCCTTGCCGAGCGAGGTTCTTGCGGACGTCGGCGCGACAACCGGCTGGGCACCAGCGACTACCGGCAGCGACGGGCCGGACCATCTAGCCGCTGCGCTGCTGGACGGCGGGAGCGTCGCTGTGCTTGTCAGCGCCGACCTCCTGAGGCTTTCCGAAGCGCGCGCAACGCTGCAGCAGCTCACCAACCTGCTGCGGGTTCTCCGCGTGATCGGCAAGGGCCCGGCGATGCAGTTCCTCTTCGACCGAGCCAACCAGCTGGGCGCCTGGGACATGGGGGTTCTGCCGGCGGCCCTGCCGGGGCTGCACCCGGTCGGCGATCACGCGGCGCGCACAGCTCTCATACGGGCCTGGGGCGCCGAAATTCCGCCTGAGCCGGGCGCGGATCTCGACGCAATGCTGGCGCTTTGTGACAAGGGGCGGGTAGGCGCGCTTTATATCGTCGGAAGCGACCCCCTGATGACCTATCCCGACCGGGGATTCGTCAAGCGGGCGCTTGATGCCACCGATCTCCTGATCGTGCAGGACACCTTCCTCACCGATACCGTGGGTCTGGCCGATGTCGTCCTGCCTGCGGCGGGTTATGGAGAGGAATCCGGCACCTTTACCAACAACGAGGGCCGGATCCAGGCGGTCCGCAAGTTCCGCGAACCCGCCTTCGAGGCGCGGGGCAATCTGGCGATCTTGGACTTCGTCGCAGCGCTCCGCAACCAGGCAATGCAGCCGTCGATGCAAGGCGAAATCTTCCGCGAGATTGCCCGACTGGTTCCGGCCTACCAAGGGCTGACGCAGGACGGGCTTGGCGCTGACGGAGCATTCACCACGGCGGACCCGACGCCGCCGGCTGGCGAGTTCTTCGCCCCTCCGCCTAACCCGAATGCGGCCGACCGGCTCATGTTGGTCACCGGCAACTGCCTGTTCCACAATGGATATCTTTCCGAACGCTCGGAGATCCTAAATACGGTGGCGGATGACCCATATGTTGAGATGAGCGCGTGGGACGCCGCGCAGCTTGGCCTTTCGGATCGCGATCAGGTTATCGTACGATCCACCCAGGGCGAACTGAGGGCGCAGCTCAAGGTCAATAGGCATTTTCCCGGGGGGCTCGTGTTCGTGCCGGAAAACTATAGAGACCTGCGTCTCAACAGCCTTATGCGGCGGGGCGAATACCCTTGTCCGGTGGAGGTTCAAAAGGCGCGTGCTGCCTTCGCCACCGGAGTCGAGGTGCGCCCTGAAAGTCGCGGCCGAGGCATTGCCGAGCTTCCGGGCAGTTCACTCTAATCGGCTCCCCCGGGTTTGTATCCTCAGTGATAAGGGGTCCCGGCAATGTAATCGCTCAACGCTTGCTCGGTACGGAGCAATTCGTCGAGCCGGTGCTTGACCACGTCGCCGATGCTCACCACGCCGACAGAAGCATCGCCGTCCATGACCAACACATGGCGCGTGCGTCGGTCGGTCATGAGCGACATCACAAAGGGCAGCAAATCCTGTGTCGAACAGGTCACCACACTGCGGTTCATGATGTCGGCGACCCGCATTGTGGCCGCCTCGATTCCGTATTCAGCCACCGCATAGCAGCAGTCCCGCTCCGACAGCGTGCCCAGGCATTCCCCGGGCGAACGGCTGACGACCACGAATCCGATGTTGTTGTCCCGAAACAGCCGCAGGACTTCTACGATCGTCTGATCTGGTGTGACTGAGATGAGCTCGGGAGATTTGGTCTTCAAGATTTGGCAGACAAGCATCTGAGCCTCCTGTGCTCCGGCTTGACGACTACCGCGCGTTCACGTTCGGCGGATATTCCGCCACCAGTTGTATCCCTGCGGCTCACTCGTCTCGACCAGCACGTCCTGTTCGGTATTCAGACGCGCCGCGACCACACCGCCGCCGGTCGTCGCCTTGCCCGGTTTGCCGAGCAGATCGTCACGTCCGACCACCAGGTCACGCGAGGAAAAACTCGAGAATTCATACTCTTGGCCAAGCGCGATCGCGTCGGCCGGGCAGGCGTCCTCGCACAGCCCGCAGAACAGGCAGCGGGCCATGTCGATCTCGAATTTTGCTGGATGCCGGTTGCCCTTCTCGTCCTCGTAGGGAATGACTTCGATACAGTCGCAGGGACAAATCCGCGCGCAGAGCTCGCAGGCCACGCACTTGATCTCGCCCTCTTCGTCGCGCGTCAGGAAGTGATGCCCGCGGTAACGCGAATAGGGCAACCATTTTTCCTTGTCAGGATACTGCATGGTCACGGATCTGGAGAACATGTAGCCGAAGGTCAGCGCCAAGGCGCCCGCTAGATCGGCGAAGAATGCCCAGCCGATCCATGTTCCACGTATGTGCAGTGCGCGCGACATCGCCGCCTCGCTTGGAGTGGCCCTCAAAGGAAAGCAACTCCTGTTACTATTATGTTCGCCAGTGACAGCGGAAGCAAGACTTTCCATCCGATCGCCATCAGTTGGTCGTATCGATAGCGCGGGAAGGTGAAGCGGAACCACATAAACACATAGAGAAAGAACGCGACCTTGAGCGCGAACCAGAGGAGCGGCGGCAACGGGACCAGCACGCCGTTCCAGCCGCCGAAGAACAGGATGACCGACAGGACCGACACCAGCAGCATGACGGCGTATTCGCTGACCATGAAGAACGCAAAGCGGATGCCGCTGTATTCGGTATGGAACCCGGCCCCCAGATCGCCTTCCGCCTCCGCGAGGTCGAATGGAATGCGCTGCGCTTCGGCCAGCCCGGCGACGAAGAATACGAAAAACCCGACCGGTTGGTAGACGATGTTCCAGACATCGGCCTGCGCCCGTACGATCTCGAGCAGGCTCATGGATTGCGCCAGCATTACCACGCCGATGACCGCGAAACCCATGGGGATCTCGTAGCTGATCATCTGCGCGCAAGTCCTGAGGCTGCCCAGGACCGCGTATTTGCTGTTCGCGGCCCAGCCGCCGAAGATGACGCCATAGACCTCGATCCCGATCACCGCGAAGACGAAAAGGAGCGCCACGTTCATGTTGGAGGCGTAGAGCGTGATCTCGGCGCCGAGGACCGAGACGCTTTCGCCGAAGGGGATCGCGACGAACACCACGAAGGGCGGGGCGAGCGCCAGGATCGGCGCCAGTTTGAACAGGAAGCGGTCGGCTTCGGCCGGGATGTGGTCCTCTTTGGTCAAGAGCTTGATGCCGTCCGCCACCGGCTGCAGCAGCCCGTGCCACCCCACGCGCATCGGCCCCATCCGCTGCTGGATGTGCCCGGCGATCTTGCGTTCCACCCAGGTCAGCGGCAAAGGCAGCAGCAGCAGGATCGCAATCAGCAACGCGACCTTGAAGGCGATCAGGCCAAGGGCGACGACAAGTTCCATAATCCGCGGCTACTTGTTCATCGGGTTGAGACTTACGATACTGAGCACTGCGCTTGTCCGGCTTCGCGGAAACGACAGTCTGCCGGCGGCGACGCAACTTGTGCAATGGTATCACAGTCTTACCGTTGCTGGCCATGGTGTGTGTCGCTTGGCGCTCAAACGGGCCCGCACATCGAGCAATGGCACGCAATGACGGGACCAGATGGCCCCAGCGCCTAATACTGAACGCCTCCACAAACAGCCCCCTTCTTACCGTTCAACAACGGCATTCGGCACGAGACACATTCCTAAGGGCCAGAACGCAGGGCACTGAACCGCTTAATCGGTGCAGGTGACGCTCCCCCACCAAAGGGCAATCCGAACGAGTTGCCGCCCGCCCGGCCAAAAAAGAGACCGACAACGCAGACGAGAAATGGGGAAATCTCGGCAGCGCCATCGGTCCAACGGACCAAAGGCGAGGAGGGTTTTGGTGAATTGTCAATGCTATCAGCTTGGTCCGTTCGGCGCCATTCGGCTTTCCGGTTCTTCGAGAGTGCCCGATGGGCGGTATGAGAGGCCTCGGATCATGCCAGAAACTGCGTCGCCACGCCGAGCAACGGTCCAGCCTCGGCGAGCTTTTGGTCGAGCGTATGTACCGTGGCGCCATGCTCCGATGCCGTTGCGAGATGCAGCGCGTCACCAGCGCGAAGCCCGAGACTCTGCTGATCGGCGAACTTTGCCGCCGTGCGGAAATGCCCGCCCGTGACAGGCAGCACGGTGAAGCTCTCGGCGGCCAGCTTGTGGAACATCGCGAGCGCTGCTGCGCGCTGCTCCAGGTTGATCTGCCCGGTTCGCAGCTTGATCGCCATGGCCGACGACATCTCGGTGATGGTCCAGTCGCTGATCAGAAGCTCCGCCGGATCCTGCTCCGCCAGCCAGCTCTGAACGCGCGGCGTCGTCGCTTCATTTGAAAGGGCGGCAACGATCAGCGACGTGTCGAGATAGTGCATCAGTAGCGGTCGCCATCCCGCATCGACCGTACCAGATCGGCAGAACTCTCGGCCTGAGGCGGCATGGTCGCGGTCAAGGATTGCAGGAGGGTCGCGTCGATCCGCCGCCGCGGTCTCACCACGGCGGTGAGCCGTGCGACCGGTTTACCCCGCCGGGTGATGTCGATCGTATCTCCTGCCTCGACACGATCGACTAGCTCGCTCAGATGGGCTTTGGCATCTGCCAGGTTGATCACACTCATGTCACGCTCCTGACCATCTAGATGGTCATATAGCGTATTGCGCCTAACATTTCCAGCGAGAGGTTTTTCACTCTGCTCCGGCAGCAACTCCATGACATGATCTGTGGGCGTGCCGGTCCGAAGCGCTGCTGTCGGGCTGAAAATGCGTCCTTCGTTGCAGCCTCATCGATTGTCGAGATCCAGCAACAACGAGGCCGCCAGCGCCTCTTCGGCGATGGCCACGCGGTGGTGACGCATCGCGGCCGCCAGCGCTACGTCCCATGACGCTTCCGCCACCTTTCCTCCAAGCTGGTGCGAAAAGCGGTCAAAAGCCAGATGATGGTCAGCCCAACAAATGTTGGACCGATCCCTATGAGAGCAGGCGCATCGGCTCGTTTGCCAATGCGGCTGTTTGTGGAAGCCAGGAAATCAGCCGCCTTTGGCTTTACAACCGCGGGAGCCCGGTCTGGCCGGGACGCCTTTCCATACTCGTTCCACCAGGTGGTGAGCGCACATCGCACCCGTCATCCTGTTCCTCGCGAGTCCTCAGCGCGAAATCAGATCATTGCAGTCGGCTGTTGTGTCGCAGCACCAGGCCGACTGCGCCGAGCAATGCATCATTTTCCGTGTGCTTGCCGACGATTATGCGGGTGCGCAGGGCGGGCGCGATATCGCGGGACTTGATGAGCGTGTGGCGTTCATATGACGCGATCAGCGGTGCCAGGAGAACGTCGCCTGCCAAAGCCATGCGGCCGCCGATGATGATGAGCGGCGGATTGATCACCGAGCCGATCAGGCCAAGACCACGGCCGGCGAAGTCCGCGGTGTCCTCGATCATCCGCAGCGCCCCGACGTCGCCCTGTTCGGCCATCATGATCACCTCGTCCATCGTGACCGTCCGCCGCACGATGCGCGAAATCTGCTCCAGCGGCCGGGCAAAACTCGCATAAAGCTCCAGGCATCCGCGATTGCCGCACCGGCAAAGATCGCCGCCTGGATCGATGCTGATATGCCCGAATTCGCCGGCGCCGCCGGCGATGCCGGTCACCAGCTGGCCATGCTGGACTATGGCCCCGCCGACGCCGAGGTCGATCTTGAACAGGACGAAATCGTCCTGGCCGACGGCCGCGCCCCACATTAGCTCGGCAATGGCCGAGCAGTTGCTCTCGTTGTCGGCGAAAATCGGTTGTTCGAGAACCGGCCCGAACACCTCTCGGATGTTGACCCCGGCCCAGGTCGGAACAATACTCGCACGCAGCACCACGCCTTCGCGGCTGACAGGGCCCGAGACGGAAACCCCAACCCCCAGGAGTCCCGCCATCGGCAGACCGTTCTCTTCGTAGCATTGGGCGATTGCTGACTTGGCGAGCTCGGCCGCCTGTTGTGGCTGGTAGTCCAGGCCCATGGTGATAGTTTGTTCGGCAATGACAGAATGCGACACGTCGGCGACGATGCACCGCATCTCGTCGAGGCCCAGATGGATCCCGACGCAGGTGCCCGCAGCGGGATTGAGCGTCAAGGTCGCGGCGGGCCTGCCAACTCCCCTGGCCAAGTCATGGTGGGCCGAGGTTTCGATCACCATTCCGGATTTTTTCAAGCCATTGAGCGCGGTTGAAACGGTCGATCGCGCCAAGCCGGTGATATGCGCGATTTGCGAGGCAGAAAGCACGCCGCGCTCACGCAGGCAGCGCACGATCAGGCTCTCCGGTGATGCGGAGGGCTTGTCGATCAGCCAGTTTCTAAGCGAAGGTTTGTTCATGATGAGCACAAAGGACGTTGACTGATAGCTCAAATATGTCATCTTGGAAAGAACGGAGATGCTGCATCTCCCTCTGCGACGAACTCGAATTGCGTCCACAAGCGGTCGATACGAACCGTTCATCACTTATGGGAGTGAAACGATGGAATACCTGAGGACGGCCGTTGCGGCCGCTGCGGCATACACCTTTGTTGCGGGAGCCGCGCTCGCAGAGCCCAAGACCAACCTGTTGCATCAATGGGCGACCGGATCGGACGCCCAGGCCATTGCCAAGCTCGGCGAGATGTTTACCGCCAAGGGAGGCACCTGGCAGCAGACCTCCATCGCGGGCCACACGGCCAACACGCTGGCGAAACTGCGCGCCGACGTGATCGCCGGCAATGCACCTCCAGCGGTGCAGCTCAAGGGACCCGAGATCGCCGAATGGAACGAGACCGGTATGACAGCCAATCTCGACGAACTGGCGACAGCGGAAAATTGGGAGAAGGTCGTCGCTCCCGAATTGCTGCCGGTGATGAAGCCGACCGGCAGTTGGGTGGCGGCGCCGATGAATATCCATCGCATCAACTGGCTGTGGGCATCGCCGAAGGTCATGCAGGAAGCAGGTGTCGCCGAGGTGCCGAAGACGTGGGCGGACTTCAACGCCGCCTGCGACAAGATCGTGGCATCAGGCAAAATCTGCATCTCGCACTCGACTGCCGACTGGACCGATTCGACGGTCTTCGAGGTCGTGGTCTACGGAATGGATCTCGATCTCTTCAAGAAGGCCTTCGTCGAGGGTGACGTCGAGGCGATGCGCAGTGAGGGCATGGTCAAGGCCTTCGAACAGTTCCGCACCATGACGACGAAATATATGGACCCCGGCATGAACGGGCGCGACTGGGATACCATGTCGCATCTGGTCGGCCGCGGCGAGGCCGCCTTCCACATCATGGGCGACTGGACGCTCGGCCTGCTCACGGCCGGCGGCTTCAAAGAGGGCACCGACTATGTCTGCGCCCAGGCGCCGACTGACTGGGGCAAACCGGGCTTCATCCTGAATTCCGACTCGGTCGTGTTCTTCCAGCAGAAGGATCCAGACTACGTCGAGGGGCAGAAACTGCTCGCCAGCACCATCCTGTCGCCTGAGTTCCAGACGATTTTCAATCAGACCAAGGGCTCGATCCCGGCCCGTCTCGACGTCGATCTTTCGAACGGCTTCAATCCTTGCCAGCAGCTTTCCCAGAAGGACCTGCAGGCGTCGATCGATGGCGGCACGCTCGTCCGTTCGATGGCGCATAACATGACGATCCCGCAGAAGGTGCGCGGCGCGATCATGGATACCGTCACCGAATTCGTGGCGACGCCGGACATGACCGCGCAGGACGCAGCCAGTGCGATGGCCGATGTTGCCGAAGCGCAGATGTGAAGAAGCTGCCGATGATGGCCCGGCGCGGCGCGCCCGACCCCGACTTCGCCGGAGCAGCCGATGTCCACGCGTGACCTGACCGTACCGGTTGCGGCTCCCGCAACCCCGTGGCGGCAGCGCCTGGGCACGATGGTGCCCATTCTGGTGCTGGCGCCGTCGCTTGCAGCGAGTTTCATCTACGTCTTCGTCTTCACGCTCTGGACGCTGTATCTCTCGCTCTCCAGTTCGTCGCTGATGCCGACCTATGGGTTTGTCGGTCTCGACAATTATGCTTCGCTCTGGGTGAACCGGCGCTGGAACATCGCCTACACAAATCTCTTCCTGTTCAGCGGCTTCTATATTGTCGGCTCGATGGCCATCGGACTGCTTCTCGCGATCCTGATCGACCAGCGCGTTCGCGGCGAGGCGGTTTGGCGCACGATCTTCCTCTACCCGCTGGCAGTGTCCTTCATCGTCACCGGTACGGTGTGGAGCTGGCTCTACAATCCCGTCGACGGCATCCAGGCCTTCGTGCGGGGGCTCGGCTGGACCGACTTCAGCTTCGCCCTGACGGCCAACCGCAACACCGCGATCTATGCGGTGATCATAACCGGTATCTGGCAGTCGTCCGGCTTCGCAATGGCGCTTTTCCTGGCTGGCCTGCGGTCGGTCGATCCGGATCTCATCAAAGCAGCGCAGATCGACGGTGCGTCGGTTTTCCGAACCTATCGGAAGGTCATCCTGCCGACGATCGCCCCGATTTTTCTGGCGGTGGCGGTCATTCAGATCCAGTTCGCCATCAAGACGTTCGACCTGGTGGCGGCGTTGACGCGGGGTGGGCCGGGTGTGTCCACCACCTTCCCGGCGATCTACGTCTACGACCTGATGTTCCAGCGCGGGCAGATCGGCGAGGGTGCCGCTGCGGCGATGATGATGCTCGCAGCCCTCGCGGTCGTGCTGGTGCCCTATTCCGTGTGGATCGTTTGGCGCAGGCGGGCGGAGGGCCGCAATGGCTGAAATCGCCGCCAACGCCCGGCATGATCCCGAAGCGGCCGCGGCCACGCGGCGCTATTTCTGGAACCGCTTCCTTGTCTATGCAGTGCTGACGCTTTTCGCCGTCATCTACCTTGCACCGCTGCTGGTCGTCGTCTTCAACTCATTGCGGGAGCAGTCGGAGATTGCCCGCAACGGCCTCATCTCCCTGCCGCGCAGCTTCCGCCTCGATGCATGGGCGGAGGCGTGGGGCACTTATTGCGTCAGTGGCACCTGCGAAGGCATGAAGCGCAATTTCTTCAACTCGCTCTGGATGGCAATTCCCGCGACGGTCATCTCCACGCTCCTCGGCGCCATGAACGGCTACGTGCTGTCGAAATGGCGCTTCAAGGGCTCGGAAGTTCTGTTCAATCTGATGCTGCTCGGCGTCTTCATGCCCGGCCAGATCTCGCTGATGCCGTGGGCGTTCCTGCTCGGCAAACTCGGCCTAACCAATTCGACATACGGGCTGGTCTTGATTCATGTCGTCCAGGGCATCTCGTTCACCACCCTGTTCTGCCGCAACTTCTACGTCAGCATACCGGACGATCTTATCAAGGCGGCACGCATCGACGGCGCCGGCTTCTGGCGGATCTTTCGCAAGATCATCCTGCCCCTGTCGCCGCCGATTTTGATCGTCACCGTCATCTGGCAATTCACCGGTATTTGGAACGAGTATCTGTTCGGCGTCGTCTTCACCTCGGGCCAACAGCAGCCGATTACGGCGGCATTGGTCGCGCTCACTGCCGGCGGCACGACCGCCCGTGCTTACGATGTGATGAGTGCAGCCGTGCTGATCGGCGCGCTGCCGCCGTTGCTGATCTACCTGTTCGGTGGAAAGTACTTCGTGCGCGGCCTGACGCAGGGCGCCATCAAATGAGGCATCGCCCATGTCCGCGCTGATGATCCGCGACCTTCACAAGAGCTATGGCGGGCTCGAGATTCTGGCCGGCATCAATCTCGAGGCGCGAACCGGGGAATTCATCGCCCTTGTCGGCCCGTCGGGATGCGGCAAATCAACCTTGCTCGCCATGATCGCCGGCCTGGAAACCGTCACCTCGGGTGAGATCTGGATCGGCGACCGGCTGGTGAACTCCGTGCAGCCCAAGGATCGCGACATAGCGATGGTGTTCCAATCATACGCCCTCTATCCCACGATGACGGTGCGCCAGAACATCACCTTCGGCATGGAAAGCCGGGGCGTGCCAAAAGCGGAGCAGGCGGAAGCCGTGAAGCGGGTTGCCGCACTCCTGCAGATCGAGCAGCTGCTCAACCGCAAGCCCGGGCAATTGTCGGGTGGCCAGCGGCAACGCGTTGCGATGGGGCGCGCCCTGGTACGCGACCCAAAGCTGTTTCTGTTCGACGAGCCGCTGTCCAATCTCGACGCCAAGCTGCGCGTCGACATGCGCACCGAAATCAAGAAGCTGCACCATCGCGTCGGAAAGACGACGGTCTACGTCACCCACGATCAGGTCGAGGCGATGACGCTGGCGTCCCGCATTGCGGTGATGAATCAGGGCTCGGTGCAGCAGTTCGACACGCCGAAGCGGATCTATGACCGGCCGACCAACATGTTCGTGGCCGGTTTCATGGGATCGCCGGCGATGAATTTCATCCCCGCCCGTCTTACCGGTTCAACCAGCATCTCGGTACGCGCCGCTGACGGCAGCGACGCCACTCTTGCCCTTGCGGCGCCTTTGCCCGCCGGTGCGCCAAAGGACGTGGTGCTCGGTGTTCGACCCGAACACATCTACCGTTTCACGACGGACCTGAAGTCGCGCAAACCTGCTGTGCAGCCCTTGCAGGCGCCGGTCGAACTGGTCGAGCCGACCGGCGCCGAGACGCTTGCCGTCCTCAGGCTGGGCGACCTGGAGATCACCGGACGTTTCGAGCCGGATGACGCTCCCGTCATGGGCGAGACGATAACGCTCGGCATCGACATGTCGCGCGCCTGTCTGTTCGATCCAGCAACCAGGGCGCTTCTGTGATCTGATGTCCGTGCAATTCGCGACCTACCCGAGCTTGACCGATCGCGTCGTGCTGATCTCCGGCGGCGCCTCCGGGATCGGCGCCGATATGGTCCGCGCCTTCGTGGCGAATGGCGCCCGCGTATGCTTTCTCGATGTGCAGGACGAACCCGCGGAGGCGTTGGTGCGTGAGCTCAGCGGTGCCGGCGGGCGAACTCCCCTGTACCTGCATTGCGATGTGACCGACGTTGATGCGCTGCAGGCCTCGGTAGAAGGCGTGCGCGCGCGGCTTGGTCCGGTCGCCGTCCTAGTGAACAACGCTGCCGACGATCAGCGCCATCCTGTTGATGCGGTGACGTCAGAATATTGGGACCGCAGCTTCGACGTCAATCTCCGGCATCACTTCTTCGCCGCGCAGGCGGTGCATCCGCATATGAAGGAACTCGGCTTCGGCTCGATCATAAACTTCTCTTCCATCGCCTGGCGTTTCGGCGCGGACCAGATGGTAGCGTATGCCACCGCCAAGGGCGCCGTGGTGGCGCTGACCCGCGCACTGGCGCGGTCGTTTGGATCCGACAACATCCGCGTCAATGCAGTCGAACCCGGCGCCGTCATTACCGAGCGGCAGCGCCAGCTGTGGTTCAGGACGCAGGACCCAATCGACCAGACGGTGCAGCGGCAATTGATCCGCCGCGTCCTGTTGGGCGAGGAGATTGCACGGACCGTGCTCTTCCTTGCCGCCGACGACAGCCGAATGATCACGAAACAGTCCATCGCCGTCGATGCCGGTCTGCGCTGATGCGATCGCTTCCACATCTTTCAATGGGACTGCCAAACTGATGTTTCGCCTCGGTCTCAACCCTTACGGACTGACCTACACTCTCGGCCTGCAGGGACGTGGTACGCCGCGGCACAATCCGGACGGGACGGGGCTGGAAGGCTTTATAGCGATTGCGCAGGAACTGAGCGCACGCACGCTCGAGATCTATGAACCATGGTTGACCGACTTGCCGGACGCCGAAATCGTCGACCTGCGCGGGCGTCTGGCGGCGCTCGACATCGTCCCGGTGGTCAGTGGCGGACTTCTGGTGGCCGGTCCGTTGGACAGCGCGTTTCGGGCGGCGCGCCTGCTCGAGGCGACGACGATCCGTATCGCGCTGACCCCAGTCCTGTGTGGCGATCGTAACCTGTGGGGCCCGAAATGGAGTGAGTTCAACGCGACGATCCGCGCTGCCTTGACGGAATGGGGACCGCGTGCGGCGGCTGAGGGCCGGGTGCTCGGCATCGAGAACCATCAGGACTTCGGCAGCGACGAACTGGTCGCGTTCTGCGAACTCGGCGGGCCGGGTGTCGGCATCACCTATGATACCGGCAACACCTTTCCTGTCGGCGAGGCACCGCTTGCCTTCACGCGGCGGATCGCGCCCTATGTCCGCCACGTCCACCTCAAGGACTATCGCGTGCAGTTCACCGATGAGGGTTATCGTCTGGTCCGCTGCGCGATCGGCGACGGCGCCGTGCCTTTCGCCGGACTGGCAGCCATCCTCGCGGAGCACCACGACACGCTGACGGCCGTGCTTGAGCCGGGCGCGCTGGAGGCCCGCCACGTTCGCTGTCTCAGCGACGACTGGTGGAACGGGTATGCGCCGAAGACCGCGCGCGAGTTCGCGGCCTGCCTGAGTGCTGCGCGCGTAAACCGCCTTGCTGACGACGTCGACTACCGGACGCCATGGGAGCGCGACGATGACGGCGCGCTCGTTTCGTATGAGCTCGACATGATCCGGCGCAGCGCCGCCAACATGAAGAAGTTCGATTTCATTGCAATGGAGAAATCAGCATGACTGACCGAGAACTCAGCGGCCTGACTGCCTTCGTGACCGGCTCGGGACGCGGCCTCGGCCGCGTGATGGCCGAACGCCTGGCCGAACTTGGCGCAAACGTTGCGATCCACGATCTCGATTGGACCCGGCCATCGCAATATGGCGAATTCGCGGACCTTGGCGAATCCGCCAGCGGTCTGGAAAAGCATGGGACACGGGTAACCGCGGTTACGGGCAATATCGGTGACAGGCAAGCCGTTGCCGAAATGAAGAGGAAGATCGAAGCGGAGCTCGGCGATGTGCACGTTCTGGTCAACTGCGCCGGCGGCGACATTGGCGCCAAAGGGGTTAAGCCCAGTCCCAACAACGCGCTCGACATCGACTATGAAGACATCAAGGTGCTGACCGAGAACAATCTCATCGGCACGATGCTGGTCTGCCAGGCGTTCATTCCGCCCATGGTCAAACGCGGCTCAGGCTCGGTGATCAACATTGCCTCGGCGGCAGCGCATATCGGATGCTCGCCGGAGGTGGTCTACTCCACGCTCAAGGCGGCCGTCGTCCATTATACGCGCTGCCTCGCCAAGGAACTGATCGATGATGGCGTGCGCATCAATGCGGTGAGCCCCGGCGCCACCAAGACGGCACGGTTTCAGGCGAGCCGCGTGGTCGATCCGGAGCGCATGGATTCGAGCAAGAAATCGCTGAACCGCTATGCCGAGCCTGAAGAGATCGCCGAAGCGGTGGCCTTCCTCGCCGGTCCGCGCGCGCGTTTCATCAACGGGCAGGTCATTCGCGTCGACGGCGGTTTCACAATCTTCCCAGGTTGAATCGCGGCCGTTTCACATCGCGAACCGTCGGGCTGAGCGCACACCAATGAGCAGGGCCACGACGGCCCATTGCCAGACCTTGCTTCGTTGATGGGTTGCGACGTACTCGCAGAGCCCAGGAATCGACGGTGAAGTTCGGCAACACGTCAATTCTCTTGGCGACACGCTGATGTTACAGCCCGCCTGTATGCACCCACGCAATGGCTCAGACTGTTGGGGTCGGTCTACTCTGCGCCCTGAGAAGGCGAGATTTTCCGGATCGAGGCGCTGGGCCACTGCGCGCAGGCAGGGCGAACCGCTCCTGTCTACACGTTCAGAGGCGCAACATTAGAGATTGGGGGAACAGATGAGGCAAGAGAACGATGTTGAGAAGTCGGTGCGCACGTTGCGTGCTCGAGCACCTGACGACGCGGCTGAATTGCTTGCCCGAGAATCTCCCGAGTTCATCCGAGACATATTAAAGTTGTTGCCGGATACGCACGCCCGGAAGGTGGCGGAGCATTTGCCTCCGGATATGAGGCCTATCAAGCCTCATGGCGACGGCAAGGATATCGCGGTCCGCGGATCCGTCGTCGAGTTGATGGACCCGATCCCCGCCAGCGTTCCTGTCGGGACGACGGTAGCCGCCGCGGTCGAGGCCGTCAGGCGCGCGCAGGTGCCGACCGAGTTGACTTACCTCTACATCACGGACGAGGGCGATAGACTGGTTGGCCTAGTGGTCTTGCGCGATCTGATGCTGAGCGAGGCCGGCGCGACGGTGGATCAGATTATGCTGCCAAGTCCGTTCGCCCTTCACGTCGATATGCCTTTGAGCGAAGCCTGCAAGGCGGCGGTACGCCGTCACTACCCTGTCTATCCCGTGGTGGACGCGGAGAACCGGCTGCTCGGGCAGGTTCGCGGCTGGCAGCTGTTCGAGCAGCAAATCATCGAGATTTCTGCCCAGCCTGGCCAGATGGTGGGTGTCCAGAAGGAGGAGCGTTCTTTCACTCCGCTGTTTTCAGCCTTCTTGAAACGTCATCCGTGGCTGCAGCTCAACCTGCTGACGGCCTTCATAGCCGCTTTCGTGGTCGGCTCGTTCACAGGCACGATCGAGAAGATCGTCGCGTTGGCGGCGTTCCTCCCGGTGTTGGCCGGACAGAGCGGAAACACCGGCTGCCAGGCGCTGGCTATTACGCTGCGTGGCCTCGCCTTAAGGGATGTGGACAAACGACCGAAGCTGCATTTGGTGCTGAGGGAGGGAGCGCTCGGGATCGCCAACGGCTTGCTCGTCGGTCTGGTGGCGGCTGCGGCGATGTGGTTCTACGCTCCACGGCAGCCGGAGTCGGCATCCCAGGCGCCCATGCTGGCGCTTGTGATCCTGCTCGCAATGTCCGGATCGTGCCTCATGTCAGGAATCTCCGGCGTGCTGATCCCGTTGGGCCTGCGGCGGGTCGGCGCCGATCCGGCCGTGGCTTCGGCGATCTTCCTAACCACCGTGACCGATATCGTGGGCATGGGCCTGATGCTGGGGCTGGCCACCATGCTGGTGCTGTAGTCCGTCGCGCCGCTTGAGCGCCGGGCGCCGTGCTGTGCTGGCGATCCGGCGGACCGACTGTACCGAAGACCTTCGGATGAGCCACATTTGACTCTGATGCGCCAGGCGCGGCCAGATACGTGCAGAATCGCGCAAACAATATTGATCTTGTAGGCTACGCAATCCACGGCTGATTATGATTTGTCTTAGTTGCTGTTTGTAGCGAATACTTTCTCGGGTCCAAGCAACGCTGAAAAGATGTTTGGCCAACCAGCGTAGGAGAAACGCGAATGAATCCGATAGTTTGTTGCGCAACTGCAACAGCTGCTGAAGACTCGGAAGGTCCCGTGACAGTTCTGTCGCTTTTTTTCGTGGCGGCGTGCTAGATCCGCTGCACTAGTCGGGTTGGGTGGGGTTCTCGGCATGCATTCCTCGTTTTCAATGATCCTCGGCTTCGCCGCGGCGCTGCTTTGTACCGGCATATTGCCGGCCGGCGCACAAGGTCTCTATCCGGCCTATGACGATGCGTTTTCGGCCCGCATTGCCAATCCGACCGACAATGGAACGCTAGCTCAATTCGTCACAGTTGCCGTCAACGCAGGGCAGTACGATCAGGCGATCTCGTCGATCGAGCAGTATCTCATCAAATATCCTCGCGATGCGCGCGCCCGGCTCGCGGCCAGCCGGTTGTACTATCATGTCGGCTCCTATGAATTGGCCCAGCGGCAGGTGCAGTACGGCCTCGAGGTCGGGGACCTGTCAGCGGATGAGCAGCAAGAGGCCGTTCGCCTGCTCGCCCGCATCGAGCGCGCGTTACGGGGCGTCACCTGGGAACTCGCTCTGACCGGCGGCATGTTCAGCGCATTCACCGATTTTGAGTCGGGCGGGGCCCAGGACGACCATTCCTTCGCCTCGCCCTACGGGCGGGCGGAAGGCTTTGTCCGGTGGGATCTCGGCACGCCAAGTGCTGACGCAATCGTCGTTTCGGGATCGTTGACGGCGACACAGCGCTTTTTCACAGAAGACCTGTCGGTTCCCGGTGCCGAGGAGACTTTTATCCAAGGTAACGCCGCCATTACCCTGGACAAGGGACTGCCCAACAGCGGGATCGATTCCCTGCGGCTGCTACTTTCCGCGTTCGCCGTTACAGATCGCTTCGACAGCGATATCAACGAGACCGGCGTCGGTCTAAGTGGGCGCTTCCTCGTGCGCCCCACCGTCGAGACGACGCTTTTTGCAGGTGCCGGCTACATCGATTTAAGCGGCTCGAAAGGCATCTTTGCCGATAGTAGGGTCTTCTATGAGGCAGGCGGCAGCTACCGCTTCCGCAATGGCCAGGCGCTCGGACTGCGCCTGGTCGGCTCGACTGACTTCGCCTCCGGAGCTGGCGAAATCGGCCGCAGCTACATGGGAGAGGTCCGCTACGGCGGCGTGGTGAAGGAAGTACCGGACCTTTTCGTATGGTCTCACCAGGTCGCCGTCTCGGCCGGCCACAGCGACACTCCCGACTTGTCCTTCGGCATCGGCACGAACATAGAGAGCGACTTCTGGCGCATTGCCTCGGAAAGCGATTTTCAGCTCACGGAGTCGCAGAAGGTGAGTGTCGACCTCGCCTATCGCGAAACCGACTTCGATATCGCCAGCGGCGACCGAAATTCATTCGAATTGCTCGTGAGCTACACGTTGACACTCAACTGAAAGAGGCCGCGATGAGGACCCTGCATCGTCAGATAGCCACTTGTATCGCCTGCCTTGCCTTTGCGGCACCATCTGTCGCTGAAACGGTCGGGTCCATGACGGCCTACCAGACCAACATCATCCGCAATGACGGCGAGGCGATGAACGTCGGCGCTGGCGTCGAACTCGGCGACCAGCTGCGCAGCAATATCACCGGTCTCGGAATGCTCGTGTTCCGGGACGAGTCGAGCGCCAAGATTGGTCCGAACACCAGCCTGACGATCGATGAATTCGTCTACAATCCGGGGTCCCGATCAGGAAAGATCGACATCAGGATGAACAGCGGCCTGGCCCGTTTCTACGGCGGTCAGGTTTCGAAGGGCGGCGACATGCAAGTTGCGACGCCACACATGGTGCTCGGAGCCAGAGGCGGCATCATTGAAGTGCTTGTGATAGCTGGTCAGACCGTCGGCATACTGCGCGCCGGCCGCATGACCTGCATGATGAATGGCCGCAAGCTCGTGATCACCAACCCGGGCCACGCCTGCACGTCGGACGATGACAAGCTGCTAACCGGTTACGGCGGTATCGACGCCTTCCCGATATTGGACAGCATCGATCGGATAGCCGGCACCGGCCTGCCGGGCGAACCGGGTCCGGGGCTGAACGTAAGCGCGATTTGTGCGTCAGCACTCGGCAACTCGCTCAAGGCCTGCAAGTCCACCGACGGCGCATTGCCCGGCGTGGCCACGGAGTTCCCAGACAGCCAAACGCCCCCTGTAGGCAGCGGGGTGGATGATGACGATGATAACTGCTTTCCCGACTGCCGGTAAGCCCGGCCGATCGGTGTGAGCCCCTCACTTGATTGGCGGCGGGCTGCCAGGCTGAAAATACCCGGTCTTGCGGTCGTACTCTTGCTGCTCGCTTGCCATTTTGCTTTCGACGGGCCGCTGTCGCGCCTGCGCGAACGCACGTATGACTTCTACCAGTTCCTCGCCCCGCGCGAGGCGACGAGCAATCCTGTTGTCATAGTCTCGATAGACGACGCGAGCCTTAACGCATACGGGCGATGGCCTTGGAACCGTGGCCTTTTGGCCGATTTGGTCGATGGTGTCGCCGAGTCCGGTGCCGCGGTGATCGGGCTCGCGCTGGTGCTGCCCGAGGCTGACATC
This sequence comes from Mesorhizobium sp. L-2-11, assembly GCF_016756595.1. NCBI lineage: Bacteria > Pseudomonadati > Pseudomonadota > Alphaproteobacteria > Hyphomicrobiales > Phyllobacteriaceae > Mesorhizobium > Mesorhizobium sp. L-2-11. The sequence continues at coordinate 5,750,245 of NZ_AP023257.1, read as the reverse complement.
TCTCCTGATGGCATCGCCGGAGACAAGCGCCTCGCCAGCGCGCTGGCGAAAAATCGAACGGCGCTCGCCGTCAGCCTGGGCAATGAGGCGACGGTATCAGAAGCAGAGCCCAAAGCCGGCTGGTCGATCGTCGGGCAAGTACCCGAGACGCTTCCTGGCTTCACCGGTCTGACGGGCTCGCTTGCGGATTTCTCGGGCGCCGCTGCAGGCCTCGGCGCAATTCGCACTCTGCCCGATCCCGACGGCGTATTACGCCATGTGCCGCTGCTCTGGCTGCGAAATACGGCTCAAGGCGTGCAGCTCTGGCCGTCCTTCGCGCTCGAACTCCTGCGCCTCTACGCCGGAGAGAACGGCTACGTTGCCCGGATGAATGGCGCCGGGTTCGACGCGCTCAGGATGGCCGGCAGCATTGTGCCGCTTGAGCCGCAGGGCAGCATCCGCCTCTGGGAAACCGACACCAGCACGCTGCGCATATCTGCCAGTAATATCCTTTCGGGCCGCGGCGATCCGCTGCTGCGGAACGCGATCGCCATTGTTGACCTGTCGGCCGTGGGATTGACGCAGTATCTGCCAACCCCGACGCGTCCGGCTCGACCAGGCGTCGACATCCACGCTGATGCAATCGGCCAGATGCTTGCCGCGCGCCATCTTGTAGAGCCCGCGCAAGCGCGGATGCTCGAGCGGCTCTGGTTTGTCCTCAGTGGCATCGTGTTCATCGCACTTTCGGGAGTTCTCGCCCAGCGTGTCATGCTTGGCGTCCTCGCTCTGGCGCTCCTTGTTGCCACGCCCTTCGCGTTCGGCGCTCTCGAATACAGCCTGCAGGGTAAGCTCTACGACCCACTGCAGCCGGCGCTTGCGACAATCCTCGTAGCTGGCTTCGAAGGCTATGCCCTCTACAAGCGCAGCGAGCAGCGCCGGTCCACCCTGGCACGGCAGTTTTCGCAATATCTGTCGCCCTCCGTGGTGCAGCGCCTCGCAAATTCGGATACCGAAGCGATCCTGTCCGGAGAGAAGCGCGAGATCACAATCCTGCTGAGTGACATACGCGGCTTCACGACGATGAGCGAACAACTCGATGCGCAAGAAATCGCAAAGGTGGTCAACCACTTCCTCGGCCTTGCGACTGATGAGATACTCAAGCGCGACGGGACCATCGATAAGTTCATGGGCGATGCCGTGCTAGCCTTCTGGAACGCGCCGCTTGGTCAGCCAGATCATCGCGAGCGCGCGCTCGAAGCGGGGCTTGCCCTGATCCAAAGGGTGAAGCGCGAAAACGCCGCGTTCACCGCGCGCGGGCACCCCCCTATCGAAATCGGCGTCGCCATCGAGACTGGCATCTGTTCCGTAGGGAATTTCGGCTCCGAACGGCGCTTCGATTACACCGCGATCGGCTCGCCGGTGAACCGCGCGGCACGGCTCGAGTCTACGACCAAAAAGCTGAGGATCCCTCTGGTGCTTGGTCCCGGATTTGCCCAGGGAGCATCGATGCCGGTTGTCCAGGCGGGCGCCTTCGAACTCCAAGGCTTCAACGGCGAGGTGCCGGTTTTCACCGTTCCGGAGATACACCCCTCGTCGCAATCCGCCGAGGCAGTCGTATGATGTTCGGCTCGCTACCTCATTGGCAGCCGGCGACCGAAAGCGGACGCTGGATGATGCCAAGCGCGAAAAGATGCTCTCGGAACTCAGCGGGATTGTCTTCAACGACGTTGCCCTGACTCCGATGCACCGTGAGGTTCTCGTCGTGGCGGCCCGAATCGACCTCCAGTTCACGACGCGGGCCGAGCAGTATACGCTAGCCGCCAATTCCAAGACTTGAGGAGTTGTAGACTTGACCAGCATCGCCACGGGGTCCTTTGCGGATCGCGGCCGCGCTACATACGATCTTGGCGCGACCGCCATCTTTGCTTCGAAATCAGATCCACGCTTCCATTATTGTCTGTATGTGCCGCCTGCGGTGGGGGAAGGCGCCAAAGTCGATCTGCTGGTGGCCGTCCATGGCACCGGGCGCACCTCGTTCCTCGGTTTTCGCGACGCGTTCGCCGAGTTCGGACGCTGGAACGACTGCGCCATCTTGTGCCCGCTGTTCCCAATCGGCGTTCTCGGCGACGATGCCCGCAGCGGGTACAAATACATGATCGAGGGTGATATCCGTTACGATCAGGTGCTGCTCGCCATAGTCGAGGAAGTCGTTGCGAAATATCGTCAGGACTGGACCCGCTTCGCCATGTTCGGATATTCCGGCGGCGGGCAATTCACCCACCGCTTTGCCATCCTCCATCCCGACAGGCTATGGGCGGCGTCGATCGGCGCGCCGGGCTCGGTGACCTTGCTCGATTCCGCACGGGATTGGTGGGTGGGCATTCGTGACCTGCCGGAGAAGTTCGGCATCAGCTTCGACGCCGCTGCGCTGGCAAAAGTGCCTGTCCAGATGATCGTCGGCGATGCCGATCTGGAAACCTGGGAAATCACGCACGTTCAAGGTAGCAGCCATTGGATGCCGGGCGCCAACGATGCAGGACAAACGCGGCCGGAACGCCTCAGGACGTTGTGTCGATCGTTCGAGGACGCGGGTTTGCGCGTGCGCTTCGATTTGCTGCCAGGCATATCCCACGAACGCGACGCGGTTCTCGATGTGGTCAAGGATTTTCTGGCCCAGGCGCTCAAGGAGCGACGGAACGGATCAACAATGGCCAAGCCCCGCACCGACAAGCTTGCGCAAGGATAGCCTGTTGCGGGCAGGCCTCAATCGTATTTGGCGACAAAGCGTCCGACAGCGGCGAGGCAATCGTCCTTCTCCTCGACATGCGGCATGTGGCTGGAATTCGGGAAGACAAGGCCTTCCACGTCCGGGATGCGATCGAGAAAGGGCTGGACGCAGGCTTCGGTCGCTTCGTCGTAAAATCCGCGGAACGCCAGGGTCGGCGCCTCAATCAGATGCAGGCGCTCGACGATGGTCCAGTTCCGCAAGGTGCCGATGACGTGAAATTCATTGGGTCCGTTCATGGTACGATACACTGTCGGATCCGCGTCGATTGCCGCGAATGTCCGGGCCACTTCCGGCGGCGTCGGAAGGACACGGCAGACGTGGCGGTCATAGAACGCCTTGGTTGCCGCAACATAATCCGGGTGATCGGTGGTCCCGGCTGCCTCGTGCCGGTCAAGCGCGTTTTGCACGTCGGCCGGCAGCCCGGCGCGCAATTGCAGCGCGCCTTCCACCCATAGCGCCATCGAGGCCAGCGAATTGGCCAGGATCAATGCCTTGAGCCCGGCAGGGCGTCGCACTGCATGTTCGGCCGAAAGTATGCCGCCCCAGGACTGGCCGAGCAGGGCGTAGCGCTCGGTAATGCCAATGTGAGCGAGCAGCGCATCGAGTTCGCCCAAAAAGAAATCCACGGTCCAGAAGTCGCCGCCCTTGTCGGGCAGATGGGTCGATTTGCCGTTGCCGATCTGATCGTAGTGGATGACGGCCCGCCCGGTATCGGCAAGCTCCTTGAACGAATCGACATAGTCATGGGTGCAGCCCGGCCCGCCGTGAGCGACGACCAAAGGCAGCTTGCCCGAGGTGAGATCTCCGACCACGCGGTACCAGGTGCGGTAGCCTCTGTAGTCGCTGAATCCTTGGGTGGTCGCATGTGCCGTCACAGTTCCAAGCTCCGCGTCATGGCGCGGCAGGAACCGAGTGACGGACCCTCCCAGGCCTTGTTTGCGGCCGACGGTACTAAGTCGCCCGGCGCATTTACAGCTAGCACTATTAACAGGTTTGCCCTGCCAGGATCGGTGGCCTCAGGTGGAGAGCCTCAATGCTCCGGCTCGAAACCGTCGCCTGGTTGCTTGCCATCATCAAGGCTGGGGGTTGGCATGTGGCGCTTCAACGCCACCCGATTGCCGATCGGTGCTGAGCTTAAGCGGGCGCGGCTGTGCCGAGCGCTGCGGCCACCACATCAGCAAGGCCACGGCCGGCGCTGCCGTCCTCGTCGAGGCGCGGATTGTAGATGGTGACCTCGATCCCGACCGCCTTGCCGCTCGCCAGGATGATGCGGAGCGCCGCCGACAGTTCGTCCCAAGACAGCCCGCCCGGTACGCGGAAATCGACCGCCGGCATGATCGCATCGTCGAGACAATCGGCGTCGAGATGGATGAAGAAGCCGTCGAGTTCCGCTCGCGTCAGGTGACCAACCGCTGCTTGGGCGGCGGCTTCGACGCCCAGGCGGCGGATGGCGTGCAGATCATAGGCCGTGAGCTCGGCCGGCAAAGGCTGGCTGCCGAATTCGGCCTGGTCCTGGTGGTCGCGAAACGCGAAGGCAACGACGTCCTCGGAGCGCGCCAACGGGCGGCGGCCCTCCAGGTCGGTCAGCAGGGCCGGCCCGTAGCCGGTAACGAACGCCAGTTCCATCGACGCGCCTTCGCTGTTGGGCTCCGCCTCGGGCTGGAAGAAGTCGGCGTGGCCGTCGATGAAGAACAGGCCGTAGCGACCGCGCCGGCGCAGTGCCAGCATCGGACCCAGCAAGATCGTGCAGTCGCCGCCCAGCACCACCGGGAATTCGCCCGCGTCCAGCGCCTCCCCCACGGCGTCGGCGAGCCTGGGCGACCACGCCGCGATCGCCTTGGCGTTCAGCGTCAGGGTCGCAGGGTCGGGCTTCGGGTCTTTCGGCGGGACGGCCAGCCGCCCGGCGCGGCGCGCATGGATGCGTTCGGCGAGGCCCAGTTCCAGCAGCCGACCGGGCAAGGCTTCAACGCCGTCGGTCGCCAGACCCAGCGAGGACGGCGCTTCAAGGATGGCATAGCGGCGGCTCGGCATCGGATGCTCCAGCTATCGCGGGTGAGAGGGCGTTGCCCCGGCGTTCTCAGCTACTGAGCGCTGCGAGGCTGCCGGTTTGATGTAAGCGACGCTTTTACAGCCAAAAAATCACCTCGCAGCCGACGTTACTTCAGTACGTGGGCGAAACCGTGGAAATTTCAAGCCGCCGCCCAAATTCCCTGTTTGAGGTCAAGATGATTGCATTCGGAAGAACGTTGCGCGGCCGGATCAATGGAACGCCGTAGCTCAAAACGTTTTAAGTACGCTGCGCAGCGCGCGGGCGCGCAGCGGCTCCGCCACCGCCCATGTCGGCAGTAGGGCGATGCCGATGTCGTCGAGCGCGGGAACGCGCAGCATCTCAGTATTGTTGCTGCGAAAATTGCCGCCCACGGCCGCCCGCACCTCGCCAATTTTGCCGGCAAGGCCTATCTCCTGGTGAGAGACCCAAAACCACGAAGGAGATCGACGATGGATGCCAAAGCTGCAGCGGCCGAAGCGTTCGTTCGCGAGCCGGCGGCCGGCTCGACGCTCAACGTTCTGGGCATCACCCATATCTACAAAGCCACCGGCGCCGAGACCGCCGGGTCCTTCTCGCTTTGGGAGTCCGTGGTTCCGCCGGGCGCGGGAACGCCATCGCACACCCATGCCCGTGAGGATGAAGCCTTCTATGTGCTGAGCGGCGAACTCGTCATCGAATTCGAGGGCGACACCGCGCCGCATCGCGTTGCGCCCGGCGGCTTCTTCTTCGGCGCACGCGGCCGGCGCCATGCCATCCGCAATGACGCCGACAAGCCGGCTCGCGTGCTCGTCTTCTGCGCGCCGAGTTGCGGCCTTGATCAGATGTTCGCGGAATTGGACGCCGCGACCGCCGCCGGCACGCCGGAGATGGCAAAGGTCGTGGCCATCGCCGCTAAATACGGCGTGACCATCGAGGCACCGGCTGATCCGCCGCGCTGAAGTCAGATCGTCTGTCAGGCGGGAAAGAGAAATGCGGCGGCGGGATCGAAATAAATCTGTCTGTTTGAGGCGATGCCTTCCTGTGCATGCGCCATGTCGGATGTCGGCCTGACGTCGATCTCCTGGCCGGCGGCGGTGCGCGCGATGACGCGCCGCCGCTCGCCGAAGAAGGCGGTGTCGATGAATTCGACCGCAAGCCCGGCAGTGGCCGGGCCGGGCCGCAGCCGAAACGCTTCTGGCCGCACCATCAGCCGGGTCTTCTGGCCTTGGCTGAAGTCCTGATCGTTCCTGACGCCGGAGACGACCGAGCCATCGGCGAGGCGGATCGTGGCGGCGCCGTTGACGGTTTCAAGATGCTCGGCCGGCAGGAAATTGGAATTTCCGATGAAGCTGGCCACGAATTCGCTCTGAGGTCTCAGATAGAGGTCCTCACCGGTGCCGATCTGCTCGATGCGCCCGTCCTGAAACAGGGCGATGCGATCCGAAAGATGCAGGGCCTCGTCCTGATCGTGGGTGACGTAAAGGATCGTTACGCCGGTTTCGCGATGGATGCGCCGTATCTCGGCCTGGATCTCCTCGCGCAGCTTCTTGTCGAGCGCCGAAAGCGGCTCGTCCATCAGGAGGATCGGCGGATCGTAGGCGAGCGCCCTGGCAAGCGCCACGCGCTGCTGCTGTCCGCCGGAAAGCGCGCCGGGATATCGGCCGCCGAAACTCTCGAGCCGCACCAGCGACAGCATCTCGGTGACCTTTCGGTTCACCTCGGCGTCCGGCCGGCGGCGCACGCGCAATGGAAACGCAACGTTCTCGGCGACGGTCAGATGCTGGAACAGCGTGTAGCGCTGGAACACCATGCCGATGTTGCGCTTGTGCGACGGCACCGACAGCAGCGACCCGCCTTCAAGAAGAACGTCGCCGGATGTCGGTTGCTGAAAGCCGGCGATCGCGTAGAGCGTCGTCGATTTGCCAGAGCCGGAAGGGCCGAGAAAGGTCAGGAATTCGCCCTTGGGAATATCGATCGTGACATCGTGAACGGCGACGAAGCTGCCGAACGCCTTGCGCAGGTCGCGAATAGAGAGGAACGGTTCGGTCATTTCGACAATTTCCGCCGAATGAGTGCGGTTACGACCATCAGGCTCAGCGTCAGAAGAACGAGAAGGCTGGAGGCCGCGGCGATGACCGGGCTGAGATCCTGGCGCAGGCTGCCCCAGATCTTGACCGGCAGGGTCTGCAAGGTGGGGCTGGCCATGAAGATCGCGACCACCACCTCGTCCCATGAGGCGAGAAAGGCGAAGATCGCCGCCGAAAAAATCCCGATCTTGATCGCCGGCAAGGTCACCCGGAGTTTTGCCTCGAATGGGCCTGCGCCGCAGACGATCGCCGCATCCTCGATGGATTTGTCGAAACCTTCGAGTGCCGCGGTGATCGGAATGATGGCGAAGGGCAGTGCCAGGACGGTGTGGGCGATGACGAAGCCTGCCGTGGTGCCGCCGAGCCCGATCCGCAGGAAGAATGCATAGATGGCGATGGCGAAGACCACGACCGGCAGCACCATTGGCGTCAGCAGCAGGCCGCGAAGCACGTTGCGCCCGCGAAACTGTCCCCTGACCAGGGCGAAGGAAGCCAGCAGCCCGATGACGACGGCAAGAAGCGCAGCCATGGCAGCAATGCGCGCGCTGGTCAGCGCCGCTTCGAGCCACGCCGGATCGGCGAAGAGTTCCCCATACCATTTCAGCGTCCAGCTTGGCGGCGGAAAAGCCAACCACCGCGACGAGCCGAACGACAAAAGCACGATGAAAACCACCGGCAGCAGCAGAAACGCCGCAACCAGGCCGGTGAAACCCAGCAGTGCTGCACGCAGCCAGCCCAGCCGATCGTAGTCGAGCAGCATCTCAGATGCCTCCTGTCATGCGCTTGGCGCCGACGAGGCGCAGCTGCAGCGCGTAGAGCGCCATGGTGACCACAAGCAGGATGAAAGCCGCAGCACTTCCGAGCCCCCAGTTGAGCAAGGACTGGATCATCTGGGCGATCATTGCGGCGAGCATCATGTTGGAGGTGCCGCCGAGCAGCGTCGGTGTCACGAAATAGCCGAGCGACATGACGAAAACCATCAGGCCGCCTGCAGCGATTCCGGGGAGCGATAATGGCAGCAGGATGCGGCGGAAGGCCTCGAAGGGGCTCGCGCCGCAAAGGGCGGCGGCGCGCAGCGTCATCGGATCGATGGCGCGCAGGGTTCCGACCAGTGGCAGTATCATGAATGGCAGCATAATGTAGACCATGCCGATGGTGACGCCGGTCAGGTTGTTGATCAGCGGCAGCGGCTCGCTGATCAGGCCGATATCCATCAGCGTCCGGTTGATGACGCCGGTGCGTTGAAGCAGCACCATCCAGGCGTAGGTGCGGGTGAGCAGATTGGTCCACATCGACAGGATGATGATGCCGAATACGATCGAGCCGAGGGCGGGCGGCATGATCGCCAGCATCCAGGCGACCGGAAACGCCACGATGATGGTGACGGCGGTGACGACGGTGGCGACCAGAAAGGTGTTGAAGAAGACCCGCGTATAGGTGCCGTCGCCAAACAGGGTGGCGTAGTTGTGCAGGCCCGGCACGGGTTCGGTCACGCTGCGCAACAGCAGCGCAACAACCGGCACCACGAAGAACAGGGCGACAAGAGTTAGCGCCGGCAAGGCGCCGCCGATGCCATCTGGCCTTCGGAGGATTGGCTGTCGATGAAGCAAATTGCCCGACATGGCGATGATCCCGGCAGCTCAGGCGGGACGCCTGGCGACGCCCCGCCGGTTCATGGGTGAGGTCGGCTTCTATTTGGCCTGCCAGGCGTACCAGCGTTCCGCGATCTTATCGCGGTTTTCAGCCCAGTAGTTCATGTCGAGGTTGATCTGCCCGTCGACATAGGCGTCCGGCAGCGACTTGACGACATCGGCCGGCATTTCGGCCTTGGCTGCCGTGTTGATGGGGGCGTAGCCGCTTGCTTCAGCAAACATGGCCTGGCTTTTCGGGCTTGTCGCAGCGGCCAGGAATTTCATCGCGCTCACCTTGTTCTTCGAACCCTTGGGGATGACGAGCACGTCGGCGGCGGTCAGGTTCTGATTCCAGGATGCGCCGACATCGGCGCCTTCCTGCTCGAGAGCGAAGACACGTCCGTTCCAGAGCTGCCCGAAGGCTGCTTCACCGGAAGCGATCAGCTGTTGCGACTGCGCGCCGCTGTCCCACCAGACGATTTCCGATTTGATCGTGTCGAGTTTCTTGAACGCCCGGTCGAGGTCGAGCGGATAGAGGTTGTCTGCAGGCACGCCGTCGGCCAGCAGCGCGATTTCGATGACGCCCGGCGCCGACCACTTGTAGAAGGTGCGCTTGCCGGGAAATTTCGCCAGGTCGAACATGTCGGCCCAGCCCGCCGGTTCGCCCGACACCGCGCCTTTGTTCCAGGCAAGAACGAAGGAATAGTAAAAGCTGCCGACCGCATGGTCGGTGGTGAAGCGAGGATCGAGATCGGCTTTCGGCACAACGTTGAAGTCGATCGGCTCGAGCAGGCCGTCCTTGGCCGCCTTGATGGCGAAATCCATTTCGACATCGACGACGTCCCAGGCGACGCTGCCGCCCTCCACCATGGCCTTCAGCTTGCCGTAGTCGGTCGGGCCGTCCTGCAGGACCTTGATGCCGGAACTCGCTTCGAACGGAGCAGCCCAGGATTTGGTCTGCGCCTCCTGGGTGGTCCCGCCCCAGCTGGTGAACACCATTTCATCGGCCCGTGCGGCAGTGGCTGCCAAGAGTCCGGCCAAAATGCCGGTCAAAATCAGTTTCATGTCATTCTCCTCTGTTGGTTGTTTTTGTTTCTTGTTTTTTATGAAATTGCGCGATTGACGCTGCCTTCACCGCATGACGAACGGGTCCGGGATTGGCTCGTCGGATATCCGTATCCAGACGGATTTCGAGCGCGTGTAATCGCGGATGGCGTCGAGCCCGCCCTCACGTCCGAGCCCGGACTGACCATAGCCGCCGAATGGCACGAGCGGCGAAACGGCGCGGTACGTGTTGACCCAGACGACGCCGGCATGAATGTCGCGCGCCATGCGGTGCGCCCTGGCGAGATTGGTGGTGAACACGCCCGAGGCCAGGCCGAACGGCGTGTCGTTGGCAAGCGCTAATGCTTCGGCTTCCGTGTCGAAGGCGAGAACGCTGAGCACCGGACCGAACAATTCCTCCCGCACGCAAGGCAGCGCTGTATCCTCGGCGTCGATGATGGTCGGTGCGTAGTAGAAGCCGCGCGAATGCTCGTCCGGCCTTTTTCCACCGGTGACCAGCGTCCCGCCCGTGGCGAGGCTCTCGGCAACGATCTTCTCGATCCATTCCCGCTGACGTGGCGTTGCCAGCGGTCCCATTTCGGTGGCCGGATCCTGCGGATCACCAATTTTGATGGCCTCGGCCTTGTGCTTCAGCCTGCCGAGGAACTCGGCTTTTATCGAACGCTCGACAAGCAGGCGCGAGCCGGCGACGCAGCTTTGTCCAGACGCTGCGAAAATTCCGGCGACGACCGCGTTTGCCGCACTGTCCAAGTCTGCGTCGGCGAAAACCACAACCGGGCTTTTCCCGCCCAGCTCGAGCGTCGTGTAGGCGAGATTTTCCGCCGTGTTGCGGACGATCGCGCGAGCGGTCGAAGGTCCGCCGGTGAAGGCGACGCGTGACACCAGCGGGTGACTTGTCAGGCGTCGGCCGCAATCGAGCCCGAACCCGGTCAGTATGTTGACGCTTCCGGCGGGAAATCCGGCCTCGTAGACGAGTTCGGCGAAGGCCAGCAGCGGTGCCGGGCCGTCTTCCGAGGCTTTCAGGACGACCGTGCAGCCGGCGGCCAGTGCCGGACCGAGCTTGACGGCCGAAAGGAAGAGCTGCGAATTCCACGGCACGACGGCAGCGACGACGCCGATCGGCTCGCGCCGGATGGTGACGTCCATATCGGCCTTGTCGATCGGCAGATGCGAGCCTTCGTGCTTGTCGGCAAGCCCGCCATAGTAGCGATAGTAGTCGCCGACATAGGCGATCTGGGCGCGGGTCTCGCGGATGATCTTGCCGGTGTCGCGCGTTTCCAGCTCCGCCAGGCGGTCGGCATTGGCGACGACCAGTTCGCCGAGGCGCACCAGCAGCTTGCCGCGGGCGGTCGCCGTCAGGGATGCCCACGCGGCCGAGTGCAGCGTCCGGTGCGCCGCCTCGACGGCGCGGTCGACGTCGGCTTCGGTTGCAGCCGGCATCGTAGCCCAGGGCGCTCCGGTGGACGGATCGGTGCTTTCGAAGGTGGCGGTCGGCGTATCGAACGCCCCATCTATGAAGTTGCTGAAGGCCACAAGGGTCATTGCGGCCTCCCATGCCCGAAGGCCGGCATCACCTTGTCGACGAACAGCTGCAGCGACTTCTTCTTGCGCCCGTGTGGCAGACCGCTGTCGATCCAGATCGAGTACTGGTCATAGCCGAGCGCCTCATATGCCTTCAGCCGGGTGATCACCTCTTCGGCCTCACCGATGACCAGGTTCTGTCGGATTTTTCCCGGCGCGTATTGCGGCATGGCCGCGATCTCGTCGTCGGTGAGCGCTTCCAAAATTCCTTGGCGAACCGGCTTCTTGTTCTGGAACCACGCGCCGAACTGGCAGTAAAACAGCGACAGGTCCTTCGTCAGCTGCTCCGCATCGGCGGCGTCTTCGGCAACGAATGTGTGCATCAGCAGCATGATCTCGGGGCGGGCCATGGCCGGATGCGCCGCGCACGCCGCGTTGAAGCGCTCCATCAGGCTGGTTACTTCATCATCGCCCGAGGCGAGCGGCGTCACCTGAACGTTGCAGCCGTTGGACACGGCGAAGTCATGCGAGTTCGGATCGCGCGCCGCCACCCAGATCGGCGGGTGCGGTTTTTGCACCGGCTTGGGCGACGAGGTGGTCGAGGGAAACGACCAAAACTCCCCGGACATCTCGAAGTCGCCCTGCCAAAGGCCCTTGATGGCGGGGATGATCTCGCGCATGCGCTGGCCGGCGCCCCAGGCGTCGAGCCCCGGGAACAGGCGCTGGTATTCATAGCTGTAGGCGCCGCGCGCGATGCCGATGTCGAGCCGGCCGCCCGTGACGACATCGGTCATGGCTGCTTCGCCGGCGAGCTTGATCGGATGCCAGAACGGCGCGATGACGGTTCCTGTGCCAAGCCGGATGCGCTTCGTCCGGGCGCCGAGATAGGCGATGTTGATGAACGGGTTTGGCGAGATGGTGAACTCCATACCGTGGTGTTCGCCGATCCAGGCCGTCTCGAAGCCTGCCGCCTCGGCCATCAGGACCAACTCCTCGAGCTCGTCGATGAGCTCGGCATGCGGCTTTGCCGGGTCCGAGCGTTCCATGTGGACGAAGAGCGAGAACTTCATATCTGTTCACCCCGAAGTGTTCATGGATACCGGCTTGGCGAGCGGACGGACTTCGCCTTCGACTTCGTTGCCGACATAGACTCCGAACGCATCCTCCCGACATTCGCGAACATAGCGGGCGAGCATCGAGCGCACAGCAGCGTCGGCGATGTTCAGTCCGGCAATCCTGTCGATGTCGACGAGCCGGACTTGGCCATCGCTGGAGTGGGGCGCGGCTACCGTGCCGCGGTAGTAGACATGTGTTCGCGATGGATTTGCGGCGTCGTCCCAGACCGCAAACAGGAATCCGAGATGGGCGTCGACAGCTTTCGCGGCGAGGCGTCCCTTGAGGCTTTGCGTGTCGCCGGGCGTCCCGAGTCCTCGGCCCGCCGGCAACTCGAAAAAGCCGTCGACGGTTTCGAAGAACAGCACGCGGCCTTCATCTTCGAGGATCGCGCCGACCTCCATGTCCGGAGGCGCCGCCGCCAGCGCTTCCTGGCTGAGACCGGGCGAGACATACGCCCCACGGCAATAGCCGAGGGGCTGCGATGAATTGTGGGAGAATTCGCGAACGCGGCCGATGAGGATCGAATGGTCGCCGGCATCGACCAACTGCTCCATGTCACAGTCAAACGTAGCCACCGATCCAGCGAGCAGCGGACTGCCGGTCGGGCCGAACCGCCACTCGACAGCCGAGAACTTGTCCTGCGATTTCGAAGCGAAGACGCCGGACGCGGCTCGCTGTTCCTCCGAGAGCACGTTGATGGCAAAGCACTTCGAGGTCGAAAACACCGGATGACCCAGCGCTTTCTTGGCGATGCAGACCAGAACAAGCGGCGGATCGAGCGAAACGGATGTAAACGAATTGGCGGTGAAGCCTCGAGGCTCTCCCTCTGGCCCGATCGCGGTGACGATGGTAACGCCGGTCAGGAAGGAACCGAGCGCCCGCCTGAATTCGCCCGCGTCGAAGGCTGTGTCCATTGCCGGGCGCACCGATGTGCTTGCGCCGTCGTTGCTCTCGAGAAAGTCGGCAATGCGCCGTGTGACCACGTCAGGCGAGGCTACGGCCATCATATGTCGTTCGCCGTCCAGAACGACGCAGCGACCGCGCGGCGCGAGGCGGGCCATCGCCGCCGACATCGCAGGTGACGAATTCCTGTCCTGCGAGCCGGTCATGAACAGGGCCGGCACCGCGAGACCGGAGAGACGATCGCCATGCGCCGCATCGGCATGGGCGAAAAGTCGATAGGTGCGCGCATAGCCTTCGGAGTTGACGCTTTGCAGTGCCGCGCGCGTCGTCGTTGCGGCTTCGGCCAGGCTGTCGGGGATCGGATTGCCGAACCAGCGCGCGATCGTTGCGTCCGTCCCCGACGGGTTTTCCGCGCCATTCAATTCGGCGGCGCGCTCGCGTACTGCCTGCGCAAGCTCCGCCGGGCGGCGAAAGACCGCGTTGAGCGACACGATGCTGCGGACCCGTTCGGGTGCGTCGAGAGCGATTTCCTGCCCGACCAGCGCCCCCATCGAATGGCCGACAATCGAGACGGCATCCAGGCCAAGATGATCGAGAAGCCGGATCGCCTGTCCGGCATAGTCGGCAAGGCTGGCGTCCTCGGGCGGCAACGGCGACTGGCCGTGTCCCAGGATGTCGATGGCGATGATATCCCATCTGTTTTTCATCAGCTCGATCTGCGGTGCCCAGATCGAGGCATTCATGCCGACGCCGTGGATGAGCAGGACCGGCGCGCCGGAACCGGCACGGATGTAGCCGGTGCCGTCAGGCGCCGTTCCGCGATGCCAGCCATGGTCCGCCAGCTCAGCCATGCAGGTCGCCGACCTCCTTGAGATCCTGGTAGCGGTCGCCGATGCGATGATGCGGTCGCCCGCCGATCGAGGCGCCAAGCGCCACCACCAGCTCGTCCGGCGCCGGCGCGTCGCCGATCTGGAAATGCACCGTCAGGTAATGCGAACGCCGGCCTTCGTCGTTCTTGTCCATGAGCGGGATCATGATCGGCGTGTTCGGACCGCCGCGCAGGTTGGTGAAGGCAAGATAGGTCTTGGCGCCGACGGCACGCCGATAGTGGTTGCCGAAATGCAGCGTGTGGATGAGCGCCGAGGCATGCTCGATCTCGCCCGATGTGCCGCAGATTGCGGCCTTGCCGTAGCCTTCGATCGCTTCGCCGGATCCGGCGACTGCGAGGATTTCATGGGTCAGCATCTCCCCCAGAACCGGCGCATAGGCGCGGATCTCGGGAGAAAGGTCCTCGGTGAAAACGCGTCCGGCCCACGGATTGTCGAGCACTGCCGCCACGCCGATCAGGCGCAGCGGCCGGGGAGCCGCCTTGCCGCCTTCTATCAGCGTGTTCTCGATATGGGTGACGATCTTTCGGATGGCCGGCTTCATCAAATCCTCGGTGGTCGATTAGGCTGAGGCATCCGGAAAAGTTCCCTTTCGCCTCAATCGTCTTATGGTATACCATACTATTGAAGACCAAATCCCTTGTCAACGGATCATCGAATCTGTTTGTTTGCGGATGCTGGGAAGGTGATGAATTGGCCGACGACACACTGAGGATCGAACGATCCGCCAAGACGCTGAGAACGCTGGCGCTGGAGCGCATGCGCGACGCGATCATGGGATTTCACTTCCAGCCCGGCGAACGGCTGGTCGAGCGGCCGCTTTGCGACCAGCTCGGCGTCAGTCGCTCGGTGGTGCGCGAAGTTCTGCGGCAGTTGGAGACTGAGGGCCTGGTCCAGATGATACCGGGCCACGGACCCGCCGTGGCCCGGCCGGATCTCAGCCGCACCGACGAGATTTATGAACTGCGCGCCCTGATGGAGGGCATCGCGGCGCGCGCCTGCGCACTGACGGCGACTGAGGACCAGATCGCTGCGCTTGAGCGTGCATTCAATGTGCTGCTCACGGCGTGGGCCTCAGCCAATCCGATCGAGGTGATGCGGGCGACGACAAAATTCTACGAGGTGCTTTTCGATGCCGCCGACAAGCGCATCGCCTGGGAGATCGTCCAGGGCCTGAACGTCCGCATCAACCAACTGCGTTCCATGACCATTGCTTCGGTAGACCGCCGCGATGCCGCAATTGCCGAAATGACCGACATCATGAACGCCATCAAGTCGCGCAACGGCGATGAAGCCGAAGTCGCGGCCCGCCGGCATGTGGAGCAGGCCTGGCGAATTGCGCAACAGACTCTTCGCAACAGCTGAAGGGGAAACGTCACGTTACGGAATTGCCCGTCGCCCTCGCACTGACGCACTGCAGGCAATTCCAACTCGACGATAGTGCAGCGCTGGCGTTGTTTCTGGCAGCTGACATAGCGTACCCTGGGCTTGCTGGTGTGGATCTTATTTTGAGGATATTCTCTTCCTTAAAGTATAAGGCGGGTCGACCTCGATTGGCGGTCGCTTGCGCCCGGCCGCCCCGCTCGGGAGGAGCCTCTGATTGCGATGGCGCGCTTTGCTCACCTTGCCCTTCTCGCCGTCGCCTTGGCATTGCCTGGAATTGCACTGGCTGGGGAGCCTTTCGTCCCGAGCTGGATCAAGAACGATCCCGCAGCCAAGACAGTGGCCATAGAGATTGTTGCCGATTGGAACCAGGTCGAGCGCTACCGCAGGGACAACATCCGGACCGACATCATCGACTTCAACGGTTACTGGGGTGGCAATCTCACCATCATCGTGCCAGCGGAATGGTCGGTAAAGATCGAGTTTATCAATGGCTCCTCGTCTTTCCGGCACAGCCTGATGCTGACCAGGGTCTACGCACCGTCAGAGATGCCAGTGAAGTTGACGGCCGAGGATGCGATCTGGGGGGTGTACACCGATCCGCCAGAGGGAATTAAAATCAACGAGAGGAGGCAACTCAACTTTGTTGCGCAGCAGGCCGGAAGCTATTTCCTCGCCTGCGGGAGGCAAACGCATCTGATGGACGGACACTGGATCGGTTTCGAGGTGAGAGACAGCATCGAGCAGGCCGTGGCAGTCATAGACGAAGACAAATTTCCGCAGGAGCAGCCCCCAGGGCGCCCTTAGGGCCTACGCGAGCAAGCCCGCGCTATGGCTTCGTCGTGGAGATCAATGCAAATCCATGGCGGCTTACCGGAAATTCGAAAGTCTGGCGTGCCCGAGCAGCTGCCTTTGCTCGCCAAGTTACCCGCGGGCAATGCTTTCGTCACTATTTCAGCTGCCCTATGCGACAAGGGCAATTCTGTACGGGCTGGTCGTTCTGGGTGCTGTCATGGCGCTGCTCGAACGGCGGCTGCAATGAGAAAGGACCGGACGATGAGTGCGACGGCGATAAGTAAAGGGGCACCGTCATCGGCGGACGATTTTCTGACCGGGCTGAAGGGGCAGCGCGTGCTGGTGACGGCGGGTGCCGGCGGCATCGGCTTGGCCATTGCCGACACGCTGTCGCGGCTCGGCGCGCGCATCGTCGTTTGCGACGTCTCCGACGAGGCGCTGACCGCTGCACCGGACAAGATCGCCCTCGTCGCCGCGGTCAAGGCCGATGTCTCGCGCGAAGACGACGTCGACCGGCTGTTCGAGACGGTGAGGGAAAAGCTCGGCGGCCTCGACGCGCTGGTCAACAATGCCGGCATCGCCGGGCCGACCGGCGGCGTCGATGAAATCGATCCGGCGGACTGGCGGCGCTGCATCGATATCTGCCTGACCGGCCAGTTCCTCTGCGCCCGGCGTTCCGTGCCGCTGATCAAGGCGGCGGGCGGCGGCTCGATCGTCTCGATGTCGTCCGCCGCCGGCCGCCACGGCTACGCTTTTCGCACCCCCTATTCGGCGGCCAAGTTCGGCGTCATCGGTTTCACGCAAAGCCTCGCCAAGGAACTCGGGCCGCACGGCATCAGGGTCAATGCCATCCTGCCCGGATTCGTCGAAGGACCACGCATCGACAAGGTCATCGCCGACCGGGCCAGGCAGCTCGGTGTGTCGAACGAGGAGATGACGGAGCGCTATCTCCAGAATATCTCGCTGCGCCGCATGACCAGCCCTTATGATGTCGCCGCGATGGTCGCCTTCCTGTTGTCCGATGCGGCGATCAACATCTCCGGCCAGTCGCTCGGCGTCGACGGCAACGTCGAAACCCTTTGAGGAGTCCGACCATGGTGAAAGTAGCAATTGTCGGCAGCGGGTTCATCGGGCGGGCCTGGGCGATCAGTTTTGCCCGCGCCGGTCATGACGTGCGGATGTGGGACCAGTCGCCGGCCGCGACGACCGGCGCACATGATTATATCGCCGGCGTGCTCGGCGACCTCGCCGCGAACGATCTGCTGCGGGGACAGGCAATCGACGCCGTGCTTGGTCGCATCGCCGTCGTTGCGGAGCTGGAAGAAGCGCTGGCCGATGCTGTCCATATCCAGGAGAACACGCCCGAAATCCTCGGCGTGAAGCGCGAGGTGTTCTCGCTGATCGATGCAGTTGCCGGTCCGCAAGCGGTGATCGCCAGTTCCACCTCGGCGTTGCTGCCGTCGAAGTTCACCGACCATCTGCACGGGCGGCACCGCTGCCTGGTCGTGCATCCGATCAATCCGCCCTATCTCATCCCGGCCGCGGAAGTCGTGCCGGCGCCATGGACCTCTTCCGAAACAATCGAAAGCACACGCGCCCTCCTCGTCGATGCGGGCCACGCGCCGCTGGTGATGAAGCACGAGCTCGACGGCTTCATCATGAACCGCCTGCAGGGCGCGCTGCTGGAGGAGGCTTTTCGCCTTGTCGCCGACGGCTATGCCAGCGTCGAGGATGTCGATATCGGCATTCGCGACGGATTGGCGCTGCGCTGGTCGTTCATGGGTCCGTTCGAAACGATCGACCTCAACGCGCCGGGCGGCGTACGCGACTATGTCGAGCGCTATCAAGCGATCTATTCCAACATTTTTCCGCAGATGCAGCGCCGCGTTGACTGGGCCGGCGAGGTCATCGAAACGGTAGAGGCCGACCGCCGCAAGCACCTGCCGCGGGAAAGCCTCCGCGAACGGCAGGTGTGGCGCGACCGCCGGCTGATGGCGCTGGCGGCGCACAAGAAAAAATCGGATCAGGAGTTCGGACAATGACGGAAACAAGCCGCAAGCCCGGCGCTACGCAGACCAGAGGCAAGGTTATCATCACCTGTGCGGTGACCGGGGCGATCCACACGCCGACCATGTCGCCCTATCTGCCGATCACGCCGGACCAGATCGCCTCCGAAGCGATCGCGGCGGCGGAGGCGGGTGCGGCGATCCTGCACCTGCATGCCCGCGACCCCGAGACCGGCAAGCCAGACCAGACGCCGGCGGCCTTCGCCCGTTTCCTGCCGCGCATCAAGCAGGCCACCAATGCCGCCATCAACATCACCACTGGCGGCAGTCCCTACATGAAGGTCGAGGAACGCGTGCGCCCGGCTGCCGAGTTCAAGCCTGAGGTCGCTTCACTCAACATGGGCTCGATGAATTTCGGGCTCTATCACCTCGTCGACAAATACGAGACTTTCAAGTTCGACTGGGAAAAGCCGCATCTGGAAGCGACGCGCGACCTGGTCTTCCGCAACTCGTTCAGGGATATCGAATACATTCTTGAAACCTGCTACGACAACGGCACCCGCTTCGAGTTCGAGTGCTACGACATCGCCCATCTCTACAACCTCTCGCACTTCGCCGACCGCGGGCTGGTGAAGCCGCCGTTCTTCGTGCAGTCGGTGTTTGGTCTGCTTGGCGGCATCGGCACGCATCCCGAAGACGTCGCCCATATGAAGCGCACCGCCGACCGGCTGTTCGGCGACCAGTTTCGCTGGTCGGTGCTCGGCGCCGGCGCCAGTCAGTTGCGCATTGCCGCGCAGTCGGCAGCGCTTGGCGGCAACATCCGCGTCGGGCTCGAAGACAGTCTTTGGGCCGGCAAGGGCAAGCTTGCCAAATCGAACGCCGAGCAGGTGGTGCTTGCCCGCAAGATCATCGAGGGCCTTGGCATGGAAGTGGCGACGCCCGACGAGGCGCGCGAGATCCTGTCATTGAAGGGCGGCGACAAGGTCGCGTTCTGAGGCGGCTCGCCTATCACTGCACGGCGCCAACAGAGGAGGACGGCATGAAGATCGAAGTCGTGGTGGACGTGAAGACCACGCTGGGCGAGGGACCATTGTGGGACGTCGAACAGGAGCGCCTCTACTGGATCGGCAGTTTCTCGTCCATCGATGGCGGCCACCTCGTTTCATCGCTGGGAGCTTGTCCATGAATTTCGACATTCCCGCCCGCACCGAAGATTACCGCGTCCGCATTGCCGACTTCGTCGAGCGTGAAATCCTGCCGCTCGAGGCCGACAAGACGTCCTATGACGCGCATGGAAATATCGCCTTGCCGCTGCTGGAGGGGCTTCGCGCCAAGGCGCGGATGGCGGGCCTGTGGTGTCTGCAGCTCAAGCTGGAAAGCGGCGGCGCCGGTCTCGGCAAGATCGACATAGCGGTCTGCTACGAGGAGATGAACCGGTCGATCTTCGGACCCGTGGTGTTCAATTCGGCGGCGCCCGACGATGGCAACATGATGGTTCTGGAGGCGCTCGGCACGCCGGCGCAGAAGGAAAAATGGCTGAAGCCGATTGTCGAGGGCAAGGTGCGCTCGGCCTTTGCCATGACCGAACCGCACCCCGGCGGCGGCTCGGACCCTTCGATGATCATGACGCGTGCTGAGCGGCGCGGCGACAAATATGTCGTGACCGGCCGCAAATGGTTCATCACCGGCGCGCAGCAGGCCAGCCATTTCATTCTGATCGCGCGAACCTCCGACGACCCGCGCCATGGTCTGTCGGCCCTGATGTTCCACAAGGACCAGCCGGGCTGGCGCATTGCGCGCCGCATCGAGATCATGGGCCCGGAGGAGCATGGCGGGCATTGCGAGCTGGAATTTGACGGGCTCAAAATACCTGTCGAAGACATGCTGGTTGGCGAGGGCAGGGGCATGAAGGTGACGCAGGTGCGGCTCGGCCCGGCGCGGCTTACCCACTGCATGCGCTGGCTTGGATTGTCCAAGCGCTGCGTCGAGATCGCGCGCGCCTACGCTGCCGAGCGCTATGGTTTCGGCCAGCGCCTCGCCGACCGCGAAAGCGTCCAGATGAAGCTCGGCGACCTCGCAATGCGCATCGAGATCGGCCGCATCCTGGTGATGAAGGCTGCGTGGGAGCTGGACCGCGGCGGCTTTGCCCGCAAGGAAGTGTCGATGGCCAAAGTCCAGGTCGCCAATGTGCTGCATGACGCGGCCGATGTGGCGATCCAGATCAATGGCGCGCGGGGCTATTCCAAGGACACTGTGCTCGAATGGATCTACCGCTATGCGCGCCAGGCGCGGCTGGTCGATGGCGCCGATGAGGTCCACAAGATGGTGCTGAACCGTTTCCTCAACGAGGAGGAGAGGGGCTTTTGGCGCTGGACCGTCGAAGGCGAGGCGTAAGGGGACGCGCGGTGGCGTCTCAGGAGGAAAAGATGCCGCTGAATGCGGACTTCGATCCTGCGGCATTGAAGGACTTTCTCGCGAACCGCTTCGGCGATGCCGCAATGACGCTCGAGCGGATCGGCGGCGGGCAGTCCAATCCCACCTACTTCGTCGACTATGGTGCGCATCGCATGGTGCTGCGCAAGAAGCCGGCCGGGCCGATTCTGAGCGGGGCGCATGCCGTCGACCGCGAGTTCCGCGTGCTTGAAGCGCTCGCACCGACCGACGTCCCGGTGCCCAGGCCGGTGCTCTATCACGCCGGCGCCGAGCCGCTCGGCACGGCTTTCTACCTGATGGAGCGGCTGGATGGTCGCGTCTTCCACGACTGTTCGCTGCCTGGCATTTCGCCCGCGGAGCGACGCGGCATCTATTTCGGCATGGCCGAAGCGATGGCCAGATTGCACGCTGTCCGTCCCGACGCGGTCGGTCTCGGCGACTACGGTCGGCCCGGCAACTATTTCGAGCGCCAGATCGGCCGCTGGACAAGACAGCTCAGGCAATCGCCGAGTGACAGTATTCCGGCACTCGAAGCGGTCGCCGACTGGCTGCCGCAGCATATGCCCGCGGACGACGGGCGCGTGTCGATCGCCCATGGCGACTTCCGCCTCGGAAATCTGCTGTTTCATCCCGATAAGCCGGAGGTGATCGGCATTCTCGATTGGGAGCTGTCGACGATCGGCCATCCGCTCGCCGATCTCGGCTTTTGCTCGATGACCTGGCATTCGACTCCAGACGAATATGGCGGCATCCTCGGCCTCGATCATGCCGCCCTCGGCATCCCAAGTCAGCGCGAATTCCTCGACCATTATTTCGCGCATGCCGTACCCACTGCGCCCTTGCAACGCTTCCACCTGGTTTTTTCGCTGTTCCGTTTCGCGGTGATCTTCGTCGGCATCGCCGACCGTGCGCGGGCAGGCAGCGCGGTGTCGGCCGATGCCGCCGGCATGTCGCCTCTCGCCGGTCGCTTTGCCGTACGCGCTCAAGAGATCATCCAAGGGGCAAGACCGTGGAGCGCCGCCTGAGACGAGCGCTCGCGCCCTGGTCCTTTTCCTACCCGCGGCGTCAGCAATCCAGTCCGGAAATCCAGTCCGAGAGGCTTTGCGAAAAACTTCGCGGCACGAAGAGTTCGCACGCGGTATCGCCGGTGCGCAGGAACAGCACGGGCACATGATGCAGGGATGTCAGCACGGCGCGGCCCGGGGCGGCCGCCGGCGCGCGCCAGTCGACAGTGATGCATTTGGAGAGGACCCGCGCGACGTCGGCCCCAGCCATTCTGAAACGCACGCGACCTTCGTCGAGAGAGACCGAACAACCGAGATCGGGGTCGACGGCAAGCGAAGGCGCTTCAAAACCGTCGTCGAGAGCCAGCCAGAGACGGCGAGGCGCGACGCGGATCACGAGGAGACCTTTTTGGCGAACCGTCTCTCCGACCGAGGCGGGGAGCTTGGTGCCGAGCGACGCCGAGAGGCTCGTTTCGAATTGCCCTAGCGTGACGTCCCAGCCCTCGATCTGGATGAGCGGGCAATCGGCCACGGACAGGCTGAAATCCGGGCTAGCCATGCAGTCGCTCCCCCTGCGGATCGAGGAATACCGGCGAGACGATGCGGGCACGCACCGTTTCGGCTTTCATCGGATAGACGGCCACGACCTCGCTTCCTTCGCTGGCGACATCGCCGGCAAGCAAGGCCAGCCCGACATAGTGGCCGCGTTCGGGGCTGAAGGTGACGGAAGTCACGCGGCCGCGCCCGTGGCCGTAAGGTTTCTCGCCCGGCAGGAACAGGATCGCGCCACTGCGCAGGCGTTTTCCCTCCTCGATGCATTCCAGCCCGACCAGGCGCTGGCGGTCGGGCGCCTGGAAGGCGGGGCGCCGTCGCAGCACGTCGCCGACGAAGCCGGTATGCTTGCCGGCCATGCGGCCGAGGCCAAGATCGTCGAGCGTCGTGCGCCCATCGATTTCAGGTCCGGCGACATGGCCCTTTTCGACGCGCAGCGCGCCGAGCGCCTCGACGCCGTAAGGCTTCAGGTCGAATGCTCTGCCGGCTTCGAGCAGGCGGCTCCAGAGTTGTTCACCGGCAGTTGCGCCGACATAGATTTCGTAGGCGCGCTCGCCGGAATAACTGAGGCGCAGGATGAGGAGCGCATGGCCCTCCCATTCGCTTTCGAGCAATCCCATATGCGCAAGTGCTGCATCGGAAACATCGAGAGCGGGAAATGCCGCACTCAGAATTGCCCGGCTTTTCGGTCCGGCAACCGACATCGCCGCCCATTCATCGCTCACCGAGGTCACGGCGACGCGCAAATCCGGCCAGGCCGTATCGAGCAGGAATTCAAGACGCGACAGCACGTCGGCGGCCTTGGCAGTCGAGGTGGTCATGAAGAACCGGTTCTCGGCCAGCCGCGTCGTGGTGCCGTCATCGAAGACGATGCCGTCGTCGCGCAGCATGACGCCGTAGCGGGCGCGGCCGACCGGCAGTTTGGCAAAGCCGTTGGCGTAGATGCGATCGAGGAAAATCGCGGCATCCGGGCCCTGGACGTCGATCTTGCCGAGGGTGGAGATGTCCATCAGGCCTGCGGCCTGGCGCACATTCCGCATTTCGGCGACATAGGCTTCGTTCACGTCACTTCCGGATCGCCTGTAGAAATAGGGTCGCATCCAGAGCCCGACCTCCAGCATCTCGGCGCCGTTCGCCATGTGCCAGTCGTGGATCGGGGTGCGGCGGATCGGCTTGAAATGATGGCCGATGGCGCGTCCGGCAAGCGCACCGATGGCGACCGGCGTATAGGG
Organism: Mesorhizobium sp. L-2-11; assembly: GCF_016756595.1. Classification (NCBI taxonomy): domain Bacteria; kingdom Pseudomonadati; phylum Pseudomonadota; class Alphaproteobacteria; order Hyphomicrobiales; family Phyllobacteriaceae; genus Mesorhizobium; species Mesorhizobium sp. L-2-11. The sequence goes on along the minus strand of NZ_AP023257.1, from coordinate 5,726,834 downwards.
CGGGCGAAAGGTCGTGGCGCCGGTCTCGGGGATCGTTGCGTTTCGTAAGGCCGCCATCGAGGCAAGCGCCGCAAAATTGCTGGTCTTGCCCTGGTCGGTGCCCATGCCGAGCGTGGTGTAGCGCTTCAGGTGCTCGACCGATTCATAGCCCTCGCGATGGGCGAGCTCGATATCCCCGGTCGTCACGTCCATCTGGAAATCGACGAAGGCCTTTCCACGTCCAGCGGGCAGGACCTCGCGGAGCTGTGCCGTGGCGGTCTCGCCGAGATCGAGTTTCGACGGAGCGGGCACCGGCGCAGACTTGCCGCAGAATGATGCTGCTTCGATGCCGGCGCGATGACCCTCCTTGACGGCATCGGCGGTCGAATAAGTTCCCATCATCGAACCGGCGCCGGACCGGTCCGCCGCAAACGCGCCCGGCACGAAGCCGCCAATGTCGTCGCGATATTGAGGTTTGACGCCAAGATGGGAGGTGAGATGCACGGTTGGCGACCAGCCGCCGGACACGCAGACCAGGTCGCAGGCCGTTTCCGATTGGCCGTCCGGCCCGTTGAGCGTTGCACGCCTGACGGCATGGCCGCCGCGCACGTCGACGATGCGCGTTGCGGCCCGCACCACCACGCCGAGCCGTGCGGCTTCTGCGGCAAGTGCTGTGGGCGGCGCTGCACGCAGATCGGCAACCGTCACCTCTGCGCCCGCATCGGCAAGGTCGAAGGCGGCGCGCCAGGCGCCGTCATTGGTGGTGGCGACGATGATTTTTTTGCCGGGCAGGACGGCGAAACGGTTGAGATAGGTACGGGCGGCTGACGCAAGCATGACGCCGGGCCGGTCGTTGTTGGAGAATATCAATGGCCGCTCGATGGCGCCGGTGGCGAAAACGATCGAGCGGGCGCGAAGCATGGTGAATGTCTGCAGCACTTCGCCGGCCGGCTGCGGCTCGGTTGGGTCGCGTTGCTCGACCAGTCCGATGACATTGCCGTCATAGATGCCGAAAGCGGTCGTCCGCTTCATCAGGGCGACGGTTTCGAAGCCCTCCAGCTCGGCCACGGCCTGTCTCAGCCATGCGGCGGCAGCGCTGTCGGACGGTTCCGCCAGAAGCTGGCCGCCGAGCAGGAAATCCTGCTCGATCAGCGCGACCCGCGCGCCGGCCGCTGCGGCAGCACGCGCCGCCGACAATCCCGCCGGGCCGCCGCCGACGATTGCGACATCGGCAAAGGCGTGACTGATGTCGTAGCGGTCGGGATCAGGGTCGCTGCCGGCTCTGCCGAGCCCGGCCGCCTTGCGGATAAAGTGCTCGTAGAACATCCAGGCGCGGCGCGTCGGACCCATGAACGTCTTGTAGTAGAAGCCGGCCGAAAGGAACGGCGCCAACAGGCCGTTGGCGCTTTGCACGTCAAAGGCAAGCGAAGGCCAGCGGTTCTGGCTCTGCGCGACCATGCCGTCTGCGAGTTCCAGTGTCGTCGCCGGCAGGTTCGGCTCGCGCCTGCCTGCGATTCCCTGCGTAACCAGCGCATTCGGCTCCTCGGGCCCGGCGGAAAAAATGCCGCGCGGACGATGATATTTGAAGCTGCGCCCGACCAGGGTGACGCCGTTGGCGAGCAGCGCGGAGGCAAGCGTGTCGCCGCGATATCCGATCAGGCTCCGGCCGTCGAAGGTAAACTCGACCGGCTGCTCGCGGTCGATACGGCCACCCATCGACAACCGCTTGTGGTTCGAACTCATGCCGGCGATTTCCTGGCGGGTGATTTCCTGGCCGATAATTTCCTGGCGAGGGAGACCGATGCGATGGCGTGGTTGCGCGTGTCGCGTTCGACCACCAGCCATTGGCGGCAACCGGTCACGTGCTGCCAGAATTCACGGTGCAGGCCGGCCTGGTTTGTCCTGATGTAAACGTAACGGTACCAGGCCTCCGGATCGGGATCGTGGTGGGCCGGACGCGTGACGGAAGCATCGCCACCGTAGCGGAATTCGTCATGGTCGCGCAGACCGCAGCAGGGGCATTCGATGCGCAGCATTGTCTTGCGCCTCCTATTGCAGCCAGGCTGAGGGGCCGGCGCCAGCCTCATCGAGCGTGTGGCCGGTGCGGAAACGTTCGAGCCCGTAGGCTGCGATCAACGGATGCGGCTTGCCGGTGGCGATCGTGTGGGCGAAGCACCAGCCGGAAGCCGGCGTCGCCTTGAAGCCGCCATAGCACCAGCCGCCGTTGAGATAGAGGCCCTCGATCGGCGTCGGGCAGATGACCGGGCTGGCATCGGGCGTCATGTCCATGACGCCGCCCCAATGGCGCAGCAGACGGACGCGCGAAATGCACGGCATCAGCGCAATCGCCGCCTCCGCCACTTCGCGCACGACGCCGAGGTTGCCGCGCTGGGCGTAGGAATTGTAGCCGTCGAGATTGCCGCCGAAGACCAGCCCGCCCTTGTCCGACTGGCTGACGTAGAAATGGTCGGCGCCATAGGCGACGACTTGGTCTACGAGCGGCTTCAGCGGTTCGGTGACGAAGGCCTGCAGGACGTGGCTTTCGATAGGCAGTTCCAGGCCGGCCTTGGCGCCGAGCACGGATGTATGACCGGCAACTGCGAGGCCGACCTTGGCGGCGCCGATCCGGCCTTTCGTCGTTTCGACGCCGACGATACCGTCGCCGTCGCGGAGGAAGCCTGTCACCTCGCAGTTCTGGATGATGTCGACGCCATGGCCGTCGGCGGCGCGCGCATAGCCCCAGGCGACGGCGTCGTGGCGCGCCGTGCCCGCCCGGCCCTGGAAAATGGCGCCATGGATCGGGAAGCGGGCGGTATCGGAAAAGTCGAGATAGGGCACGAGACGGCGTACCTCGTCGCGGTCGAGAATATCGGCATCGATGCCGTTCAGCCGCATGATGTTGGCGCGGTGGCTGAAGCCGTCGAGCTGATCGGCCGAATGCGCGGTGACCAGCTGGCCGCGTTGCGAGAACATGACGTTGAAGTTCAGCGCCCGCGACATGCCCTCCCAGAGTTTCATCGCGAATTCGTAGAACTGGGTGTTGCCGTCGAGCAGGTAGTTGGAGCGGATGACGGTGGTGTTGCGGCCGACATTGCCGCCGCCGATATAGGCTTTTTCGAGCACCGCGACATTGCGGATGCCGTGGTTCTCGGCGAGGTAGAACGCAGTAGCGAGGCCGTGTCCACCGCCGCCGATGACGATCACGTCGTAGGACGGTTTTGGCTCTGCTGCCCGCCAGGCGCGCTGCCAGTTCTTCTGGCCAGACAGCGCGTTGCGGAAAATTGAAAATGCCGAGTAGCGCGACATGCGTGCGGGCCTATCGAACGATCGGGCCGGCCGGCGTGCGGGTAAGCACTTCGGCGCCCGCGTCGGTCAGGAGCACGGTGTTGGAGACGAAGTCATCGCCGCGGCCGGTGCCCATCAGCCACGACAGGATGTGGAAGCTCATCCCGGTCTCGATCTCGAGGTCGGAATCGTGCCTCAAGCCGGTTACCGAATTGCCGCCGGTCCATGATGGCGGCTGTCCGGCGCCGACGAGGTAGCCGCAGTGATGGCGGCGATAGTGGGAGAGACCGGCATCGTCGGCGACGGCTTGCCAGGCGGCGTAGACGTCGCGCGCCTTGGCGCCGGGCCGCAGCGCCTCGACGACCGCATTGAACGCCCTGGCGGTCACTTCCGCCATCGCGGCGTCTTCGTCGCTGATGTGGCCGATGCGAACGAGCCGGCCGAGCGGCGCGTGATAGCGCGAGATGCAGCCGGACAGTTCGACGAAGACCGGCTCGCCCTTGCGGTAGATCCCGTCGCCCCAGGTCGTGTGCTCCTCACCCAGGCGCGCGGCCGGGCGGATGAAAGGTCCGAAGCCCGGAGCATGACCGCCGGCGCGGATCATCGCCGCAACGCATTGGGCCGCAACCTCCTGTTCGGAAGCGCCGTCCGAGATCGCGGCGATTGCAGCGCCGGCGGCGGCGTCGGTCACCTGTGCCGCCTGACGCATCAGCGCCTGTTCTTCGGCGCTCTTCACCCGCCGCATCTTGTCGACCAGGCCGGAAACATCGCTCCATCTGGCATCGGCCTGCGTCTGGAGTGCGAGGGCAAGCCCATGGCTGAGGCCGGCCGTCCAGTATTCGAGGCCGATCCGCTTGCCGCACAGGCTGAGTTCCGCAAGCACCCGCGCGGCGAGGTCGGCCGCCGTTTCGCTGTCGGAATGGCCGCGGAATTCCGCTGCCGTCACCTGTTTTTCGATCGTCACCTTTTCCATCGAGCGGGTGACCAGAACAGGTTTTCCCTCGAGCGGGACGATCAGCAGGTGAGGGGCGAAATATCCCCAGTGATCGAGCCCGGTGAGGTAGAAGACGTTCTCCGGCGACGCAAACACCGCCGCGTCCAGCTCGCGCTCAGCCAGCGCCGTGCGGACCCTGACAAGGCGGCCGGCGATTTCGGCTTGGGAAAACGGATTACGGTCCATCAGGCGTCCTCATGCTTATTGCCGGCTTCGTTGCCGGCATGATCTTTCGTCGGTGACCGGCTTCCCGTCCGTCATGGTCAGTCGATGACGATGAGTTCGCCTGCCACGTCGCAAAGGCGTTCGCCGCCGTGATCCGTGACGACGAAGGATTCCGAGATGGCGATGCCGAAATCGTCGAGCCAAACGCCGGCCATGAAATGGAAGCACATCCCCGACTGCATCTCGGTGGTGTCGCCGGGACGAAGGCTTGCGGTGCGTTCGCCCCAATCGGGCGGATAGGCGAGCCCGACCGGATAGCCGACGCGGCTTTCCTTCTTCAGCCCGTTCTTCCTCAACACCGCCTGCCAGGCGGCTTCCACCTCTTCGGCGGTGTAGCCGGGGCGCGCCATCTCAAGGCCGGCGTCGACGCCCTCGACGATCGCCTTGGCCATTTCGACGATGGTTTGCGGCGGCTTGCCGAAATGTACGGTCCGCGTCAGCGCCGCATGATAGCGCCGCCGCACCCCGGCGATCTCCAGAATGGCGAGGCCGCTGTCCGGCAGCGGCGCGTCGGACCAGGTCAGGTGCGGCGTGCTGGTGCCCGCGCCGACGGGCATCAGCGGACAGATCGCGGCATAGTCGCCGCCCGCTCCAGGCACGCCCATGATCTGTGCGTGATAGATTTCCGCGATGACATGGTTCTGGGGCACGCCGGGCCGCATTTTTTCGATGGCGCGGTTCATGGCGTGCGTGCAGATCGCACCGGCCTCGCGGATCAGCACCAGCTCGGCTTCGGATTTGACCAGCCGCGCCCAGTTGACGAGATCGTGGTTGTTGGCGAAGTGCGCGTCAGGCAGCCCGCTGACGAGATGGGAATGGCAGCGCGCGGTGTAATAATGCGCGTCCATCTCGACGCCGATGCGAGCCTTTCCCCAGCCACGCGACCGGATCAGCTGGGCGAGTTCGTCATAGGAATGTTCGACGGGCTGCTGCACCAGCCGTTCCGAGAACGGTACGATGTTCTTCTCCGGCAGGCCAGTGGTGAGCCGTGCGCTCCTGGCATCCTGCGCCCTGCCGAACCAGATCGGCCGGTCTTCCCTTAGATGGACGAGCACGCATTGCGGAACGTAGAACGACCATCCGTCATAGCCGGTCAGCCAGCACATATTGGCTGGATCCTGACAGATGATGAGGTCGAAGCCGGCCTTCCCCATGCGTGACTTCACGCCGGCCAGGCGCTGCGCATACTCCGCTTGCGTGCAAGTCCCGAAACCGCTCGCGCTCGCCACCGAAATCCTGCCTACCGGTACGCTGGTTTTTCTCAAATTGTGCACAACTAGGGCAACAATTTGTGGTTTGACCACGAATTATTACCGATTTTCCGTTGTTTTTATATCTTCGCTTGCACAATGTCTAGGGCAGTTGTATACGTCTGAACAAGCAGGTGTCGACCTCGAAGAAGGTCGCGCCCTGGGAATCGTCAGTCAGTTGTTCAATGGGAGAAAAGCATGTTCAAATCATCGATATCGCGCCGGATGGTCGTGAAAGCCGCTGCCTGCCTCGCGCTTGCCGCGACATCATTCACAGCGCTGCCCGCTTATGCGGAAACCACCCTCGAACGGGCCAAGAAGGACGGCTACATCCGCGTCGGCTTTGCCAACGAGGCGCCGTTCGGTTACGCCACGCCTGACGGCAAGCTGACCGGCGAAGCGCCGGAGGTTGCCAAGGCGGTGCTCGCCAAGATGGGCATCGCGCAGGTTGACGGCGTGCTGACCGAATTCGGTTCGCTTATCCCAGGTCTCAAGGCCGGCCGCTTCGATATTATCGCCGCCGGCATGTTCATCAATCCGAAGCGTTGTGCCGAGATCAATTTCTCCGAGCCGTCCTACGGCATCGGTCAGGCCATGCTGGTGGCAAAAGGCAATCCGAAGGGCGTGAAGGACTTTTCCAGCTTAAAGGAAAACCCGGATCTCAAGCTCGCCGTGATGGCTGGCGCCGTCGAGGGCGGCTATGCCAAGGACGCTGGCGTCGCCGAAGGGCAAATCGTTGCCTTGCCCGACCAGTCCAGCCTGGTCGCCGCCGTCCAGTCGGGCCGTGCGGACGCGGCCGCACTGACCGCTCTTTCGATCGCCGACATGGCCAAGAAGGCCGACGGCGTCGAATCGACCAAGCCGTTCGGCGAGGTTGCCGGCAAGTCGGTGAAAGGCCATGGCGGCTTCGGCTTCCGCAAGGAAGACACCGATCTGCTGGAGGCGTTCAACGCCGAGCTGAAGACGTTCCTCGGTTCGCCGGAGCACATCGCGCTGGTCGAGCCGCTCGGCTTCGGCAAGGACTACCTCCCCAACAAGACCACCGCGGAGCTTTGCGCGGGCAAATAGGTTCCCAACTGCTGGCGGCGCGAAAGCGCCGCCCTTTTTTCTAGGGGAATCGCATGGGAATCCGTACGCTCGTTGCCATGCTGGTCGTCGCGCTTGGCGTGATCGGTGCCTTGGCAACACAGGAATCTTACAAAGTGTTTATGCCGGGGCTGCTGCAAGGAGCGGTCCTGACGATCGAGATCGCCATTCTCGGCAGCCTGCTGGCAATTGTCATGGGCGTGCTCGCGGCTCTGGCGCGGATGTATGGCCCGGCGCCGCTCCGATGGCTGGCCACGGTCTATGTCGAGATCTTCCGCGGCACCTCGGCGCTGGTGCAATTGTTCTGGCTGTTTTTCGTGCTGCCGCAATTCGGTGTCACGCTAGACGCGTTCCTGGTTGCTGTCCTGGCGCTCGGCCTGAACGTTGGTGCTTACGGATCGGAGGTCGTGCGCGGCGCGATCCAGTCCGTTGCCCGCGGACAGTGGGAGGCGTGTACTGCATTGAACATGAGCCGTCCCCAGATGTTGCGCCGGATCATCCTGCCGCAGGCTTTCGTCGCCATGATTCCGCCTTGGGGCAATCTGTTCATCGAGCTTTTGAAATCCACAGCGCTGGTCTCGCTGATCACGCTCTCGGACCTCGCCTTCAAGGCGCAGCAAATGAACCAGAACACGTTCAAGACCATTCCGATCTTCACCCTCGTCCTGCTGATGTACCTGGCAATGTCGCTGGTTGTGACCATCGGCATGCGGCTTCTCGAAAGGCGGGCTTCGCTCGGCCTGGCGCGGGGGAAGGCAGCATGATCTGGGACTGGGCATTTGCTTTTGAAATCCTGCCGGTGCTCGCCCGCGCTGCCATCGTTTCCATCGAGGCGACGCTGATCGGGTTTGCGCTTGCCGCCTCGCTTGGCCTGGTGCTGGCGGTCGTCCGCATCGCCGTGCCGTGGACCGGCTGGACGATCTCGGTGCTGGTCGAACTGATCCGGTCGACCCCGCTGCTGATCCAGATATTCTTTCTCTATTTCGTCTTTCCGAAATTTGGCGTCGTGCTCGACGCCTTCACCGCCGGGGTGCTTGCCATCGGCATCCACTACGCAGCCTATTGTTCCGAGGTCTATCGCGCCGGTTTCGACAACATCCATCGTGGCCAGTGGGAAGCCTCGGTCGCACTCAATCTGTCAGCCTGGACGACGTTCCGCGACATCATCATTCCGCAGGCGATCCCGCCGATCGTTCCGGCGCTCGGCAACTATCTGGTTGCCTTGTTCAAGGAGACGCCATTGCTTTCCGCAATCGCCGTGCTGGAGCTGATGCAGACGGCCAAGATCATCGGCTCCGAAACCTTCCGCTACACTGAGCCGATGACGCTGGTCGGCCTGTTCTTCCTTGCTATGAGCCTGGTTTCTGCCGCGCTCATTCGCTCCCTCGAAGGCTTGCTCAACCGGAGGACCATGCGATGACGGAACAACCGATGGTTCGCTTCGACAATGTTTCGAAACGCTACGGCGCGCTGACCGTTCTCGACGGGCTCAATCTGGAAATAGCACGCGGCGAGAAGGTCTCCATCATCGGGCCGTCCGGCTCCGGCAAGACCACGGTGCTGCGTATGCTGATGACGCTGGAGACGATCAATGACGGCGTCATCTGGGTCGAAGGCGAGCCGCTCACCCACATGGAGAGGAACGGCAAGCTTGTTCCCGCCGATCTCGCACACATCCGCAAGATCCGTGCCAAGATCGGCATGGTGTTCCAGTCGTTCAACCTGTTCCCGCACATGACGGCGATGCAGAACTGCATTGAGGCCCCGATAACCGTGCTCGGCATGAAGCGGGCCGATGCCGAGGCGCGTGCGGCCGAACTGCTCAACATGGTCGGCTTGTCGGAGAAGAAGGACCACTATCCCTCGCAGCTTTCCGGCGGCCAGCAGCAGCGTGTCGCCATCGCCCGCGCTTGCGCCATGCGGCCCAAGATCATGCTGTTCGACGAAGTGACCTCGGCACTCGACCCCGAACTCGTCGGTGAAGTGCTTGAAGTCATCCGAAAACTCGGTAGGGAACATGACCTCACCATGCTGATGGTCACCCACCAGATGGGATTTGCCAAGGAATTCTCCGATCGCGTCTGCTTTTTCCATGCCGGCAAGATCTGCGAGCAGGGGCCGCCAAACGAGTTGTTCGGCGCCCCCAAGAACGAGCGGACGCGGCAGTTCCTGCACGCTGTCCTGGAGGCTGGATGACGCTTGAGACGGATGCCACGTCGTTGGCCGCGACCGCCGCGCCGCAGCGTCCGCTCTCGGCGCGGGAGCGGTTCGAGCGTATCTACCGGATACTGCGCGACCGCATCTGCCTGCTCGACTACGCCCCGGGCAGCCATCTCTCCGAGGAAGAACTTGCCCAGGAATTCCAGATCAGCCGCACGCCGGTTCGCCGTGTCCTGGCGCGCCTCGAATTCGAGGGTCTGGTTCAGTCCGTCCATGGCGTCGGCACGATCGTCACTGATGTCGACATCGAGGAATTGCAGCAGGTCTATCACTTGCGCCTGGAACTGGCGCTCCTCGTCGGCAAGCTTTCGCCGATCCCGCGCACGGCGGACGACCTCGACCGGATAAGGGCACTCATCGCGCGCTGCGATTCCGAAATGCTTAATCCCGACCAGCGCGCTTTCCTGCGCCTCAACATGGACTTTTTCTACGAGCTCACCGCGATGACCGGCAACCAGCCGCTGCGCGAGATCAGCGAGCGCCTGTATTTTCAGGTCGCGCGCGTCGTCCTGAAGATGATGCCGCAGTTGGGCCTTGTCGAGGAGTTCACTGCGTTCCGCCGCGAAATGGAGGAGGTGCTTGCCGCCGCCGAGATCGGCGACTGGGAGTCGATCGGGCACATAAGACGAGCTCACATCTCGATGAGCTTTCGCCGCATGATGCGTCATGCAGGCGAGGTCAACATCGCCACGTAGGGCTACGCGAGATCGCGCGCCGGTTGCCGTTTCGATCTGGCGAACGCCGGATCACGACCGGCGGGCAGCGCTTCATCGGCTGCCAACCAGCTTCAGCCAAGGCGCCAAATGGAAGGCGCTCATCAGCAAGTACATCATAACCATTCCGCTGAGCGGTGACGCATCTTGCGCCGCCGAGCAGATCATGTCCGCATCGCCGCTAACGGCCGTCAGCAGCGCCATGATTGCGAAGGTTGGCGCGGCCGCCAGGGATAACCAGTCGGCCGCGCCGCGGGCGGCGACATTGTCGCTCGGGAGACCGGCAGATCCGCTGCCTGCGGGCGGCATCTTCTGCGTGTGGTGCAGTGTCATCGAACGTCAGCCCTGGCCGTACTCGTCGTGGCGGCGCCACCAGACGCCAGCCTCGTTACGCCCTAGAGGCGCGCGGTCGAGCCACTGATACATGCCCCAGAGCCCGTCCAGTCCGCGCGCATAGGTGGAATAGGCGTGGTAGACGACGCCGTCCTCTAGCACGAATGCGCTCATGCCTGGCCTCTCGCGCGTGTAGGTGGCCATGTCCGTTCCGCTCATTGCAGCGAAGGTCTCGGAGCCGTCGGCGGTCGTACGCGAGGGGATCTTGGCGAGAGGCGCCTCGCGGACATAGTTGTATTCGATGCCTTGCTCGCGCTGCTGCTCCTCGGTGAACGAAACGTCGAAGTCGAAATTGAAGTCGCTGCCGTGTGAGGAGGCCCAGGGGAACGTCCATCCCATCCGCCGCTTGTACGCCTGCAGCTTCGCGAGCGGTGCCCGCGATACCGCCGAAAGCGTGACGTCGTGGTTGGCCAGGTGGACGACGAAGCCATCGAATCCATCCGCGATCGCTGAGCAGGCCGGACAGCCCGCCGTATAATCGGGCCCGAACATGAAGTGGTAGACGAGGAGTTGCGAGCGTCCCCTGAAAAGGTCTGCCAGAGAAGCGCTGCCTTCGTCGGTCTCGAATCGGTAATCCTTGTCGATCCGAACCCAAGGCAATTCTTGCCGCCGCCGCGCCACCCTCGTCGCTTTGTCGCGTGAGCTCCTTCTCTGCCTTGAGCAGATCAAGCCGCGCTGCCAGCCACTCCTCTCGTGTTCCGGTCCTGTGTGTCGGCATCGTTCTTCTCCTTTCTCGTTGTTCGCACCGTTTTCGATACGGCGCGTTTCGATACAGCGCGCTGGTTGTTGGTCCTGAGATAGATTAGGACCGGATTTCGAATGGTGAGAGTTACAAGTGTGACGGGATTCCGATGGACTCGCTGATCACCGCTGCGGCGCGCGCCCTCGCAACGGGTGATCCCCTCGGCGCATTGAAGCGGGTCGCCCTGCGTGACGATGCGCCTGCGCTTGCGCTGCGCGGCATCGCCATGGCGCAGCTCGGCGATCTCGTTCGGGCAAAGGCTCTCCTCAAAAGTGCTGCGCGCGCCTTCGGTCCGAGAGAGGCGGTGGCCCGCGCGAGATGCGTCGTCGCCGAAGCCGAGATCGCGCTGGTCTCGCGCGACCTCGGCTGGCCGGCGAAGGCACTCGACGCCGCGCGGGCGACGCTTGAAAAGCACGGCGACCACGTCAATGCCGCGCATGCGCGCAATCTCGAAGCGCGGCGCCTGCTCCTGATCGGACGCCTCGATGAGGCCGAGGGCAGGCTCGCTGGGTTCGACCCGATAACGCTCCCACCCGCGTCGAGGGCCGCCCACGAGCTGGTGGTTGCGGGGATCGCGATTCGCCGCCTCCGGACCGAGGCGGCGCGTGTTGCGCTCGCGCGGGCCGAGCACGCCGCGCGCCAGGCGGACATTCCCGCGCTGACGGCCGAGGTTGAAGGCGCATCCCTGGTGATGAACACGCCCGCGGCGCGCCTGATCGCCCGTGGTGAGGAGCGCCCGCTCCTGCTCGAGGAGGTCGAAGCGCTGCTGGCATCGGGGGCGCTCGTTGTCGATGCCTGCCGCAATGTCGTGCGGGACGCCGGCACGATCGTCTCGCTGGCGACGCGCCCGGTCCTGTTCGCGCTTGCGCGCACACTGGGCGAAGCCTGGCCCGCAGACGTGCCGAGGAGCACGCTCGTCGCCCGCGCCTTCGGCGGCAAGCACGCCGATGAATCACATCGTGCCCGGTTGCGGGTCGAAGTCGGCCGGCTTCGGGTGGAGTTGCGGTTACTGGCGGATGTGAGCGCGACCAAGCGAGGCTTCGCGCTTAAGCCGCGCCGCCCTCGCGATGTCGTGGTGCTGGCGCCGCCTGCTGACGAGCCGCATGCAGCGGTGCTCGCCTTCCTCGCCGACGGCGAGTCGTGGTCGAGCTCGGCGCTCGCAATCGCGCTCGGAACCAGCTCGCGCACCGTGCAGCGCTCGCTCGAGCAGCTTGCGGCAGCAGGCAAGGTGCAGTCGTTCGGCCGCGGGCGAGCGCGCCGATGGATGACCCCGCCGGTGCCGGGATTCCCGACAATCTTGTTACTCCCCGGCTCGCTGTCGGGCTATTAGGATAGAAGCATGAAACGATCTGCAGCCGTAGTCATCCGCGAATATGGACCCTTTCCGGGTGTCGACCAGGTGGCTGGGGTTACGTTCGACGGTCAGCACGTCTGGTTTGCGTCAGGAGACAAACTGAACGCCTTGGATCCTGCGAGCGGCAAGGTGGTGCGCGCGATCGATGTCGCCGCGCACGCTGGTACGGCCTTCGACGGCCAGCACCTGTTCCAGATCGCCGAAGATCGCATCCAGAAGATCGATCCGAAGACCGGCCAAGTGCTGGCCACGATCCCGGCGCCAGGTGGCGGCGGCGACTCCGGACTCGCCTGGGCCGAAGGCTCACTTTGGGTGGGGCAGAATCGTGGTCGCAAAATCCATCAGATCGACCCCCAGACAGGGGCAGTTCTTCGCACAATCGATTCCAACCGTATCGTCACAGGGGTCAGCTGGATCGACGGCGAACTCTGGCACGGCACCTGGGAAGGTGACGAGAGCGACGTCAGGCGGATAGATCCTGAAACCGGAAAGGTTTTGGAGAAGCTCGAGATGCCACCTGGAACAGGCGTGTCGGGGCTAGAGTCCGATGGTGGCGATCAGTTCTTCTGCGGCGGTGGAAACAGCGGCAAGGTGAGGGCTATCCGCCGACCGAGGCGAGGCAGCGAAACCTCGGTCGACTCCACGAGCTAGTAAAGCTGAGCCCACCGTTGCAAACAGTCAACGATGAAGCTGAGATCGTCCCCGCGGCAGCGCACGGGGCGCAACCATGTGGCGCGCCACTCGCGTCATCAATCTGCGCGCCTTAAGCAGGCGATGCGGGCAGTGGCGGGCTCGGTCGCCATCCTTGCGTCGGTCAACGCACCCAAGGCACCCGACATTACGAGGACGATAGAACTGTTGCTGGCTGCGACCGAAAAGCTGTCGCAACTGGCGGGAGCAGCAGTCAAGCAGGCGAAGTAAATTCTTGTTTGAATGCAGAATTTCTCCATGAGATCATTTTGAAACGCCGAGGAGGAGCGCGCCGCCATGATTTTCGATACCCATCTGCACCTGATTGACAAGTCGGCGATGCGCTATCCCTGGCTCTCCGGCGTACCGGCGCTAAACCGCGCTTTTTCCTACGACGAATATGCGATCCAGGCTCGCCGCGCCGGCATAGAGGGCGCATTGCATATGGAAGTCGATGTCGATTCAGCCGACATCGAGACCGAGACCAGTCACGTAAAGGCGCTGTCGCAACAGAAGGACAGTTTACTGCGCGGGGCGATTGCCTCCTGCCGTCCGGAAGAGCCGGGCTTTGCCGCCTATCTCGAGCGCCAGCGCGCCGATCCTTTCGTCAAGGGTTTTCGACGTGTGCTCCACGTCGTGCCGGACGATCTTTCGGAAGGCGCGCTGTTTCGCGAAAACATCAAGCGGCTTGCCGGTACCGGACTGACCTTCGACCTCGTCGTCCTGCCGCATCAGATTCCCAAGGCGATTGCGCTCGTTGACCTTGCCCCGGGTGTGCAGTTCGTGCTCGACCATTGCGGCGTACCCGACATCAAGGGTGGTGGCGAGCACCCTTGGCGCGAGCATATGGCGGAGATCGCGCGCCGCCCGAACGTCGTTGGCAAAATTTCCGGTGTGGTCGCCTATGCGGACGCTGGATCCTGGACTGTCGAAACGCTGCGTTCCTATGTGGAGCACACCATCCAATGCTTTGGCTGGGACCGGGTCGTGTGGGGCAGCGACTGGCCGGTCTGCACGCTTGGCGGCGGGCTTGCGACTTGGATTGCAGCAACGCACGCACTGCTTGGCGGTGCAAGTGCCGATGAACGGGAAAAGCTGCTGTTGAGCAACGCAAAGCGGCTGTGGAGGTTGTAGAGGAGTTAGCGGGCTCTACCTCACCTGCGCAGCGAGCGGATTTTCTGGCCGACGGGCCAGTCTCGTAGAACCGGTTTTCCAGACGGGGAGATCGGCCTGACAGCGAATTGCATGATTAATCCTCCCGAAATCGGCACGCTGATGTGCGTGTGCATTGAAAGCTCGATCTCGTTCCAGCAGCGAGGGCGTGCACGGTCCTGTGATTTCGGCTGAGCCATCAGCGTGGTAGCTTGCAGTCGTTCCGCCGCGGAGTCGTCATGCGTGCAAAGCTGCTAGAAATCACTCTCGCTATGCTGCTGCTGGCTGGCGGCCTTCCGGCCGGCCATGCGCAAGTGGCCGAGCGGCCGTCGCCTTCGGGTGGCGTTCTGTCGCTGCTCCCGCCGCCCCAGGTCTCAGATCATTCGATCGTGATCGCGGAACGCACGCTCAATTATCAGGCAAAGGCCGGCACGCTGTCGTTGCTATCCGGCAAGGGCGACGTCACAGCGGAAATCTTTCATGTCGCCTACACGCTGCGTCCCGAGCCAAGCCGGGAACCTGATCCCCGGCGCCCGATCACTTTCGTATTCAACGGTGGTCCCGGAGCAGCTTCCGCCTATCTGCATCTTGGCGCGCTCGGTCCACGCGTGATGGCGACAGCGGCCGATGGAAGTTTTCTCCCACCGCCGCAGCGGCTTTTGGACAACCCGAACACCTGGCTCGACATGACCGACCTGGTCTTTGTCGATCCTGTCGGAACGGGTTACAGCCGCGAAGCATCCGGCACCGAGGCACGCAGCTTCTGGGGCGTCAACCAGGACGCCGCCGCGATGGGCGCCTTCATCCGGCTCTATCTGGCACAGGCGGGCCGCACAGCGTCGCCGGTGTTTCTTGCCGGCGAAAGCTATGGTGGGTTTCGGGCGGCACTGCTTGCCAAGACGCTTCAGGATGACATCGGCATCAGTCCTCGCGGCATCGTGCTCATCTCGCCGGCGCTCGAATTCACGCTCGTGCGGCCCGACGAGTTCCAGCCGCTTCACTGGGCGCTTGAGCTTCCGTCGCTGGCGGCGGTGCGCCTGCGCAGCGAAAGCGTCACCGGTCCCGAACTGCAGGAGCGGTTGGCCGATGTCGAACGCTATGCGCTTGGCGACTATCTCGCAGCGCTTGCCAGCGGGCTCGAACAGGGCGGGCGTCTGGCGAGCCCGCGCGTTGCCGAAATCACCGGCCTGCCGCTCGAACTCGTCAAACGAAACTTTGCGCGCATTCCCACCTCGCTCTTCGCCAAGGAGTTTGCGCGGGCAAGGGGCAATGTTCTCAGCGTCTATGACGGCACGATCGAAACGGCAGACGTTGCCCCGGAAAGTCCAAGGCCCAGCGGTCCTGATCCGGTCCTCGACCGAAGCGTGCCGGCGCTCACTTCCGCCTTTGTCAGCTATATCAGGGAGGAATTGAAATTCCGCACCGATCTAAGCTATCGGCTTCTCAACCGTGAAATCAGCGGCAATTGGGATTACGGGACGAGCCCGACGCGTCAGGGCTATGCCGGCGTGATGGATGACCTTCAGCAGGCGCGCACATTGAATCCCGGCCTCCGTGTTTTGATCGTCAACGGCTACACCGACCTGGTGACACCCTATCTGGCGTCACGCTACCTTGTCGGCCAGGTGCCTTCGCTTCCCGGCGCAAAGCCTATCCGCGTCGAGCTTCTGGAAGGCGGCCACATGATGTATTTCAGGCCGGAGAGCCGGCGCGCGCTGAGAGAAGCCGCGACCGAGCTTTACCAAGCGCCGAAATGAAGCGGCTGAAGCCGGGTACAAGAGACAAATCCGCCTCGTCGCACGAGCGGCGGATGACGCAATACGAACCGGCGAGACGAGCAAGTCGATGACATCTCAGCATGCAGAACTGACCTGGCTCAACCCGCCACCGCATCATGCTTTCGGCGACAGCACCGTGCATGTGCGGACCGGCAAGGAGACCGATTTCTGGCGCGAGACGTTTTATGGCTTCTGGCGCGACAATGGCCACTTCCTCTACCGGCAGGTCGAGGGCGATTTCAGCGCCGAGGTCACCGTCAAGGGGAATTATAAGGCGCTCTACGACCAGGCCGGTTTGATGGTCCGGCTGAGCGAGACGCACTGGGTCAAGGCCGGCATCGAGTTCACCGACGGGCTCGCCTATTTTTCCGTCGTCGTCACCAATGATGCCTCCGACTGGTCACTGGTCAGCATCCCGGCCGGTCCGGACGGCGTCAGGATCCGGCTGACCCGCCATGCCGAGACCATTCGCGTTCAGTATCTCGATGCCTCCGACCATCACTGGAAGCCGGTGCGGCTCGCCTACTTCCCGCCTTCGAAAAACATCGATATCGGCATGATGTGCTGCTCGCCGCAACGCGAGGGTTTCGAAGTCACATTCAGCGATTTTTCAGTCGGCCCGGCGATCTCGAGGGACCTCCATGACTGATGCGTGCTGTCAGCGGATCTGGGCGCCGCTTTCACAAAAGCAACGTTCCGACGGGCGAATTGCGCGGCCAACATCCAGAGACTGCGCGATGCCGATCTTAGCCGGCTGATCCACAGCATCCGTCAGCCCGGATGCCTGAAAATTTCGCCAAACCAGTTCCGCCACTTGGGCTCGCCCTCGGCGGCGCGCTGCTCGGCGTCGTTGCCATAAAGATACATTGCCATGCTGGCGTTTGCGCTGCCATCGGCAGCATAGGTTCCGATCAGGGCAATGCCGGGAGCAGGCGCAGTCAGGCGCAGCACGATGAAGCGCTGCTTGTCGTTCTGCCGCACGCGTTCGACTATGCCGGATAGTCTCTCCGGCTGCTGCGGGCCATTTCGCTGCTCGCCGACATTAGCGCCGGCCAGACCGAGCGTCTCGGTAAGCCGTCTCCAAATCGAGAGCTGGTCGGCCTTCGTGCTGGCCATGACGCTGAAGCTGGCGGCGTTTTCGCCGGCGAAATGCGACAGATAAACGCGCAGCACCTCGAAAAAGCCGGGCCAGCCGCTCTCGAACCCTTCCAACTGATCGTCCCAATCGTCGGTCGAGGCAAACAGCGAATGGACCATGCGAACAACGCAGCGATCACCCGACCGGCTGGTCACGGTGATCTCCGTTGCGACCGGCGGCGCGCCTTCGCTCCACTCGCGTTCGACATAGCCGAAACGGAACGGCGGCTCCCAAATCGTCACTTCGCCGGTGGAGGCGCCATTGGGACCGAAGTCGAAATGCAGCCTGCCGCCGACATGCTCGTCGATCGTGGTCTTTGTGAACCAGGCAGTGTTGCCGGGACCCGTCGCAATTGCCCGCCACACCTGCTCGGGTGTCCCAGGCGTGATGAACTCCATCTCGACCCAACGCTTTCCGGTTTCGTCTTTCTTGATTGGCATGGGGGGACTCCTTACAGGTTTGGGCGTCGCAGGGTCGGGGCCAGGGCGAACGCCACTAAAGCCGATGCGGCCGCCCGCCAAAGCTCAAGCATACCTCATTTTCGTCTTGACAAAACATTTTGTCAAGATAGCCGTTGATGGCTGGAAAGCGGCTTTGGCGCGTCATGCCGTGTCGTGTGATCTAAGCGTCGCCTGCGCCCGCATCCCGACGTGGCGCGCCGGCACTATGCCGATCTGCTTGAGACGAGGGCGTCACCCGGCTGAAGAGGTCAGAGCAAACAGAACAGGAATTTTCGTCATCCCGCCGGCTTTTGGAATTTTGTTCGTCGCCAACCCGCCCAGACAAGCGCAAACAGGCAACACCGTTCGACGGTTTCCTCCCATTCCGCCGAACGGCGTTCCCCTCTGAAGGTTGAAACCTTCTTTTTGGCCGGGCCGTCTTCGAGCCCGGCCATTTTTTTCGCGCTCCCCTGGCGAAGGCGTGAGGGCCGATTCTTAACCTTAAAGCGCGTCGCGTTCGACCGCCCTTCAGGTGTTGTTTTATGCGTGTCGTTATCGCAAAACCGCTGAACACCCCGGTCCGCGCCCGGGGGCATGCTGTTGCGCGACATGCGTCAGCTTCCCGCCAACGACAATCCGCGGGCGCGTTCGCACAGCAGGGCAAGCAATTCGCTGCGCCGCGCTTCCGGTGTGTCGACTGGCAATACCAAGCAAAGGGTCTTGTTGATGGCGCCGTGGCCATCGCGGATGGGCGCGGCCATACACCACGTGAAGCGGTCGGCGAGGGCGGTGGTCTCGCTGAAACCTTGCTGGCGGGCCAGAGCGACATCGCTGAAGAATTCGGCCGGCGCAATGACGCGGCCGTCTGGAAGCTTGTAGTCGCCAGGCGGGATGAAGTCCTTCACCTCTTCCTCGCTCATATGGCCGAGCAGGAGCCGCCCAGACGCCGTCCATGGGATCGGCACCTCGACCCCGACATCGCTTGAAATCCGGAACGGGCCGGAAGAATCGCGGCAATCGAGAACGATGTATTTGTTCCCGCGCAGGCCGCACAGTTGCACGGTCTCGCCTGTCTCCGCAGCCATCCTGTCCAGCGTCTCTATGATGCGCCGATAGTGGGCGTTGTGATGCGAATAGGCCCAGCCAAACAGATGCATAGCCCGACCGAAATAGACGTAGCCCTCCGTCCCGACGTTTTCGAGCATTTCGGCTTCGAGCAGGCTGTTGACGATCTCGTAGGTGGTCGAACGCGGTGCGCCGATCATCTTGGCGATGTCGCCGACGCGCATCGGAGCGCGGTGCCGCAAAAGCGCTTCCAGCAGCATGATGACCCGGTCGATGCCGCGGCGTCGTTCGCCATGACGGGGCCCGGCGCCGGCTTCCGTTTCGATCAGACCAGTAGCGCCATCGCTCATATCAGCCGCATCCGCGCAAAAAATCATTTCGGCCCTCGTCTCAAGACGCTTGAAAGATGTCAAGGCTCAGTCTAGCATCCCATTTGTCCGATATACAGACATACTGTCCGAAATATCAGACAATAATGAGCCAGGCGCAGACAGTTCTGACGAGAAAACGGGCGGTTTCCGGATGCGGCAACCCTGCGGGTTTTCTCGTCCCGATCCCGCACGTCCGGCATAACCTCAGAAGGGAACAATCATGACGAAATCATCGCTTTTCGCATCCGCCAGTGCCCTTTGCCTCGGTCTCCTGCTGAGCTTCGGCGCCGGTTCGCAGGCCAGTGCGGCCGCCAAATGCATCAAGGGCGACCGCAAGGCGCCATACACGATCGGCTGGGCCAACATCTATTCCGTGCCGACCTGGATGAAGCAGACCCAGGGCACGATCGAAGCCGAAATCGAGACCCTGAAGAAGCAGGGGCTGGTCGACAAGCTTGTCGTGACCGACGCCCAGGGCGACGCCAACGTCCAGATCCAGCAGATCCAGTCGATGATCGATTCCGACGTCGACGCCATCATCCTGATTGCCGGCTCGTCGACCGCTCCGGCGCGTGTGCTGGCGGATGCCTGCGACAAGGGCATCGCCATCATCAACTTCGACAGCCTCGTCGACACCGACCAGGTCACAGCCAAGGTCAACACCGATTCCGCTCAGTGGGGCGATCAGGCGGCCAAGTTCCTGATCGACGCCATCGGCGGCAAGGGCAAGATTCTCGTCCTCAACGGCCCGGCCGGCGTTTCGGTCAGCGACGATCGGCGCAAAGGCGCTGACGCGGCGCTCAAGGCCCATCCCGAGGTGACGGTCATTGCCGAGACCAACACACCCTACAATGTCGCGCCTGCACAGGAGGCTGTCACCAGCCTGCTGTTCGCCAATTCCGAGATCGACGGAATTCTGTCGCTCGGCGGCGCCTTGTCTGCGGGCGCGGTACTCGCCCTAGACAAGCAGGGCCGCGAACAAGTGCCGATCACCGGCGAGAACGCCCGCCAATTCCTCGAGCTCTGGAAGGAAAAGGGCCTCAAGAGCTGGGCGACCATGCAGCCGAACTGGCTCGGCGCCTTTGCCGCCTACACCGCCGTCCAGGCGCTGGAGGGCATTGATGTGCCGGCTTTCGTCAAGATCCCGCTGCCGGTGATCGACAATTCCAACATCGATCAGTACCTCGCCCGGGCGGCCGATTTTCCGGCTGACGGCTACATCTATTCGCCCTACGACGAGGAAATGTTCAAGAAGCTGCTGGCCGAGCAATAAGCCTGAAAGGTCGCAGAAATTGGTGGCCACGGCTCCGCTTCTTGCCGCGCGGGGGGTGTCAAAGTCCTTCTTCGGCAACCCCGTCCTGCGCGACGTTTCCATCGCTCTCCAGCCCGGCCGCGTGCATGCGCTGCTCGGCGAGAACGGTGCCGGAAAGTCGACGCTGATCGACCTTTTGTCCGGTGCCTTGCGCCCGGACGGCGGGGCGATCGAGGTCGATGGGCGCCCGGTGTCGCGCATGACCCCTGCCTATGCGCAACAGGCGGGCATCGCCGTCGTCCAGCAGGAACTCAGCCTGACGGCCAGCCTCTCAATCGCCGAGAACATCGGGCTTGGCGCCTATCCGCGCCGGTTCGGTTTGCTCGACTATCCCGAACTCGCCGTGCGGGCCAGGGCAGCATGCGATCTTGTAGGGCTTCGCGAACCGCTCTCGATGCCGGTCGGACATTTGTCGCTTGGCCGCCGGCAGATGGTGGAGATAGCCAAGGCGCTTTACCGCCGGCCGCGCGTGCTCATTCTCGACGAACCCACTTCGTCGCTTTCGGCAACCGAAACGAAGGTCCTGACGGACCTGTTGGAGCGGCTGCGCGGCGAGGGCATCGCTATTCTCTACATTTCGCACCGGCTGAACGAAGTCATGGCGCTGTGCCAGCATGTCACCGTCCTGAAGGACGGCGCCTGCACGGCGGACCGCAGCCTCGAAGGAACCGATGCCGCCGGGCTGGTACGGCTGATGGTCGGCCGCGACCCCGGCGACCTCTTTCCGCGTTGGCAGCCTTCGGCATCGGCTGCCAACGCCATCTCGGTTCGCAATTTTTCGGCCGGCTTGATGCGCGACGTCGATCTCGACATCAGGACGGGCGAGGTGCTCGGCATCGGAGGCCTGGTCGGGCAAGGGCAGGAAGATCTGCTGCTCGGCCTCTACGGTGCCATTCCGGCCAGGACGGCATCCGCGACCGTCAATGGTGGTTCGGGTTTGCCCAGCGGTGTGCCGAAAGCCAACGCGCTTGGCCTCGCCTATGTCCCGGCCGACCGCAAGCGCGAAGGCCTGCACCTGATCCATTCCATCATCACCAACATGATGCTGCCCGCTTTCGCAAGACTGCCGGCGCTGAAGCTGCGCAGCCGCCGTGCCGAGCGCGAGACGGCAAGAGGTCTCGCTGCCCAGCTTGGCATCAAGGGCGACCTCGACCGGCCGGCGCAGGCCCTCTCGGGCGGTAACCAGCAGAAGGTGGCGCTGGCGAAATGGATGCCGCACCACCCGCTTGCGCTTCTCCTCAACGACCCGACACGCGGAGTCGATGTCGAGACCAAGCGCGAAATCTACATGATGCTTCGCAACTTCGCCGCCGCCGGCAAGGCGGTCGTGCTGCTCAGCTCCGATACACCCGAACTGGTGCACCTTTGCGACCGCGTCGCGGTGGTCCGGGAGGGCCACATCGTTGCCGTGCTCGAGCGCGGCGCATTGAGCGAGGAAGCGATCGTTTCCGCCGCGATGGGCGCCGAACAGCGGAAGGTGACGGCATGAGCACGGTGGCCTCGCCAAGGCAAGGCGGCGCTCTCTACTGGCCGGTCCAACTGCGCCGCAATGTGGGCGTGCGTGGCCTGTTCGCCGTGGTCATGGCGTTCCTCGTCGCCTACGGCTTCCTCTTTCCCGGCCTCTTGACCGCTGCCGGCTTCGCCAAATTCACTCAGAGCTGGTTTCCGCTGGCGCTGGTCGCCATGGCCCAGGCGATCCTGATGCTTACCGGCGGCATCAGCCTGGCCATCGGCGCAATGGTCAGCCTGGGCGCGGTGATCGCCGCGACGACGATGACAGGGCCGCTTGGCGTAGCCGGCGGTGCCGCTGCGGTGGCGGTGACCGGTATCGGCATCGGTGCCGCGACCGGGTTCATCGTGGTAAAACTTCGGTTGCCGGCGATCGTAGTGACGCTCGCCGGCTCCTTCATCATCGGCGGTGCTGCGCTGCTCATCCTGCCGAGACCCGGCGGCGCCATTCCGGAGTGGCTGTCGGACCTGCTTGCCGGCAACACGCCCGCGGCCTTCGTGCTGCTGATGCTCATCGTCCTTCTGTGGAAGCTCTATCTCGCCACGCCACTTGGTTTGAGCCTTTATGCCGCCGGCGAGAATCCGGTCGGCGCCTATCGCTCCGGCGTGCCGGTCGATGGCGCACGGGTAGCGGCTTACGCGATCAGCGGCCTGCTTTGCACAGGTGCCGGCCTGTTCGTTGCCGCGCAAACGGGTTCGGGCGATCCGGTCATCGGCACGGCCTTCACGCTGAATTCCATCGCCGCCGCCGTGCTCGGCGGCATCGGCTTCCTCGGCGGTCAAGGCACGATGCGCGGCGCGCTTGCCGGTAGCCTGCTGCTGAGCCTGATGATCAGTGTGATGTTCTTCCTCGGCTTCACCCCGGTCGCCCAATATGTCGCCCAGGGCCTCATCATCATCGGGGCGGTCGCCATCCCGCAATTCCGCAAGGTGCAGCAATGACAGCATGGAAAGAGTCCGTGAGCGGCAGGCGCGCCCTGACGATCCTGCGCAGCCGGCCGTTTCTCACCCTTGCCATCGTCGCCGCGGTGTGGATCGCGGCGAGCTTCGCTTCGCGTGGCTTCGGCGCCTATGGCCATTTGCGCTATCTGGTCGAACTGGCCGCGGTCATCGGCCTGGTCGCAGCGGGGCAGACCTTTGTGGTCATCGCCGGCGGCATCGACCTTTCCGTCGCGGCGATCGTCACGGTGAGCGCCGTCAGCCTGCCGCTGCTGTCTTGGCAGGCGGACCCGACCGGGCTCACCGCCGTCCTTGCCGTCCTCGCGCTAACGACGACAATCGGTCTGGTGAACGGGCTGGGCGTGGCGCTGCTGCGCGTTCATCCGATGATCATGACCCTGGCCATGGCGACATTCCTGCAGGGCCTGCTCATCATCATCGCCGGCGGCAGTGCCGTGACCGCCGAAAACCCGGTAGTTCGATGGCTCGGCAATGCGCGGCCGGGCGGTATACCCGCAGGCGTGCTTTTGTGGGTGGCCGTCTCCGTGATCGTTCTGGCCGCAATGCATGCCACATCCTTCGGCGCTCGGCTCTTCGCCATGGGCGCCAACCCTCTCGCCGCGACACTCTCCGGCGTTCCTGTCGCCTCGACCACCCTGGCGGTCTACGGCATCAGCGGCTTCACTTCAGGGCTTGCGGGCGTGCTGGTGCTCGGCATGAACGGACAAGGCTATGTCGGGATCGGCGATCCCTATCTGCTCGCCTCGATTGCGGCCGTGGTGCTCGGCGGCACCTCGATCCTCGGCGGGCTCGGCACCTATGCCGGCACCATCCCCGGCGCCATCCTGCTGGTCACGATCACGGCTTTGATCACCGTCGTCAACGCATCGCCCGGCTGGCGCAGCATTCTGTTCGGTTCGCTGATCCTGGGGCTGCTGCTTCTCTCAGGCAGGGAGCAGGCCCGCCGATGACATATCGTCCAGCCGGTAGATACGCCTTGCATTGCCGAAGAACAGCGCCGTCTGCTCCTCCGTGGAAAGCTCCCCGGCAATGGCCTTGAAGCTGTCATATACCGCATCGAACGACGCGTGCAGACCGGCCACCGGGAAGTCACTGGCGAACATCGCGCGCTGCGTGCCGAAACAGTCGATGCAATGCATGACAACCGGCTTCAGGCTGTCGAGCGTCCAGTCATGATCGTAGGCGACCAGATCCGATATTTTGATGGCGACGTTGTCACACTGGGACAAACGCCTGAGCCCTTCGCGCCACGCCCGCATTCCGTCCGCGTCGCGATCGATCGGGCTGCCGCAGTGGTTAAGGACAAAAAACTGGTCCGGATGGGCCGCTGCGAGGCGCGCCGCACCGGCGAATTGGCGCGGAAACACCATCAGATCGAAAACCAGCCGATGGCCGGCAAGCAGAGACAGCCCAGCCCGCCAGGCCGGGTCATCCATGATGCCGTCACGGGCAGCGAAACGGCGGGCAGGATCTGGATCCCAGCTCAGTATGTCGCGCACGCCGACGACACGGTTGAATGCCGCCTGCGCCTCGACCAGCGCCGGCGCTTGGCGGTTCGCCAGCGGGACGTGAACGACGTAGCGGGCGGCCACGCCCCGCGTCTTGCCGAGCGTTTCAAGCCACCGCGTTTCGCCGACGCAGTCATCCCCGGCCCAACCGGCCTCGACATGGACGGCGGCGACGACATTGTGCCGGCTGGCGTCGCGCAAATAATCCTCAGGAAGATAGTTTCGTCGCAAGGGGCCAAGCTCGCCCAGGCCGCCGCGTTCGCCAGCCGTTGTGGCGAGCCAGGGGTGCCGGCCGAGGCCGAGATCCCAAAGATGATGGTGGGCATCGATGATCGGTCCGGAGTAAGGCTTTGGCACGCATCTCTCTCATGCTGTGGCCGGCATCGGAAATCGAACCGGACTTCATCCTGCGAAGGCGAAAGGACTAGCATCGGATGACCGAAAACTCACCCGTACTGTCGCTCGCGACCCGTGAAAATTTCCTGCTCGACGATCGCATCCGCGGTGTGCCGCCCGGCACCTTCGGGCTGGACAGCAGCCTTGTCGCATCTGAGCGCTGGCATCCGGCTGACGGGCGCATGTCGTTGCCGGTGTTGACCCTCGACGAGGAGGCCTTCATCGCCAATAGTGATCTATTTCTGCGCTATGCGCGCGAACAGGGCGCGATGATCGCGCCGCATGTCAAAACCCCGATGGCGCCAGACCTTGCTCGATCGTTGGTAGAAGCCGGAGCATGGGGCACGACCGTCGCGGATATCAGGCAGGCCGCGGTGATGCTCAGAGCCGGGCTCTCTCGGCTGATCATCGCCAACGAGGTTGGTGGATCAGGTGGCGCGAACCGGCTTGTAGCCCTTGCCGGCGCATGGCCAAGCGCCGAGCTCTTCGTCTTCGACGACTCGATCGCCGCCGTGAATGCGCTCGCCGAAGCCTGGCGGGCCAATGCGAAGCTGCCGCCATTGCGCGTGCTCGTCGAACTCGGTGCTGGGAGGGCAGGCGCGCGGACTGCTGGCGAGGCCGAGGCGATCGCCGATGCAGTTGATGCCGCCGGCGGACGGCTGCTGATTGCCGGCGTTGCGACCTACGAAGGTGCCGCGGCGCAACCCGACCCCGGCCGCACCGAGGAGGCGATCTCGGCGCTGCTGGCGATGACCGCCGACATGTTCCTGCGGCTGCGCACCCGCGTCGGCGGCGACGTGCCGCTGATCGTCACGGCCGGCGGCT
The DNA here is from genome assembly GCF_016756595.1 of Mesorhizobium sp. L-2-11. NCBI lineage: Bacteria > Pseudomonadati > Pseudomonadota > Alphaproteobacteria > Hyphomicrobiales > Phyllobacteriaceae > Mesorhizobium > Mesorhizobium sp. L-2-11. The sequence continues at coordinate 5,701,449 of NZ_AP023257.1, read as the reverse complement.
CGGTGTTCTTCGACAAAGTGGTCGCCGCGCTTTCGCCCGCCGTTTCCAGGGACGGCAATGCGACGCTGGTGTTGCGCAGCGGCGCCATCTTCTTCCACGACCATGGTGTCTATGATCGCTCGCTTGGCGCACTGGACGCCCGCAACGGCTTTGCGGTCGGCGGCGCCAGCGTTTCCGCACGAAATTCGTTTCGTCCAGCTTTGCGCCTGTGGGCCGAGGTGCTGTCGCGGCCGGAGCCGGGCCTGGTGATCTGCGGCATGGGCATGCGCGACGTCTCGTTCGATCAGGGCTTTCCGATGGTGCTCGCGGTCTTCCGCGCCGGCAAGCCGCTGTCTGTCCCGCCGACACGAGCCGAGGTCTTCAAGCTCAACGACCAGCACGCCTTCCTGACAATCGCGCCGGGCGACGACATTGCCGTTGGCGACATCATTGAATTCGGCATCTCGCATCCCTGCACCTGCCTCGATCGCCATCGCGTGATCTTCGGCGTCGACCCGGCCGGCCATGTCCGCCACGCCTTTCCCACCTATTTCGGCTGACCGGATCTTGCGGCGGCCGCAAGCGAACCTCGAAAGGATCCAACATGATCAAGTATTTCCAGTCCGGCTCCCGCATGTCGCAGGCGGTCGTCTATGGCGGCCTCGTCCACATCGCGGGCCAGGTGGCCGACAATCGCAAGGCCGGCATCGAAGGCCAGACCAGCGATGTGCTCTCAAAGATCGAGGCGCTTTTGGTCGAGGCCGGCAGCAGCAAGTCGAAGCTTGTGGCGGTCAATATCTTCCTGCCGCAGATCGGCGACTTCGACGCCATGAACAGCATCTACGATGCCTGGGTGGATCCTCAACGCCTGCCGGCGCGGGTCTGCGTCGAGGCGCGTCTTGCCGATCCCGACCTCCGCATCGAGGTCACAGCGATTGCCGCCATCTGAGTTTCCGCCATGCACACCGGCCTTACCCATACGCTCGACTTCGACCGGGACGGCAAGACATCAGGCCATCTCAGTATTCCCTTCTCGATAGACCGTTCGCCCTATTTCCAGGTCAAGGTCCCGATCTGCCTCATACGCAACGGTGAAGGGCCGTCGCTGCTTCTGATGGCCGGCAATCACGGTGACGAATATGAGGGCGAACTGTCGCTGGCCAAGCTGATCCGCCGGCTCGATGCCGAGCGGATCAAGGGCCGCGTCACTATACTGCCGATGGCGAACGCACCGGCGGTCATGGCCGCCAAACGCTGTTCGCCGCTCGATGGCGGCAATCTCAACCGAGCCTTCCCGGGCGATCCGTTGGGCGCACCGACCTGCCGGCTTGCCAGCTTCCTCGAGACGGAACTGTTCCCTCGCCACGAAATCGTCTTTGACATTCACTCGGGCGGCACCTCGATGGAACATCTGCCTACAGCCCTCGTCGAGCGCGATACCGATCCCGACCGCCACAGGCGCGGGGTGGAACTGATGCGGACGCTCGGCATGCCGTATGGGTTCGTGGCCGACAATGGTCAGGCCTCGCCGACCTCGATGGGCGCAGCCCGCCGGGCCGGCGCCATTGGCGTCAGCGGCGAGTTCGGCGGCGGCGGCACCGCCACAGTCGATACGATGGCGATGACCGCTCGCGCGATCGACAATCTGATGGTCGCCGTTGGCGTGGTCGAGGCGCCGGTTCTTTCGCCGGAGTCAAAGCCTTCGGCGCCAACGCGATTGCTCTCGCTTTCCCGGCACGGTCAGGGCCTCTACGCCACTCGCCGCGGCTGGTTCGAACCCGCCGTCAGGCTCGGCGACGGCGTGAGCGCTGGACAATTGGCTGGCTGGTATCACGACCTCGAACGGCTCGATCTTGCCGAGGAAGCTCTGCATTTCGCCGAAGGCGGCATCGTACTTTCGCGCCGGCTGCACACGATGTGCGAGGCAGGAGATTGCCTTTTGCAAGTCGCCGAACCAGTGGAAGGCTGACAGGAAACCAACCGGCGCTTGCTCACGGCGTCATTGCAGAAAACTGAGGAGATTTCATGCAGCTTTCGATGTGGACCTACCCTTGGGATGTCCAGGATCTGGGCTTGGAAGCCGTCGAACGCGATCTCGTCGAGCGCGCCGGGCTCAACATGATCAGTCTCGCGACCTCCTATCACGCCGGTCGCTTCCTGCAGCCGCGCAGCCCGCGCCGCAAAGCCTATTTCCCGGAGGACGGCACGATCTACTTCAAGCCAACTGCCGCCCGATGGGCCGATCTCGTGATCCAGCCGAAGGTGGCCGAAATGATCACGGAAGGCGGCGACGTTCTGGCCGATCTTATCGAACGGCGCGAGGCAGGCGGCCTGCAGGTGTCGTGCTGGACGGTCTGTCTGCACAATACCCGCCTCGGCATGCTTTATCCGCAGGCCGTCACCCGCAACGCCTTTGGCGATCCCAATTATTACAATCTGTGCCCGTCGCATCCGGATGCGCGCGCTTATGTTCGCGCGCTCGTTGCCGACGTTACGCATACTTACAAGCCGGACAGAATCGAACTTGAAAGCCCTTCCTTCATGGGCTTCGCCCATGAATACCACCACGAGAAGGATGGGGTCGGGCTGACGCCGGAAGACGACTTTCTTCTGTCGCTGTGCTTCTGTCCGTCCTGCCTCGCCCGCGCCGCTCGTGCCGGCATCGAAGGCCAGGCGGCGCGCGCGCTCGTCAAGCAGTGGATTGCCGAGGCGTGTGAGCGCGCGGTGCCTGAACGGCGCTTTCCAGAATTTCCCGCAAGTGGCCTGGACACTTTTCTGCCCTGGCCGCAACTCCACGCCTATCTGTTGTGGCGGTTCGAGCCGGTGACCAGCCTTGTCGCCGAACTGCGCGAGGTTGCCGATCCGGGGACAAATGTCCTCGTCATCGACCTGAAAGACGGTTGGCTCGGCGGCTGCGATCTGGCAGCGCTCGGCAAGGTCTGCGACGGGGCGATCCTTTGTGCCTACGACATGCAGGCCGGCGACGTCACGGGCCTGATTGCGGCTGGCCGCACCGCGCTCGAAGCAGGGAAATTCCTGGGCGCCGGCTACCGGCTCTTCTATCCGGAAATGGCAGGCCCTGAAATCCTCGCCGCCAAGGTGAAGCCGGCGCTGGCGCCGGACGTCGACGGTATCAATTTTTACAATTACGGCCTTGTCCCCGCCGCACGACTCGATTGGGTGCGTGCAGCACGATCTGTTTGAGCAGATCGAACCTCGCCCGGCCTGAAATTCTGGCGCCGAGAGCCTGGAAACGGGACTGGCGGCTTTGTCCCGTAAGTGACCCGTATGTGCCTGCCTTCCACACTGCGACGCATGGGAGGCAGCAGATGCACAGGAATGCGCGATCGAAAAAGCCGGATGACGTTGCATGACAGCCGACGCCCTGTTGTCACCGGCGGCAGTGTCCGGCTTCGTGTTCGGCCTTGGGCTCATCTTTTCCCTTGGTCCGCAGAACCTCATGCTTATCCGGGCGGGATTGACACGCAGCCATCCCTTTGCGGTCGCTTCTACCGGCTACGTCTCGGAAATCGCCTTGGTGATCATGGGAATTGGCGGGTCTGGAACGCTGCTGACACACAATCCCGCAATCTCCGGAATCCTGCAGGCGGCATGCGCCGGATTTCTCGCCTGGTGGGGCGCGCGCACCCTACTCGCAGTTAACCGGACAAACAGGTCGGAGACTGCAGTGGCAGGCTGCAAGTCCAGGTCTCGGGCGATCGGTTCGATGCTTGCAGTCACCTGGCTCAATCCTCTGGTCTGGCTCGAGGCGATGTTTCTCGTCGGCGTTCTCTCGTTCAGCTACGGCAGCGAGGAACAGGCGGGCTTCGCAGTCGGCTTCCTCGCGGCTTCCGCGATCAAATTCTATGGCTGGAGCCTGGCCGGGTTGAGCCTGTCACGCCGCTTCGACCGCCCGATCTACCGCAAGGGGATGGACGCTATCGCTGGCCTCGTTCTGATGCTGGCGGCCTTTCTCTTGACCGCAAACATCCTGAAAGGACCTTGAGTGACGACCGCCAGGCTCCCGATAGCCCGGGGTTTCGCGAGACAGCAAGACACCGTCTTCAGCGCGTGTGCCGCACGAGATAGGGTTCGACCAAGGCGCGTATTTCCGCAGCGGGCGCGGCTTCGCCGGCGGCGCGCAGCGCCCGTTCGTAGCGTGCATAGTCGTCGACAGCGCCTTCGAAATCGCGGTGCGACAGCCGCTCCCTGATCAGCGCCTTGCAGACGGGCCCGGCATTCGGATAGAGGTCCAACGCCCTCAGATAGACCGAGCGCGCTTCCTGGACATTGCCGGTTGTCTCCAGCCGCTGGCCGATCCGCAAGGCGAGATCGATCAGATCGCGACGCACTTTTTCAGCGGCGGCGAGCGACCAGAAGCTGGCTCGCTCGTGCAGAAACAGCGGACCGGGGAATGCAAGGAAGAGCGCTTCCGCTTCCGGTCGCAGTCCAGCGGCCGCGCCATTGGTCGTCGTCACGGATTTGAGCCGTGCATCCCAGTCGGCGAGGTCGACCCAGACCTTGTCCGACGCGAGGCGAAGCTTGCCTTCGCGCTGAACGATGAGGTCGGTCCGCCCGAGCAGCTTGCGCAGCCGATGCAGCGCCTGCTCGCATGCCGCCCGCGCCTGGTCGCCGTCGAGGTCGGGCCATAGCCAGTCCTGAAGGGTCTCCAGCGAACAGGTCTTGTCTTTCGAGATCGCCAGTACCCGCAGGATGTCGAGAGCCTTCGTCGGTGGCTTGGCGCCGAGATTAAGAGGGTTTCCATCGAGTTCCAGCCGAAAGCCTCCAAGGACGTGGACCTTGAGCGGCCATGGCCACGCCGTGGGCCGCCGTTGCGGCGCGTCCAATCGGCGTTCCCGGATAAGCGACCGGCAAAGCTTGGGCTCGATGCCCCGCTCAAGCGCATCGCCAAGCAGTTCGGCGAGCAATTCCGGAACGTTGAGGAGCACCATTGGCCAGCTGACGTCGCGCAGCGCCTCCATGAAGAGCTTCAGCCGATCGCCGTAGCCTGGACCCTGGTCCCACCGGCTCTCCAGCGCGGCCGCTGCAAGAATGCATATCTCGGTTCGCTTGCGGGCGCCGCCGTCCAGCCGCGGCAGCAAGTCGCTGAGTAGCGCGGCGGCTTCGCGCGGCTTGCTGTCGGCGAGCAGCACCTGGAACTTGGTGATGCAGTGCGCCCAGCGCTCGACCATCGGCTCGTTGGCGGCCTCGCTCGCCGCCATGAAGCGCTCGCAATCCTCATAGGCGGCCGCGAAATCGCCTTGCCTGGCATGAATCGCGGCATAGCAATTGGCGACGATGGCGACCTGTGTGCTGAAACGGCTGTCGGCGATCTCGGCCAGGCGCTCGACCACCTGGTCGAGCTCGGCAAAGTCGTTGCGGAATTTCATCTGCATCTGAAGATGATACAGGCCACCGAACTCCACACCCCTTAGCGACTCGCGCTCACCGATGGCGATCGCCTCCCGCAACGCCGCTTCGGCCGAAGGATATGGAAAGCCCCGTCTCTTGTAGGGAAAATAACGGCCACTCTTGGCGCCAAACTCGACCAGCCACATGCCGAGGACCCAAGGCAGCACTTCCTTGTCGGTCAAATCCTCGACAATGCTGTCGACGGCTTTGGTGAACAGATCGGCCCGCATGACCGATACCGAATGCTCGATCAGCGTTTCGCTGGCAAGCAGCCGCAAGCCGCTTGGGTCGTGCTCGGGATTCCGGGTCAGCCGCTCCAGCAATTCCGATTCCAGCGCTTGCCCGGCCGGGCTGTTGCGGTAGTAGTCGTCGCCGAAGTTCAGCGCCCGCACCATGCCGATGCGCACCAGCATCGCTTCCTCGGAAGGCAGTTCCGGCAGGCCGTGCTCGATGATCTCGAAGGCCCGGCGGGTCCAGGCCGAAAGACCCTCATAGGTGCGCCAACTGTCCGTCTTGACCAGAACCGCGCGCGACACCGTAAGACAAAGCCCGCGCTGATCGTCGGCCTCGCCAAAGGCATGCCATGCCTTCGACAGCCAGTGCTCTGCCGCGGCGTCGTTCGGCATGTGGGCCACGCCCAGCCAATAGAAATGCCAGCCGTTCATGAACGCTTCCGGCAACCGGCCGACCCATTCGATGAAGGTCGTTCGATGTCCCTGCGCCAGCACGGCCTCCGCTCGGCTCAGCATGAGCCCGCTCGCCTGCTCCCAGTCCTCTGCCTGCAAGGCGAGGTGTATGGCTTCGTCAAGACGACCGGCGTCGGCGAGCACCTTTGCCGCCCTTTGTTTGAGCGACTTCTGCTCTTCTGCCGTCACACGCTGTGCGAAGCGTCGGTCGAGGAAGTCCCGCAAGAGGTCGTGCAGGTGGAAAACGTCGCGGCTGTTTTCCGTTCGCGTGACGAGCAATTGCCGCTGGTAGAGCCTGTCGAGCAGCTTGCCCGCTTCGGTCGATCCGATCATCACGTCCGCCAGTTCGGCGCTGATCTCGGGCAGCAGATTGAGTTTCAGCAGCATGTCCTGGTCGGCGGCGGGAAGGGAAAGGAAGAAATGACGACCGAGAACGTCCGACAGCGCGTTCTGCCCGCCGGGTGCTGTCCCGGTCGTGTCGTCAGGGCCGACCGCCGAGCCGTGATCGGCGAGGAGAACCAGCCCGATCGCCCAGCCGCGCGCCGCTTCGACATCGACTGGAACGGTGCCGTTCCTCGACCGCAGCTTGACGAAATCGCGCGCTTCCGATGTCGAGAATTCGAGCGCCCACCGGTCGACGACGGCCACTTGGCCCTTGAGAACGAGGTCGCCCAGTTCGTCGTGGGGCAGCGTGCGCGAGACGCAGATGCAGCGGACCGTGTCAGGAAGTTCACGGAACATCACGGAAAGCACCGCCCGGAATTCGGGCGTGTCGGCGTCCTGCAAATCGTCGAGGACCAGAATAGTGCCGGGCTTCAACCGCGCGAAATAGGCTCTGAAGAAGCGCCTGGCGAACTCCTTCGGCTGCTCGGCATACTCGACGCCGAAGACCGGCAGGTTTCCAACCGCTGATGAGGCGAGTGACTGCGCCAGATATTGAAAGAAGCGCGCGATATCCTGGTCGCCCTCATCGATGCGGAACCACACATGCGGTGCCGCGACGCTTTCGAGGTAGTCGATGACCGCCGTCGTCTTGCCGTAGCCGGCCGGCGCGGCCACCCAGCACACGCTTGAACGCGATTTTTGACCGATCGCTTCGAGAACGCGGTTCCGCCTCAATATCCTGGCGCTGCGCGGCGCCGCCAGCTTGGCGATCCGGCCTGTGCCCGAGAGCGGGCGCCTCGCATCGGCGTCAATGGCGTCTAGGGCGGTCATCGGGGCTCCCGCTCGACCAATCATCGAGCGTCGGGTCGTGCCGTGATGACCGCCCCGCAGCCCAGATTGACCTTAGGGTAGCGCAATCGTGCGACAATTCGTAGGGGCTTCGCGGATCAAGCTGCAATGGCCGAGTGCAGGCGTCGACGGGATGCCTGCGCGACCTCGAAATCAGGCAGCGGACGCGGCCGAATTATGAGAGGGATTGGGCGACCGGTCGATCCCGCGCTCCGTCTTCGACCATATACGGGAGAATATCAGATCATTGCAATTCCCACCGATTGGCGAGCTCATGGGCTGCTTGGCAGTCCTTTCTAAACTCACGAGCTCACCCTGTGTGCGGTGGCATCCGCCCACATCGGTACGGTCACCTAGTTTCCCGGCAGCTGATCTCCTAGTTTTCGCGAGCTTGCCTAGTTTTCAATCATGCGACCTTCTACGCCTTCCTTCTGGACAGCCATACGACAACCGGTGACGCGCAACAGACATTAGGAACGTGAGAGACGCGCTATCGGTGGCGCACGCTTGGGCGCGGATATCGTTCGAGAAAAGTTAAGTCTCGTAGTAGTGAAGCTCGAGCAGCAGGCACCCGGTATGCGACCGGAAGGGACCGTGATAGACGCCAGGCGGCCGGCAGGCGTAGGTGTTCGAGGCAAAACTCAGCGACGGCTCTTCGGCTGAAGGTCCGCCGACGATGAGGTCTCCCGATAGGAGATAGACCTCTTCCCAGTATTCATGCACGAACGGCACCGTCGTATAGGCGCCCGGCGCAAACCGCAGCAGCCGCGTGCGGTGCCCGGTCTTGCCTGCCTCGTCGAGCCGGCCGGCAAGAATCTTCTGCTCGATGCCGCGAGGGTAACCAGGCGGCGTATGCCAGCCCTCCCCGGTCATGTCGATCGTGTGAAATTCCTTGTGTTCCTTGCGGATCGGCATGGCAAACCTCAGGCGGCAGCCAGAGCGGCGCGGTCGACCTCGTCTTCCAGAGAATAGCTGTCCAGCATGTGGTCGACGAGCTGCGTGCAGCGGTCCCAGTCGAAGGTGCGGAAGCTGTGCCCTTTAGTCACGAAGGTGGCGCCGGCATAGAACATCTCGTATTGCGTGTGGCGCGAGGCGAATTCCGAGCCGACCGCATCCCAGGCCAGCTTGAAGAATTTTACCCGGCCCTCCGACGAGGCAACCGGCGACTGCTGCGTCTTTTCAATCAGATTGTGCAGCTCCGGATCGGCGAAATCCTGGACGGAGGACGGCAGCATGATCAGTCCGCCGCCCGCCAACTCGCGCAAGGCCAGGATCACCTCGGCATAGAGCTGCTGTGTGAGCACCTGAGCCGAATAGAGTGTATGCGCATCGGGCACGAAATAGGCGCCCTGCATGCGACCCTTCACCTCCATGGCGTGCACCAGCGCGTCGACCATGGTGTTCTGCGCCGCAAGCCCTCCCAGCGTCTCGCGCACCTGCGGAAAGTTGATGACGCCATTGGTCTCGGCGATGCGCCGAGCGATGCCGACAAGGAAGCGCATCTTCACCATCAGGCGGATCTGTGCCTGATAATTCTGGAAGACATGCGCCGGGGTGGCATGGAACTGCCGCTGACACATGGCGATGTCCTGGTTGATGAAGACGCGGTCCCAGGGAACTTTCACGTCGTCGAAGTAAAGCACAGCGTCGTTCTCGTCGAAGCGGCTGGCAAGCGGATTGTCGAAGACGCTGACGGCGCCTTCCTCGTAGGATTTGCGCGACAGGATCTTCAGTCCGCCGGCATTCATCGGCACGGCGAAGGACACCGCATAGGGCTCATCGCCATCGCGCAGCGGCTGGATGCAGGTGACGAGCACCTCGTTTGCCATGATGCCGCCGGTTGCCAGCATCTTGGCGCCGCGGATCGTCAGGCCTGCAGCGTCGTGGTCGACGACGCCGGCGGTGAGGAAGCGGTCCTGCTGCTCACCCGCGGACTTCGAGCGGTCGGCCTGCGGATTGATGATGACATAGGTGAGATAGAGCTCATTGTCCCGGGCGTATCGGTAATAGTCGGCAAGTGCCGCGGCGCGCGCCTTGTCGTAAGCCTCGAAGACCTCGATCCCCATGAACATGCCGGAAATGCAGGAGGCGACATGATCCGGCGCGCGGCCAAGAAACCCACAATGAAGCTCCGTCCAAGCTTCCAGCGCTTTGCGCCGCTCGACGAGGTCGGCGTGGCTGCGCGGCAACTGCCAAATGCGGTTGGCCCGCTGCCCGCCGCTTTCGGGGACCTCGAAGGTCATCAGTTCCCGGTTGTCCGACCGCGCCTGAAAATCATACAGCGCGCCGACCGAGCGGATGGTCTGGCGGAAGGCGGGATGAGTGGTGACATCGCCAGCCGTCTGGCCATTGATATAAACTACCCTGCTATCTCTCAGCATCTCGATATGCTGCGCCCCGGTCTTGATCATCTTACCCTCCGCGATCAGTAGTGGATGTCGAGCGGCCAAAGCGGCGCCGTGAACTCCGTTGGCTGCAGTGATGCGTAGCGCCCCTTGCTGAAAACCAGCGCCTGCCGGTCGGCAAAGGACCGGAAATGCTTCACCCTGGCGATGAACAGCACGTGGTCGCCCGTTTGGTGCGTGGCCCACGGCTCGCAATCGAACAGCGCCGCCACGCCGGGCAGCACCGGGGCGCCAGAGTGGCCCCGCTCGAACCGCACTCCTTCCCACTTGTTGGAACGCGGCTTGGAAAAGCGGTTGGAAACTTCCTTCTGGTTCTCGGAAAGAACATTGACCGCGTAAGCGGCGGCCTTCTGCCAGAGCGGCAGGCTCGCTGCACGACGGTCGATGCTGAACAGCACGAGCGGCGGGTCGAGAGACAGCGAGTTGAACGAGCTCATCGTCATGCCAAGCTGCTCGTCATCGGCCACACAGGTGACGACGCAAACGCCAGTCGGAAACTGTCCCAGCGCCTGACGGAACGCGCGCACGTCGAAAGCCGTTTCCCTTTCAATGATCATGCTCCGGCCCTTTCGGAACCGATCTGTTAAGTCACCATAATCAATTCACGAATTCCGTTGACCAACTGCCCGCCGTCACTGTGTGTTTCGAACGTTCGGCCGCATCGCTGATGCGAACGCCGCGGCCCCTTTTTCACTGCGCCGCCACAGCCGGCATACGCGCCGTTGCAACCGAGCCCCAGCCTGCCGCCGTCGGCAGCCGCAGGGCGACCAGCGTCCGCGCCAGATGCTGGGCAACGGCTGCGGCCGCCTGTTCGGGCTGTCCGCGGCGTATACCCTCGACGATCGCTGCATGTTCGGCAAGCACGCTGTCGCCGCGCCCACCAGAGATTGTGATTGCGTGCACGCCCATCCGCAACTGGCGGTCGCGCAGGCCCTCATAGAAGTCGGCGAGCACCGGATTGCCGGCGGCGCGCACGATCGTGCGATGAAATTCCCGATCGCGTTCAATAAACGCAACAGGGTCGTGCTGCACCTCCACCTGGAGGGCGACCTGCCTGTCGAGTTCCACGGCAAGCATGTTGCCGAAGCCGGCGGCCTGCCGCGCGCACCACTCCTCCACCAGGCTCCGGGCCTGCATGACCGCTTCGATCTCCGTCTCGGTGATCGGCGGTACATAAGCGCCCTTTTTCGGCACGATCTGCAGGAGGCCGTCTGCTTCGAGCCTCAACAGCGCCTCGCGCACCGGCGTCCGCGACGTTCCCGTCTCGCGGCAAACCTCCGCCTCGGTAAGGAACGTGCCCTCGCGGCTAGGCAAGGTCAGCACATGCTGCTTCAGCCAGCGGTAGACGACGTCCTGCGCAGCATCGGCGCGTTGGCCTATGGCAGGGCGTTGTGATTGATAGCGTTTACTCATAGACAGAATGTATACATGTTGTCGATAAGGTCAAGCTAATTTTCGACCTGGCTGCGCCGAGTGTAAACGTCAAGAAATGGCGTTAGCTTCGCATTCCGGTGTCAGCTCAGACAGCAAGATTCCATCCCGGGGCGCCTGTTGCGTCCGGGTAACAAGTGTCGGCTTTTCACCCCTAGTTTCCGGCAGCTGATCTCCTAGTTTTCGCGAGCTTGCCTAGTTTTCAATTCATTACGACAATTGGTACTGCCTTCGCAGATGAAGCGGCAATGGCCGATGCCCTGGGGTGCGGACCTCGACGTCAGCGCAACCGGAAATCAGGCAGCAGACGCGGCCGAATTGCGAGCGGCAATGGGCGACCGGTGAATCCCGCACTCCATCTTCGACAGTCCGCTCCAGCGGCCCGCGCGCGGATTGTCCGCGCTGCCGCACGCGACCGTGCACGGCGCGCAGCCGATCGAGAGGTAGCCTTTTTCGAGGAGCGGATGCCGGGGAAGATCATAGCGATCGAGATAGGCCTCGATCTGTTGGCGGGTGAAGCGGGCAAGCGGATCGACCTTCAGGCGTCCGTCAGTTTCCTCGAGCGTCGGAACATCCGCGCGAAGCCCGCCATGATATCGCTTGCGACCGGAAATCCAGGCCTTGAAGCCGGTCAGCGTATTTTCGAGCGGCACGACCTTGCGGATCTGGCAGCACCGGTCTGGATCGCGGCGGTGCAGCGATCCAGCGCCGTCGAGCGCCCGCAAGACAGCCGTTTGAGGCGTGACGACGCGCAGATCGGTGAGGCCGAGCAGAGCCGTCAGCTGCGCGCGATAGGCGATCGTTTCCGAAAACAACTTTCCTGTGTCGAGCGTAATGACGGGGAGCGAACGGTCGATTGCGGCCGCCATATGCAGCAGCACCGCGGATTCCGCGCCAAACGAGGACACGAGCGCTATGTTTCCGCAAAACACGTCGCTGACGAGCGGCGCCAGCAGGTCGGGTCCGTCGAGATGGTTCAGCTCTGCGATAACGGCTTCATACATGGCGGTTTGGCCGATCAAAAACGGGGGTGGCGTGATGAAGCCGCATCATAGCTTCGCCACGAAATCGAGGAGTGCCTGGCGGTCTGTCTCGTCCAGGTCGAAGAAGCGGTCGCGCACGATCTGCGCCGTGCCGCCATGGGCGAAGACGGCATCGCGCAGCGTTGTCGCACGGCCGTCGTGCAGGTAACGGTGGCGCAGGCGGATGCCGACGAGTGGTGCGGTCCGCCATTCGGCGCCGATGGCATCGCCCTGGACGATCTTGTCGTCGAGCGCTGGCCCCATGTCGTGCAGCAAAAGGTCGGAGTACAGCTCAACTTCGCCGTTGCTGCCCTCCAGCGCCGGCACATGGCATTTGGCGCAGCCGATCGAGGCGAAAAGCCGTCCGCCATGGCTGCCAAGCATCGCGCCTAGGCTCGATGAGGGTGATGCGGCCCGGAAGGTCGCCGAGAACGGGATCAGCGCAGCATAGGCCAGGGCCGCCGACAGAGCCACCCCGACGAAACCGACGCCGATCAGGCGCCAGGCGCCGCCGGCCTCTCCGAGCCGTCCGACCCGGGTGGTGATGCCGAGCGCGATCATCACCATCAGGAACAGGAACTGGTCGACATCGAGGATGGCGCGGCGCAGTTGCGGATTGAGGGTGATCTCCGAATTGAGCATCACCACGCAGATGAACGCGACGATGAACCACGGGAACGGGATTGGCGCGGCCTCGTGCGCCTTGTTGCGGCTGCGAAACACCAGGCTGGCGGCCAGCAGAAGCGGGACGAGCATCAGCACTTTGCTGAGCTTGACCAGTGTGGCGGTGTTCAGCGCGTCGTCGGAAATGGCGAAGGAGGCGCCGTAGACCTGCGCCAGCTCGAAAATGCTCGCCCCGACGAACACGCCATAGAGGCGGTCGTCGAGATGCGGCAGCCAATCGCCCAGGAACATGACCGGATAGGCGAGCAACGCCACGGTGCCGCTCAGCGTGATCAAGGCGATGGCGATGCCGGCGCTCTGGTCGCGTGCACGCACGAGCGCGGCCATCGAGAGGATCGCCGCGGCGCCGCAGACGGAGCTGCCGACCGCGACCAGCAGCGCGATCTCGGCGTCGAGCCTGAACAGCTTGCGCGCGATGGCGTAGAGCAGCGTCAGCATCAGGATCAGCTCGATGGCCGCCACTGCGAGCGGCATGAGCCCCAGATCCAGGAACAGCCGCGTCGTGATACGGAAGCCGACCAGCACCACGGCGAGCCGCAACAGATAGCGCTTGGTGAAGTCGAGCCCCGGGCGCAAGGCGTCCGGACAGGCGAAACTGCTGCCGATCAGCAGCCCGAAGAGCATGGCGACCAGGACCGGGTTGCGCGACAGCGGCTCGCCCAGCCCACCGGCGATCCAGCCGGCCGCAAGGGCGAGTGCCGCAGCAACGATGACACCAGGCAATACCGGGCGCATTTTTTCCGGCGCATGGGAGAGCGTCAGGGCGAGGCTCATGGCTTTGCCCCATCGGGCAGGCGCAGGGTTCGCAGATAGGAGGCGACCGCCTCGATCTCTGCGGAACTCTGCTCGATTGGCTGCGCGCCCGCCTCGCGGCTGGCCGTCGCGCTGGTGATACCGAGTTCGTTTGCGAACGCGTTCGCCACCATATCTTTGAGGGTGGCGATATCAGCCTTCCAGCCGTATCGGCCGATCCGCGATGCGCCTTGGGAGTCGACGACATGATGGGCGCGGCCTTTGATGCCGTCGCCCTTGCTGATCGCCTGCGCTTCGATGACGCTGTCGTGTATCTCGTCGATCCCGGCGATACCGTAGAGAGCGAGCGGCATACGCAGCGAAACCACGTTGGCCTGGCTTGGCATTGCCGCCGGCACGATCGCCACGCCATCACGCAAGGCATGGCGTCTGGCGACCGGACTGTTGGGATGTTCGATCGGCACCGTGCGCCCAGAGCCCGGATCCATGTGGGCTATCCTGCGTGCAAAATGACTTTCATCAATGCTCGCGCCGCCAGGGCCGGGATGGCAGGCCACGCAGGACGTTGCATTGAACAATGGGCCGAGGCCCATCCGCGGCGTGAAATCGGTCTGGAACGACTTTTTTCCGCGCGCCGCAAGATTGGCGTCGGCGGCAGCGCTCTGCGTCTCCTGCGTCGCTGCCGCCGCGCCGTGCTCATCGAAGGCCCCAACCTCGACCAGCGCCCCTTCGTGGCCCGGAAATCCCGGAACCTCGCCGCCAATCGTTATCCAGATATGCTGTGCGTCCGCCGACGTCGCGATCGCGCGAAGGCGATCGGCTCCCAAGGGGCCGAGCCCTGGAACCTCGATCGTCGCGCGTGCGAGAAGCTGGCCGTCCTGGCTCAACCGCAGCAAGGAGCCGTCGCCGCGATTGGCGACGAACAGATCGGACCCGCCGGCGAGCGTCGTATGGCTCGAGAATTGCGGATTGGCGATTTCGGGAATGGCGGCGGCGACATCGACCGGACGGTCGAATTGCGGCAGCGAGATCGTGCGGGTCCCGGCGACCGTGAAATGCCGCCGGTCGTCCTCTAGGTCAAGCAGCACCAGTCGGTCACGCCCCGGGTCGGCGATGTAGAGAGCGCGGTCGGGGTTCCACTTGAAGGCGAGGCCGATGACGCCGGGATCGTCGCCGATGCGCTTGCTCACCGTGCCTTGGCCGGCGCTGACCGTGCCGAGGCCGGTGCTTACCGTGCCCGGCCCGGCCAAGCCGTCGACACCATCCTGGACGTGGATTTGAACCACGCCACCATCCGCGGCGAACGCGGCAAAGCCGCTGCCGTCGGGCGAGGGGCCGAGAAACGCCGTTCCGAGCGCGCCCGTCTGCATTCCGCCCGATGTCAGCTGGCCGCTTGCCTGATAATTCAGCAGCTTGCCAAGCCAGCCGCTGGGCTGCGCTTTCGGCGCCTGCTCGCGATCGGTATGCCGGCCGGCGAACACGCCGCCGGCCTCGCGGCTTGGCGCATTGGCGAGCGGCGCACCGTCGGGGTCGACCACGGTGACGCTGCCCTCGCCAGCCAATCCGTTCGGCGCGTTTGCGATCCAGGGTCTTCCGAAGGCGTTGTTGATCGAAATATATCGCGGTCCGGACGCAGCTGCGAGGCGTGCGGTTCGAGCTCCGGCATTGTATCGCCGGTTGAGGAACCGTTCGCTCTGCGCCGTGTAGAGCTGAACCCTCGCATCTCCGTCGTTGCCGGTGAGGTCTTGCGGAACGACAATGGTGCCACCAGACTTGCCGGCGCGCGGATCGATGGACAGGATTGCCCCGACCTCAAATGCTGGATCGCCTGGCGGTGCGCCGAAATTGCTGCCTACCGCCACCAGGACCCTGAGCGGATCGAGCATCCGCCCTTCGCGCGTCGCCATAAGGAATTCCGGATTTCCCGGTATCGGCCCGCCGACATGAAAGCGCCCCACCTCGCGCACGCCGGCCACGTCGGGCAGCCCGACGGCAACGATTCGAGCGTTCAGGCGCCAATCGGGAGTCTGATCTCCCGCGAACGCCCAGCTTGGCAACAGGCTGAGAAGTATCGCCGCGGCCTTCGACAGCATCCGGCATCTCCGGGCCTGATAGGTCCCGACGGAATCTGTTGGGGCAACTGCACGGCCTTTTCGCATTGCGACGTCTCCGGCGGTCGCAAGCGCGTGGCGACGCCTGCCAAACCACAGTGCAATTTTAGAGCACGCGCACATACGGATCGCTTACGGCATTCGGCGAGCTGGCTCGCCGAGCATGCTGCTATGATTTGAGGTCAGCTGCCGGCGCGAACGGCCGGTCGTTCAATCGGCCGGAACGCTTTCCACTCGCTCCGCCGGCCTTGCAACGAAGCTGCGCCAACCGCCATAGGCCGAAATGTCGATCGCTCGTGACAACCCGGCGGTTTCGACCAGGAAGCCCTTGGCCGATGTCCCGTCATCGAGCTCGATCGTGCCGATGCCGAGCGGCGGCGGGATCGCGGCCACGAAGCGTCCGAACGCGTCTGGTGAAAGCCGCCAAACCTCGACATCGATCGACTTCCCGTTGCCATCGGCAACACGTACGAGCCCCGGCTTCGGCACGGATTGGCCGGCGAGTGCGTAGAGCTGATAGGAAGCAACCGTCCTGGCGGATCTGCTCAACCGCGCGCCAAGCGCGCAGAGTTGGCCGTTGAGCGGCATTCCCGACAAATGCGCGCCGACAACCACGAGCTCGATCAGGTCGTCAGCAGGGTCGAAGCTTTTGGCGGCGAAGGCAGGCATCGCCCAGCCTGTCGCGCCAAGGCCGAGACCGCTCGCCGCATGCAATTCGCTGGCCAGCGTCGCCGTCAGTGCGTCCTTGCCGGCAGCGGCAAGCAAGGTAACGCTCATCGGCAGATCGTCGTCGCGCTTGCCGGTCGGCACGGCGATGCCGCACATGTCGAGCAGATTGACGAAATTGGTGTAGGTGCCGAGCCGGCTGTTGGTGACGATCGGATCGGCCAAGACGGCGCCGATGGTGTAATGCGTCGGCGCCGTCGGCACGCAGAAAAGGTCGACCGAGGCGATGACCGGCGCGAGCCTGGCCTTGTAGGCCTGCAGCGCATAGAGGCCCTTGAAAGCATCCGCTGCGGAAAGTTTTCGTGCGCCGCCGATGATTTTGCGCGTCACCGGGTGCATGGCTGCCTCGTTCACGTCCATGAAATCCGCGATCGCCGCATAGCGCTCGGCCACCCAGGCGCCTTCGTAGAGTAGGTTGGCGGTAGCGTAGAAATCGCCGAAGGGAATTTCGATCAGTCGGCAGCCGAGCTGTTCCAGCGTCCGCAGCGCCGTTTCGAATCCCGCCTGCATCGCCGCGTCGCCAAAAAATTCCCGGTCCGCTTTTGCGGGAACCCCAACGGTCAACGCGGGTGGACGCGGACCAAGCGGCGGCGCCGCGATAGCGCGCGAATAAGGATCGACGTCATCTTTGGCCGCCGCCGCCCTGAAGACGCTGTAGGCGTCATCGACGGTTAGCGCGAAGACGGAGACGCAGTCGAGCGTGCGGCAGGCCGGCACCACGCCGGTGGCCGACAGCGCGCCGACCGTCGGCTTCAGCCCGACGATGTTGTTGAGGCCGGCGGGAATGCGGCCGGATCCTGCGGTGTCGGTGCCGAGCGCGAAAGAAACAATGCCGTGCGCCGTCGCCACGGCCGAGCCGCAGGAGGAACCGCCCGGCACCAGTTTCGGATCGATCGCGTTTCGGGGGACCGGATAAGGTGTGCGCACCCCGACGAGGCCGGTGGCGAATTGGTCGAGATTGGTTTTTCCGACGACCAGCGCCCCGGCCGCCCTCAGACGCGCGACCACGGTGGCGTCTTTCGCCGGCAAGTAGGCATATTCGGCGCAGGCGGCCGTGGTCGGCATGCCGGCAACATCGATGTTGTCCTTGACCGCGAACGGCACGCCCCACAGCGGCTTTGCCACGGGATCGACTCGGCCGAGTGCCTCGGCTTCGGCGAGCAGGTCCGCCTTGCTCGCCAGATGGATGAAGATGCCGGGATCGTCCGCTTCCGCTATGCGCTGAAACACGGTTTCAACGACGGCCGTAACCGACATGCCGGAGGCATAGGCCGCGTGCAGGCTGCCGATATCGAAGCGGATGTCGTTCATTTCGTCTCGTCCAGAATGACCACCGGCAGATTCCACTGGATCAGCACGACGCAGCCGTGTTTCGTCCACACCGAATGCTCGGTCCCGACCGGGTTCAGGATCACGCTTCCGGGAAGATAGTCGCCATTCTCGTCGCTTTGGGAGCCTTCCAACACAACGATGGTTTCCAGTGCGACATGGCGATGGCGCGGCACGCCGGCGCCGGGCCGATAGTTCAGGATCGCGACGGAGGGTTCGGCCGGTCCGCCCTTGAGCAGCCAATGCACCGTGATGCCTTCGCGAAAATGCTCGAATGCCAGATCACGCCAGCCCCCATCGATGAGAGCCGGGTATGCAATGTTAGGCATCGGCAATTCCTTTGAGCACCTGGTCCGTCATCGCCGTCCAGCCGACGATCGCGCCCTGTGCCCTGATCATGGCCAGCGCGGCCGCCTTGAATTCGGGAAAGTAGCTTTCCGTCGCATCCTCGGCCAGCAGGCATTCATAGCCGCGGTCGTTGGCCTCGCGCATCGTCGTCTGCACGCAGACTTCCGTCGTGACCCCGGCGAAGACGAGCTGCTGCACGCCGAGCCGCTTCAGGTCCTCGCCGAAGCTGGTGGCGTAGAACGCGCCCTTGCCGGGTTTTTCGATGACGATTTCGCCAGGCAGCGGGGCCACCTCGTCGAGGATCGCCGTTCCCGGCTCGCCGATGACCAGCACGCGGCCCATCGGGCCGGCATCGCCAATGCGTATCGACGGATTGCCGCGATTGCGCTTGGCCGGCGGCAGGTCCGAAAGGTCTGATCTGTGGCATTCCATCGTGTGGATCACCGGCAGGCCGGCGGCGCGAAATCCCTCGATCAGCCTTTTCACCGTCGGCACGATCGCCACCACCCGGCCGACGTCATTGCCGAGGCTGGCGCCGAAGCCGCCCGGCTCGGCGAAATCGCGCTGCATGTCGATGACGACGAGCGCCATCGCCTCATGCTTGAAGGCAAACGGAAACGGCAGCGCGTCTATCTCCGCCATCAGTGATGTCCCGCCATATATTCGCCGATCGTCTGGACGCTCGCCTGCGCGATCGGCGTCTCATAGACCAGCGCGCCGTCGGACATGACGAAGATGCGGTCCGAAAGTTCAAGCAGCTCATCGAGATCTTCCGACATCAGCAGCACCGCCGCGCCGGCGTTGCGCGCCTTCATGATGCGCGCGCGGATTTCGGCGACGGCGGAGAAGTCGAGGCCGAAGCAGGGGTTCGACACGATGAGAAGATCGACCTCGCCGGTCAGTTCGCGGGCGAGCACAGCGCGCTGGACGTTGCCGCCGGAGAGCGACGAAATCGGCGAGGCGAGCGAGGCTGTCTTGACCTTGAACTGCTCGACCAGGCGCGTCGCATAGTCCCTGATGGCACTCATCCTGATCCAGGCGATCGGTTTGCCGGCCTCGTTCAGGTCGAAGGTCCGGAAAGCCATGTTTTCGGCCACCGTCATCCTCGGCGCGCAGGCATTGCGCAACGGTTCCTCCGGGATGAAGCGCACATTGAGCGTGCGGGCCTCGGCGCGGCTGGCGCCGTAGGGCGATCCCTTCACCAGGACGTCGCCGGCATCACGCGTACGCTGCCCGGCCAGGACTTCTAAAAATTCCTTCTGGCCGTTGCCGGAAATACCGGCGACACCGACGATCTCGCCGGACTTCACATCGAGCTCGCCGATGTCGATGGTTTTCAGGCCGGTGCGGTCGGGCGCCTTCAGTGCTTTCACCGTCAGGATTTGCCTGGCTTCGGCCGGAACTGGAGCGCGGCTGTCGAGCGCGGCGATCGGCTGGTCACCGATCATCATCGCCGCCATCTGCTTGTGAGACAGCTCCGATACTTTGCCCGTTCCTGTCAGTCTGCCCTTGCGCAAGACAGTGATGTCGTCGGCAAACGCCGTCACCTCGTGGAACTTGTGCGAGATCATCAGCACAGTGAGATCGCCCGCCTTGGTCATGCCGCGCACGAGCCCCAGCACTTCCTGCGCCTCGCCGGGGGTTAGCACCGACGTCGGCTCGTCCAGCACCAGAAAACTGCGGCCGAGATAAAGCTGCTTGATGATTTCGAGCTTCTGTTTCTCGCCGGCGGCGAGTTCGGCCACCTTGACGTCGAGCGGCAGCTTGAACGGCATCCGCTCCATGAATTGGGCAAGTGCGGCGCGCTCCTTGCGCCAGCCGATAATCCCCGGCACCTTCTCGCGGGAAATGACCAGGTTTTCCGCACCCGTGAGCGACGGGACCAGGGTAAAATGCTGGTAGACCATGCCGAGGCCGAGCGCCGAGGCGTCCTTCGGACTGGCGATCCCGACCTCGCGGCCGTCGACCAGGATGTCGCCGGCGGTCGGGTGATAAAAGCCCATGATGCATTTGACCAGCGTCGACTTGCCCGCGCCGTTTTCGCCAAGCAACGCATGAAACGATCCCGCCGGCACCTTGATTGAGACGTCGTCGATCGCGATGAAGGCACCGAAGCGCATGCTCATGCCGATCGTTTCGACGCCGACGGCCTTCTTGCCGCTTTCACGCATCACAACACCCTCATGGCAACTGGGCGACGAAGGACGCCGAATGGGACACCGCGCCGAACACGCCGCCTTGCATCTTGATCATCTTGATCGCGGCGAGATGGTTGCCGTAGTCGGTCGCCCCGCAGCAATCCTCCAGCATCACGCATTCGAAGCCGCGGTCGTTGGCTTCGCGCATCGTCGTGTGCACGCAGACGTCGGTGGTGATGCCGGTCAGCACGATGTTTTCGATGCCGCGCTGGTTGAGGATCAATTCGAGGTCGGTGGCGCAGAACGAGCCCTTTCCCGGCTTGTCGATGATCGGCTCGCCTTCGGCCGGATAGAGGTCGGGGATGATGTCCCAGCCCGGCTCGCCGCGCACCAGGATGCGCCCGCAAGGTCCGGGGTCGCCGATGCCGGCATTGATGCGTCGCGAGCGCCAGCGCTTGTTGGCCGGCAGGTCGGCGAGATCGGGCCGGTGGCCCTCGCGCGTGTGGATGATGGTGTAGCCCTTCACCCGCATGGCCGACAGCACCGATCTGATCGGCTCGATCGGCGCCCGCACCAGCGACAGGTCGTAGCCCATATGGTCGACATAGCCGCCCGGCCCGCAGAAATCGGTCTGCATGTCGATGATGATCAGCGCCGTGTTGTCGGGCCGAAGCTCGCCATTGTAGGGCCATGGATAGGGATCGGCGTCGATGTAGCGCTGCGTGATCTCGGCTCTGGCGTTCATTGAGCAAAACTCCAGTCTGGAAACGTCATTTGGTGATCGACAGTTCGCCCGGCGCGCCGGCCAGCGAACGGCTCGGCGACGAGGTGGCGATCATGATGACGAGGGTGAGAATGTAGGGTGCGGCGTAGAACAGATAGTAGCCTTGCGTGATGCCGACCGATTGCAGCGCCGGCCCCAGCGCCCCGGCGCCGCCGAACAGCAGCGCGGCGGCAAAGCAGCCGAGCGGGTTCCAGCGCGCGAAGATGACCAGCGCCACCGCCATCAGCCCCTGTCCCGACGAAATGCCCTCGGTCCAACTGCCGGGATAGTAGAGCGACAGATAAGCGCCGCCGATGCCGGCCAGCGCGCCGCCGATACCGGTGGCGATGAGGCGCACGGCGTTCGGGTTGAGGCCCATGGCGCGCGCGGCATCGGAACTGTCGCCGACCACGCGCATGATCAGGCCGGCGCGGGTGTTGCGGAAAGCCCACCACAGGAACACGGCAAGTGCTGCGCCGATCAGGAACAGCACATTGACATTGAGCGCCGCCTGCACCTGCGGAATATCGGACCAGCCGCCAAACGGGATGGCCGGCAGGTCGGGCGCCGAGGGCTGGATGAACGGTTTGCCGAAGAAGAAGGCGAGACCCGAGCCGAACAGCATCAGCGCAATGCCGATGGCGATGTCGTTGACCCCGCGGAATTTGCAGATCCAGCCGTGGAACAGGCCGAAACAAAGACCGGCAGCGGCGGCAGCCAGCAGACCGAGCCATGGTGAGCCGGTCATCACCGCGACGGCATAGGCGGTCATCGCGCCGAACACCAGCGTGCCTTCGAGACCGAGATTGATGCGCCCCGAACGCTCGGTGATGGCTTCGCCCAGCGACACGAAGATGAAGGGCGTCGACACGCGGATGGCGCCGCCGAGCATGGCGAGCGGAACGCCCCAGAGGCCGATCTCGGTTGCGTCCATCAGGCAGTTCCCTTCAGGAGATCGGGCCTCTTCAACAGATCGCCCCTCTGCCAGAGGTCGGGATTGAAGGCCTTGAAGCGGCCGTAGAAGGTTTCGCTGAACAGGATGACGACGAAGAGCATGCCCTGCAGCACCAGCACGGTGGCGTCGGGCAGGTCCATGCGGCGCTGGATCAGCCCGCCGGAGGCGTCGATGCCGCCAAGCAGGAACGCGACCGGGATGATGGCGAGCGGATTGTGGCGGGCGAGGAAGGCGACCAGGATACCAGTATACCCGTAGCCGGCGGCGAGCGAGGCGTTGGCGCTGCCTTGCACGGCGGCGACTTCCAGCATGCCGGCAAGGCCGGCGAAGCCGCCGGCCAGCGCGGTGAAACCGACGATCAGCGGTCCGACGGCAAGTCCCTGCACCTGGGCTGCCCTGACATTGCCGCCAGCGATGCGAGCGGCGAAGCCCCAGCGGGTCTTTTCGATCAGCAGCCAGGACAGAATGCAGGCGATGACGCCGACGACCAGGCCCCAGTGCACGTCCATGCCCGGAATGTTGCCGATGCGGTAGGCCTCAGCCAACGGCTCGGTCGAGGGTTTGTTGAGCGAGGCGGGATCGCGCAGCGGTCCTTCCACCAGATGGTTCATCAGGGCGATGGCGATATAGGCCATCAAAAGGCTCGATATGGTTTCGTTGACGGCACGGTAGTGGCGTAGCGCGCCGACGGCACCGATCCAGATGCCGCCGGCGGCCAGGCCCGCCACGCCCATGGCAAGAATAACGAAAAAGGCGGGGGCGCCGCTGGCGGCCACGCCCATGGCAGCCGCGGCAACGCCGCCCAGCACGATCGCGCCTTCGCCACCGATGACGACAAGGCCGAGCCGGGCCGGCAGTGCCACGCAGAGCGCCGCAAGCAGCAAGGGTGCAGCCCGCGACAGCGAGTTCTGGGCCGAGAACCACGAGCCGAAGCCGCCGCGCCACATCGTTTCATAGAGCTGTACCGGCGACTTGCCGACCAGCGCGATGAACAGGCTGAACAGGGCCATGCCGACGATCAGCGCCACGAGCGGGATGACGAAGGCTTCCGCCCGTCGGGCGATCCATTCGAGCGCCGTCGGATAGCTTTTGGCGCCGAGCATCACTGGCACGCTCGCACTGCTCACCGTGTCTGCCATGGCCCTCGTCTCCGATCCATGCTCAAGCGGTCGAGCCGACGACACCCTCGACGAGATAGTCCATGCTTTCCAGCTCGATCGCGGCTTCAACGAAGGTCTGGCCCTCGGTTGCGACGACGTCGCCCTTGTTGTTCTTCAAGGGCCCCTTGATCACGGAAAAGCCGCCCTTCATCATTTCGGCGAGCGTGCCGTCGAACTGTGTGCGCGCCGCCTCGCTGACGGCGGGGCCGAGCGGGCTCATCTTGACGAAGCCGTCGGCCAGTCCGCCGCGCGTGAAATTGGGCAGCGGCTTGCCGGCCACGAGGTCGTCGACGAACATCTTGTAGACCTTCGCCCAGTTCCATTCCGCGCCGGTCAGGTATTTTTCGGGCGCCAGCGGGCTCTGATTGGCATGGTAGCCGCAGATTAAGGCGCCGCGTCCCGCCGCGGTTTCGACCACCACTTTCGGGCTGTCGACATGGCAGGTGATGACGTCGGCACCCTGATCGACCAGTGCATTGGTGGCCTCCGCCTCCTTGACCGCCAGCGACCATTCGCCGGTGAAGATCACCTGGCAGGTGATGGCGGGGTCGACCGAGCGTGCGCCGAGCAGGAAGGAGTTGATGTTGAGCAGGACCTGCGGAATCGGCTTTGCCGCGACGAAGCCGATCTTCTTGGTCTTGGTGGCGTGGCCGGCGGCGACGCCGTTGAGATACTGGCCCATGCCGATATAGCCGAAATAGGAACCGGCATTCATCGGATGCTTGTCCTTGTTCCACATGCCGCCGCAATGGCGGAACTGCATGTCGGGGAATTTCGCGCACATGGCCAGCATGTGCGGATCGAAATAGCCGAAGGAGGTCGGGAAGATCAGCGAGGCGCCGTCGAGGTTGATCATCGATTCCATCGACTTCTGGACATCGACCGTTTCGGGGACGTTCTCCTCCTCGACCACGGAGATGCCCTCGATGGCCTTCAATGTGGCGGCACCCTCGGCATGCGCCTGGTTATAGCCGTAGTCGTCCTTCGGTCCGACATAGATGAAGCCGACAGTGACGGCAGCGGCGAACGCCCTGCTGATCGGGAATGACGCCGAGGCCAGACCCAGCGCCGCTCCGGCGGAGGTCTTGAGCAGTTCGCGACTAGTTCCCTTCTCATGAAAGTGCACGCAATCGCCGTGCCAGTTCAAAAGCTGGAATTTATCCAGTTAAATCAGTTGGCGGACCGATTATCCGTGCTCAAGCGAAAGGCAATTGCATACACTTTTTGCCTTTCAATTAGCCAGTTTGACATCTAGATTAAAATAAAGGCATAGAGGGCGCGCCCGAGTCGAAACTTCCGGCGAGCCACTTGCCGCATGGCCGCGAAAAAGACTGGACGGAGGAGAATTGTCGGGGAAGCGCAGCTTGATCAGGTCGGGCACGACCGTCGATCAGATGGTCAGGGCGATCGGTGACCGGATCGTCACCGGGTTCCTGCGCCCCGGCGAAAAGCTCGACGAGACCTCGCTCGCTGCCCGTTTCGACGTGTCGCGCACCCCCGTCAGGGAGGCGCTTGGCCGGCTGAGCGCCATGGGGCTGGTCGAAAGGCGGCCCAACCGCGGCGCCACCGTCGCCGTGGTGACGCAGGAGCATCTTGCCTCGATGTTCGAGAGCATGGCCGAGCTTGAAGCGATTTGCGCGCGGTTCTCAGCCGAGCGCATGACTGCCGGCGAACGCCGCGCGCTCGAGATCGAGCACCAGGCATCGGCGCGCCTTGTGCAACTGGGTGCGGAGGAGGACTACGAGTATTTTAACACCGAGTTCCACACCCGGCTTTATCGCGGCGCGCACAGCAAGCACATCTATGAACTGACCGTCATGACCCGCAGCCGGCTGGCGCCGTTCCGGCGCGCGCAATTCATGCTGCCGGGCCGCCTGGCCAAATCCTGGCAGGAGCATGACGTCATCGTTACCGCGATCATGCGCGGCGACAGCGCTGCCGCAGGACAAGCAGCCAAGGATCACGTCTCCATCGTCAGCGAGGCGAGCGCCGTCTTTGCCGCGGCCGACCCGATGAAACCGGCGGCGGTTTCGATCGGGATGCCTTCCTAGTGGACAAAACCTGACGCTTGGTACCCGAAACTGAATACCGTTTTGACCTCGAAGCGACCTATGTCTTGCGTTTAACGAAAGGCCGCTTCGCGCCTAATTTTCGGTCGTTCACACCGCTCGTTGAAGCTCCTAAAAGCCGCCCTTCCGTGTGTTGAAGAGAATGTCCGATAAAATCGGACGGCAATCATAGAGCGAGACAATCAGTAAAGGAAAACACAACAAGGACTGAAGTTGCGCGATTGGAATCTGCTATCCTTTCGAGCAGAGGAAACAACGATGAATCGATTCCCCACACCGTCTGAAATGATGCGGGTCAGACGCCCGTATCTTTACTCGGACAGCGAATGCACTGACGCCTATAGGCTGAGCGAATCCGAGTTGAGCCACCATCTGGACACGCTCACCGATCGCAACCAGCATAAGGATTTCGAAGTCTTTTGCCGCAAATTGAGCGAGCGGGAACTTTGCCCCAACTTGCGCCCCCAAACAGGGCCGGAAGGCGGAGGCGACGGCAAGGTGGACACCGAGACCTACCCGGTTGATGAGCGAATTTCAGAGCGTTGGTATGTTGGCGACGGGAAAAGTGGCGCGGAACGATGGGGATTTGCATTCAGCGCAAAGAAAGCCTGGTCCGATAAGGTGCGATCCGATGTCAAAGGGATTGTTGGAACAACACGTGGCTATGACCGGATCATCTTCTTTACAAACCGCCCGGCACGGCAGCGTGATCGTCTTCGCATAGAAGACGAATTACAGCAGGAACATGGCGTCAAGGTCACAATTCTCGACCGGGAGTGGATTATTGATCGTGTATTTTCCCATGGTCATAAAGACCTTGCTTATAAATATCTAAAGGTTGGGCAACACGAACCCGACAAAATCATGCTTGGACCGAGAGATTTCAAGCGCCAGCAGGCACTGGATGCGCTGGAAGCCGGGCTGAAAAAATTGGGCTCAACCGCTCAAGAGCAAACGCAGGCGGTCTCCGACACATTTGAAGCTGCACGGCTCTCAAGAGAACTCGAAAGGCCTCGCTTCGAAACGGAAGGCCGCTTTAAGCGGGCAATTGACCACGCAAAGAAATACGGCGCGAGCTATCAGCATCTACGCGCCGTATATGAATTTGCTTGGACGGCGTTTTGGTGGTTCGATGATATCGAGACCATGCAGGATCAATACGAACGGGTCGAGGCCATTGCCTTCAAGAGCGGGCACGCCGTCCATATCAGCAAAGTTAGCAATCTCCATCAGCTTTTGGTGGGCCGGGTGTTCCAAGGTCACGAGACTCCCGACGAATTATTCTTTGCAGACAGGTCAAAACGGCTGAAGGAAAAGCTCTTAGAACTGGCTGCCGACAAATCCCGGCCCAACAATGCCTTGCATGCAGAGACGCTGCTTGTCTTTCACCGTATGAGTGAAATATCGCTTTCCGGAGAGCGGGAAAATCTGGACGAAATTTGGCAGGCCCTCTGCGGGATTATCGATAGAGCGGCGGGCCTGGCGGAGTTTCCGGCTGATATGCTGGAAACCATGGTCGAGGCAATCGGCGAAAGCGCGCCCGATAGCCAAGCTTTCGATACCCTGGTCGAAAAACTTGCGGAATTCATGGCCGAGCGCAGCAAAGAGATAAAGGCCGGAAGCCTTTATTTGCAGCAAGGTGAACGCAAGCTCGATGCTGAAAAGCCTACCGACGGCATAAAATGGCTTGGCCGTGCCGTCATACATCTTTCGAAAGATGAAAGCCGCGAGGATCAGGCCAAGGCGCTTTACTACCTGGCCGTGGGCTATCGCGGTGCCGGTCTTCGCTGGGCGGCCCGTTCTACTGCTCTGGCATCAATCATCCAGTATCTGGCGCTGTCAGAAACTGAAGGCGATTTGCGGGTCGAAACGATCCCGGCGCTGAATCTGTTCGCAATGCTGTCTTTGCAGCTAGGCCATATCGTGGATGTCCTTAGCGCCATTCAATTTTTACACGCTATCGGAAGCAATGCTCCGCTGGATGATGAAAGCGGGGAGAGGCTGAAGAACCAGATCACCCAGTTTGATCAGTTGCTCGCTTGCCTGCTCATAGTTCAGCCGCCCGAAGAGATCCGCAGGCTGGAAAGCTTGCCGGACGTTCTGGACAGGCTGGCACTGTTTTCAGCGCGTTTGGCACTGCTTTATCGCCTCGGACACATTGATAAGCTGAAGGCTGACGGTTCAGTCCCCGAAGGGACGGACGATCGCGAAATCCATGAAATGATGACGTTCCTGGCTTCTCAGCCCGCATGCGGTAGCCTCCCGAATAAAGTCGTACTCTTTGATGAGGCGTTCAGTGGCGTTCGAACCAGAATATTGGGCGTGGAGATTGAAATCGAGGCGTCGAACACGCTTGAAGGGGTCCTACAGGCTGAAACATATGCTGCAGCATTTGAGGGATTTGCTGCTACGCTGCTCAATGCCGGGGCATTTCCGCATACAGAAAAGTTCACGGTTCGAATTCGCCAACTCGACAACCTTCAGGAAGCATCGGTCGCCGAAGACGATGATTCCATGATGGAGGTTTGTGTCCCGGCAGATTGGCAGCTTGCTAAAGTGAACAATATCGGGAAGTACAACGAACACCTCATTTTCTCCTGCATTCATGCTTTGGCAAGCGTGGCTATGCTTCCCAATGCCGCCGAGACTATCGAAGAATTGGTCAGAACCGAGAACGTGTTCGAGCGAGCCACGTTGTTTTGCCGAGCCGGTATTTCCAGAAACAGGGTGTTCGGCACCCATGCGGGCCGTATTTCCGATTGGGATGACTGCATCAATCGGAACTTTCCAATGGCACCGAATGCACCTGCGAGGCCAGCGGCAATAGAACTACCGCCGCTCGCAGGCGACGATGATGAAGAGATGCCGCAGGTTTTCGGTGAAGTTCGCAGCCACGATGATGTTCTCGTTCGAGCAATCATCAACCCACGGCTTTGGCACGCTGCCGAGTGGAAAGGTATGATGTACGGCGTGACAATGCCGGGCCAGCCTCCGTTTCTGGGCTTGATGTTCGCAAATGCATCAAAGGGCGAAGCGGTTTTCAAGGAATGGCTCGCCCGCTTCGGCAGAGATGACAGCCAAGATGAAATTTATATTTCTGCCATCAAAGGCATAGATCGCCAAAACCCGTTTCATTATCGAGGGCACATTACACAGGACTTCGGCACGCTGTCAGCAGAACCCGGAAAGATATTTGTCAATACCTCTCGCACGAACACAATGACGGTGGGCAATCATCGGAACCTTGAAATGTTCTGCGAACACGTGAGGGCCTGTGGAGCTTATTTCCTCGTTCCAGCCTTTTTTGATACGTCCGGAATGCCTGAACTCCGTATGGAACTTGCGATCCTCAAGCGGAAATTCCACGTACGGGAAGCCTGGCAGATCGGTCCGCATGATGTCGATGCCATGGCTATAAGGCCGGACGACGACGTTATCATACCGGAAGGGGAAGCCGCTCCACCTGTCCATGAACTCGCCAGAATCCGTGAGAAACGGCGTCAAAATGGGTGAGATTAAAGCTTCGCTTCGTTGCCTTCGGGGAAAGTTGAATGACAGCTATCTACCGCACTCTGCCAACTAGCGGCCATTCAGCTCCCGGCCCCACACAGGTCGTTCCATAATAGTGGCTTGAACGACCGCTCCTGGCGCACACGCGCCGTCGGAGAGCTGGTGAGTTAGGTCTCCTTCCCACCCTGAGCGGGCTAACGGCCCCGGAACCAAGCGTCAGATTTTGACCACTAGCAATCCGGCAAACTGCCCAATCCGTCGGCGATGCGATGATTTTCGCGTCACTCGTGCGCACGCTCGAAGCCGCACAGTCCGCAAATGCTGGCCTTTTTGGCCTATTCGGCTTTGGCATGCTCCTTGCTTCGTTGATGGTGTGCAGAGCGTCTAGGGTTCCGGCCGCAACACGGCGGTGCTGGTCCAAGAGATGCGACCGCCAGGGATGCACTGAGGCATCCGGCGGAACACGGCGGGCCAAAATCCCGGGAGAACCCTGCACGGGTTTGCTGGCGCGAACCTCTCCCGGATGCGCGCCCGTAAACCCCAACATAAAATCCGGGCGCAATCCGGATCGCGAACAGGGGTACGCAATGCTTCGCAAGCTGGCCGCAATCATCCTAGCCGCATCATTCAGCCTTCCCGTCGTTTCCGCCGCCGACGCGGCGCCCAAGAAAGACTTCAAGATATGCTGGTCGATCTATGTCGGCTGGATGCCGTGGGGCTATCTCTCCGACAGCGGCATCATGAAGAAATGGGCAGACAAAAACGGCATCAATGTCGAGATCACCCGCATCAACGACTATGTCGAAAGCATCAACCAGTACACGGCCGGCGGTTTCGACGGCTGCTCGATGACAAACATGGATGCGCTGTCGATCCCCGCCGGCGGCGGCGTCGACACCACCGCCTTGATCATCGGCGACTTCTCCAACGGCAATGACGCGGTGATCCTCAAGGACAAGGCAGCGCTTGCCGACATTGCCGGCCAGAAGGTCAATCTCGTCGAGCTCTCCGTCTCGCATTACCTGCTGGCGCGGGCGCTGGACACGGTCAAGCTTGCCGAGAAGGACATCACCGTCGTCAACACCTCCGACGCCGACATGGTCGCCGCCTACGGCACCAGCGATGTCACCTCGGTCGTCACCTGGAACCCGCTGGTCTCCGAGATCGTCACCATGCCGGGTGCGCACAAAGTGTTCGATTCCGCCCAGATTCCCGGCGAGATCATCGACTTGATGGTCGTCAACACCGAGACGCTGAAGGACAATCCGGCATTGGGCAAGGCGCTTGTCGGCGCATGGTACGAGGTGATGGAATTGATGAACTCCGACACGCCGGAAGGCAAGGCAGCCAAGGAGGAAATGGCCAAGGCGTCCGGCACCGACCTCGCCGGCTTCGACGCGCAGCTTGCCTCGACGGCAATGTTCTACGATCCCGCCAAGGCGGTCGAGTTCACCAAAGGCGCCGAATTGCCGAAGACCATGGATCTGGTCCGTAACTTCCTGTTCAGCCACGGCATTCTCGGCACCAATGCGACGAGTGTCGACGTGGTCGGCATGAGCTTTGCCGACGGATCGACGCTGGGCGATGCCAACAATGTCAAGCTGCGCTTCGATCCAGCCTTCATGGCCGAGGCCGCAACCGCAATGCCCTAACCCGACATGCTGGCCAAGGGAAAGAGTGCCAGGGATGAAGTCGCCGAGACGGGCGGCGAGGGCACCACGCGCCCTTCCCGGCCACGGCCGAGGGTGCGTCTTCGCATGATCAATGCGAAGGTCTCGCGCGGCAGCGCCTTGTTCCTCGGCGGCTTGCCGTTCCTGTTCGTGGCAATCGCCTATCTCATCGCCTCGGCGCAACGACTGGCGGTCAACCCCAGCGACAAGCTGCTGCCTTCGCCGGCACAGATGTGGTCGGCCTTTCTTGACCTGGCGACGGTTCCGGACAAACGCTCCGGCGACCTCATCCTGTGGGTCGACACCTATGCCAGTCTCCTCAGGCTGCTCGCGGGCGTCGGCGTGGCCACGTTCGTCGCGCTTTCGCTCGGCATCGCCATCGGCTTCATCCCGCGGGTGCGGGCCTTCCTGCTGCCCTTCGTCACCGTCGTCTGCGTCATCCCACCGCTGGCGCTGCTGCCGATCCTGTTCATTGCACTTGGCCTCGGCGAAACGGCCAAGATCACGCTGATCGCCATCGGCGTCGCGCCGGTGATGGTGCGCGACATCGCCAACCGGGTGCGGGAATTTCCGCCCGAACTGGTGGCCAAGGCACAGACGCTTGGCGGCAACAGCTGGACCATGGTCTTGCGGTTGGTGCTGCCGCAAGTCATGCCGCGCCTCGTCACTTGCGTGCGGCTGGCACTCGGGCCGGCCTGGCTTTTCCTGATCGCCGCCGAAGCCATCGCCTCGACCGAAGGGCTGGGTTACCGCATCTTCCTCGTCCGCCGCTATCTCTCGATGGACGTCATCCTGCCCTATGTCGCCTGGATCACGCTGCTTGCGGTCATCACCGACTGGCTGCTGATGCGGCTTTCCCAAGCGGTGTCCCCTTGGGCGCACCCGGTGGAGGCCGGATGAGCCGCATCGTCGTTCACGGGCTGGAAAAGAGTTATGGCGATGCCCGCGTGCTCGAGCGGGTCAACGTCACCGCCGAGGCCGGCGAATTCCTGTCGCTGGTCGGCGCCAGCGGCTGCGGAAAATCGACGTTTCTACGCATCCTGCTCGGCCAGGAGCAGCAGAGCAGCGGTGTCGTCATCGTCGGCGATGGCCCGATCGTGCCCGAGCCGACGCCGCAGCGCGGCATCGTCTTTCAACGCTATTCGGTGTTTCCGCATCTGACCGCCATCCAGAACCTGCTGCTGGTCGAAGACTTTCGCTCGGGCGGGCCATTTGGCCGCGTCTTCGGCGCCAGGCGCAGAAACGCCAGGCAGGAGGCCGAAGCCATGCTGGCGCGGGTTGGCCTTGCCCATGCGCGTGACCTCTATCCGGCATCGCTCTCCGGCGGCATGCAGCAGCGGCTGGCGATTGCGCAGACCTTGCTCGGCCGCCCGAAAATCCTGCTTCTCGACGAGCCGTTCGGGGCGCTCGATCCCGGCATCCGCGTCGAGATGCACGATCTGCTGACCGAGCTGTGGACCGAGCACGGCATGACGGTGGTGATGGTCACCCACGATATCTCCGAGGCCTTCAAGCTCGGCACCCGTGTGCTGGTTTTCGACAAGGTGCGCCACGATCCGCAGTTCCCGTCCGCTTACGGCGCGACGATCACTTACGATTTGAAGCTCGATCGCAAGACCCGGGCTTCCTCTCATCACTTGGCCAAGGTGGCCGCGATGGTCGGGACGACCCGGCCGGATCCAGCAATGGCGACGACGGCGTCGTAACGGAGAGTTGAATGTCCAGAAATATCCCCGAACGCAGCCACCGCCGGGCAGGGCTCGTCGCCCGGGCGGCCCGGGAGCGTTTTCACCACCCCGATTTCGACGCCCGCGGCACGCAGGGATGGAAGTCGATCGAGGCCGAGGGCAAGCTGCCAGAAAGCGGCTGGCGCAAGGAGCAGCAATGGGCGCTCGACATGGGCCTGCCGGGATCGGAGTCGATCGTCGACAAGTCGATCCCGACATTCGCGCGCGGCGAGCTGCCGCATTTCGCCGGCATCAATACCTTTCTCAAGGCGCCCTATGTCGAGAACGTCCGCGATGTCGGCAAATATGATGCTGCCGTCATCGGCATTCCGTTCGACAGCGGCACCACCTACCGGCCGGGAACCCGCTTCGGCCCGCAAGGCATTCGCCGCATCTCGGCGCTCTACACGCCTTACAATTACGAGCTCGGCGTCGATTTGCGCGAGCAGATGACGCTGTGCGACGCCGGCGACGTCTTCACCATTCCCGCCAACCTCGAAAAGAGTTTTGACCAGATCACCAAAGGGGTCAGCCATGTCGCCTCGTCCGGCGCGCTGCCAATCATGCTGGGCGGCGACCATTCGATCGGCTTTCCTTGCGTGCGCGGCATCGCCGACGTGACCTCGAAGCGCATCGGCATCATCCATTTCGACCGCCATATCGATATCCAGGAAAAGGATCTCGACGAGCGCATGCACACCACGCCCTGGTACTGGGCGACCAACCTGCCGAACGTCTCGGCGACCAATCTCGTGCAACTCGGCATCGGCGGCTGGCAGGTTCCGCGCTACGGCGTCGCCGAGGCGAGGAAGCGCGGCACCAACGTGCTGACCATTGCCGACATCGAGCAGATGGGCCTTGAGAAGGCGGCGGAAATCGCGCTCGAACTCGCATGGAAAGACACCGACGCCGTCTACATCTCTTTCGACGTCGACAGCCTCGATTGCGGTTTCGTGCCCGGCACGGGCTGGCCTGAGCCGGGCGGCTTCCTGCCGCGCGAGGCGCTCAAACTTCTGGGATTGGTGACAGCGCCTGGCATTTGCGGGCTGGAAGTGGTCGAGGTCTCGCCGCCTTACGATACGTCGGACATCACGGCGCTGTTCGGTGTGCGGGTCGTCGTCGAGGCGCTTGGCTCGATGGTCGCCCACGGCAATCTCGGCAAGCACAAATCCATCATCGACAAACCGGTGAGTTTTTGACCATGCACGACGATCATCACCACCACAATCATGGCCATGACGACGGCCACCACGGGCCGAACGGTCATCATGACCATCCGCACGCTCCCGGCCACAATGGGCCCGCTGGCAAGCCGCTGCAATGGCAGACGCCGCATCTGCCGGACCAGGTTCACGAGCCGCCGGCCGATCCCGCATCGGTCGACCTCGACCTTGTCGAAACCGCCTTCCTCGAGGGCTTTGCGCGGGCGCCGGACCCGTCCAGCTTTCTGCGCCTGGCCGGCATACCCTTTGTCGGCGAGAGGGCCGACGGTGTGCGGCTTCATCTCTTGCGCGTCGAAACCGAGGATCTGGTCGACGTCGGCGCGGTCATGCCGCTCGTCGGCGGCAGCGGCGTCGCCTATCACCCGCTGCCGGCGCGCCTGACATCGCACCGCCGCCGGCTCGCTTTCATCTATCACGATGGCGCGGAGCAAAAGCCGCTCGGCTTCGCCGCGGCGCGCGCCCTTGCAGATCGTTCCGCCGCTTCGCAATTCGCCGTTCCCAGACACTGAAACCAGAACCCGTCACTCTCATCGAACAGGTACAGCCATGAAAACATTTACAAGACTCGGCATCCTTTCAGCTCTCGCCGTCCTCACACCGTCGCTGGCGTTTGCCCATAGCGGCGGCGCTCACGTCCACGGCTTTTCTGCCGGCCTCGAACATCCGCTGTTCGGCATGGACCATCTGCTTGCCATGATCGCGGTCGGCATGATCGGCGCTCGCGCCGGCGGGCGCAGTATTGTCCTTGTCCCGCTGGCCTTTGTCTCGGCGATGGTCGCCGGAGCCTTGCCCGGCATGGCCGGCATCGGCCTGCCTTCGCTTGAATCCGGCATCTCGCTGTCGCTTGTGGTCTTCGGCGCCATGGTCGCCCTGGCCAGGCCGCTGCCGCTGGCCGCCGCAGCAGCACTGACGGCCCTCTTCGGCCTCTTTCACGGCAACGCCCACGGCCTCGAGAGTCCCGAGAACGCCGGCGGCATTGCGTACGCCGCTGGTTTCATGCTCGCCACGTCGATGCTGCATGCGATCGGCATTCTGTCCGCTGTCAAGCTGGCTCGTTGGCCGACGACTGTCCGCACCGCGGGTGTCGCCACCTCGCTGGTTGGAATGGCCATCGCGGCGCAAGCTTTTTGAGATGTACGCAGTCGGCAAACAGAACTGGAATGCAGATGAACCAGAAATGGTCGATGAGGCTGCGGCGCATTCGCGATTTGCTGTACCAGATCCTGAAGATCCGGGCTGCGCGGCTTTGAGGGGCGGGGTTTTCGCGTCCCTCCGGTCGAAATGAGAGTCAGAACTCGAGCGCCTGCCTGAGCGCCGGACCGCTCCTGATGCGCAGATCGAGGTCGGCCTCGATATGGTCTATGTGATGCAGCATCAGCGCGCTGGCGCGTTCGGAATTGCCATTTTCCAGCGCCTCCAGGATATTCATGTGCTCACTATGACCACAGCTTGAGACGCCCGAGCGGCCATAAAGCGCGATCACCAGCGATGACCGCGCCACCAGCTCTTCCATGAAACGCTGGAGGATGGTGTTTCCGGCAACCGAAGCCAGCAGCAGGTGAAAATCGCCCGAAGCCTTGATTTCCGAGCGTCTTGCATTTGGTCCGCGTTCGGCAATGAAGCGGCCCTCTTCATCGAGCTGCGCCTTGAAGGCAGCGACATGCGCCGGCGTCATCCGCCCGGCTGCGGCAATCGCTATGCCGGGCTCGATCAGCCGGCGCGAAGCGAAGACCTGACGCGCTTCCTCCGGCGACGGGTTGGCGACGAAGGCGCCGCGATTGCGCTCGGTCCGCACCAGGCCTTCGAAGGAGAGCATCTGCAGCGCCGCGCGCGCCACGGTGCGGCTGATATCGAATAGAGTGCCGACCTCGCCTTCGGACAGCTTGGTTCCGGGCGCCAGCCGACGATCGACGATCGCGTCGCGCAACTGATCGCGAATCGCCTGGGCGCGATCCTCGTTGGCACTGTCGACAGCAGGGAAAGTCTGGTCGGCTATATTCATGATGGTGGTCCCTGCACCTTTCTACCCTGAATCGGGTCGCTTGCAGAGAGCCAAAGTGAATACGATGCCAGAAAAGATTGCATACGATTTTTGCGAGAATCGCCGGCGATCGCCTATAATTTGTGCAGATCTATGGCGCAACGACTGCCGTCGAAGACATCAGCCTGAAAATCCCCGCGGGAACCTATTGCTGCCTGCTCGGGCCGTCCGGCTGCGGCAAAACCTCGACGCTGCGCATGATTGCTGGGCACGAAAGCATATCGAGCGGCGACGTGCGTCTCGGCAACATTGTGGTTACCGACCTGCCGCCGGCCAGGCGCGGCACCGCCATGATGTTCCAGTCCTATGCGCTGTTTCCGCATCTCGACCTGATCGACAATGTTGCGTTCAGCCTCAAGATGAAGGGCGTCGGCAAGGAAGAGCGCCGCGCCAGGGCGCTCGATATGCTGAAGCTGATGCAGATGGAGGGCTACGCCAACCGCCGCCCGGCGCAGCTTTCGGGCGGACAGCAGCAGCGCGTCGCTCTGGCCCGCGCGCTGATCACCGACCCCGAAGCGCTGCTCCTCGACGAGCCGCTATCGGCACTCGATCCATTCTTGAAGATCCGCATGCGGGCGGAATTGAAGAAGCTGCAGACCTCGCTCGGCATCACTTTCGTCCACGTCACCCACAGCCAGGAGGAGGCGATGGCGCTCGCCGACCTGATCGTGGTCATGAATGACGGCCGCATCGAGCAGGCGGCGCATCCGCGCATCGTCTTCGAGCGGCCGGCCACCGCGTTCGTCGCCCGTTTCATGGGCGATCACAACGTCGTCTCCGGCCGCGTCAGCGGCAGCCGCGACGGCATGGTTGTCTTCGATGTGCCGGGTGGCGCCTCGCTAGCGGCCAGCGGGCAGGGCAGGGCGATCGGCGAGCCGATCGATATCGCTATTCGCACCGACCATGTGCGGATCGGCGACCCGCCAGCCGCGGGGCTCGGCTTCACCGGCATCGCCTCCAATATCGAGTATCGCGGCTCGACCGTAAAACTCTCGGTCAATGGCGCCGGCATCGAGGATTTTACCGTCATCGTCGACGACACCAGCTTCTTCGCCAAGCCGGTCGCCGTCGGCGACGCGGTGCCGATCGCTTGGGACGCGGAGGACGCAATCGTCCTTGGCCGTCTCGATTCCTGAACCAGAACCACCAATCAAAACAGGGGAACTGCATGACCAACACCACCGACAAGAAGACAGGAATTTCCCGCCGCTCGCTGCTCAAGACCGGTGCTGCCGCCGTCGGTCTTGCCGCCGGTTCGGGTGCCATAACAGGGTTCCCGACGATCTGGGCGCAGAACCCGATCACGCTCCGCCAGTTCGGCACCGGCGTGTCGAACCTCAACGCCATTGCCGACAAGTGCAAAGCCGACCTCGGCATCACGCTGGAGATGACGGCGACCGATTCCGACGCCGCCGCCCAGCGCGCTGTAACCCAGCCGGACAGCTACGACATCGCCGACATCGAATATTGGATCGCCAAGAAGGTCTATCCGTCCGGCGTAATGCAGCCGATGGATGTCAAGAAGCTGAAATATTACGACAAGATCGTGCCGCTGTTCATCACCGGCAAGCTGACGCCCGACAGCGTCATCGCGCAGGGCACCGCGCCGCATACCGTGGGTTTCGTCGAGGCGCAGGACGCCAAGACCTTCGCCACGCAACCGACGCAGTGGATGACGATGGTTCCGACCATCTACAACGCCGATACGCTCGGCATCCGCCCCGACCTTGTCGGCCGCGACATCACCACCTGGGCCGACATCATGGATCCGGCCTTCAAGGGCAAGGCCGCCATTCTCAACATCCCGTCGATCGGCATCATGGATGCGGCGATGATCATGGAAGCCATGGGCAACATCAAATATGCCGACAAGGGCAACATGACCAAGGAGGAGATCGACAAGACGATCGACTTCCTGATCAAAGCCAAGCAGGACGGCCAGTTCCGGGCGTTCTGGAAATCGTTCGACGAGAGCGTCAACCTGATGGCTTCAGGCGAAGTGGTCATCCAGTCGATGTGGTCGCCGGCCGTCGCTGCGGTGCGCTCCAAGGGCATCGCCTGCAAATACCAGCCGCTCAAGGAAGGCTATCGCTCGTGGGGCGGCGGCCTTGGCCTGGCGGCGCACCTCAAGGGCGCCGAGCTCGACGCCGCCTACGAGTACATCAACTGGTACCTGTCAGGCTGGGTCGGCGCCTACCTCAACCGTCAGGGCTATTACTCGGCCGCCATGGACACGGCCAAGCAGTTCATGTCCGAGGACGAATGGGGCTACTGGGTCGATGGCAAGCCAGCCAAGGGCGATATCATGGCGCCGGATGGCAAGGTCATGGAGAAGGCGGGCGCCGTGCGCGACGGCGGCTCCTTCGTCGAGCGCATGGGCAAGGTCGCCTGCTGGAACTCGGTGATGGACGAGGATCGCTACATGGTGAGGCGCTGGAACGAATTCATCGCGGCGTAAACGCCCTCTTGCCTTCTCCCCTTGTGGGAGAAGGTGGCCGAGCGAAGCTCGGTCGGATGAGGGTGCTCCAGCTTGGCATCGCCGCATTCCGTCCAACACCCCTCATCCGGCTCGGCGCTGCGCGCCGATCCACCTTCTCCCACAAGGGGAGAAGGGACGCAGCTCCAGCCGCCTCGCAGCCTACCGAGATGTTGATGACAGCAGTGCTCGAACGTCCTGGAATGATCGAAGCCAAACCCAGGCGCCGCCGCGTCTCGGTCGCCCGCTTCGTCCCCTACCTGCAGGCGGCGCCGCTGGCCTTGATCCTCGGCGCATTCCTTTTGCTGCCGATCCTGATGATCGCCGTGGTCTCCTTCTGGGATTACGATTTCGCGGCGATGTACCCGGATGTCCTGACCACCAACTATTCCGACACGCTCGGCTCCTGGGTCACCTGGAAAACCTACCTGAACACGCTGAAATACGCCGCCATCGTCTGGGCGCTGACGCTGTTCATCGGCTTCTGGGTCGCCTATTTCCTCGCCTTCCATATCAGGACCACCGCCATGCAGATGGTGCTGTTCCTTGTCTGCACGGTGCCGTTCCTGACCTCCAACATCATCCGCATGATCTCGTGGATTCCGGTGCTTGGCCGCAACGGCCTGGTCAACTCGACGCTGGTCGAGATCGGGCTGATCCCGAAGCCGATCGAATGGCTGCTCTATTCCGAATTCGCCGTGGTGCTCGCCATGGTGCATCTCTATACGCTGTTCATGGTGACGCCGATCTTCAACACGCTGATGCGCATCGACAAGTCGCTGATCGAGGCCGCGCGTGATGCCGGTGCTTCCGGCTGGCAGGTGCTGTGGAACGTCGTCATCCCGCTCGCCAAGCCCGGCATGGCGATCGGCACCATCTTCGTCGTCACGCTGGTGATGGCCGATTTTTCGACGGTGCAGGTGATGTCGGGCGGACAGAGCGCCTCCGTCGCGCTGATGATGAAGAACCAGATGTCGCTGCTGCAATATCCGGCGGCCGCCGCCAATGCGGTCGTGCTGCTGGTGCTGGTGCTGCTGATGGTCGCCGGCATCCTGCGCATCGTCGACATCCGCAAGGAGCTGTGAGGCGATGAGCCGGGACAAGCGCACCTTCGAATTCTACGTGCTGGCGGCCTTTTTCGCCCTTTTCGTGCTGTTCCTCTACGGCCCGCTTTCGGCGATCCTGATCCTCTCCTTCCAGGGCGAGAATGGTGGCCTGACATTCCCGCTGAACGGCGTTTCGCTGCACTGGTTCGCCAATCTGTTCGAGCGCCAGGCGGTCGGCGATTTCGGCGGCAGTTTCAAACGCTCCTTTATCCTCGGTTTGATGGTGATGTTCGTCACTGTTGTCGTGTCGCTGCTTGCCGGTCTGGCCTTCCGGCAAAAATTTCGCGGCGCCACCGCATTGTTCTATCTGGCCGTCGCCAGCCTGGTCGTGCCGTCGATCATCATCTCGCTCGGCATCGGTGTCGTCTTCCAGCAGATCGGCTTTCGTCCCGCCTGGTACACGTCTGCCTTCGGCGCCCATCTGACCTGGACCTTGCCTTTCGGCGTGCTGATCATGTTCGCCGTCTTCAACCGGTTCTCGCCGGCCTATGAGGAGGCCGCGCGTGATCTCGGAGCGTCGTCTTGGCAGACCTTCGCGCATGTCGTCCTGCCGATGATCGCGCCCAGCCTGATCGGTGTCGGCCTGTTCGGCTTCACCCTGTCCTATGACGAGTTCGCCCGCACGCTGATGACTTCGGGCACGTTCAACACGCTGCCGCTCGAAATCTACGGCATGACGACGAATGTGACGACGCCGGTGCTCTATGCGCTGGGCACCGTGACGACGGTATTTTCCTTCCTGGTGATTTTGGCGACGCTCGGCGCAATCGCCTATGTCGGCGGCCGTCGGCCGCGAGATTGAGAGAACCGCAGTGCAGATCCTCGTCGTCAATCCGAACACCACCGCCAGCATGACCGAAACCATTGCGGCGGCGGCGCGGCTCGTGGCCGCCGCCGGAACGGAGATCGTCGCCGTCACCTCATCGATGGGACCTGTGTCGATCGAAGGCTATTACGACGAGGCGCTTGCCGTACCTGGCTTGCTGGTCGAGATCGCCGCCGGCGAGCGCTCGGGCGCGCAGGCCGCGATCATCGCTTGTTTCGACGATACCGGCCTCGATGCCGCGCGCGCCATGGCCAACATTCCGGTCATCGGCATCTGCGAGGCATCGCTCGCCGTCGGCTCGTTCATCGCCCAGCGCTTCACCGTCGTCACCACGACCGAGCGCTCGCGCGTGCCGGTAGAAGGGCTGGTGCAGCGCTATGGCATGGTGGGACGGGCACGCGTGCGCGCTGCCGATATTCCGGTTCTCGCCCTCGAAGACCCGGCATCGGACGCGATCCTGAAACTGCGGGGCGAGATCGCGCGCGCGCTCGACGAGGATCGCGCCGAGGCCATCGTGCTCGGCTGCGCCGGCATGGCCGATCTCGCAGCCGAGCTGCAGCGGGAATTCGGCGTTCCGGTTATCGACGGCGTCGGCGCAGCGGTCAAGCAGGCCGAGGCCTTGATCGCGCTTGGCCTGTCGACCTCCAAGCGTGGCGCCTATGCAAATCCGCTGGCAAAGCCCTATCTTGGTGCCTTGAAATCCTTCGCCCCGGTACTGTTGCCGCCGAGTGATCGCAATGCCACGAACGATCAGAACGCTCGCACTTGAAGACGTAAGAATCCTTGTCGACTGGGCGGCAGCGGAGGACTGGAATCCCGGCCTTGGCGATGCCGCAGCGTTCCAGGCGGCGGATCCCGAGGGCTTCATCGGCGCCTTTATCGATGGCGAGATGGTGGCTGGCATTTCGGCCGTGACCTACGGCGACGACTTCGGCTTCATCGGTCTCTACATCTGTCGACCGGACAGGCGTGGCGAGGGCCATGGCAAGGCGGTTTGGGACGCCGGCATGGCGCGGCTCGGCGACCGCACCATCGGCCTCGATGGTGTCGTCGAACAGCAGGCCAACTATCGCAGCATGGGTTTTGCGCCGGTCTACCGGACGATCCGCTTCGTCGGATCGCCGGATGTTCCGGCAGAAGCCAACAGCGACATCCATGCCATAGGCCGGGAACTCATGCCCGATGTCCTGGACTACGACAGCCGCTTCTTTCCCGCTCCGCGGCGATCCTTCCTAAAACACTGGCTGCGCCCGCCGCACATGGCGCTTGCGATCGTCAAGGACGGCGCAATCGAAGGGTACGGCGTCGCGCGCCGATGCCGGGAGGGCTGCAAGATCGGGCCGCTCTTTTCCAACAGCCTGGACGCGGCAAGCCGTCTCTTCGCCGCCCTTGCCAACGCCTCGGGAAATGTCCATCTCGACGTGCCCGAGACCAGCGGGCAATTTGCAGCTCGGCTGACGTCCGCCGGCCTCGAGCCGGGCTTTGAAACGGCTCGAATGTACAGGGGAAAAGCGCCGCAGATAGCGCAATCCGGGGTCTTTGCGATAACGACCTTGGAGCTTGGTTGATTGGCCCAGGGTGGCCCTAATACAGCGGCTTGGCCATGTGCCGGGGCGCCGGCCATTCCGTCGTGATCCCGGGCTGCACCGGCCGCTCGAGATAGGTCGACAGAACCACATAGCTACGCGTCGAGGTCACGCCAGGCGTTTCGTAAAGCCGCGACAGCAGGCCTTCGAGCGCCCTTGTGTCCTCGGTGCGGACCTTGATCAGCATGCATGTGTCGCCGGCGACCGAATGAATCTCCTCGACTTCGGGGTGCTCGGAAATCGCCATCAGTTCGGGGGTCTTTCCCCAACCCTTGGTGTCGATGTGCACGAAAGCCAGCAACGGCTTGCGCACCGCCTTGGGATCGATGATGGCCGCGGTGTTGCGGATGGCGCCGCTTCGCCGAAGCCGCTTCACCCGTTCATGCGCTGCCGGCGGCGACAGGCCGACACGATCGCCGAGCTCGGTATAGCTGATCGTGGCGTCGTCGACCAGAACGCCTAATATCTTTCGGTCGGTCGCGTCGACGTCCCGGGCAGCAGGCCTGTTCTGCGGAATGCCATCTGTTTCTTCATCCATGGTGAAATTCCTTATTGATACAGAATTTAATACGGCGATTATCGTCGTATGACGAACAGTGATCAAGTCGCAACATTGACGGCAAGGCCGCCTATCCCGGCGCTCGCCTATCTCTTGACCGGATGCATCGCGGTGATCGGCTCGAACTCGCTGGTTCTCGGTCCGATAGCGCCGGCGGTGGCCGCATCGTTTGCGACGAGCGTGCCGGCCGTCATGATCGCATCCGCCGCCTTCGGCCTCGGCACGTCGGCAAGCGCCTTGTTCCTGGCCCGCTATATCGATCGGCTCGGCGCTCGCCGCATGCTGCAAGGGGCGTTGCTGCTGCTGGCGGTCGCGCTTCTCGCCAGCGCCGCCGCGCCGACAGTGACGGCGCTGGTTGCGGCCCAGCTTCTCGCCGGCATCGCTGCCGGCGTCGCGATGCCGGCAATCTATGCCAGCGCCGCTGCGATCGCGCCGCCTGGCCGCGAAAGCGGGACGATCGGCGTCGTACTGACCGGATGGACCCTGAGCATGGTGGCCGGCGTCTCCCTATCGGCGGTGCTTGCCGATCTGCTGCATTGGCGCGCCGTTTTCGCGGCGGTCGCGGTCCTTGCGGCGCTTGCGCTGACCGGCCTTACGCTGACGTCGCTGAGCGATGTCAGGAAAGGCGGCCCGGCGCCGACGCCGCTCGGCGCCTTGGCCGTGCCCGGCATAGTGCCGCTTCTGGTCGCCTGCGGCGCCTTCATGACCGCCTTCTACGGTGTCTATGGCTATCTCGGCGATCACCTTCACAACGGCTTGGGACGGCCGGTCAGCGCCAACGGGTTGGCCGCGCTCGCCTATGGCGCCGGCTTCGGCATGGCGGCACTGCTTGACGGCGTGATCGATCGGCTTGGCGCACGACGCGTCATGCCATTCGCCTATCTCCTGGTCGCGGTCGTCTATGTCGCGCTTGCCGCGACAAGCAGTAGTTTCCATCTGACCATCGCGATGGTGGCGGCCTGGGGCCTTGCCAATCATTTTGGACTGAACGTCCTGGTGATGCGCCTCTCGGCGCTCGATCCGGCGCGGCGCGGCACGATCATGGGTTTGAACAGCGCGGTGACCTATCTCGCGGTGTTTGTCGGCACCACAGCCTTCGGACCGCTTTACTCCAGCTTTGGTTTTGCGGCATCGGCCATGGTCGCAGCGTTGCTCATGCTGGTTGCCGCTGCGGCGGCGGCGTGGCATTCGCCGCGGTAGCCGCGGACCATCGCTAGCCGCCGGTTCGTGCCCCGCGGCGGCAAAGCTTGCGCCGCCTTCGCGCAGCCGCGTTTTCCCTTAGAAGAAGTTGTCGACTTGATCAGCCGGCAAGGCGCCCGCCGCGCATCGGTTCTGGCACACCGGTGGTAGTCGGGAAGCTGATCGGCAGGCCACGGAGGACGCGAACCGCAAGGAAAGCAAAGCACTCCGCCTCCACCGCGTCGCCCTTCCAGCCGAGCGCCTCCGCCGGCACCGCTTCGACGCCGGCGCGGCTGGTGAGCATGGCCATGATCGTTGGGTTGTGGCGGCCGCCGCCGCTGACCACCAGCCGCTTCGGCCGATGCGGCAGGAGGTCGAGCGCCTTGCCGACGGCCGCAGTGGCGAAGGCCGTCAGCAGTGCGGCGCCATCCTCAGCGTTCATCCCGTCCGCCATGGCCGCGCCGAAATCGAACCGGTCAAGCGATTTTGGATAGGGCTTGGCCAGGTAGGGATGCTGCAGGAGCTGGGCCAGCCGGGCCTCATCGACGGTGCCGGCGCGGGCCAGAGCGCCGTCGCGGTCCATCTCACCCAAACCCTTCGCCTTGATGAAATCGTTAAGCGGCGCATTGGCCGGTCCGGTGTCGAAAGCGACGACATTGTCCTTGCCGTCCCACCAGGTGATGTTGGCGACGCCGCCGAGATTGAGCACCGCTGTGTCGCCGCTGATATCGGCATCGCGCAGCAGCGCGGCGTGATAGGCGGCCGACAGCGGCGCCCCTTGCCCGCCGGCGCGCATGTCGGCCGAACGGAAATCATAGGCGACTTTGGTTTCCAGAATGGAATGCATCAACTCGCCATCGCCGAGCTGGCGGGTCTGGCCGAGCCGGCCGGGTTGCGGGGCGCGATGCAGCACGGTTTGGCCATGGAAGCCGACGACGCCGATATCGGCCATTGTCAGCCGGTAGCTTTCGACCAGATCCTTGACCGCTGCCGACTGGGCGCGCGTCAGCGCTTCTTCGGCCTCGCGAAAGATCGCCGGTTCCGGTCCGGCAAAATTCCACGCCCTGGCCTGATCCAGCGTCTCCTCCAGCAGCGTCCGGATTGAGCTGGGGTAGGGTGCCAGCGTGTAGGTGCCGAAATCCGCGATCCGCTCGCCATCGGTCTTGATCAGCGCGACGTCGACATTGCCGTCGAGGACGGTGCCGGTCATCAGGCCGACGGCCCAGATTGGTTCCCCACTGTTGGCAATCATCACTTGTTAGGCTCCGTTGACGAGATCGCCGACCGATTGGCGAATCTCGATACTCCCGCTGTCGAAATGATGTGTCGGATGGATCCGTCTGGTGAGCAAGGTCCCATGCCCTGCCTTTGTCGAAGTGATCCATGCTGTATACCGGTATCCTGGCGGCTTCACAGCGTCTTTTCGCCGATCGCCTTTCGCAAAAACCCGCCCGCATTGTCGAGCGCCTTGCGCGCCTCTTCGATCCCCATCCCGGTGATCGTCACCAGGATCGCCAGCTTGACGTCTTTGCCGGTCTGGTCGAGCGCCCGTCGTGCCTGCTGCGCTGTGCAGCCGGTGGTCTGCATCACCATCCCGACCGCCCTGGAGACGAGCTTCTTGTTGCTGGGATTAAGGTCGACCATCAGGTTCTGATAGCTCTTGCCGATCCGGATCATGCTGGCTGTCGTCAGCATGTTGAGGACCAGCTTTTGCGCGGTTCCCGACTTCAACCGGGTCGAGCCGGCGAGAACCTCGGGGCCGACAAGCGGAGAGATGGCAATGTCGGCGATGCCGGCAATGACTGACCTGGGGTTGCAGGAAAGCGCCACGGTCGTTGCCCCTACCTGCCTTGCATAGGTCAAGCCGCCGATGACGTAGGG
Source organism: Mesorhizobium sp. L-2-11 (assembly GCF_016756595.1). Lineage (NCBI taxonomy): Bacteria > Pseudomonadati > Pseudomonadota > Alphaproteobacteria > Hyphomicrobiales > Phyllobacteriaceae > Mesorhizobium > Mesorhizobium sp. L-2-11. The sequence continues at coordinate 5,656,461 of NZ_AP023257.1, read as the reverse complement.
TGTGCGGCCGCTGACCGCGATGCCGACCACCACATCGTCGGCGGTCAACTTGATTCCCTGCAGTGCCTTGATGCCTTGTTGCGGATCATCCTCGGCGCCTTCCACGGCCCGCACCAGCGCTTTGGGGCCGCCCGCGATCAGGCCGAGCACCATGTCCTCGGGCACGCCAAATGTCGGCGGACACTCCGAGGCATCGAGAACCCCCAGCCGGCCGCTCGTGCCAGCGCCCATATAGACAAGCCGCGCGCCTCTTTGAAACGCACTGACGATCTGGTCTACCGCAGCAGCAATTTGCGGGATGACCTTCTCGACGGCGGCCGGAACGTCGCTGTCCTCATCATTGATCATGCGCAGGATATCGATGGTCGGCAGCAAGTCGATATCCATCGTCCTCGGGTTCCGCTCCTCGGAAACCAACCGCTCCAGCTCCGCCATCAACTGCTGTTCATTCATCCCCTTGCTTTCAAACTTCTTGCCATCGGCAACAAGTAATGTGATGCGTCGCCGGGCGTTGACCAGTACCAGCGGCTGGCGTCGATAAGCCCGCCAAACAAATGTTGACAACATCATCTGTTGTTGATAAAAGTCCAGCCATGAATTGCGCGAGCCGGGTGAGGCGATGGACGATCTTGGAGCACAGGAACAGGCAGTGCTGGATCTCATCGCGGCGAACCCTTTCGCCGGCCAGCAGGACATAGCGACCGCGCTCGGCATTGCCCGTTCGACCGTCGCGGCCCACATCGTGCAGCTCGTCAACAAGGGCTACATTCTCGGCCGTGGCTATGTGTTGCCGGCCTCCAAGCGCATGATCTGCATCGGCGGCGCGGTTTTGGACCGCAAGTACCACGCCAAGAAGGATCTGATCTTCGGGACGTCGAACCCGGTCGACGGCTATCGCAGCTTCGGCGGCGTCGCCCGCAACGTCGTCGAAAACCTTGTCCGCCTCGGCGTCGACACAAGCTTCGTCTCGATCGTCGGCGACGATGAAACCGGCCGCTCGCTGGTGCGGCATCTGCGCGATCTCGGCGCCGATGTCAGCCAGGTCATCACCACAACGGAGCGGCCGACGGCGGAATATGCGGCGATCCTCGACCTCAATAACGATCTCGTGCTCGGCATCGCCGACATGGAGATCTTCGATCTGTTTTCACCAGCCTATCTCGACCGTTTCTGGCCGCATCTGGCTTCGGCGACGTGGGTGTTCATCGACTGCAACCTGCCGGCCGCGACGATCGCAACGCTGATGTCACGCAAGCAGGGCGCGCGCTTCAAGCTCGCCGTCGACACGGTGTCGTCGCCGAAATCGGCGCGCCTGCCAAAGGACCTGACCGGCATCGATCTTTTGTTCACCAACCGTGACGAGGCCAATACGATGCTTGGCATCGCCGATGCCGACAAGCGGCTGGGGCCGGAAGAGGCTGCGGCGGCACTGCGCGCGGCCGGCGCCAGCGAGGTGATCGTGACCATGGGCGCGCATGGATTTGCGGTCGCGACCGAAATCGGCGTGACGACGATGCGTTCCGTCCCGGCCCGCGCCGTCGATATCACCGGTGCCGGCGACGCAATGATTGCCGGCACCATGTACAGGGTGCTTTCGGGCGAGCCCGTGCTCGACGCGGCGCGCACCGGGGCGCTGCTCGCCACGCTGACCACCGAGAGTGAATCCAGCGTCCATCCCGACCTGTCGCCGCGCTTCCTCACCGCCGGCATGTACCGCATTCCCGCCTGAACGCGAGCCGAACCCTGAAAGCGAGACGACGATGAACACTTCCCTTCTCCACCTGAACGACGAAGTCGCGGCAGCACTCCGGGACGGCGGCGCGGTGGTGGCGCTGGAATCGACGATCATCACCCATGGCATGCCATATCCGGCCAATCTTGAGACTGCGCGCGGCGTCGAGACCGTGGTGCGCGAGAATGGCGCCGTGCCCGCCACGATCGCGGTGGTCGCCGGCAAGATCAAGGTCGGGCTTGGTGACCGGGAGCTCGAGCAGCTGGCAGCGGCAAAAGACGTGGTCAAGGCCTCCGGGCGCGACCTCGCCGCCATCATGGTGGGCGGCGGGTCGGGCGGAACCACGGTTTCGGCGACGATGCGGATCGCTGCATTGGCCGGCATCGGCATTTTCGCGACCGGCGGCGTCGGCGGCGTGCATCGTGGCGCCGAGGCCACTTTCGATATCTCGGCCGACCTGACCGAACTCGGCCAGACCGGCACGACCGTCGTCTGCGCCGGCGTGAAATCGATCCTCGATATTGCAAAAACGCTGGAATATCTGGAGACCCAACGCGTGCCGGTGATTGCCTATCAGAGCGACGATTTTCCGGCCTTCTATACGCGCTCCAGCGGACTGCAAGCCGATCACCGCCTCGATACGCCCGAGGACATTGCGCAGGCCATGCTGCTGCACGAGCAGATCGGCTCGGGCACCGGCATTCTCGTCGCCAATCCAATTCCGCAAGTGGATACGCTCGATCCGGCCTTCATCGACGGCACCATCACGGCAGCCGTGGCAGAGGCCGAGAAACGCGGCATCGGGCGCAAGGAGCTGACGCCGTTCCTGCTCGCCCGCATCAACGAGCTCTCGCAGGGCCGCAGCCTGAAGGCCAACATCGCGCTGGTCCGCAACAACGCCGCGCTTGCCGCCCGCATTGCGGTGGCGCATGCGCGGTTGAAGCGCATGGCCAAATAGGCTCAGCACCCGGCCGGCGCTACCGGCCTTCGATTTCAGGCGGGCCCGGGATCGAAAACCCGCCCGGCATTGAGGATATTGTTCGGATCGAAAGCCGCTTTCAAGCGCCGCATGGCGGCGATCTCGGCATCGCCGCGCACGAGGTGCAACCATTTCTTCTTGTCGAGGCCGATGCCATGCTCGGCCGAGACGCCGCCGCCGGCCGCAGCCACGCTGCGATAGACGATGTCATATGCCGCCGCCGGATCCACCGTGCGGACCTGATAGTGCAGATTGCCATCGCCGAGATGACCGAAGACGTAGATGTCGGCGTTGCGGTCAACGGCCCGGACCGCGGCTTCCGTTTCCCGCAGGAAAGTGCCCATCCTCGCCAGCGGGATGCTGACATCGACGCCGACCAGGCCTTTTATCGAAAACAGGAAGCGATTGGCGTCCTCTCGCACCGCCCACAGCGCGCGGAATTCGCGCGGCGACTGCGAGACCACCACGTCGTCGATCACGCCGTCCTCGACCGCCTGCATCAGCACAGCGGCAAAACGTTCGCCGTCGTGGTCGGGCTCGCTGCCCTGTATCTCGGCGAGCACATAGACGGGCGAGCCGACGGGCAGCGGCGCCGGCGCATCCATGCCGGCGACCATGGCGCCATAGAGCGGCGCGAAATTCACTTCATAGGCCGAGAGCAGGGGTCCAAGTCTCTGTCTGAGCAGACCGAGCAGCGCGATCGCCGCGTCGACCGAAGCAAGCGCGCAGAAGGCGTTGACCTCGGTGGCCGGCTTCGGGTGCAGGCGCAGGCAGGCGCGCGTGACGACACCCAGCGTGCCTTCGCTGCCAATGAATAGCTGGTTGAGATCATAGCCGGAATTGTCCTTGGACAAGCCCTTGAGCGACGTCAGGATGCTGCCATCGGCAAGTACTGCTTCCAGGCCGAGCACCTGCGCGCGGTACATGCCGTAGCGCAGCACCCGGATACCGCCGGCATTGGTGGCGACATTGCCGCCGACCGTGGCCGTGCCGCGCGCGCCGATGTCGACGCCGAACAGCAAGCCGGCCGTATCGGCCGCGTCCTGCACCATCTGCAGTGGTGCGCCGGCCTCGGCGACGATCTTTGCCGCCTCGCGGTCGGGAGTCTCGATCGCCGTCATGCGCTCCAGCGACAGCACCGCTTCGCCGGGCTGGATGCGAGCCGCACCGGCAAGCCCGGTTCGGCCACCCTGGACGACAAGCCTTTGCCCCGCCTCGTTGCACAGGCGCAGTATGTCCGAAACCTCGCCGGTCTTGCGCGGACGCAGCACGAACTCCGGCAGTGCGCCGGTCTTGCCGTCGGGATCTTCCCTGTAACGCGGTCCGGCCTCGTCGGCCGAAACGATCGCTGACCTGTCCAGCCGTTTTTCCAGCCGCGACAGGAGCTCGGCAACCTTCTGCGACATGGGGCTCACTCGTTCGCCCTGGGCGCTTCGGCCTCGGCGCGAACCAACTTGATGTCGGCTCCCGCCGCCCAAGCGCCGATATCTTCCCGGCGCAATGCCGCCGCCATCATGTCCGGAAACAAATCCGGCGTGCAGGCGAAGACCGGGATGCCAAGTGCGGCGACCGAACCTGCCATTGCCGGATCATAGCCGGGCCGGCCTTGGTCCGTCAGCGCCAGAAGCACGACGACATTGACGCCGGATCGAACCAGCGCCGCCAGCCGCCGCAGCAACTCCTGGCCATTGCCGCCCTCGTAGAGGTCGGTGATCAGCACCAGATGCGACTTGGTTGGCCGCTCGATACGGTCGGCGCAATAGGCGACGGCCTGGTTGATATCGGTGCCGCCGCCAAGCTGCACGCCGAACAGCACTTCGACGGGATCGCTGAGTTCTTCGGTAAGGTCGACGATGGCCGTATCGAAACAGACGAGCTTGGTGCGCACGATCGGCAGCGAGGCCAACACCGCCGCGAAGATCGAGGCGTAGACCACCGAGCTCGCCATCGAGCCGGACTGGTCGACGCAGAGAACGACTTCGTCAAGATCGACCAGCCGGCGCTGCTTGCGCATGAAACCAACCAGCTTCTCCGGCACGATGGTTTTGTGCTCGTGCTGGTAGTGGCGAAGGTTCGCCGAGATGGTGCGCTGCCAGTCGATATCGCGCGCACGCGGACGGTTGGTGCGCTTCGATCGGTCGAGCGCGCCGCGTATCGCCTCGGCGGTCTTCTGCTCCAGCTTCTGCATCAGCTTGGCGACGATGTCGGCGATGATCGTGCGGGCGATGTCCTTGGACTTGGCCGGCATGACCGAGCGGAGCGAAATCAGGTCGGCGACCAGGTTGACGTCCGCCTCGATCGCCTTGAGGAACTCCGGCTCCATCAGCATCTGCTTCAGGTCCAGCCGTTCGAAAGCGTCCTTCTGGACAATCTGAACGACCTGCGCGGGAAAGAAGGAGCGAATGTCGCCCATCCATTGCGCAACGCGCGGTGCCGAGCGGCCAAGCCCGCCACGCCGCTTGCGCGGGTCACTGGCCGCCGCGCTGGCACCATCGCCGTAGAGAGCATCGAGTGCCGCCGAAAGTCGTTTGTCGTCGCTGGAAAGTGCCGCCGACGCCTCGTCATCGGCGCCGATCGCCAGGCGCCAGCGGCGCTCCCCTCCGGCATCTACAGTGAATGGGCCGGGCTCGTTCATTTCGCCCTCGTCATCCATTGCCGTTTCCTCCCATGAGCAATGGTCCAAGCCGTTCCAGGTGTCGGCGCCATGCCTCGCCGCCATCCGGCGTCGGCGTCAAGCCAGCCGGCAAGCGCGCGGCGCGGCCGAGAACCGCTTCGATTAGCCGCCGGCGCTCCATGCTGTCCAGATTGGAAAAGACGCGGCGCAGCAATGGCAGGTGCGCTATGAAAGCATCTTCGTCGAGAGATTTGAGCCAGGAATCGACCGCGCCGCGCAGACCTTCGTCATAGATCAGCCGTTGACCGGCTGTGCTGAAGAAGCCCTCGAAGAACCCCGCCGCCTCGGCGACCGGCGTGCCCGGCGACAGGCGTCGCCCGAGCAGCCCGGCTGCGGCTTCGGCGGACAGGCGGCCGGCTTCGTAGAGCAGGTGCGCGGCGCATCCGGCCAGCAGCGCCGTCGCCTGCGACCCCTCCAGCACGGCAGCCAGCCCGTTGCGCCATCCATTCAGCACGTCTTCCCCGGGCTCGACCAGCCTGATCGCCTCATCGGCCTTGCGCATCGCGCTAGCCAGCGTCGCGGCGGCCTGCTCATCCAGGTCGCGTGCCGCATAGGGAAGCGCGATCGCACCTTCGACGATCAGCCGCTCCATGAGGCCGGAAAGCCGGTTCGTCTCCGTTTTGCGGGCCTCGCCATAGCGGATGATATCGGCGAGCGGCGGCACCGAGGCCAGAATCTCCAGGCATTCGCTGCTGCGCGCCGCGCGCGCCTCCAGGGCCGCGAGACCGGCCGTCGATGCTTCCGACAGGCCTGCCGTGATGGCGCCCTGGACCAGTGCCGCAAGCGTATCGAGGGTTGCTGCGGCTTCGATCATCTGGATCAGGCGGCCGTTGGCAGCCTTTTCGATGGTCGGCCCGTAGATCAGGTTCTCCACCAGGCGAACGGCATATTCCGGCTCCCAGGCCAGGGTCCACCGCTCGCGGAAAGTGCCACGGCTGCGACCGGCGTCCGTCAACTTGCCCCAATGCACGCCAAGCACGTTCAGCCGATGCAGCAATGTCGAACGAAACAGCCCGCTGTCGCTTCGCAGGTCGACGGATAGTTCCCGCTCCAGCGCTTCAGGTTTCAGCCGCGCCGCCTTCTGGTTGCGCTGCAGATCCTCGATCAACGGCGCCAACGGCGTGTCGGGTGGAATTTCGCCGACGTCCGCACCCAGAAGCAGCTCGGCCTCGACCAGGGCCCACAGCAACGCTTCGCCATTGAACAGAGCCGCAATGGCGGCGTCGCGCAATTCCTCAAACCCAGGTTTCGGCCGCTCGCGAATTGCGGCGAGCGTGCGGGCGAGCCGCTCCGCTTCGATCAGCGAAGCGGTCGAGACCAAGTGACCCTTCACCCGCAGCACCGCTGCAATCATTGCAAGCCACAAGGTTGCTGTATCGCGCCGGCCGCGCGTGCGCCACAGATGCTTGCACCAGCCGGGTGCGACGACGCCCGCGCCATAGCCGTAGCCCAGCGCCAGACGCGGTCCCGTCCACGGCGCCCATGTCATCGTGCTCTTGCGCCTTGCAATCCCCTTAAGCAGGGCTTGGTCGTTTTTCTGCGTGTGTGTCGCCTGCAGTGCCGGCACATGCCACGCCCCGCAGACGACTGCGATAGGTCCGTCGAATTCCTTGCGCGCTGCAGCGATTTCGAGCCGCATATGCGCTTCGCGCTGGGCCTCGAACTGCGCGATCGAGCCTTCGCCATCCCTCAGCGTCATCATCGCGTCGGAGATGGCCGCGAATATGGGGCCTGGTTCCGGATTCTGCTCGATGATGTCCGACCACCAGCTTTCGCCATCCTCATAGCCGGCGGCGCGGGCCAGCGTGCCTATCGGATCACGCCGATGCGGAGCCACATCGTCACGCTCGCTTGCTTCCTTCGCTTCGTCAGCATCGACATTTTCCGCGCCGTCGACCGCCGGTTCCGAGAAGCGCGCCGACGACGGCAGGTCGATGAAGCGCAACGCCGCCTTGTTGTCCACGGACCAAAGGACCGCCTGATATTCCGGCGAGAACTCGGCGAATGGCCAGAAGCTTGTCGAAGCCGGATCCTCCTCCGGATAGCAAAGCAGTGCTACCGGCGGCTGCATCTCCGGGCGGGCCAGCAACGGCAGTAGCGCGGAGGCATCGATCGGCCCCTCGATCAGCACCGCGACCGGCTGCAAATCCAGCAATGCCTGCACAAGGCTGTCGGCGGAACCCGGCCCGTGATGGCGTATGCCGAAATAGACGACGTCGCTATGCCCCATGGCGCGTCAGATCGCTGCGTTCAAGGCCGCATAGTAGCCGGCATAGTCGGGCCGCTTCTTGAGCACTGTTTCCAGATATTCCTCAAGCACTGCCTTGTCCTGAACCGGGTCTTTCACGATCGCGCCGACAAGGCTGGCGGCGAGACCTTCGGCGCCGAGCTTGCCGCTGTCGAACCACGCCGCCTGGCTCAGCCCGCCAACCATCGTCGCGATCGCCTCGGCGGTCGACAGCGAGCCCGAGGGCGTCTTCAGCGTCACCTTGCCGTCGGCGGTCGCACCGGCCCGCAATTCACGGAAGATGGTCAATACCCGGGCTATCTCCTCGCCAACATTTTTCGGCACCGGCAGGTCGAGCCCGCCGGCCATCTCATCGACCCGCTTGGAGACGATCGCCACCTCTTCAGCCATGTCTTCCGGCAATGGCAGCACCACGACATTGAAACGACGCTTGAGTGCCGAGGAGAGTTCATTCACACCTTTGTCCCGGTTGTTTGCCGTGGCGATGATGTTGAAGCCGCGCTGGGCATAAATCGACGTGTTCAATTCCGGGATCGGCATCATCTTTTCGGAAAGTACGGTGATCAGCGTGTCTTGCACATCCGAGCCCATGCGCGTCAGTTCCTCGAGCCGGCAGAGCTTGCCGGTCTGCATAGCGCGGTAGAGCGGCGTCGGCACCAATGCTTCCTGGCTCGGGCCCTTTGCCAGAAGTTGTGCATAGTTCCAGCCATAGCGGATCTGGTTCTCGTCGGTGCCGGCCGTGCACTGCACGATCAGCGTCGAGTCGCCCATAATGGCGGCGGCCAGATGTTCCGACACCCAGGACTTGGCCGTTCCGGGAACGCCGAGCAGCAACAATGCGCGGTCGGTGGCGAGCGTTGCCACCGCGGTCTCCATCAGTTGGCGGCGACCGACATATTTTGGCGTTACCGGCGTGCCGTCACCGGCCTTCCCGCCCAGCAGATAAGTCAGCACAGCCTGTGGCGAGAGGCTCCAGCCGGCAGGCTTTTGCCTGTCGTCACCGCGCGCCAGCGCCTGCAATTCAGAGGCATAGGCCTGCTCGACCGGGAGACGGATGGCAGCGTTCATATGAATTCTCCGGATTGATCATGTGTCGGTTCTAGATTGATGTTCGGCCAGCGCCGCGTTGAGACCCAGGACACTGAGTGATGGGGCTGCGGGAGGCATGCCGGCTGCGACGACCTCGTCGATCAATTTTGCCGCTGTGGTCGCCGTGGCGAGGAAGCCGATCGTTTCCAGCATATCGTCGGCGCCCCGGCGCATGGCGTCGTCGTTTCCCGCAACGGCGGAACGCAGCGCCGCAAGAGCCGATCCATTCGAAAGATCGTCCCATTCCAGCCAGCCAGCATCAATGCCTTCCGCCAGATTGATCGCGTTGAGGTAATTCGCTTGCTTGAGGATCATCCGGACCAGGGCTCGTTTTCTGCGACTGTCCAGGCGCGGCGTGAGGTGCAGTACGAACAGCGCTGGCTTGCCGCCATCGGCGACAAGTGCGTCCGCCATATGCGTCACCGTGGCGTCGCTCCCCGAGGCGGCGACCATTCGTGCGATCAGGATGTCAGCGTTGTTGTCGGCGCCGAATTGCCAGGCTCCTATGAACTCAGGTTCGCTAGCACTGAACCGTGCGGCCAGGTCGACCAGATTGCAGGTCTCGAACAATTCAGCTCGACGCTTTTCCTGCGCCGGCGATTTCAATTTCGCCGGCGTGTAGATGCTGCGGCGGCGGATGAAGCCGGATTTGCCTTCGCTGATGAAAGCGGCGAGTTCAGCTGCGGCATCATCCGGTCCGCCATCGATTGAACGGCCGTGCTCCCCCAGCCTTGCCAGCAGCCGGCCAGCCAGTTCACGCACCTTGCCGGACCTGTCGGCGGAGAGGCTTTTAAGGAACGGCGCGTCCTCAGGATTCAGGCCGAAGCGCATGAGCTCGACGAGCGCAAGCCTGGCCTCGGCGGGCTCGCCCGATGCCTTGGCCTCAACCAGCAGTCGAGCCGAAGCCGGTTCACTGCGGCGCATCTCTGCCAGCGCGATGCGTCGCGCGGCGGGATAGAACTCATCCCAATTTTCCGCCGTCAGTTTCTCTTGCGGGGCATGTCTCTCCCCGTCCAGGCTTGCTTGCCAGTCGATCCAGGGAGCGTAGACGTCCGGACTGTTCTGATCCGACGCGACGGGCATCCAGTCCATCGGATGGAGGACAAAGCCGCGGCTGGCGATAAGCGTCACCACGCGCGTCTTGCGTCTCGCGTCGGCGGCGTGTTTCAGAGCGGCTCTCGACAGCGGCCGCAACCGCTCCGGCAGCATAGGGAGCGCAAGCCTGGGCAGCGGCGGCCGGCGCTTGAGCGTCTTCGGCGCCGCAGGCCGCAGGGCGACGTCCAGCGCCTGTGCTGCGATTGCCAGGAGCCGGCGCTCCTGCTCGTCGGCACTTGCATCGTCGGCGATTGTCTTCCAGGCGGTTGGAGCCAGATCGAAACTGGCTCCGCCGGTGATCCAGCAATCGCGCATTGTCGCCAGGCCTGTTTGCTCGCCCTCGTTCACGACAGGTCAAGTCTCCCGAATCCGCTTTGCGCCGCCAGAAGGTCAAGCCGGGCGCCATCCCAGAGCGCTGCCGTGGCCGCAAGGTCGAGGCCGAGCAATGTTTGATTGACAGCGCCTGCGATCGGCAAGGCTATCCCTTGCGGATCGTCCGCGGCCTGCCACCAGCCTGTGCCGCGGTCATCGACCAGGATCGCACCAGGCGGCAGCAAGAGAGGACAGTCGGTAATCCAAGGCGCTGCATCCTGATAGGAAGCATGCCCGGCGAGTGGGTCCTTTGTAGCGCCCAAGCTGAAATCAGGCCATGCACCGGACATCACTTCACCCATGCGTTCCGCCACCAGTGCGCGCAGCGGTTTGCGGGCTGGATAGAAGACCAGCTTGGCATCGAAACGATCGCCCGGTGCAAAAGCGTTGGACCGGCGTCCGGCAGAAGCCGGAAAATAGTCGAGCAGCACGGCAAATTGCGGGGTAGTGCTCTTCAGATCTAGAAGCCAGGTCGAATGGCTGACGAGACCGTCGCGGCGGCTCTCAATCTTCTCGCCCAGAACTTCCCAGAAGCTTTCGACCCGTCTTGCGTCGGGGTTGGCCAGAACCTGTTCGCGGGTTTCAGACGTCGATACGAGGCGCTTCAACTCGGGATCGTCGGGCGCCGCCCGCCACGCCTTGGCCAACAGCACAAGCTTGCCAAGCTCGCGGATCGCCGCATCCGGTTTTTCTTCGCTGCGCAGCGCCATCAGCCGCGCTGGGATCTCGTCAATGCGACCGGCAAGCGCGGTTGCCTTCATGTCGACCAGCCGCGCGGCAATCCGGCGGCAACGGTCGCTGCTGCCGTCGACAAAACCGGAAAGACCAAGCCGCAACTGATCGGCGATCCACTGGTCGAGTTCATCGAGCGCCGCCGACACTGCTTGTCGTGTGTCTTCGGCCCGCTTGCGCTGCGCTGCCTCACGACGCTCCACCGCCGCAACGTCTTCGACGGCGGCGCTCTCGTCCGTCCGTGCAGCCTCATCGATGCTCTTGGCTGCCACGCCGGATGGCAATTGCGCTGGCGGTGGCGTCGTCTTCCTGCGCCGGCCAAGCCAGTCACTCACCCATTCCGGCGTCGATTCAGCGGCTGCAAAACTGGCTGGCGCGGTGGCGGCAATCCACATCAGCGCCAGCGTGTGCTTGCACGGGAATTTTCGCGACGGGCAGGTGCATTTGTAGCCGTGATCGCCCGTGTCGACCACCACGCGATACGGATTGGAGCCGGAACCCTGGCATTCGCCCCAGATGAGCGCCTGCTGCTCATTCTTTTCGAGCCGCGGCCAGTTCGATCGTTTGGTCAGCTTGGAGGCAGCGCTCAGCGACGCCTGATCGGGAGCAAGCGCCTCAATGGTCTTCAAATCGAATTCCAAGCCGCGCCCCTCGTGACTCGAACCAAACCCCTGTCACCAGGATAGATAGCCGTTTGTGAAGAATTATTGTAGCTCTCGTGAAGCGAAGATCGATACGTCTCTGCGCCTGGCCTTATGTGCCCGAATCCGCCTGATCCGCAAGCGAGGCCCGCCGTTTCGGCAGGCAGCGGATTGTCAGCAAAACGGCGTCTGGCGTCGGCCAGCCCAGTTGTGCGCTCAGCGGACCGGAGCAGGCCTTAGCACCAATGCAACTGGTTTCGACTAGCGAGCCGTTCAGCCTTTGCCCTTCAGGTCGATAGGCATGGCGCTTCAAACGGGCGCTAACCTCACGATCGCTCTTCAGCGGGCCGAATTTTGGCCCTTGCCGTGATTTGAACCACGCGGCGCTTGACTCCGGCGGCGGCTTGTGAAAAATTTTGCACCAACTGATAAAAATATCTTAGGGCGGAAATGGTTGGTTTTGGAAACGGCCTCCTGCGTGACGATGAAACCAGTATGGCGACGCGTGCCGCCTGGCTTCATTATGCTGGTGGCCTGACCCAGTCGGAGGTCGCCAAGCGGCTTGGCCTGACCAGCCTCAAGGCGCATCGCCTTATCACCAAGGCCAATCAAGAGGGGCTGGTCAAAGTCTATATCGACGGCGAAGTGTCGGAATGCGTGGCGCTTGAAGACGATTTGTCCAGCCGCTACGGTCTCGACTATTGCGAGGTCGTTCCCGACTTCGATGGCGAAGACCTGCCGCTCAAGGCGCTTGGCATTGCCGGCGCGCAATTTCTCAAGCGTGAGATCGAACGCGGCGAGGATACGCTGATCGGCGTCGGTCACGGCCGCACACTGGCCGCCTGCGTGGAGTATCTGCCGCGCATTTCGGCCGAAAAGACCCGCTTCGTCTCACTGCTTGGCGGCCTGACGCGCAAGTTCTCGGCCAATCCGCACGACGTCATTCACCGCCTGGCCGAACGGACCGGCGCCGAAGCCTATGTGATGCCGGTGCCGATGTTCGCCAACACGGTCGAGGATCGAACCGTGCTGCTCGGGCAGAAGGGCATCAGCGAGGTCTTCGATCTCGGCAAGGCCGCCGACCTGCTCATTGCCGGCATCGGCACCGCAGAGCGCGAGGCGTCGCTGGTCGCCACCGGCATGATCGAGAAGGGCGAAATGGAGGAGATCCGCCGCAACGGCGGTGTCGGCGAACTGCTCGGCCATTTCTTCGATGACGCTGGAAGAGCGGTCGAGACGACGCTTTCCAACCGGGCGCTGGCGCTGGCGCGCGAAGACATCAGCAATCGCAGGATTGTCGCCGTTGCCGGCGGCAAGGTGAAGGTTCGTGCCATCAAATCGGTGTTGGAGGGCCGCTATCTCAAGGGCCTGGTCACCGATGAGAAGACGGCGCGATCACTCGTGGAGCAGACGCCGGTCGGGTAGCCGGCAGCCATTCGATTGAAACTACCCTGTGGAGGAGAAGACAAATGCATGAGAAAGAAAAAGACCTGATCGATGCGTTCCTGCGCGGACAAGTCGATCGTCGTGGGCTGATCAAGGGCCTTGGCGCGATGGGCCTTGCCGTCGGCACGGCCGGAACGCTGCTCAATCTGGGGCAGACCCAGGCGCTGGCGGCGGATTTCGACTGGCAGGCGCACAAGGGCAAGACCATCAAGCTCTTGCTCAACAAGCATCCTTACGCGGATGCGATGATCGCCAACCTTGAAAACTTCAAGAAGCTGACCGGCATGGAAGTCGTCTATGACGTGTTTCCGGAAGACGTCTATTTCGACAAGGTCACCGCTGCGCTGTCGGCCAGCTCGCCCGAATACGATGCCTTCATGACCGGCGCCTACATGACCTGGACTTACGGCCCGGCCGGCTGGATCACCGATCTCAACGAATGGATCAAGGATCCGACCAAGACCAATGTGAACTATGCCTGGGACGACTTCCTGCCCGGTGTCAGGAAGTCCTGCGCGTGGAACGGCCAGCCCGGCGGCGTGCTCGGTTCCGACGACGCCAAGCAGTGGTGCATTCCGTGGGGCTTCGAACAGAACAACATCACCTACAATAAGGGCATGTTCGACAAGGTCGGGGTCAGCGTTCCCGGCAATATGGACGAGATGGTCGCTACGGCGGCCAAGCTGACCAAGGATGTCGGTGGCGGCGTCTACGGCATCGGTGTGCGCGGCTCGCGTTCCTGGGCGACGATCCATCCCGGCTTCCTGTCGGCTTACGCCAACTTTGACCAGAAGGACCTGAACGTTTCAGCCGACGGCAAATTGTCGGCCGCGATGAACACCGCCGAATCCAAGGCCTTCCACAAGCAGTGGGTCCAGATGATCCAGGAGAGCGGCCCCAAGGACTGGTCGACCTACACCTGGTATCAGGTCGGCACCGATCTTGGCGCCGGCGCCTCTGCAATGATCTACGACGCCGACATCCTCGGCTACTTCATGAATGGCGGCGACAACAAGATGGCCGGCAAGCTCGCCTTTTCCGCCTTCAAGGCCAATCCCGCCGCCAAGGCGCCGACGCCAAATATCTGGATCTGGTCGCTGTCGATGTCCAACTTCTCCAAGGACAAGGACGCCACCTGGTACTTCATGCAATGGGCATCCGGGCCCGAGCATGCACTGTTCGGTGCAACCAAGATGGACTTCGTCAATCCGGTCCGTCAGTCGGTCTGGAACGACCAGATGTTCCGCGAGAGGCTGAACAAGAGCTATCCGGGCTATGTCGAGATGTTCGACGTCTCGGCACCCGGCGCCAGCATCAAGTTCACCCCGCAGCCGCTGTTCTTCGATCTGACCACCGAATGGGCGGCGACGCTGCAGAAGATGGTGGCCAAGGAAGTGCCGGTCGACGAAGGCCTCGACATGCTGGCCACCAGCGTCGACGGTCAGCTTAGGGAAGCCGGGCTAGGCTAAAGTCCTGGCGGCCGGCTGGCCCGCTGCTGCGGGCCAGCCGGCGATTCCACTGCGAAGCGGCGCCTGGAGCATCAGGCCCCAAACCGGTTTTGGGAAGATCCGATGCTCAAACACTGGCGGTGCCGCCACTCGCCCAACCGGCCGCCTGGCTCCCTGGGCGGCCGGCAGGGCGAAGCAACAGAGATGACGGGTGAGCCACGATGACTGCGGTGACAATGCAAAGAAACAAGCCTTCCGGCTTCAGGATCAGCAAGAGAGTGCTGCCCTATGTGCTCAGCCTGCCGGCCCTGCTCGTCTGCATCGGCATACTGATCCCGTTCTTCACATCGGTCGTCTATTCGTTCCAGCGCTACCGGCTGAGCCAGCCCTGGGCGCGGCAGTTCAACTGGGGCGACAACTATATCTCGTTTTTCACGGACCCGAGGTTCTGGAACACGCTGGAGATATCGCTGCTCTATGCCGGCATCACCGTGCTGCTCGAACTGCTTCTCGGCCTCGGCATCGCCATGCTGCTGCAGAAGCGCTCGACGCTAAACAACTTCATCTCGATCATGCTGTTGATGCCGCTGATGACGGCGCCGGCGCTTGCCGCGCTGATGTGGAAGCTGATGACCAATCCCGGCTTTGGCGTGCTGAGCTATCTCGCCAGCCTGATCGGATTGCAGGATTTCCGCTGGGCCTCGTCGCCGTCGACCGCGCTTTTCACGGTGGTCCTTGTCGATATCTGGGTCTACACGCCCTTCATCATGATCCTGCTGCTGGCCGGCTTGCGCAGCCTGCCGACGCAGCCCTTCGAGGCAGCAGCACTGGACGGCGTGCCGCGGAGTTTCGTGTTCTTCCGCATCACCTTGCCGATGCTCACGCCCTACATCCTGACGGCGACGCTGTTTCGCCTGCTGGATTCCATCCAGCAGTTCGACATCATCTATGCCATGACCCAGGGCGGCCCGGGCGACACGCTGACCGTCTTCCAGGTCGAGGCCTATCTCAACTTCTTCCAGTCGACCAATGTCGGCCGCTCAGCGGCGCTGATGATCATCCTGTGGGCGATCACCTATTTCCTGTCGAACATCTTCATCAAGAACTGGCTGCGGCTGCGCGAACGCGCCCGCGGCCTGGCATAGGAGGCCGAGATGGAACACACCTCGCTTCTCGAACGCATCCTGCGCGGCATAGCGCTGGCGCTGGTCGTGATCTTCTTCATGTTCCCGATCGTCTGGATCCTCATGATGTCGTTCCAGACCAACGAGACCATCCTGCGGATTCCGCCGCAGCTCGTCTTCAAGCCGACGCTGGCCAACTACACCGCGCTGATCACCGGAAAGCTGACCACGGCGGCCGGCACGCTCGACATCGCCTTCATGCGCAATCTGTGGAATTCGGTGTTCCTGTCGGTCACCTCCGTCGCCGTCGCGCTGCTGCTCGGCGTCCCCGCCGCTTATGCCTTTGCCCGGCACAAGTTCCGCGGCTCGGAGGACATCGCCTTCACGCTGCTGTCGTTCCGGTTCGCGCCGGCGCTGCTGGTGCTGCTGCCGCTGACCCTCTATTTCCAGAAGCTTGGACTGGCCAACACCTATATCGGGCTGATCTGGGTCTATCAGCTGATCTGCCTGCCGCTGATCCTGTGGATCGTGCGCGGCTATTTCGAGGATATCCCGGCCGATATCGAATATGCCTATCGCATAGCCGGCCATTCCTGGTTCGCCACCTTCCGCAAGATCGCGCTGCCGCTTGCCGGCCCCGGCATCGCGGCTGCGGGCCTGCTCGCCTTCATCTTCGCCTGGAACAATTTCGTCTTCGCGCTCGTGCTCGCTTCGGCCGACAAGCAGCCGGTGACGGTCGGCGCGCTCGCCTTCATCACCTCCTCCGGCATCCAGTACGGCCAGATCTCGGCAGCGATCGTGCTGTCGATCACCCCGACGCTGGCGCTCGCCCTTTACGCGCAGCGCTATCTCGTCGAAGGCCTGTCGCTCGGCGCGGTGAAAGGATAGCTCCGATGGCCAGCCTCGAATTGCGAAATGTCGTCAAGCGCTACAAGAGCCAGACTGTGCTCGACAATCTGTCGCTGAGCGTCGCCGACGGCGAAACCCTGGTCCTGTTCGGACCGTCCGGTGCCGGCAAGACGGTGCTGCTGCGGCTCGTCGCCGGCGTCATCGACCCCGATGAAGGAAAGATACTTATCGGCGGCGAGGACATGACCGACCTTGACGCCGAGTTCCGCGGCGTCGGCATGGCGTTCCAGAATTTCGCGCTGTTTCCGCACATGACCGCCTTCGACAACATCGCCACGCCGCTGCAGGCCAAGCGATCGCCGCAAGGTGCGATGAAGGCGGGTGTCGAGAGCGTCGCCAAGCTGCTGAAGATCGGCCACGTGCTCAGCCACAAGCCACGGGCGCTGTCCAACGGCCAGAAGCAGCGCACCGCGCTCGCCCGCGCGCTGGTCGGCTCGCCGCCGGTGCTCCTGCTCGATGACCCGCTGCGCAACGTCGATGCCAAACTGCGCTTCGAGATGCGGCTCGAACTGCCGAGGCTGCTGGCCGACCGTGGCGCGACCGTCGTCTACGTCACCCAGGACTACAAGGAGGCCATGGCGCTCGGCGACCGCATCGCGGTGATGTCGCAAGGTGTCATCAAGCAGCTCGGCACGCCCGAGCAGATCTATCGCGAGCCGGCCAACATCGAGATCGCGCGGCTGTTCGGCGATCCGACGATCAACCTGCTCGACGTCAAGCCGTCGCGCGATGCCAAGGGCATCTATGTCGGCCTGTCGAATGTCCAGGTCCATCTGACGGGCGCCTATGACGCGACGGTCGGCCGCGATTGCGTGATCGGCTTGCGGCCCGAAGCGCTGCGCTTCGTAGACGAAGGCACGCCCGCTGCAATACCGGTGACCGTCGAGGCGGAGACGCCGCTCAATGAAAAGATCGTCACGCTGGTGCGCACCGTGCGCGGCCGCGAAATCCTGGTCTCCCGGCCGGCCGGAACACCGGGTCAAACCGAGGGCAGGGCCCACATCGCCGTCGACGACAAAAGTGCGCTGCTGTTCGATCATGCCAGCGGCGACCGCATCGGCGCCAGCAATGTGGTCAATCTGCGCAGCGGAGAAGCGGCATGAGCCAGAGCGCACTCACCATTTCCGGCGTCGACAAATTCTACGGCCCGATCGATCGGGGCGTGCACGCCGTCCAGAACCTGACGATGGAAATCGCCAGGGGCGAGATCGTCGCACTGCTCGGCTCGTCCGGCTGCGGCAAGACTTCGACATTGCGCATGATCGCCGGTTTCGAGGAGGTCTCGCGCGGCACCATCTCGGTTGCCGGCCGCAAGGTGCACACGCTGCCGCCGGTCAGGCGCAATGTGGCGATGGCGTTCGAGGGCTATTCGCTGTATCCGCCGCTGACCGTGCGCGAGAACATGGCGTTTGCGCTGAAGGCGGCCAGGCTGCCGAAAAGTCAGGTCGACGCGAAAGTTGCCAGCATCGCCAAGCTGCTCGAGATCGAGGACATTCTTGAGCGCTATCCGAGTTCCATCTCCGGCGGCCAGCAGCAGCGCGCCAGCCTCGGCCGGGCGCTGATCCGCGAGGCCGACCTGCATCTGCTGGACGAACCGATGGGCCAGCTCGAGCCGCAGCTTCGCGCCGTGCTGCGCGGCCGCATCAAGCACTTCATCAAGGAGCGCGGCCTGACCGCGATCCTGGTCACTCACGACCAGACCGAGGCCAATGCATTGGCCGACCGGATCGCGGTGATGGAAGGCGGCGTGCTGCAGCAGTTCGATACGCCCGATATGCTCAAGCAGCGGCCGGCCAACCTGTTCACCGGCACCTTCGTCGGGGAGCCGCCGATGAATGTCTTCGAGGCCTATGTCGGCACGGCTGCCGACAAGATCAATCTGCGGCTGCCCGACGGGCTATCACTGGACTATGACAAGGACGCATTCAGCGGCTCGGTTCGCGACGAATTGCTCAAACGCGAGCGGGTCGTCATCGGTGTCAGGCCCTATGCGGTTCGCCGCTCGAAGGACGGCGTGCCGGCCACAGTTTCGGCCAACCAATGGCTCGGCGACCAGACCCATATCGCGGCGGATTTCGCCGGCGGCTCGCTGGTCCTGGTCGAACATGACCGGACCCGGCTTGAGCTTGGCGCTCCGATCAACATCAGCATCGATCCGAAAAACCTGCACGTCTTCGATCAATCCAGCGGCATGGCCATTTCGCACGGCATGGAGCTTGCCTGATGCGGGATGTGCTGATCGGCGTCGACGCCGGCACGTCTGTCATCAAATCTGTCGCCTTCGACACGGCGGGCCGGCAGCTCGCCGCCGCGGCGGTGCCGAACCGGTACGAGACCTTGCCCGGCGGCGGCGCCGAGCAGGATCTGGCGCGCACCTGGGCTGATACCGCGACCACCCTGCGCCAGCTTGCCGACAAGGTCCCGGACCTTGCCAGCCGCGCCATTGCGGTCGCCGTGACCGGGCAGGGCGACGGCACCTGGCTGATCGACAAGCACGGTGAGCCGGTCGCCAAAGGCTGGCTGTGGCTCGACGCGCGCGCTGCCGCGATCGTCGAGGAGATCCGCGCGCGGCCCGATGACCGGCTTCGTTTCGAAAAGACCGGCAGCGGGCTCGCCGCCTGCCAGCAGGGACCGCAGCTTGCCTTCATGAAGCGCAGCGCGCCTGACAGGCTTGCCGGCGCCGCGACGGCATTCCATTGCAAGGACTGGCTCTATTTCAACCTGACCGGCGAACGCGCCACCGATCCGTCCGAAGGCACCTTCACCTTCGGCGACTTCCGCACCCGTGGCTATTGCGACGAGGTGCTTGAGGTGCTCGGCGTCGCCGATCTCAGGCATCTGCTGCCGCCGATCGTCGACGGCACCAGGCATAGCGCCGGCCTGTCGGCGGCGGCTGCCGAAGCGACCGGTCTGCTTTCCGGAACACCGGTGGTGCTGGCCTATGTCGACGTGGCCTGCACCGCGCTCGGCGCCGGCCTGCTCGACCGCGAGCGCAAGCCCGGCTGCTCCATCATCGGCTCCACCGGCATGCATATGCGGCTGGCGCAGACGCCGGACGAAGTGCTGCTCAACGAGGCCAGGACCGGCTACACGATGACGATGCCGGCGCCCGGCGTCTTCGCGCAGATGCAGTCGAACATGGCAGCGACGCTCAACATCGATTGGATCCTCAGCCTCGCCTCCGGCATTCTCGCCTCGCAAGGCATCACCCGCAGCAATGGCGAGATGATCGCGCTGGTCGACGAATGGATATCGTCATCTGAACCGGCTTCGCTGCTCTATCAGCCCTATGTGTCGGAGGCCGGCGAGCGCGGGCCGTTCGTCGATGCCAACGCCAGGGCCGGTTTCGTCGGCATTTCGTCGCGGCACGGTTATGCCGATATGGTCCGCGCCGTATTTGAGGGGCTGGCATTTGCGTCGCGCGATTGCTACGCCGCCATGGGGCCGCTGCCGAGCGAAGTTCGGCTGACCGGCGGCGCCGCCAAAAGCCCGGCTCTGCGCAAGATCCTGGGCGCTGTCGTCGGCGCCGACATTCGCACCAGCCAGCGCGAGGAAGCCGGTGCGGCGGGCGCCGCGATGATCGCCGCGGTCTGTGTCGGCCAATACAGATCGATGGACGAATGCGTCGGCGAATGGGTCACGCCGCTGCTGGGTGCGGCGGAGCCGAGCGACCCAAAACTTGCCGCGATCTATGAGCGGGCGGTTCCGTCCTACACATTGGCGCACGAGGCGCTGCGGCCGGTCTGGCGGTCGATGGCCGCATCCAGGGCAAACTGAGAAGTCGAGCATGCGTAAGAAGATTGCAATCATTGGCGACCGCTTCATGCTTCCCGATGCCTTTCGCGAGAAAATCGAGAAGGCCTGTGGCGACAATCTTGACATTCGCACGCTTGAGGCGGCCTGGCCCGACGAGCCGATGGAATTCGGCAATGCGGCGCTCGGCCTCGACAAGGTGAAGGAGTATTTTGGCGATCCGGACGAGGTGGTCGATTTCATTGGCGACGCCGAAATCTTCGTCACCCAGCTTGCGCCGCTCTCCGAGACCATGATGCGGCGTCTGCCGGCGCTGAAGCTTGTCGCGGTCTCGCGCGGCGGCCCGATCAACATCGACATGGTTGCCGCCAGGGCCTACGGCATCACCGTCGTCAATGTGCCCGGCCGCAATGCAAGTGCTGTGGCCGAATTCACCATCGGTGCGATCCTTGCAGAGACGCGGCTGATCCGGGTCGGGCACGAAGCATTGCGCAAGGGGCAATGGCGCGGCGATCTCTACCGCGCCGACCGTACCGGCCGCGAGCTCAACGAAATGACCGTTGGCGTCATCGGCTACGGCAATATCGGTACCAAGGTCGTCCGCCTGCTGCGCGCCTTCGGCTGCCGCATCCTGGTCACCGATCCCTATGTGCAATTGAGCGCTGAAGACCGCAATGCCGGCGTCGAACTGGTCGCGCTGGACGAACTCCTGTCCCGCTCCGATGTGGTCACGCTTCATCCCCGGGTGACCGAGGAAACCCGCGGCCTGATCGGCAAGGACACCATCGCCCGGATGAAGCCGGGGGTGATTTTCGTCAACACCGCGCGCGGGCCGCTGGTCGACTACGACGCGCTCTACGATGCGCTTGTCTCTGGCCATATCGGCAGCGCCATGCTGGAGACCTTTGCGGTCGAGCCGGTGCCTGCCGACTGGCCGCTGCTACAGCTTCCGAATGTCACCTTGACGCCGCATATCGCCGGCGCTTCGGTGCGCACGGTGACCTATGCGGCCGAGCAGGCGGCCGAAGAGGTGCGCCGCTTCATCGTCGGGCTCCCGCCGGTCAACCCGTGCTGAAGGTCGCGGCAGCCATGAAACGCAATCCAGGCATAGAGGATCCGGCGAGATGAGCGGCGCCACTGAAATCGTCGATCTGTTCGTCATCGGCGGTGGCGTCAATGGGGCGGGCGTCGCGCGCGACGCAGCCGGCCGCGGCCTTTCCGTCATCCTGTGCGAAAAAGACGATCTCGCCGAAGGCACCAGTTCGCGATCGGGAAAGCTCGTCCATGGCGGCCTGCGCTATCTCGAATATTACGAATTCCGGCTGGTGCGCGAGGCGCTGATCGAACGCGAAGTGCTGCTTGAATCGGCGCCGCACATCATCTGGCCGATGCGCTTCGTGCTGCCGCACAGCCCGGACGACCGGCCGGCCTGGCTGGTCCGGCTCGGCCTGTTCCTCTACGATCATCTCGGCGGCCGCAAGCGGCTGCCGGGCACCCGCACGCTTGACCTGCGCACCGCGCCCGAAGGCGCGCCGATCAAGGATGCGTTCAAGCGCGGTTTCGAATATTCCGATTGCTGGGTCGACGACGCCCGTCTCGTCATCATCAACGCGCTCGACGCTGCGGAACGGGGAGCCAGGATCTTCACCCGGACCGCCTGCACCGCCGCCCGCCGTGAAAACGGCCTGTGGTCGGTCGAGATGCGCGACGGCCGAACCGGCGTCAGGACCACGGTTCGGGCGCGTGCATTGATCAACGCCGCCGGTCCCTGGGTCAACGACATCATCAACCGCGTGGCCGGCCAGAACTCCAAGCGGAACGTCCGCCTTGTCAAGGGCAGCCACATCGTCGTGCCGAAATTCTGGGAAGGGCGGCAGGCTTATCTCGTCCAGAACAGCGACAAGCGCGTGATCTTCATCAATCCCTACCAGAACGATCTGGCCCTGATCGGCACCACCGACATCCCCTATGAGGGACGGCCGGAAGACGTAGCGGCGGATGCCAGCGAGGTCGACTACCTGATCAAGGTGGTCAACCGCTACTTCAAGCGCGAACTTGCCCGCGATGATGTCATCTACTCGTTCTCGGGCGTCAGGCCGCTCTATGACGACAACGCCGACAATCCGAGCGCGGTGACGCGCGACTATATTTTCCAACTCGACGCAGCGTCCGGGCAGGCGCCGCTGCTCTCCGTCTTCGGCGGCAAGATCACCACCTTCCGCAAGCTGGCCGAGCACGCGCTGGACCGGATCGCGCCTTTCTTTCCGAAAATGGGCAAGCCATGGACGTCGAAAGGCTACCTGCCGGGTGGCGATATCGCCAACGCCGATTTCGAACAGTTTCTCGGCGATCTCGGCCGCGAATATCCCTGGATGCCGACGTCGCTGGTCAAGCATTATGGCCGGCTCTACGGCACCAGGACGCGCGTTCTGGTCGGGGCAGCCAGGTCGCTCGCCGATCTGGGGCGGTGCTTCGGCAAGGATTTTTTCGAACGCGAAGCCAATTATCTGTTCGAGCATGAATGGGCGCTGACCGCTGCCGATTTTCTCGAACGGCGCACCAAGCATGGGCTGCATCTGTCCGCCGCGGAAAGAGCAGCCTTCGAGGACTGGTGCGCGGGTCGGCTGGTGAAAGCAAGCTGATGGTCTTTACGCTTTCCCTCAACACCAATCCGCTGGTCAATCGTTTCGCCGAACCGGACGATCTGATCGATGCAATCGCCTACGACATCGGCATCCGGGACGTGCAGCTCACGCATGAATTCGTCAATCCCGGCTGGCCGGCGGCGACGATCTCGAAATTCGTCCGCCTGTTCCGCACCGCGCTCGACCGCACCGGCGTGCGCGTGACGTCGGGGATGACCGGCCCTTACGGGCGGCTCAACCATTTTGGCCATCCCGACGCCGACGTTCGCCGCTACTACGTCGATTGGTTCAAGACCTTTGCCGACATTTCGGCCGAGCTCGGCGCCGGCGGCATGGGCACCCAGTTCGCGATCTTCACGCACAGGGATTTTGACGATCCCGAGCGTCGTGAGCGGCTTTTCGACATCGCGCTGGAATGCTGGCGCGAGGTCGCCGAGCACGCCAGGGCGGCCGGATTAACCTATCTGTTTTGGGAGCCGATGTCGGTCGGCCGCGAATTCGGCCATACGATCGAGAGTTGCTGGGCACTGCACAACCAGATCGAAGCAGCCGGCATGGCCATTCCGTTGAAGATGATGGTCGATATCGACCATGGCGACGTGACTTCGAGCAATCCGGCCGACATCGATCCCTATGCCTGGGCCGAAGCCTTTCCCAAGGTTTCGCCGATCATCCACATCAAACAGTCGTCGATGAACAAAGGCGGTCATTGGCCGTTCATCGCAGCCTACAACAGGGGCGGCCGCATCACGCCGGAAAAGCTTCTGGAGACGGTTCGCCGCGGCGGCGGCGTCGACAACGAGATCTGCCTCGAACTGTCGTTTCGCGAACGCGAACCGGTCGACCACCAGGTCGTCGCCATGATCCGCGAATCGGTAGACTATTGGGCACCGTTTATCGAAACCGGCAGGGCGGCGATTTTGCCGCGAGCAGGATAAAAAAAACAAAGTTTTAAGCGCCTCGATTGAAACGATTTCAACGCGACGCTTAATTCTACTGCGTCATGATTTTTGGCCGAACACAATCCTTACCGTTTGCGCTGCCCCTCACCTGCCTGCCGGTGTCCAGCCGATAGATAGGTAACAGTTTGAACCGGATACATAGGTTACAGTTTTCCCCCCTTCTCCTGCGCAGTGGTGTCCGCCGCAGCGCCGGCTGGTCGGGGTTGCAAGGCGCTGCGGCGGACCAGGCGCATTCGCTTGAGATCGATGTGGCCGAGCGGGTGGGCGTAGAAGCGTAAGGCCCATTCGCCGGTTTCGGTTTCTTCGACGGCGACCGGCTCGCCGGCAAGCGAGGCCGAGACATAGATCTCGCCGCCCTGCCACTTGATCGCGCCATTGTTGCGCACGCGCCTGACTGCGGCCTCGGCCGGATAGTCGGGCTCGGGCACGTTGGCCGGCATTTGCCGCTCGCTACCGCGGTAGTATTCGGCCGGCGTGTCCATGCCGAGCGCCTCATGCGGACGCTCCTCATTGTACTCGCGACGGAAGGCGTCGAAAGCCTGGCTCTGCGCCTGTCTGTCGATCTCAGGCGCCTTGGCCAGCGGCAACATGGTCAGGTGAAAGCGCTCGTGGCAGCCGTTCTGCTGAGGCTTGCCGGGCGCGATCCGCTCCAGCGCGATGCCGAGCTTGATGAAGCGCACCGCAAGCGGCGTCAGCCCGGTGACGCCGGCCGACGCGAAGGGTGAACCATTGTCGCTTCTGAACCGATCCGGCAGACCATGCTCCTCAAACAGCCGTTCGAACACCGGCCAGGCCTCCTCATCTGCCGTCGAACCCGTCGCTTCGAGCGCCAACAGGTAGCGGCTCCACGCATCCAGCACTGTCAACGGTTCGCAGCGCCACCCGTCACGGGTCCGGAACCAGCCCTTGTGGTCGCCCGTCCACACCGCATTCGGCCTTTGCGCATCTGGCCAGGGGCCGTTGCCCACAGCTCTCCAGCGCCCCCGCCGCCGGCCGACAAGGCCGTGGCGCTTCAGAATCTCGCCGGCCGTCGAGATCGCCGGCCACGGGTGCGACGGCGCCTCACGCTTGAGCCGCCCGATGATCTTCTTGGGCCCCCATGCCGGATGCGCCTCCTTCAGCGCAACGATCCGCTCAACCAGATCGGCAGCGGTCGCGCGGCCGTGATTGAGCGGCGCTCGCGGCAGATCATGCAAACCTTCCGGGCCGAACTCCCGGTAACGACCAAGCCACTTGTAGCCGATCTTGCGCGATATCCCGTACCGCTCGCAAACAGCCGTCATCGTCTCCTCTCCCGAAAGGCAATCCACTATAAACCTCAACCGCTCGTCCATGATGTCAGTCTCTCGCCAAACCATCGCCGGTACCTCCCGGCGGACAAGAAAACTGTCACCTATGCAATCGGTCTACTCTGTTACCTATCTATCCGGTTCGGACACCGGCATCCTCTCCCCGTATAGTGACGGGGAGAGGGGCGCCATTGTCGATGATTTCGCCAATTGTCAGCGTTGGAGGAAGGAAGCGGGCGTTGAGGCCAGCCACTCTCTCCCCGTCACTATACGGGGAGAGATGTCCGGCAGGACAGTGAGGGGCAGCGCCGACGGCGACAGTTATGATAGTGGGCTATGACGCTGTAGAATTAGGCCCGAATCCGTCAGCCGAATTTCGGATCGAGACTGCCCGACTTGTAGCGCTTGGCCATTTCCGAGACCGGCAGCGGCTTGATCTTCTGCGCGTTGCCGGCGGTTCCGAACTGCTCGAAGCGCTCCTTGCACAGCTTCCTCATGGCGGCCATTGCCGGCGTCAGATATTTGCGTGGATCGAATTCGCTCGGGTTTTCGGTCAAGACCTTGCGGATCGCGCCGGTCAGCGCCATGCGGTTGTCTGTGTCGATGTTGATCTTGCGCACGCCGTGCTTGATGCCGCGCTGGATCTCCTCGACCGGCACGCCCCATGTCGGCTTCATCTGGCCGCCATATTTGTTGATGATCTCCTGCAGCTCTTCCGGCACCGAGGACGAGCCGTGCATGACCAGGTGCATGTTCGGCAGGCGGCGGTGGATCTCCTCGATCACGTTCATGGCCAGCACCGCGCCGTCCGGCTTGCGCGAGAACTTGTAGGCGCCATGGCTGGTGCCCATGGCGACGGCCAGCGCGTCGACATGCGTGTCCTTGACGAATTGCACCGCCTGCTCGGGATTGGTCAGCAGCTGATCGTGGCTGACGGCGCCCTCGACGCCGTGGCCGTCTTCCTGTTCGCCGCCGCCCATCTCCAGGGAGCCGAGAACGCCGATCTCGCCTTCCACCGACACGCCGCCCCAATGCGCCATGTCGACGACCCGCCGCGTGATGCCGGAATTATAGTCGTAATCGGCTGGCGTCTTGCCGTCTTCCTTCAGCGATCCGTCCATCATCACCGAGGTGAAGCCATACTGGATCGCGGTCACGCATGTGGCTTCGTTGTTGCCGTGGTCGAGATGCATGCAGACCGGGATATCGGGATGGATTTCGACCAGCGCGTCGATCAGCTTGGCCAGCACGACGTCGTTGGCATAGGCGCGGGCGCCGCGGCTCGCCTGCAGGATAACAGGCGATTTGGTCTCCTCGGCGGCCTCCATGATGGCGAGGCCCTGTTCCATATTGTTCATGTTGAACGCAGGCACGCCATAGCCGTGTTCGGCGGCATGGTCGAGCAATTGTCTCAATGTGATGCGAGCCACCCAATAGTCTCCCGTATTTGTTTCAAGCCTATGGTTGCGAGCCGTTCGATCGTCGTTCAGCCCATTGATGCTTCTGGCCGGATTTCCAAAGGACCGCAACCTTTGGCCGTGTCGCCGGGAGCAATTCTTGTTACAGGACAGCAATCAGAAGCGAGCAATATCCCAAGAAAATGCAACACAATCACAAAAAGTTTGGCATATATGCGATTTACTCTGTTATAATGCCTTAGCTTCCGCTCCCCCACGGCGGTTCGCAGCGGACGCGATCAGAAAACAGGCTGGACAATGAAGAGCGACGGCCGGCGGCAAGGCATCATGGATTTTCTGATGGACACCGGCACGGCAAGTGTCGACGATCTTGCCTCGCGCTTCGGCGTGTCGAAGATGACCGTCCATCGCGACCTCGATGAGCTTGAGGAAAGCGGCTTCCTGCGCAAGGTGCGCGGCGGCGCCTCGATCCAGCCGAGCGGTCTGTTCGAGAGTGATTTCCGCTACCGTCAGAAGCAGGCCGCCGAGGAGAAGCAGCGCTTGGCGGTTGCCGCCGTGGCTGTCATCGAACCGGGCCAGACGGTGATCATCGACGACGGCTCGACGGCGGGCGGCATTGCGCGCCACCTTGCGGATCTGCGCCCGCTGACGGTGATCTCCAACAATCTGGCCGTCATCCAGGAACTGGCAGGCGTTGCCGGTATCACGCTGATTGTCCTCGGTGGCCAGTACAGCAAGAAGTTTCACGGTTTCTTCGGCCTGCTTGCCGAGGACACGTTGCGATCGCTGCGCGCCGATGTCGCCTTCCTGTCGTCGTCTGCAATCCACGGCGCTTCCGCCTTCCACCAGGACCAGGAAGTGGTCCACACCAAGCGGCTGATGATGGCCGCCGCCGCGCGTAAATATCTGCTGGTCGATCACGGCAAGTTCGGCCGCACGGCCCTGCATTTCCTGACCGATCTCAAGGCGTTCGACGCCGTCTTCACCGGGCGCGAACTGGGACCGCAGATGCGCGAGGCGTTGGATGGCGCCGGTGTTTCGCTAACACTGGTCGAGAAGGTCTAGACCATGATCCCGAAAGGTGGGAACCGGTTTTCGGAAAAGATCATGGTCAAAGAAGGAGATAGAGCCCCATCCCGCTTCGCGGGATGGAACAGGCTCTAGAAGGAGGACGCGTGGCTTACTGGGTCGGCACAAGCTGGAAAATGAACAAGACGCTTGCAGAAGCGACTGATTTTGCCAGGGCGCTGGCGGGGTTCGTCCCTGGTTTCGACGACCGTATCCAGCCCTTCGTCATCCCACCCTTCACGGCGGTTCGCGAGGTCAAGAAGGCACTGGCGATGACGCGGGTCAAGGTCGGTGCCCAGAACATGCACTGGGCCGACGCCGGAGCCTGGACCGGGGAGATCTCGCCGGTGATGCTGACGGATTGCGGGCTCGACCTCGTCGAGCTCGGCCATAGCGAACGGCGCGAGCATTTCGGTGAGACCGACAATACGATCGGTCTCAAGACCGCAGCGGCGGTGAAGCACGGGCTTGTGGCGCTCATCTGCGTCGGCGAGACATTAGCGCAACGCAACAGCGGCCAGGCCGATTCGGTACTGGCCTTGCAGGTGCACGGCGCGCTGCAATATCTCGAAGGCCAGGCCAAGGCGGCGACGATCCTGTTTGCTTACGAACCGGTCTGGGCGATCGGCGACAAGGGCATTCCGGCAAGTGCGGACTATGCCGACAGGCAGCAGGCGCTGATCAAGAAGATCGCCGGCGATCTTCTGCCGTCCATACCGCCGGTGCTTTATGGCGGCAGCGTCAATCCACAAAATGCCGCTGAGCTGATCGGCCAGCCTCATATCGACGGGCTGTTCATCGGCCGCTCCGCCTGGCAGGCGGAAGGCTATATCGACATCCTCGAATGCGCCTCGGCGGCGATCTGAATTAATAGCAATAGAAAAGGACAGAAAAAATGAAAATAGCCATTGGAGCCGACAGCGCCGGCAAGCCGCTGCTCGACGTCATTGCCGCTCACCTGGCCAGCAAACCCGGCCTCACCGTCAGCGACCTCAGCCAGGCCGGCTACTATGCCGACCTGTCGCAGAAGCTCGCCCAGACCATTCTTGACGGCGAGAACGATCGCGGCATCCTGTTTTGCGGCACCGGCATCGGCGTCTCGATCTCGGCCAACAAGGTGCCCGGCATTCGCGCCGCACTCACCCATGACACCTATTCGGCGGAGCGCGCGGCGAAATCCAACAATGCCCAGATCATCACGATGGGCGCCCGCGTCATCGGCCCGGAACTGGCCAAGTCGATCGTCGACGCCTGGCTCGCATCGGAGTTCGACGAAAAGGGACCGTCGGCCGGCAATGTCCAGGCGATCGACAGGCTCGACGCGGCGAAGCTGGGCTAACCCAGGCTTTTTCGCATCGCGCCGATAACGGTGACCGCCGACGCGGCGCCGGGGTCGATGTGCCCGAGCGACCGCTCGCCGAGCCGCGAGGAGCGGCCCTTCGCGGCGATCATGTCCTTGGTCGCCTCGGCGCCCCGTTCGGCTGCTTCAAGGGCGGCTGCCAGGCTTTCGGACAGTGGCTTGCCGGCGGCATGAGCAGCGGCCGCGGCTTGCGCCGCCGGCAGCCAGGCGTCAACCATCGTCTTCTCGCCGATCTCCGCCTTGCCGCGATCCTGGATGCCTTGCGCCATTGCCTGGAACAGGGCGACGACGTCGGCATCTGTCAGGGTCGTCTTGCCCTTGACGGCCGCCGCACCACGCATGAAGGCCGTTGCGTAGAGCGGACCCGACGAGGCGCCGACGGCGTTGAGGAACGACTTCGCCGCAGTGTTGAGGAGAGCTGTCGGCTCGGTCGCCGTGAGCTCCAGCGGCGCCAGCGCGTCGCGCGCAGCATTGAAACCGAGCGCCATGGCGATGCCATGGTCGGCGTCGCCGATGACGCCGTCGAGCTGACAGAGCCGGTCCTTGTCGGCTTCGATCGCCTCCGCGATCGCATCGAACATTCTTTTCAGATCGGCTGCATCGATGGATGTCATGGATGCACCTTCAGCCGGCGCGGAACATGGCGCAGTCGCAAGGATGATCGAGCATCGCCTGCAATTCGCCGTCGAGATGCATCAGGGTCACCGAGGCGCCGGCCATTTCGAGCGAGGTGCAGTAATTGCCGACCCAGGTCGCGTGAACTGACACGCCGATGTCATCGAGCCGCTGCTTCACACGCCGGTTCATGATGTAAAGCTCCATCAGCGGCGTCGAGCCGAGCGAATTCACGAGCACGGCGACCTTGTCGCCACGCGCCGGCGCCATCTCGGCGAAGATCTTGTCCAGCATCTCGTCGGTGATCTCGTCGGCGGTTTTCAGTTTTCCGCGGGCAATGCCCGGCTCGCCATGGATGCCCATGCCGATCTCCATCTCGTCGGGCCCGATTTCGAAGTTCGGCCGGCGGGTCTGCGGCAGCGAACAGGGTGACAGCGCCACTCCCATGGTGAAGGTGTGATCATTGGCCTTCCTGGCGATGCGCTCGCATTCGTCGAATGACAGCATCCGGTCGCAGGCGCCACCAGCGGCCTTGAAGATGAAGAAATTGCCGGCAACACCACGCCGCTTTCGCCGCTGGTCACGCGGCGCCGATGCCACGTCGTCGGTGGTCAGCACGGTGCGCACCTCGATGTCATCCATCGCCGCCATCTCTGCGGCCATGTCGAAATTCATCACGTCGCCGGCATAGTTGCCATACATGAACAGCACGCCGGCGCCGCCGCTGGCCGCCTTGGCGCATTCGAGGATCGGGTCCGGCGGCGGCGAGGCAAAGACATTGCCGATCGCCGCCGCGTCGGCCAGCCCCTTGCCGACGAAACCGAGGAATGTCGGCTCGTGACCGGAGCCGCCGCCGATGACGAGGCCGACCTTGCCCTGGCGAGGCCCATTGCGGGCGATAATCGAGCGTGGACTGCCCTCCGCGCTTTTGAGATGGCGCGGATGCGCGGCCAGAATACCTTCCAGCATCTCATCGACGGTGCGGTTACCGTCGTTGATGATCTTTTTCGTCTGCACCGGCAGCCTCCCCGAGTTCCGTATTTTCGCAGATAGTACAGGCTGTTACCGGAATTTCCACCCGGGGACGGACATTTCACGCGGCAATATGTTCCCGCGCGGCCATGACCCGCACTCAGGGATTGGCTGCCTCTCTGTCCTTGAGTTTGAAATGCTCGAAGAAGGCTTGCCGCATCAAATGGCGATCACCGGCAAGGCAGGCAGCAGCTTGTCCAGGGTGATGGGAAATTCACGCACCCGCACGCCGGTCGCGTTGTAGATGGCGTTGGCAACAGCTGCCCCCGCACCGCAGACTCCAAGCTCGCCGATCCCCTTCGCGCCGAATGGATTGGCCTTGTCGTCATGTTCCTCGAGGAAGACGACCTCCATCTCGGGGACGTCGCCGTTGATCGGGACGTGATACTCGGCAAGATCGTGATTGACGAAGTGGCCGTAGCGCCGGTCGAGCACCGTCTGCTCCATCAGCGCCGCACCGATCCCCCAGGTCATGCCGCCGATGATTTGCGAGCGCGCGGTCTTGGGGTTGAGGATACGGCCGGCGCCCATCACCGCCAGCATGCGGCGCATGCGGATCTCACCGGTGTCGCAATCGACGGCGACCTCGGCGAAATGCGCGCCATAGGAATGCTGCGAGTAAGCCTTGTATGACTGAGTGGCAGCGCCGGTGGCCACGGAACCCTCGGCTTCGAACCCGTCGGGTGCGATCCGTCGGACGAGGTCGGCCAGGCTTGCCGACCGCTGGCCGACCCTGACCTCGCCGTCGGCAAAGCTTGCCTCGGTGGCGTTCGCGCCGCGTAACGGTGAGGCTTCGCTCGACTGCGCCGCGTCCAATATCCGTTGCTTGAGGGCATTGCAGGCATTGTGCAGCGCCGACCCTGCACTCGCCGCGCCCCAGGACCCGCCGGAGCCGGCGGTGCGCGGGAAGCGGCTGTCGCCAAGCTCCACTTTGATCGACGAGATCGGCACGCCGAGGCTCTCCGCAGCGATCTGGGTCAGGATCGTATAGGTGCCGGTCCCGATATCGGTCATGTCGAGCCGCGCCGTCACCCGACCGTCCCGGTCGACTGCAACCCGCGCCGTCGCCGCGCCGATGTAGTTTGGACGGATCGCCGCCGCCATTCCGTAGCCGATGAGCTTGCGGCCCTCTCGAGTGCTGCCCGGCGTCGGGTTTCTCCGCTGCCAACCGAAACGGCGGGCGCCTTCCTCCATGCAGGCGACGAGATTGCGGGTGGAGAACGGCACGCCGCGCTCGGGATCCTGTGCCGGTTCATTGCGGATCCTGAGCTCGATCGGGTCCAGTCCGAGCCGCTCGGCGAGTTCATCCATGGCGCATTCGAAGGCCAGCATGCCGGGCGCTTCGCCGGGCGAGCGCATCCATTCGCCGCGGTTGATATCCAGCGGGACCAGGCGATGCCGGGTGACACGGTTCGGCGCCGAATAGAGCGAGCGGGCAAAAACTGCCGTTTGCTCGCAGTACTCCTCGAAGCTGGACGTTGCCGACCAAACGTCGTGCGCGATCCCGGTGAGCCGCCCGTCAGTGTCCGTACTGAGACGCACCTGCTGGATCATCTCTGCGCGATGACCGGCATTGGCGAACATCTGTTGTCGCGTCAGCGCGATCTTGACGGGACGCTGCAGGACCCGCGCGGCAAGCGCGGCCAGGATCGTATCGGCATGGGCGATCAGCTTGGAGCCGAAGCCGCCACCGATGAACGGGCTGACGATCCGCACGCGCTCGGGCGGGATGCGAAGCGTGCTGGCGACCCCCGCCCGGAAATTCGCCAGGGTCTGCGCCGATGTATGGATCGTCAGCTCGTTGCCTGACCAGGCGGCGAGCGTCGCATGGGGCTCCATCGGATTGTGATGTTCGAAGGGCGTCCGGTAAGTGGCATCGACCTTGACCGGAGCCGCGGCAAAGGCGCTCTCGAAGTCGCCGATCACGCTGTCGGTCTCGAAGCCGGCATTGGTCCGCTTTGGTGCGTAGGCGTCAGCCACATTTCCCGGCAGATCGTAGCGGCCCGGCTCCTCGTCGTAGCGCACTTTGATGAGGCCGGCGGCAGCGCGTGCCGCCTCGAACGTCTCCGCAACGACCAGCGCGACGGGCTCGTCGTAGTAGCGCACCCGCTCGCTGTTGAGCGCGGGCCGGGCGCGGGTGAAGACCTCCGGCACCGTCGGCGTGACCGCCGGGCCGAAATCCGGCTGGGACGGCGCATTACGGTGCGTCATGACCAGCAGCACTGCCGGCGCCCGTTCGGCTTCCGCCGTGTCGATCTCGGCAATGCGCCCCTTGGCGACGGCGGCGCCGAGAATATAGCCAAAGGCGGTACCCTCCAGCGTATTCTCGTAGGCGTAGGCGGCATCGCCTCTCACCTTGAGCGGACCATCGATGCGATCGAATGGACGCCCGATGATGCCGCTGCGTGTTTCGCGAGGACGGTTCGAGGTCTTCGTCTCTGTCATCATGTCACCTCACGCACTCTCGGCGGCAGCGGCGAGCGTATGCCGCATCGTCCGTTTCGCCAGCGGGATCTTGAAATCATTGCCGCCATATCCGACGGCTCCAGCGAGCGCGGCTTCGGCCGCATCGGTAAAGGCGCCGTCGGACGCCTTCGCTCCTGCGAGCGTGCGCTCCGCCTCCGACGCGCGCCAGGGCTTCGCTGCCACGCCGCCCATGGCGATCCGAGCTCTTCGGATACGATCGCCGCTTTTCTCGACGATTGCTGCCACCGATACCAGCGCGAAGGCGTAGGAGGCACGGTCGCGCACCTTGCGGTAAACCTGCCGGCCGGGCGGCGGCGGCGGCAGGGTGACCGCGGTGATCATCTCGCCGTGGCCGAGCACGGTCTCGACATGCGGCGTCGCCTCGGGCAATCGATGGAGATCGCCGATCGGGATCGTGCGGGTCTCGCCGCCGGGCGATATGGTCTCGATCCTGGCGTCGAGCCCGGCCATGGCGACCGCCATGTCGGAGGGATGAACCGCGATGCAGGCTTGGCTGGCGCCGAGCACGGCATGCATGCGGTTGAAGCCCTGTAGCGCCGCGCAGCCCGAACCCGGGTCGCGCTTGTTGCAAGGCATGTTGCGGTCGTAGAAATAGGGGCAGCGCGTGCGCTGCAGGAGATTGCCGCTGGTCGAGGCCTTGTTGCGTATCTGGCCGGATGCTCCCGCCAGCAGCGCTTGCGTGAGCATCGGATAGTGCGATCTCACCCGCGGATCGGCGGCAAGATCGCTGTTGCGGACCTGGGCGCCGACCCGAAGCCCGCCTGCCGCCGTCTCCTCGATCCGATCGAGTGGCAGCCGGCTGATGTCGACGAGATGCGCTGGGCGTTCGATCTCGAGCTTCATCAGGTCGAGCAGGTTGGTGCCGCCGCTGATGAACTTGGCGTCCGGCCGGGCCGCAACCGCGGCTGCTGCCTGCTCGGCGCTTGCCGCACGTTCATAAGTGAAGGACTGCATTGCTCACGCCCCCTCTGCCGCGTCGCGGATGGCAGCGACAATGTTCGGATAAGCGGCACAACGGCAGATGTTGCCGCTCATCCGCTCGCGGATCTCTGCATCGGTGAGGGCGACAGAAGCCGCTGCCACGTCGGCGCTCGCATGGCTCGGCCAGCCGGCCCTGGCTTCGTCAAGCATGCCGACCGCGGAGCAGATCTGGCCCGGCGTGCAGTAACCGCACTGGAAGCCGTCGCGGGCAACGAAGGCGGCCTGCACCGGATGCAGCCGGTCGCCCTCGGCCAGGCCCTCGATCGTGGTGATCTCGTCGCCTTGATGCATTACCGCAAGCGTCAAGCAGGAATTGATCCGGCGCCCATCGACCAGCACCGTGCATGCGCCGCACTGGCCATGGTGGCAGCCTTTCTTCGAGCCGGTGAGGCCGAGATGGTTGCGCAGCGCGTCAAGCAGCGTCGTCCGCGGGTCGAGCTCGACGGCAAAATCCTTCGCGTTGATCCGCAGCGACATCGGCTTCGTCGGCGCCGGCGTCGGCGGTGCGGCCGCCGCAACGGCGCCGGCCGGCTCCGCATATACCGGTAGACCGGTAGCCAGGAGCACGCCGGTCGCCACCCCGCCCTCCAGCACCGTTCGACGCGTCGGCCCGTTTCTGTTGTCAGTTTCGGTCATGCATGGTCTCCCAGTCGCAATGACAAGAACGGAAGACGGCGCCATGGCGTACCGTCGGGTTCTGTCACTCATCGACCTTGGAGGTGGGGAGGCGCGCGGCGGCTTTCTTTCAAGAAACCGGCGGCAATATCAGGATTCCGGAGAAGAATTCACCCGATAGGCCCGAGGCGTCATGCCCCTGAGACGCCGGAAGGTCGTGGTGAAGTGGCTCTGGCTTGAAAAGCCAAGACGAAAGGCAATGCTACCGATCGACAAACCTGTTTCGCGCAGCAGTATCTCGGCTCGCCGCACGCGTTCCTCGATCACATAAGCATAGGGTGCAAGTCCGGTCGTCGCCTTGAAGCGTCGTGCAAAACTGTCGACGGCCATATCAGCGACGGCCGCCAGCTCGCTTAGCGAAATGTCGGCATTCATATGGGCATCGATGTAAGCCCGAACTCGACCAAGCGCGCGACGGCTGAGACGGCCGTGACGCACTGACGGGCGTTGCTCCCGGTTCAGGGTGGCCACGCGGAGGCTGACCAGGGCGACCAGATGCTCGATATAGGCAGTGTCCGGCTTGTGGCCGAGCGCCATTTCGTCGCGAAGCGAACTCAGCAGCGTGGCGATCACCATGTCTTTCCTGTTCACCAGGATCGGCAGGTCTCTCAAGCGTTCGCAGCCGGGAAGCCTGATATCGGGATCGATCCACAAGGCTGAGTAGGAGAGGTTTACATCGCGATAGAAGCCCTGCCGCTCGGCGCCGGCGGGGACGAAGGTGAGGGCTCCGGGCCGGTCCATTCCGTCGTAGAGCGATCTCGCCTCGTGCCGGATGGACGTATGGGAGGTTCCGCCTTCTTCGGTCAGCACGATCAGATGATGAGGGGCTGTCCAGCGGAGTTCCGCTTCGCGGCACGCCCACCGCCGATTGTCGAAAACGATCGACGAGTCGGCCCATGACGCGGCTTGCCGGGGCTCCGACCTCTCCTCCTGGCTCCGAACCCGTCCTTCGCCAAGCAACGGTCTGAATGACATCGCGGCATCCCACTGGTTCATTTGCGGAGCCGTGACCCAGCCCCGCTTGAGCGTTTACGCCGCCCCGCCGCTGCGCGTACGGCGCCTTATGTGGGGCAGGCATCGTGCGTTGGTAACCGCGCCGTGTTCAAGAAGTCGTGAGATCAGGCAAATCCAGCGCGCCTGCTGTCAGCCGCCGAGCCCATCGCGGATGGCGCAGAAATAGCGATCGGTTCCGACTTGCCCGCCCTTGAGGGCAATCTCCAGTCCGTTGATCGCCTTGACGCGCGAGTGGGCGACGCAAAGCGGAGAGCCCGGCGACGCGGGCAGCGGCATCCTGACCGTCAGCGCATCGACGCCCATCTGGCCGAGCGCATGGCTCGAAGTGTCGCCGCCGGCGATGACCACACGCTGCAATTTCTGCTCGATCGTCAGCTCGCGAAGAAGTTCGCCGAGGCCGCGGCCAAGCTTGTGGCGGGCGCCTTCCTGCCGGTCGATTTCGGCGCCCCGGTCGGCTGTGGGGCCGAGGGCGGTGTAAAGGACGACGCTGCGACCGGCTTCCAGGCTGGCACGCCCGCTTGCCGCCGCGCGCGCAATCGCATCGCTGGAGGCTTCGGAAACCAGTTCGACAGGGTCCACTTCGATCCCGTCGAAACCGTCCGTCAAAGCATGGCGGATCTGTCGTTCCGTCGTCGGCGAGCAACTGCCCGAGACCACTGCGATCCGCTCTGCCGCACCCGGCGGCGAAAAGCTGGGCTCGACCCGGACGGTCCCGTTAGAAGCCCATTCGGCCAATAACGCATATTCGATGCCCGAAGAGCCGACGACGAGAGTGCCGCCCGGCCGGCGAACGCGCCATATCTCCTTGCTGGCAAGTGCCTGACTTTCCAGGCTGGCGATATCCAAAAGCACGATGTTGGTGCCATCGGCCAGCAAGCGATCGAACGCTTCCGATCGGGACGCCGACTGCAGCGTCGCCAGGTCGACCAGCCCTGAGGCGAGGTCCGTCTGGCGCGACAGATGGATCAGCAGGTCGGATTCATCCATCGGTGTGGTCGGGTGTCGGCTCATCACGGGATGGCGGTCGATGCGGTAGTATTTGTCGCGGTAGGCCGCGAATAGATGGCCGAAGGCGGTGTAGCGCTTGAGCTGCGGCGCGCCGACCACCAGCGGCACGCTGTCCTGGCTAAAAACCGAGCGGCCGATCTCGATCGCCCGGCCGATGCTGCCGATCGCCGGGCTGGAATCGAAGGTCGAGCAGACCTTGTAGTGGCAGATCTCGGCGTTCAGGGTCTTCAGCCAGGCAAAGGCGTCCCGCAGATATGTGTCCATCCATTGCGGCGTCTCGCTGCGGCTGGTGCCGGCCAGACCGATGGCACGGCAATGCCCGAACTGCGAAAGCAGGGCCTCGTCCGGCTGGCGCATGAACAGCACGGTCGGCACGCCGCCGAGCTCGAGCGCCTCCATGACGTCGGTCGAACCGGTGAGGTCGTCGCCATAATAGCTCAGGAGCAGGCTTTGCATGGCGTCAGGCCGCTTTGCCGTCGCCGAATTTCTCGATCGACCGCGCCAGTTCCGGGTGGCTCAGGGCGAAGTCCGCCAACGGTATGTCATCGACCGCCGCCTGCCAGGCTTGCTGCACGGCGCGCACGCCGGCGCCCGGCCCGTCAGGATGGCTGACGATGCCGCCGCCGCAGAGATAGAGAAGATCGACCGTTCGGCCGGTTCGCCGGTAGGTTTCGGGGGCTTGTCCACCCCATTGGCCGGAGCCGGCGACCGGCAGCGCGCAATCATCCGGCGAAAAGATCGGCGTGGTCACCGCCTCGAAGGAACTGATGAAAGACCAGTCCGGCTCCCAATATTTCGAGGCGATGCCGTTGATCTGGAACTGATCGACGCCGAGCAGCCGCCAGAACTGCTGCCAGACCTTGAAGTCCATGCCGAGGCCGGGGTGACGGGTGAGAATGTCCCAGCCGTTGCGGTGCGCGTGCAGCACCAGGCTGGAGCGCTTCCGCAGGAACGCCATGCCGCCGAAGCCGACGGAATTGATGTTGACCACCGCGCAATTACCGCCGGCCTTTGCCACCATATCGTGGTTGCGCATCATCTCGTCCGGGTCGGCGTGCGAGATCCCAAAGGCATACATCACCTTTTTGCCAGTCTTCTGCTCATGGTCGAGGACGAGCGGCATGATCGCTTTCACCCGTTCCGACAGCGGCGAATAGGCCGGGCTCATCAGCTTCTCGTCGTCCTTGATGAAATCGACGCCGGCATCGATCAACTCACCGACCATCTCCGCCGTCTCGTGTGGCCGCAGCCCCAGCGCCGGCTTGACGATCGTTCCGATGATCGGGCGGCCCTCGACGCCGGTCAGCCGGCGGCTGCCGGCGACGCCGAATTGCGGGCCCGGATGCGCACCCCGGTATTCCTCCGGCAGCTTCATGTCGACGACGCGAATGCCGGACAGACCCTTGATCGAAAAGGCGCCACCAATGGCGATCGTCATCAATGCCGAAAGATCGGTGCCGATGGCATCAATCGGAAATGCGATGTCGACATCTGCGCGCTTGAAAGGTCCGTCGCCGGCTTCGGGAAGCGACGGGCGATCGGCGTCTGGCAGATGCCTAATCGCAAGAACACGCGCCGCCACCCGGGCCTTGAGCTCTTCGGTCTCGCCGGCCAACGCGACGAAGGTTCCGGTCGACTGGTCGCTTGCGATCTTGGCCGCCAGCGCCTCGATGCTCGACGATGTCTCGATGCGATAGGTGAGGGTGATCATAGCTCGAAAAAAGTTCCCTGATCTTCGAAATCTGGTATAATGAGTACATGAGTATTGCAAGCGATATCCTGCTCGGGCGGGCATTCTGGGATTCGTGATGGCAATGCTAAACAGAGACCGGTCAAGGGAGTGATTCGCGACGATGAACCGTTCGGAGCCGATCGTCCGGCGCAAACTTTCCGACGAAGTGTTTTTGCGACTGAAGCGCCTGATCACCAGCGGCGAATTGCAGCCGGGCGACGACATGCCGTCGGAGCGCGAGCTGATGGAGCGCTTCGAGGTCGGCAGACCGGCGATCCGCGAGGCGATGCAGGCATTGAGCAATATGGGCCTTGTCGCGATCTCGCATGGCGAGCGGGCTAAAGTGCTGCAGTTGACCGCCAAGTCGATCATCAAACAGGTCGACGGCGCGGCCAAGATCATCCTGTCGTCATCGAAGGACACGCTGGAGCACCTCAAGAACGCCCGCATCTTCTTCGAGCGCGGCATGGTCAGGGAAGCCGCCGAAAAGGCAACCGCCGAGGACGTGCAGCGGTTGCGGGCAACAATTGCCGAACAGCGGAGCTTTCGCGGCGATTCCGAAGCCTTCATATCCGCGGATATGAAGTTTCATACCCAGATCGCGGCGATATCCGGCAACCCGATCTATGTCGCGGTCAGCGAAGCGATGCTTGGCTGGCTGAAGGAATATCACACCGAGATGCTGATCTGGACCGGCAAGGAAAATTTCACACTGACCGAGCATGAAGAGATCATCGGCCGCATCGAGCAGAAGGATGCGGACGGCGCCGAGAAGGCAATGATCAAGCACCTCGAGCGCTCACGCGCGCTCTATGTGATGAATTCCGGGTGATGAATTCCGGGTGACGAACTCCGCCAGCTGATTCACCCGATCCGGGTGATCGCGTAAGGCGTCATCACAAGGCGGCGTCGTTCGATGCCGCCATGGCGGATGGTGCGCAGATTGCCGTTACCAAATCCGCGTTGAGCGCGCCGGCGCGCAGGCTGACTGGCTCGGCCTCGACCGCGTGTGTGCATAGAGGAGGAAGCCGTCGGCGGTCATCTCAGCAAAGCGTCGAGCTGCACCGGTTCACCGCTTGCAGCACCGGCATAGGCGGCCTCGACCAGCGCCAGGGTCCTGAGATTGTCGGCGCCCGAGGTTGCCGGCTCGGTCCCGTTCGCCAGGCAGTCGACCCAGTGCCTTTGAATGGCGACGACGCTTTCCTGGATGTTGTGCCATGGCCGCGACGCCCAGGGCAGCAGCGGCGGCGAGACGTCGCTGACCGCCGTTCCGTTCCTGCCCGTGACGGTGAGCCGGTAATTCTGCTCGAGCCGTATCGTGCCGTCACTGCCGTCGATCTCGACCAGCGTCTGCGGAAACGGTTCTGTCGCAAGCTTGGTCGCATAGCTGCAGTCGACCACGGACGTTGCGCCGCTCTTGTGGTCCATCAGCATAGTGGCGACGTCCTCGCCGGCAATCTTGGGATTGATGCGAGCGGTTCGTGTCGTGATCGTCGAAACGTCGCCCAGCAGGAAGCGGGCTATGTCGAGGCAGTGGATGCCGAGGTCTTCGATGATGAAGCGCTTTCCCGTCGCCAGATAGGGCTGCCCGGAAAACACGTCATAGGCCGAGCGGAACGAGACGCGGCCGAAGAAGGGCGTGCCGATGTCGCCGCTGTCGAGCACGGCGCGCACCGCCTGGATCGGCGACTGCCAGCGAAAATTTTCATGCACCATCAACGCCACGCCGGCATCTCTGCATGCCTTCACCATGGCCTTGGCATCGGCAAGCGACGGCGCAAACGGCTTTTGGCAGATCGCCGGAATGTGGTTTTGCGCCGCCATCTCGACAAGCGGACGATGGCTGGGCGCGGTGGTGGCGATATCGACGAAATCCAGGCTTTCGCCGGCAAAAAGTGCGGTCGCGTCGACATAGCGCCGCTCGATGCCGAACTGGTCGCCGACTACTTTGAGCCGTTCCGGGTCGCGGTCGCAGATGGCGACGATCGAGGCGCCCTCGATGTTGCGCCAGGCATGCATCTGGTTGACGGCAAAGAAGCCGCAGCCGATCAGTGCTCCACTTAAGTCCGCCACGGGTCAGCCCGCCTTTGCCATCTGCATCAGCGTCACCCGGCTCTGCAGCCGGCGCTGCGCCTGGTCGACGACGACGGCGACGATGATCACCAGGCCCTTGATCACCATCTGCCAGAACGAGCTCACCCCCATCATCACCAGCCCATCGGAAAGGATACCGATGACGAAGGCGCCGACGATGGTGCCGCCGATCGTGCCGCGGCCGCCCGACATCGAGGTGCCGCCGAGCACCGCCGCGGCGATGGCGTTGAGCTCGAAGCTTTCGCCGGTCGCCGGATGCGAGGCCATCAGTTCGGAGGAGATGATCAGCCCGACGACCGCCGCGCAGAAGCCGGAGAACATGTAGACGAACATCTTCACCATGTTGACCCTGACGCCCGAAATCCGCGCCGCCCGTTCGTTGCCGCCGACGGCGAAGATGTGGCGGCCGAGCGGGGTGTATTTGGCCAGATAGGCCGCCCCAACTGCTACGACGACAAGAATCCATATCGAGACCGGCAGGCCGAGCAGACGGCCGGCGCCGAGGAAGCCGAACCCGGTCGTGCCCAGATCGGGCTTGCCGACGAGGTTCGGAAAGGTGCGGCCATCCGACGACAGCAGCGCCAGGCCGCGTGCGACATAGAGCACGCCGAGCGTGGCGATGAACGGTGCGACATTCAGCCTGGTGATCAGCAATCCGTTGACGGCGCCGATCAATATGCCGACCGCCAGCGTGATCAGTGCTATCTCGAAGACGTTGAAATAGATCGTGTAGCCGACCTGCAGGTCGATGCCGTTGAGCACGAGATAGCCGGCGACCATGCCGCACAGGCCGACGATCGAGCCGACCGAGAGGTCGATGCCGCCGGTGATGATGACGAAGGTCATGCCCATGGCCAGGAAGGCGTTCAGCGCCACGTGCTTCGACATCAGGATCAGGTTGGCGGCCGACAGGAAATTCGGCGCCGCGATCGAGAAGAAGATCAGGACGGCGATCAGCGCGATGAACGTCCTCGCCTTCATCAGCGTCAGTAGCACGGAGCCGTTCGAGGCTGAGGCAACCGAAGCCTTGGCCGGGATGTCAGTCATGGGCATGGCTCTCCATGTGCGGGACCGGTCCGTGGCCAAGCGCCGATGCGGCGACAAGTGCCGCCTCCGTCGCCTCGGCGCGATCGAACATGCCGGTCAGCTTTCCATTGCTCATCACCGCAATGCGGTCCGACAGCGCCATCACCTCGTCGAGATCGGAGGTGGCGAACAGAATGCCGAGCCCGTCGCGGGACAGCTTGCGCATGGTGCGGAAGACGTCGGCCTTGGCGCCGACATCGATGCCGCGGCTCGGCTCGTCCATCAGCAGCACCTTCGGCCCGGTGAGCAGCGCCTTGCCGATCACCACCTTCTGCTGGTTGCCGCCCGACAGCGACGAGACCTCCTGTGCAGGGTCGGCGACCTTGATCGCCAGTTCCCGCACCATCTGCGTCACAGCCTGGTTTTCCTTGGCGCCGCTAATATGGAACAGGCGCACAAACCGCGACAGGCTGGCCAGCGTCAGATTGCTGGCGACCGAGAGGATCGACACCAGACCCTCGCGCTGGCGGTCCTCGGGGATCAGCGCGAGCCCGCGCCGGATGCGCCGCGTGGTGTCGCGTTCTCTGACCTTCTTGCCGGCGATGAAGATCGCTCCGGTGGCATGCACATGGCGCCCCATGATGCAGTCGAACAGCTCGCTGCGTCCGGCGCCCATCAGGCCGTAGATGCCGAGGATCTCGCCGGCACGCAGCGACAGCGAGACATGATCGACCGCAAGCCCCCCGGTCACGCGCGGCAGGCAGATGTCCTCGGCGCGGAAGATCTCTTCGCCCGGAACATGGCCGTCGGCCTTGGCGAAGTCCTTGGCGTCAGAGCCGATCATCTGCCGCACGATCCATTGCGCGTCGACGTTTTTCATCCTCTCCTGGCCGGTGATGCGGCCGTCGCGCAGCACGGTGATGTAGTCGCCGATGCGGATCAGTTCCTCGAGCCGGTGCGAGATGTAGACGATCGCCACGCCGCGCGCCTTGAGGTCGGCAATGACCTTGAACAGGATCTCGACCTCCGCCGCACTCAGCGCCGAGGTCGGTTCGTCCATGATCAGGATCCGCGCATCGAGCGAAACCGCCTTGGCGATCTCGACCAGCTGCTGCTGGCCGATGCGCAGGTCCTCGACCAGCATGTCGGGCCGGATGCCGGCTTGCAGGCGCTCGAGAAATTCGGCCGCGCGGCGCTCCTGTTCCCGGCCGTCGATCTTGCGGAACCGGTTGGTGATCTCGCGGGTGGCAAAAATGTTTTCGGCGACGCTCAAATTGCCGAACAGGTTCAGCTCCTGGAACACCATGCCGATGCCGCGGTTCACCGCGTCCCCGGATGAGGAGAAGGAAACCTCCTCGCCCTCCAGCAGGATGCGGCCGAGCGTCGGCTGCTCGACGCCGGCGATGATCTTCATCAGCGTCGATTTGCCGGCGCCGTTTTCGCCGACCAGCACGTTGACCGCGCCCTTGCGCACTTCGAAATTCGCGCGCTTGACCGCGACTGTGCCCGAATAGACCTTGGAGACGTCTTCCAGCTTCAGGATGACATCATGCTTGCCGGCGGCAGTCATGGCTTCGGCCCCACCTCTGCCTCCGCCGGGGTCACCAGCGGCAAGTCCTGGCCGCTGCCCATCACATAAGCGCCGACAACCCTGGCGCTGCGGCCCTCCAGCGCTTCGCGCGGCAGCTTGGAGAGCACCGTCTTGTCGGCATGGTTGTTGAACGCCTTGCCGAACTGGGCGAAGTCGATCTGGTTGGTGAAATCGTTGAACTGGATGAAGTCGAGGCTGTCGCGCAGCGCGGTGCCACGCATCGCCGGTCCGATCTGCACCCGCGCATCCGCCTTGCCGTCGCCGTCGGCATCGACGTCCATGGTCGCCGCGCGTGACTGTGTGTTCGCCGCAACAATCTTGCCTTCGAGGCGAACCGCGAAGGTCCACGGCGAATTCGCCTGCTTCTTCGGATTGCCAAATTTGGCGCCGGCAGCCGCAGGATCGGCTTTCGCCAGGGCGTGAACCTCGGGAAACGATCCGGCCTTCTGCCTGACATAGGGCACCACCTTCGCAGCCCAGATATCGCCGACCATCTTGTCCGCATTGAAGGCCGGGGCATTGCCGCCATCTTCCGCGGACGGCGTCGGCAGGATCTTGCAGGCAGTCACGCTGATGCCAAATATCACGGCAAGGGTCGGCCAAGCGAGGGTCGGCCAGGCAACGGTCGGCCAAGTCAGCTTGTTCAACATGTCGGCTTCTTCGGCATGGCGGTCAGGGCACCCAGGAAATGGAAGCAAGGGACGAGCCGGAAGCCCGTCCCCTGCGATTGAGGTCACGCCGGCTCAGTTGGTCAGCGCGAAAGTTTCCAGCTTGGCGGCATTGTCGCCATTGATCAGGACGCAGTCCATCAGCTGCTTTTCCTCGGCCGGAGACTTCTTGTTCTTGATGAAGTCGTTGGCCTGCTCGACTGCCATCTGGGCCTGCGCATAGGCCGGCTGCAGGACCGTGGCCTTGATGCCGCCTGAGGCGATCGAGTCGCGGACGTCATTCGATCCGTCGAAGCCGACGACGATGACGTCCTTGCGGCCGGCGGCGGCAAGTGCGGCATGGGCCCCCATCGC
The DNA here is from genome assembly GCF_016756595.1 of Mesorhizobium sp. L-2-11. Taxonomy (NCBI): domain Bacteria; kingdom Pseudomonadati; phylum Pseudomonadota; class Alphaproteobacteria; order Hyphomicrobiales; family Phyllobacteriaceae; genus Mesorhizobium; species Mesorhizobium sp. L-2-11. Next base: position 5,612,200 of record NZ_AP023257.1, on the reverse strand, counting down.
CATCGTATCGTTGCCGGAGATCACGCCCTTGATGTCCGGATTGGCCTGGAGGATCGATTCCATCTTGGCATAGGCCTCGGTCTGGCTCCAGTTGGCCGATTGCTGCGCCACCATCTTCAGGTCCGGATAGTCGTCGATGACATCGTGGTAGCCCTTGGAGCGGATGCCGGCATTGGTGTCGGATTCCTTGCCGACCAGCTCGACGTAATTGCCTTTCTCGCCCATCAGCTTGACGAACTCCTGCGCGCCGAGCTGGGCGCCCTGGTAGTTGTTGGAGACGATCTGCGCGACGGCGACGCCGGTGGCGTTGATCTCGCGATCGATCAGGAACGACGGAACGCCCGCGTCCTTGGCCTTCTGCACGGCGGCGACCGAGGCATCGGCGCCGGCATTGTCGAGAATGATCGCCTTGGCGCCGCGGCCGATCGCCGTGTCGATCAGCTCGGACTGCTTGTTGGCGTCGTCGTCATGGACCAGAACCAGCGTTTCATAGCCGAGTTCCTCGGCCTTGGCCTCCGCGCCGACGGCTTCGGCCTTGAAGAATGGGTTGTCGTGCGAGGGCGTGATGATGGCAATGAGATCCGCCGCATAGGCGGGTGCGGCGGTGCCCAGCGCCAGCATGCCGGCAAAAGCCGCAAGTGTCATTCTGCGAGTGAGTTTCATGAGTTCCTCCCATTTGAAAAGCCTGCGCTTCCGCAGCCAGGCTGAAATGCATTCCAGTTTGTCAGGCGGATCGCGTCCGGCGAATCGGGTCCTTTGCCGGCCCACTTAGGCGGATCATCCGGTCCGGTGCCGTCCTCAGGTTGCCCTCCACCTAACCGTTTTCAGCCCGGCCTCGGCTGGCCAAAGCCATTTCAACAGCTAAGGTAACTGGTATAATGAGTCAATCACAAATTCAGATGATATGTATCTGATGAGCGGCGAGCGGCTCATGCATCAGCCACGGGCCACCGACTTCGTTCCCTACGATGCGCCGGCAGCTGGCCAAGCCGGAGAACCACCACCTTAAGGGGTATGATGCGCGGGTGAGGGCGTACACTGCTAAGCCTTATTCGGTGCTGAGCGGTACGCGCAGGCTTTGCTAGTATCGCGCTTTGGTTGTGGAATTTCTCCGCGGCCCCAGCCTGCGCGCGGGTTTCCAAAAAAATCCGTTCGCGGCAAGGGTCGCATTGCCGGTGAGGTTCAGCTATGACTTTTGTGCAGAGTTCCAGGCCGCCATCCTCCAGTCCCGCGTCAAGCGTTGCTGACCGACGCCATCTGGCTTCATCACGTGGCGGCAGCGCCATGCTGTGCCTCGTTTCGTTCTGTATCATCCTGCTGCTGGGATCTGCGGCACACGGTCGGCCGCAGGCTGACGACAGACTTGCTCCGCGAGACACGATCGAACTGCACGTTTGGCAATGGACTGCCTTGCGCGATGGCGTTCTGGAGGCGTTGCAGCTCAACCATAGTTTCACCATCGACTCGACTGGCACGCTTGACCTTCCATTGATCGGTAGCATTGCCGCCGCAGGTCTACGTGAGGAGGAGCTGGCAGAGCTGATTTCAGATCGCTTGCAAGCCAGGAGCGGCCGTCAGGAACGGGCAGACATAACCGTCAAATTGATACAAAGTTCGCCTTCTGACCTCACAGCTTCGGTGGAGGTCAAACAAGAAGCGCCCGAACCGCCTGCAGACGCAGCCCGCGACGGCTCTTCGGCCGTGGCTTCGCAACGCACCAGTGTCGAGAACGGCCAGGCCGAGGCGCAGCCGGGCGTGCGCAGTTCCCACACACCTCGGCAACCTGCTGTGGAGCAACAGCAAGCTCTGCAAGGGGCATTGCTGAATGAGCTGTCCGCCGCTCGCATGGAAATTGCTTCAGCGCGCGCGGAAGCACGTGCGGCTCGCCAGACTGCTCGCAACGATGCCGCCCGACACAATCAGAACCTTGCGACGGCGCGCAAACGGGCTGACGCCTTGGTGCGGGAACTCGATGCGGTGCGGACTGATCGCGGCACGCTGGAACAAAAGCTCTTTGCGGCGTTGAGGGAAGTCGACGCGCTCAAAAAGAGCGTGCAGTCGGCTCGCGGTGACCCGGCTCGCGCTGACCATGACGGCCGCGATTTGGCGGCAGCGCGAGCCGAACTGACCGTGATGCAGCGCGGCGCCCGCGACGCCAGCGCGCAGGCGCGAGCGGTAGCCGACACGATGGCCGAACAAGGACAGGCGCTAAAACAGCAGAGGCGAAGAGCCGAAGAGCTCGCGCTCGATCTGGAAGTGGCGCGACGCGAAGTCGAGGATTTAAAGGCCAAAGCCGTTTTCGCCGATCGCGAGAGGGCCGCCATGCTTGCAGCGCGTCGCTCTATGGAGGCCTCCGTGGCTGAGGCGCAGCGAACGCTTGATGAGGAGCGGCACAAGGCTGAGCGCTTCGAACGCGAACTCGCCGCGGCGCGCCAAACCATCGACGCGCTTAAGACAAGCGCGGATCTGGCTGCGGTCGCGCGCACCAACGCCATCAGGGACCGACAGGCGGCCGAGGCGGCTTTGAAGCGAGCTGGCGACGCACTCGAACTGGAGCGCGAACGGGCCGGTACAGCCGCAAACGATCGCGAGAAGGCCGCCATGCTTGCAGCGCGTCGCTCTATCGAGGCCTCCGTGGCAGAGGCGCAGCGAGCGCTTGATGAGCAGCGGCACAAGGCTGAGCGCTTCGAACGCGAACTCGCCGCCGCGCGCCAAACCATCGACGCGCTTAAGGCGAGCGCGGATCTGGCTGCGGCCGCGCGCACCAGCGCCATCAGGGACCGACAGACGGCCGAGGCGGCTTTGAAGCGAGCTGGCGATGCACTCGAACTGGAGCGCGAACGGGCCGATTCAGCCGCAAATGATCGCGACAGGGCTCGCCGGGAACGCGACGCGGCAAAGCAGGAGGCGAGCCGCGTCTCGATGGAGCTGAGCGCGGCGTTGGAGCAAGAGCGCAACGAGGCCATCGGCCTGGCCCGCGACCTCAGCGCCGCTCGAAAGGCGATTGACGTTGAAAAGGCCCGGGATGAACGTCGCAGCGAGCGCGTTCCGAAAGCGCGTGCCGTCGCAACTTCGCGTGCAGATGTGTCGGCGCGCTCGCGACCAGCCCGTCAATCGGGGTTGCGGGAAAACCACAAAGTAAAGGCCAAAAGACCGTCGCGAGCTGTTGTGGTGGCGACCATCACGCTTCCCGACGCGTTGCTCCCGACGCGACCGTCGAAGCTCGGCGCTCACTAGTGAGGGCTGATCGTGAAGGGCATATCCGTGGGCCGAATACATGCCGCAGGAGGAATATGGTGATGAACAAATACGTCGCAGCCGCATTCACAGTCGCGATCGCGATTGGCCCGGCCTCGGCTCTGGAAGCGGGGCTTGGCGGTAAACTTGGCGGTGTCGGGGTCGGTGCCGGCCTTGGCGCCGGCCCGAAAGGCGCCTCTGTGTCGGGCGGCGCGAGCGCCGACGGAGTAGGGGGAGCAAGCCTTGGCGGATCGCTCGGCGCGGACAAGGGATCGCTCGGCGCCGGGCTTGGCGTCAGCGGCAACCTCGGCGGTGCAAGCGGCGGCCTGTCGACAGGTGTCGGGGTGGGCGACCCTACGTCCGCATCGGGCACAGCTCCAGGAGCTAAGCCAGGCAACCCGGCACTGGGCGCCGGGCAAGCCGCGACCGCCGACGTCACGCCAGCCACCACCAAGGCCATGGCGGCGCGACAATTCGCCGTCCTGCCGCGCAGGCTCAGGCCTTCCGGAGGGGGTCGCGACGCGTTGGCGCCGAACACCTATGGCTATCCGTTTATCGCGCCGCTGAGAGCCAAACCCGGTATCCCACCAGCTGTGGTGCGCGCCTGCCGCACGGCGATCGCGTCGGCCGCGGCGCCGCTTGGCGCCGTGCGTGTTCAAGCGGTAAGCGCAGGTCCGTTGCAGCAATTTCGGGGCGCGCTCACGGCGCGGCTCGAGGTGCGCATACACTATGCAAGACAAGGCGGCGTCGAGGTTCGGCAGGCGCAAGTCGGCTGTCGCCTCGATGCGGCGGGCAGGGTCGCCGCGGTGACATAAAGCGCGCCTCATCCTTCTCCCGCAGCGGGAGAAGGAAAAGGGTCGCCTCAGGTGATGCGCTGAATGCTCGCCGCAATCTCTTCCGGCTCGAAGACCCGCTTCCAGTCGTCGCGCATCAGCACCGGCTTGCCGAACTCGATGGCCTTGTTGCAGGCGTCGGAGAACACGCCCTTGGTCTCGCCGAATATGACGGCGCCGAGTACATTCATGTGGCCAAGCAGGAAGTCGAGCGCAGCCTGCTGGTCGACCCCGCGCGCGACGACCTCGTCGACGGCTTCCTTCATCACGACCAGCAACGAAGCGCAGACGGTCTCCGAAAGGCCTGGCTCGAGCAGCGCCATCTGGTCGACGGTGACGCGATGCGACCGCATCACCGGGGCCCAGATGATTTTGGCGATCGCTTCGCCCTTGGCGAAATCCTCCTCCGGTCCCTGCATCAGCGCGCTGACCATATGCTGCTTGGCCTTGACGCCGCCGAAATAGTCCTTCTTGGCCGCCATGTCGGTCTCGTCGTTGAAGATCGGCGGATGGCAGGGATGGGTGACGAAATAGGTCAGGTCCGGCCGCTTCGGCAGATGGCCGGCGAAAGGCGCTGCGGCGTCGAGCACGACCACCATGGTGCCGGACGCAAGCTTGCCCTCGATGCTGGCCGCAACCTTGCCGATATGAGTGTCGGGAACCGCCAGGATCACCACTTCGGCGCCGTTCAGGGCTTCATCGGCGCTGACCGCGTCGATGCCCAGCCCGGTCTTCAGTCGCTCGCGGCCGGCGTCGCTGACCTCGACATGGCGTATGATGTGGGAAGAGCCGCGAAAATTGGTCGACAGCCGGTAACCCATTTTGCCGCCGGCGCCAAACAGCGCAATCGTTGTCATCCAGCCGTCCTCCTGATCTCATCGATGGGCCCGATCATCACCTCAGTAACTGGTATAATCACACTACCATAATTTGGCAATCCGGTTTTGGATGAAGGCGTTCATGACGGCAAGTTCCGCAGTCACGCGCCGTTGACTGCGCCAGCTGATGGCGGCCTTTTCGGATCATTCGGTGGATCGACATCGCATTTTGCATTCCCGGCGAGGCGGGGTCTTGTCAGGAGTCCGGCGAGCCGTCAGTCTTGATGTCTTGGGGTCCGCCGCCAACCGTTTCAGCAGTAACCGTGGGAGCAGGATCATCCCCGTCCGGGAAACATCGCCTTCAAGCCGTCGCGCGACGCACTGGCGACGCCGCGCTCGGTGATCAATCCGGTGACCAGCCGCGCCGGCGTCACGTCGAAGGCCGGATTTGCGGCGGGCGTCGTCTCCGGCGAGATGCGGACCTGCGCAATCTCGCCATTCGCGCTCTTGCCCCAGACCAGCGAGACCTCGTCGCCGGAGCGCTGTTCGATCGGGATTTCGGCCAGCCCGTCACCCACCGTCCAGTCGATGGTCGGCGACGGCAGCGCGACATAGAACGGCACGTCGTTGTCGGCCGCGGCCAGCGCCTTCAGATAGGTGCCGATCTTGTTGCAGACATCGCCGTCGGCGGTGGTGCGGTCGGTGCCGACGATGACCATGTCGATCTGGCCGCGCTGCATCAGATGGCCGCCGGCATTGTCGACGATCAACGTATGCGGCACCCCGTGGCCGGCCATCTCCCACGCGGTCAGCTGGGCGCCCTGGTTGCGCGGGCGGGTCTCGTCGACATAGACATGAACGGGAATGCCGGCTTCCGTTGCCAGATAGATCGGCGCCGTGGCGGTGCCGTAGTCGACGGTGGCCAGCCAGCCGGCGTTGCAGTGGGTCAGGATATTGACCGACTCGCCCGACTGCTTGCGTGCTGCGATTTCCCTGATGATCTCAAGCCCGTTGACGCCGATGGCGCGGTTGAGGCCGACATCCTCGTCGGCGATTTCGCCGGCGCGCCGGTAAGCCGCCTCGGCGCGCTGTCCAGATGGAAGCGGCCGCAGCAAATTGCGCATCTCATCGAGCGCCCAGCGCAGATTGATCGCCGTCGGTCGGGTTTCGTGCAAGACCTCCCAGACGCCGTCGAGTGCCGCATCGGAAGGGTCGTCGGCCATCTGCATGGCGACGCCATACGCCGCGGTGACGCCGATCAGCGGCGCGCCGCGCACCCACATGTCGCGGATCGCCGTGGCGATGCCGGCAACGGTGCCGACTTTTTCGACGCGGAAATCATGCGGCAGCCAGCGCTGGTCGATGATCTCCACCGAACGCCGGTCGTCGCTCAGCCAGATGGTGCGGTAGTGGCGGTCGCCGACGTTCAAATCCTGTTCTCCTGTTCGATCAGCGCGGCCAGCGTGTTGACCTCGTCGATGCTGTGGATCTGGCGCCGGTTGACGGCGATGTGACGGCCGAATTTCAGCGCCTTCGCCTCACATGTGGCGCGCAGATCGGCGTCGGCAATGGTCTCGAAATCGGCATTGTGCGCGAGGCCAAGAATGCGCCGGTGCACCTCGACGCCGGCAAAGCCCAGCATGTCGGTCCAGACCTGGTGCAGCGTGTGGTCGAGCGCCTGCTCGGCGCCGAGCCTGTCGCCCTGATCCTCGAACAGGCTTTTCTGGTAGAGCATGCCGGTGCGCTCGGTTCGCCACAGATGCGAGAACTCGCTGCGGAACACCGACCATGTCTCGACCGTGACCTCGAGCAGATAGGCGCGCATCGCGTGGCGCTTTCCGTTCTGCTCGTGGCCGCGCTGCGAGAAGAACGCCATCCAGAAATTGGCGAGCAGCATGCCGACGTCGAAGGCGATCGGGCCGTAGAAGGCGAATTCGGGATCGATCATCCGCGTTTCTGTCTCGGTGACCATGATAGAGCCGGAATGCAGGTCGCCGTGCAGCAGCGTCTCCGCATTGGCGGCAAAAATGTGCTTCAGCCGCTGCGCCTCGACCTTGAGGTCGCGGTCGGCGCGCAACTCTGCGGCGATGCTGTCGAGTTGCGGGCTTGTATGCCGGTTCATCCTGGCGTCGAAATACGGGTCCGAGAAAACCAGGTTCTCGGTAATGTCGCAGAGCTCGACATTGTCGGCGAACAGCGCCAGGTCGGCCTTGCGATCTTTGGTCGCCATATGCAGGTCGGAGCCGCGAAACAGGGTGCGGGCCATGAACAGGCCGATGTCTCTGGCGATGTTGGGCAGTTGCCGGCCCTCGATCAGCGCCCGCCGCAGGATGATGTGCGGCGACAGATACTCCATGATGATCAGCGCCTGGCCTTCCTCGAAGTGATGGATCGCCGGCACCGAGCCGGGCGCTCTCGCCTGCTGCCGGGTCAGCGCGTGATATTCGAAGAAGGAGCGTTTTAGCGGCAGCGGCCAGCTGTCGCCGACCAGGCGGACATAGGGCAAGGCCTGCTTGACGACGGCCGCACCCTGGGCACCCTCGACGATGAACACCAGGTTCAGATTGCCGTCGCCGACCTCGCGAACCTTCCAGCGGGCCGTGTCCTTGCCGATATGCGAGCACAGCGCCGCGTTGGCGCCGAGCCGTGCCGCCAGGGTTTCGACCGACAGTGCTTCGAACGGCAATTTCCCAGTCATCCTCACCTCCCGTTTACGCGCTCTCATCTTAGTGGAGCCATCACGGTTGGTCCAAGCTAGGAAGCCCTCTGGCAATTGTCAATCGAGTTGACAATTGCCGGAACAGCCCATAGCGTCGTCGCCAGGGAGGAACGAATGGGCAATGATGCCGTGTTCCGCGTCGACGGCCTGAGGAAATCCTTCGGCCCTATCGAGGTGCTTGGCGGCGTCTCGCTCGATTTGCATGCCGGTGAAGTGACCGTGCTGATGGGCGCCAACGGCGCCGGCAAATCCACCCTGGTCAAGATCATCAGCGGCGTTTACGAGCGCGGCGGCGGCACGATGAGCCTCGCAGGCCAAAACTTCGCGCCGAAAACGCCGGCGGAGGCGATCCGCGCCGGCGTCGTCACCGTTCATCAGAACATCAATGACGGTGTCGTCGCCGATCTCGACGTCGCCACCAATTTGACGCTCGGCAGGCTGAGCGGCAGCGGCGCGCCGATCCTGTTCAATCCGGGCCGGGTGCGCCGCGAGGCAAAGGCGGTTGCCGACCGCATGGGGCTGATGATCGACCTGAAAGCCTGGATCAGCGATCTCTCGCTGGCCGACCGCCAGATGGTGGCGATTGCCCGCGCCATGGCGCATCAGCCGAAAGTGCTGATCCTCGACGAGCCGACGTCGTCCTTGTCCAGCGCCGAGGCCGACCGGCTTTTCGCGCTGCTCGACAGGCTGCGCGAGCAGGGCGTCGCCATCCTCTACATCTCGCACCGCATGTCGGACATCAGGCGGCTTGCCGACCGGATCGTCTCGATGCGCGACGGCGTCATCTCAGGTGTCTTCGACAGCAAGCCGCTCGATTATGAAGGCGCGGTCAACGCCATGCTCGGCCGCAAGATCCACCTCGACCAGATCGTCGCCAGGAATTCGGCCAGACCTGTCCTGACGATTGACGGGTTGCGCATCGCCGAAGCTTCCAGGCCGATCTCGCTGACGCTCGGCGACGGCGAGGTCGTCGCCATCACCGGCCTCGTCGGCGTCGGCAAGACCGCGCTCGCCGAGACGCTGTTTGGCGTGCGCAAGCCGCTGTCCGGCACCATGGTGCTGAACGGCAAAGCCTATGCGCCGGGGTCGACAGGCGAAGCGATCGCCGCCGGCGTGTTTCTCGTCGCCAAGGATCGAAGCGAAAACGGGATCGTCGGCGACTTCAACATCCAGGAGAATATCAGCCTGCCATTCCACAAGCGGATGTCGCGTCTGGGCGTTCTCAAGCGCAGCATTGAGCGCGCCACCGCCCGCCGGCAGATCAGCGAATTGGGCATCGTCTGCCGCTCGGAGAAGGACGAAATGTCCGCCCTTTCCGGCGGCAACCAGCAGAAGGTGATGGTCGCCCGCTGGATGTCGCAGGCGGCAAGACTGTTCATCCTGGACGAGCCGTTCCAGGGCGTCGACATCTCAGCCAGGCGCGACATCGCGGCCAAGCTGCGGGCGAGCGCCAACGGCCGTGCGACCCTGCTGTTCGTGACCGAGCTCGATGAGGCGCTGGAGACCGCCGACCGCATCCTGGTGATGTCGGAGCAGACAATCGTCGGCGAGCATCGCAACGCCGACATCGACCTCGAGCGCCTGCTGGCCGAAGTGGCGGGCGGGCCGCTGCACAGCGCGGCGTGAGGCGGGCAGATAATGGGACGTGGAATGGAGAGGGCATGAGTTCGGGTTGGGTTGAGATGGCAGCTGCGCGCGACCATGCCATCCGCTATGGCTTCATCGTTCTGCTGTTCGGGTTGATCGCCTATTTCGCCATCGCCGCCGATGGCTTCGTCTCGCCGCAGAGCGCCGTCTTCATCTTCCAGTCCGTCGCCATCACCGGCGTGCTGGCGCTCGGCGTCACCGCCACCCTGGTCGTCGGCGGCTTCGACCTGTCGATCGGCTCGGTCGCCACAAGCGCCATGATGGCAGCCGCCTATGTCATGGTGGTGCTGGAACAGAACGTCATCGTCGCGGTTGTCGCCTGTCTCCTGATCGGCGTCGTCGTCGGCCTCATCAATGGCTGGCTGATCGTCTATATGCGCGTGCCGGATCTCCTGGCGACGCTCGGCATGATGTTCCTGCTCGTTGGCCTGCAGCGCATCCCGACCGAAGGCCGCTCGATCGCCACCGGCATGACGATGCCCGATGGGTCGGTCGCCAACGGCACGTTTGGCCGCGCCTTCCTGGCGCTCGGCCGCCACCGCTTCGATTTCTTCATCCCCAACCTCATCCCGGTTTCGGTCGTCGTCCTGCTCGTGCTTGCGGTGCTGATCTGGTTCTTTCTCGAATACACCCGTTTCGGCCGCATGATGTATGCGGTCGGCAGCAACCAACGGGCTGCCGAGCTCGCCGGCGCGCCTGGCAAGGCATACAAAGTCTGGGCATACGTTATTTCAGGGGTTTTTGCCTCGATCGGTGGCATTTTGCTCGCTGCCCGGCTTGGACGCGGCGACATCGCCTCGGGTAACAATCTCCTGCTCGACGCTGTCGCTGCGGCGCTCATCGGCTACGCGGTTCTTGGCGCCGCCAAGCCGAACGCCTTCGGCACGGCTGTCGGTGCGGTGTTTGTCGGCGTGCTGCTGCAGGGCCTGACGATGATGAATGCGCCCTATTACACGCAGGATTTCATCAAGGGCGTGGTTCTCGTGGTTGCCCTTGTCTTCACCTTCGCCCTTTCCGGCAGGGGCACCAGGTAGGATTTCGACGGATAGGATTTCGCCCGGCTGAAAATTTGAGTTCAACAAGTGGAGGAGACACCATGAAGATCACAAGGAGAGTTTTGGGGAAGGCAGCACTCGGGTTTGCCGGTGCTGCGCTGCTGATGCAGGTGCCGGCGATGGCGCAGGACAGGCCGGCGCCGTTCGACAAGCCCGGCGCCGTCAAGATCGCGCTGGTCCGCTATCTCTCGACCGGCGACTTCTTCCAGGCCTATCTGTCCGGCGTCGAAGCGCAGGCCAAGGCGCTTGGCGTCGATCTGCGCGTCCTCGACAGCCGCCAGGATGCCGCCCTCCAGGCCGACATGGTCGACCAGGCCATTGCGCTCGGCGTCCAGGGCATCGTCATCCAGCACGGCCTGACGGAATCGATGAAGGAAGCCGCCCAGCGCGCGGTCGACGCCGGCATCAAGGTCGTCGCCTTCGACGTCAACGTCGAAAATCCTAAAATACCGCAGATCGAGCAGTCCGACCGCGACCTTGCACGCCTGGCGCTCGAGCAGGCGATCAAGGACAATGGCGAGAGCTGGAAGGCCGGCTACGTCTATGTCGCCGGCATCGCGCCGCTCGACCGCCGCAACGAGACCTGGGTCGAGTTCAAGAAGAAATATCCGGGCATCAAAGAGGCGGCGATGTTCGGCACGCTCGACAACCCGATCGCCAATTCCGTCGCCAACCAGGCCCGTTCGGTGCTGTCGGCCAACCCTGACATCAAGGTGATGTTCGCGCCCTATGATGAATTCGCCAAGGGCGTGAAGATCGCCGTCGACGAGGCCGGCCTGTCGCAGGACATCAAGATCTACTCGGCCGACATCTCGACCTCCGACATATCAGCGATGCGCGAGCCCGACAGCGCTTGGGCGGCGACGGCTGCCACCAATCCGGCCGTCGTCGGCCAGGTTTCGGTGCGCGCGCTGGCGCAGCTTCTGGCCGGCGAAGACCCTGGCCGCAACGTCATCGTGCCGCCGACGCTGATCACCCAGAAGGATCTGATCGACAAGGACATCAAGAACATGGAAGACCTCTCGGCCAAGCTGCCGCAGTTCGCCCATGCCGATGTCGCGATGCCGCCCTGGATGCCGAACCCGAACGCCAAGTAGGTTTTATCACAGGTAAGTGGAAAGAGCGGCTCGCGAGCGGCTTCGGGCCGCTCTTTACCAGGTCTGAATGCCTGCTCCGTCAGCTTCGTGGTTTACAGCCAGTGCTCCGGATCGCGCATCCCGTGGACGATCGCCACGACCAGGATGCCTTCCATCTGCGGTTCGTAGATGATGATGTAGCGGCCCTCGATGAGCACGCGGGCCGTCACGCTCAACTCTGGCCTCGCTGCGCCCATTTTGGGATGCTCCGCCGCCAACCCCAGTCTGTCAAAAATGCGCATGAGCAGCTTGTCGGCTGCCTTTTCACTCTCGATTGAGATGTTGTGCCAAATATCCCGCAAATCCTGCGAGGCGCGCGGCGTGAGCCGATATCTAGCCACGGGCGCGGCGTTCTGCTTTCAGACCGCGTATGAACTCGGCGGGTTCGACTTCCACCGGATTGCCGCTGGCCATGCCGTCGGCATAGGCCCGTTTCAAGTGTTCCAACTCCAAGGCGCGCAATTCCTCGCGCTGTTCCCACAGGCGCAAGGCGTCGCGGACAATCTCGCTGTTAGAGGCATATCCCCCGCCCTCGACAGCGCTTTGCAGGCGGGCAGCCTGTTGCGGGGTGAGGGATATGGTAAGGGTGCGCATGGCTTGGGTCTTCATGCGTAGCCTTATATCATATCTCACAAGATCTAACAATCTTTGTTAGGATTCTCCGGTGATCTCCCACCACGAGGGATGGCAGAGTTTCAGCTACCTCAACGCTGCCGCGATGTTGCCGCCATCCACCGTCGTCACATTGGCGGTGGTGCGCTCTGCCAGCGCCGAATGCAGGAAGGCCTGGGCGACGTCTTCGGCCGTCACTTCCTGCCCGAGCAGATTGCCCGCCATATATTCCTTTTCCGACACGCCGCGGGCGCTCGAACGGCTGGCGATCATCGCGTTGGTCAACAGCCCCGAACGGATGCGGTCGGCGTTGACGGCGTTTGAGCGGATGCCATGGGCGCCGTAGTCGACGGCGTATTGCCTGGACAGGAAAAGCGTCGCCGCCTTTGGCATACCATAGGCGCCGAACTTCGGACCTGGATTGATCGCCTGCTTGGAAGTGTTGAACAAAAGCACGCCGCCGGTGCCTTGCTCGAGCATGATGCGCACTGCGTTCTGCGCCGCCGACTGGTGGGCGAAGAAATTGAGTTCGAAGCTCTTGCGCAAAGTGGCGTCGTCGAGTTCGCCGATCCTGCCGTCCCAGGCCGCACCGGCATTCGAGACGAGGATGTCGAGGCCGCCGTAGACGGCGACCGCCTTGTCGAAGGCAGCGCGCATCTGTGCCGGGTCGGTGATGTCGGCGCCGACGCCGATTGAGCCGTTGCCGGCCTTTTTTGCCGCCTCCGTCGCCCTTGCCGCGTCGAGATCGACAACGACCGCATGCGCGCCGTTGTCGGCGAACAGTTTTGCCGTCGCGGCACCGATCGCGCCGGCGCCGCCGGTGACCAGCACAACCTGGCCGGTCAGTGGCTTCGGCTTGTTGGAGGCGAGCTTGGCTTGTTCCAGCGACCAGTATTCGAGCGGGAACAGGTCGGCTTTGGACAGTGGATGGAAATCGCCGATTGCTTCAGCGCCGCGCACCGCTTCGATCCACATCTCCCCGACGTCGGAGGCGATCTTCGCATCCTTCAGCGTGCGGCCATGGCCGAACATGCCGAGCCCCGGCACCAGCGTCAGCCGCGGCATCTGGTCGAGCATAGTACGCTTCACATCGTCGAGCGCGTCGTTGGTTTCGAAGTAGGCGCGATAATCCCCGGCGAATTTTTCGACGTGTTGGCGAATGACGGACTTATAGTCGCCGATCTTGTCCGCGTCGGGCGCCGGCAGCGCCATGGGTCCGGTCTTGATGCGGATCGACAGGTCGGGCGTCGACACGCCGCGCCCGGCATAGTCGGCAATTTTTGCCGAATTGATGAAATCGACGATCGCTTCCGAGGTGCGGAAGTCGCTGATCATGCGATCGAAGCGGCCTTCGCCGCGCGATACCGCGACCGCGCCGCGCAGCATCGGCGCAATCTCCGCAGGCTTCGCCAGCCTGGCCGGCAAGGCGGCTTTCTCGCTGCGCGGCTTGCCGTGGCTGGCGATGAAATCCTCGGCGACGTTCACATAATGGATCATCCGGTCGTAAGCCTGCTTGGCATCGTCGCCGAAGGTGAAAATGCCATGCTTGTCGAGGATCAGGCCTTCGACCGTCGGGTCGGCGTCAAAGACATCGGCAGCCGCCTTCGCCAGGTCGAAGCCGGGCATGATGTAGGGCACGAACCCCATCTTGCTGCCGAAGACCTTCTTGCTCAGCGCCTCGCTGTCGTCCTGGTCGACAATGGCGAGAATGGCGGTCGAGTGCGTATGGTCGACGAATTTATGCGGCAGGAAGGCGTGCAGCAGCGTCTCGACCGAAGGGTTGGGCGAAGACGGATCGATCAGGTTCGCCCGCTGCAGCGCCACCATGTCTTCGTCGGAGAGTTTTTTGAGCGACCGCGCCTTAAGCAGCGCGCCGAGCTTGACCGCCGGCAGGCCCTGCGGCTCGATGACGCCCATGTCCCAGCCGCTGCCCTTGACGCAGAGCACCTCCCATTCGTCCCCGACGAGGTCAGTGGCCTTTGTTTTGCACGATGTGTTGCCGCCGCCATGCAGGACAAGCCGCGGTTCGCCGCCCAGTAGCCTGGTCGTGTAGACGCGCAGCGCCAGGTCGCGGGCCACACCCTTTGTTGCATAGTCGGCAACCAGCGTCTCCGCGTCGCCGTCATTCCACAGGTTCTTCATGTTCGCTCGTCCGATTTGCTGTCGTCGTGAAACAGGAATGCCGCGACGCCTTGATGACAATGCGTCAGCGGCGGCTTGTATTCTCTAGGCGACCTTTTCCGCCGCCGGTCTGGCATGGTCGAGCAGCCGTCGCGCCATCCGCGCGCCGACCACCAGATGCGTGCACAGCCCACCCGCGATCGCCGCCACCAGCGGTCCGAACTTGCTGTCCTCCTGCACCACCACGAGACGCTTTTCGATCTTGCGCAGCGATGACAGCTCCGCCGAAATGATCCGCCGGTTATAGCTGCAGTCGAGCGCTTTGCCTTGCGAGTCGATGATCTGCCCGGCGATGACGCCGGCAGCCCCGGCACGGCGCAGCACCTCCATTTCGCTGACAGTCAGCGCGCCGCATTTGACGACATGGCTGTCGGCGTCGACGGTGCCGACCGAGTAAAGCGCCAGATTGCACGCACTGATGCCCGACAACTGCTCGCCGATCACCGGCTCGGCGCGCAGGCCGCGCGCCAATTCCTCTGTCGTCAGCACCAGCGGCGCATAGAAATTGAGTCCCTTGGCATTGAGCCGGCGGGCGATTTCCATGGTGCATTGGTCGGGCCGGTAGGAATAGGGGGCTCCCAGATTGCCGCAGAGTTGCACCACCGTGACATCCTGCAGGTCGGCATAGGACATGATGTCGGCGATCGTATAGATGGTCCTTCCCCAGGCGACGCCAATGCGATCACCCTTCTTGATCAGCTCGAGAAAGACGCTGGCCGCCAGCACCGCGATGTCGGTCGACGGATCGGCGACATGGCCGTTTTCCGGCGCGATCCAGACGGCATCGAGCTTGAATGCGTCTTCGAGCTTGCGCGCCATGACATCGTCCGTGAACAGCTGGGTCGAGGTCGAGATGTTTACGATGCCGGTCTCGCGCGCCTTGCGCAGATACATGGCGACCGAGGCGCGGGAAATCTTGAGCTGGTTGGCCACCTGGTCCTGGCGCAAGCCGTGGGCATAGTAGAGCCAGGCGGCCTTGTGAATAAGCTGTTCTGCCGGTCGGATCGCCATGCCATCTCCTTGCTGACATTATTCACGACTGTCGACAAAAGTCAAATTGTGGTGGTGAACTGCGGGTCTTTCCTCGATGCCAGTTATTGCGCTATTTTTGTTATCGCGTTAACAATAAACTGAACAGGAGGCCTGACAATGAACGTCTCATTGGGTGAGCGCTGGGAAACTTTTGTCTCCAACATAGTCAAGCGGGGCCGCTACGGCTCTGCCAGCGAAGTCGTGCGCGAGGGCTTACGCCTGGTCGAAGAACGCGAGGAAAAGCTGAAGGCGCTACGTGCCATGCTGGACAAGTCGTTTGCTGCTGACGGCGAAGCGACTGAGCAGGATATTGACGCGGCTTTGGAAGCCAAGGCTGAGCAACTCGCAAAGGAAGGCCTCTAGGAGTGCCACGGCTGCGTATGTTGCCGTCGGTACAGACAGATTTGGTCAATATCTTTGAATACGTCGCTCGCGAAAGCGGGAGCTTGGTGCTTGGCCGGCGTTTTGTGAATGCGCTGCGCCAGAAATGCCGCGATCTGGCAAGCTTGCAGGCGACGATCGGTCGTGCTCGTCCCGATCTCCGGCCGGACATCCGGAGTTTCGCTTTCCGGGGGTATGTCATTTTCTTCCGCTATGATGGAGATTGCTTCGAGGTGGCGAACATCATCGAAGGGCATCGCGATATCGGTGCTTTATGGTCAGAAGGTGAAGGCGGACAGGGGCGACAGGAGTAGCCGGGGCGGCCTCGCTCGCCAGTGTCCCGAAGCGTTCGATAAACATGGGGAGGACGGGATGGGCAATCCCTACGAACAGGATCTCGGCAGGAATCCAGCCAACCACCAGCCGCTGACGCCGCTCAGCTATCTGGAGCGGGCGGCAAGGACTTTTCCCGACCATGTCGCGATCATCCATGGTCGCCAGCGCACGACCTATCGCGATTTCTGGCGGCGGTCGCTGAAGCTTGCCTCGGCGCTGCACAGGCACGGCATCGGCAAGGGCGACACCGTCACCGTCATGCTGTCCAACACCCCGCCGATGCTGGAAGCGCATTTCGGCGTGCCGATGACCAGGGCGGTGCTGCATTCGCTCAACACCCGCCTCGATGCCGCGGTCATCGCCTTTCAGCTCGACCATGCCGAAACCAAGGTGATGGTCGTCGATCGCGAATTTGCAAATGTCGTCGGCGAGGCGCTGGCGCTGGCTAAGGTAAAACCGCTGGTCATCGACTATGACGATCCCGAATACCCCACTGACGCGCCCTATCCCAAGGGCGAGCCGATCGGCTCGCTCGATTACGAGACCTTCGTCGCGGGCGGCGACGAGGATTTCGCCTGGTCGATGCCGGACGACGAATGGGACGCGATCTCGCTCAACTACACTTCCGGCACGACAGGCAATCCAAAGGGCGTCGTCTACCATCATCGCGGTGCGGCGCTGATGGCCTATGCCAACACTATCCACGCCGGGATGGGCAAGCATGCCGTCTATCTGTGGACGCTGCCGATGTTCCACTGCAATGGCTGGTGCTTTCCGTGGACGCTGGCCGTGCAGGCCGGCACCCATGTCTGCCTGCGCTGGGTGCGGCCGAAGCCGATCTACGACGCCATCGCCGACCACGGGGTCACCCATCTGTGCGGCGCGCCGGTGGTGATGTCGGTGCTGATCAACGCCAGCGACGAGGACAAGCGGCAATTTCCGCAGACGGTCACCTTCAACACCGCCGCGGCACCTCCGCCGGAAGCGGTGCTGTCGGGCATGGCCGATGCGGGTTTTGCCGTCACCCACCTCTATGGCCTGACCGAGACCTATGGCCCCGCGGTCGTCAACGAATGGCATGGCGAGTGGGATGGGCTCGAAAAAGGCCTCAGGGTGGCGAGGAAGGCCAGGCAAGGCGTGCGCTATGCCGCGCTCGAGGATCTGACGGTGATCGACCCGGAGACGATGGAGGAGACACCGGCCGATGGCGAGACGATCGGCGAGGTCATGTTCCGTGGCAACATCGTCATGAAGGGCTATCTGAAGAACCGCAAGGCGACCGACGAGGCCTTCGCCGGCGGCTGGTTCCATTCGGGCGACCTTGGCGTCATGCATCCCGACGGCTACATCCAGCTCAAGGACCGCTCCAAGGACATCATCATTTCCGGCGGCGAGAACATCTCCTCGGTCGAAGTCGAGGAGGCGCTCTACAAGCACGGCGCCGTCGCCTCCTGCGGCGTCGTCGCCAGGCCCGACGACAAATGGGGCGAGGTCCCGGTCGCCTATGTCGAGCTGAAGCCGGGCAGGACGGCGACCGAGGTCGAGATCATCGACCACTGCCGCGCGCTGCTCGCCCGCTTCAAGGTGCCGAAAGCGGTGATCTTCGCCGAAATCCCAAAGACCTCAACCGGCAAGATCCAGAAGTTCCGGCTGAGGGAGATGGCGAAGGGGTAGGTGGATCAGGACCCATTCCGTGTCAGATCATTGTTGGCCCAGCCCAACTTTTGGCAGCGACCGTCCACAGGGCTCAGAACCAGTCCTCCGTGCAGAGGAACTAGATCGAAAACGCCCCGCTCGCCACCACGATGCCGCGCCCAGAAACGCTCACTGAGCCGACATCTACATCTACTTCAATGATGCTGGTTCGTCCGAGCGCCGTGCCTTGCTCGACCTTGATTGCGCCGGGCTGTGCAAGACCATATGCAACCAGATGTGCGGCGAGCGGACCAGCCGCCGTACCGGTTGCCGGATCCTCGGCAATGCCGACAGTCGGGTTGAAAAACCGTGCGTACGCTGTGGTTCCGGGCTGTAGTGGATCAAGTGAGAAGACGTAGCAGCCTTCCCCGCCGGCCTCGTTGAGCAGGTCGAAAAGCTGTTTGGAGTCAGGCGAAATCCGGTCGACGGCTTGGCGATCGCGGATAGGCACCAGGAGATGGGCAGCACCGGTCGAGACCACCTGGCAAGGCACGACGTCCGTTATTTCTTCAGTGTTTAGGCCAAGTGCCGTGGCAAGAGCGCCAAGATTTGAGATCTGCCGGCCGGCCACCGGGGCTCCTTGCTGCATAACGACCTTTTCGAGTTTCCCCTGGCTTTGCCAGATGGCCAATGGATATACCAAGTCGCCGATCTGTTGGCGAAACCATGTTGGGCCATCGCCCAGCTCGAGCCGCCCCGCGGCAGCGAGCCACCACCAGGCCCCCAGCGTGTTGTGACCGCCTGCACCGAAAACCTCTACGCCTTTCGGCGTGAAAGAGCGCAATTTCCAATCGGCGTCCGCCAGGGTCGCCGGTAGGACAAAAGTGGTCTCAGACTGGTTGAACTCACGTGCAATGTTCTGCATGAGCTCGAGCGCCAATTCGGCACCGCAATCGACCACCGCCAGTGAATTTCCGGTCAGCGGCTCTACCGCGAAGACATCGACGAAATGAAATGGGATTGTTCTGCTCATGGTTTCTTCCGAGAGCCGCAATTGGCCCGTTTCAGTATTGCAGACAATTTCTAGCGGAGATGCGAGAGCACGTTGAGCAGCTTGCCGGTCGGGTCGGCAATGAAGAAACGTCTTACGCCCCACGGTTCGTCGGTCAAATCATAGACCACCCTGCAACCGATCTCGTTCGCGCGAAGGTAAACCGCGTCGACATTGTCGACCTCGATCGACAAGTCTGGCACCGGGGTGCCTGAGCCGCCCTCGCTGGCGATGCTGATCTGGGGGACGGTGGTTTCGCTGGATGCCAGCGTGACGAGCCACCCGTGATCCATGACGGCATCGAGCCCGAACAGGTCGGTATAGAACTTCCGAACATCCGGAATGCTGTCTGTTGCGATGTTCGAGACGATGCGCAGGACGGCCATTCCATATCTCCTCCACGGCTTGGATGGTAACGCATTGCTGCGCGCTGCGGAGCATAAATAGCGCGCCGATCATCTGAGCCCAGCATGCGCAGATGGGTAGAAGGGCCGACGGGGTGCCTGTGCACGGCCCGCAGCAGGCTTCGTTAACGCTGTTCACGTCCAGGTTGTGTCAACAGGTGTCACCGGTCGCCCAGAACGATAACATCACCCTGTTGACAGGCGGTCGATTTCGAATTACGAGTGACGAAATTCAAAATTCGTCACTCGTAATGAGTTAATGATAAATGATGCATGACACCCTCGACACGACGGCTGACCTGGTCCGGCAGGAGAATGTCGCGCGCATCCTGGATTGCGCAGAGCGACTGTTCCGCCACTACGGCTACGGCAAGACCAATGTCGCGGACATAGCCCGTGAACTCGGCATGTCGACGGCCAACATATACCGTTTCGTCGCCTCCAAGGTCGAAATCCACCAGGCCGTTTGCGGCCGCATGATCGCTACCTGCTACCAACTGAGCTACGACGCCTGCCATAGTCCCGGAACGGCCAGCGAAAGGCTTCGCCGCTACGCGCTAACGCACTATCAGTGGACCCGCGACACCATGCTCGACCAGGAGAAGGTGCACGAAATGGTCGTCGTCGCCATCGAGCGCGATTGGCATGTCATCGAGAAGCATATCGACAGGATCCGCGGCTTGGTCGAGGAGGTGATCCGCGAGGGGATCGCGGCCGGCGAGTTTGCCGACCAGGACCCGGAAGTCGCTTCGCGGTGTTTCGGCGCCGCTATCATCACCCTTTGTCACCCGCAGATGGTCGCCCAGTGCCTTGCCAAGAACAACCGGGCGATGCCGGACGAGCTTATCGAGTTTGCCCTCAGGGCTTTGAAGAAATGACCGGCGGCGTCCGCCGGGCGTCGACAATCCATCTCCACTTCGGGAGTACGCAAGTGTCTTTGTCCAAATCCATCATGAACACGGCCATTGGTCCGGCTCTGGTCGTCGTCGCGGCGCTAGGGCTCGCCGGTTGCTCGCAAGAAAAAGTGGAAGTCAAGGACATCGTCCGGCCGGTCAAGGTCGTCGAGATCGCCAAGGCCAACGATACCCGTGAGCTCTCCTACTCCGGATCGGTGCGCGCCCGCACCGAGATGAATCTCGGGTTCCGCATCAACGGCAAGATCACCGAGCGCCTGGTCGACATCGGCCAGCGCGTCAAGCCGGGCGACGTTCTGGCCCGCATCGATCCCGCCGACTACGACCTTTCGGTCAAGAGTGCCGAGGCCAGCCTCGAGGCCGCCGAGCGGCAGGTCGAAACAACGGGCCTTGCCCGCCGTCGTGCCGAACAGCTGTTTGCCAAGAAGTTCGCCTCGAAATCGCAGCTCGAACAGGCGACGCTCAGCCATGATCAGGCGGTCGCCACACGCAATTCCGCCCGCTCAGCGCTTGACCAGGCGAAGAACCAGGTGCGCTACACCGACCTTAAGGCGGACAGGAACGGCATTGTCACGTCAGTTGCCGCCGATGTCGGTCAGGTGGTCGGCTCCGGCACGCCGGTTGTGACCGTTGCCGTCGATGGCGAAAAGGAAGTGCTGATCGCCGTGCCGGAAACGGATATCGCCCAGTTCAAGCCGGGCAAGGACGTCAAGGCAAGCTTCTGGTCCGACGACGCGCTGACGCTCGACGGCAAGGTCCGTGAAGTCGCCGGCAGCGCCGATCAGCAGTCGCGTACCTTTGCCGTTCGCGTCAGCCTGCCCAACGATCCGCGCGTGCTTCTCGGCATGACCGCGAATATCGAGGCTTCGGCCGCCAACAGCAGCCTGCAAAGCGTATCGATCCCGTTGAGCGCGCTGGCGCAAAAGGACGGCCAGCAGATCGTCTGGACCGTGGACCGCAACGGCGAGACCGTCCATGCGCGTCCGATCAAGGTCGCCGAGTTCACCGCCGACGGCGTGCATGTTGCCGAAGGATTGAAACCCGGCGATGTCGTCGTTGCGGCGGGCACGCAATTCATGACCGAAAATCTGCAGGTCAAGCTGGCCGGCGATGCGGTGCAACAGTCCGCATCGGCGGACGATGGAGACGCCGTCAAGCGCGTGCGCTGACGGCCAGGCATAAAACGGCTTTTCCTCGCATCGGCGCAAGCCGCGAGGTCAAGCGATTCACGGTTTCCGGGCGGCAGGTGCCCCATTGTCGAGACGTCAGGTCGATGTACCCCCCGACATCGATCCTGCGCCCCACCGCGATGAGTGTCTCTCCGCTCGGAAGGCCTCGCCGCCCGGAAGCCTGGAGCATGATCCCGAAAAGTGGAAGCCGGTTTTCGGAAAAGATCATGCTCGGACAGGAAAGATGGAGCCCCATCCCGATCCTATCGGGATGGAACAGGCTCCGGCATTAGAAGCTCCGTGGGCATGCCATGTGCGTGCGCTGACGATCGGACAGATGGACTGGCGCTATGACCACCGACACCACCGACACCCATGAAAAACGGCCCTTCAATCTTTCGCGCTGGGCCATCGGGCACCCGAGCATCGCGCGGTTCCTGTTCGGCCTGATTATCGTTGCCGGTGCGCTCGGCCTGATGCGCATGGGCCAGAAGGAAGACCCGGATTTCACCTTCCGCGTCATGGTCGTCCAGGCGGTCTGGCCCGGTGCCTCGATCCAGGAGATGGAGGACCAGGTCGTCAACAAGATCGAGCGCAAGCTGCAGGAAACGCCGCATCTCGATTTCGTCCGTTCCTATACGCGCGCCGGCAGCGCCATCATCACCTTGCAGGTGGAAGGCGACACCAATCCGACTGAGGTCGCGGATGCCTTTTACCAGGTACGCAAGAAGGTCGGCGATATCGCCAATGAGCTGCCTCAGGGGCTGCTTGGGCCTTACTTCAACGACGAATTCGGCGACACTTTCATCACCTTGCATTCGATCAGCGGCGATGGCTACAGCTATCCCGAGCTGAAGAAATTGGCCATCCAGGCGCGTGACATGCTGTTGACCACGCCCGGCGTCGAGAAGGCCGTGATCATCGGTGACCAGCCGGAAAAACTCTATATCGACGTTTCGTCCAAGGTGCTTGCCGAGCGCGGCCTGACGCTCACCGATCTGCAGAACGCGATCAAGGGCCAGAACAATGTCGATCCGGCAGGCTCGGTCGACACCGGTCAGCGCTCTGTGCGCATCTCGGTCGAGGGCAGCGTGACCGAGGCGGCCGACATCCGCGAACTTCGCCTGCGCGCCGGCAACCAGGTGACGCGCCTCGGCGACATCGCAACCGTGACCACAGGTCTCGAAGATCCCTTTCAGCGCAAATACCGCTTCAACGGCCACGATAGCGTCCAGGTCGGCGTCGTGATGGCCAGGGGCTTCAACGTCACCGATGTCGGCAAGGAGGTCGAGGCGACCTATCATCGCTTCGAAGAGGCGTTGCCCTACGGCGTTTCGGTCGACCAGATCGCCGACCAGCCGGAAGTCGTGCGGGACGCGGTGGGCGAGTTCATGACGGCGCTCGGCGAGGCGCTGCTGATCGTGCTTGTCGTTTCGTTCCTGACGATCGGCTGGCGTTCAGGCCTGGTCATCGCGATCACCATTCCGCTCGTTCTGGCCGCCACCTTCGCCATCATGTACGAGCTCGGCATCGATCTGCAGCGCATTTCGCTTGGCGCGCTGATCATCGCGCTCGGCCTGCTGGTCGACGATGCGATGATCGTCGTCGAAATGATGGAGCGCAAGCTCGAGGAAGGAATGGTCAAGATCGAGGCGGCGAGCTTCGCTTACACCTCGACGGCCTTCCCGATGCTGTCCGGCACGCTGATCACCACCGCCGGCTTCATCCCGGTCGGCTTCGCGGCTTCGACAGCCGGTGAATATGTACGCTCGCTGTTCTACGTTGTCGGCATCGCGCTGGTCGTCTCCTGGTTCGTGGCGGTCTATTTCACGCCATGGCTTGGTCACATGCTCCTCAAACAGCGAAAACACGCCGGCAGCCATCACGACGTCTTTGACACGAGCTTTTATCGCCGGCTTCGCGCCACCGTCAGCTGGTCCGTGCGTCACCGCATCATCGTGCTGGTCATGACGCTGGTGACCTTCGTCACCAGCCTGTGGGCGTTCCAGTTCATCCCGCAGAATTTCTTCCCGCAGTCGTCGCGTCCGGAAATCCTTGTCGACCTCTGGCTGCCGGAAGGCACCAGCATCAACGAAGTCGAGACGCAGGCCAAGGCGCTCGAAACCAGGATGATGGACGACAAGGACAAGCGCTTCATCGCCACCTATATCGGCGAAGGCGCGCCGCGCTTCTTCCTGCCGCTCGACCAGCAGCTTCGCAATCCCAACTTCGCCCAGCTTCTGGTGATGGCCAATGACGAACCGGCCCGCGAGCGGCTGATCGCCAAGCTGCGCACCATTCTGGCCGAGGATTTCCCGTCGGTCCGCGCCAAGGTCGACCGCCTGTTCCTTGGGCCGCCCACCGGCTGGCCGGTGCAAATGCGCGTCATGGGCCCGGATCGCCAGGAGGTGCGCC
This sequence comes from Mesorhizobium sp. L-2-11, assembly GCF_016756595.1. NCBI lineage: Bacteria > Pseudomonadati > Pseudomonadota > Alphaproteobacteria > Hyphomicrobiales > Phyllobacteriaceae > Mesorhizobium > Mesorhizobium sp. L-2-11. The sequence continues at coordinate 5,588,625 of NZ_AP023257.1, read as the reverse complement.
GCATCGCCGACGAGGTGAAGGCGAAGTTCCAGGCAAATCCGCTGCTCGGCGCCGTCCACGACGACTGGCTGGAGCCGGTGCCGGAGATGAAGCTGGTGATCGACCAGGATCGCGCCCGTGCGCTCGGCGTCACCTCGCAGCGCATCCGCCAGATGCTGCAGGCGACCATGTCGGGAGCGCCGCTCGATGATTTCCGCGACGGCGAGGAGACCGTTTCGATCGTCGCTCGCGAGCCGGAGGCAAGCCGCCACCTGCTGTCGGCGGTCGACTCCATCTCTGTCCCGACGGATTTCGGTGGCTTCGTGCCGCTGCCGCAGGTCGCCAAGGTCGTCCCGGTGCTGGAGCAAGGCGTCGAATGGCGGCGCGACCGCCTGCCGACCATCAGCGTGCGCGCCACGCTGCCGGACGGCGTGCAGTCGAACGATGTCGTCATGAAGATGTACAGCGAGATGCAAGGCCTGCGCGACGGTCTGGCGCCCGGCTACGCTATCGAGATCCAGGGCGGCGCCGAGGATTCGGCCGAAAGCCAGGCCTCGATTGCTGCGAAAGCGCCAATCATGCTGGCCGTTATCGTCGTGCTGCTGATGATCCAGCTGCAGCATTTCGGCAAGGCGATGCTGGTGCTGGCGACCGGTCCGCTCGGCATCATCGGTGCTGCGGCGGCACTTTTGATCAGTGGCGCACCGTTCGGCTTCGTCGCCATCCTCGGCGTCATCGCGCTGCTCGGCATCATCATGCGCAACTCGATCATCCTTGTCGACCAGATCGACCAGGATATTGCGGCCGGCATGGAACGCTCGGAGGCCATCATCGGCTCGGCGGTCCGCCGTTTCCGGCCGATCATGCTGACGGCGCTGACGGCGGTCCTGGCGCTGATCCCGATTTCGCGCGGCGTCTTCTGGGGTCCGCTCGCCTATGCCATGATGGGCGGCATCCTCGTCGCCACGGTGCTTACCATCCTCGTCCTTCCGGCAGGCTATGCCTTGTTCTTCGGCAGGGAGCGCAAGAAGGCCGAAGATGCGGAGCAGGCGGCCGAGCCGGCCGCGGAGCCGAAGCTGGCGGAAAACGATGACCAGCCGCAACTGCCCCTGGCGGCGGAATAGAGCTGTTGGCAGATGTGACGTCCAGGGGTTTAATCCGCCCACCGGCAGGAGCGCTGGAGGAGGACGTCATGACCATAGCTCAGACACCGGTGGCGCTGCGCCGGCCGATCGACGGACGCCACCGTCAGATGTTCGTCGATGGCACCTGGGTCGACGCCTGCTCGGGCCGCACCATGGAAAGCCGCAATCCAGCCACCGGCGCGGTCATTGCCACGGTGCCGCGCGGCGACCGCCAGGATGTCGAGCTGGCGGTGGTCGCGGCGCGCAAGGCCTTCGACGGGCCGTGGAGCCGGTTCAAGCCCTATGAGCGGCAGGTGCTACTGCTCAGGATCGCCGATCTCTTCGAAAAGCACTGGGAGGAGATCAGCCGCTCGGACACGACCGACATGGGCATGCCGATCGTGCGCACCCTGGCCAACCGCAACCGCGTCATCGGCATGCTGCGCTATTATGCCGGCATGGCGACGTCCCTGCACGGCGAGACGATCGAGAACTCGCTGCCGGGCGAAATCGTCTCCTTCACCCGCAAGGAGCCGGTCGGCGTCGTCGGCGCCATCATCCCGTGGAACGCACCGACGGCGGCTTCGATCTGGAAGATAGGACCGGCGCTGGCGACCGGCTGCACGGTGGTGCTGAAACCGTCGGAAGAGGCGCCGCTGACGCCGCTTCTGATCGCCGACCTCATGAACGAGGCCGGGGTTCCGCCAGGCGTCGTCAACATCGTGACCGGCACCGGCGCCGAGGCAGGCGCCGCACTTGCCGAGCATATGGGCGTCGACAAGATCGTCTTCACCGGCTCGACGGCAACCGGCCAGTCGATCGTCCGCGCCTCGGCCGGCAACCTCAAGCGCGTCTCGCTGGAGCTTGGCGGCAAGTCGCCGGTCATCGTCTGCGCCGACGCCGATCTCGACAAAGCGGTGCCGGTGGCGGCGATGTCGGTGTTCGCCAATTCCGGCCAGATCTGCATCGCCGGCTCGCGCCTGTTCGTCGAACGCTCCGTCCATGACGAATTCGTCGAGCGGCTGGCGACCTATGCCAAGGGTCTCAGGATCGGCGACGGCATCGATCCGGCGACCGAGATCGGCCCACTCGTCTCCGAAAAGCAGCTGCAACGGGTCGCCTCGTATGTCGAGGCCGGCACGGCGCAGGGCGCGACCCTCGTCACCGGCGGTGAACGCCTGATGGAAGGTGCGCTGGCCGCAGGCAATTTCGTCGCGCCGACCGTCTTTGCCGGCGTTTCGGACGACATGAGGATCGCCCGCGAGGAAATTTTCGGGCCGGTGATTTCGGCGCTGCCGTTCGACACGCTCGATGAGGCGGTCGAGCGCGCCAACATCACGCCCTACGGTCTCGCTGCCGGGGTCTTCACCGGCAATGTCGCCACCGCCCACCAGCTGTCGCGAAAAATCCGTGCCGGCTCAGTCTGGGTGAACACCTATCACGCCATCGATCCGGCCGTGCCTTTCGGCGGCTACAAGATGAGCGGCTATGGCCGCGAGGGCGGTGCCGAGCACCTCGACGAGTATCTCAACACCAAGGGTGTGTTCATCAAGATCGATTGAGCGATCCGCCGAATAATGCATGTCGTGCAAAAGTGTGCAGCGGTTTTGCGATAACGACATGTATGAAAAACAACCTAAAGCGCGTCGCACGAGGCCGGTCAAACGCGACGCGCTTTAAGAAACGAAAAACCCGCCTCGGCGGCGGGTCATCGGTGCCAATCGGAACCATGTCAAGACTTGGGTTCCTCGCCCCGGCGAAGCGGGGGAGAGGAACCCAAGCGGAGTGAATTTATCGCGCGCTCAATCCCTTGAGGCTGGTATCAGATGACGAACAGCCAGTTGGCGAGCAGCAACATCACCACGCCGGCGATCAGCGTCAGGTAGGGCAGGATGCCCGCCTTTCTGACGGCGAGATCGGACGAATTCATGCCGAGATCGGCCAGCATGTGGTCGGGGAATTTCCCCTTGTCCTGGAGGTAATGCCGGAAGCAGAACACCGGGATGATGAGGGCAGCCGTGATCAGCCCTGCCCACAGCGCCATCGGGTTCCAGACCTTGGCGCCGGCGCCCATGAAGATCATGTTGACGTAGGAAAAGATGGCGCCGATGCCGAGCAGCCAACTCGGTGCCTTCCACGGCCGCGAGATGTGGCCGTTGTCAATGCGATGGATCCAGCCGGCATTGAGGTTGAGGAAGTTGAAGATGATGTAGCCGCAATTCGACACGGCGAGGATGAAGAAGAAGCTTGTCGCGTCGGCCGAAGCGATGGCCAGCACGAACAGATTGAAGATCAGGTCGGTCCACATCGCCCGCGTCGGGGCGCCATGCTCGTTGACGTGGCTGAGGTAGCGCGGCAGCCAGCCGTCGACGGATCCTTGGTAAAGCGTGCGCGAGGATCCCGCCATCGCCGTCATGATGCACAGCACCAGGGCCAGGATCATCAGCATCACCAGAAGGCTATGGATGAGCTGGCCGCCGCCGACCATGCCGGCAAGTGCGTCGGCAACACCGGAGCCGTCGACGATCGGGGTCGCCAGCATGCCGTTCAAGCCGAGCACGCCCTGGAAGGTGAACGGCACCAGGATGAACAGCAGCATGCACAGCAGGCCGGAATAGAAGATCGCCTTGAAGGTGTCGGTGCCAGGATTCTTGAATTCGGAGGTGTAACAGACGGCGGTCTCGAAACCGTAGGTCGACCAGGCGGCGATGAACATGCCGCCGAGAACAAGCGTCCAGCCAGCGATGTTCCACGCCCCGGGCTCGGGCGCATAGGCGGCCGCGAGCGGCACCAGCGGCGAGAAATTCGCCCAGTCGATCTGGCCAGTAACGATCGGCACGACGCCAACGATCAGCATCGGAATGATGACGAACAGGCCGATATATTTCTGCACATTGGCGGTGCCAAGGATGCCGCGATGCTGGATGGAGAAGATGATCAGCATCAGCACCGCACCGATGAAGAAGGTGGCGTTGAAGGTGAAGGAGACCGGGCCCAGCGTGTGGCCGTAGAGCGTCCAGTTGCGGATCGCCGGTGTGGCGGCCGCGCTCACCGCCGCGATGGCGTCGGCGGCACTGGTCCCCGTATTAGCCGCGATATAGGCGGCCACTTCCGGCGAGGTGTCGGTAAACAGCGGCACCGGCGCCAGCGCGTTGAGGATGTAGGCGGCGGCGATCGAGCAGCCGAGCGACAGCACCGGCGACCAGGCGAACCAGTTGCACCACACCGAAAGCGGCGCGATGAACTTGGAGTAACGCAGCCAGGCGGTGGCGCCATAGATCGAGGCGCCGCCGGACTTGTTCGGAAACAGGCCGGCGATTTCGGCATAGGTGAAGGATTGCAGGAAGCCCATGATCATCGACACGGTCCAGATCAGGAAGGCCAGCTTGCCGGTCGTGCCGGCAATGCCGCCGATCGAAAACAGGACAAGGGCGGGAACGCCGCTTGCCACCCAGAAGGCACCGCGCCAATCGATGTTGCGATGCAGCTGCCCTTCGGCAGGCGGCACCAGGGCAGAGACTATCGTGCTCATATACGTGAATTCCCCATTTTGATGTTCCCCATCGGCGACAGTCGACACTTCGCGATGCGTCACCGACGCACGCGTTGAACGACCTCAGGCATTTTCCGCTCAGTAGTATTTTTTTCTTGGCAGTGAAGATTGACGCGTCACGCTTTCACGTCAAGCGTTTTGTGAAGCTGTGCACATCGTAGATGTGGGACACGCTCTTACCTTCTCCCGGCGTGCGCGCCGATCCACCTTCTCCCACAGGGGGAGAAGGCAAGGGATGCTGCCGTCAGGAGCGCGGTCTGGTCTTTTGCGGATCGTAGTGGGCGAAGGCGACGACGCGCGCCGGCAGTCGCTTGGCATGGCCGTCGAGCTTGCCGATCTCGACCTCGGTGCCGATGGCGGCATGGGTGACGTCGAGCCTGGCCAGCGCGATGGTCTTGTTCAGCACCGGTGAGCGCATGGCGGAAGTGACCTCGCCGATCTGGGCGCGGCCGACATGGACGCAATCGCCATGGCCGACCGCGACATTGGCATCGATGTCGAGGCCGACCAGTCTCTTGTGCGGGTTTTCCTTGCGCCGGATCAGCGCCTCGCGGCCGATGAAATCGTCGGTCTTGCTCTTCAGCGGCACGGTGAAGCCGATGCCGGCTTCGAACGGATCGGTCTGGTCGGAAAAATCATAGCCGGCAAAGATCAGCCCGGCCTCGATGCGCACCATGTCGAGCGCCTGCAGCCCCATCGGCTTCAAGCCATGCGGCTGGCCGGCCTCCCAGATGGCGTCGAACACCTTTTCGGCGTCGCGCGGATGGCACCAGATCTCATAGCCGAGCTCGCCGGTGTAGCCGGTGCGCGAGACGACGATTGGAATGCCGTCGCTGTCGCCGATGCGGGCGACGGCGAAGCGGAACCATTCGAGTTCCTCGATCGACGGCTGCAACGGCGAGGTCCAGATGATCTCCTTGAGGATGTCGCGGCTCTTCGGTCCCTGCACGGCGACATTGTGCATCTGGTCGGTCGACGAGCGCACCAGCACGTTGAGGCCGAGGCTCATTGCGGTGTCGCGCAGCCATTCGCCGGAAAGATCGTCGCCGCCGACCCAGCGGAAATTGTCCTTGCCGAGCCTGAGCAGCGTGCCGTCGTCGATCATGCCGCCATGCTCGTAGCACATGGCGGAATAGACCACTTGGCCGACCCCGAGTTTTTTCACGTCGCGGGTTAGCGTGTATTGCAGCAACGCTTCGGAATCCGGGCCGGTGACCTCGAACTTGCGCAGCGGCGACAGGTCCATGATCACGGCGGCCTGCCGGCAGGCCCAGTATTCGTCGATCGGGCCCTCTTTGGCGAAGGAATTGGCCAGCCAATATCCCCTGTACTCGACGAAGTTGCGGGTGTGTTTGGCAAAGCTCGAATGAAAAGCGGTCTCGCGGGTCATTTTCGGTTCCGAATCGGGCGTCATGCGTCTGGCGATCGCTCGCGAGAATTCGTGCTTACCGGAATAGGTCCGCACATGGATGTCGGTCAGGTTCCAGCCATTGGCCGGCGTCGTGTCGTCGGGGCAGGCCGACGAAACGCAAACGATGTCGGTCAAGGCGCGCAGCAGCACATAGTCGCCCGGCCGCGACCATGGCTCGTCAGACACCATGACGCCATGCGCGTCGATCGCCGTGTTGAAGAAGAAGTTGATCGCCATCCAGCCCGCGCGCGGAGTGACGCCCTTGTCGGCGAGCGCGCGGTTGAAATTCTCCGAGCAGTTGGGGTGACCGGGATAGCCGATGTCGTCGTAATATTTGGCCGCGCAGGCAAGCGCGAATGCATCGTGCCGGCCGCAAGTGTCCTGCACCACCTCGACCAGCGGCTCCATGTCCTGGTCATAATATTTCGAATGCAGGCCTGGCATCGGATAGTTCGAGCCCATCAGCGTGCGGGTCGTCGTCACATCGAGCGGATGGTCGCGTCCCTTGTCGAGCTTGCGCGCCGAAAAGCACTGGAAGTCGGTGCATTGGCGCCCGTCGACATCGATGATCTGCAGATAGTCACCCGCCTTGACGAAGTAGGCTTCCGCAGTCGCCGAATGGACGCGCAGGTCGAGCACCGGGTCGGCCAGCGGGTCGCCAAGCCTGGATTTCGCCGCCGGACGGATGGTGGCGCGGCGCAGGATGACGCCGAGCGGCGTTGCCGTGTCGTGGCCGTCGACCGGCATCGGCCCGCCCGGGGCGGCGATCAGCATCGAGCCATTGCGGGCGACGGCAAAATTCTGGTCGGTGCCGGCAGGGGTGGCGCCGCCGAAGACGCGAACCGCCTTTGCCTGGTCGAGCTGCACCTGGCGGCGCTCGAGCCCTCGGCGCAAGGAAGCAAGGCTGTCGTCGCCATCGGCCAGCAGCGCCTTGATGCCGGCGGCGTTGCTGTTCGATTTCTCGCCGAAAATACCGGCATCAGTCACGCCGCTATCGTCCCATGCCAAAAGCTCGCAGGCCTGCCCGCCCTCTACGTTGCGTACGCTGATCGTGTCCCCGGCCTCGACATCGATGAGCACCGCACCGTTGCCTCGCACATGGTAGCGCTCCATGCCGGCCGGCAGCGCCATCTGGCCGGGCCGCAAGATGAGGCTCGGCCGCGGCGGTCCGGCGGCGACGGCGGGGTAGGGCGACTGGCTCATCTCGACCCGGGGTCTCAAGAAACAAGTTTGCCTGTGCGTAAAATTATTTTAGCGGGAAGAATAGCAGTGCTTGCAGTTTTGGCAAGGCGAAGGGGGATGGGCTGGGCGCAATCGCTTGGGTTTGAGCTCGCCGATCGAGCTTATCTTCCAAGCGTCGGCGCTGCCCCTCACCTGCCTGCCGGCATCCTCTCCCCGTAAACGGGGCGAGGGGCGCTCTCCTCGACGATTTCGCCAATCACCTGCGTTGCACAAAAAGGCGCCAGCGTTGCGGCCAGCTTCTTTCTCCCCGTTAACGGGGAGAAATGCCCGGCAGGGCAATGAGGGGCAGCGCCGAGATATCAAATTGGCCCTCTTCCGGCAAAAGTCGAGACTACCCCAACTCCTCGGAATACCCGACGTCGACGCCATACTCGGCGGCCGCGTCGAGCATCGTGTACAGTAGGCTTTCGGCGAAACTTGCAAACACCAGAAGACTGAACACCGGCTGCCCATCCGGCCGGTCATTGCCACGCCATAGATTGACCCCGGTATGGTCGATCGATGTGGCGGCAGCGACGCCGACCGGAAACGCCGTCGGGTGCAGGTCGAGCGACGACAATTTCGCCAGCATGGCGCGCGCCTTGGCTCCCGCGACGCTGATCAAGGCGCGCGCATGCGACTGATCGGACAGCGAGGCGGATTGCGAAAACGCCTGGCTCAAAATATCCATCGCGTGCCTGCCGCCCTTGGACAGGACGAGGAACTGATCCGGTCCCGACCAGATGAGTGTCACGTCCGAAGCGCTGACGGCCCTAGGCACCTCCGGAGCCGCCATGCCGAAACGGGCTTTGGCAGCGCTTGCCAGTTCCGCTCCTTTGCCGCGCCGCGCCATCACCTGGATCACGTCGAAATTGCGGATCTCGGTGAGCGAAATGCCCGGCGCGACGTTGCGCGCGCCATAGGCGCCCACGACAAGGACATGCTCCAGCGGGCTGCGGGGAAGCCACGAAAACTCAGCCACGCTGGCGCCCTCCATCCGGATCGTAGAAGACGGGATTGCACAGCTCGACGTCGTAGTCTTCGCCGCGCAGCGGGTCATGCGCATGGACGATCTCGCCGATGCGCTCGCGGCCGCGCTCGACAAGCGCCAGCCCGATCCACTGGTCAAGCGTCGGCGAGAAACAGACCGAGGTGACATAGCCCTGGTCGTTGGCAGCACCCGGTATCTCGCCTTTCGGTATGACATGCGCGCCGGAGCGCAGGCGGCGCGTTCTGTCCGTCGGCTTGATGCCGACCACGACCTGCCGATCCGGAGCGAGCAGCGCCTCGCGTCCGGCCATGACGCGGCCGACAAAATCCTTTTTGGTCGACATCATCTTGTCCAAGCCGAGATCGGCCGCGGTCGTCGTGCCGTTCAGCTCCGGCCCGGCGACATGGCCCTTTTCGATGCGCATGACGCCGAGCGCCTCGGTGCCGTAGGGCGTTACGCCGAATTGTTTGCCGGCTAGCATCAGGTTGCGCACCAGCGCGTCGCCGTAGCGGGCCGGAACCGAGATCTCGAACGCCATCTCCCCGGAGAACGAAATGCGGAACAGCCGCGCCCTGATGCCGCCGCGGAGTGCGACTTGCCGCGCGCCCATGAACGGAAAACCCTCATTCGACAAATCCTCCGCCGGATCGACGATTTCGCGAAGCAGGTCCCGGGTCTTTGGCCCGGCGATCGAGAATTGCGCCCACTGGTCGGAGACGGACGTGAGTTGCACGTCGAATTGAGGAAACAGCACCTGCCGGCAGAATTCGAGATGCTGCATCACCGGCCCGGCCTTGGCGGTCGTGGTGGTCAGGAAATAGTGATCCTCGGCCAGCCGCGACGTGGTGCCGTCGTCATAGACCATGCCGTCCTCGCGCAGCATCAGCCCGTAGCGGGCTTTTCCCACAGCAAGATTGGAGAAGGTGTTGATGTAGACGCGGTCGAGGAAGGCGCCGGCATCAGGTCCGTGCACGTCGATCTTGCCGAGCGTCGAGACGTCGCAAAAACCGACGCCGGAGCGTACCGCCTTGACCTCGCGGGTGACCGTCTCCAGCCAGTCCTTCTCGCCGGCGCGCGGATACCATTGCGCCCGCTTCCACAGGCCGGTGTCAACGAACACCGCGCCCTGTTCGGCTGCCCAGTGATGCGACGGGGTCAGCCTTGTCGCATGGAAGTTTTCGTCGCGATGATGGCCGGCAACCGCGCCGATGGCGACCGGCACATAGGGGGGGCGATAGATCGTCGTGCCGGTGTCGGGAATGGATTTGCCTGATAGCGCCGCCAGGATGGCGAGGCCGGCGACATTTGAGGTCTTGCCCTGGTCGGTCGCCATTCCGAGCGTCGTATAGCGCTTCAGGTGCTCGACCGATTCAAAACCTTCGCGCTGCGCCAGTTCGATGTCGGCAGCGGTGACGTCATGCTGGTAGTCGACAAAGGCCTTTCCTTTGCCGGCGACATGCCAGAGCGGGGTCAGCGAAAAAGCCTCGTCGTCGGCGACTGGCGGCGCGCCGGCATTGCCGCTGTGTCCGGCGCTCTGCGCTGCTGCCGAACCGGCGGCAAACCCCTGGCGCAGGCAGGCGCCGAGCCCAAAAGCGCCGTTGGCGGCACCGGCGGCTACCATCCCAGGAGGCGCGCCGTCCGGCACGAAGGCCGATATATCGTCCTGCCATTTCGGCCGGCCGCGATGGTAGGAAGTCAGCCCGACCGCCGGGTTCCAGCCGCCGGAAACGGCAAGCCCGTCGGCTTCGACCTCGGCGCGTGCGCCGCCTGCCAGCGCCACCGAGATTTTCCGAACGCCGTCCTTGCCGCCTTCGACATCGACGACGGAGCCGTTCAAAACGGCAAAGCCGGCCTTGGCGGCGAGCGCGCGATGCGTGGCGGACACGTCCGGACGCGCATCGACGACCGCGGCGATCTGCAGTCCGGCGCCAAGGGCCGCCTCGACCGTGCGCCAGCCATCCTCATTGTTGGTGAACAGCGCGATCCGCTTCGCCGGGGTCGCCGCATAGCGCGCGATATAGGTCCGCATCGCCGAAGCCATCATCACGCCGGGCGTGTCGTTGCTGGCAAAGACAACAGGCCGTTCAATGGCGCCGGCGGCAACAATCGAGCGCTTTGCCACGATCCGCCACAGCCGCTGGCGCACCTGATGTTCGGGCGGCGAGGGCAGGTGGTCGTTGACCCGTTCGATCGCGCCATAGGTGCCACCATCATAGACGCCGAACAGCGTCGTACGGGGCATGATGCGGACGTCCGGCAGGGAGGCGATCTCGGCCAGCGTGCGCGAAATCCATTCGGCTGCGGGCACCCCGTCGATCGTGCCGCCGTCGGCAAGCAGGCGGCCGCCAAGCGCAAAATCTTCCTCGCACAGGATAACGCGGGCGCCGCTGCGCCCCGAGGCTAGCGCTGCCGCCAGCCCGGCTGGGCCGGAGCCGGCGATCAGCACGTCGCAATGCGCCCAGGCCTTGTCGTAATGGTCGGGATCGGCAAGGCCCGCGGCGCGGCCGAGACCGGCGGCGCGGCGGATCGCCGGCTCGTAAATCGCTTCCCAGAACTTCGCCGGCCACATGAAGGTCTTGTAGTAAAAGCCGGCGACGAAGATCGGCGAAAACAGCTGGTTGACCGCCATCAGATCGTGGCGCAGCGACGGCCAGCGGTTCTGGCTGGCGGCTTCCAGACCGTCATAAAGTTCGGCGGTGGTCGCCTTGGTGTTCGGCTCGCGCCGCGCCCCCGTGCGCAGCTCGACCAGTGCGTTGGGTTCTTCCGAGCCTGCCGTCAGGATGCCGCGCGGCCGGTGGTATTTGAACGAGCGGCCGACCAGCTTGACGCCATTGGCGATCAGCGCCGAGGCAAGCGTGTCGCCCTGGAAGCCGGCAAAGTTTTTGCCGTCGAAGCGAAAGTTCAGCGGTGCCGAGCGGTCGATAAGGCCGCCCGATGCGAGACGATGGGACTGGCTGGTGATCACGATTGCCGGCCTTCGATCGCTTTGACGTCATGCAGGAACGCCGCGCTGCCCCTCATCGCCCTGCCGGGCACTTCTCCCCGTATAGTGACGGGGAGAAGGACGCCTTCACCGAAATTTTCGCCAATCATCGACGTTGCAGGAAGGGCGCCGAGGTGGCGGCAAGCTCCCTTCTCCCCGTCACTATACGGGGAGAAGGTGCCGGCAGGCGGATGAGGGGCGGCGCTGAGTTGGACGGAAAAATTCATCTTGCAGCCGACCTCGCCCCGACGCCCGCCGCCGGCTCGACGGCGGAAATCTCGTGCGTCAGCGTGTTGCGGGTGATCTTCAGCCAGGCCCGGCAGCCGCCGCCATGGTACCAATGTTCGCTCATCGCGCCGGCAATGTTGTCGCGCAGATAGACGTAGTCGAACACCTCGTCATCCGAGGCGCCGGCTGCCGGCCGCAGCGGCTTGGCGTCGCCGAGACAGGTGAACTCGCCGAGTTCGCGTTCGCCGCAGAAGGGACAGACAATGCGCATGATTTTCGGACCGTCCTCAGTGCAGGTTCGGTTGGGCGCCGACGCCCTTTTCATCGATGACAGCACCCCGCCGGAACCGGTCGAGTCGGAATCTTGCCGCCTCCTTGTGCAGTTCGTCGCGGGCCAGAAGATGAGCAAAGACAAGGCCGGAGCCGGGCGTCGCCTTGAAGCCGCCATAGCACCAGCCGGCATTGAGATAGAGCCCGTCCACCGGCGCCTTGTCGATGATCGGCGAGCCGTCCATCGACATGTCCATGATGCCGCCCCATTGGCGCAAGAGGCGCACGCGACCGATCATCGGCATCAGCGCCATGCCGCCCTCGCAGACGTCTTCCATCACCGGCATGTTGCCGCGCTGGGCATAGGAATTGTAGCCGTCTATGTCGCCGCCGAAGACCAGTCCGCCCTTGTCGGACTGGCTGACATAGAAGTGGCCGGCGCCGAAGGTCATGACGTTGGGGATCAGCGGCTTGATCGCCTCGGAAACGAAGGCCTGCAGCACATGGCTTTCGATCGGCAGCCGCAGGCCAGCCATCGCCGCGACCCGCGACGAACTGCCGGCGACGGCCATGCCGACCTTGCCGGCGCCGATTGTGCCGCGCGTCGTCTCGACGCCGGTCACCTTGCCGTTGGCATCGCGCACAAAGCCGGTCACCTCGCAGTTCTGGATGATGTCGACGCCGAGCGCGCTCGCCGCATGAGCATAGCCCCAGACCACCGCGTCGTGGCGCGCCGTGCCGCCGCGCCGCTGCAAGAGGCCGCCTTGCACGGGAAAGCGGGCATTATCGAAGTTCAGGAACGGCATCATCTTCTTGACCGCCGCCAGGTCGAGCAATTCGGCATCGATGCCGTTGATGCGCATGGTGTTGCCGCGCCGCGCATAGGCGTCGCGCTGCGCGTCGGAATGATAGAGATTGATGACGCCGCGCTGGCTGACCATCGTGTTGTAGTTGAGGTCCTGCTCCATGCGCTCCCACAGCTTCATCGATAGTTCGTAGAAGCCGGTATTGCCGGGCAGCCCGTAATTGGAGCGGATGATGGTGGTGTTGCGGCCGGCATTGCCGGAGCCGATCCAGCCCTTTTCGAGCACGGCGACTTTCCTGATGCCGTACTCGCTGGCCAGGAACCATGCCGTCGCCAGGCCGTGGCCGCCGCCACCGATGATCACCACGTCGTAGCGATCCTTCGGGCTGGCGTCGCGCCAGGTGCGCTGCCAATTCTTGTGGCCGGAAAATGCGGCGCGGGCGAGGGAGAAGATCGAGTATTTCATAACTCTATTCCGAGGTCGCTGGCGCCACGCTGGACTTTTCCTGACGCATCGGAAACATCCGAAACCGCTTCACACTTTTCGGTCTCTAGATATCCAGCGTGTGGTCGCGCTCCCACTGGGTGAAGTGGGAAGCGTAGGAATCCCATTCCTGGCGCTTGAGCTTTAGATAAGCCGACGAGAATTCCTCACCCATGGCCGCCTTGAGCGATTTGTCGTCGTCGAACGCGCGCAATGCGTCGAGCAGGTTGAGCGGCAGTTTCGGTGCGCCCTCCACCGTATGGCCGAACTGGTACATGTCGATGTCGTAGCGCTTGCCCGGATCGGCCTTCGAGCGGATGCCGTCGAGGCCGGCGGCGATGATGACCGCCTGCAGCAGATAAGGGTTTGCGGCGCCGTCGGGCAGGCGCAGCTCGAAGCGGCCGGGGCCGGGCACGCGCACCATATGGGTGCGGTTGTTGCCGGTCCAGGTCACCGAGTTTGGCGCCCACGTGGCGCCCGAAATGGTGCGCGGCGCATTGATGCGCTTGTAGGAATTGACCGTCGGGTTGGTGATCGCGGCAAGTGCCGAGGCATGCTTCATGATGCCGCCGAGAAAATTCCTGCCCTTCGCCGACAGGCCGAGTTCCATGGCGTTGTCGGCAAAGACATTGGTCTTGCCGTCCCTGTCCCACACCGAGATGTGGGCGTGGCAGCCATTGCCGGTCAGGCCGGGGAATGGTTTTGGCATGAAGGTGGCGCGCAGGCCGTGCTTTTCGGCAACGGACCTCACCATGAACTTGAAGAAGGAATGCTTGTCGGCGGTCGCCAGCGCATCGTCGAAAGCCCAGTTCATCTCGAACTGGCCGTTGGCGTCCTCATGGTCGTTCTGGTAGGCGCCCCAGCCGAGCGCCAGCATGTGGTCGCAGATCTCGGCGATGACATCGTAGCGCCGCATCACCGCCTGCTGGTCGTAGCAGGGCTTCGACGCCGTGTCGTATTCGTCGGAAATCGTCTTGCCGTCCGGCGAGATCAGGAAGAACTCGGCCTCGACGCCGGTCTTGACACGCATGCCGTCGCCCGCCGCCTCGGCAATCAGCCGCCTCAGCGTGTTGCGCGGCGCCTGCTCGACCGATTTTTCGTCCATCACGCAATTGGCAGCAATCCAGGCGACTTCCGGCTTCCACGGCAGCTGGATGACCGAATCCGGATCCGGCACCGCCAGCATGTCTGGATGCGCCGGCGTCAGGTCGAGCCAGGTGGCAAAGCCGGCAAAGCCGGCACCGTCCTTCTGCATATCGGCAATGGCTTGCGCCGGCACCAGCTTGGCGCGCTGCCCACCGAACAGATCGGTGTAGGAAATCATGAAATATTTGACGCCGTTCCCTTTGGCGAAGGCGGCGAGATCGTTCCCCATTATAGTTCCTCGCTTATTGGTATTTGGTAGTTTGGTATCAGAAGCCGTTCTTCCCCGGTATCCAGTTGGTGCCGGCCAGCGGCACGCCGGCCATGGCGGCGGCTTCGATCGTGAGCGCGACGAGATCCTCGGGCTCGAGATTATGCAGGCTGTTCTTGCCGCAGGCACGGGCAATCGTCTGCGCCTCCAGGGTCATCACCTTGAGATAATTCGCCAGCCGTCGGCCGGCCGCTATCGGATCGACCCGTTTCATTAGTTCGGGGTCCTGCGTGGTGATGCCGGCCGGGTCGCGTCCCTCGTGCCAATCATCATAGGCGCCGGCGGTGGTGCCGAGCTCGTTGTATTCCGCTTCCCAGCGCGGATCGTTGTCGCCGAGCGCGACAAGTGCGGCGGTGCCGATCGACACCGCGTCGACGCCGAGCGCCAGCGCCTTGGCGACATCGGCGCCGTTGCGGATGCCGCCGGAGACGATCAGCTGCACCTTGCGATGCATGCCGAGATCCTGCAGCGCCTGCACCGCCGGCCGGATGCAGGCAAGCGTCGGCTGGCCGACATTTTCGATGAACACTTCCTGGGTTGCGGCGGTGCCGCCCTGCATGCCGTCGATCACGACGACATCTGCGCCTGATTTCACCGCAAGTGCTGTGTCGTAATAGGGCCGCGCGCCGCCGACCTTGACGTAGATCGGCTTTTCCCAGTCGGTGATTTCGCGCAGCTCCAGGATCTTGATCTCGAGATCGTCCGGCCCGGTCCAGTCGGGATGGCGCGAGGCCGAGCGCTGGTCGATGCCCTTCGGCAGCGTCCGCATTTCGGCGACCCGGTCCGAAATCTTCTGGCCAAGCAGCATGCCGCCGCCGCCGGGCTTGGCCCCCTGGCCGACGACGATCTCGATCGCATCGGCCCGGCGCAAATCGCGCGGGTTCATGCCGTAGCGCGACGGCAGATATTGATAGACCAGCGTCTGCGAGTGGCCGCGCTCTTCCTCGGTCATGCCGCCGTCGCCGGTGGTCGTCGAGGTGCCGGACAGCGTCGCACCGCGGCCGAGCGCTTCCTTGGCTGGACCGGACAGCGAGCCAAAACTCATGCCGGCGATGGTGATCGGAATTTTCAGCTCGATCGGCTTTTTCGCATGGCGCGAACCCAGCACCACGCTGGTGTCGCAGCGCTCGCGATAGCCTTCCAGCGGATAGCGCGAGATTGAGGCGCCGAGGAACAGCAGGTCGTCGAAATGCGGCAGCTTGCGCTTGGCGCCGGCGCCGCGGATGTCATAGATGCCGGTCGCCGCCGCGCGGCGGATCTCGGAGAGCGTATAGTCGTCGAAGGTCGCGGATTTGCGCGGCGTCGTCGGCGGGTTGCGATAGGTCATTGAGCCTCAATACGCGTCGGCGTTGTCGATGTTGAAATTGTAGAGGGTGCGCGCCGAGCCGTAGCGCTTGAACTCCGCCGCTTTGACGCCGGTCACCCCGGCGCGGTCGAGCAGGCCCTGCAGCAACTCCAGGTGCTCGGGCCGCATCTCCTTGGCGATGCAATCGGCGCCGAGGCTTTCAACCTTGCCGCGCACGAACAGCCGCGCCTCGTAGATGGAATCGCCGAGCGCATCGCCGGCATCGCCCAGCACCACCAGATTGCCGGACTGCGCCATGAAGGCCGACATGTGGCCGATATTGCCGTGTACGACGATGTCGATGCCCTTCATCGAAATGCCGCAGCGCGACGACGCATTGCCTTCGATGACCAGCAGCCCGCCCCTGCCGGTGGCGCCGGCATATTGGCTGGCGTCGCCTTTGACCGTTATCGTGCCCGACATCATGTTTTCGCCGACGCCCGGTCCGGCCGAGCCATGCACGGTAATACTGCTGCCATCGTTCATGCCGCCGCAATAATAGCCGACGCTGCCGCGGACATCGATGGTGACCGGCTGGTCGACGCCGACGGCGACCGAATGGCTGCCTTTCGGATTGAGCACTTCCCAGGCGGTCTGGTTCGAACCGGGGGTCAAATCGTGAAGCGCCTGGTTGAGCTCGCGCAGCGGCATCTCGGCCAGGTCGAACACCCTGGATGCCTGGCTCTGGTCGAGTGCCTTGGAGACGTTGATTGCCGGCATGAACTCAATGCTCCCAGAAATAGACGGTTGCAGGCTCGGGTTCCCAGACCCTCGCATTGTCGATGCCGGGCAGTTTGGTCAGCGCACGATACTCCGAGCCGAAGGCGACATATTGGTCGGTCTCGGCCATGACGGCAGGCTTGCAGGCGATCGGATCGCGAACCACGCCGAAGCCGTTCTTGGTGCCGACGACGAAGGTGAAAAAGCCGTCGAGGTCGCTCAGCGTGCCTTCCAGCGCCTCGCCGAGATTCTTGCCATGCGCCATCTGCGAGGAGAGATAGGCGGCCGCGACTTCAGTGTCGTTCTCGGTCTCGAATTTCATGCCTTCCCGGATCAGCTCGCGGCGGACATTGTTGTGATTGGAAAGCGAGCCATTATGCACCAGGCACTGGTCGGCGCCGGTCGAGAACGGATGCGCGCCCATCGTCGTCACTGCCGATTCCGTCGCCATGCGGGTATGGCCGATGCCGTGCGTGCCGGTCATGCTGCGCACGTCGAAGCGATCGACCACCGTTTCGGGCAAGCCGACTTCCTTGTAGATCTCGACGACGTCACCGGCGCCCATGACGCGGATGTCGGGGCGCAGTGCCTGGATCGCCTCGCGCGCTTCATCGATCTTGGCGGGCGCGGTCCTGACCACGGCATGCGTCGATTTCACCGCAATGCCGACCCGGGCTCCGATCGCCTTGGCCAGTTCGGCGTCGAGATCGCGGAAGTCGCGCTCCGGCTTTGCCGACTGCATGGTGATCTTGGCCTCGTTGCCGGACGGCGTGCCGTAGATGGCTATGCCGGCGCTGTCGGGACCGCGATCGCTGAGCGAGATCAGCATCTGCGAAAGCATCGAGCCGAGCTGGGGCTCGAGCGACTTGTCCTTCAAAAACAATCCGACGATTCCGCACATGTCAGGCTCCCGCGGTGACGTATGATTTCGGTGCTACCAGCTTCAGAAATAGAATTCAACTCATATGAAAGTTTTTTTCATCATGGACAAGTCGTCCGGCGCAATTTGAGACGCCAGACGACCTTATTCCGGACTAATGGCGGTCGATCGCTTTTCTCGTCTCCTCTCCGGTGCGATCCGCCGTCATATCGGCCTCGATCTCAGCGTTCTCGTGGCGCGTCTGGAGGACGTGCCACCCGATCCAGAAGACGAGGCCGACGATCACCATCACCACTTCAGAACCCTGAAACGGGTAGATCGCGCCGATGTCCTTGAGGTCGACGGCCCAGCTTTCCATTCCATTGGTCGACATTGCGGTTCTCCCTGTCGGTTGACTAGTTGTCGGTTGACTATTTGATCATGGCCTTTTCGGCGGTTCCCAGTTCACGGACCGACGCCTCGAACGCATGGTTGAGGGCAAAGTCGACGCCCTCGAGTTCGACCTTCTTTGGTACGCGCAGGAGGTTCATGCTGTTAAGGATCTTGCAGACGACGAAGGTCGGGACGAAGCCGAGCACGAACATCAGCACCGCACCAGCGAAATTGCCGAGCGGATTGATGTGCGCGAAGCCTTCATAGGGCGAGGACGGCTGTCCCCACAGCATGAAGCCCGCCACCACGACGCCGAGGAAGCCGCCATAACCGTGCACCGCAACGGCGCCGACCGCATCATCGATCTTGAAGCGGCGCTCGACGAAATAGTGCAGCTTGTAGCAGATGCTCGGGACGATCGCGCCGATCAGCATCGCCTGGATCGGGTGATAGAGGTCATTGCCGGCAGACGCCGAGATGATGCCGCAAAGCCCCATAGAGAACGTCCAGAAAGGGTCGCCTTTCGAGACGATGTAGCCGGCCAGCATACCGCCCGACAGCGACATCAGGAAGTTGAAGGTGATCGCCGAGAGCGTGGTCGGCGCGAGATAGATATTGGTCGCCGTCCAGGTTTCGCCGGTGATCTGGCCGGCAATCGTGGCCGGGCTGATCAGCGGAATGTTGCACGCGGCATAAAAGCCCCAGAAACCGGTGAAGATCAGGAACAGGCCGATCGTGACCAGCCAGACATTGTGGGGCGGGATGTCGCGTGGCGTGCCGTCGGGCTTGAACTTGCCGATACGCGGACCGAGCACGATGAGAAAGGCGAGCGCCGCTCCGCCCGCGATCGCGTGCACGACCCCCGAAGCATAGGCATCATGATAGCCCCAGAGTTTCACCATCCAGCCTTGCGGATGCCAGCCCCAGGACGCGTCGAGGATCCACAGGACCGAGCCGATCAGCACCGCGACGATCCAGAACGCGCCAGAGCGCGCGCGCTCTATGATTGAGCCCGAGATGATCGACGCCGTCGTGATGGAAAACAGCAGAAAGGCGCCCCAGAACACGCCGTTGAGGCGATGCCACAGCGCGGCGTCGGTGGGCGTGACCCCCGTCTCGCCTGGATTGACACCGGAGAGATGGGTGCCCATCAGCGGATTCCATGGTTCGGCAAATGGTGCGGTGACAAGTCCGCCGGCGATGCCCGGCCCATTGGGGAAGCCGAAATAGATCCACCAGCCGAAAAAATAGAAGGTGATCGTGACGAGCGGAATCGCCATCGCGTTCTTCATCAGCGTTTTCAGATGATTGCGCCGACGCGACACGCCGACCTCGTACATGCAGAACCCGACATGGATCAGGAACATCATGACGATGGTCACCCAGTAATAGAACTCCGTGAAAATGGTCGTTAGAGCGTTGAGATTCCCTTCCATTGCAGGTCCCCTCCGTTCAGTTGCGTTCCTTGCCTCTCAGTAAAACTTTTTGCATCTTAGTATTGCGCGCTTTTGGAGTTTTGAGTCAATATGGCGCGGACCGTGAGCGGCGAACGCCGGCAATCTTGTGAGGAGAAGCAAGTCCATGACCGCATCCTGGAGATTTTCGACCTTGGCGGATCGCCATCGTGCGCTCGGTTCGAAGCTCGAAGACTGGAGCGGGATGGGCACCGCCTGGAGCTACGACAAGGACGCCGACGAAGAGTATATCGCCATCCGCACCAAAGCCGGGCTGATGGATGTGTCGGGCCTGAAAAAGGTCCACATCACCGGGCCGCATGCCTCGCATCTGATCGACCTGGCGACGACGCGCGACGTGGAAAAGATCTATCCCGGCAAGTCGGCCTATGCCTGCATGCTCAACGAGGCGGGAAAATTCACCGACGACTGCATCCTCTACCGCACCGGCCCGAATGCCTGGATGGTCGTGCATGGTTCGGGCACCGGCCATGAGGAGTTGCAGCGCGCCGCCATGGGCCGCGATGTGTCGCTGCGCTTCGACGACAATCTGCACGACCTTTCGCTGCAGGGACCGATCGCCGTCGACTACCTGGCAAAGCATGTGTCTGGCATACGCGACCTCGCCTATTTCCATCACATGCAGACCCGGCTGTTCGGTTTTCCGGTGATGATCTCGCGCACCGGCTACACCGGCGAACGCGGCTACGAGATCTTCTGCCGTGGCCAGGATGCCGGCACGATCTGGGACACCATCCTCGACGAGGGCAAGAGCGCCGGCATCATCCCGTGCCGGTTCACCACGCTCGATATGCTGCGCGTCGAGAGCTATCTGTTGTTCTACCCCTACGACAATTCCCAAAAATATCCGTTCGAGAACGAAGGCCCCGGCGACACGCTGTGGGAACTCGGCCTCGATTTTACCGTCAGCCCCGGCAAGACAGGCTTTCGCGGCGCCGAGGAGCACTACCGCCTCCAGGGCAAGGAACGCTTCAAGATCTTCGGCGTGCTGCTCGAAGGCAAGGAGCCGGCCGACGAGGGCGCGCCGGTCTATCGCGACGGCAAAAAGGTCGGCGTGGTGACCTGCGCCATGTATTCGCCGCTGGTCAAGAAATCGATGGGCATTGCCCGGCTCGACGTCGACTGCGCGGTCCAGGGCACCAGGCTCGAGATCCGCAACCAGAGCGGCGCCATCAGCGCGACGGCTGAGCCGCTTCCGTTCGATGATCCGAAGAAGACCAAGCGCACGGCAAAAGGCTGAGGCATACTGAGAGGATGGCAGCGAAAAGCATCATCAGCCGGCCGGTCTACGGAACCCTGTCTCCGCAGCCCGGCAAGCACCATCTTTTCGTGGCGGATGCAGAAGGCGCGCTGGCGATAACAGACCTGGCCGCCAAGGCACCCGACGGTTTTTTTGCCGATGCCCATATCATTTTCATCCCCGGCAATGAGGGCCAGCATGTCGCCGCGCTCGAAGCGCTGAAGCCGGCGCAGCTTTACCAGGGGCCTACTTTCGCCAGCGCCTTGCCGCGGCTGAAGCAGACGCTGGCCAACGCGCATATGGGCCTGCGCCTCTATCTCGCCGGCACCGAGGGGCTGATCGGCCAGGCGATGCAGGCGGCGCTCGAAGCCGGCATCGACCACACCTCGATCCAGACCGAGCATCGCGGCTCGCTGGCGCGCCGCGTCCAATGCGTCCATTGCAAGGGCATCACCGAGAACGTGACGACGCAGCCGGCGACCTGTTCGCATTGTGGCCTGCTTCTCCTGGTACGCGATCACTATTCCAGGCGCCTGGCGGCATTCCAGGGCGTCTGCATCAATGCGGAAGACCGCAGCGAAATTCCTCCGACGGAGGAGATCTTTCGATGAGCACCGGCACCACCAAGCTCGACGTCGTGGTGAGCGATGTCGTCCCGGTCAACGAACTGGTGACGCGCTTCCACTTCCGCCGGCGTGACGGGCAGCTTTTGCCGACGTTCTCCGGCGGCGCCCATGTTGTGGTGGAGATGCGCGACGGCGAGCGGACCCGGCTCAATCCCTATTCGCTGATGGGCTCGCCGCTCGACACGCGCGAATACACGATCTCGGTGCGCCGCGACGATGCCGGCCGTGGCGGCTCGCTGTTCATGCACCGGCATGTCAGGCGGGGCCATGAGATGGTGATCAGCTATCCGGTCAATCTGTTCTCGCTCGATTTGCGCGCCAGGAAGCATCTGATGCTGGCCGGCGGCATCGGCATCACGCCGTTCATGGCGCAGACCGCGCAGCTGGCGGCGGATGGCGGCAATTTTGAGTTGCACTACACCTGCCGCACCGCCTCGCTCGGCACCTATGCCGATCTGCTCAGGCAGCGTTACGAGCGCCGGGTCAGGCTCTATCACGACGATCGCGACGAGCGCATCGAGCTCGACCGGCTGCTGTCGTCGCAGCCGCTCGGCACGCATCTCTACGTCTGCGGCCCGTCGGGCATGATCGGTTGGGTGTGCGATCGTGCTGCTGCCCTCGGCTGGCCGGCGGAAACCGTACATTTCGAGCATTTTGCCGCCCCACAGCCCGGCGCCCCCTTCGACGTGACGCTGGCGGTCAGCGGCAAGACCATCCGCGTCGGCGAGCAGCAGAGCCTGCTCGAGGCGATCGAGGCGGCCGGCGTCGATCCGCCCTATCTCTGCCGCGGCGGCGTCTGCGGCCAGTGCGAAACAAATGTCATCGCGCATGACGGCAACTTCATCCACAACGACCACTGGCTGAGCGAGGAAGAGCACCGATCCTGCAAGAAGATCATGCCTTGCGTCTCGCGCTTCGAGGGCAGGTCGCTGGTTCTGGAAAGATAGGAGGCGAGCTTGGGCATCACCTTTCGCAAGGAAACGTTCCGCGACGACTTCACCTTCAGCAACAGCCCGGAGCACATCAGGCGGTTTCCGTTCCCGTTCCACGAAGACAGCTACATGTATGCGGTCAACATCGAGCCGCATGTTCTGGGGCCGAAGGGCAGCGTGCTCGAAAACCTGATCGACGTCGACGAGCACTATGTCGCCGAGATGCAGGACCGTGCGCTGGTGCTGGCGGAAGATCCGCTGCGCTGCCAGTCGCTGCCGCACATGACGCTGGCCGGCTGGGACTTGCTCGAACTCCTGATGGAGCAGCAGGCTTTAGGCTATCCCGAGCATTTCACGCTGACGCGCGACGGCGACAAATGGCGCTGGATCAACCGGCCGCTCGGCATCGACGACAGCTTCACGTTCGGCGACGTGTCGACGGTGCCTTACGGGCCGATGGAATACATCACGCGGCAAAGCCAGGGCGATTTCTGCATCCTCGACCAGCGCGACGGCAATCTGTGGATGGATGCCGGCATGGTAACCACCCAGGCCGACTGGTCGCTGGATTTCGACATCGGCATGAACTTCTTCGAGTGGCACGCGCCGGTGCCGCTGGCGCACGAGAAGGGGATATTCGTCCGGGCGCTGAAATTCCTCACCAACATCCAGCAGGGCAAGCCGGCGCGGCGGCTGAACTGGACGATGACCATCAATCCGCGCCTCGACACCAGTCCGGAAAATTATCACAAATGGGGTCCGGACCGGGCGACGGTGACGCCCGAAAATGTTGGCGACAAGGTCCATCTGCGCGTCGAGCTGCAGAGCTTCTGGCGGTTGCCGCGCTCGAACGGCATCGTCTTCCCGATCCGCTGTTACCTGATCAAGATGGACGAGCTGGTGACGCAGCCGAAATGGGCGCGGCGCCTGCATCGCGTTATTCGCGACCTGCCGGAGGAACTCGCCAATTACAAAGGCCTGACCCGCTATCGCGCGACGCTGGTCGAGTGGCTGTCGAAGCTGGATGATGGCAGTCCGACAAGCCCAGGGTTTGGGCCGGACTGAGTTTTTGCCTGCTGCTGTTGGCGCTGCCCCTCAAGCTGCCAATCTCCCCCCAAGAGGGGGAGATGCCCGGCAGGGCAGAGGGGGGCGCCGTAGAGCGTCGGCCTTGCCGTTATGTCAGCCCATCGCTTCGGCGAGAGTCACGGTGCGCCAGCCAGACCAGCCACAATCACGATATGCTGGCAGACATTGTTGATATCGCGGATAACGTCATCATTCCAGAAGCGAAGGCTGGTCCAGCCCAGCGCTTCGAGCTTTGCGGTTCTTGCAGCGTCTAATTCCGACGCTTCGGCCTCAGCGTGCTGGGAACCGTCGAGCTCGACGATCAACTTTTTGTCCGGGCATGCAAAGTCGACGATATAGCCGGCGATAGGCATCTGGCGCCGAAACCCCAGTCCCATCAGCCTGTGCGCCCTGATCTCGTTCCAGAGCTTCAGTTCGGCATCGGTCATCACCTTGCGCATCCTCCGCGCATTGCGGCGATTGCTGGCGGGTACTGGATTATGCGTCATCGCGGTTCGCCCCCCTCTGTCCTGCCAGACATCTCCCCCTCAAGGGGGGAGATTGGATGTCACCTCAGCTTTCGCTAATCGCCAACGCTGCAAAGAGGCGCCGTCGGCGCAGCTGGATAGTGTTCTGAAGGTTCTGCAAAAAGCTCTGGAGAGAGAACAGCCCTTACTCTGAGGCGAGGGGCGGCCATGGCACGCTGGTGACGTTGCGATCACCGATTCCCGTGGAAGGGTAAGTGCCATGACCAAGCGAGAGGTTAGACTGAGCAGAGGCGAGTTGAAAGCGTTGCTGTTGTCGGATGAGGACGGCTTCCGCAGAGTTTTGCAGACTGTGGTGCAGGAGGCTTTGGAAGCCGAGATGACGGAGGCGATCGGGGCCGAGAAAGGCGAGCGGACGACGGAGCGGGTTGGTTACCGGTCCGGCTATTACGAACGCAAGCTTGTGACGCGGGTTGGCGTGCTGGAACTTCGGGTTCCGCAAGATCGGGCCGGCCGGTTCTCGACGGAGTTGTTTGAGCGTTACCAGCGCTCGGAGAAGGCACTGGTATCGGCGCTGGTCGAGATGTACGTGCAAGGCGTGTCGACGCGCAAGGTGAAGGCGATCACCGAGGATCTGTGCGGCCATTCCTTCTCGGCCTCGACGGTAAGCCAGGCGACGGCGCGGCTGGATGAGGCGCTGAAGGCGTTCTTTGAGCAGCGGCTTGCCGAACCTTACCCGTACCTCATTCTGGACGCGCGCTACGAGCGGGCGCGCGAGGCCGGCGTGATCGCCAGCCAGGCCGTCTTGGTGGCGATCGGCGTCGACTGGGAAGGCCGGCGCCAGGTGCTCGGTGTCGAGCTGGCCAACCGTGAAAGCCATTCGAGCTGGCGCGCGTTCGTGGCAGGGCTCAAGCAGCGCGGGCTCGCCGGCGTCGAGTTTGTCGTCTCCGACGACCATCCGGGGCTCAGGGCAGCGATCCGCGAAGTCCTGCCCGAGGCAGTCTGGCAGCGCTGTTACGTGCACTTCCTCAGAAACGCGCTCGATTATGTGCCGCGCAAGGTCGATGACGACTGCCTGATGGAGCTCAGATGGTTCTATGACCGGCGCGACCTCGCCGAGGTCAAGCGCGACCTGGCGCAGTGGATCGCCAAATGGCAGGCCAAATACCCGAAGCTGGTGGATTGGGTGGAGAACAACATCGAGGAGACGCTGAGCTTCTATCGGCTGCCGCTGCCGCATCACAAGCACATGAAGTCGACGAACATGCTGGAGCGGCTGAACCAGGAGATCAAGCGGCGCACCCTGGTCGTTCGCATCTTCCCCAACCCGCAGAGCTGTTTGCGGCTGGTTCGGGCATTGGCGGTGGAGATCCACGAGAACTGGCTCGAGGCGACCCGCTACCTCAACATGGATCATCTGCGCGAGCACAAGAAGGAGAACCTGAGGGCACTGGCCGCCTGACGCGGCCGCCATGTCCGCCGCTCCGCTAAACACGGGGGCTGCGCGGCGGACACGCCAACGTCACCGCTGAATGCCACGCCATTTTTGTCGTCCGTGAAAAACTCGGAATGCTTTGATTCCGTTTAACAATTTCCCCTGATTTCGGTTTTCAGATTGCCGAATTTCGTGGCTTTGGGCTGCGGTTTCCGGCAAATTGGATGCGCTTGTTCTGCGTGATTCGAGACGATGACGAAGCAGCGAGGGAAGCGAGCGATGCGACCGAAGGAACGGCGCGAGAGCGGCCAGACGGACCTGTTGCGATCCCGGCTCGACCACATTCTCAATATGGATCATGCGCTGGTGAAGCTGGCCAAGACGATCGACTGGCGTTTCCTCGAAGAACGGCTGGGCGAGGTCTATGACGACGATCCTGGCCGGCCGCCTTTGCCGACCCGGCTGATGGCGGGATTGGCCATCCTCAAGTCGATGCACAACCTGTCCGACGAAAGCCTGTGCGAACGCTGGCTGGAGAACCCCTACTACCAGCTGTTCTGCGGCGAGGAGTTCTTCCAGCACCGCTTGCCCTTCGACCGCACGTCATTGACGCGCTGGCGCCTGCGCATGGGCGAAGAACGGCTCACGGCTCTGCTCCAGGAGAGCCTTGCGGCGGCGACCAGGTTGGGGGCGGCCAAGCCGTCGGACTTCCGCGCGGTAATCGTCGACACTACCGTGCAGGAAAAGGCCATCACCTTCCCGACCGACGCCAAGCTGATGCATCGCGCCCGCGAGCGGCTGGTCAAGCTGGCCAGGAAGCATGGCATTGCCCTGCGCCAGTCCTATGCGCGGGTCGGCAAGATCGCGCTGATCAAGCATCAGCGCTATGCCCATGCCAAGCAATTCAAGCGGGCCAACCGGCAACTCAAGCGCCTGCGCACCATGCTGGGAGCGGTGATCCGCGACATCGTCCGCAAGCTCGCCATGCGGCCAGAGCTGATGCAGGTCTTTGCCCTGCCGCTGTCGCTGGCCCGGCGCGTCAGGGACCAGCGCCAGCGCGAGCGGGGCAAGAAGGTGTATTCCCTGCACGCTCCGGAGATCGAGTGCATTGGCAAGGGCAAGGCCCACAAGCCCTACGAGTTCGGCGTCAAGGTCTCCGTCGCCACCCCGCTGCAGCGCAGCCGCGGCGGCCAGTTCGTCGCCCATGTCAAGGCGCTGCCCGGCAATCCGTATGACGGCCACACGCTGGCGACCATCATCCCGGCGATCGAGGACACCATCGGCGTCAGCCTCGGCAAGATCGTCACCGATGCCGGCTACCGCGGCCACAACGCGCCGAAGGACAAGATGTTCAAGGTCCATGTCGCCGGCTACAAGCGCGGCCTCACCCAGGCCGTCAAACGGGCGCTGCGACGCCGGGCCGCCGTAGAACCCGTCATCGGCCATCTCAAGAACGACCACCGCATGGGCCGCAACTTCCTGGCCTTCTCCGAGGGCGATGCCAACAACGCTGTCCTTGCAGCCGTCGGCTATAACTTCAGCCTCCTGCTCAACTGGCTGAGGCTTTTGTGTGCCTTCTTCCTGGTACTGCTCACGTCCGCTGCAGTGCCACCAATCCGGCCGCGATCAGCCTGACGCCATATCAGCTCTGATATGGCGGGTGGGAATGCTCCCGCTTCGCCTCCGATCCCGAAATCAACCTTCTTCACAGACGACATTTTTGCAGAACTTGACGCACACAACTCGCAGCTGCCGATCTCCCCACGAGATCCACAAGGGGGGAGATCGAGCTCTCACCCCGCGCTGCCCTGCGGATAGCAGATGATCGAGAGATAGCGCATCGGCAGGACTGTCAGCACCTCCGGCCCGTGCGGCGCATCGGCGTCGAAGAACAGGCTGTCGCCGGGCTTCATCGGATAGAGATTGTTGCCGTGGCGGTAGGTAACCTCGCCTTCAAGCATGTAGAGGAACTCCATGCCTTCGTGTTGGAAGGTCGGAAACACATCGGAATCCTCGGTCAGCGTGATCAGATAGGGCTCGACGACGACGCCGCTGGTGTTGGAGCCGATATGGCCGAGCAGATTGTACTGGTGGCCGGCACGCGTGCCGCGCCGCTCGACGTCGAGGCCTTCGCCAGCCCTGACGAAGACGGCGCTACGCTCTTCCTCGAAACGGCGGAAGAAGGCGGTGACCGGAACGCCGAGCGCCCGCGACAACGCCTGCAAAGTGGTCAGCGACGGCGAGGTGATGCCGTTTTCGATCTTCGACAGCATGCCAAGCGAAATGTCGGTGGCAGCGGCAAGATCGGCAACGGTGATGCCGAGTTTTTTGCGAAACGCCCGCACCTCGCGGCCGATCGCGACCTCAAGGACCTTTTCGCGGGTGTCGCGAACGGCGTGCGGGTCCTGGGTCAGCGGCGTCCGGATCGTTGCCACGCTCTTCGGCGATGGCTTGGCTTTGGCGGCGGCTGCCCCATTCCTCAAACTGGAAGCTTTCTTAATCATGCCGCCACCCCGTCTGCAGATTTATTTCACTCAGGGTGAACATATTCGCTGCGGATACAGAGCGCAACAGCGACAGCAAGCCACTTTAGCTCGAATGGCATGCTCTCCCGGGTTTCCGCCATCAGCGGTTTTGCTGAACATCCGATCGGGTGAAACGCAGTATCGGCAGAAGGCCTGTTGACAGCATCGAAGGGGCAATTACTGTCCTGTCAGTGAAATTTGTTTCGTTAGGGAAATGAGATCGGGAGGCTCGCAATGAAAAGTCGTGTTGCCGTCATCGGAGCCGGGCCGTCCGGCATGGCCCAGCTTCGAGCCTTCAAGTCGGCAGCCGACAAGGGCGCGGACATCCCGGAAATCGTCTGCTTCGAAAAGCAGTCCGACTGGGGCGGCCTGTGGAACTACACCTGGCGCACCGGCCTCGACGAGCATGGCGACCCGGTGCACGGCTCGATGTACCGCTACCTCTGGTCGAACGGGCCGAAGGAATGCCTCGAATTCGCCGACTACACGTTTGAGGAGCACTTTGGCCGGCCGATCGGCTCCTATCCGCCGCGCGCCGTGCTGTGGGACTACATCAAGGGCCGCGTCGAAAAATCCGATGTGCGCAACTGGGTGCGCTTCAACAGCCCGGTGCGCATGGTGACTTTCTCCGACGCGACGAAAAAATTCACCGTCACCGCGCATGACCGCAGCAACGACGTCACCTATTCGGAGGAGTTCGACAACGTCGTCGTCGCCTCGGGGCATTTCTCCGTGCCCAACGTCCCCTATTTCGAGGGTTTTTCCACCTTCAACGGTCGCATCCTGCACAGCCATGATTTCCGCGACGCCATGGAATTCAAGGACAAGGACATCCTGATCATCGGCCGCTCCTATTCGGCCGAGGATATCGGCTCGCAATGCTACAAATACGGCGCCAGGTCGATCACCTCCAGCTACCGCTCGAAGCCGATGGGTTTCAAATGGCCTGATAACTGGCGGGAAGTGCCGCTGCTGCAGAAGGTCGTCGGCAAGACCGCGCATTTCAAGGACGGCAGCACCAGGGATGTCGACGCCATCATCCTGTGCACCGGCTATCTCCATTCCTTCCCGTTCCTGACCGAGGATCTGAAGCTCAAGACCGCCAACCGGATGTGGCCGGGCGGGCTCTATGAGGGCGTCGTCTGGGAGAAGAACCCGCAGCTGTCCTATATCGGCATGCAGGACCAGTTCTACACCTTCAACATGTTCGACGCGCAGGCCTGGTTCGCGCGCGACGTCATCATGGGCCGCCTAAAATTGCCCTCGGCCGAGGCGATGGCCGAACATGGCAGGAAATGGCGGGCGCGTGAGGAGACGCTGGAAGACGCCGAGCAGATGATCTGGTTCCAGGGCGACTACACCAGGGAGTTGATGGAACAGACCGACTATCCGGGTTTCGACGTCGAGGCTGTCAATCAGACTTTTATGGAGTGGGAGCACCACAAGGTGGAGAACATCATGACGTTCCGCGACAATGCCTATCGCTCGCTGATGACCGGCACGATGGCGCCGCTGCACCACACGCCCTGGTTGCAGGCGATGGACGATTCAATGGAATCTTATCTCGAGGTGAAAGGTGTCGCGGCGGAGTAGCGGCTTCCTCGCCATATGCACTTAGCTGCGAGCCTCGCGCACCTCTTTCGTCGCTTCAATGATCCGGCCGAGCAGGGCATGGAGATCGTCGCGGTGGCCGCCGCGGCCGGCGGGGCCGTTTTCATCTGAGGTCATGACCACGGTCAACGCGCGCCCCGGCACGACATAGACCATCTGCCCGCCATATCCCCAGCCGTAGAAGACCGTTTCGCCGGCGATCTGGCGGATGAACCAACCATAGCCATAACCGTCACCGGTGAAACGCGAGGCGGTGCGTGGTTGCCAGGAGAGCTTGATCCAGTCGGCCGGCACGAGCTGTCGTCCACTGCTGCTCCTCCCGCCGTTGCGGTAGAGCTCGCCAAAGGCGAGCAGCGAGCGCGGGCTCATAGCCATCTGGTTGCCGCCGAGATAGATGCCCTGTGGGTCGCGGTCCCAGGCGGCGATCGAAAAGCCCTGCTGCGGCCCCAGCCATTCGCGCGCCAGTTCCAGGGTCGAGCGGCCGGTCCGCCGCGTCAGGATCGCCGAAAGCAGATGCGTCGAGCCGGTGGAATAGAGCATGGCGCCGCCCGGTTCGTCGTCGAACGGCATGGCGAGCGCTGCCCGCACCCAGTTGTCGCTTGCAACCCAGCGCCCGTAGTTCGGGCCGGAAGTTCGACCCAGCCCCGCCTGCATGGAAAGCAGATGACCGATCGTAACCTGCTGGAGCCGCGGATCCGCGTCGGCGGGCATGTCGGCCCGAAGAAGCGGAGCGATCTTCTGGTCAGTGCCTTGCAGCACGCCCTTGTCGATGGCGATGCCGATGAGCGCGGCGATGATCGACTTGGAGGCGGATTTTATGTTGGCAGGACGTGCCGGAGAGTGGCCGCGATAGCCGCGCTCCGCCACCACCGCGCCCTCATGCGCGATGGCAACCGTGCGCAGCGGCGTCAGGCGCTCGGCTTCGTCAAGGAGCTTTTCAAGCCGCTGCTCCAGGCCATCGGCAGCGTGAGCAGCGACGGAAAGGATGAGGAGAAAGGCGAGAACCACGGTGGGACGCTTCAGCATGAAACCAGCCTGGGACGCATTTCTGGCAATACAAAGGTGACGCGGGCGGCAAAGACGTCTGCCTCGCACAAGATAGTCGGATAGGGCAGGCGTCCGGGGCAAGGCAGCGGCTATTCGAGCATCAGCAGCTCCACGAACCGGAGTTTCTGACCCGTTCCAGTCGTTCTCGCCACAGCCTAATGGTGCGAATCTGACACTTGATGCCTTGGTCGACTGCTGCGAGTCTGGCGAGCCATGGCCCCGAAACCACGTCAAATGCGGCTAACGCCCGAGCTGGTCGCCAGAGTCCTCAGTGTGGACGATTCTCTGCCACAGCCCTTCACCGCGCCGTCCGACGCCGACCATGATGACACCGTCCGGGCGATACTTGCCGCCGCACCGTCAGCTGACGAGGTCTGGCTCTTTGCCTATGGATCGCTGATGTGGAACCCGGCCTGTGATTTCGTGGAGCAGCGGGTTGGCTTCGTGCCCGGGTGGCACCGCTCCTTCTGCCTCGGTTGGGACCGGTGGTTTCGAGGATCAGACAGGCAACCCGGTCTCATGTTGTCGCTCGACCGTGGCGGGCAGTGCAAGGGCGCGGTCTATCGCCTGCCGCCGGATGCTATCGAGGCAAATCTCGGCAGGCTCTTTCGTCGTGAGATGCGCGCCAAGCCGTCCGCTCATTCGCCGCGTTGGGTGAATGTTCGCACCGAGAACGGACCGCTCCACGCGATCACCTTTGTGATTAACCGGAACAGCGGACGCTATGTCCGCGGGCTGTCGCTGGAACAGATCGCCGACGCGCTCGCGCTCGCGTGCGGTCCGTGGGGTTCCATGGCCGACTATCTCCACAGCACTGTAAGTCACCTTGAAGGTATGGGGATTCACGACAGGCAATTGTGGCGTTTGCAGGAGTTGGTAGGCGAACGCATCGAAGCGTCGACGGCCGAAGATCTTCCCGCGAAATGAGCCAACGGGACTCAACCCTCAGACCATGACCACTAGTGGATTGAATTCATCGTCTGATGCCCTCGCGTGGACGTTGAGGATGCGCTGACCCTCGCAGGGGGAACCGAGATCTGACTACGATGGCGGTCGCGGGATTGCTCTGAGGCCAGGCCGCCGTTCAGCGCCCTATGCGAGCACGAAATTCGGCAGTCGAATTGGTGCGTGGAAACGGTTCGGTAGGCAATTGTACCCCGAGAAAGGCACACAGCGACTCCCACCCTTCGGAGACCTGGTAGGTAAGAAGACGTTCGGAGGGTAGCGTGGCTCTCACCGCGGCGTTATGTGCTTCATAGACGGCTATTGCGTGATCGCGGTCATTGAAGCGACCGCCAAAGACACCATTGCCAACTACCGCCACACCGAAGGACTGTGGGTCATTGCTGCCAGCGTCCATGGTGAGTCCTATCGTTTGCGCCACACTGTTATACCAGGCTTCGGCGTCACGGACTGTGAGGACAACCTTTGCATCAGGGTAGTGACCGCTCACTTCGCGCCAGAAATGCGCCGTTGGCCAATCGACCGCGGAACGATAGCCGGCATATGCCACATCCCAGTTCGGGAGTTGTCCCTGGCCAGCGGCGCGCCACAGCACTTTCTGTTCGGGATTGGCATTCACGTCTGCCATGTGGTGGCAAGGCCCGAACCCAAGATGCTCTAACGCGAGCTTCAGCGAATATGTGCCAGTGCGGCCCATGCCCGCGCCAATGACATCTAGAGCCATGAGCATCCCCAAGGCGACTTCAATCGATCAAAATACCGCTGTTCCCTTTATTTCGCTACATATTTGAAGGTTAGCTGGGGTCGGGTACGGAACGTCCTCTTTCTGTTGCATCTGTCCTGAAAGCTGACCTTCCGCATTCGTGAAGGGTTTCGGGCGCCGGCAGGCGTACGAAAGTCCCCGAGGAAGGAACCCGCGGGCCACAGGCGATGGCTATGGGGATTTCGGATTTCGGCCGATGTCAGCGATGGCGCGACCGCCGTCGAGGAGCGGCGGGATTGATGCACACGGACCGCCTTGTCTTCCGGCCGTGCGGCATCGTCGGCTCGGTGCGCGGTCGGACGCAGCCCTGTCGACGCCGATGGTCACCATGGACGGCGTGGGTTCGTTGCCGGAGGCTGAGTGCCTGCGATTGAAGGCTGGACCATGCCATGCCGGGTCATGGCGTGCTTCTCCCGGTTGATGGGGAATCGTGTGGCGGTCCGCGCGGCTGCCTCCATCGTTCGAACACCTCGATCACGATCATGCGGCCGCCACAGCAGGGGCATGGCGGGCGAAAGTTGTCCGGTTCAAAGTTGTCCGGTTCGTCCATGGTGTCATCGTCGGACGGTGCGGCGACGTTCAGGAGTTCACGAGCAAGCGCGAGGCTGGCCTTGCGAGCAGAACCGGCAAGCAGGCCGCAATGCCGGATGCGATGGAAGCCACGCGGCAGGACATGCAGCAGGAAGCGGCGGATGAACTCGTCGGCCGCGAGCGTCATGAGCTGCTGCCGGTCGGCGCCTTCGCGACGATAGTCCTTGTAGCGGAAGGTGACGCCGCTCTCGTCGAGGCGGATGAGGCGGCTGTTCGAGACCGCCACCCGGTGGGTGTAGCGCGACAGGTAGGCGAGCACCGCTTCCGGGCCGGCGAAGGGCGCCTTGGCGTAGACCACCCAGCGCTTCTTCCGGATCGGCGACAGGTGGCGCAGGAATGCCCGCCGTTCCGCGAGATGAGCAATCGCGCCGAAGAAGGCGAGCCGGCCAGCGTCGTCGTGCAGCGCGACCAACCGGGAGAGGAACAGCCGGCGGAACAGCTTGCCGAGCACCCGCACCGGCAGCAGGAAGGCGGGACGCGACGATATCCACCGGCTTCCGTCCGGCGAGATGCCACCGCCTGGCACGATCATGTGCACGTGCGGATGATGCGTCATCGCCGAACCCCATGTGTGGAGCACGGCGGTGATGCCGATGCGTGCGCCCAGATGCTTCGGATCGGCCGCGATGGTCAGCATCGTCTCCGACGCCGCCTTGAACAGCAGGTCGTAGACCGCCGCCTTGTTGTGGAAGGCGATGTCGGCGACCTCGGCTGGCAGCGTGAAGACGACGTGGAAGTAGCCGACCGGCAGCAGGTCGGCCTCGCGCTCGGCAAGCCATGTCCGCGCCGCGGCACCCTGGCACTTTGGACAGTGCCGGTTGCGGCAGGAGTTGTAGGCGATGCGCCAGTGGCCGCAGTCCTCGCAGGCCTCGACGTGACCGCCAAGGGCCGCGGTGCGGCAGTGCTCGATCGCCGACATGACCTTGAGCTGCTGCAGTGTCAGATGCCCTGCATGGGCGGCCCGGTAGGCGGGCCCGGCAGTGCGGAAGATGTCGGCAACCTCGATCGAGGCGCGCACGCTCAGCCGTCGGGTGAGATCTCTTCCGGCTTGAAGAGGCCAAGCTTGTCGAGCGGGCTCGTGACGGTGCGCACCGTGCGGGTTGCAACCTTGGTGTAGAAGGCGGTGCTATTTAGCTTGGCGTGCCCGAGCAGGACCTGGATGATCCGGATGTCGGTGCCGTCCTCCAGCAGGTGGGTGGCGAAGCTGTGGCGCAGCGTGTGCGGCCCGACGCGCTTGGCGATGTCGGCCGCCTGCGCTGCCTCGACGACCACGCGATAGAGCTGGCGGGTGCAGATGGGCTTCATCGCATGCTGCCCCGGAAACAGCCAGCCGTCGCGGTGCATCACGCCCTGCTGGCGTCCGACCTTCCACCACTGGCGCAGCAACAAGAGCAGGTCTTGCGACAGCATGGCGTTCCGGTATCGCCCGCCCTTGCCGCGCTCGACACGTAGCAGCATGCGCTCACTATCGACGTCGGCGATCTTCAGCGTCGACACCTCCGCCACGCGCAGGCCCGCGCCATAAGCGACCGACAGCGCGGCCTGGTGCTTCAGGCAGGTGGTGGCGTTGAGCAGCCGGGCGACCTCGTCGCGGCTCAGCACCACCGGCAGCGTGCGCGGGTGCGCCAGACGAACGAGCTTGCGCGCCAGATCGGGACGATCGACCGTATGCGTGAAGAAGAAGCGCAGCGCCGACACGATGCTGTTCATCGTCGGCACGGGAACACCGTCGTCCTGCTGCTCGATCTGGAACTGGCGCAGGTCGTCGGTGGTCGCTGTGTCTGGTGAACGCCCGAGGAACGTCGCCAGGCGTCCGATGTCGCGGAGATAGTTGCGCTGCGTCTCCCGTGAGAAACGCCGCATGTTCATGTCGTCGATCAGCCGCTGACGAAGTGGACTGATAGGTGCATCAAGAACAGGATAGGGCATGGTCAGGCTCCTTGTTGAAGAAGCCCGCCATGCTCTGCTCCAGCCGAACGACGCTCAACGCGAGCGCGACGATCGACCCATAACCCTTACCTCAACCACAGGGTGCCCTCCCGCGCGAGCGGGTTCGTTCTACGGCCCTGATGCAGACATTTTTGCGATCAGCTTGGCAAGAACGCTTCTGTGCAAGCTGCCGTTTCGCGGGGCGCGCGATCCGCTATTTTCCAGTTATCCCAGCCTTGCCCGTGCCTTGGCCGTCCAGGCGTTGAACAGCCGGTCGGCGACGATGCCGATGAAGGCGATAGCGAGGCCCGCGACGATGCCGCGGCCGGAATCGGCCTTGGACAGCGCGATGAACACCTCCTGGCCGAGATCGCGGGTGCCGACCATGGCGCAGATGATGATCATCGCCAGCGCCATCAGGATGGTCTGGTTGACGCCGAGCATGATCTCGGGAAGCGCCAGCGGCAGCTGGACGCGCAGGAACGTCTGGCGCTTGGTGCAGCCCGACACCTTTGCCGCCTCGATCAGCGCCGGCGGCACCTGCCTGAGGCCGTGATTGGTGTAGCGGATGGCCGGCACCACGGCGAAGGCGACGGTGGCGATCATCGCCGTTACGTCGCCGACTCTGAACAGCATCACCACCGGGATGATGAAACAGAACGACGGCAGCACCTGCAGCGTGTCGATGATCGGGGTGACGATCTTCTCGACACGGTCGCTGCGCGATGCCATCAACCCGATCGGAATGCCGATCAGGCAGGCGATGAAGGCCGAGATGCCGCAGAGATAGACCGTCGCCATGGTCTTTTCCCAGAGGCCGGTCACCGCGCAGAAGACGGTCAGCGCCGCGACCAGGGCGGCGAGGCGCAGGCCGCCGAGCTGGTAGCCGGCAAGGCCGAGCAGGAACACCGCGCCCAGCCACGGAAAACCCTCGCAGAAGGCGCGCACCGGGTTCAGCACATTGAGGATCAGCGCCACGCGGAACGCTTCGATCGTGTCGAAGAAGTTGATCGTGATCCAGCTCACCGCCGTCTTCCACAGCGGCGCGGTGGTCAAGGTGATCGCCTTGGGCACCGCAGCGAATGCCGGCACGAACAGGCCAAGCAGCGTCGTGACGGCAAGGATGGCGACGGCCAGCGTCAGGTTGGGGTAGCGCCGCCAGAGGCTCGGGCTGACCTCCTGGTAGACATGGCCCTTCGCGTGATTGCGCGCGATCGCCTGGCTCAGCCGGTCGAGCGCGATTGCCAGCGCGACGATGGCAAGGCCGGCTTCCATCGCCTCGCCGACCTTTAGCGCCCTGAGCGCCAGAAGCACGTCGTAGCCGAGGCCGCCGGCGCCGATCATCGAAGCGATGATCACCATATTGAGCGCCAGCATGATGACCTGGTTGACGCCGACCATCAGCGCTGGCCGCGCCGACGGCAGAAGCACGCGCCACAGTTTCTGGCGCGCCGTGCAGCCGGCCATCTCGCTGAAATCGTCGATTTCGGACGGCACCCGAGAAAGTCCCAGCATCGTCGCGCGCACCATCGGCGGTGTCGCGAAAATGGCCGTTGCGATCATCGCCGAAACCGGACTGTTGCCGAACAAAAGAAGCATCGGGATCAGATAGGCGAAGGTCGGGATGGTCTGCATCAGGTCGAGGGCAGGGGAGATCAGCAGCCTCTCCGCCCATGGCTTGCGCCACGCCCAGATGCCGACGAACAATCCGGTGACGATGCAGAACGGCACGGCAATCGAGATCAGCCCGAGCGTCAGCATTGCGCTGGTCCACTGGCCGAACAGCGCGATGTAGAGGAAACAGCCGCCGACCAGCGCGCCGAGCTTCCAGCCACCGGCGGCACGTCCGGCCAGGAATGCGGCGATGCAGACGCCGACCCAGGACAGGCGCGGCAGGACGAGCATCTCGGCGCCATGGCCGATCTTGAAATTCTTGGCGAGCAGACCGAGCGCAAAGTCGAGCGGCACACCGAGCACCGCGGTGATCGAGCGTGTCAGCCAGGAGAAGTTCGACTTCACCCAACTCATCAGCGCGCTGACCCAGTCGGCGACCGGAATGATTGCGCTGGCCGGATAATTGACCGCCCAGGGCAGGCTGTCCTGCAGCAGGAACACGGCAAGCACGGCGGCGAGGGCGCCGGCCCAGACTGCAAGCCAGAGCTGAACCGGGCGCGATCTCGCCTCGCTGGCGCTCGCCGTCACCGTCATGCGCCGGCCCCGGAACGCTCGATGCCGGCCAGAAGATCGATCACCGCTTGCGGCGTGACTTCGCCGATCGGCTTGCCGGTGCCGTTGACGACGGCGAACGGCTTGCCGGCCGAGACGATATCAGCCGAAAAACTTGATATCTTGGCATCCGGCGCGACCACGCCGCCATGCTCGGCGCCGTCGCAGGCGCGCATCAGGCTTCGCGCCGAGATCACCTTGGCGCGGTCGACGTCGCGGGTGAACTCGGCGACATAGTCGGTCGCCGGGTTGACCACCAGCTCTTCCGGGGTGCCGATCTGGATGACCTCGCCGTCCTTCATGATGGCGACGCGGTCGGCCAGCCGGATGGCCTCGTCGAAATCATGGGTAATGAAGACGATGGTCTTGTGCAGCATGGTCTGCAGCCGCATCAGTTCGTCCTGCATCTCGCGGCGGATCAGCGGATCGAGCGCCGAGAAAGGCTCGTCGAGAAACCAGATTTCCGGCTTGGTGGCGAGGCTGCGGGCGATGCCGACACGCTGCTGCTGGCCGCCGGAGAGTTCGCGCGGATAGAAATGCTCGCGGCCGCGCAGGCCGACAAGCTCGATCACTTCGCGCGCGCGTTTCTCGCGCGTCGGCCGGTCTTGCCCCTGGATGCCCAGTGGAAAGGCGATGTTCTCCAGCACATTCAGATGCGGCAGCAGGGCGAAATTCTGGAACACCATGCCCATGCGGTGGCGCCGCAGTTCGATCAGCGCGGCATCGGAGATTTTCAGGAGGTCCTTGCCCTCGAACTCGACCTTGCCATGCGTCGGCTCGACCAGCCTCGACATGCAGCGCACCAGCGTCGACTTGCCGGATCCCGAAAGCCCCATGATGATGAAGATCTCGCCCTGGCGGATTTCGAGGTCGACGGCGCGCACCGCGCCGACCAGCCCGGCCGCGGCGACCTCCGCCATGCTGGCCTTGCCGTCGCGCTGGCGGATGAAATTGGCCGCGTTCGCGCCGAACAGCTTCCAGACGTTGCGGCAGGCGAGCTTTATCGGGCGGGGATCCCTCGGCGTGCCTGCCGCTTGCGGCACCTGTTCAGTCGTATCGGCCATGCGGTCGTCCTTCTGGAATCCAAGGAAATCGCTTCGGCAAAGACCCCCTCATCCGGCCCTTCGGGCCACCTTCTCCCCGCGGGGAGAAGAGGTCGCTAGAGCCGGCATTTGCCTCTTCTCCCAGCGGGGAGAAGGTGGCCGCGAAGCGGCCGGATGAGGGGGCCTCATATGCGCGAACCTTCTCCTGGAACGGAAGAGATACCCGGCTGATCAACAGCCGGATCTCGCAGTTTCCAGTTGGAACGATCACTCGGCCCAGGCTTTCCAGTCGGCTTCGTGGGCAGCGATCCAGGCGGCGGCGACGTCTTCCGGCGTCTTGCCTTCGAGATCGATCTCGCCGCTCATCTTGTTGAGCTCGTCGGTGTCGATTGTGTAGTTCTTCGCGACCTTGTAGGCGACCGGCCATTTGTCCTTCATGCCGGCCCAGGAATATTTCCAGATCTCGCCATGCGGCTTGCCGCAGTCATATTTTGCCTCGGGGTTCACGCCCCATTTCGGATCGGTGTAGCACTCCGGCGTATAGTCGGGGAATTCGACCCATTCGCCCTTGTATTTGGCTGGCGCCCAATGTGGCGAATAGACCCACAGCATGATTGGCGCCTTGCGCTGATAGGCCGAATCCAGCTCGGCGAACATCGCCGCATCGGTGCCGGCATGGATGACAGTGAAGGGCAGCTTCAGCGCCGCGGCACGCTCGTCGTCAAAGCCTTCCCATGTCACCGGGCCGCCGAGATAGCGGCCGTTCGGCGCTGTTTCTGGCGTCGAGAAGGCCTCGGCGCATTTCGGGTCCTTCAGCGCTTCCCAGTTCGGCAGGCCCGGGCATTTCTCCTTCATGTATTCGGGATACCACCATTCTTCCTTGGCCTTTGGCCCGAGCGCGCCGAGGCGTTCGGTCTGCCCGGTCGCATCCGAGGCCTTCATGGCTTCGCCGGCCGTCGTGTCCCAGAATTCCATGGCGACAGCGAGATCGCCATTGGTGAGGCCGGTGGTCAGGCTGGAGAGATAGTCGGCGGTCGGGTACTCGACCGTGTATCCCAGTTTTTCCAAAATGCCGCCGAGGATCTTTGCGTTCAGATTGACGCTGGTCCAGTCGAACAGCGCGATCTTGATAGGGTCGTTCGATTCTGGCGCCGCCGCTTGGGCCGAAGGCGTCAGTGCACTTGCCGCGGCAAGTGTTAAGGCTCCCATTGATAATCTCGAAATCAAACTCCGAAGTGACATGCCTGTGCTCCTGTCAAGCTCTGGTGGAAGTTTTCGTTCGTTCCCTTCTTGCGTCTTTTTGATTGTGTTGGAAAAGCTGGTCGTTGCGCAAGTCCATTGGCAGCAAATTGCTGTCGGCGCTGAAGTAGGCGCAGACGGGAATGATACCGATGAAGAGCGAGCGCGTCATGGCTGCCGTGCTGCCGAAGCAGTGATCCGCGCATCGATCGCCAGATTTGCGGCGCCCTCAAGCTTGCGAGCCATCAAGGTCCCATGCTGTCGGCTGCCGGCAGTCGCCGAAGCCATTTTCATGAGATGAAATTATATATACCAACATTCATATCGCGCAACGACTAATGCCATCGGCGACGCCTCTTCCTTCTCCCCTTGTGGGAGAAGGTGGCCGAGCGAAGCTCGGTCGGATGAGGGGTGCTCCAGCTTGGCACTGGCGCACTACGTCCAACACCCCTCATCCGTCTTGGCGCTGCGCGCCAATCCACCTTCTCCCACAAGGGGAGAAGGAAAGAGGCGCCTCACGACATGATCAGGCCGCCATCGACATTGATCGTCTGGCCGGTGATGTAGGCGGCGTCGCTGCTGGCCAGGAAGCTGACCAGGCCCGAAACATCCTCGCCGCTGCCGGCGCGGCCCATCGGGATGTTCTTCACCCATTCGGCCATCAACTCGCCCGGCTTGTAGTCACCCATCAGTCTGCCCCATGCGGCATCGTTGTAGGCCCACATGTCGGTGTCGATGATGCCGGGGCAGATTGCGTTGACGGTGATCTTCTCCTTGGCCACTTCCTTGGCAAGGCTCTGGGTGATGCCGACGACGCCGAATTTCGAGGCGGCATAATGCGGCGTGTAGATAAAACCTTGGCGCGCCTGGCCGGATGCGGTGTTGATCAGCCTGCCGCCATCGCCATGCTTGCGGATGCGCGCGATCGCCTCCTGGCAGCACAGGAACACGCCCTTGGTGTTGACCGCCATCACCTTGTCCCACTCGGCCTCGGTCATCGCCTCGATCCTGGCGATGGTAATGACGCCAGCATTCTGCACGGAGATGTCGACGCGGCCGAACTGCTGTTCGGCCAGATCGTAGAGGGCGGCGACCTCGTCTTTCCTGGTCACGTCCATGCGCAGCGATGCGACCCTGGCGCCTTCCGCCTTCAGTCCGGCGGCGATCTCGTCGACGCGCGCGTCGATGGCGCTGACGACGACCGCAGCACCCTCCGCCGCGAAGCGCCTGGCCATGGCCGCGCCAATGCCGCCGCTGGCGCCGGTGATGACCGCCGTCTTTCCCTCGAACCGCTTCTGCATTTTCTCTCCTACCAGCAGACGAAGCCGCCATCGACGATCAGGTCGATGCCGGTGACGAAACTCGAAGCGCGGCTGGCCAGGAACACGGTCGGGCCGACCATCTCTTCAGGCGCCGCCATCCGCCCCATCGGCGTGTCGCGCTCGAAGATCCTGACCTGGTCGGCGACTTCCGGCCGCTTGTTCATCGGCGTCAGCGTGTAGCCGGGGCTGACGACATTGACGCGCAGACCGCGATCGGCCCATTCCATGGCGAGACTCCTGGACATGTGGATGACGGCGGCCTTCGACGAATTATAGTGCGCCTGGGTCAGGCCGCGGTTGACGATCGAGCCCGACATCGAGGCGATGTTGATGATCGAGCCCTTGCGCCGCGTCAGCATTACGCGCGCTTCGGCCTGGCAGGACAGGAATACGCCGCTGACATTGACGTCGTAGAGCTTCTGCCATTTCTCCAGCGACAGCGTCTCGGCCGGCTCGGCTCCAGCGACGCCGGCATTGTTGACGGCGATGGTCAGCGCACCGAGTTCTTTCTCCGTGCGCTCGATCGCCACTGACAAATCGGCCTCTGAGGTCACCGTGCCGGTCAGCACCAGTGCCTTGCGACCAAGCGCCGAGACCCTGTGCGCGGTTTCGTCCAGCCCGCCTTTCGAGGCATGGCCGAAACAGGCGATATCGGCGCCGGCCTCGGCCAGGCCGATGGCGATCGCTTGGCCGATGCCGCTGCCGGCGCCGGTAACGAGGGCAACGTCGCCATCAAGATCGAATAGTTTCATCGAAATGTTTTTCCTGTTGAGCCGCCGGTGCTGCGCTTGGAAGGAAGGGGCGCCAGTCCTGGCTGGCGCCCCGCGCGGTCCGGTGCCTGGGAGGATATCACCTGCTGCGCTCTATTCCGATCCTTTATGCCGCCCTCAGCTTGTGGCGAGCTCCATGACGGCGACGTTGCTCGCTTCACTGCGGTCGAGAATGCCGCGCTGGCGGCCACGGCTCAGCACCAGCACGCGATGCGACAGGCCGAGCACTTCCTCGAGGTCGGAGCTCACCACCACCACCGCCATGCCGGAGCGGGCGAGTTCGGCGATGACATCGTAGATCGCGGCGCGGGCGCCGACATCGATGCCGCGCGTCGGCTCGTCCAGGATAAACACCTTGGGCGGCCGTGAAATCCATTTGGCGATGATCACCTTCTGCTGATTGCCGCCGGAAAGCTTGCTGATCGCCTGGTTAGGTCGGCCCTTGACCCCGAGCCGGCTTATGCCGGCCTGGGCGAATTTCTGTACCGCCTTCGGAAATACCCAGCCATTCGGCGCGACATGGTCGAAATTGCCGATCGCCAGATTCTCGCCGATGGTCTGGTCGAGCACCACGCCTTGCGCCTTGCGGTCTTCCGGCACCAGCACGACGCCGGCCTTGATCGCCGCCGCCGGGCCAGTGAGATGCACCGGGTCGCCGGCGACCCGCACCGACCCCGAGGAAATCGGATCGGCGCCGGCGATCGCCCGCACCAGCTCGGTGCGGCCGGCACCGATCAGCCCGGCGATGCCAAGGATTTCGCCGGTCCTTACCGAGAAGCTGACATTCTGAAAACTGCGTTCCGGCGAGGACAGGTTCTCGACCTCGAGCAACGCCTCGCTGCCCGGCTCCGACAGCGGCGGGAACATCCGCTCGACGCTGCGGCCGACCATCTGCTCGACGATCGCGCGCACCGGGACGTCGGCGCGCTCGTGGCGGGCGACAATGCGCCCGTCGCGCATCACCACGACACGGTCGGCGATCTCGGCGACCTCGTCCAGCCGGTGGCTGATATAGATGAAGGACATGCCTTCCGCCTTGAGCTTGCGGATCTGCTTGAACAACAGCTCCGTTTCCTCGCTGCCAAGTGCCGCTGTCGGCTCGTCGAAGATCAGAAGCTCGGCATTGAGCGTCAGCGCCTTGGCGATCTCGACCTGCTGCTGGGCGGCGATGCGCAGCGTGCGCACCTTGCGTTCCGGCGAGACATCGAGGCCGAGCCGCTTCAGTTGGGCCGATGCCCGCGCATTCATGGCCGCGCGGTCGATGCGGCCGCCGCGCATCGGCAGGCGCCCGACATAGACGTTCTCGGCGACTGACAGGTCCGGCAGCAGCTTCAGTTCCTGGTGGATCATGCCGACGCCGGCGTCGATGGCCGCGGCGGGAGAGGCGGGGGAATACGGCTTCCCCCGCCATGTGATGCTGCCGGCATCCGGCTTGGTCGACCCGGCGATGATGTTCGAAACGGTGGACTTGCCGGCGCCATTTTCGCCAAGCAGCGCCACGACCTCGCCCGGCCGCACCTCGAAGCTGGCATCGGCCAGGACCTGCACCGGGCCGTAGCTCTTGCAGAGGCCGCTGACGAAGAGCCCCGGATGAGGGGTCTTCGTATGGCTGGGATCCAGGGACATCGTTCCGCTCGTCAACTGCCGGTCTCCTGGGGATCAGGGATGCTTGGCGATGAACTGATCGACATTGTCCTTGGTGGTCAGCGTCGCGTCCTGCAGCTGTTCTGCCGGAACGGTTTCGCCGGCCACCAGCTTGATCGCCGCATCGACGGCAAGCCGGCCCATGCCCTGTGTCTGCTGCGT
Organism: Mesorhizobium sp. L-2-11; assembly: GCF_016756595.1. Taxonomy (NCBI): domain Bacteria; kingdom Pseudomonadati; phylum Pseudomonadota; class Alphaproteobacteria; order Hyphomicrobiales; family Phyllobacteriaceae; genus Mesorhizobium; species Mesorhizobium sp. L-2-11. Next base: position 5,545,752 of record NZ_AP023257.1, on the reverse strand, counting down.
CGCGGTCACGTCGAAGACGCCGCCTTTCAGTGCCTTGAGCGCCGCCACGTCGCCGTCGAAACCAGCGATCCAGACCTTGTGGCCGGGATTGGCGACCTTGACCGCCTGCGCAGCACCGAGCGCCAGCGCATCGGCCTGGCCGAAGACGATCGACACCTCGGGATGCGACTGCAGCAGGTCCTGCGTCAGCTTGAAGCCCTCGTCCTGGTGCCAGCCTTCGCTCCACAACTCGCCGACCACCTTGATGTCGGGATAGGCGCTCAGCGCTTCGCCGCAGCCCTTCGACCGGTCGACCTCGGGCGTCGTCCCTTTCTGGCCATGAATGATGATCATCTCGCCCTTGCCGCCAGCCTGCTTGGCGATGTGGTCGCAAACCGCCTTGGCCGACGCCACGCTGTTGGTGGCGATGAAGGTGTCGCCAGGGGCGCCCTCGGCGTTGCGGTCGACATTGACGACCGGGATACCGGCAGCCTTGGCCGTCTTGGTCGGCACGGTGGCGGCAGTGGCGCCGGCCGGGATGTAGATCAGCGCATCGATGTTCTGCGTGATCAGGTCCTGCACCTGGCTGACCTGGGTCGCCGAATCGCCCTTGGCGTCGACGGTGACGATCTCGAGGCCCTTTTCCTTGCCATAGGCCTCGACGGACTGCTTGATCTGGTTGAAGAAATCGGCCTGCAGGTTGGCGACGGCGAGACCAAGCTTCTTGGCCTCCTTGGCCGACGCCATCTCGGACAGTCCGAGCAGCGGAATGACGGCCGCGGCAGCAAGTAGCAATGAACGTTTGGTCAGCATGTGTTTCCTCCGTTGATGTTCAATCTGTCCCGCCGGCGCATCACGGCGCCCTTGGCCGAACAACTCCCAGTTTCGGATCACCGATCCGTTTTCGCCCGGACACCCGAGTGAATCTCATTGCGCCCCATTCTTCATTGAGCCCAGTTTTCATTGGGCTCTGCGCCGCCATGTATCCGTGGCCACCGCCAGCGCGATCACCACGCCGATCACCACCTGCTGGATGAAGGGCGACACGCCGAGCAGGTTCAGCCCGTTGCGCAGCACGCCGATGATGAGCACGCCGATGGCGGTGCCGCCGATCGAGCCGACGCCGCCCGATAGGCTGGCGCCGCCGATCACCACCGCCGCGATGGTGTCCAGCTCGTAGCCGAAGCCGGAGCTCGGCTGGACGGAATCGAGCCGTGCCGCAAGCACGATGCCGGCGAGCCCGGCCAGCACGCCGCAGACCGCATAGACCCAGTTGGTCAGCGAGCCGACCGGTATGCCGGACAGCCTGGCGACCTCGGCGCTGCCGCCGATCGCGTAGAGGCTGCGACCGGTCGCGCGATAGTTCAGAAAGATCGCAAAGATAATGGCCAGCACGATCATCAAGCCGACGGTGACCGACAGGAAACCGAAATGACGGATGATCGACAGGCTGGTGAACCAGTCGGGAAAGCCGATGATCTGCGAGCCGTCGGTGATCATGTTGGCGAAACCGCGGGCCACCGACATCATGGCCAGCGTGGCGATGAAGGGCGGCAGCTTGGTGACGGTCACGAGCAGGCCTGAAACCAGCCCGCAAAGTCCGGCAACGACAAGTGCTGTGATCACGCCGGCAGGCATGCCGAGATTGAGGTGGTCGGGATGGGCGACGAAGCCCATCACCATGGCGGCGAGCGCCAGCACCGAGCCGACGGACAGATCGATGCCGCCGATCAGGATGACCAGCGTCATGCCGATCGCCATGATGCCGAGCACAGTGACCTGGTCGAGCACGTTGAGGATGTTGCGGACGGTGAGAAACGTGTCGGTGGTCAGCGACAGCGCCAGGCACAGCAACACCAGCCCGATCAGCGGTCCCATGGTTCCGGCGAACAGGGCCGAAAGCTTCGCGCCCGCCGCGGCCTGGGCATTTGGGCCGGCCTTCAACTCGCTAGCACCGTTGCTCACAGCCATTTTGTCTCCTCCATCAGCGATCCGGCGATGCGTCGTCGGCTCACTCTTGCTCACCAGGCACCTCCCTGTGAACAATTTATCTTTGATATGCAATTTTGTTCAGCTAAACTGTTCGTCGGAAAATTGTCAAGGCCCGCCGTATCATTCCACGCCGGTTTGCGCCGCAAGCCAGTTTGCCTTACGAAAGAGCATGAAATGCCGCGTTTCAGGTCCGCTCTCATCCTGCGAATTCATGTCGGCTGCTTGAGCAGGGCGGGACGGCCAAGATGAAGTAAATGTTGACCATTTTGGCTTTCATTCACGTTGTAGAGGTATCCTGTCGGTGTCCTGAATCTCGAATCCTGGGCACGCAGACCGATTTCGCGTCGCCTGGTCGGATAACGCCATTTGAATGGCGACTAAGGATTCGGACGACCGCGGGAGGGCAAAAAGATGGCGATGACAGAGAATGACAAGGCCTCGCGCTTTCCGGATGCCGAGCTGAAGGCGCGTGCTGCGTGGCACTATTATGTCGAGGGTCTGACGCAGGAGAGGATTTCGGAGATCCTCGGCATCGGCCGCATCAAGGTGCATCGCATCCTGTCCGCCGCGCGTGAAGAGGGCGTCGTCCAGTTCCGCATCCGTGACAGCGTCGTCGAATGCCTGGTGCTGGAAGAGGCGCTGAAGCAGCGTTTTGGGCTCAGCCAGGCCGTTGTGGTGCCGTCGGCCGCCGACCGAAGCAACGCGCCGCTGATGATCGGCCATGCCGCGGGCGCCTATCTGGCCGACAATGTGAATGCCGGCGATGTCATCGCACTGGGCTGGGGGCGGACGCTGAAATTCGCCATCAACGAATTGCCGCGGCGGCCGATCGCCAGGACGACGGTGGTTTCCATGCTCGGCGGCCTTACCCACGCCCAGCCGCTCAACCCGACCGAAAGCGCCTGGGAATTCGCCGAAAAGATCGGCGCCGAGTGTTTTTTGCTGCCGGTGCCGGTCTATGCCGACAGGCCGGAGCAGCGCGAAGCCTTCATGAGCCAGCGCAGCGTTCAGGACGTCGTCTTCCGCGCACGCCGGGCAAACATCGCCGTGCTCAGCGTCGGATCGTTTTCCAACGACAGCCCGATCGCCAATTACGGCTTCATCAAGCCCAGCGAACTCGAAGAGTTGCAGGCGGCCGGCGCAGTTGGCGATATTTTATGCCATTTCATCGACGCCGAGGGCCGGCTCGTCGACCATGAGGTCAACCGCCGGGTCTGCGCCTATCCGCTGCAGGACCTGTCGGACATCCCGGCCATCGTCCTGGTCTCGGGAGGGCAGGAAAAAATCGCCATCATGCGGGCGGCGCTTGCCAACACCAGGATATCGGTTCTGATCACCGACGAGGATGCCGCCAAGGGCCTGCTCAACCGCTAGGGCTTGAACCCTTATGCCGAGGACCCCCCTCTGTCCTGCCGGACATCTCCCCCTCAAGGGGGGAGATTGGCAGCTTCGGCGCTCCGCTTATTCTTGCGACATTGGTGGTTGGCGAAAGCCGGGATGAAGTCCAATCTCCCCCCTTGAGGGGGAGATGGCCGGCAGGCCAGAGGGGGGTGCTGTCCCGCCGACATCTCACGTCCGAAAGGTCTCCGACCTGTCAAATCTCTAAACTTGCCCGACTTCACCAAGCCGCACATGGGTGTCGCGCGTCGCCTGATACAGGTCGCGGTAGATTGCCTTGCGCGCACGGTAAGCGGGGACCAGTCCGTCGACGAGGTCGACATGCCTGGTCGGCGGCGCGGCCATCGCCTCGGCCGCCATATCGGGCGAAGCAAACCATCCTATCGCTGAAGCCGCCAGCATGGCGGCGCCGAGCGCTGCGGCTTCGTTGACTGGCGAGACGGAGAGCGGCCGCTCGAGCACGCTTGCCATGATCCGCATCAGCAGGGCGCAGTTGGTGCCGCCGCCGGCTGCTATCATCGCCGCCGGTTTGCCGCCAGCCTGAGTTTCCGCCGCTTTGGTTTCCATTGCCTCGCTGGCGATGGCCTGCTCGAAGGCGATGCCTTCCAGAACCGCTCGAAAAAGGTGCTTCGGCTCATGGTCGAGCGACAGGCCGACAATGACGCCGCGCGCCGCGCCGTCCCAATAGGGGCTCATGACACCGGCCCAATAGGGCATGACAAGCAGGCCCTCGCTGCCGGCGGCAATGTCGGCCGCTGCTTTCTCCAGGACTGCCGCCGACGGCGAGCCGGTGGTGCGAACGATCCAGTCGACCAGTTGCATGCCCGAGCGCAGCACGGTTTCCAGCATGAAACCCGAACCGGTCGGCGAGACCAGAGTTCGAAATGCATCCGACGTCGTCAACCCATGGGAGTAACAGCCGCTGACGACGCCCGAACCGAGCGAAAGATAGCTTTTGCCTTCGCCATAGACGCACCCTGAGCTCGTCGGGGCCGCGGGGCTGCGGCCGGACCAGTTGCCGCAACTGGTCGCGCCAGGCGCGATCTGCGGCGGACTTGGTGAGAGCGTGGCCGGGCTGACCGGGTTGAAGGCCGGCACGCCTGTTGTCGCCGGCGCCGGCGACGGCCAGGCGATGGGCCTCGGCATGGGCGTGCCATTCCTGATGTCGAGCAGCCCGAGCGGATCCGCACTTGCCGTGCTGGTGACCAGACGCCCGGTCAGCCGGTGGACGAAGAAGCCGTGCACATCGACGAGTGCGGCTGCCTCATCAAGCGCTTGCGATTGGTGTTCGGCAAGCCAGCGAACAGCATAGAGCGCGGGCGTCGGGTCCGGCGGCTTGCCGCTCCAGTCGCGGATCGTCTCGCGGCCGAGCTCCGCCGAAAGCCTGGCGACTTGCGGACGCGCACGCTCGTCCAGCCACAGGATCGCTGGAATAAGCGGCTTGCCGGCGCGATCGATCAGCGTGAAGGTCTCGCGCTGGTGGGCGATGGCGATCGCCGCCACCCGGGCGGCGCCAACCGCCTCAACAACCTGCTTCAAGGCGCCGAGCAGCGCGGTCCACCAATGTTCGGCATCCTGTTCGAAATGGCCGGGCCTGGGATTTGAAAGCGGATAGGCTTCGCGCGCCTGGGACAGCTCTTTGCCGTCGCGCGTGAAGGCAATCGCTTTCACGGCCGTGGTCGAGGCGTCGATCCCGATTACGACATCGTCCATCAGACAGGAATCCAGCGGATCAGGCGGCGTTGGTGACGAACCGTCCGTCCGACTGGTCGAGACGACGGCGGATCTGGGTTATCACCATCGAATCGTCGGGTACACAATTTTCATAGGTGAGGAAATCGCCTGTCTTGACCGGTTTTACCACCTTGGCGCGTTCGGCGAGGCCGAGCGGCAGGGCGCCGCGGGCGCGCGCGTCCTCCCAGGTCATGGCGAAGCCGCGATAGTCGTTCTCGCCGATCATGCCGAGCGACTGGCCAGGGGCAAGCTCACTCTTGGCAACGGCCACCGCTTCGGCGACCGGATGGTCGAGCGGCTCCATGTCGGCGCGGTTGTAGACCACGGCGCGCGCCGCCGACAGCGGCACTTCCAGGCTGGTCAGATGATAGGGGCGGAAGATCGTGAAATACGGGCCCTTGCCGACCTTGAGGTCGATCATGCGCTCCAGCACGCGCGGATGCCGCGTCTCGATGATGCAGAACACGCCGGGCGCCACGCCCTTGCCGATCGAATAGTCGACGACGCCCTTGCGGTGCAGTACGCCGCCATCTTCGCGCGGGCAAAGCACGCCGGCGAGTTCCTCCAGCGTCGCGGTCGGGCCGTGCATGCCCGGCACGTCGGGCACCAGGCCGGTGGCGTTGGCGATCGCCACCATCTCGATCGCCGTCTTCGAGCCGTCGACGAACTCGACCAGCATGCGCGCATTCATGTTGCGCTCGGCCGCCTCCCTCTCGTAGTCGGCCGGCATGGCGTCGATCTTTAGCGGATTGTTCTTGCCCTTGCCGGCGGCGATGATGTTGAAGCCGAGGCTCCTGGCAAAGCCGATGATCTCCAGCGTGCAGGCCGGCTCGTCGCCGGCCGCACCGGTATAGACGACGCCGGCCTTGCGCGCCTCCTCCTTGAGGAAGCGGCCGATGGTGATGTCGGCCTCGACGTTGAGCATGACTATATGCTTGCCGTTCTTCATTACTTCGAGCGCGAACAGCGTGCCGATGTTGGGATTGCCTGTCGCGTCGATGATGACGTCGATGCGGCCGGCGGACGCCAGCGCATGCAAATCTTCGGTCACCGCGATCTTGCCGGCCTCGATGGCGCGGTCGATCGCCGCCGCATTGCCGGCCTGCACGATGTCGGAGCGGTCGTGGCCGGCCAGCAGCGCCGCATCGATCGCCGCCTGCGGCCTGACCTCGGAAATTGCGCCGATCCGCATGCCCGGCATCAGCGCGACCTGCACGACGATGTCGGTGCCCATCTGCCCGGCGCCGGCAAGCCCGATGGTGATCGGTCCCTGCTGTTCAGCGCGCTGCAAAAGTTCCGCTGCAAATTGCGGATGGGCCATGTCGCTTCCTCCAGTTCCTGACGCGTCGCAGCGTCGAAGCCATCATTTTGAACATTCCTATTTCCAAATGAAAAATATTTCAACCCGGCAATTCGGCAGCGCCCTGGCCAAATTGCGCGATTCCGATTTGTGCGCACCTGGCTTGGCCGCGCACCGGTTAGTGGCTCTGCACAGTGATTTTGACAGCTCGGGGCCGATCGGCAGCGACCGCCGGTGGTTTCTGTCCGCCGCGAATCGTGATGGCAATTCGCAACTTTGTGATTGGCCGAACCAATCCTCCAATTCGTCATCCTAGGGTCTGCGCCGCGTCGCTTCGCTCCTTGCTTGCCCTAGGATGACGAAGTGCAGGGGCTTACGGCTAATCGCGAATGTTGGAGATTGCCGGCTGAAAAGCTACTAGCTGGGCAGCGCAGAAGAAGGCCGCAATCTCCAGGGATGCAGGCGGCGACTGTGATCTCGCTTCTCGCCAATGAGCCAGTGCTGCGAAAAACTGTTTCGTAGCCGCTCAGCTGCCGATGCGCCGATCGCTAACGACGAAGCCGCGCAACAGAGAGCGCCGGCCGGCATGCTCGGTGCACGCCAGTTTATCAGCTGCCGACCTCGAAGAAGGGCGCGCCAAGCAGGTCGGGAACGACGTCGATGCCGAGGCCCGGCCTGTCGGGAATGCCCATGCGGCTTCCCGAAACCGGCGGCTTGTTCGATGCGGTGCGCACCGTCACCCATTCGTGGAAGGCAATGGCGTGCAGTCGGCGCTCCTCAGGCGTCGACAGCGACAGATGCGCCATGGCCGATGTGTCGATCTCGGCGCCGCCGGTGTCCTCGACGGTGATCATGAAGCCCAGGTCGACGGCAAGGTCGCGGATCTGGCGCGTCCTGGTCACGCCGCCGAGCCGCGAGATTTTCAGCGTCAGCCCGTCGGCCGCCCCCTTGCGGTGGATGTTGAGCATGTCGTCCAGCGAGGTGACGGATTCGTCGAGCACCATCGGCTTGTCGAGCGAGCGTCGCACCGACATGCATTCGTCGATCGTGGTGCAGGGCTGCTCGAACGTGTAGTCGATGGCACGCGTCGCGTCAGCGAACTGGCGCGCCTGATAAGGCGTCCAGCCGGCATTGGCGTCGCAGAAGATGACGGTGCCCTTCGGCACCGAAGCGGCGACCGCGGTGACGCGCTCGATGTCGTCATGGACATTGCCGCCGACCTTGACCTGCAGCCGGTGAAACCCGTCCTTGACAATGCGCTTGGCCAGTGCGGCCATCGCGTCGACCGTGCCATGGGTGACGACCTTGTAGAGTTCCGCCGCCTCGCTCTCGCGCCCGCCGAGCAGCGTCACCAGCGGTATGCCGGCGGCGCGTGCCGCGAGATCCGAGCAGGCCATGTCGAGCGCCGACTTGATGTAGGGATGACCCTTGAACACCGTGTCCATCAGCCTGCCGATACTGGCCAAGGCGCGAGGGTCGTGGCCGAGCAGATGCGGCGCAATTTCGATGACGCCGGCGCGAGTGCCAGCCGCGAATGCCGGCGCGTAGAAATTGCCGAGCGGCGCCATCTCGCCCCAGCCGGTCAGCCCGCTGTCGGAGGTGATGGCGACGATCACCGCGTCGAACGCGTCGGCGACACGCCCCTTGGACATGCGGTAGGGACCGTCCACGAAGGGCTGCACGACATGGTAGGCCTTGATGGTTTTGATCCGCAATTTTTCTGTCCTCTGCTGTCCCCAATGAAGGCATCGCAATTGGCCCCCAGAAGCAACCGAAGCAAGACAAGCAGCTTGTCGAAATTCCAGCAAGACCTTTTCGACTTCCGGATTGCGGGCAATGTCGCCGACCCGGCCGAACCACTCAGCAAAACGGCGCCCTCGGCATAGCCGGGAGCGCCGCTGGACCGGGCCTGATGGGGGGTATCAGGTGGCCGGTTTCTGTGGCAGCGGCGAGACAGGCATTCCCGGGCCGATCTTCTGCAGATTGCCTGTTATTACCTGGTCGCCTTCCGCTACGCCGCTCGAGATCGCCACCAGGTCGCCGTTGGTCGGCCCCAGCGAAACAATGCGCTGGTCGACGGTATTGTCCTTGCCGACGACGTAGAGATACTTGCCGAGCTGGCTCGATCCCAACGCCGTCTGCGGCACCATCAGTGCATCGGGCTGCTGCTTGATGTGCAGTCTCACACGAATATATTGGCCCGGCAGCAGAGTGAACTTGGCGTTGCCGATCGTCGCCCGTGCCGTGATGGTGCCGGTCGAACGGTCGACCGTGTTGTCGATGAAGCTGAGCTGACCTCTCTGGCGCGGTTCCGTATCGCCGGGAAGCAGGACGTCGACGTCGATAGGCCCCGCCGCGCGGGCTTCCTCGATCTGCGCCAGATCCGTTTCACTCGGATTGAAGGTGACATAGATCGGGTCGAGCTGCACCAGCGTGTTGAGCACCGTGCCGGCGACGCTGACCAGCGTTCCGACCGAGGCCTGGTTGCGGCCGACGCGCCCGGCGAACGGCGCCTTGATTTCCGAATAGCTCAGATTGAGCTCGGCGGTCCGCACCGCCGCCTGGTTCACCGCGAGTGAGGCCTGGGCCTCGCGCAAGCTGCTGGTGCGCTGGTCGAAGACATCCTTGGCGATGTAGCCGCTCTTGGCCAGCTCGGTGCCGCGACCAAGGCTGGAACGCGCATAATCGAGCGTTGCTTCGTCGCGCTGAACCTGGGCCTTCGCCTGCTCGAGGGCAGCCTGGAAATCCTCTGGAGCGATCTTGTAGAGAAGGTCGCCCTTCTCGACATCGCTGCCGTCGGGCGCGACCTGCTCCTGCAGATAACCCGGCACGCGCGATTGCAGCGTGATGCTGCGGATCGGCTCGGTGCGGGCGGCATAGTCGAGATAGATCGGGATCGTCTTCTTGACGACGCTCACCACCGGCACCGGCATGACAAATGCCGCGGGCTCGGGCGCCGTGGGCTCAGGCGTTGCCGCCCCTGCCGTGCCGGCGTTGAGGCCGAAATCACCCATGTCGAGCAAGTGGACGCTCACCATCGATATCGCCCCCACGGCAACAGCCGCCCCCAACGCAATTTTCCATTTACGCATGATCAATTCTCCAATCCTATTCGGCCGCTTCGGCCAATCGCGCGAAAGCGGGTTTTGCAGTTGGTTCAGTCGGTTCGGCAACGGGCTCGCTCTTGCTGCCGCGCTCGCGCAGCTGCTCGATCACCGCGTAGAAGACCGGCACGAACACCAGCGACAGGATCGTCGCTGCGACCATGCCGCCAAAGACGGTGGTGCCGATCGACTGGCGGCTGGCTGCACCGGCACCTGTGGAGAACATCAGCGGCAGCACACCGAGGATGAACGCGAAGGCGGTCATCAGGATGGGCCGCAGCCGCAGGCGCGCCGCTTCCATTGCGGCGTCGACGATGCTGAGACCTTCCTCGCGCCGGCGCCGGGCAAACTCCACGATCAGAATGGCGTTCTTCGCCGCCAGCCCGATCAGCATGACGAAGCCGATCTGCGAATAGACGTCGATCTGCATGCCGCGCATCAACAGGGCGACAAAGGCGCCGAACAGGGCAAGCGGCACCGCGAGCAGGACCATGAAGGGCATGGCCCAGCTCTCATATTGGGCGGCAAGGATCAGGAAGACGAAGACCATGGCGAGGCCGAAGACGATCGAGGCGATCGATCCGGCCTTGAGCTCCTGATAGGTGATGCCCGTCCATTCGTAGCCGAAATCCTTCGGCAGTGCCGTGGCGGCGGCACGTTCCATCGCAGCGACCGCCTGGCCCGAGGAGAAGCCGGGTGCGGCACCGCCATTGATCAGGGCTGACGCATTGTTGTTGTAATGCGGGACGGTTTCCGGGCCGACGATAGGCACCAGCTTGCCGAGCGTGCTCAACGGCACCATGCCGCCGGAGGCATTGCGCACATAGAGCCGCGAAATGTCGGCCGCACCCGCACGCGCATCCTTGTCGGCCTGGATCGTCACCCGGAAGGTGCGGCCGAACAGGTTGAAGTCGTTCACATAGAGCGAACCGAGATAGATCTGCAGCGTGCTGAACACGTCAGGCAGGCTGAGACCGAGCAGCTTCGCCTTGTTGCGGTCGAGGTCGTAGTTGAACTGCGGCGTCGAGGTCGAGAACGAGGAGAACAATTGCTGCGGGTTGAGCTCTGGCTGTTTGCGCGCCTCGGCCAGCACGGCCTGCGTCGCGTCGTTGAGCGCAGCGCTGCCACGGCCGGTCAGGTCCTCCACCTGGAATTCGAAGCCGCCGGTCGTGCCGATGCCCGGGATCGAAGGCGGATCGAAGCTCAGCGCGAAGGCTTCTGGGATTTCCATGAGTTTCGAGCGCACGTCGGCGACGAGCTTCGAGGCGCTCTGGTCCGGGCCGCGTTCATCCCATGGCTTCAGAATGGCGAATTCGACGGCCGAGTTCGACTGGGCGGCACTGGTGAGGAAGTTCAAGCCGCTGATCGAGCCGACGATATCGACGCCGGGCGTGTCCTGCAGGACATCGCGTACCTTCCGGGCGACTGCGTCGGTGCGCTCCAGCGACGCCCCATCCGGCAACTGGATGACCACGAAGAAATAGCCTTGGTCCTCGACTGGGAGGAAGGTCGAGGGCAGGCGCTGCCAGACGAAGTAGGTGGCGACAAGCCCGGCCGCGAACAGCCCGAGCATGATCCAGCGCAGACGGATGAGGATGCGCACACCATTGGCATAGGCATGCGACAGCCGATCGAAGCCCGTGTTGAACCAGCGGAACAGCACGAACTGCGTTGCCGGGCGGTGGCGCAGGAAGGCGGCGCTGAGCGCCGGGGTGAGCGTCAGCGAGACGAAGGCGGAGATGCCGAACGAGATCGCCACCGTCAGCGCAAACTGGTTGTATAGCCGGCCGGAAACGCCAGGTATGAAGGCGACCGGCACGAACACGGCCATCAGCACGGCGGTCGTGGCGATGATCGGGCCGGTCACCTCGGCCATCGCCGCGCGCGTGGCAGCCAGCGGTTTGAGGCCGGCCTCCAGCTGGCGTTCGACATTCTCGACGACGACGATGGCGTCATCGACGACGAGGCCGATCGCCAGCACCATGCCGAGCAGGCTGAGCATGTTCAGCGAGAAGCCGAACATGTACATGACGACGAGCGTTGCCACCAACGACACGGGAATCGCAATCGTCGGGATGATTGTGGTGCGCCAGCTCTGCAGGAAGATGAACACCACCGCGACAACCAGGACCAGCGCCTCGCCGAGCGTGACCAGCACGTCGTGCATCGATGCCGAAACGAAACGTGTCGTATCGTAATGCATGGCGTAGCTGACGCCCTTCGGGAAGCGGGCCGACAGTTCCTGCATCTTGTCCTTGACGCGCTGCTGCAGATCGAGCGCGTTCGAGCCCGGCATCTGGTAAACCGCGAGCACCACGGTCGGGTCCTTGCCGAAGAACGCCGATGACGAGTATTGCAGGGCGCCGAGTTCGATGCGCGCAACGTCGCGCAACCGCACCAGCGAACCGTTCGCGGCATCGGCGCGCACGATGATATCGCCGAATTCCTTGGGATCGCTCAGTCGGCCGACGGCGTTGACCTGCATTTCGAAAGCCGTACCCGCGGGCGCCGGCGACTGCCCGATCTTGCCGGCCGCGACCTGGACATTCTGCTCTGCGATGGCGTTCTGGACATCGACGGCGGTTATGCCGAGATTGGCGAGCTTGTCGGGATCGAGCCAGACGCGCATCGAATAGCGCCGCTCGCCGAAGATCTGCACGTCGCCGACGCCCGGGAGGCGCTTCAGCGGGTCGACCACTTGCAGGTAGGCGAGGTTGCTGAGCGCGACCGGATCGACAGAGCCGTCGGGCGAGGTGAGGTTGACGATCAGGACGAAGTTCGGGTTCTGCTTCTTGATCGTCACGCCGCCCTGGTTGACGATGGCCGGCAGCGAGGACGCCGCCTGTGACACGCGGTTCTGGACATCGACGGCGGCGGTGCTCAGGGGATAGCCGACCTCGAAGGTGACGGTGATCGTCGAAGACCCGTCATTGGAGCTCGACGACGACATGTAGGTCATGCCTTCGACGCCGTTGATCTGCTGTTCGAGCGGCGTCGTGACGGTGTCGGCCACGACTTGCGCGCTGGCGCCCGGATAGTTGGCGCTGACCACGACCTGCGGCGGCGTGATGTCGGGAAACTGCGAGACAGGCAGCAGGAAATAGCAGATCGTCCCGGCGAGCACCATGATGACGGCGATCGACGATGCGAAGATCGGACGGTGGATGAAGAAATTTACCATGACACGCATGCCTCGCCCGATGCTCTCGCCTGGCCAAAGGCCCTGGCGACCCTGGACAGCCGGCCGCGGCTTTGCCCGGGATCTTCCAGGAAACGAGGCGGCGCCTTGCGGCCGCGGAACTGCGCGTCCGCAAGGCTGCGCAGCATCGTCTCGAAAGCGTGCGGGTCGACACGGTCGGCCCTCATCAGCATCCGGATCATCGGATCCTTCACGACTTCGTCGATCGTCAAATCTTTGCGCTGCGACATCGTAGCGGCTCCTGGCTTGGCGATCTGCGGCGTACGCCGCCGCAGATCGGGTGGTCTTCCTGTTCGCGGCCAAAGTCGCCTGGGGCGCAGTTTCATGCCTGGGCCGATTTGGCGGAGGCTGTTCACAGGCGCCTGCGAGATTGACACGAGGCAATGGGGGTGTTACCAGTAAGTAACATCTAGAAGTTACAGACCGGTAACACCCTAGTCAAGAGGTGTACCGAGGGATTTTTCGGAAACCCCGAAACCAAGGAGGTTTTGATGGAAGACGGCACTGCGAAGCGCATCCGCCCCCGGGATCGCATCCTGGAGACGGCACGGGATATGTTCCACAAGCATGGCATCAAGGGCGTCGGTGTCGACGCGATCACTGAGGCCGCCGGTACCAACAAGATGACGCTCTACCGTCATTTCGAGTCCAAGGACGACCTGGTCATCGAGTGCCTGCGGGCGACCGCATGCAGCGCCAACGCGATGTGGCAAAAGTTCGAGGCGGAGCATCCGGGCGACAAACTTGCGCAACTGCATGCCTGGGTCCGGATGGCAGCCGATTGCCTGATGATGGACGGCCGCGGTTGCGACATGGCCAACGCCGCCATCGAGTTGAGCGAGACCGACCATCCGGCCCGTCCGGTAATCAAGGAACTCAAGCAGGCTCAGCGCGACCGTCTCGTCGGCCTGTGCCGGGATGCCGGCATCGGCCAGGCAGAACTTCTCGCCGATACATTGTCGCTGCTGCTTGAAGGCGCCCGTGTCAGCCTGCAAAGCGTCGGAGCCGAAGGCCCCAGCGCGCAGTTTGTCCGCATGGCGGAAGGCCTGATCACCTCGTTCAGGGCCAGATAGTCTCGCAAGCGGCGAAACGATCGGTGGCGTGTTCATTGCGAGCCGCGCTGCCGACTGCTCTTTTGTCCGTTCGGATGTACCGTCATTGCGCTTCTCCTTTGCGGTCCGTCGCCGCACAATTCCTGGCACTAGAGCGGGATGAGATTTATGGGAGTCGTGGGATTCCCAAATCAGCGATGATCTGATTCAACCTTGCTGCTGGGCAGGAGGCCAGCATTGATGGTTGGATATTCAATGGACCTGCGCGAACGGGTTGTTGCGGCGGTCAAGGTTGAAGGGCTTTCGCGGCGCGCGGCGGCTGCTCGATTTGGCGTCAGCTACAGCGCGGCGATCGAGTGGCTGAAGCGGGTGGAACAGACGGGGAGCGTGGCGCCCCGCCAAGTGGGCGGCTACAAGCCGAAGAAGATATCGGGAGCGTGGCGCGACTGGCTTGTCGAGCGCTGCCGGGAGAAGGACTTCACCTTGCGCGGGCTTGTGGCCGAACTTGGCGAGCGTGGCCTGAAGGTTGACTACCGCTCGGTGTGGGAGTTCGTGCACGCCGAGAAGCTGTCTCACAAAAAAAGACGCTGATCGCCGCCGAGCAAGATCGTCCCGATGTTGCGCGCCGACGGAGGCAATGGGTTCTGTATCAGGACCGGATCGACCCCGCCCGCCTGGTGTTCATCGACGAGACCTGGACCAAGACCAACATGGCCCCGCTCAGGGGTTGGGCACCGGTCGGACAGCGGATCAAGGCCAAAGTTCCCAATGGCCACTGGAAGACAATGACCTTTCTGGCTGCGCTGCGTCATGATCGCGTCGAAGCGCCCTGGCTCATCGACGGGCCGATCAACGGCGAGAGGTTCCTCCTCTATGTCGAGAAGGTTCTCGTGCCCACTCTCCAGCCGGGCGACATCGTTGTGATGGACAATCTCGGCAGCCACAAAGGCAAGGCCGTGCGTCGCGCCATCCGAAAGGCCGGCGCGAGGCTCTTCTTCCTGCCGAAATACTCGCCTGACCTCAATCCGATCGAACAGCTCTTCGCCAAGCTCAAGCACTGGCTGCGAAAGGCCGCAAAGCGCACCGTTGAAACGGTCTGCAACGCCATCGGCCAGATTCTCAACCGCGTCACACCGCTCGAGTGCTCAAATTACTTCGCAAACTCAGGCTATGACCGCAGGTAATCTCATCCCGCTCTAGCTGTTGCTGTTGATCAGCAGGATAGGAGCGATAGCGAATTGGCGAGAGTGACAAGTGTGACGGGATTCCGTTGGATGCGCTGATCGCGGCGGCAACATGCCCAGCGGGCTGGTCCCAGCGAGCCGGTGGCGATCGCCGCCAAATGCGACACGCGGACCGACACTCGTTCCGGCGATGGTCATGGCCCAGCCTCTGCCCAACCCGGAGCCGGAACAAAAAAAGCCCGCTGCCGGGAGGAGGTGGCAGCGGGCTTGATGTCGAATACGGCACGGGAGGAGGTGCGCCGCACTCAGCGTCGGCATCGCATCTGGGAGGAGTAGATGGCCGACACCTGCAAAACTATCAATTGCCCAATGATTCGGCAATAGAAAAAGATGCATAGCAGATGTGCAGATTCGCGTTATCAACCGAATTTTAACCATCGGCAAGTGACCGCCGTAGCGCGGCATCACTGGACGGGCACGTTTTCCTTGAAGACAAGGCGCGGTTCGATGAGTTTCCGCGTAAGATAGGGCGCCGAGGAAGCGATCGAGCCGAGCAGGCGAATGACCGATTGCTCGGCGATCAGCCGTGCATTCTGGTCGATCACAACATCGAGCAGATCGTCGACGAGATAGCCGCGTGTCGCCCTTGTCAGGTCGTGGCAGATGAACACCGGCTTCCTTTGCGGCTTAGCTTCCAGCAGCGCTTTCGCCACGCCAGAGCGTCCGGCGCCGACGCAATAGATGCCGAGCAGTTCCGGCTCGTTGTGCAGCGCCTTCATCGTCGCCGTGTAGCTGATATCAGGCTCGTCGTTGATCTCGACGGCGCTGGTCACGGTCAAATTGGGGAACTCCTCGCTGAGCACCGAGCGAAAGCCCATTTCGCGTTCCTCATGTCCGCGATAGGAGCGTGAGCCGACGACCATCGCCAGATGGCCCGTGCGACCGCCCAGGAAACGTCCCATCAAAAGGGCTGCGGTGCGCCCGGCGACACGGTTGTCGATGCCGACATAGGCCGATCGCGGTGCGCCCGGAACGTCCGACACCAGAGTGACCAGGCGGATGCCGACCTCGACGATCTCGCGCAGGATGTTGCGCGTTCTCGGGTGATCGATCGCAATGACGCCGACGCCGTTTGCCTTGAGCGAGAGGTTTTCGACCGCCGCCTGCAACGCGTTCGGCGAGATGCCGGCGAGCTTGTGGATGCGGCAGGAGGCGACGAGCGGCAGGCGTGCCGCATAGTCCTCGATATGATTTGCCAGATCCACCATGAAGGCGTTCGAGCCGATCGGCAGGAAGAACTCGAGATGCGCCGGCCGCGAGGGCAGCACGACCTGATCGACGACCGGCAAATAGCCGAGTTGCTTGGCCGCCTCCATCACCCGCTGCCGGTTGGCGGCGCTGGCGCCTGGCCGGTTGTTCAGCACCCGGTCGACCGTCGCGGTCGACAGCCCGCAGCTTCTGGCGATGTCCGCAACGGTGGCTTTCATAGTCATAGGAGCGGATGTGATCCTGTACCAGAGATACGACTAACCCGGCTTCCAACCGGCCACTCAGCCCTGCGATTGCTTGCCCTGGACGATGGCGTCGCGGATCTCCTTGTCGGACATGCCGGTGATGATCCGTTCGACTTCCGCGACGTTGGTGTTTTTCGGGTCGATATCGTCGGCGACCACCTTGCCGCGGCGCATGACGACGATGCGGTCGACCACCTGGAAGACATGATGGATGTTGTGGGCGATGAAGATGCAGGAATGGCCCGAATCGCGGGCGCTGCGCACGAAGCTCAGTACGCCTTGCGTCTCGGCGACGCCGAGATTGTTGGTCGGCTCGTCGAGGATGATGAGGTCGCTGTCGAAATGCATGGCGCGTGCGATCGCCACCGCCTGCCGCTCGCCGCCGGAAAGCGAGCCGATCGGTGTGGTCGGCGGGATGTTCTTCGAGATGCCGACCTGCTTGAGCAGATCGCGGGCGACCACGTTCATCGCCTCCTGGTCCATACGGTTGAGAAAACGCGGCGGCTTGATCGGCTCGCGCCCGAGGAACAGGTTGCGCGCGATCGACAATTGCGTGACCAGCGCCGAGTCCTGGTAGATCGTCTCGATGCCATGGGCGATGGCGTCGCTGGTGCTGCGCAGGTCCACCTTCTTGCCGCGGATGAAGATGTCGCCGCTAGTCAGCGGGACCGCACCCGACAAGACCTTGATCAGCGTCGACTTGCCGGCGCCATTGTCGCCGAGCAGACCGACGATCTCCCTTTCATTGACATGGAAATTGACGTCTACAAGCGCCTGCACGCGCCCGTAGTGCTTGCGGATGTTTTCCATGCGGACAAGCGGCTCAGTCATGGTTCAAGTCCCCGCCTGATGCCGGCGTTCCAGCCATGAGTGGAGCGCCATCATGCCGAGGATGATCGCGCCGATGAAGATGTTGTAGGCCAGGCCCGGCACGCCGATCAGCACGATGCCGTTGCGCATCACGCGCAGGATCAGGATGCCGAGCACGGTTCCGATGATGGTGCCGCGTCCGCCGGTCAGCGCCGTGCCGCCGATCACCACCATGGCGATGACTTCGAGTTCGTAGCCGGTGCCGCTGTTCGGGTTGGCCGCCGAGGTGCGCAGCGAGCTGATGACGCCGGCAAGCGAAGCCATGATCGACGACAGGATGAACAGGCCGATCTTGACGCCGCTGACATTGACGCCGCGCGCCCTTGCCGCATTGGGGTTGCCGCCGGCAGCCTGGATCCAGTTGCCGGTCCGGCTTTGTGTCAGCACATAACCGAGTGCGATCGCGGCTGCGATGAACCAGAACAGCGACATGTAGATACGGAACGGCCCGATGAAGAAATCGCCGACCAGCGCCTCGGCGAGCCAGCTGCCTTCGGCGCTCCAGGTCCGCTGCGGAAATCCGCTGGTGACGAACAGAGCGGTGCCGCGCACCACCAGCAGCATGCCGAGCGTCACCAGGAAGGACGGTATCTTGAGTTGCGTCACGAACCAGCCATTGACCAGCCCGATGAAAGCGGCAACCAGCAAGGCCACGACGAAGCCGGCCTCCAGCGAGGTGAGGCCGCTGTTGAAGAGCGTCCACATCAAGACGGGCGAGAAACCGAACAGCGATCCGACCGAGAGGTCGAATTCGCCTGAAGTCATCAACAGCGTCATCGCCAGCGCGATCAGGCCGAGCTCGACCGTGAAGGCGAGTATGTTGCTGATGTTCTGCGGCGACAGGAAGTCGTGGTTGAACCCCCAGAACACGACGATCTCGACGACGAGCAGCACGAAGGGCCCGAATTCCGGCCTGGCGATCGAGCGTTGGATGATGGAACTGTTTTCCACGTTGGACCCGCGCCATGGTTGGAACTGGCCAAGCCCGACACCGCGTGAGGCGGTTCGAGGCTCAGCGGGATGATGGGGATGATCGTGGCAGGCGTGCCGCGACCATCCCGATCGCGGTTTTATTTGCCGGACAAAATGTCGTCGTAGATCTGCGCGGTGTCCTTTTCGTAGAGCGCGCCGGTGATCACGTCGAAGCCGGGCGGAATGCCGCTGGCGGCCATGTTGGCGATCGAAAGCGCCACATAGCTGGTCGCCTGCGGATCCTGCCACTGCGCGGCATTGACGTAGCCGGTCAGCACCTCCTGGGTGGTGTCGAGCGAGTTGCCCCAGCCGGCGACCGGGATTTCGCCCGGCTTGATGCCGACCTGGTCGAACACCCGCTTGATCGAGCCGGTCACCAGGTCGCCGAGCCCGATGATCGCCTTGACCTTGGCCCTGTTGGCGGTGAGATAGTCGACCATGCGGTTGATGACTTCGGCCTGGTCGAGCGTGGCTTCGGTAATTTCATAGGTGATGCCGAGCGGCTCGAAGACGCTCTTGATGCCTTCTTCTTCCTGGACGCCATAGGTGGCGCCGGGGATTTCAACCGGCATCCAGACAAAATCGCCTTTCTTCACCAGGCCCTTGTCGACCAGATACTGCGCCCAGTTCTTGCCGAAGGTGACGTTGTCGCCGCCGACATAGGCGTTGAAGTCCGCCTTTGGATCGGGCGTGTTGAAGTTGATGATCGGGATGTTTGCCGCTCGTGCCTCCTTGACGAGCTCGATTAGGCTGCCCGGGTCAGGACTGGTGGTGGTGATGCCGTCGGCCTTGGCCGCGATGGCGGCGCGAACAGCCTCCTGCTGGGACGACACGTCGCCATTGTGGAACGAGGTGTTGACGGTGTTGCCGGTGTCCGTCGCCCATTGCTTGGCGCCGGCGAGGAAGTAGGTCCAGACCGGGTCGGCCGGGCCGCCATGCGAAATCCAGTAGAATGTCTTGGCCTGTGCCGCCGCCGGAATCGCCAGCGCCACGATCAAGCCGAATACAAATAGTCGTAGCCTCGTCAGCATTTGATTTCCTCCCATTTTGAAAACTCCTCCACCTCCACCACGATCACGGCAAACCCTGATCGTATTTCTTGCCGGCGCCGATCTGGATGCATCAGAGCATCCGCTTTTTCGACACATGGCAAGCCTCCATTTGCCAGTGGTAGTTGGCGCACGACAAGGCGCCATCAGCAGTCCCATCAGATTGCATCAGTTTGCCTGATAATTTTCCAGGCAGGCGGATCCTCAATTCGGCCGAGACATCTCTCTCAGTCGCAGTCGGGGAGGGAAACCTAGATAAGGTCGGCCCTGGCCAGGTCCCGCATCAGATGGCTGGCGCCGTAGGTCCAGTGCGGACAATCGGGTGACAGCCGTACCCGGTTGACCAAGGCGCCGAATTTCTCCGATGAGATGGTGACGATGTCGCCGACCTTGTGCGTAAAACCCTTGCCCTTTTCGCCGCGATCCTTCGACGGCACGAACATGGTGCCGAGATAGAGCGCCAGCCCGTCCGGATATTGGTGATGCGGACCCATGGCGGCGGCAACCAGCTCTTCCGGCGAACGGCTGATCTCGGCCATCGAACTGGCGCCCTCCAGCGAGAAACCGTCCTCGCCCTCGACCTTCAGCCGCACGGTGGCCTGCTTCACGTCACCGATGGAAAAGACATCGTCGAACAGCCGGATGAACGGGCCGAGCGCGGCCGAGGCGTTGTTGTCCTTGGCCTTGCCGAGCAACAGCGCCGAGCGTCCTTCGACGTCGCGCAGATTGACGTCGTTGCCGAGCGTGGCGCCGACGATCCTGCCGCTGCTGGCGGCGATGATGGCGATTTCCGGCTCCGGATTGTTCCAGGTGGAGACCGGATGCAGGCCGACATCGGCGCCGAAGCCGACCGACGCCATCGGCTGGCATTTGGTGAAAATCTCGGCATCGGGGCCGATGCCCACTTCCAGATATTGCGACCAGGCGCCGCGCTGGATCAGCTTGGCCTTGATCTCCATCGCTTCCGGCGAGCCGGGCCTGAGCTTGGACAGATCGTGGCCGATCAGTCCGGCAATGTCGGCGCGAATGGCGTCGGCTTTTTCCGCCGAGCCGCGCGCCTGCTCCTCGATGACCCGTTCGAGCAGACTGACGACGAAGGTGACGCCCGACGCCTTGACCGCTTGCAGGTCAACGGGGGAGAGCAGGTACGGCTTTTGCGGATCGCGCGCGGCCTGGAAACTGTTGGCTGAGATCGCATCGAGCGATCCGATCGGTTCGCCCGCGGCGGCGTGGACGTAGCCTGCCGGGTCCGGCATCTCGCAGACGTCGCGCACGGTTGGTGCCATGCTCGAGGTGATGTCGAAGACCGTACCGCCGCGTACGGTGACCACCAGCGGATGGGACCTGTCGCTTGTCCGGGCGCGGCCGATGAAGAGGCCCTCGTCGGGCAGGAGGGTGGCGTTCGTCATGGCTTGCGGTCCTCTGCTATCTTTGTCCTGCATCGTCGCTGCCGACCAATGGTCCATCAAAAGCTTGGGTCCATCAAAAGCCTGGCCGCGGCGGCGGCACTTTCAACAAATTCCCGCCAAAGGTCTATCCCGTTCCTCGCGGTCGAGCCCTGCGCTGCATTTCGCATCGGCGGACGCTATCCTCTTCAATCCGCTGATGCCTGGATCGAACGCTTTCAAAATTTTGAAATCGTGGGTTCAGGTGACCCTTGCCCATACCGTTTCGCTAGTCCGGCCGATCCCCATCCCAACCTTTCGGCAGGTCGACGTCGCCGTGACAATCGCCTGGAATCGTATGCTGGATGCATTCGAGCGGCTGATTTTATGCCGATTCAGGAATCAGCTTGACAGTTTCATGATTATGAAAAATTCTTGAGCAATTTCAAATTTCGATGGGCAATCCCGATGTCGACCATCGTTGCAAGGCAGCCGCTGCCGGAGTCCAGGTCCTCGACGGGTTTCCGGTTGGCCATGCTGCTGCCGGGCGGGCTGGTCACCTTCTTCCTGATCCTGTTCGCTCTCGGCCTCGTGGTTTTCCTCGCCCTTCGCAGCAATGACGGTTCGCTGCTGGGCGCGGGTTTCACTTTTGCGAATTTCATCACCGTGGCATCCGACCCGCTGTACTGGACGGTAACGCTGCGCTCGCTGGCCATTGCCGGCCTGGTGACGCTGGCGACGGTCGTCACCGCCTATCCCGTCGCCTACTACCTGGCCTTCCATGCCGGACGGCGGCGCGGGCTGCTGCTGTTTCTGGTGACGCTGCCGTTCTGGACCAGCTATCTCTTACGCGTTTTCGCCTGGAAGATCGTGCTTGCCTACAATGGCGTGCTGAACTCGGCGCTTATCGAAAGCGGCATCTGGTCCGAACCGACACTGGCGTTTCTCAACACGCCGGCCGCTGTCGTCGTCACGCTTGCCCACGCCTATGCGCCGTTCGCCATCCTGCCCATCTATGTGGCGCTGGACACGATCCCGAAATCGCTGCTCGAAGTTGCTTCCGATCTCGGCGCCAGACCGTTCACCAGCTTCCGCCGCGTCGTGCTGCCGAACTCGATGCCGGGCGTGCTGGCGGCGGCTCTCGTCGTCTTCGTGCCGACGGTCGGCGACTATGTCACCCCCGCGCTGGTCGGCGGTCCTGCCAGCACTATGATCGGGTCGCTGATCCAGGCCCAGTTCGGCAAGGCAAATGACTGGCCGTTCGGCGCAGCACTCGCCGTTGCCGTCATGCTGGTCATCCTTGCCGTGGTGCTGGTCGTGCGTTCCGCCGACCGCAGATTTGGCAGCCGGATATGAGCGTCGCGCGCATAGACGCAAAGCAAGGAGGCCGTTGGCTCGGCGCCTACGTCCTTGTCTACCTGGTATTCCTGTATTTGCCGGTATTGCTGATCCCGCTTTTCTCCTTCAACGATTCGATCCAGGCGGCATTTCCGCTGCAAGGCTTCACGTTTGAATGGTACAAGACGCTGTCCGGCAATTCGGCGCTGTCCGGCGCCCTTGTCAACAGCCTCGTCATCGGTGCAATTGCCGCCACCGGTGCCACGCTCTGCGGCATCACCGTGTCCTACATGGATCTCTTCGGCCGTTCGCCGCTTGCCGCCACGATCAGCGCCATCGCGCGGCTGCCGATCCTGATCCCCGGCGTCATCATCGGCATCTCGCTGCTGATCCTGGTCAACCTCATTGGCTTCGGTCCATCGCGAACCGCCATCGTGCTCGGCCACATATTGGTGGCGCTGCCGACGACGGTTGTGATCATGAAGAGCCGCTTCGCCGCTATCCCCAAGACCATCCGCGAGGCGGCGCTCGATCTCGGCGCGTCCGACTGGACGACGTTCAGGCGGGTCATGCTGCCGCTCAGCCTGCCCGCCATTGTGTCAGCGTTCATGCTGGCCTTCCTGACCTCCTTCGACGAGTTCATCGTCGCCTTCTTCCTCGCCGGCACCGAACCGACCCTGCCGCTTTATATCTGGAGCCAACTGCGCTTCCCGAAATCGCTGCCCACCGTCATGGCGCTAGGCACGGCCATCCTGGCTGTGTCCTTCGTCATCGCGGCAATTGCCGAAATCCTGCGCCATCGCGGGCTCGCCGCCGTTCGGCGGCCGGTACCCGCCAACCTGTCCAAACCGGAAGAAACCGAAAGAGGAGAACTGCAATGGCATTCGACCTGAAATCGATAAATCGCAAGACAGTCCAAGCCGGATTGGCAGCCTTCGTGCTGGCGCTTTCGTCGACCGTCGCGCTTGCGGCCGACAAGTTGCAATATTTCACCTGGTCGGGCTACGAACTTCCCGACTTCAACAAGAGCTTCCTCGCCGCACACCCCGATGGCGTCGAGGCCTCGATGTTCGGCGACGACGATGACGCCTTCACCAAGGTCAAGGCCGGTTTCCGCCCGGATGTCGCGCATCCCTGCTACGACAAGGTGGCGCGCTGGAACAAGGAAGGCCTGCTGCAGCCGATCGACACCAAGCGCATCAAGAATTGGGATTCGATCTTTCCGGTCTTCAAGAACCTGCCCGACCTGCAGGCCGGCGACGGCAAGGTCTGGATGATTCCGTGGGATTGGGGCAACACCTCGATCCTTTACCGCACCGATCTGGTGAAGAATCCGGAACCGAGCTGGAACCTGCTGTGGGACAAGCAATATGCCGGGCGCATGGCGACAATCGACGCCGTCCACGATACGCCGGTGGTGGCGGCGCTTCTCGCCGGCGTCAATCCGTTCGACATGACGCCGGAACAGATGGAAAAGGTGGCTGAAAAACTGCGCGAGCAGCGCCCGCTGCTCTCCAACTACACCACCGACATGACCTCGGTCGAACAGGCGCTGGCGAGTGGCCAGTTGGTCGCCGCCATGACCTGGAACGCGTCGGCCACCTCGCTGAAGAAGCAGGGTGTACCCGTCGAGTTCATGAAGCCTAAGGAAGGCATGCTGACTTGGGCGTGCGGCTTCGTCATGCTCAAGGACGCCAAGAATGTCGACCTCGCCTATGATTTCATCAACAGCCGGCTGGAGACGGATTCAGGAAAATACCTGATTCAGGCCTATGGTTACGGCAGCTCAATCAGCTCGGCCTTCGCCGCGGTGCCGAAGGAGGAACTGGAAAAGCTGCAACTGCCGTCCGATCCGGAAGTGATGCTGAAGACTACCGTCTTCACCGGGCCGATGAAACAGAATGACGAACTCGCCAAGATGTTCGAGAAGGTCAAGGCTGGCGGCTGAACCTGGCCTTCCCTTCTCCCCTTCTTGTGAGAGAAGGTGGCCGAGCGGAGCTCGGTCGGATGAGGGGTGGTCCAGCTCGGCACAACCGCGCTCCGGCCAGCGCTCTCAACCGTCTCGGCGCTGCGCGCCAAGCGCCGCTCCAGGATACCGAAAACGAGGTCGGGAAACAGATGGATATACTGGACCAAGCGGCTGATAAGCCGAAAGACGACGCCGATGTGCGGGTCGGCCGGCGCGTGCGGGCGCTTAGGCTGGAACGCAGTCTTTCGCTGGCCGAGCTTGCCGCCAAGGCCGGCGTTTCGATCGGTGCTCTCAGCCAGATCGAGCGCGGCCTGTCCTCGCTTCGCGTCAAGGTGATCTGGCCGCTCGCCGCCGCTCTCGACATCGAGCCGTCGGCGCTGATTGCTGACGGCAACGATGCCGTCAGCGATCTCTATTGCGTGCGCGCCAACAGTCGGCGCCAGATCCCGGTGAAGTCGGAAGGCATTGCCAAGGCGCTGCTGTCGCCGCCGGCCGCTACGCTCAACGGCATGCTGGTGACGGTGGAAGCCGGCGGCGGCACCGTCGAAGCCTACGCCCATCCCGGCCACGAATTCGGTTTCGTCCTGTCGGGCGAAGTCGAACTCGTGATCGATTCAACCACCTACGGGCTGAAGACCGGCGACAGCTTCGCCTTCAAAAGCACCTTGCTGCATGCCTTCCGCAATCCGGGCACCGAGCGCTGTCAGATCCTCTGGGTCAACACGACCAAACCGTCCGAGGTCCGCGATGGCGCCTGATCCTCTCGTCCGGCTGGATGCGGTATCGAAGATTTTCCCCGGCGGCATCGTCGGTCTCGACGCCGTCGATCTCGACATTGCCCGCGGCGAGTTCCTGACCTTGCTCGGCCCATCCGGCTGCGGCAAGACGACTAGCCTGCGGGTGATCGCAGGGTTCGAAAGCCCGTCGAACGGACGGGTGCTGCTCGACGGCCGTGACGTTACTTCGCTGCGGCCATTCGACCGTCCCGTCAACACCGTGTTTCAGGACTATGCGCTGTTTCCGCACATGGACGTCGCCGAAAATGTCGGCTTCGGCCTGTCGCTGCGCAAGCTTTCCGGGGCAGAGCAGGCAAAGCGTGTCGGCGAAGCGCTCGACATGGTCGGCCTTGCCGAGAAGCTCGGCGCCCGCGTGTCCGAATTGTCGGGCGGCCAGCGCCAGCGCGTCGCGCTTGCCCGCGCCATTGTCTGCGAACCGCGTGTGCTGTTGCTCGACGAGCCGCTGTCGGCGCTCGATGCGCATCTGCGCGAACAGATGCAGGTCGAATTGAAGCGGCTGCAGTCGCGGCTCGGCACGACCTTCGTCATGGTCACCCACGACCAGACCGAGGCGCTGTCGATCTCCGACCGCATCGTCGTCATGAACAAGGGCCGCATCGAGCAGATCGCACCGCCGGCGACGCTCTACGACCGGCCCGCCACCAAATTCGTCGCCAGTTTCATCGGCACGATGAACCTGCTGCAGTCGCGCTTTGTCGGCCGTGATGGCGATCGGTTGCATTTCGCCGCCGGCGCCCTGCCGCTCGAAGCCACGTCGGAAACCGGCGAAGCGCCGGGAGAAGGCGCCGTGCGAACCATCGGCGTGCGTCCGGAGGATCTTCTGGCAGCGACCGAAGCTGCGACCGGCACCGCGCCGGTGCGGGTGAGCAGCATCGTCTTTCATGGCCGCACCTTGCGCCTGCACGCCGAATTGGGGCAGGGGATACCAGTGGTGATCGATGCGCCACGCCGGGCGGAAGGTTTTCAATTCAGCGTCGGCGATGTGGCGTATATCAGCCTGCGTCGCGGCGCTACCTGCCCTATGCTACCCGGCTAATCTGATCCCCGTCCTTCCCAGAAAATCGGAGCATCACCCATGAGCAATCACCTGAACTTCTTCATCGACGGCAAATGGGTCGCGCCCGTGGTGCCGGCGACGCTGGATGTAATCGATCCGTCCACCGAAGAGGCCTACACCAAAATCTCCGTCGGCTCGAAGGCCGATGTGGATCGCGCCGTGGCGGCGGCGAAGGCGGCCTTTCCGGCCTTTTCTCAGACCAGCAAGGCCGAGCGCCTGAAGCTGCTTAGGCGCATTCTCGAAGTCTATAACGAGCGCTACGAGGATATCGCGCAGGCTGTCAGCCAGGAGATGGGCGCGCCGATCACCTGGGCGCGCCAGGCGCAGGCCTGGGCGGGCAGGGCGCATATGGAAGCCACCATTCGGGCGCTGGAGGGTTACGAATTCAGCGAGAAGCGCCGCACCACCATGGTGGTCAAGGAGCCGATCGGCGTCTGCGCGCTGATCACGCCGTGGAACTGGCCGCTCAACCAGATCGTCTGCAAGGTGGCGCCGGCGATCGCCGCCGGCTGCACCGTCGTGCTGAAGCCTTCCGAGATCGCGCCGATCAGCGGCATCGTCTTTTCGGAAGTGATGGAAGCGGCCGGCACGCCTGATGGGGTCTACAACCTGGTCAACGGCACCGGTCCGGATGTCGGACAGGTCATGGCCGGCCATCCGGATGTCGACATGGTTTCCTTCACCGGCTCGACCCGGGCCGGCATCATCGTCGCCAAGACGGCGGCCGAGACGGTCAAGCGCGTGGCACAGGAACTCGGCGGCAAATCGCCCAACATCGTGCTTGCCGATGCCGACCTTGAAAAGGCCGTGCGCAAGGGCGTCAACGCCTGTTTCGGCAATAGCGGCCAGTCCTGCGATGCGCCGACGCGCATGCTGGTGCCGGCCGCTCGCCACGATGAGGCGCTGACGATCGCCAGGAAGGCGGCGGAGGCGCACAAGGTCGGCGATCCGCGCTCGGAAGACACCAGGCTCGGGCCGGTGGTCAGCAAAATCCAGTTCGACAAGATCCAGCGGCTGATCGAGGCCGGCGTCGCCGAGGGTGCAACGCTGGTCACCGGGGGCCCCGGCCGGCCGGAGCATCTTAATCGCGGTTATTACGTGCGGCCGACCGTCTTCGGCCACGTCACGCCGGGCATGACCATCGAGCGGGAAGAAATTTTTGGGCCGGTGCTTTCCGTCATCTCCTATGATAACGACGATGACGCGGTGAAGATCGCCAACGACACGGTCTATGGCCTCGCCGCCTACGTGCAATCAGGGGATATCGAGCACGCGCGAAAGATCGCCGGCCGCCTGCGCGCCGGACAGGTCTCGATCAACTATCCGGAATGGGACACGTTCGCGCCGTTCGGCGGCTACAAGCAATCGGGCAACGGCCGCGAATATGCCGACTGGGCGATCCATGATTTCCTTGAGATCAAGGGCATCATCGGCTACGGCGCTTAGTGAAAGAGCCCGCTCAGCGCCGCCGTCCAGGAAGGGCGCGCGGCGCTGTAGCGTGGCCAAGCCAGACTATTCGGCGGCCTCGCGGACAGGGATCAGGCGCCGCTCGACCTGCTGGAGATGCAGGCGCATCGCTGCCGCCGCGCCGCCGAGGTCACGCTCGGCGATCGCCTCGACGATCCGTTCATGGTCGGCGAAGCTGTGATGGTCGGCCGGGGGGCGTGCGCCTTCTGAACGAAGACGTCCCCAGACCACGGTTCGGCGCACGGCGTTCAGTACGTCGAACAGGCCGAGCAGCACATTGTTGCGGCTCGCCTGCGCAATCTGCCGGTGGAGCAGATTGTCGACATTCTCATATTGCCGCCATGTGACGGCTTCCCGGGTCTGCACCAGCGATTGCCGCATCGCGGCGATATCCGAAAGCGTGGCGTGCAGCGCCGCTTCGCGCGCAATCTCCGGCTCGAGGATGAGGCGCGCGCGCATGACGTCGGCCGGATTGGTGCGCCCGGCGATTTCCGAAATGCCGATCGTCTCCTCGACCGGCCCGCTGCCGACGAAGGTGCCCCTGCCGACGTGACGCCAGATGCGGCCGTCCTTCTCGAGCACCGCCAGCGCCTTGCGCAGATCGCCGCGCGATACGCCGAGGCTCTCCGACAGTTCGCGCTCGGCAGGCAGCCGCGTCTCACCGGAATGATCCATCTGGGCAAGATAGGCCTGCAGCTGAACCAGGGCGGCGTGGCCGCCATTACCGGGATCGTCCATCAATTTAACCAATCCGCATATGATTTCCCTTTGTCGGTGTTAAAGCGATTAGCTCAAACCGTCAACTGCCGAGTTTTCTGGGCACACCTGTTCGATACGGTGCAGTTTCTCCTTGACCAATCCGTCCAATAGCTTTAACCAATCAAGGAAATGGTTACAAAAAACGGGAGGAATGACAATGACCGGCGTGTCCAGAATCCTTGCCACCGCTTTCGCTGCGGTCCTGGCATGTGCAGCGCCCTTGTCGGCGGCAAATGCCGGCGACATGCGCATCGCCTTCGGCGACCTTCCCGGGATCGAATCCATCCAGACACTCGCCGCGATAGAGCGCGCCAAGGCGCGCGGCGTGAATGTCGAGCTCATCGTTCTCAATGACGAGGATCTGGCCGCCCAGGCCATTGTCGGCGGCCAGGCCGATGTCGGCATCGGCGCACCCTATACCTTGATCCAGAAGGTGGGCGTGCCGATCCGCATTTTCGCGCAGATATCGACGCTGCGCTTCTTTCCAGTCGTCAACAGCGAATTCTACAAGGATTGGAAGGATCTCGACGGGCAGGAGGTCGCCGTGCAGGCGCGCGGCTCCGGAACCGAGGCGGTCATGCTGCTGATGGCGAAAAACCACGGCATCAAGCTCGGCAACATCAGCTATGTCCCGGGTTCCGAGGTTCGCCGCAATGCGCTGCTCCAGGGAACCATCAAGGCGTCGATCGTCGATGCCGCCAACAGGCGCGCGCTTGAGGCCGAGGCTCCGGGCAAGTTCATCGTTCTGCCGGTCGAGGATCTCGGCGCCTCTGACGAGGCGCTTTTCGCGACCGCGGACTATCTGAAGAACAACGCCGCCGACGTCGACATCCTGGTCGAGGAACTGATGAAGACCGCGCGCGAGATCACCGCGAATCCGGCGGTCGCCGTCGAGCTTCGCAACAAATATAAACTGCTGCCGGATCTCGGCGCTGAGGCCGACAGCGAAATCACCGAATACTACAAGGAAACCGCGGAAGCCGGCAGCCTTGCGCTGAACGGCGGCGGAGCCGATGCGGCCAAGGACGACTTCGCCTTCTTCAGCCTTGCCGGCCAGATCGAAGGCGATCCCGCCAGCCTCAAGGTCGAGGACTTCTGGGATGTCTCCGCAATCGACCGCGCCGTCGCCAAGCTCGGCAAGAAATAGGCGGCCTGCCGGATGGCCGTAAGCATCAGAACCGACGGCGAGGCTGCCCGCCTCGCTCCTCTTTCCAATCGCAGTGCAACGGGAGCATCTTGGGACCAGCCGGTCCTGCTCAGGCTGGTGTCGATAGCCCTGTTCGCGGGGATCTGGGAAGTGGCCGGGCGTATTCCCGTCAGCTTCGCCTTTCCGACTTTTTCAGACACCCTCGTCGCGTTCTTCGGGCTGCTCGCCGACGGCAGCCTGGCAGCTGCATATCTTTCGACGCTGCAGCCGCTGGTGCTTGGCGTTGTCCTGTCGGCGTTCCTGGGTGTCGGCCTCGGCACGATCTGTGGCCTGTGGCGCACCGGCGAATGGCTGGTGATCCCTGTGTTCATCGTGCTTCAGGCTGCACCTGTCGCCGCCTTCATTCCGATGGTGACCTTCGTCTACGGAATAGGCATGACCGCCAAGACGCTCGCCGTCATGATCCTGGCGCTGCCGGTCATCGTGCTCAACACCTACAAGGCCGTGCGCAACGTCAACGAGTCGCTGCTCGTCATGTGCCGATCGTTCCTGGGCACAAATTGGCAGACCGTCGCCAAGATCATTCTTCCGGACGCCAGCCCGGTGATTTTTGCCGGCTTGCGCCTCGGCGTCGCTGCCGGCTTCGTCGGCGTGGTGCTCGCCGAACTGCTGATTACCCCGACCGGCATCGGCGACCTCATAACCTTCCACCGCTCGCGCGCAGACTACGCCGAGATGTACGCAACAATCGCCTCGATCATTGCGCTTTCCACCCTGACGCTCGTCTTTCTGCAGTGGGTGGAAGTCCGCGTTTTCAGGCCCGAGAGCAGAGGTGCTTAGGATGGGCGCGACCGCATTGCGAAATGGACCGTCGCCGGTTCCCGCACCGATCGATTCGATCGTCGAAGTGAGAGGAATTTCCAAGACCTACGGCAATGTCGAGGCGCTGCGCGGCATCGACCTCGATTTTCCCAGAGGCAAGCTGACCAGCCTTCTCGGACCCAGCGGTTGCGGAAAGACGACGCTGCTGAAGATCATAGCGGGGCTGATACGCGCCGATGGCGGCACGGTCGCGATCAACGGCAAGCACGTCACCGCACCCGGCCCCGAACGCGCTTTCGTGTTCCAGGATTTTGCGCTGATGCCGTGGGCGACCGTGATGCGCAACGTCGCCTTCGGACTGGAATTGCGCGGCACCAACAAGGCCGAGCGCGAGGCGATCGCCCGCCGCTACATCGCCGAGGTGGGGCTCGCCGGCTTCGAGGACAAATATCCGCATCAGCTGTCGGGCGGCATGCGCCAGCGTGTCGGCCTGGCGCGGGCGTTGTCGGTCGATGCCGACGTCCTGCTGCTCGATGAACCGTTTTCGGCGGTCGACGAGCAGAACCGGCGGAAGTTCCAGGAAGACCTGATCCGGCTGCGCACCAACCAGAACAAGACCTTCATCTTCGTGACCCATTCGATCGAGGAGGCGGTCTACATCTCCGACCGCATCGTCTTGCTGTCACCGAGACCCGGCCGGGTTTCGCAGATCATCGAGCCGGAAATCGATCGCTCCGGCGACCCCGAGCGCATCCATCGCGACAGGCACTATCTCGATACTGTCGAGGAGATCTGGCAGGGGTTGAAGCAGTATGTGGAGTGACCGGCCGTGACCTTGTTTGGCTACCGTGTGCCAATGATGGCGTCCCTGCTGGTTTGGTGCGTCGTATGGGAAATCGTCGGCCGGCTCGACCTTGTCTTTCTGCTGCCGCCGTTTAGCGACGTGCTGGTTGCAGCGGTCAGCCTGGTGCAGACGCCGTCCTGGCAGAGCGCGACAGTCACCACCCTTCGCGCCTTCGCCACGGGCATGGCCCTGTCGATCGTAGTCGGCGTGCCGCTGGGCATCCTGATGGGACGCGTCAAGATCGCCGACGACCTGCTCGGCATGTGGGTCAACATCTTTTCAAGCGCACCGCTCTCGGCGATCGTTCCGGTGCTGATGATCCTGTTCGGCTTCGGCGAGAAGACGATTGTTGCGGCGGTATTCCTGTTTGCGATCTGGATCATCGTTCTCGACACCCGCGCCGGGGTCCGCCATATCTCGCCGTCGCTGATCGAGATGGCGCGTTCCTACGGCGCCTCGCGCCCGGCGCTCTATAGCAAGATCATCCTGTGGGCGGCGCTTCCGGAAATCCTTGCCGGCATTCGCCTCGGCCTCATCCGCGGCGTCAAGGGCGTCGTCATCGGCCAGTTGCTCGTCGCCATCGTCGGCTACGGTGCGCTGTTCGAAACCTTCTCGCGGAATTTCCGCATGGCCGAATTCTGGGCCCTGACCATCATCCTTTTTGCCTTCGCCCTGCTGATCGCCGAACTGATCGAACGGGCCGAAGCCAAAGTCGAATACTACGCAGGAGCAAGACAGTGAACATGCACGGCACGACTTCAAGCTACGTCATCGAACCGACCGCAATCCCGAGCATCCCGGTGGCGGGAACCGACAAGCTGTTTCCGGTGCACCGGGTCTATTGCGTCGGGCGCAACTATGCCGCGCATGCCGTCGAGATGGGACACGACCCCGACAGGGAGCCGCCATTCTTCTTCCAGAAGAACCCCGACAACCTCGATACGACAGGAGAATTTCCCTATCCTCCGGCCTCCAACGATGTCCATCACGAGATCGAAATGGTCGTGGCGCTGAAAAGCGGCGGTACCGACATCCCGGTCGAAAAGGCTCTGGACTGCGTGTTCGGTTATGGCGTAGGTCTCGATATGACGCGGCGCGACCTGCAAGGGAAGGCTAAGGACATGGGCCGTCCATGGGAGGTCGGCAAGGCTTTCGAGGCATCGGCGCCATGCACGCCATTGGTTCCGGCAAGCTCGACCGGCCATCCCAGCCAGGGCGCGATCTGGCTGGACGTCAATGGCCAGCGAAAGCAGACCGGCGACCTCAACCAGATGATTTGGAAGGTTCCGGAAATGATCAGCTATCTCTCGGGTCTGTTCACGCTGAAGCCGGGAGACATCATTCTTTCCGGCACGCCGGCGGGCGTCGGCGCGGTCGTTCGCGGTGATGTTCTTCGCGGTCATATCGATGGCGTCGGCGACCTAGAGGTTCGCGTTGTCTGAAGCCGCCTCGATCATTGAACGGCTTGCCGCCGGAACCGACGATGCGCCGGCGATTTCGGCGCCGGACAGGATCACGCTCAGCCATGGCGGACTGCGCCGCCTGATCGCCGAAACGGCAGCGCAATTGCATGCGCTGGGGCTCGGCCGTGGCGACCGGGTGGCCATCGTGCTGCCGAACGGGCCGGAAATGGCCACCGCCTTTGTCGCGGTGGCGGCGGCGGCATCGACGGCGCCGCTCAACCCGGCATACCGGGCCGACGAGCTCGATTTTTATCTGACCGACATCGGCGCCAAGGCGATCCTCGTCGCCGAGGACGAAAGCGGCCCGGCGGTGACCGTGGCCGAGCGCCTCGGCATAGCTGTGCTCAGGCTCACAGCACTGCGTGACGCGCCAGCCGGCAGTTTTGTGATCGAGGGCAAACCGGTTGGTCCGTCTGTTTCGCCAGGCCTGGCTGAGTACGGCGACATCGCGCTGTTGCTGCACACGTCCGGCACCACGTCACGACCCAAGCTGGTGCCGCTCAGCCACGCCAATCTCGCCGCCTCGGCCGCCCATATCGGCGCGACGCTTTCTCTGACATCAGGCGATCGCTGCCTCAACATCATGCCGCTGTTCCACATCCATGGGCTGATTGCGGCGGTGCTGTCCTCGCTCGCCGCCGGCGGCAGCGTCTTCTGCACGCCGGGCTTCAACGCGCTGCGCTTCTTCCATTGGCTGGGCGAGGCGCGGCCGAGCTGGTACACGGCGGTGCCGACCATGCATCAGGCGATACTGCCGCGGGCGGCGCGCAATGCCGATGCATTGGCGGTGGCGCCCTTACGCTTCATCCGCTCGTCCTCGGCATCGCTGCCGCCGCAAGTGATGGCCGAGCTTGAGGCGACCTTCGGCTGCCCGGTGATCGAATCCTACGGGATGACCGAGGCCGCGCATCAGATGGCATCGAACCGGCTGCCGCCCGGGCTGCGCAAGCCGGGCAGCGTCGGTGCCGCGGCCGGACCGGAGGTGGCGGTGATGGCGCCGGACGGGCGATTGCTGCAGCCCGGTGACCCCGGCGAGATCGTCATTCGCGGGCCTAATGTCACCGCGGGCTATGAGAACAATCCGGACGCCAATGCCACGGCTTTTGCGCATGGCTGGTTTCATACCGGCGACCAGGGCGTGCTCGACGAAGACTTCTATCTGCGCGTCACCGGCCGGCTCAAGGAGATCATCAACCGCGGCGGCGAGAAGATCTCGCCGCTCGAGGTCGACGACGTGCTGATGGACCATCCGGCGGTTGCGCAGGTCGTCACCTTCGCCACGCCGCATGACAAGCTCGGGGAAGAAGTCGCGGCTGCGATCGTGCTGCGCGAGGGCATGGCCGCCACAGAAGGCGAAATCCGCAGCTTTGCCGCGACACGGCTTGCCGATTTCAAGGTGCCGCGCATTGTCCTGATCCTGGACGAAATCCCGAAGGGCGCGACCGGCAAGCTGCAGCGCATCGGTCTCGCGACCAAACTCGGTCTTGTCAAACCCGGGCTGGGATATTGATGCGGATCAGCATTTTTGGCGCCGGCGCGATCGGCGGCTATCTCGCGGCCAAACTTGCCATGGCCGGCCGGGTCGATTTGTCGATCGTGGCGCGCGGCGCGCATCTCGACGCGATCAGGGCGAACGGGCTTCGCCTGATCGAAGACGGTCATGAATCCGTCGCCTCGGTCAGGGCCGCCGCGCAGGCGCAGGAGTTAGGCGTCCAAGACTATGTCGTGCTGGCGCTCAAGGCTCATTCGGTCGCACCTGCGCTCGACCAGATCGCCCCGCTGCTGGGAGAGGGGACGGCCGTCGTCACCATGCAGAATGGCGTGCCGTGGTGGTATTTCCACAGGATCGGCGGGCCGCTCGAAGGCACGCGGTTGCAGGCGGTAGATCCCGGTGGGGTGATCTGGGACCGGCTTGGGCCGGATCGCGTCATCGGCTCGGTCGTCTATCCCGCGGCCGAGGTGGATGCGCCCGGCCTGGTCCGCCATATCGAGGGAAAACGCTTTTCGCTCGGCGAGCCTTCGGGCGAGAAGAGCGAGCGTGTCACGCTGCTTGCCGAGGAGATGGTTGCGGCCGGGCTGCAGGCGCCGGTCCGCGACGACATCCGCAGCGAGATCTGGGTGAAGCTCTGGGGCAATCTCTCGTTCAACCCGATTTCCGCGCTGACCGGCAGCACGCTTGCGGCAATCACTGCCGACGAGGCCACCCGCACGCTCGCCCGCACCATGATGCTGGAGGCGCAGGCGATCGGCGAAAGCCTCGGCGTCCGTTTCCCGATCTCGGTCGACCGGCGCATCAAGGGTGCCGGCGACGTCGGCGAGCACAAGACCTCGATGCTGCAGGACCTCGAGCGCGGCCGGCCAATGGAGATCGACGCGCTGGTGACGGCGGTCCAGGAGCTTGGCCGGCTGACCGGGCAACCGACGCCGACCATCGACAGCGTGCTGGCGCTGGTGCGCCGCCTCGCCATCGAGCGCGGCTGCTATCTGATCTGATATGAGACTCAGGCGCTCGCCTCAAGGAGGTGGGTGGAACGCCTTGTGACGAAAGAAGCTTCACGGCTTTTTTGTCAGGAGACGTTTGGCATCGTCAGCCACCTAGGCACGGAGCAGAACGTTCGTCTCCGCCGAGATATTCATTCCTTGCCGGCCCCGGCGGCCGCACCAGCCTCGGCGATTGCATCATTGATTTCCTCAATAGTGAGAACCTGGCCATTCGTCTTACCTTTCAGGAAGCCATGAAGGTCCCGGAACGATCCCTTCGGCCGCGATGCCTTTAGCTCTGCCCGGCCACCCGGCAGCAAATCCAGTTCGATTTTTTCTCCCGGCTGGATGCCGAGGTGTTGGAGCACTTCTTTGCGAAAAGTGACCTGCCCCCGCGCCGTTACCGTCAGTGTCGCCATGGCAGAATCTCCTGATTGGCAAACAAAGATAATGCATTGCGTTCAAGTGCCAGCCTTCTCCGGCCGGCACGATCTCCACTTGACTATTCAGGTTGTTCCTGTTTTGTTTCATGCGCTCGTCGCATCATAAGTGGTTGAGGGCAAGGGGCCGGCACGCGATATTCATCGTGGCGCCCTACCTGGAATTAGTCTGAACAGGAGGAACATATGACCACCGCGGAAATTGCCAAGGATTTCACAGATCTGCTCAAGCAGGGTCAGAACCATGTTGCGGCTGAGAAACACAATGCCGACGACATCGTCAGCTACGAAGCAATGGAAGGGCCTATGGCCGTCTGCCGTGGCAAGGAAGCCGTGAGGCAGAAGGGCCAGTGGTGGGAAGAGAACAACGAAGTTCATGGCGGCTCGGTCGAGGGCCCATATGTCAACGGCGACCAGTTCGCAGTGCGCTTCAAGTTTGACATAACGCCCAAGGCTACAGGCGAGCGTGTCAGCATGGATGAGGTTGGTCTGTACACGGTCAAGAACGGCAAAATTGCCGAAGAGCGCTTCTATTATTGAGGCTGAAACCGGTTCTGGGAGCCTGATCACTTAGCTGCATCGTTTGAAAATCAGGCATGGCGGCCAGGACAATGCCCTGGCCGCCATGTGAGCACCTCAAATCCCCTTCACATACGCCGCAAGCTGGTCGGCCACGGTGCCCCAGCCGTCGAAGAATCCCATTTCCTCGTGGTTCTTTCGTGTCGCTTCATCCCGGTGGATGGCGGTCGCGGTGTAGCGCGTCGCCTTGCCTTCCGGCTGCAACGATATGACCGCTGTGATGAATGGGTCCCCTGACGGCCGATAGCCGGGCAGCAACGCATCGGTCCACACCAGCCGCTCGTTGGGCACGATGTCGAGATAGCAGCAATGCCGGTCGTTGACCTCCTTGCCATCAGGCGACTGCATGCGGGTCCTGAACAGGCCGCCGGGCCTAAGATCGATCTCGCAATCGGAAACGATCCACGGCTTTGGTGTGAACCATTGCCGAACATGCTCGGGCGTCGTCCAGGCTGTCCACAAAAGCTCGCGCGGCGCGTCAATGACGCGTTCAAGGACGAGGTCGAGTTTGGGGTCGGGTTTCAACAGCAGGGTCGAGCTCATTTGTCTTTCTCCTTGAGTTTTAGGACGTAGTCGTCGAATTGATCGAGGCGGCGCTCCCATAGCGTGCGTTGCTCGGCCAGCCAGTTTTCCGCGAGCTTCAGCGGCTCAGGCGCGAGTTGGTAGGTCCTGATGCGGCCAGTCTTTTGCGAGCGCACCAGCCCGCAGCCTTCCAGAACTTTCAGGTGTTCAATGAAGGAGGGCAGCGCCATGCCGAACGGCTGGGCAAGCTCGCTGACCGAGGCGGGGCTTCTGTTCAGCCGCTCGACAACACGGCGGCGCGTCGGATCGGCAAGCGCCCGGAAGATGCCGTCGATCGGCGGGATGTTCGAACTTGCGGTCTGCGGGATTGTTGCGGCGGTCATGTCTTCCTCGCGCCACTGCGCATGGCAAAGATGTTCGGAAGATACTTAGGAAAATTCCTTAGTTTTAGCAAGCCCAAAAAATTAAGGATGCCGGCCTGATCGCTGGCAAAGGCAGAGACGCGG
Organism: Mesorhizobium sp. L-2-11; assembly: GCF_016756595.1. Taxonomy (NCBI): domain Bacteria; kingdom Pseudomonadati; phylum Pseudomonadota; class Alphaproteobacteria; order Hyphomicrobiales; family Phyllobacteriaceae; genus Mesorhizobium; species Mesorhizobium sp. L-2-11. Next base: position 5,508,829 of record NZ_AP023257.1, on the reverse strand, counting down.
TTTTAGGGTGCCGTCAGATTCGAATTTCTATCCGTCCGAGGGACCATAATTTTGACGATCACAATGTACGGCATCACCAATTGCGACACGATCAAGAAGGCGCGTGTCTGGCTGGAAAGCCATGACGTCGCCTATCGTTTTCACGACTACAGGGTCGAGGGGCTGGAGGCGGACCGGCTCGACGGCTGGTCCGGCAAGGTCGGCTGGGAAATCCTGCTCAACAAGGCGAGCACGACGTTTCGCGAACTGTCGGACAAGGACAGGCTGAGCCTCGACGAGAGCAAGGCTAAGGCGCTGATGCTGGCCAACCCGACGATGATCAAACGGCCGGTCCTCGATCTCGGCGATCGTATCCTCGTCGGCTTCAAACCTGATGTCTATCAGCAGGCGGTGGGCGGGTTGAAGTAGCGGGACGGACGCTTTTCACGTTGCGGTTCGCCAGGCGAATTGGGTCGCGGAAAAGACCTTGGCCTGCCTGGCCGACAGCGCGTCCCACGCTGGGCGGCAGCTGGGATCCGGCTCGATCGTCTCGGCGATGCTCGTCATGGCGTCTGCGGCCTCGGCAAAACCCTCGAACCATCCGATGCCGACGGCGGCGCTGATCGCTGCGCCGAGCGAGGAGGCTTCGGCATTGTGACCCTTGTGGATGGCGATCCCGGTGGCGTCCGCGATCATCTTTGTCCAAAGCCTGCTGTTGGCGCCGCCGCCGATCGCCACCATTTGCGCCGGCGAAAGACCATGGCTGCGCATCTCTTCGAGAGCCCGGGCGGTTTGCAGCGTCATCGCCTCTAGCCCTGCACGATAGAAATGACCGAGCGTGTGCGAGGGGTGCATGCCGATGAAGCTGGCGCGTGCGCTCGGATCCCAATGCGGGTCCATGCAACCGACCAAAGTGGTGCCGGCGAGAAGTCCGTCCGAGCCGATCGGCACGGCCGCCGCTTCCCTTTCCAGGCGGTCGAAGATCGCCGGATCGGAGCGTCCGCCGGCAAACATGTCGACGAACCAGTTGACGAAATAGACACCCGCCCGCTGCACGGCCTCGAGGAAATAGCCATCGCCGGTCGGCGAGGTCATGGTCCGCCAGAAGGCGCCGACCACCGGCTCCCTGGACCATATTCCCGCAACGATCGCAGTTCCGAGATTGAGATAGACGACGCTGTCGCGCATGGCATTGACGCCGAGCCCGGCGCATTGCCCATCACCGCCGGCGGCGATCACCGGGGTTCCCTCGGCCAGGCCGGTAGCAGTGGCGGCCGCGGCATGGACGGTCCCGACCCGTGTCCCGGACCGCACCGCATTGGGAAATTGCGACGGCTTGATGCCGAGATGATCGAGGATCGGCTGCGACCATTCTTTGCGCGAGATGTCGAAGAGACCGAACGGATCGGCGCTGGTCCAGCTGGCGCTCGGCGTTCCCGTCAGTTTCAGCGTCAGATAGCCGTGCACGTCGAGGATTTTGTTCGCCTCGTCCAACCGTTCCGGCTCGTTCTCGCGTAGCCATTTCAGGCGGTAGACGACCGGCGTCACATCGATCGGCTTGCCGGTGATCGCGTGAAGCCGCTCATGGCCGATCTCCGCCGCGAAACGGTCGACCAGCCCGGCGGCGCGTTCGTCGAGCCAGAGGCTGGCGGGCCCGATCGGCTCGCCGGCGCCGTCGATGAGCGCTACGGTCTCGCGCTGGTTGGAGATCGCGATGCCGGCGATGCGTTTCGCGTCGACCGTGCCGACAAGCTGTCGCAGCGCCACTGTTGCGGCCCGCCACCAGTCGGTGACCTCCTGCTCGACATAGTCCGGCCTCGGCTTCATCAGCTCGAGCGGCGCCCGGCCTTCCGCCACGGCTCGTCCGTCCCGGCTCCAGGCAATCGCCTTGCAGGATTGCGTGGAACTGTCGAGGCCGACGACAAGAGGTCCGTCGCTGCTGCCCATGATTGTCCTCCCGAGACGATGCGTTCCACCGAGTGCTGATTAGTCCAAGTGCCGGTCATTCCAAAAGAATGTTCGCGGTGGCCATGTCGGTGACAAAATGGGTCGCATATCCGCCGCCGAGCCCGGCCCTGATCGCCGCCATCTTGCGGGCGCCGCCGGCGGCGCAGATGCGGACCGGCACCGCTTTCAGTTCGTCGAGTGTGATGCCGACGGTGCGTCCGTCGAGCGGCGTTGCGAAAGGCGCTCCCTGAGCGTCGATGAACCGCCCGATGATGACCCCGAGCGCGCCTTGCTCGATCATGCTGGCAAGCGCGGCGGCATCCGATATCCCGGCTCGGGCATAGGTGCTCTCCGGACCGACATCGCCGATCCCGAAGATGACCTTGCCGGCGGCACGGATCATGCGGAACTGGTTGACGAGCATCGGCTCCTGCATGAGTTCGTCGTGCAGTTCGTCGGTTGAGACGATCGCCGGGGCAAGCAGGTTGATGCAGCGGGCGCCGAGCCGATTGGCCATCAGCGAGGTGCAGAATTCCGGTGAGAAATCGCTGGTGCCGATCGAGCTTCCCGAGAGCTGGACCACGGTGAGGTTGCGGTCATGCCGTAGTCGTGGGATCGAGCGGGCGGCAGCGAGCACCGTTTTTCCCCAGGCTACGCCGATCGTGTCACCCGGATCGACCATCGATGCCAGCAACCGTCCTGCCGCTTCGCCGATGCGGCGGTCGGCATCGTTGGGATCGAGGTCGGGGATAACCGCCGCGCCGCGAAGCCCGAATTTTTCCATCAGACGCCGCGAGGTCAAGGTACGGGCAAAAGCGTCGTGGTCGACCTGCACGGCGACAAGTCCGCTTTCGCGCGCCTCCTGCAGATAGTGCACCACGCTCGCCCTGGAGACGTTCATGACCTTGGCGACGTCGCTCTGGTTGAGCTGGTCGACATAGTAGAGCCAGGCAGCCCACGCCACCGCGCTGTCGAATTCGGGCGGCAGTGCCGAGAGCCCGGATGGTCGGACCATTTCGATGTCGGCATTGGCATTCATGTCCCTTTTTCCGCAGGTTTGCAGAACGAAGTCAAGCGTCGCCGGCGCATGCTTGACAAAAGACAGTGATAGGTGACTATTGTTTTATTAACGCCAACGCTCCTGCGCCTCGATTACAGGGTCGCCAGCATGAGGACGTCATGACCAATCCGGCAGCCGGATCCTGGACGGCATTGATCGACGACATTCTGGACGGGCGCTGGACCAACCCGGAGACCGGCAAAAAGGCTGTGGTGCCGTATGACCGGATTGTCATCGAAGAAAGCCTCGACGGGCGGGCGGCCGATCTCGTTTCGGAGCTCGATCTGGGGGAGCGGTTCACGGTCGTTGCTGATGCCGCCACCTATGAGGCGCTTGGCGAACGCGTTGCGCGCGAACTGAAGACGCTCGGCCCCGTCGATGTGGTGATCCTGGATCATCCGCATGCCGACATGGCCAATGTCGAAAGCCTGGCCGTCAAACTCGCCGATGCGGATGCCGTGGTCGCGGTCGGTTCCGGTACCATCAACGATCTCTGCAAGTTCGTCACCGGAAGGAATGAACGGCGCTACTGCGTGTTCGGGACGGCCGGTTCGATGAACGGCTACACATCGACGACTGCGTCCATCACACTTGAAAGCGGCCTGAAAGTATCGCTCCCTTCCCACGCCCCTTCAGGCTTTTTCGTCGATCTTGGCGTCTCCGCTGCCGCCCCGACCTACCTGTCGGCGGCGGGGTTCGGGGACTGCCTTTGCCGCTCGGTCGCCCAGATCGACTGGTGGATGTCGCACCGCCTGCTTGGCACTGCCTACCATCAGGTCCCTTTTCTCATCCAGGAAAAGGATGAGGCGGCGCTCAACCAGCGTGCGGCAAAGCTTGCCGAACACGACATCGAGGCCAATGGCTATCTCTATCGCGTGCTGACGCTCTGCGGTCTCGGAATTTCTTTCACCGGCGTCTCCAATCACGGTTCCATGGGCGAGCATCAGATATCGCACTACATCGACTGCTTCGCCGGCGAGCGTCACCCCGGCACGCTGCACGGCACCCAGGTCGGCGTCGCTTCTCTCACCATGGCGCGATTGCAGCAGGCAATGCTTGCAAGCGACAAGCCGCCGATGGTGAAGGCGACGAACATCGATCCTGACGACATGGTCCGCCGCATGGGACCGGCTGTCGCCGCACAATGTCTCGACGAATTGAGGAAGAAGGCCTTCGATGAGACAGCCGCCGCGGCATTCAACGAGCGGCTGCAGGAGCTCTGGCCGACACTCAGGCAGGAGCTCAAGCAATTCATGGTACCTGTCGACGAGATGCAGCGCCTGCTGAAATCTACCGGCGGGCCGATTTCAGCGGCCGAATTGGGCACGCCGGCCGATTTCTATCGCGAAGCCGTCGTTCATTGCCGGGAGATGCGCAATCGCTTCTCGTTCCTCGACATTGCTGCCGATGCAGGAATGCTGGAGGACTTTGCGCGTGGGGAAGCCTGACCGGATGCGCGACCTCGCCGAATTCGGACCCGAAACGGCATCGCGCATTCGCGGCGTCTTCTGCGATATCGACGACACGCTGACCACCGAGGGTCGTCTTCCGGCCGACGCCTACCGCGCGCTCGAACGCCTGCACGAGGCGGGCCTTGTCGTTGCTCCCATTACCGGGAGACCGGCAGGCTGGTGCGACATGATAGCCCGGTTCTGGCCGGTCACCGGCGTGGTCGGCGAAAATGGCGCTTTTTACTTCGCTTATGACCAGGCAACGCGAAAGATGATCCGGGTTTTCGCGGCGAGCGCTGACGAACGCCGGGAAAACAGGCGCAGGCTCAACGAACTGGAAAAGCGCATTATCGAGGAAGTGCCCGGTTCGGCAGTGTCCGCCGACCAGCAATATCGCGAAGCCGACCTGGCCATCGACTTTTGCGAAGATATTCCGGCGCTGCCGCTGTCCGATGCCAGGCGCATCAAGCAGATTTTCGAGGAGGCCGGCGCTGTCGCCAAGATTTCCTCGATCCATGTGAACGGCTGGTTTGGCCGATACGACAAGCTGGCGATGACGCGCCGCTTTGCAAGCGAGAGGCTGGGAACCGATCTCGATGCTGAGAGGCAGGCCTATGCATTCGTCGGGGACAGCCCAAACGACGCGCCGATGTTCGGGTTCTTTCCGAACGCGTTTGGAGTCGCGAATGTAATGGATTTCCAGGGACAGATCGACGCCGAACCGGCTTTCGTCGCCAGGTCGCGGGGTGGCCGCGGCTTCGTCGAGATTGCCGAAATGATCCTGGCAAACCGGAGATCGGGAGTGGTCTGATCGGCCGGCGCAAAATGGCCGGCTGCAAAAGACGCAAAGGATGTTCTGCAGGCGATGGAACCGAACCAGGGACGGCTTAGGGAAGATTCGCTGCCAGTTGGCTTTCAGCTGAAAGCCGGCGCGTTGCACCAGGCAAAACCGGACTGCAGCTTCGGCTGCGGCCGCAATCCCGGCCGGTCACAGCGAGCTGCCCGTCTCCTGGTCGGTGATGAGGCCGGTGAAGAATCCCTTTTCCAGGAGCTTGGCCATGATGCCGACCTTGTTCTTTCCGCCGGAAACGAGGATGCGTTTGGGAATGTTCAGCGTGTCGCGAGGATGGACCCCGACAATGCGCTCGTTGACGGGATGGTCGATGAGTTCGGCGTCCCGATCGAAGAAATAGCCGAGGAAGTTCCCGATCGGCTTCAGTCTCAGGACATCGTCGAATTCCTCGTCGGTCATGTAACCGACGCTCCGCAGCGTCGAACTGGTTGTGCCGCCGACGCTCATCAGCGCAAGGTCGGCGTTCAGCGCCTTCTGGATGACCTCGCGCGCGCTCGGCTGCTGCAGGATCGTCTCGCGGCTTTCGCGGCTGTCGCAGATGATCGGTCCGGGGAGATAGTAGGATTCGGCCTGGGTGCGCTGGGCAAAGACGGCGGCGGCGTCGTATTTGTCGATCGACGACCGGCGCGACAGCGAGCCGAGAAGCGGCACGACGGTAACGTTCCTGAGCGCCACCGGCTCGATGTTGGATGCGAGCCATCGCATGGTTCGGCCCCACGCCATGGCGACCGTCATGTCGTCCTTGAGCAGCGTCTCGACCGTCTGCGCGGCATAGATGCCGATCACTTCGGAGAGCCCGAGCTCCGACCCGGTATCGTTGGGTGTGACGCTGCATATGTCGAGCCGATACTTCCGCCTGAGCTGTTCTTCCATTTCGAGCGCCTGGGACGTCCCGGCATTGATACGGATCGAGACGATGCCGCGCTCCTTCGCCTCGGCCAGCAGCCTGTGGATCTTGGTGCGGTTGATCTGCAGCCGCTCGGCGATGGCCTGCTGCGTTTCGCCCAGCACGAAATACTGGTGGGCAACCCGTGCCAGCAGACCGATCGACGTCATGAGGGTTCTCCGATGCTTGTGGCGCACCCATCCGAATGCCGCTGTAGCCGGCCAACAAGTGCTTGCCACAGACAGGGCGACGATATAGCATTTGAACAAATGCACAAGATATGAACATTTGTGCATCGCAAAACGAAGCGGTTCGGGAGGAACGCGTGCGGGTTGCCCAGGCCAGACGTTTCGTCATTTCGGATCACCCGCTGCCCTGGCTGCTGCCGCTGGTGGCGATCCTGCTTGTCTTCACCGTCTATCCCCTGATCTACAACATCTGGCTGAGCTTCCATGAGTTCGTCCCGCGCCGGCGGGCGCTCGAATTCGTCGGAACGGAAAACTGGGTGCAGCTGTGGAATGACACGCGGTTTTGGCAGTCGCTGGTCATCACCTTCACCTATTTCGCCATCGCGCTGGTCTTTGAACTGGTGCTCGGCATGGCGATCGCGCTGCTCCTCGACAGCGACGGCTTCGGTTTCGGATTCCTGCGCGGCGTGCTGACGATGACGCTCGTCATCCCGCCGGCCATTGTCGGCATGATGTATCTGCTGATGGAGGATCCGCAGTTCGGCGTGATCAGCTATCTCCTGCAGTCGATCGGACTGCTCAATTCAAACAACCCCATCCTCGCCACCGCGTCGACCGCGCTTGCCGGCGTTCTCGTCGCGGAAATCTGGCAGTGGACGCCGTTCATGGTGCTCATCTTCCTTGCCGGTCTCAGGGCGCTGCCGCCGGAGCCTTACGAGGCCGCGATGATCGACGGCGCCTCGCCGTTCCAGATTTTCCGGCGCATCACCCTGCCGATGATGTCGAAGGTGATTGCCATCGCCGTGCTGGTCCGCGGCATCGATCTGTTCCGCGTCTTCGACTACGTCTTCGTCATGACCTCCGGCGGGCCGGGAGCGTCGACTTATTCGCTTTCCCTTTATGCATGGCAGCAAACGTTCAGCTTCGTGAAATGGGGCTATGGAGCCACGCTCAGCCTCGTCACCCTGGTGATCATCCTCGTCATTGCCAACCTCTTCATCCGTATCGCCAAGGTGAGGTGGTAGAATGAACGGCTCCTTCTCGGCCCGCATGCTTCGCACCATCGCCGCCTGGGTTGTGGTCGCAATCTTCTTCTTTCCGATCTCCTATTGGACTTCGGTAGCGTTCAAACACGGCAACGACATCTTCAACCGGCCGCCGAAACTGTTCGCCTTCACGCCGACCTTCGACAATTTCCAGAAGGTGTTCGGGATTTCGCTGGGCAGCGGCGGCATCACCGTGACGCCGGGCGGCGGCAATTTCTACATGGCGCCCCGCGTCTGGGATTCGATCGTCATCGCGACGCTGTCGACCGTGCTCGCTGTCGCCATCGCCACGCTTGCCGCCTATGCCCTGTCGCGCATGAACTTCCGCGGCCGGCACAGTTTCGTCGGCTGGGTGTTGTCGACGCGCATGATGCCGCCCGTCGCGGTCGCGGTGCCGATGTTCTTCATCTACAAGAATTTCGGTCTCATCGACACCTATACCGGCATGGTGCTGATCCACGCGCTGATGAACCTGCCGCTCGCCGTCCTCCTGATGAAGAGCTTCTTCGACGACATTCCTTCCGAGATCGACGAGAGCGCCATCGTCGATGGCGCCAGCCGCTTCATGATTTTTCGCCGGATCGTGCTGCCTATGGCCAAGGGCGGCATCGCCGCCACGGCGGTGCTCTGCTTCATCTTCAGCTGGACCGAATTCCTCTTCGCGCTGACCCTGACCACCACGTCGCTCAAGACCGTGCCCGTCGTCTCGTCGACCTTCGTCACCTCGATCGGCACCGCCTGGGGCAACATGGCCGCGCTTGGCGCCGCATCCATCATTCCCGCATTCATCTTCATTCTGTTGGTTCAGAAGCACCTCGTGCGCGGTCTCACGATGGGATCGTTGAAACAATAGATGGGAGGCTCGAATTCGCAGCCTTGTGAAAATCGCGAATTAAACCGGAGGAGTAGACAATGAAAGACAGCATCAGAAAGGCGCATCTTGCTTCTGTCACCGACCGCTTCGTTCGCGGACAGATGGACCGCCGCTCGTTTCTTCGCGCAGCAGGCATTCTCGGCCTCGGCGCCGGCGCGCTCGGCATGGGCCTGGGACGGCGTCCGTTCTACGGCATCAGCCAGGCATCGGCTCAGGAACAGGAACTGAAGCCCAGCGCCGAAATCACCAAATGGCTGTCGGATGTCGGCAAGCCCTTTGCCGGAACGACGCTTCGTCTCGCCACCGAATCGACGCCGCCGTCGAATGCCATCGCCACGCAGCTCAAGCAGTATTTCGAGGAGGCTACCGGCATCAAGGTCGAGATCGAAGTGCTGCCGCTCGAGCAGGTGCTGCAAAAGTTGACCCTCGACGTGGCCTCGAGCCTCGGAACTTACGACCTCTACTATATCGACCAGAGCTGGGCAGCGAGCTTCAGCCAGGACGTCTTCGATCCGCGTGAGCAGCTCAAGAACGCCGACCTGGCAATGCCGAACTACAACATCGACGACTTCCTGAAGCCGCTCGTCGACGGCATCGCCATGTACGAGGACCGCATGGTCGGCGTGCCCTACGACATCCCGATCTTCATCATGCAGTACCGTAAGGACGTCTGGGACGAGCTCAAGCTGCCGCCTCCGGCCACGCTGGACGATTTGCTGAAGGCGTCTGCGGCGATCACCGACGCCAAGGGCCCCAACATGTACGGCACCAGCGGCCAGATGAAATCGGGCCATTACAGCCTCGAATGCGATTGGACGGCGTGGCTTTGGGGCCATGGCGGTTCGATTTTCGGCCCCGACGGCAAGTTCACCGGCAATGACGAAGCCGGCTTGGCCGCCATGGCCTACTGGGACAAGCTCAAGAAGACGATGCCGCCCGGCGTCGACGGCTGGACATGGGATGGCGAGGGCCAGTCGGTCGGCCAGGGCGTCGCCGCCTCGATGCTGTCGTGGGGCGAATTCTTCCCGTTCTTCGACGACCCCAAGGCCTCCAAGGTCTCCGGTCTGATGGAAGCGATGGTTCCGCCGAAACCTGCTGCGACACTGCGCACCGTCGAGCAGACCGGATTCGGCGAAATCCCGGGCGTTGGTCACCAGGGCGGTTCTTCGCTCGCGGTATCGAAATACTCGAAGAGCCCGGACGCCGCCTGGATTTTCATGCAGTGGGCGACCTCAGCCGATACCCAGGCGCTGATAACCGTTCTGGGCGGCGGTACGGGGCCAACGCGCACCAGCGTCTATGATGATCCGCGCGTGCTGGCCAATGCCCGTGTCGGCGCCGGCACGACCCGCCATTTGCCGGTCGTGCGCGACACCATCGCCAACTACATGGGATCCGAGCCCGACCTGCCGGCGTGGGCAGAACTCTCAAGCGATATGATCCCGGTTGCGCTGGGCAAATACTTCGCCGGCCAGTCGGGCTCGGCCAAAGAGTCGCTCGACGCCCTGAAAACCCAGGTCGACGATCTCGTCGCCAAGGGCTGAATGTTCCGGGGTGGCGGCTTAGGCCGCCACCCCGGCGTATCGACAACTTCCATGAGGAAAAGCCATGGCTGGAAAACAGCTTGTAGCAGTGACGGGAGCCAGTTCTGGTATCGGCGAGGCGGTCGCCAAGGTGTTTTCGCGCGCCGGCCACCCTGTTTTGATGATGGCCCGCCGTCTGCAGCGCATGCAGGCGCTGAACCTGCCCGACAGCATGGCCCGGCAGGTCGATGTCCGCGACCGCGCCGCGATCGCGGCCGCGGTGAAGGAGGCGGAAGCCGAATACGGACCGGTCGACATGCTGTTTGCCAATGCCGGCATTGCGCGTCTTGCCGACATCGGCCGCCAGCCGCCCGAGGAATGGGACGAGATGATCGACATCAACACCAAAGGCGTGCTGAATTCGGTCCACGCCGTGATGTCGGGCATGATGGAGCGCCGTCATGGAACGCTGTTCATGATGAGTTCGATCGCCGGCCGAAAAATCTATCCGGATCATACGGTCTACTGCGGGACGAAATTCTTCGTTCACGCCGTGTCGGAATCGCTGCGCGACTATCTTTCCGACTATGACGTCCGCGTCGTCGTGCTTTCGCCCGGGGTGATCGAAACCGAGGTTCTGAGCGGCGTCCTCGATCCGCAGACGCTCGCCAACTACAAGGCCAACAAGCTCAAGATCGGCGGCGGCATCGGCCCGGAGCACGTCGCTGACCTCATGCTGCACACCTACCAAATGCCACAAAACGCTCTCGTGCAGGAAATCGTCATCACGCCGACCAGGCAGAAATACTGACGACCCGTAACCGGGCGTCTGGAGAGACAGAATGGCCACTGTAGAATACAAGAACATCGCCAAGAGTTTCGGGCATGTCGAGGTGATGAAGGACATCTCCTTCGGCATTGCCGACCGTGAATTCGTCGTGCTTCTTGGGCCGTCGGGCTGCGGCAAGACCACGCTGCTGCGCATGACAGCCGGCCTCGAGCGCGTGACCAGCGGCGACCTCTTGATCGGCGACAGGCGGGTCAACGATGTTCACCCGCGCGACCGCGACATCGCGATGGTGTTCCAGAACTACGCTCTCTATCCGACGATGAAGGTGTTCGACAATATCGGCTTCAGCCTCGAAGTGGCGAAAGTGCCAAAGGCGGAGATCAGGAAGAAGGTCGAATGGGCGGCGGAAATCCTGAATCTCACACCCTACCTCGGCCGCTATCCCAAGGAACTGTCGGGTGGCCAGCGCCAGCGCGTCGCCATGGGCCGCGCCATGGTGCGCAATGCCGCCGTCTTCCTTTTCGACGAGCCGCTCTCCAATCTCGACGCCAAGCTGCGCACGCATATGCGCGTGGAAATCCGCCAACTCCACAACCGTCTCGGCACGACCACGATCTACGTCACCCATGACCAGATCGAGGCGATGACGATGGCCGACAAGATCGTGCTGATGCACGCCGGCAGGATCATGCAGATCGGCACGCCCGATGAGGTCTATGAGCGCCCGAACTCGAAATATGTCGCTGATTTCATCGGCTCGCCGTCGATGAACTTCATCGCCGGCGCTGTCGAGACCGCAGGCGGCAGTCCTCGCTTCGTCGCCGAAGGCGTGTCGATCGGCCTGTCGCCGCAGATCAAGGCAAAACCAGGCCAAAAGGTCATCATGGGGGTGCGGCCACATGATCTCGGCATTTCGGATGCGGGTGAGATCAAGGGCGAGGTCGTGCTGTCCGAAACGACCGGCGCGGATGTCCAGATTCATTTGCGCGTGGCGGGATACGATGCCGTCGCCGTGGTGCCGCGTGACGAGCGCCGCAACGCCGGCGCCGCGATCAATCTTTCGGTGCTGCCGGGCAAGGTGCACCTCTTCGATGCGGCCACGGAACTGCGTGTCGCCTGAGATTAATGCATGTCGCGCAAAAGTGTGCAGCGGTTTTGCGATAACGACATGCATAAAACCAACAACCTAAAGCGCGTCGCGTGAGGCCGGTCAAATGCGACGCGCTTTAGCGACAAAGGCGCGGATGTGATCCGGCAGCGCGCTGCCTCAGCCCTTCAGGCTGAGATAATCGGCCAAAGCCACTGCGTTGTTGTGCAGTTCGTCCTGGGCGCCGTAGAGCAGTGTCACCCGGCCGTTGTCGAGCAGGGCGCGCAATTGGCCGACCGCCTCGCTGTTCCTGTCGAGCTCGCCGCGATAGCGCTGCTGGAATTCCATCCAGCGCGTCGGATCGTGGCCGAACCATTTGCGCAATTCATCGCTTGGCGCGATGGTCTTCAGCCATAGCGTCAGTTCGGCGTCTTCCTTGCGGACGCCGCGCGGCCATACGCGGTCTATGAGCACCCGCTGCCCATCGCCAGGCGAGGGCGGCTCGTAGATGCGTCTGACCCTGATATCCCGTTTCATTGCCAACTCCGGGGTTGGCCGCCATGACGTCTTGCTGGCCATGACGTCTTGCTGGCCATGACGGCTTGCTGGCGGCTGCTTACGCCCACTCGCCCTTACGCCCACTCGCCCTTGCGCATCACCGGCACGCGGCCGCCGTCCTTGCCGACGCCGTCGATGTCGACCTTGTCCGAACCGATCATCCAGTCGATATGGATGAAGCTCTTGTTGCCGCCGCGCGCCGCGATCTCGTCCTGCGTGAGCGAGGCGCCGTCGACAAAGCACTTCGAATAGCACTGGCCGAGCGCGATATGGCAGGCGGCATTCTCGTCGAACAGCGTGTTGAAGAACAAGAGGCCGCTCGCCGCGATCGGCGAGGAATGCGGCACCAAGGCGACCTCGCCGAGCCGGCGGGAGCCTTCATCGGTGTCGAGCACTTTCTTCAGCACATCCTCGCCGCGGCTGGCCTTGGCGTCGACGATGCGGCCCGCCTCGAAACGCACTGCAATGCCGTCGATCAGCGTGCCTTGGTACGACAGCGGCTTGGTGCTCGTAACATGGCCTTCGACGCGCCTTGCATGCGGCGTGGTGAAAACCTCCTCGGTCGGGATGTTCGGGTTGCAGGTGATGCCGTTCCTGGCGGTCGAGGCGCCGCCCATCCATTCATGGCCGTCGGCCAGACCGACGGTCAGGTCGGTGCCGGGTCCGGTGAAATGCAGCGCATGGAAATTATGGCCGTTCAGCCATTCGGTGCGGCTACGCAGAGCCGCATTGTGCGCTGTCCAGTTGCCGATCGGGTCATCGACATCGACCCGCGAGGCGGCAAAGATGGCGTCGGCGAGTTTTGCCACGGCGACGTCATCGGCATCGTCGGGAAATACCTGCCTGGCCCAGGCCAGGTCGGGATAGGCGACGATGTTCCAGTTGATGTCAAAGCCGGTGATCTTTTCCAGTGCCGGCTGGTAGGCGATCGAGTTTGCCTTGTTGGCGCGCGCTACTTTTGCCGGATCCTGCGCCGACAGCAGCGACGGATCCTCGCCGCGCACCGCCAGCCGCGCCGCATTGTTGGCGAAGGCCTTGGCCATGCCTTCGTAAAGCCAGCCCGCGGCGTGGTCAAAACCGGCATCGGCGCCATAGCGGAAGCGCGCCAGCGTCATCTCGTCGTCGTTGAAGATCGGCGTCACCAGGCCGGCGCCCGCCTTGTAGGCATGCTCGACGATCCGTCGCGTCAAAGGCAGCGCTGCGATCGACGATGTCAGCACCAGATCCTGTCCCGGCTGCAATTGCAGCCCGACCTTGATGGCGACTTCTGCCAGCCTGTCGAGCTTCACCGGGTCGATCGTTGCGGCAACGCCGCGCGAATGTGTGGTCATGATCCTGCCTGTCGCGATGTGGGAGTCTGGTTCTTACATAGACCGGTGCCGTCGGTCTTTCCACCGTGATCGACCGGGCCCGCTCAGGCCGCGCCGGCGAGCGCGCCGAACTGCGCCATCGTTGCCTCGATCTCCTCGCGGATCCAGAGCTTGAAATCGCGCACCTTGCGGCTCTCGCTCTTGCTGGCCGAGGTGACCAGCCAGTAGCCCAGCCCGCTCTCGGCGCGGACGCCGAACGGCGCGACCAGCCGGCCGTCGGCGAGAGCGTCAGCCGTCAGCAACTGCCAGCCGAGCATGACGCCGTGGCCGGCGATCGCCGATTCCAGGCAAAGCATCGGGTCGGTGAAGCGCGCGCCCTTGAGGAAGCTGACCGGCTTTACCCCGGCCGCCTCGAACCAGCTTTCCCAGCTGATCATCGCTTTTTCGTCGGTGATCGCGCAAGTCGAGGCAAGATCTTCGATCGATTTCAGTTTGTCGGCGATCACCGGAGCGCAGACCGGGAAGACTTCCTGCGCCAGCAGCAGCTCCGCGCGCACGCCCGGCCATTTGCCGTCGCCAAGCCGGATGGCGATGTCGATGTCCGAGCGATCGAGATCGGCAATCCGCACCGAGGCGTCGATGCGCAAAAGCACATTCGGATGCAGGGCGAAGTGACGTGACAGTCGAGGCAGCAGCCACTTCGAGGCAAAGGCCGGCGCGACCGAGACCACCAGCGTGCATTCGGAGGCCTCGTCGGCGAGCGCCACGGCTTGGGCGAGCTCGCGGAAACCTGCCCCGAGCCGGGCGGTGAAGACGGTGCCGAATTCGGTCGGCACCAGACCGCTTGCCGTTCGTTCGAACAGCGCCTGGCCAAGTTGCGCTTCCGTCCGCTTGACTTGCTGGCTGACGGCGCTGGCGGACACGTTGAGTTCGCTCGCCGCAGCCGAAAGCGATCCCAGGCGGGCGACGGTTTCCACGGCGCGCAGGCCGTTGAGGTGGACGCGATTGAGCATACCCATACAGTTTTTCTAAACCGCCATGGTTGAAATCTCAATTGAAATACAAGGCGGAACGGCAAATTTTAAGGAAGAAGCAGACCTGTAGAGGAACAATGCGATGAAGATTTTGTCACTGCTCGGGGTCTTTTCCGCTGCCGGCGCGCGGCAAAGCCGGTCGCATGAAAGCGAGGCCACCCGATGGGCAACCGATCCGCTGTCGCATCCTGTGCTCGACAGCATGTCGGAGCGCGAACTCGGCGACCTGCCGTTCCGGCTGACGGCCCGGCGCACGGCCTACGAGACGCGTTCAGTCCTTTTCGGGTCTAATTAAAAGTCGAATCCTCTGTACGGAGGATTTCAGCCGCAGCGGACCTGCACCGTAGGCGTATTCGAGCGCCGCGGCGGTACAGAACGAACGTCGACGATCCTTCGCGCCCCCCTCTGCCCTGCCGGGCATCTCCCCCACGAGGGGGGAGATCGGCCGTCATCGCCGCTTTCGCCAATATCCGAGATTGAAGAATGGAGAGCCGGCGCCGAAGCCGCCGATCTCCCCCAAGTGGGGGAGATGTCCGGCAGGACAGAGGGGGGCGCCGTAGAGCGCCGACGCTCGTCCTGTATCACTGCGCGCTTCAATAGAGTCCTTGCAACCCTCTCTGGCCCAACAAGAAGCGGATTGTCTCACCGGCTCGTGCACCTATTGTGCACCGCAATGAAAGCCGCTTCGCCGTCCCCTCTGCGCCTCGCCTTCGCCGGCATGATTGCCCTGGCCGTCGCCATGGGCATCGGCCGCTTCGTCTACACGCCGATCCTGCCCGGCATGATGCAGGAACTTGGCCTGTCGCCGGCCGATGCCGGCTGGATCGCATCCGCCAACTATCTCGGCTATCTCGTTGGCGCGCTCGCAGCCGTCGGCGGCTGGGCGCACGGTCGCGAGCGCCTGCTGATGCTTGGCGGTCTTGCCGCCACCGCAGTCCTCACCGGGCTGATGGGCCTGGCCGACACGATGTCGGCTTTTCTCGTCATCCGCTTTCTGGCCGGTGTGGCCAGCGCCTTCGTCCTGGTGTTCATGTCCAGCATTGTTTTCGGCCATCTCGCCGCGGCCGGCCGAAACGACCTGCAGGCGCTGCATTTCGGCGGCGTCGGCCTTGGCATAGCAGCGTCCTCGGCGCTGATGGCAGTACTCGTCACCGGACAGGCCGGCTGGTCGGCGGGCTGGTTCTGGTCCGCCGCGATCTCAGCCTGCGCGATTGCCGTTGTGGCCTTGCTGCTCGGCAGCACTGCGACCGCCAACGGCGCCGATGGCCGCGAACCGGCGCTGCCAAAGGACCGGTCGCTGGTGAAGGTCATTGTCGCCTACGGGCTGTTCGGCTTCGGCTATATCGTGACGGCGACGTTCCTGGTCGCCATCGTCCGGCAGGGCGGCGGCGGCCGCGTCTTCGAGGCCGTGGTGTGGATGGTCACCGGCCTTGCCGGAATTCCCTCGGTCTGGCTGTGGCAGAAGATCGCGGCAAAGATCGGGCTCTACCGGGCTTATGCCTGGGGGTGCCTCGTCGAGGTGGTCGGGGTCAGCGCGAGCGTCACTATGGGCGGACACATTGGGCCGCTGCTCGGCGGGTTTCTGCTTGGCGGCACCTTCATCGCCATCACCGCGCTCGGCCTGCAGAGCGGAAGGCAGCTTGCCCCGCAAGCGCCACGCCGGATCCTGGCGTCGATGACGGCGTCCTTCGGCCTCGGCCAGATCATCGGTCCGATCGTCGCCGGGCTGCTTGCCGAAGCCTCGGGCGACTTCTTCCTCGCATCGATCGTGGCCGCCGCCGTGCTGCTGGTCTCTGGCGCGGTCATCTGGTCGGCTGCGCCAAAATCGCCATGATTGTGGTCTTGCTCGGGGCCGGGCATCGCGCACCGGCCATTTTCATTGCTTTCGATGTGTGACCTTATGCCCGCTGAACAGCAACGCCACTGATTTGCGCATCGACCGAGGATTTCCCCAACGTGTTCGTATCCTTCTTCCCGCAGCCGAAGTTGTTTTTCATTTCGGCCGTCGTATGGAGCCTTCTGCTCGTCCTCCTGTGGTTTTTCGGCGGCGAACACCTTGGCACGATGCTCGGCATGCCGCCGGTCGACCCGCAAGCAGCGCCAGTCATCAGCCCGATAAGATTCCTGACGCCGGCATTTCTCTGGTTTTACGGCTATTTCTTCGCCGGTATGGGCGTATTCTACCTTTTTTGGGCGCTGTATTCCCCGCATCGCTGGCAGAACTGGTCGATCCTTGGCTCTGGTTTGATCATTTTCGTCACCAATTTCATCGTCCAGATCAGCGTGGCGCTCAATGACTGGCGCGGCATGTTTTACGACATGGTGCAGAGGGCGCTCACCACACCTGGATCAGTCCCCCCTGCTGAGCTCTACTATGGAGTGTGGCAATTCCTGTCGCTGGCGCTGCTCTATATGTCGATTGCGGTCTTGAACGTCTTTTTCGTCAGGCATTATGTCTTTCGCTGGCGCACCGCGATGAACGATTATTTTACCGCTTACTGGCCGCGGCTGCGCCATATCGAAGGGGCGTCGCAGCGCGTTCAGGACGACACGATGCGCTTTTCGGGTACGATGCAGGGGCTCGGAGTGAACTTCATCGACTCCATCATGACCCTGATTGCATTCCTGCCCGTGCTGGCCTCCCTTTCCGTCCATGTTGCAACGCTCCCAATCGTCGGCGCAATCCCTTATCCGCTGGTCATCGCGGCGATCGGCTGGTCTCTGTTTGGCACCGGCTTGCTGGCAGTCGTTGGCGTCAAGTTGCCTGGGTTGGAGTTTCGCAATCAGCGTGTTGAAGCCGCGCTGCGCAAGGAACTTGTCCTCGGCGAGGACGATACGGCACGCGCGCAGCCACCAACGCTGGCCGAGCTTTTCGGCAATGTTCGGAAGAACTACTTCACGCTATACGCTCACTATGTCTATTTCGACATGGTGCGTTATCTATATCTCCAGGTGGACAACGTTTTTGCCACGCTCATTCTTGTTCCGACACTAGCTCTTGGTAAGATAACCTTTGGACTTTTTCAGCAGATTGTCACCGCCTTTTCTCAAGTCGCCACTTCGTTCCAATATCTCGTGAATTCCTGGCCGACCATCGTCGAACTGATCTCCATCTACAAGCGCCTGCGCGCCTTCGAGGCGACGCTTGAAGGGGCGCCGTTGCCGGAAATCGACCAGGCTTATCTGGAGCGGGAGCGAGCCGGCTTGCGGCCTGAGGATCAGCCGGTAAGTTGAGGAGTAGTGGGCGGCGAGCGCTTCTAGTCAGCGCCCACCGACGCCTGCTTTTCGCCGTCACGTCGCCGCGAAACATAGTCGCGATAGCTGAGGCACTCGACATCGGGCCTGGTGCAGACCTCGCCGGCAAAGCGCTCCAGTGCATTCCAGTAGGCGCCGTCATTCATCAGTGTGAAATGGAAGCCGAGTTCCAGCGGAATGCGTTTGCCCTGGTATTGAGCGTCGAAGGCGGCGCGAAAGGCGTCATAGGTCCGGTTGGCGAATTCGTCCGCCTGGCTCGGCCGCTCGAACCCGCCGGAATGCCTGACATAGAGATTGTAGTCCATCGCGATCACCCGCCTTGTGTCAGGACCTTCCGGAATCTGCGGCAATGAGAAGCGTGTGATGCCGTCGCTGGTCGGTGGCCGGGCAGGGCCGCGCGACACGCCGCTTGCGTCGAACCAATAGCCCGCCTTTGGCAGCGCCTCGTAAAGCGCCTTGTTTGCCGACAGATAGGGTGCGCGAAAGCCAACCGCCTTACGGGCAATTTCGCGCCAGCCTGCGGGTTCGGAGGTAATGGCGTTGATCGAATAGGCGTTTTCGAGAATGCGCTTGAACGAACTGAACTCGCTCAGCCAGTCGGCCTTGTTCCAGTCCTTGCCGTCGAAATGGCCGCAAGCGTGGCTGCCGATGTCATGGCCTTCCGAGGCGGCGAGGTTTATCTGCTCGAGCCGGTCAGCGATTTCCTGTTTTGAGGCGGCGAAGCCGATATTGGATTTGCCTGATGTCCCGCCGGGCGCCGTGTATTGCTTGCGCGTCTCCGGCGAGAGCAGGAAGACGCAGGACACGAAATAGGTGAAATGGGCGCCGGTGCGCTGGGCCAGCGCCCGGCTGCGCTTCCATTGCGAAATATCGCGGGCGCTGTCGAACGAGATGAGGACGGCCTGCTTCGGCTTTACCGGCGCTGGCGGGTCGGCGACAGCAGCGCCCGCCGCAGCAAGCGACGCGATCGAAAACGCAACAGCGCGGGACAAACGAGGCATCAGTGTCTGATCTGGATTTTGAGGAGGGTTCGCGCACCGGCTATCGGCGAAATGTGGCGTCGGTGCGGTCGCCCTTTTCGGTCGTCCTGTACATCGCCGCCCGGCGATTAGCCGATTTTCCGGTCGAACCCCTTCCATGCCGGCAAAATTTCGCTAAAACGCCGCATCGGCCTGAAGTGCAGAATTGATTTTCAGGAAGCACGATGCGCAAATTCAAAGTGTTAGAGCGTACTTTCCATGGACGCACGTCGCTCTAAACCGCCCTGAGGCGGGCAGGATGGTTTTGAGATGTCGGACGACAGTTTTATCCGCGAAGTCAACGAAGAGATGCGTCGCGATCAGGCGCATGCGCTGTGGGACCGTTTTGGTCCTGCCTTGCTTGCGCTCGCGATACTTGTGGTGGTCGGCACCGCCGCCTTCGTCGGCTATCGCTATTGGGACGAGACCCGCGCCAATCGCTCAGGCGATGCCTTCTCGCAGGCGCTGAAGCTCGCCAATGAGGGCAAGAGCGACGAAGCGCTGGCGGCCCTCGATGCGCTGGAAAAAGATGGCTACGGCGCTTATCCGCTGCTCGCCCGCATGCGAGCGGCAACCGTCAAGGCGGATAAGGGCGACGTCGCTGCCGCCGTCAAGGACTTCGACGAGGTCGCCGCCGATACGGACATTCCATCAGGCCTTCGCGACATGGCGCGCCTCAGGGCAGCGCTGCTGCTCGTCGACCACGGTTCGTTCGCCGATGTCTCGAGCCGGGTCGAGACGCTCACCGCCGACACCAATCCGCTGCGCCATACCGCGCGCGAGGCGCTCGGCCTTGCCGCCTGGAAGGAAGGCAAGGCGACGGACGCACTGAAACTGTTCGACCAGATCGCCTCGGATGACAGCGCCCCGCGCAACGCGCGCGAGCGGGCGACGTTGATGTCCGAGTTGATCCGTGGGTCGGGCAATGTGTCGTGACGGATGACGTTCAAAGTCGCCATCATCGGCCGGCCTAACGTCGGCAAATCAACCCTTTTCAATCGTCTGGTGGGAAGGAAGCTGGCGCTTGTCGACGACACGCCGGGCGTCACCCGCGACCGTCGCGTCCATGCCGCCAAGCTCTACGATCTGCATTTCGACGTCATCGACACTGCCGGCTTCGAGGATGCTGCTGCTTCGACGCTGCCGGGCCGCATGCGCGCCCAGACCGAGATCGCCATCCGCGAAGCCGACCTGATCTTTTTCACCATCGATGCCAAGTCCGGGCTGATGCCTGACGACAAGACCTTCGCCGAGATCGTGCGCAAGTCCGGCAAGCCGGTTGTCGTGGTCGCCAACAAGGCCGAAGCGCGCGGCGCCCAGGGCGGCATGCTGGAGGCCTGGGAACTCGGCCTTGGCGAGCCGATCCCGGTCTCGGCCGAACACGGCCAGGGCCTGCCCGATTTGCGCGATGCGGTGATATCAGCACTGGGCGAGGCGCGCGCCTTCGGCGAAGAAGAGGATGCCGATGAGGAGGCCGCGGCCAGCGAGGTGCTGATCGGCGAGGACATCACCGATCCGGATGCCGAGCCGAGCTATGACGATACCAAGCCGATGCGCATCGCCGTCGTCGGCCGTCCGAACGCCGGCAAATCGACGCTGATCAATGCGCTGATCGGCGAGGAGCGGCTCCTGACCGGTCCGGAAGCCGGCATCACCCGCGATTCGATTTCCGTCGACTGGGACTGGCATGGCCGGCGTCTGAAACTGTTCGACACCGCCGGCATGCGCCGCAAGGCCCGGATTCACGAAAAGCTGGAAGTCATGTCGGTGCAGGACGGCCTGCGCGCCATCCGCTTTGCCGAGATTGTCATCATCGTGCTCGACGCCACCATTCCCTTCGAGAAGCAGGATCTGCAGATCGCCGACCTGATCATCCGCGAGGGCCGCGCGCCGGTGATCGCCTTCAACAAATGGGATATGATCGACCATCCCCAGGAACTACTGGCGGAACTGCGCGAGAAGACCGAGCGGTTGTTGCCGCAGGCGCGCGGCATCCAGGCGGTGCCGGTCTCGGCCGAGACCGGGCGCGGCCTCGACAAGCTGATGGATGCCGTCATCAAGACGCACAGAGTGTGGAACAGCCGCGTCTCGACCGGCAAGCTCAACCGCTGGCTGGAAGGCATCCTGGCGCACCATCCGCCGCCCGCCGTCGCCGGTCGCCGGCTGAAGATCAAATATGTCACCCAGGCCAAGACGCGGCCGCCGGGCTTTGTCGTGTCCTGCTCGCGGCCGGACGCGATGCCGCAATCCTATGTCCGCTATCTCTCCAACAGTCTGCGCGAAGCCTTCGACATGCCCGGCGTGCCGATCCGCATCGCCTTGCGCACTTCGGAAAATCCGTTCGCCGGCAAGGCGAAGAAACGCCGCTGAGCGCTGCGTCTTCCGGGCGCCGGCATCAGCCGTGACGCGCTTTAATGGGCGGTGTAAGCTCCGTCCACCAGATGGTAGCTGCCAGTGATAAAGCTGGCCTGATCGGACAACAGGAAGCACACAAGAGCCGCTACCTCTTCCGGTTTGCCGCGTCTGCCCATCGGCTGAAGGGCTGCCATGCGCCGGGTGGCTAATGTCTCCACTTGCTCCGATAAAAGAGGGGTTTCGATCCAGCCAGGGCCGACGACATTGATCCGGATGCCCATCCTCGCATATTCGATCGCCGCAACCTTGGTCAGTCCAACGACCCCATGTTTCGCTGCCGTGTATGCGGACGCAGTCGGCAAGCCGACGGAACCGAGAATCGAGGACATGTTCACGATGGCGCCTCCGCCTCGATCCAGCATGGCGGCGATTTCGTACTTCATGCTGTAGAAGACGCCATTCAGATTGACGTTTATCAGCTTGTGCCAGTTGTCGAGCGGATAGTCTGCCGTTGCTTTTCGAACGCCGTCGATGCCGGCATTGTTTACCGCCATGTCCAGTCCGCCGCATTTCTGGACAGTGAACTCGACCAGCTTTTCGACGGCTGCCGCATCCGTGACATCGACCGCAAAGTCGTGGGCCCTGCCCCCTTGCGCGCTTATTTCGGCGGCCATGCGGCGCGCGGCCTCGGCATCAAGGTCGGCGACAACGACCTCGGCTCCTTCCTGCGCGAGTTGCCGTGAAACAGCCGCTCCTATTCCGGAGCCTGCGCCGGTCACAATCGCGACTTTCCCATGGAAGTCAGGCTTCATCGTCTCTGTCCTATGCCCATTGTGACATAACCGAACAGAGGCAGACGGTTATCGCAAGAAGTTTCGCTCCAATTCGCTTGCCAATCCTGTGAATTCATTTTGCCACCACACAGCGAGACTTGGCCCGCAGGCCCGGGAATGGTAGAGACGAGGGTGGGGTAGATTGACCAGTTTCCTAGCAGGTAAAAATGGAAGAACACGACATTGCGCGCCGCGGGCTCGTGCTGGGTAGTCTGGCTCTGATGCTTTCCGGATGTACGTCGACGTTACGAGAGGTGACGGAGCCGATTTCATCAGCATTCGGACCAAGGAATGGCCTCAATCCTCGTTTCCGACGGCGGCATGTGCGGTACGACGGCAACGAGCCGCCTGGAACAATCGTCGTCGATACGTCGCAACGTTTTCTCTATGCCGTCGAGGGCGACGGGTGGGCGACGCGCTACGGCGTCGGCGTCGGCGAGCAGGGACTTTCGTTCAAGGGTACAGCGACCATCGCCCGCAAGGCGGACTGGCCGTCTTGGACACCCACCGCCAACATGATGAGGCGCAAGCCGCGCCTGGTGCAGTATGCAGGAGGGGTCCCTGGCGGACCAAACAACCCGCTTGGTGCGCGTGCCCTTTATCTCTACCGCAACGGGCGCGACACTCACTTCCGGATACATGGTACCAACGAGCCATGGACGATAGGCACAGCGGTATCGAGCGGGTGCATCCGTTTGATCAATGACGACATCATTGACCTCTACGACCGTACTCCTTTGGGCACGACGGTGGTGGTTATTTGATGGTGGGCAGGCCTGATCTCCGTTGGATGGTGAGCCCTGCCGGCACGTCACCGCAAAACTGTTGCCTGCAACCAGGTGGCAACTGTGGCATTTCTGCACTAGGCTTTGGTGTAGATCGAAGCTAACTTGGCGGGGCTGCATATCTTTTTATTTGTGGCGATTCTATAGGCTGTTCCGCCCCTGGGGAAAGGATTGCTTGATGAGCAGAATGTTGATTGTAATGGTTGCTACCCTCGCCGTTACCAGCCTGAGCGGCTGCGCGAACGGGATCGGTAAAGGAAAGGGGAAGGCTCCTCCGCCGGAACCCGCTGCCGTAGAAGAGCCCGTGATTAAATAAGCACCGGCTTTCGGAGATTTGGGGAAGGGCCGCCAGGCCCTTCCCCATCGATATGCAGGGGCCAAGGCCGGATTCGCAGCCTACCTGCGGTTGGCGGGCAAAGGCTGGCACCAGGTGTGCGGCCCTCGGAGTCTGGATGAGATGACGCTTGTAAGTGGCCGTTCAACACTTGTGGCCCTGCTCGCGCTTGTCGCGGCGTCATGCCAGTCGCAAGACAACAAGCCGCAGCCGACTTTTGTGTCCAACGATCGGGCACTGAGAACCGCGGCGATGCCGGCGCGCGCGGCCCAACGGCATTTCATCGAGTTCCGCTCCCGGTACGCCCTTACCTATGGCCATTCCTACGTGATTTTTGGACGATTGAACCAGGCGGGACGGATGGTCAACCCCGAAGTCGCGGGGCTCGCTCCAAAGTCCGATGATCCCAATGTCTATGTTCTCGGCCATGTGGCGCCCGTGCCAGCCTCGACCGGGTGGACGGACGGCGACCTGGAAGATGCCTACCGGTCGGCAAGCTGGCGAGTTTTACTTACCGAAGCCGAATATAGGGAAGTCGTCGCGAGCATACGAAAACTGCAGGCCAGTTCTCCACTTTGGCACGCCTCGCTTTACAACTGCAACGCATTCGTAGCGGACATCGCCAGATCGATGGGGTATAAGACCCCCGGTACCTGGCTCCGGCCGCAACAATTCATAACCAAGCTTCGGGAGATGAACGGGGGTTGAAATGCGATTGGCAAATCCCGCTTTCGCGCCATTCGCCCGGTCAAATCCGAAAGCAACGCGCTCTGAATGTCTATCGGTCGACAACTCGGACGGTGACATAGTTGCGACGGCTTTTTGTGGTCCCAGATCGAAAAAAAAGCTCCGGTGACCTGAAGTGACCATTTCTGTAGCTTCACTTGGCGAGATCATTTGGGTGGTCGGCCTCGTTGCTTGGTACGTGATCCGGTATCCGTTCGAGCGCCGGGCAAAGCGCGTGCGAATCGTAGCTGGCGGCCGCTCGAGTTCCGACACCGTCGGGCTTGCATCGGCTCTCCTTGGCCTGGCGATTCTGCCTGGCTTCTATGTCGCCACCGGCATCCCCGCAGCGGCTGACCATCCGGCCAGCCTATGGTCGGTGGCGCTCGGAACCATCATCTTCTGCTCCGCGCTGTGGATTTTTCGCATGTCCCACAAGGAACTTGGCCGTAACTGGTCGATCACGCTCGAGATTCGCGAACGGCATGAACTGGTCAGCGCCGGGCCATACGCCTTGGTCCGTCACCCGATGTACACTTCGTTCCTGCTTATGGGGCTCGGCCAGGCCTTTCTGCTGCCGAACTGGGTTGCGGGCATATCCGGTTTGATTGGTTTCGCCGTGCTTTTCCTGCTGAGAGTGGATAAGGAAGAGCGTATGATGCTGGAGAATATAGGCCCGCAATACCGTGCCTATATGGAAAGGACCAAGCGAATATTCCCTTATCTTTACTAGAGGTCGTTTGATGCGAGGCCGAGCCATCAAGCTTTCGGCGCCCCGGCGCCTTGTTGGCGATCTGATGAGGTTTTCGATCGGCGTGCCACGGGTCGCGGTGCAGCGTCAGATGAACCTCGGCCCACTTCTAAGGGCTAGAATGGCGCAGCAGACCAGGCCTTCGTGGACCGCGATCTTCCTGAAAGGATATGCACTTCTCGCCCTGGAAATGCCGGAGCTGCGGCGCGCCTATGTCAAGTTGCCCTGGCCGCAGCTTTACGAGTATCCGGCAAGCGTAGCCTCGATTGCCCACGAGCGCGAATATGACGGCGAGCTGGCCGTTCTGCTGAGCTGCATCAAGTACCCGGAACGCTACTCCATCACCGAACTTGAGGGGTCCATCCACGCGGCTCGATCACGGCCGATCCTCGAGGTCCCGGAGTTCCGACGTGCCTTGCGGATGGCAGGTGCGCCCGCGCCAGTCAGGTGGCTGCTTATGTGGCTAGGGTTGAACATCGCCCGGCAAAGGGCAAATTACTTCGGTACCTTCCAACTGTCCGTCTATTCTGGTCTCGGTGCGGAATCACTCAACCCGCTGACACCATTGACCACGCTGCTAAACTACGGTCCGATCGGCAAAGACGGATCGGTGAATGTCCGCATCCACTACGATCACCGGGTCATGGATGGAGCGAACGTCGCACGAGCGCTGGAGCGATTCGAAAAGATCCTGAACGGCACTGTCGCCAATGAAGTGGTGCTGCTCGGTCAAGGTGTTGCCGCCCCTGCAAGACGGAGGAACGCGACGTGATTTCGCACCGTGACTTCCGGCCGGCCGTCGTTGTGATTGGCGGCTCGGGTGGAATTGGCCGGGCAATTGCGAGCGTCGCTGCACGCGAGCACGGCGCGGTTGTGCTGGTTGCCCGCTCGCCAGAGGGTTTGGCCGCCGCCGCGTCTGAGGTTCGGGAGGCGGGTGGCGAGGCATTCACGCTCGAGCTGGATCTCATGGCAGGTGATGCGCCAACGCGACTAGAGGGCTTTCTGTCCGCACATGGCCTGGTCTGTGATGTCCTGGTCAACAGCGCCGGCTATGGCCTGCGGGGCGCGACGACGGCGCTGCCCATTGATGGTCAACTCGGTATCATCGATCTCAACATACATTCCCTCACAGAACTGACCCTTCATTTTCTGCCCGCAATGGTGGCGCGCCGGCGGGGCGGCGTGCTCAATCTCAGTTCTGTGGCCGGGTTCCTTCCCGGACCTTATATGGCTCTGTACTTCGCCAGCAAAGGTTTCGTGCGCTCCTTCTCTGAGGCGCTTCACCAGGAATTGCGCCGAACCGGTGTGACGGTCACATGCGTGGCTCCAGGCCCGGTGTCGACGGAGTTTCTCGCAAGGTCAGGCGCCAGTCAGACGGTGCTCTTCAACGTCTTGCCCAAGGTGGATGCGGACTATGTGGCCGAACGCGCGTGGCGAGGGTTCAAATCCGGTCGTCGCCTCGTCGTGCCGGGAATCTCGGCCAAGTTGGTGGCCCTTGCGGCGACGCTCCTGCCTTCCGCAGCGCTGCTGCCCCTGGTCGGTCGGCTGCAACGCAGCGGGAATGATCAATGTCCTTGCGGTTCAGGTATGAAGTTCAAGAAATGCTGCGGTACCCGCCAGATCCAGCTGCGCCGGGGCCCGCGGGGAATTACCCCCTGACGGACGAGCACGCCATGGAAAAACCTGATTGAAGCAAGAGACGGCTCGCTGATGGCGGGCCGTTAAACATGTTCTTGGCATAGAGGAGAATCCCTCCATCTCTGAACAGCGCTCTGCGGAGCGGTTATTGCGAGCGTTGGAGCCGTTTCCAACAAAGCCTTTGAAATGATTGGCTGTCGCACTCCGTTAACGCCCCATCAAGGTTAATGCATCATCGTGCCTCTCCAGTGGGGTCCGTTGCGTTTCTGGAGAGTTCCGTGCATCGACGTGTTTTGAAGCGGCTTGTCGCTTTCGCCGGTGAGAAAAGACGTTCCTTTCTATCTCCTCTGGTCATTGGACTTGGCATTTGGGTCGGCTTTCCCAATGTCATCGCCTACCAGGACATGGCGAGCCTGGTTTCCGGCCTCAAGGCGCCGAACGCCCGCTGGAACGCCTATGTCGAGAAATCCGTCGCCGGCTCGGTCCATGCCGCCGAAATGCCTTTCCTCGATTCCGACACCACCGGCTCGATCTCGGGTTCCGGCGTCCGCTTGCCCGGCATCGGCGCCGTGTCGTTTCGCGGCAAGGGCAGCGTCGCCAGCACGACGCCCGACGAGGACCGCATCCTGCGCGCCGACAAGAAGGGCCGCATCATCATCGTCTCGCCGGTCGCGCCACCGAAGAACTTCAATGCCGGCTCGGTGTTTGAGCGCTCCTCCTCGCTGCTTCGTCCGAGCATGGACAGTGGCCTGAAAATGGCTTTCGCCAAGCCCGAGATCAAAGGCAAGGAGATCCAGATTGCCGCCGCGTTCCATAGGCGCGTCGACAAGAAGCCGGATCCCGGCGTGCCGGCCATGCTGGCCGCGCTGGTCAACAACGATCGCCCGGACATCCTGGCGACGGCCTACGCAGCGGCCGCGCCTGACTATGCCCAGGCTTCGCCCTTCGAGGCCTTGCTTCAGGACGAGAAGCCGAACGATGGCCGCTTCATTCCGCCGGTGGCCAAGGGCGATCATTCGTGGATGCAAACTCCGCTGCCGGCGAGCGTCTTCTCCAAGCCGGAACAGGCTTGCCTCGCCAACGGCATCTATTTCGAGGCGCGCGGGGAATCAGTGCGCGGCCAGGCCGCCGTCGCCCAGGTCATCCTCAATCGCGTTCGCAATCCGGCCTATCCGAACTCGATCTGCGGCGTAGTCTATCAGAACGACAAATGGTTCAACCGCTGCCAGTTTTCCTTCGCTTGCGACGGCAGGAAGAAGCGCATCCAGAGTCCGGCCCACTACAAGACCGCGCAGGACATCGCCATGGCGGTCACTGCCGGCAAGATCTTCATCCCGGAAGTCGGATCGTCGACCCATTACTACGCCAACTACGTCAACCCGGGTTGGGCGCGGACGATGAAAAAAATGACCAGGATCGGCCTGCACATCTTCTATCGCACCTATGGCGGCGGCTGGAGCTGAGCGCTCCGGCAAGGCCCCGGCCGCGGCCGATCGAACACCCGTCGCCGCGGGGATTCGGTCGCGGTACGCCAGCGGCAGTAGCGGGCACGATGTCGCACCCTGGCAAGCTCTTGATTTTCATTGGAAAAATACTTGAGGCTGAAGTCCTGCCCGTGGCTTGACGGGCGGGGACCCTCTAACTATGTTGCCGGCGACTTAAGAGCGGACGGACGGTGACGATCTGACCGGGCAAAGGGGTTGCGATGGCCGACGAGAATGGGCCAGACGGAACCGGAGAAACCGGCCGCGGCAAACAGCGTCAAGCCGATATCCGCGACGACGATCTTGAGCGCCGCCGGCGCGACCTTGAAGCATCGCTTGCGACAAGGCGGCCGGACCGGCTCGAGGGGAAAGACGACGCGAAAGCGGGCAGTGCGGCCGGATATGGCCAGGCGCTCAAGTTATCCAGCGAGTTCATCGCCGGGATAGTGGTTGGTGCTGGTCTTGGCTGGATCATCGACCGTGTGGCGGGGACATCGCCATGGGGTCTGATCGTTTTTTTGCTGCTCGGTTTTGGCGCTGGCGTGCTCAATGTCCTGCGCTCCGCGGGACTGATGGCGGAATTCGGACAGGGCGACAAAACCCGCGATCCGAAAGAATGACTTGAGGCGCCGCTTGCCGGCGCAGTGAACAGGACACAAAAGCCGCGCGCGGCTTTGACGGGGATTTAAAGTGGCTGCTGACAAGGTCGATCCGATCCACCAGTTCCATATCAACAAGCTGATTCCGATCGAGATCGGCGGCTACGACCTGTCGTTCACCAATTCGGCGCTCTTCATGGTCGCGACTGTCGCCGTTGCCTCGGCGTTCCTCTATCTCAGCACCTCGAGCCGCAGCCTCGTTCCCAGCCGTCTTCAGTCGGTTTCGGAAATGGCCTACGAATTCGTCGGCAACATGCTGAGGGAAGCAGCCGGAACCCAAGGGATGAAGTTCTTTCCCTTGGTATTTTCCTTGTTCATGTTCGTGCTCGTTGCCAATCTGCTCGGTCTTTTTCCATATTTCTTCACCGTCACCAGCCATATCATCGTCACCTTCGGCCTTGCCGCGCTGGTGATCGGAACCGTCGTCGTCTACGGCTTCATGAAGCATGGCCTTGGTTTCCTGAAACTGTTCGTCCCGCATGGCGTGCCGGTTTACCTGCTGCCGTTGGTGGTGCTGATCGAGGTGATTTCCTTCGTTTCGCGTCCGGTCAGCCTCTCCGTTCGTCTGTTCGCCAACATGCTGGCCGGCCACATCACGCTGAAGGTGTTCTCGGGCTTCGTGGTGAGCTTGAGCGCGCTTGGCACGCTCGGCATTGCCGGATCGGTTCTGCCGCTGGCGATGGCCGTGGCGCTAACGGCGCTGGAACTGCTGGTCGCCTTCCTGCAGGCCTACGTCTTTGCCGTGCTGACCTGCATGTATCTGAACGACGCCCTGCATCCCGGGCACTGACCCAGGTTGACCCAAGAGTTTCCGGCCCCGCTGCCGGGATAGAAATCGCAACGGAATTTTTAGATCCAAAGGAGTTGAACACATGGAAGCAGAAGCAGCAAAGTTCATCGGCGCCGGCATCGCATGCCTCGGCATGGGTGGCGCCGGTATTGGCCTTGGCAACATCTTCGGCAGCTATCTGGCGGGCGCATTGCGCAACCCGTCGGCCGCGGATGGCCAGTTCGGCCGCCTGATCTTCGGCTTCGCCGTGACTGAAGCGCTGGGCATTTTCTCCCTGCTCATCGCGCTTTTGGCCCTGTTCGGCTGAGCCCTTGTTCGGCTAACATTGGCAATTGCAAGGGCCGGCCGCAAATCGGCGGCAGGCCTGACATCAGGGGATAGTCCATGTTCGTGACATCTGCCTTTGCGCAAGAGTCCGCGCCCGCCGTCGAAGGCGGCCATACCGGCACGGAAGGCGATACGCATTCCGGCACCGGTGTGCCTGCCGAGGCGCACGGCGTGTTCCCGCCATTCGATCCGGCGACATTCCCGTCGCAGCTTGTGTGGCTGGCGATCACCTTTGGGCTGTTCTACCTGTTCCTGAAGAAGGTGGTGATGCCGCGTGTCGGCGGCATCATCGATGTCCGCAACGATCGCATCACCCAGGATCTCGACCATGCCGCCAGGCTGAAGGGCGAGGCCGATGCCGCCGTTGCCGCCTATGAGCAGGAACTGGCGGAGGCCAAGACCAAGGCCAATGCGATCGGCCAGCAAGCCAACGATGCCGCCAAGGCGGAAGCCGAAGCCGCCCGCAAGAAGGTCGAGGCAGCGCTTGACCAGAAGCTTGGCGAAGCCGAGGCTCGCATTTCGACCATCAAGGCCAATGCCATGAAGGAAGTCGGCACGATCGCCGAGGAC
Organism: Mesorhizobium sp. L-2-11; assembly: GCF_016756595.1. Classification (NCBI taxonomy): domain Bacteria; kingdom Pseudomonadati; phylum Pseudomonadota; class Alphaproteobacteria; order Hyphomicrobiales; family Phyllobacteriaceae; genus Mesorhizobium; species Mesorhizobium sp. L-2-11. The sequence continues at coordinate 5,478,720 of NZ_AP023257.1, read as the reverse complement.
ACGGCTTCGGCAATCGTCGAGGCGCTTGTCGGCGGCAAGGCCAGCAAGGCCGAGATCGCGGCAGCCGTCAAATCCGTGGCCCGGTGAGGAGCGCATCATGGACGCCACATCACTCGCGACGCTTTGGGCCACCGTTGCCCTCGTCATTTTTCTGGGCATTGCCGTCTACGTCAAGGTGCCTAAGCTGATCGCCAAGGCGCTCGACGCCCGCGCCGACAAGATCAGCAACGAGCTTGAAGAAGCGCGCCGGCTGCGCGAGGAGGCCCAGCAACTGCTCGGCCAATACCAGCGCAAGCGCAAGGAAGCCGAGCAGGAGGCCGCCGACATCGTCGCCGCCGCCAAGCGCGAGGCCGACATGCTGGCTGCCGAGGCGCACAAGAAGACCGAGGACTATGTCGCCCGGCGCACCGCACTTGCAGAACAGAAGATCGGTCAGGCCGAGCGCGAGGCGATCGGCGAAGTGCGCGCCAGTGCCGTCGATATCGCCGTCGAAGCCGCCCGCACGCTGCTCGCCGCCAAGATTGACGCCAAGGCGGGCGCCGACCTGTTCCAGGCCTCGCTTCAGGACGTCAAGTCCAGGCTGAATTAAGGGATTTCATCGAGAAATTTCATCGAAGGCCGCCCGGGAAACCTGGCGGCTTTTTTTGCGCATTGGCGAAAGCGGCTGAGCGCGTAATTTCCCCCCTTGAGGGGGAGATGTCGCCGAAGGCGACAGAGGGGGTCGGTACGTCCCGGCGCGACGCCATGTGGAGGCGAAAGAGGAGGTTGGCGCTTCACGCGCGGCTACCCCCTCTGGCCTGCCGGCCATCTCCCCCTCAAGGGGGGAGATTACGCACTTGACCGCCTTCGCCAATCGCGCAGGCCCATCGCCTCAATCCAGGCCCGTAAAACTCTCTTCGTCCGGCAGTTCGGTGCCGTCGAGCCGGAACGGTGCGAAGGACGCGCGGTGCAGCCGCGCCACCGGTCCATGCAGCTCGATCGCCGTGCGGTGGCGCACCGTGGCGTAGCCCATATGGAGCTCGAAACCGTAATCCGCGTGATGGCTGCCGCAGCCGCACATCATGCGGTCGCGCATCACCTTGGCGACGATCGAGGCGGCGGCGATCGACTGGGAGCGCTGGTCGCCCTTGATCAGCGCTTTCCCTTCGCATGGCAGTCCGGGCGGCACGTCGCGGCCGTCGGCCAGGGCCAGCTTTGGCTGCACCGAGAGCCCGACCAAGGCGCGGCGCATCGCCTCGAGGCTGGCCTTGAGAATATTGCTGCCATCGATACCTTCCGCGCCGACCGAGGCCATCGACACGCCAAGAGCGGAGCCGAGGATTTTCAGGAACAGCGCCTCGCGCTGCAGGTGGCTGAGCCGCTTGGAATCGTCGAGACCGTCGGGAATGTTGGCGGGATCGAGCACTACCGCTGCCGCGACGACCGGCCCGGCGAGTGGGCCGCGCCCGGCCTCGTCCATTCCCGCCACCGGCCACAGGCCTTCGGCCATCGCCTTGGTCTCGAAGGAGAAATCGGGTCTCTCAACGATTTCGAAGAGAAGCGGAGAATCAGAACGCGCGCGAGCCATGTTGCGGCGAGGTTCGCATCGGCTCCGATTCTCCGCAAGCCCCTCCGGGTCGGGTGAGGCACCGGACCCGGAGGGCACCGTCTGCAAGCCCGGGGACAGGACAGGCCGGACGGGATTTTTTCGTCTGCCGCCGGCAGCGGCGGCAGACGATGTCTTCAAAGCAGCATCAGTTGCTCGGTTGCCTTGGCTGCGGCGACGAACTGGTCGGTCCTGAGCGACCGCCGCTCGGCGTTGAGGCCAAGCCGCTTGGCGGCGATCTCGAAGCGTCTGCCGATCTGCCAGGCATAGGGGCCGGAGCCTTTCATGCGCTTGCCCCATTCCGAATCGTAATCCTTGCCGTCGCGCATCGAGCGGATCAGCGACATGACGTGACGGTAGCGGTCCGGATAATGACGCAGCAGCCAATCCTTGACGATCGGCGCGACCTCCAGCGGCAGGCGCAGCAGGACGTAGCCGGCCTCGCGCGCTCCTGCCGCACGTGCCGAATCGAGGATGCGTTCCATCTCCTGATCGGTCAGGCCGGGGATGATAGGAGCGACCATGACCGAGGCCGGAATGCCGGCATCCGAAAGCTGCCTGATCGCCTCCAGCCGCTTGGTCGGTGTCGACGCGCGCGGCTCCATCGTTCTGGCCAGCATACGGTCGAGCGTCGTCACCGACAGCGCCACCTTGGCCAGCCCGCGTTCGGCCATGCGCGACAGAATGTCGATGTCGCGCGTCACCAGCGCGGATTTGGTGACGATGCCGACTGGGTGGCCGCGCGCCTCCAGCACTTCGAGGATCTCGCGCATGATCCGGTACTGCTTCTCGATCGGCTGGTAGGGATCGGTGTTGGTGCCGATGGCAATGGTGCGCGGCTGGTAGCCGTCCTTCGACAATTCCTTGTCGAGCAGCCGCGCCGCATCCGGCTTGGCGAACAGCTTCGATTCGAAATCCAGTCCCGGCGACAGGCCCATGAAGCTGTGCGTCGGCCGCGCGAAGCAATAGACGCAGCCATGTTCGCAGCCGCGATACGGGTTAATCGAGCGGTCGAAGGAAATGTCGGGCGATTCGTTGCGGGTGATGATGGTGCGCGGCTTCTCGACCTGCACCTCGGTCTTGAACGGTGGCAGCTCCTCGAGCGAATTCCAGCCATCGTCGAACACATGCCGGCTGACCGGTTCGAACCGGCCGGACGGGTTGATGCCGGCGGACCGGCCGCGATTACGCTCCGGGCGGATACGGACGCCACTCTGCTCGATCATTGCATTGGCCATCTCGGCTCTTCCAGCCCCAAAGGCAGCAATGTCGGCACGTACGATCTGTTCCATTTTCGCCCTCTCCCAGGGACTGTCGGCCGGCTGTCGAATCGCTCTGTTCATGAAAATAATCCTATTCAGCCTTGGAGAACAAAGCAAGAACATTTTTTAGGGGCGACGCAAAAACTGGCGCTGCGCCCGGCTTTCCGCTATTCGGCTAACGATGCTCAGCGTTCTCATCCAGACCATGAATGACGAGGAAAGATTGGCCCGCACGCTCGCCTCGCTGATCGGCGGCGCGGTCGAGGGCGTGGTGCGCGATGTCATCGTCTGCGACACCGGCTCGACCGACCAGACGCACCGTGTTGCCGAACATGCCGGCTGCCTTTATGTGGCGAGCGGCGGCATTGCTGCCGGCATCAGGCAGGCCAAGGGCGACTGGCTGCTGCTGCTGGAGCCGGGCGCGCGGTTGGGCGAGGGCTGGATCGACGAGGTCGTCGCCCACACCGCCAGGCAAACCATGCCGGCGCGGTTCTCGCGGGCACGCGGCAGTCGCGTGCCGTTCCTGTCGCGCGTGTTCTCGAGAAACCGGGCACTGGCCGAAGGGCTGGTGATCAGCAAGCGTCAGGCCGCTTCCTTATCGAAAAACGCCCGCAGCGCCGAAGCCATCGCCCGCGGCCTTGCGACCAGGAGGCTCGACGCCGAGATCTGGGTGGCGCCGGTCAAGTGACGGTCGTCATTCTTCCCATAGCGGGCGAGGGAGACGTCGAATCCTTCGTTAGGATGAGGCGGCGCGCAAGCCGTGGGCGGAAAGCGACATGCTGGAAATCCGCATTGGCGCGATACTCCTAGGCAGAAGCATATGCTTGTCGTCCTGCGGGAAACTCGCGATACTCGGCGACAGCTCGGGGAGATCGCAGATGAATCTATCCATATTCGTTCGTATCGCCTTGCTGGCAGCCGCTTGCTCAGTGCCGGCGATCGCGGAGGCGCAGGAATCGTCGCTTTGGTCGGTTTATGAGAACACGCTCAAATCGGCCAAGTACATCGATCTGACCCATGCCTTCGAGCCGGTGCAGCCGGTATGGCCGGGCTTCGCCAACGCCCGGTTCAAACCGGCTATCGCCGGTCGGGACATCGAGGGCTACGTCAAGGCCAGCGAAGAGTTCACCTACGACAAGCATGGGTTCGTTGCGAGCGCCTACGAGCTGACGACGGACCAATATGGCACGCAGCTCGATCCACCCTCCCATTGGAACCCGCTTGGCGCGACGATCAGCGACCTGCCGGCCACCTATGCCGTGCGGCCGCTCGTCGTCATCGACATCAGCGGCAAAGTGCAGACTGACGAAGGCTATCACCTCCAGGTCGCCGACATTGAGGAGTGGGAAAAGCAGCACGGCCGCATACCGGAAGGTTCAGTCGTCTTCGTGCGTTCGGATTGGTACAGGAAATGGTCTGATGCCGCCCGCTTCAACCAAAAACCGTTTCCAGGCGTCAGTTTGGCCGCGCTGAAGTTCCTGCATCTGGAACGGAAGATTCTGTTTCATGGCCATGAGCCGCTCGATACCGACACCACGCCCAACCTCGAAGGCGAACATTGGCTGCTTCACAACGATTTCACGCAGGCAGAAGGCGTTGCAAATCTCGACAAGGTGCCAGAGGCCGGGGCGCTGGTTACAATCGGCTTTGCCAAGCCGCTCGGCGGGTCAGGCGGATATGCGCGTTACGTCGCGATTGCACCCGCCGACTGGACGGAGGGCGTTTCGGTCACCGAAGCGCCTGGTGCGCCGCTTTCCCGGCAAACCGCGCCGCTCAAGCGTGACGAGAACGGCGTCTTCCGTCCGACGCCCTGATCACTGGCGATTCGGGAGGCCGGCGCGTCCCACCCCACGCGAGTTGTTGCGCAAGGTCCAGACTTCGGTCCCTCCGCCGCTCGCGAAAACGTGACTGTCCCGACGATAGCCACCACGATTGCTAGCGCTATCGTGGCAGGAGCGCGCCAGTCCTGCCACGGGAGGCAGTCATGCTTCGCCTATCTGCTGCCGTTCTGCTGACCATGGCCTTCTGGCCGTTCGCCGCTTCGGCCCAGGAAGAGAAGCCGCCGTCGAGATGCGTTGCGATCGCTGACGCGCTGCCGTCGGCCACCTATGCCAGCTTCACAGCGCCACAGGGGCAGACGTCTCGGCTGGCCCAGGCTTTCGTCGACGGTGACGTTACGATCACCTATGCCGGCCATTCGACCTACGTCATCGAGACACCCGCCGGCGTCAGGATCGCCACCGACTTTTCCGGCGTCTATGGCGCTGACCCGCTGCCCCGCGTTGTGACCATGAACAAGGCCCACCGCACGCACTATTCGGACCATGTCGATCCCGGCATCGAATATGTGTTGCGCGGTTGGAATCCGGACGGCGGTCCGGCGCGCCACGCCCTTGTCGTCGACGATGTCTATATCCGCAACGTGCCGACGGATATCCGCAATGGCGGCGATCTCGGCAAGGACGGCAATTCCATCTTCATCTTCGAAGTGGCGGGACTCTGCATCGGCCATCTCGGCCATCTGCACCACCGGCTGGAGGATGCGCATTACGGCGCCATCGGTCGGCTCGATATCCTTATGGTGCCTATCGACGGCGGCATGACGCTGTCGCTCGACCGGATGACCGAAATCACCGCGCGGCTCTATTCCTCGATGATCTTGCCGATGCATCGCCATTCGACCCCGATCAGTGAGTTCACAGGTAGGATGGGCGACGATTTCGCGGTGGAATTCCTCTCCGGCCGATCTCTGACGGTCTCACTGAAGACGCTGCCCGACCGGCCGACGATCATCATCCTCGAAGGTGTTTGATCGCTTCGTCGCTGCCTTCTCCACCGTGCGCAACCTCTTCGTTCCACCTCGCTCGAAACACTCACTGTCGCGAAATCAGCGAGCCTTAATGTTCCGTCAAGCTTGCCGGAAAGTTTGCGACAACTCCCATTCATTGTGCATCGCACAAAATCTAACCGGGGCTTACCATTCCTTTGATGCGGGCGGATGGGTTTGGGTATCGCCTGAGCGGTGAGCGGCCGACGCTTCGTCGACGCGCCCCTTATAGCTGAGGATTCTGATGACCCCTGACCAATCCGGTGCTGCAAGCCTCGAGTCGATCGCTCGAAACGGCAGCCTGCTGCGCCGCATTGCCGTGCGGATACCGACCTATCTGTCGGACCTTCGCGAGAATCCGGCATGGCTGCCGATGTTCATGCTGGCGCGCACCATGCCGGCGCGGCGGTTGCATTGGCGTGGCGCAAAACCGGTTCGACCCGCACAAAAAGCCGGGGAAACAATGTTCGCCGGCGTCGATCGTGACGCGGTGGTCGACGCGCTCCGCTCGGACGGCCTCTTTTCCGGCCTTGCCCTGCCGCAGTCGATCCACGAGGAAATCGCCAGCTTCGCGAAGCGCACGTCTTGCTTCGGCAATTTCGATCGTCGCCTGGAGTTCCTGCCGGTCAAGCATGCGGAGGCCGAAAAACACTTCGGCCGTCCCCTGCTCAGCGGCCACTTTTTCGAGCGGATCCTCGACTGCAACGCTGCGCTTACCGTGCAGCGCGATCCGCTGCTTCTCGACATCGCCGCCCATTATCTCGGCAGCCAGGCAAAGCTGATCACCACGCGGGTCTGGTGGAGCTTTCCGACGAGCTCCGTGTCCGACGCCGAGAAGAACCTGGCGTCGCTTGGCAAGTACCACTTCGATCTCGACGATTGGCGGATGCTGAAATTCTTCTTCTATCTCAATCCGGTAGATGCCGAGACCGGTCCGCATGTCTATGTCCGCGGCAGCCACAACCGCCGCACCCTCAAGCACCAGTTGACGCTCCTCGTCGGCCATCCCGCGGAAGAGGTTTTGAATGTCTACGGCGCGCAGAGTCCGATTACGCTGACCGGCGAGGCGGGTTTGGGCTTCGTCGAGGATCCCTTCGGTTTCCACATGGGCACCGTGCCGACACACAAGCCGCGGCTGATGATGGAAGTCGGCTTCGGCGTATCGCCGCCCTCGCGCCGGCGGTTCCACGGCGAGCCGGTTATTCGCTGATTGTGGCGCTGATTCTGATCTCGGAACAGCTTTTTGAGAACCTGGTCTAACTTGTCTTGGTGCCGCCGCGCCGCAGATGCTCGTCCAGGCGCGGCATGATCTCGACGAAGTTGCAGGGCATATGCCGGTAGTCGAGCTGCGGCTTCAAAATGCCGTCCCAGGCATCCCTGCAGGCGCCGGGCGAACCTGGCAGCACGAAGACGAAGGTCGCGTTGACGACGCCGCCGGTCGCCCGGCTCTGGATCGTCGACGTGCCGATCTTGTCGTAGGAAATGCGGTGGAACACTTCGGAAAAGCCGTCCATGCGCTTTTCGAAGATCGGCTCCAGCGCCTCCGGCGTCACGTCGCGGCCGGTAAAACCGGTGCCGCCGGTGGTAATGACGACATCGATCGCTTCGTCCCTCGACCAGCCCAGAACCTTGTCACGGATTTTCTGGCGGTCGTCGGTGACGATGTCGCGGGCAGCGAGAATATGGCCGGCCTCGAGGATGCGGTCGACCAGCGTCTGGCCGGATTTGTCGTCGGCAGGGCTGCGCGTATCGGAAACGGTCAGCACCGCGATTCGCACGGGAACGAAGGAACGGCCCTCGTCAATCCTGGCCATATGCGTCAGGCTCCGATGTCATGCTTCGCGTGGCGGCGACGAACCAGTCGGGATGGCGGCTGCGGATATCGACGGCGGCGCGCTTGGCGACATTGCCAGTCTCGAACAGCCCAAAACAGGTCGCACCGGAACCGGACATTCGCGCGAACCCCGCTCCGGCCTTGTTGAGCACCGAAAGCGCCTTGCCGATGATCGGTCGGATCGCCCGTGCCGCAGGCTCGAGATCGTTGCGGGTGATCTCCAGCCAATTGCGGATGCTGTGGAAGTCGAGGTCGCGCGACAGTGGCGGCAGTCCCTCATTGTCGCGATCAGAAAGGGCGTTGAACACCTCGGCCGTGGAGATGGCAACGCCGGGATTGACGAGAACCAGGCCGAGTGCGGGAAAGCCCGGCACGGCCGACAGTTCGTCACCGACGCCGCGCGCGATCAGCGGTTTTGCCATAAGGCACATGGGAACGTCGGCACCCAGCGAGAGGCCGACCCGCGCCAGGTCGGCATCGTCGAGGTCCAGCCTCCATGTCTCAACGAGCCCGCGCAGCACCGTTGCGGCGTCGCTCGACCCGCCGCCGACGCCGGATGCGACCGGCAGGTTCTTTTCGAGCCTGATTGCGACCGGCGGCGTATGCCGCGGACCGGCCTGTTTTCGCAGCGCATCGCGCGCTTTCACGACCAGATTGCCGTCATCGAGCGGGACCGCGGACGCGTATCGGCCGGAGACTGAGAACCCGTCGCTGTCGGCGAGTTCGACCTCGACCCGGTCACCGAAGCGCGTGAACACCGCCAGGCTCTCGATCGTGTGATAGCCGTCGGCGCGCCTGCCGGTGACGTGCAGCGCGAGATTTATCTTGGCATGCGCATGCAATGCCCGGACCCTATTGCCGGGAGCCACTGTGTCGGTCACGAGAGGGATGATGTCAGTCCTTGGCCAAGCGGTATTCGCCGGTCTTCGGGTCCCTGACCAGCGTGCCCATTGTGCCGTTGGTCGCCTGTTTTTCGGTGCGCCGTATCTTGGCCGTGACGCGCTCGGCCTCCCTGACGAAGGAGCGATAGCCGAAATAGGCGAGCAGGCCGACTGCGATAAAGAAAATGATCTGTGGCATGTCAAACTCCTCCCTCGCAAGGCCGACTGCGGCGCCGGTCGGGCCGGTCAAGCGTTTAAGTTAAACGCTTTCGCCGATTTTTCAAAGCCCGAAGCGCGCCCACAGCGCGCGCTCTTCCGCCGCAGCGATCACGCCGCTTGCGGCAGCAGCGGCGATCTCGGGTGCCGAAAAGCCGCCTCTGCTTGAGCTGAACCAGCCAAATCGACCAAACAGGCCGCGCGGCGCCGTGATCAGCTTGAGCTGGGTTTTTGGCCCAAAACGGGCCCTCAGCACGCTGCGCATATCGCCGAGCGCATCGACAAGCCCGAGCTCCAGTCCCTTCTTGCCGGTCCAGAACAGGCCGGTGAACAGGTCCGGGTCGTCTTTGAGCTTGGCCCCGCGCCGGTCCTTGACGAGGTCGATGAAGGTCTCGTGGACCTCGAGCTGCAGCGCCTTCAGCCGCTCGATATCTTCCTTCTTCTCTGGCTTGAACGGATCGAGCACCGCCTTGTTCTGGCCGGCCGTATGGACGCGGCGCTCGACGCCGATCTTCTTCAACAACTCGGGAAAGCCGAACGAGGCCGACACCACGCCGATCGAACCGACGATGGAAGACGGATCGGCAAAGATCTCGTCGCCGGCGACCGCAATCATGTAGCCGCCCGACGCCGCCACATCCTCGACGAAGACCAGAACCTTTTTGTTCTTCTCGCTCGCCAGGTCGCGGATGCGTCTGAAGATCAGCCGCGACTGCACCGGCGAGCCGCCCGGCGAATTGATCGAAATGGCGACCGCGGGCGCGTCGAAGGAAAACGCCTTCTCGATGGGGCCGGCGGTGGACGCCAGCGACAGGCTCGGCCGCAACGGGCCGCCGCCCGGCATGATGGTGCCATGCAGCCGGATGACGGGAATGGTGACGATGTCGGAGCGCCAGGATTTCGGCAGCAGGCGGTTCAGGAAGCGTTTCACGGGGTCTCCGGTCAAATTGGCTTGAAGGCATGTAGGGATTCGCCAGCCAACGGCAATGCCGCGACGCCCGGCCGGCCAAAAAGGGTCAGTCGCCGAACAGCGAAGCCATCCCGTTGTTGATCATCTCGGTCCGCTCCGTGGGGCCGTCACCGGATTGCCCGTGCAGCATCAGCGGCGGGCGGATCGACAGTTTTCCGCGTGCGCCGAGGATTGCCCTGACGACGATGCGGATCGCCGCTGCCTCGGGGCGGGGGTGGACGGCCAGCATCTCGGCGTCGCCGAAGCGGCCTGATATCGCATCGAGGATGGCGCCGAGCTGATCGGGCCTGGCAATCACGGCAAGACCGCCGCGCGGCCTGACCACGGCAGCCGCGCTTCGGATCCAGCTGTCGAACAGCCCGTTCTCCATCACATGCGCCGCCTTCCTGAGTGGGTCGGGCGTGGCGCGATCCTCGGCGGCGTTGAAGGGCGGGTTCATGATGACGAAGTCGAAGGAGTTGTCGGCAAGCCCAGTGGCGGTTCGCGCCTGGCCCGACAGCGCGACGTCGGCGGCGAGCACCGAGGCGCGGTCGTTAAGATGCGCATTACCGGGGTGGGCAAGCGTCGTTGCGGCGAAGGCCGCCATTTCCGCAGACCGTTCGATGAGCATGGCCTCGGCATCAGGACAGCGCGACAGGACGGCCAGGCCTGCGGCGCCAGCACCCGCGCCGAAATCGGCAAGGCGCCCGGCGAAGGAGGACGGCACGGCAGCCGCCAGCATCATGGCGTCCATGCCGGCGCGATGGCCTGCCTTTTTCGGCTGCACCAGCCAGAACCGCCCGCGATGGAAAGCATCGACCGTATGGGCCGGCGTGTCCTGGATAAGGGTGTCGCGCGCAGCGGACATTACTTCTGGCGCATCTCGTTGGCGATGCCTGCATCGGTCAGGATGCGTCGCGCCGCATCGGCCTGGTCGGCTTCGACCATGATGCGCCTGGGCAAGATGCCGATCGAACCGTCGAGCACGCTCATGTTCTGGTCGGCGACGAAACAGCCGATGCCGGCATCGCGCATCAGCGATTCGACAAAGGAGATGATCACGGAGTCGTTGGTGCGGATAAGCTCTATCATAGGACGAAACTCGCAGGTTGCAGCGTCTATGTAAATGTGGGTGGCTTCCGTCGCCACCTCGCCGCGCCAAATCGCCTCTTGCCGTGCCTGTGGGTAGCGCCCTAGAGTCTGCGGCGGTATCGGGGTGCCGTCGTGCGCGTGACATAAGACGGGAGTTTGTCGTGGGTGTCGTTCTCAACATCGAAAACGGGAAGCGGGAAGCCGCGTCCATTAAGGATCTCATCGACCTGACTTCGGCCGATATGGGGCGCGTCAACAAATTGATCCTGTCGAAGGCCGGTTCCGACGTCGAGATGATTCCCGAAATTGCCAACCACCTGATCTCTTCGGGTGGCAAGCGGCTGAGACCGATGCTGACGCTCGCCTCAGCGCAGATGTTCGGCTATTCCGGCGAGGGCCATGTCAAGCTCGCCACATCAGTCGAGTTCATGCACACCGCCACGCTCCTTCACGACGATGTCGTCGACGAGAGCGGCATGCGGCGCGGCAAGAAGACCGCCCGCATGATCTGGGGCAACCAGGCGAGTGTGCTGGTCGGCGATTTCCTGCTCGGCCAGGCTTTCCGCATGATGGTCGATGTCGGTTCGCTGGAAGCGCTCGACATCCTGTCCAGCGCCGCCTCGATCATTGCCGAGGGCGAGGTGATGCAACTCGCCGCAGCCAAGAACCTCGAAACCACGGAGGATGAGCATTTCGCGGTGATCAAGGCCAAGACCGCTGCCCTGTTCTCGGCCGCCGCCGAGGTCGGTCCGGTCATCGCCCAGGCGACGCGAAACGATCGCGCGGCGCTGCGCTCCTATGGCATGAATCTCGGCCTTGCCTTCCAGCTGATCGACGATGCGCTGGATTATGGCGGCACCAGCAAGGATCTGGGCAAGAATGTCGGCGACGACTTTCGCGAAGGCAAGGTGACGCTGCCGGTGATCCTCGCCTACCGGCGCGGCACCAAGGCCGAACGCAGCTTCTGGAAGCGCGCCATCGAGGACAATGTCACCGATGACGCCGGGCTGGAAAAGGCGGTCGGGTTGATGACCCGCCACGGCGCTATCGCCGACACCATCGGGCGCGCCGGCCATTTCGGCGAGATCGCCCGCGACGCGCTGGCGCCGCTCGAAGCGACGCCGCAGAAATCGGCGCTGCTCGACGTCATCGATTTCTGCATCAGCCGGGTGAACTGAAAGACATCGCCGGCGGCCGGCACCGCGCCGGCCCGTGATATTGGTCGGGCAGGGCTCCGAGACGGTCAGCGCGCCCGGCAAACTATCGACGTCATGAAAATGACCACGCGCTCTTCAGCAGCGCCACGAGCTCGCTCTGACGGCTGGTTTCGGTTTTCCGGAAGATTCGCTCAAGATAGGTGCGGGCCGATTTGACGGCGATGCCGATTTCCATGGCTGCCTCCTGCACCGAATGGCCGGAGGCCAGCTCGACGGCGAGCCGGGCTTCCGCCGGCGTCAGGTCGAACAGGCCTGAAAGCACTTTGGGCGACGGAACAGTGGCGCCGGTACCGACCGTGGTTGCGACAACCAGAATATCCGCACCCGAAAAAATATCGTGCGCGGCGCGACGCAGCGGTAACAGCTGAACGACCAGCGCGGGCCGCCCTTTGATGGCTGCAACCGGGATGGACCGCACGACGCGGTTATCCCGGTTCTGCGCGATGGCCTGCTGGAAAAGCGCGTTTGCAGTTTGATCGGCAATCGCCATGCCGCCATGGGCTGTGGGAAGGAAGACGTCCGCCATGTCTTCGAAAAGCGGATTGGCCGTCAGCACACGGCCCGATCCACTCATGCCCGATCCACCCATGATTGCAGCCGGCAGCCCGATTTCCCGGAGAATGGATACGGCGGTCCTGGCCCGTTCCAGGCCCAGGCGCCCGGCGACAAGGCCGGCCCGTGCGAGGTGCGGACGCAGTCCGTTCAACAGACCGATTGCGGCCTGGTCATAACTCCCGTCCTTCAGCCAGCGCTGGAAGACAAAAAGGACAAGCTCGCCGCCAGGCATGGGGACGGGCGAGCATAGATGCGGCCCGATGCCAAACGCGGTGGCACTTTTGCGAACGGGATCGCGCTCGATCTCCTCGCAGATGATGAAATTATCGACCCGCACAAAGCTTGCTGGCTGCGCGGCGCACATGCGCTTCAGGCTCTCGGAAAACCGCCAAGTATCCCCCTTCGTGAACGCGTCGAGCAAGGGCTGGACATGCGTTTCGGTGATGGCGCGGACCGGGCAATGATCGCTGACTACAAAAATCGCGCCGTTTGCCGAGCGGGAGATCGCGCTTGCCGCCGCCAATACCTCCGGCCACAGCTCGGCCGCGAACGCCGCTTCGTAGATAAGATCGACAATGGCGAAGGCCTGCTGGTCCGGCGACATTTCCAGCATCGGCATCTTCCTGGGCGAAGCAACGGCATCCATCTGCACGGTTCCACGCATCATTCCGCTGCGGAAACTTTCACCGCCCGCCGCTTACGGATCGCTTACGGCATCGCGGCGCCGGTGCGCTGCAGCAGGGCAGGCCGGCAGCCCGCCCGGCCTGTAAAGCGCGGTCGACGGTCGCAGTTGGGCGCATTTTCGCGTGGTTTTTGATAGCATTACCCGATTGTGAATTCGGGCCGGGTTGAAGCCTCACCCCAAAAAGGCCATGCTTTGCTTGGAAAAGATCGAGTCTGCGGCGATCCCGCTGACGCGGGCATGGCTTTGAGTGAAAGGGATACGATGCGGCAAGGATGTGCGCGCTGGCTGACAGGGCTGGCAATTGTGACGGCCATGGCGGCCTCCGGTCTGCCCGCCTACGCCAAAGAAACCACCGCGCCAGTCAATATCACTTCGTTCTCGGGGGCCTATCTTGCCGCGCGGGTCGCCGAAGGCGACAATGATCTCGACAGTGCCATCGCCTACTACAAGCAGGCGCTCGCCTTCGCTCCCGGTGACACCTCGTTGCAGCAAAGCCTGATGCTGTCGCTGATCGCGCAGGGGCGCTTCGAAGAATCCCTGGTCTATGCCGACAAGCTCAAGACGGTTCCCGACGTCGAGCGGTTCTCGCGCCTGGCGCTGGCCGTCGGCTCCTTTCACAAGAAGGACTTTTCCAAGGCCGAATACTGGCTCAAGCTTTCGCTCGAATCCGATCTCGACCGGCTGATCTCCGGCGTCATGACCGGCTGGGCCAAGCAGGGCGCCGGCGACGCCGGCGAGGCCATGGCCTCCATCGACAAGCTGCAGGGTCCGGACTGGTTCGGCCTCTTCAAATCCTTCCATCGCGCGCTTATCGCCGATGCCTCGGGCCTGCCCGAAAAGGCGGATGCGATCTACGCCGCCACCTTGCAGGACACTGCGACCGGCGCCGCCGCGCCCGAAACCTGGATGCGCAATGCGCAGGCCTATGCCTCCTTCCTTGCCCGCAAGGGCGACAAGGACAAGGCGCTGTCCGTGCTCGATCAGGCCGACGCATTTGCACCCGGCAAGGTCGAGATATCGGCGCTTCGCGACAGGATCACCAAGGGCGAGAAGATCGAACCCTTCGTTGCCGGGCCGTCCGACGGCGCCTCGGAAATTCTGCTCAATCTCGCCACCGCGCTCAATCGCGGCGGCGGCGAGCCGTTCGTCCGCCTCTATCTGCAATATGCCCTGGCACTGCGGCCCGACAGCGACGCGGCCCTCGTCCAGCTCGCCGCCGTCTCCGAGCAGTTGAAGGACGCAGAGGGCGCCATCGCCTTCTATCGCCGCATCCCGGCCGGTTCGCCGCTGAAGACGCTGTCGGAACTGCAGCTCGGCCTCAACCTTGCAGATCTCGACCGCTATGACGAGGCCATCGCCCATCTGAAGGCCCTTGTCGAAGCGCGTCCCGGCGACATGCGCGCCTATCAGGCGCTCGGTGGCGTCTATGCCTCGAAGGAGGATTTCCGCTCCGCGGCCGATCTCTATGACAAGGCGGTGGCGATGCTGAAGGCTCCGACCCGCGCCGACTGGAACATTTTCTACCAGCGCGGCATCGCCTATGAGCGACTGAAGGAGTGGCCGAAGGCCGAGCCGAATTTCCGCAAGGCGCTGGAATTGTTCCCCGACCAGCCGCAGGTCCTGAACTATCTTGGCTATTCCTGGGTGGACATGAACATCAACCTTAGGGAAGGCCTTCAGATGATCCAGAAGGCCGTCGAGCTCAGGCCGAGCGACGGCTACATCGTCGATTCGCTGGGCTGGGCCTATTTCCGCCTTGGCCGGTTCGACGATGCGGTGCGCGAATTGGAACGTGCCGTTTCGTTGAAGCCGGAAGATCCGGTGCTCAACGATCACCTCGGCGATGCCTATTGGCGCGTCGGCCGCAAATTGGAAGCCACCTTCCAGTGGAACCAGGCCCGCGACCTGAAGCCGGATCCCGGCGTGCTCGCCGCCTTGCAGCAGAAACTGCTGAAGGGCCTGCCGCCGATCGAATCCAACACGGCGCAGGAAACCCCGAAGGTCAAGCCCGAACCGGCGACCGCTCCCAAGGGCTGAATACTTCTGAATTCGATCGTGCGGGGCTCGTCGCCGCTGTCGCTAAGGGTCTGGACTTTAAGCCATGCTAATCGTGCGCGGTGTCGAGCATCGCTCGGAGCGCTGAGTCATTCTGGCGGAGATGTTCCTCGATCCATCGGGTCGTACGGTCGTAGGCATCCGAAAACAACTCAAAATGCCGACTCCAATCCATGAAGCTGATCGTGTTCGCAACCTCCGGACAGACCAGGATATCCTCTTCGCCGACGGCAATGTCCTGTGGCCGGTGTGCCAGCATGCTCGAGGCAATGACCTGAAGCATGCTGGGAACCCGAGGCAAGCGGGCGCGACCGAAAGGGTTCAGCAAGGCCAATGCCAGTTCGGAAACTCCGGGGATGCGGTCATAGTCTATGTCGTATTTCTGCGGTGCACTCGACCCGAAGGTAACGATGACATTGGGTCCGGTCTTGAGCTCCGTCATCTGCTCCAGCGGCAAATTGTTCATGATGGCGCCGTCCACCAGCATATCGCCGTCATCTGTAAAGAACGGCGGCAGGACGCCCGGGATGGAGCCGGACGCCCGAACGGCGTGCCAGAGCTTTCCACGACGGTGGACATGTGGCTGACGGCTGCTCAGATTGGTCGAAAGCGCAAAGAAAGGAAGCCAAAGATCCTCGATCAGAACGTCGCCGTATTCCAGCCGAAGGGCCCGATCAAACGCTTTGTGATCCAGAAGCGCGAAATGCGGCAGGGTGGGACGGCGAAACGCCCGGCTCTTGATAAATATGCTGTGGGTGCCTCGGTCGATCTGGTCGGCATCCAAGCCTTTTGCGAAGCCGGCCATCATCGCCGCTCCGGAACTTGTCCCGCCGAGATAGTCGAAGCAAGCGCCCGCCTCAACGAAAGCCTTGTAGACGCCTAAATGAGCGCTGCCGAGGGACCCGCCCCCTGCCGCCACGAAGCCCAATGCCTTGCCCGAAATAAATCGGACCAGGCGCTGGAAATCAACCCCGTCGTGCAGCGCAACATGATGATGCTGGTCAACATAGGGTCGCTCATCGAGCCATGCAGAGGTACCGGAGACCGCAGCCGAGCGCTTGTCGTGAACTAGGACAAGCCGACTGGTCGATGGCGGATGGACCGATAGGGCCAGTTCCTCAGACGGGTTCAGGCGAGGCGAGCAGGACGCGTTGGCCAGTAACAGGACGGTATCGGCCTGGCGAATGCAGATTTGGGTCCATTCATTAGGTTCCTCATCGGCAACATAGACGATGAATCGGGCTTCCGCCTCCAGTTCGTTCAACCAGTTAAGGATCCGCTGGTCGTCGATCGGAAGACCTGGGAATTTCGCTTGGATGTCAAGCCGGGAAACGAATCGAGCGCGCGTGGCCGCGCCGAACGCTTGCCGCAGGTGCTGGATGAGCAGCGGTGAGATGCGACTTCCGCCGGCTGCAATGATCGCAAGCGTTCGGATCTTGGCAGGTTCCTTGAGACGCGACGAACGTGGAGATTGGGTGGCAAACCGGCGCGCCAGAAATACCGTGACCGCCTCTCTCAGGCTCGGCAAAGTCTCGGCTGCCTTCTCGAAATGATTGCGACCGATTTCAAGGACGATCGAATCGCGCGCTGCAAGGACAGTGGCCGTGCGGGGTAGTCCCGCGAAGAAACCGATTTCACCGATGAGTTCACCCTGTGCGATCTCGGCGACCGAGCCATTCGAATCTTCTTTGTGTACCGTAAAGCGTCCAGACAGCACGATGAAAAACCTGTCCGACGCATCGCCTTCGCGAACCAGAACCTCACCGCGTCTCAGGACCCGGCGGTCGAATTCGGCAGCTAAAGCCTCAAGCGCCAGCAACGACGCCCGATCGAACATCAATGTTGCCGACAATAAACTCGCTGCAAGAGAATCGACGGAGGACATCTGAGCCATTCCTTGGGAATCCATGACTTTTGTCTCCTCGAGGGTGCTGGACGCCCTGCCGAATGATACCACACATGAGAGCAGCCGAACGGCTGAGGCGCGGGACTGACCGCTGTGCGCTCCCATCTCTGGCTCCCAGCAAGATCCACGATCAGGCCGCCACGCCGCTCTCGGCGCCGTCTTTTAGCGCCGGGAAATTTACTTGAGCCCACATCGCGAACCTGCTCGCTTGCCTGCCGGCCATCTTGTTGCCAGCGCAATCTCGTCGTGCGGCCGGCCCCTTGCCTTGACGCTTTCCGGTGGGCGCTCTAGGGAGGGCCGCATCCCCGCCTTTCCCGTCGAGGCCGCCGTGACAGTTGATATCCCAGCCCATATGCATCCCAGCCGCTCGTTCCAGGGGCTGATCCTGACTTTGCATAACTACTGGGCGGACTATGGCTGCGTCGTTCTCCAGCCCTATGACATGGAAGTCGGCGCCGGCACGTTCCACCCGGCGACGACGCTGCGCGCGCTGGGGCCAAAGCGCTGGAACGCGGCCTATGTGCAGCCTTCGCGCCGGCCCAAGGACGGGCGCTACGGCGAGAACCCGAACCGGCTGCAGCATTACTACCAGTATCAGGTGATCCTGAAGCCGAATCCGCCCAATCTGCAGGAACTGTATCTCGGCTCGCTGGCGGCCATCGGCGTCGATCCGCTTCTGCATGACATCCGCTTCGTCGAGGACGACTGGGAAAGCCCGACGCTCGGCGCCTGGGGGCTGGGCTGGGAGTGCTGGTGCGACGGCATGGAAGTGTCGCAGTTCACCTATTTCCAGCAGGTCTGCGGCATCGAATGCGCGCCGGTGGCGGGCGAGCTCACCTACGGGCTGGAGCGGCTGGCCATGTATGTGCAGGGCGTCGACAATGTCTACGACCTCAACTTCAACGGCCGCGACGGCGCTGACAAAGTGACCTATGGCGACGTCTTCCTGCAGGCCGAGCAGGAATATTCGCGACACAATTTCGAATTCGCCAACACCGCGATGCTGCTTCGGCATTTCGAGGACGCCGAAGCCGAGTGCAAGGCGCTGCTCGACGCCGGCGTGCCCTTCTCCCCCCTCGAGGGGGAGATGCCCGCCAAGCGGGCAGAGGGGGTCGCCTCAGAAGGCACCGCGGGCCCTGCGTCGAGCACTGCCCGGGCAACCCCTCCCGGCCCTTCGGGCCACCCTCCCCTCAAGGGGGAGGGGAACCACCGCCTGGTATTTCCCGCCTACGACCAGTGCATCAAGGCCAGCCACGTCTTCAACCTGCTCGACGCGCGCGGCGTGATTTCCGTCACCGAGCGGCAGAGCTACATCTTGCGGGTGCGCAATCTGGCGAAAGCCTGCGGCGAGGCGTTTTTGCTGACGCAGGCGGGCGGGCTGGCGGCTTAGCTCCACAGGCTGTTTGCGATTTCGACTGAAGCGCTGATTGGCAATGCGCCTTGGCCGCTGGAGCCAGCCATTGTCCGCAGCGCCTGTCTGACGCCAGGCATGGTGAACGTGCCATGAGCCTGCGCCGCGAAACAGGCGCTGAGCGCGAGGATCTGGAGGAATGTCGATGCCGTCTTCATGGTCGTTCAGCCAATAGTTCCCTGCCTGAGCGTTGGTCGCTTCAGCGCTGCGTTCGGTTCATGGAAATCTTTGACCCAAGGACGGGTGGTCCCGCTCCGGCCCGACAGGCAGCGGAATATTTTTGGCAATCGTCGGTAGATGCGCCGATTGCATGCAGGCCGATTGCATGGGGCCCGAATTGCATGGGGCCCGAATTGCATGGGGGAAGGGTGACAGCGGCCAGCCGAGTTGCTATGCCGCCTGGACCATTTTGCCGCGTGAGCACAATTTATGCCCGACCTGCTTTTAGAACTCCGTTCGGAAGAGATTCCCGCGCGCATGCAGCGCAAGGCGGCGGGCGACCTGAAGAAGATGATGACGGACGGTCTGGTCGAGGCCGGGCTAACCTATGAGGCGGCGCGCGAATATTGGACGCCGCGCCGGCTGGCGCTCGACGTTCGCGGCGTGACCGCGCGCTCGAAGGATATAAGCGAGGAGATCAAGGGACCCTCGACCAAGGCCCCCGAACAGGCGGTCCAGGGTTTTCTGCGCAAGGCCGGTCTTTCCTCGATCGCCGAGGCGCATGTCCACGCCGATCCGAAGAAGGGCGACTTCTATGTCGCCCATATCTCCAAGCCGGGCCGGCCGGCGGAAGAGATCATCGCCGAACTGGTGCCGGGCATCATCCGCGACTTTCCATGGCCGAAATCGATGCGCTGGGGGCCGGCCTCGGCGAAACCGGGATCGTTGCGCTGGGTGCGGCCGCTGCAATCCATCCTCTGCACCTTCGGCCCGGAAACCGAGGAGCCGGTGGTCGTCGATTTCGAGATCGACGGCATCCGCTCGGGCAACATCACCTACGGCCATCGTTTTCATGCGCCGGGCGCCATCAGCGTGCGCCGTTTCGACGACTATGCCGCCAAGCTCGAGGTGGCGAAGGTCGTGCTCGACGCCGACCGGCGCAAGCAGGTCATCCTTTCCGACGCCAGGAATCTCGCCTTCGCCAGCGGTCTCGACCTTGTCGAGGACGAGGGGCTGCTCGAGGAAGTGTCAGGCCTGGTCGAGTGGCCGGTCGTGCTGATGGGCGAGTTCGAGCAGGACTTTCTCGCCATTCCGGCCGAGGTGATCCGGCTGACCATCCGCGCCAACCAGAAGTGTTTTGTGACGCGGCCGCAGGGAACTGGTGAAGAGCTTTCCAGCAACTTCATCCTGACCGCCAACATCGAGGCCAGCGACGGCGGCAAGGAGATCGCCCACGGCAACGGCAAGGTGGTGCGCGCCCGCCTCTCCGACGCGCTCTATTTCTGGAAGACCGACCAGGGCGATTTACCTGATCTCGACCAGTTGCAGGCATCGGCGGAAAAGTTCGGGCTCGATCTCAAGAAGCCGCTCGACCAGCGCATGGCCCGCCTCGACCATCTCGGCGTCACCTTCCACGCCAAGCTCGGCTCGCAAGGTGAGCGGGTAGAGCGCATTGCGCGGCTGGCTGAGGAATTGGCGCCGATCGTGGCGAGCGCCATCTCCCCCCTTGAGGGGGAGATGGCCGGTAGGCCAGAGGGGGTTGTCTCGCGTGAAACGCCGGCATCCTTTGTCCGCGATAGGGCGTTGCGTCAGTACGTGCCGACCCCCTCTGTCGTCTTCGGCGACATCTCCCCCTCAAGGGGGGAGATTCCCGCGCTCGCACGTCGCGCTGCCGTCCTGGCCAAGGCCGATCTCACCACCGAGGTGGTCGGCGAGTTCCCGGAATTGCAGGGCGCCATGGGCCGAAAATACGCGCTGCTGCAGGGAGAGCACACTTTGGTCGCCGCGGCGATAGAAGAACACTACAAGCCGCAGGGCCCGTCCGACCGTGTTCCGACCGACCCGGTATCGGTGGCCATAGCGCTCGCCGACAAGCTCGACACGCTGGTCGGATTCTGGGCGATCGACGAAAAGCCGACCGGGTCAAAGGACCCCTATGCGCTGAGGAGGGCGGCGCTAGGGGTAATCAGGATCTTGGTCGAGAATCGGGTCCGGCTTGCGCTGACATCTCTCTTCGACCGCGCTTACCAGATGGCGAACTATCTCGCGTCCGGACCGGCCTTTAGCGCCGACCTCCTCGCCTTCTTCCACGACCGCCTAAAAGTCTATTTGCGTGACCAGGGTGCGAGGCATGATTTGATCGATGCGGTGTTGGCGGCGGGCTCGCGCCTGATCTCCCCCTCAAGGGGGGAGATTGGCCAATCGCAAAACGACGATCTCCTGCAAATCGTCCGCCGCGTCCTAGCCCTTGGCTCCTTTCTCGATACCGAGGACGGGAGGAACCTGCTGGCCGGCACCAAGCGCGCGGCCAACATTCTGGCCGCCGAGGAGAAGAAGAAAACGACGATCGCCGAAAATGTTGAGCCGGCTCTATTCCGGGAAGATACCGAGAAATCGCTGTTTGCCGCGGTGAATCAGGCCGAGAAGGAAGCCGGCCAAGCGATTCACAACGAAGACTTTTCCGCCGCCATGCTGGCGCTTAGCGCGTTGCGTGAACCGGTTGATTCATTCTTCGAACGCGTTCTTGTGAATGATGAGGACCAGGCCGTGCGCGCCAACCGCCTGGCGTTGCTGGCGCGCATCCGGGCAGCGACCGACCAGGTCGCGGATTTCTCGAAAATCGCCGGCTGAGGCTTGGCAAATCAGGCGAGCGTCGCCTGGCCGCGAACTTCTACCTGGCCTGATCGATTTCGGGGATGGGCGTTGGTTGCGGTGTTGCGGACTCCGGCGGGCTGTTCGTTGCCGTTATTTTTTTGTCGGATTTGGTGGCCGCCCCGGGCGCTGCGGTAGCGGTTGCCGCGGCCGGTGCGGGGCTGGGCGCCGGCTCTGCGAAGACGTCACCGACGATGCCGCCGCGAATG
The DNA here is from genome assembly GCF_016756595.1 of Mesorhizobium sp. L-2-11. NCBI lineage: Bacteria > Pseudomonadati > Pseudomonadota > Alphaproteobacteria > Hyphomicrobiales > Phyllobacteriaceae > Mesorhizobium > Mesorhizobium sp. L-2-11. The sequence continues at coordinate 5,457,225 of NZ_AP023257.1, read as the reverse complement.
ACCATAGGGCTTTGCACGAAATCCTGCTTGGGCTTGGGCTGGCTCGGAATCGCAGAAACTTTTTCATCGGTGACATCGGGCACTGGTTCGCCGAGGGCCACGATCGATGGCGTCGAGGAACTCCCGGCCATCTCCACCTGTTCAGGCGCGCCGAGCCTGACGACTGACGGGGTCGAGGATGGTGCACCGGGAACAACGAAGGACGAAGCCTGTGCTGTGCCCGCCGCGAGAGTAAGACCAAGCGCTCCCAGGATACGCATCCAGACCATGATAGTTCCCCTTTGCCCAACACGCCGGCACCATACCGTCCGGAAATTGATGCCGGCTTGCCAGGTAAGCTGGCATTTTAGCGATTGGCAATTCGCTTCCGCCCGGACTTGCCCCGTGAACGTCCCCGTACTACGCACCGAGATCTGTGAGGTCCCGCTTCTTTAAGGTCCCGCATCTGTAAGGTGATGAGAGTGGCTGAGATACTTGCCGCCAGCGAGGCGATGGAGCGGGCGCTGGCGCTGCTCGAAGGCGGCGATGTCGTCGCCATTCCGACCGAAACCGTCTACGGGCTGGCCGCCGATGCCACCAATGGCGTTGGCGTGGCGCGCATCTTCGAGGTCAAGGGCCGGCCGCGCTTCAATCCGCTGATCGCCCATGTCGCCGATCTGGCGATGGCTGAGCGCATAGCGCTGTTCGATCCCGTGTCGAAAAGACTGGCGCAGACATTCTGGCCGGGACCGCTGACGCTGGTGCTGCCGCAGCGGCCCGGCAACGGCATTCATCCGCTGGCCACCGCCGGGCTCGACACGATCGCGCTGCGCATGCCGAAAGGCTTTGGCGGCCAACTGATTGCCAGCCTCGGACGCCCGCTCGCAGCGCCCAGCGCCAATTCCTCTGGCAGGATCAGCGCGACGACGGCCGAGGCAGTGGCCGCCGATCTCGGTGCAAAAATCAAGCTGGTGGTCGATGGCGGTGCGACGTCGGTCGGGGTCGAATCGACAATCGTCAAGCTGGAGGGCGCAAAGCTGCGGCTGCTGCGGCCGGGCGGCATTGCCGCCGAAGAGATCGAAGCGGCCGCCGGCATGAAGCTGCTGCGCGGCGCGGCGGGGATCGAGGCGCCGGGCATGCTTGCCTCGCATTACGCGCCGGGTGCTGCGGTGCGGGTCAACGCCGCAAAAGTCGCAAAGGGCGAAGCCTTGCTGGCGTTCGGCCCGCGCCGCGCCGAAGGCTGGCAAGGCGCTGCCGCCTTGCGCAACCTGTCCGAGACCGGCGACCTGCGCGAGGCAGCAAGCAACCTCTTTGCCCATATGCAGGATCTCGATCGCAGCGGCGCCAAGACAATCGCCGTCGAGCCGATCCCCTCCGACGGGCTGGGCGAGGCGATCAACGACCGGCTTTCGCGCGCCGCCGCCCCTCGTGACAAGATCGATCGAGCACCATAGTTTCCATCCATGAACGACATCTCAAGGGATATCGACCCAGCCCTCATCGACTGCTTTGCGGCAATCGTCGGCGACAAATATGCGCTTCGCGACCAGCAGGATATCGCGCCTTATCTTATGGAAAGACGCGGCCTGTGGCATGGCCGGACGGCGCTGGTGCTGAGGCCCGGCAGCGTCGACGAGGTCAGCCGCATCATGCAGCTGGCGACCGAGACGGGAACGCCGGTCGTGCCGCAAAGCGGCAACACCGGACTGGTCGGCGCGCAGGTGCCGGACACGTCCGGCCGCCAGATCGTGCTGTCGCTGTCGCGGCTCAACCGCATCCGCGAGATCGACGTCCTGTCCAACACGGTCACCGTCGAGGCCGGGGTCATCCTGCAGACGCTGCAGGAAGCGGCCGATGCCGCCGACCGGCTGTTTCCGCTGTCGCTTGCGGCGCAAGGCTCCTGCCTGATCGGCGGCAATCTCTCTTCCAATGCCGGCGGAACCGGCGTGCTCGCCTATGGCAATGCGCGTGAGCTGTGCCTCGGCGTCGAAGTGGTTCTGCCGACCGGCGAGGTGTTCGACGATCTGCGCAAGCTGAAGAAGGACAACACCGGTTACGATCTGAAGAACCTGTTCATCGGCGCGGAAGGCACGCTCGGCGTCATCACCGCCGCCGTGCTCAAGCTTTTTCCAAAGCCCAAGGGGCGCGAGGTGGCCTTTGCCGGCCTGTCGTCACTTGAGGCGGCACTGTCCCTGTTCAGCCTGGCGATGGATCGCGCCGGTGCGGCGCTCACGGCTTTCGAGCTGATCGGCCAGCGACCCTACGATTTTACGCTTCTGCACGCGCCAGGCGTCGTGCGGCCGCTGTCTGAGGATTGGCAGTGGTATGTGCTGATGCAGATCTCTTCGGGTCGCTCGGCGGACGATGCGAGGGCCCTGATCGAGGAGGTGCTCTCAGCCGGCCTCGAGCAGGAGATCGTCGGCGATGCAGTGATTGCGGCGAGCATCGCGCAGGGCGATGCCTTCTGGAATTTCCGCGAGCTGCTGCCCGAGGCGCAGAAGCCCGAAGGCGCCTCGATCAAGCACGATATCTCTGTGCCGGTGGCGGCCATCCCGCAATTCATCGAAAAGGCAGCCGGCGCCGTGCAATCGGTCAGCCCCGGTGCGCGCGAGGTGTGTTTCGGCCACATGGGCGACGGCAATCTCCACTACAACATCTCCCGGCCGATCGGCGGCGATGACGAAGCGTTTCTCGGGCTCTATCACGCCATGAACAAGGCCGTGCACGATGTGGTGCGCAGCCTTCACGGCTCGATCTCGGCCGAGCACGGCATTGGCCAGCTGAAGCGCGATGAGTTGATCGCGACAGCGCCGCCGATGGCGATCGAATTGATGCGCAGGGTGAAGACGGCCTTCGACCCGGCCGGCATCATGAATCCCGGTAAGGTTATCTGATCCTTTCGCCGTCCTGTGAATGGTCGCATTCCGATAACCATCCCCTCGAGATCAGCAAAATTTAACCGACTTTCTTAAGCGCTGCGATAAGAAGCCCGCGCTAATGTTTCCCCACAACGAGGCTGGAAAAACCAGCCCGGAGAACCGGAAGACCGGCTCTCAGGAGAGACAGGAAAGGCACGAAATGAACACTGGACTGAAGCCAGTCTGGGCTGGGCGCAATATGCGCCTCGACCCATTCCGCCTGCCGCAGGTGGTGAGCTACGCGACGCGCGACGACTATGGCGACGTTACCTTCACCATCGACCACCGCGGCGCCGTCATTCGCCGCGTGCTGGAGATGAGCGGCCTGCCGGCGTTCATCGCTCTGCCCGCCAACGCGTTCCGTGGCGTGGCAGCCCGCGCAATGGAGGATCCGGACGGCAATGTCACGGTGACGCTGGAGCTTCTGCACAATGATCCGATGCTGTCGGTGCCGCTACTGGTGGCCGACGATCTCGAGGATGTCGCCGCCGACTGGCGCGCCTGGGCCGATGCCTACCGTCTGCCGATGCTTCTGATCGAATCCGACGGCATCGCCCGCACCCTGGAGGAATCGCTTGGCGCCGCCATCAAGACATTCCCGGCGCAGGACCGCCGCAGGGGTCGGCTTTCGACCAAGCGTCGTCCGCGCTTCCTCGCCCGCCGCAGGGCCGGCGCCCTCGGCCTCAGGCTGGTGATCGGCGGCCAGGAAATTATTTCGCGCGACGAATAGTGCGAGCGTTTTCCCTTCTCCCCTTGTGGGAGAAGGTGGCCGCGAAGCGGCCGGATGAGGGGTGTTCCAGGGAACGCCAACGCCTCATTTCTTCCAACACCCCTCTTCCGTCTCGGCGCTGCGCGCCGATCCACCTTCTCCCACAAGGGGAGAAGGAAAAAAATCCCTACACCAGCGGCTTCAGCGCCACCCACAACGCGCCGCCGATCAGGCCGAGGAAGATCAGCCAGCCGACCTGGTTGTTCGACCTGAACAGAAGCATGCACTGGTCCGGATCGTCGATGTCGAGCACGGCGATCTGCCGCGCCATATGGGCGCCGGCGGCGACCAGCCCGGCCAGCGCCGGCACCGGCGCCTGCGCCGCCGCGAAGGCGACGGCGAAGCAGACCAGCGCTCCGCCATAAAACCCGACGAGCCAGGTCTTGGTGTTGTCGCCGAACAGGCGTGCGGTCGAGCGCACGCCGACGATGGCGTCGTCTTCCTTGTCCTGATGCGCATAGATCGTGTCGTAGCCGATCACCCACAGGATCGAGCCGATATAGAGCATGAAGGCCGGGCCATCGAGATCGCCGAACTCGACTGCCCATCCCATCAGCGCACCCCAGGAAAAGGCAAGGCCGAGAACCAGTTGCGGCCAGTTGGTAAATCGCTTCATGAACGGGTAAATGGCGACGACGGCGAGTGAGCCGATGCCGAGCAGGACGGCAAAGCTGTTGAACTGCACAAGCACAGCGAGCCCGACCAGTGCCTGGATCACGAGAAACGCCCAGGCCTGCCGGCGCGTGACCTTTCCCGCCGGCAGCGGCCGCGAGCGCGTGCGTTCCACCTGGTTGTCGATGTCCTGGTCGACCAGGTCGTTGTAGGTGCAGCCGGCGCCGCGCAAGGCGACGGCGCCGATCAGGAACAGCACGAGATACCATGGAGCCGGCAGCAGCGTGAGCAGGGGATCAGTAGGGCGTGGATAGGCACTCGCGGCAAGCGCTGCCGACCACCAGCACGGCCACAGCAGCAACTGCCAGCCGATCGGCCGGTCCCACCGGGCAAGCTGCGCATGGGGCCACAGCCAGCGTGGCAGAATGCGGTAGACCCAGTGGCCGCTCGGCGCATCGGCGACGCGGCCCTGGGCTGTTTTCGATTGGACGGGTTCCATCGTGCTGAAGTGGCAGCAGCGGCGGAAAGCGTCAAGCCTCGTCCGCGACCTAGATCCTTTCGATGAGGGTCACGACTGGCAGGCTCTCGAAATGCTTGTCACAAGTCAAGAGCGTCGCGTCATGCGCCCGAGCGGTCGCGAAAATGATCGCATCTGCGGTCGCCAATTTGTGCTTCCGGCAGGCTTCGGCGGCTGCTAGGGCGATCTCCGTGTCAAGCGGGACCACCCTACAGATCTGCGTAAAGGCGATGGTCTGATCGGCTTTGTTTTCGCCTACTTCGCGAGTGAGCCATTTCGCGAGTTCCAACTGCACCATGGTCGGAACGAGCCAGTCGGCTCGCTCGGGCAGATGCTCGGCCACCTGCTCTCCAGTCGTGGAGCCTACCAGCCATTCGATCCAAGCCGAGGTATCGACAAGCACCATCAGACACGGTCCGACCGGTCGCGATATTCCGTCGCCGAAGCGCCCTTCGCCAGTCCCTTCAGCGCTTCCCGCTTCGGCACAGGGACGAGTAGCACGCCCGTTCCCTTCGGGATGAAGGCAAAGGTCAAACCCGCTTCCCAATGCTGGGCGGTCCGGATCGCCTTGGGAATCGATATCTGAAACTTCGAGGACAGGGTTGCAGTCTCCGACATTATCATACCCTCACTTGATCGATACACAAAACGTAAGACGCAATTGGGGCCAATGCAAGGTGCAGTTGGAGCCCACGTTCCCGTGCGCAATTGCCGTCGAAGCACCCAAATGTCTTGACCCATCGTCCGCGGCGCAATAGCGCAGTCCTGATCGTGGAATGGCAAGGGACCTGGGCATGCGCGTATTGTTGATCGGCTCCGGCGGCCGCGAACATGCCTTGGCCTGGAAGATCGCGGCCTCGCCGCTGCTGACCAAGCTTTACGCGGCGCCAGGCAACCCGGGCATCGGCCACGAAGCCGAACTGGTGACGCTCGACATCGCCGATCATGCGGCGGTGGCCCGGTTCTGCGCGGAGAAAAAGATCGACCTCGTCGTGGTCGGGCCGGAAGGGCCGCTGGTCGCCGGCATTGCCGACGGCCTTCGCGCTGAAAACATTCGCGTCTTCGGCCCGTCCAGGGCGGCGGCGCGGCTGGAAGGCTCCAAGGGTTTCACCAAGGATCTTTGCGCGAAATACGCCATCCCGACCGCCGCCTATGGCCGTTTCGGCGATCTGGCGTCGGCCAGGGCCTATGTCGAAAGGATGGGCGCGCCGATCGTCATCAAGGCCGACGGCCTCGCCGCCGGCAAGGGCGTTACCGTCGCCATGAATTTGGCCGAGGCTCTGGCAGCGCTCGATGCCTGTTTCGACGGGTCCTTCGGGCAGGCCGGCGCCGAAGTGGTGGTCGAGGAGTTTCTCACCGGCGAGGAGGCGAGCTTCTTTTGCCTGTGCGACGGCGTCACCGCGCTGCCATTCGGCACCGCACAGGACCACAAGCGCCTCAGTGACGGCGACGTCGGCCCGAACACCGGCGGCATGGGGGCCTATTCGCCGGCCCCGGTGATGACGCCGGAGATGATCGACCGCACCATGCGCGAGATCGTCGAGCCGACCATGCGCGGCATGGCCGAGCTTGGCGCGCCGTTTTCGGGCGTGCTGTTTGCCGGACTGATGATATCAGACAACGGACCGAAGCTGATCGAATACAACGCCCGTTTCGGCGACCCGGAATGCCAGGTGCTGATGATGCGGCTGAAGGACGATCTCCTGGTCCTGCTCAACGCTGCCGCCGACGGCCAGCTTGCACATACCTCGGTGCGCTGGCGCAACGAGGCGGCGCTCACCGTGGTGATGGCGGCAAGGGGTTATCCCGGCACGCCGGAAAAGGGCTCGGTCATCCGCGGTGTCGAACAGGCCGCGGGCGATGGCGTCGAGATCTTTCATGCCGGCACCGCCATCGACAACGGCGCGCTGGTCGCCAATGGCGGCCGTGTGCTCGCTGTCACGGCGATCGGCGGCACGGTCGGCGAGGCGCAGCGACGAGCCTATGCCGCGCTCGACCGGATCGATTGGCCGCAAGGTTTTTGCCGCCGCGACATCGGCTGGCAGGCCGTGTCCCGCGAACAGGTGCGCTGATGTACAAGATTAGCGGGGCCTACGATCCAGCTCGGTCGACGCAGTGCTGACCGGATCGGTGGGCACGGCCTCAACGGCCGATGCGGAGGGCTTTTCCTTTCGCAGCCACCCCAGATAATCGGCGATCCGGCGCGGAAGACGCAGCGCTGTCTCTACGGCAGGCATTTGCAAGCTGCCGCGGAACTTGGCCCAGCCCGCACTGAACATGGCGACCATTTCGGTGAAGCTCGGCGGCGGCGCCACGGTCGCATAGGTAAGGGTGACATTGCCCGCAAGGCCGGCCGCCCGCGAGAGAGGCAGCGGTATCGAGGCGAGGTAATCCGGCTGCGCGTCGATCAGGCCGCCGAAAGGCCATTGCGCGCGCAACGCGGCGGCATCCATCGGTGCGACATTGACGTCGATGTCGTTCGGCGTGCCAGCCACCCGGTAGGGGCAGCGGAACCGGCCGCAATTGGCCTTTGCCGAAAACTGCCAGAGTGCGTAGCCTTGCCAGTTGCCCATAGGAAAATGCACGCCGATGTCGGGCTTGTAGCGCGCATACCAGAGCGGCAGCCGCGACAGCAGCCGGTATTTGTACTTGTTGTCGGCGATGTGCTTGGCGGTCTTGCCGTTGGTATAGAGCACCGGAAAACGGCCAATCCGCCGATGCACATGGCGCACGAACTCCTCTGCATCCTCGAGCGACATCCATTTCGTCGGGTCGTCATCCTCGATATCGAGGGCGAGCAGGTCGTCCGGACCAGGTTTGGCGAAATTGATGAAATTATTGGCCTGCCCGACGGGGTTTCCGGGTCGGGCGAGGTGATAAGCGCCCCATTTCAGGCCGAGCGCCTTGGCCACCACCTTGCGCGTCTGAAACAGTTCCTGTGCCACCGCATGGCGCTTCCACAGCGCCTTGCAGAGCCGCGTCGCTGTCTCGTCGCCGAAACAGAAATACGCCGGCGGCATCCCGTCGGACGCCTTGTTGATGAAGCCGACGATGCGCTTGTCGGTGGCAAGCTCGGTCCAATCGATGGGATTGTATTCGTAGGCATCGATCACCAGCGCCCGGTCGGTATTCTTCCAGGGCTCGGAGAAGTCCGAGGCCTGTGCCGGCGCCAATGCCATTGTCATCGCGGTCGCGACGAGGAGTCCTGGGCGGCGAAGAGGGTGCGCCGACGGCTTCAAACAGCATATCCTTGCTGGCCAAAGCCTGATCCTGAACCGCCATGGTTAAGGAAATGCTTTCGGCGGCCCGCGGCAACCGCCGCGATCGTGCCGGGGATGGCTTTGCTGGTCATCAACGCAGGGTGAGCGGGTGGAACGGGTCGGGCGCCGGCGCCTGCGGCAGCGTTCCCTCAGTCTGGCGCTTGCAGTGATGGGCCAGCGAGCATTGCGGCGAACACAGAATGCCGCGATCCGACCAATAGGCGGCGCCGTCCTCGATCTTGCCGCGATGATGCCAAAAGCCTGCCGCTCGATAGGGCAGGCCGCATTCGGTGCAGCGATAGGCGTCAGGTCTGGCGAGCACGGGCGGTCCCCTCCGGTAATCTTGATTTGTCGCCGGTCGACTTGTCCGGCTTTTTTGCCGATTTTAGCGTGAACAATTCCAATTGCAAAATCCGCGTGACAAAATTTGACGTTTACGTAAAAAGAAGGCGGGAGAGGCGACCCAAAAGCGAATGGTTTTGTGTCGGCACGGATATTGGGCTTCCCTGTCGGACTGAGGAGGAGGAGCGGCATGTATCGGGCACCAGTCGAGGACATCGCGCTCACGCTGAAGCATGTGGCCGGCCTGAGGCCGGCGCTTGACGCCGGCACCTTTGGTGACCTTGGCGAAGACCTTGTCGACGCCATTCTGGCCGAAGCCGGCCGCTTTGCCGGCGAAGAGGTCGCGCCGCTCTACAAGATCGGCGATGAACAAGGCGCGGTGCTGAGCGGCGCTGCCGTCACCATGCCGCCCGGCTGGAAGGAGCTTTATCGCCGCTGGATCGACGGCGGCTGGAACGCGCTGTCAGCGCCGGAGGAATTCGGCGGCCAGGCGCTGCCGACCATGCTGGGCGTCGCCGCGCTCGAAATGTGGAACTCCGCCGCCATGGCCTTCGGTATCGGCCCGACGCTGACCATGGGCGCGGTCGAAACGCTCGACAAGCATGCCTCACCGGCGTTGAAGGCCAAATACCTGGAAAAGCTCGTCTCAGGTGAATGGATGGGCACGATGAACCTGACCGAGCCGCAGGCTGGCTCGGATCTGAATGCCTTGCGCGCCCGCGCCGAGCCGGCCGGCGACGGCACCTACCGCATCTTCGGTCAGAAGATTTTCATCACCTATGGCGAGCACGATCTTACCGACAATATCATCCATCTGGTGCTGGCGCGGCTGCCGGACGCGCCGGCCGGCACGCGCGGCCTTTCGCTGTTCCTGGTGCCGAAATTCCTTGTCGGCGACGATGGCGCGCTTGGCGCACGCAACGACGTCTTCTGCTCCGGGCTGGAGCACAAATTGGGCATCCACGCCTCGCCGACCTGCACCATGATCTATGGCGACGGATTCGAAGGGACCGCCCCCGGCGCGATCGGCTGGCTCATCGGCGAGGAAAACAAGGGCCTCGCCTGCATGTTCACCATGATGAACAATGCGCGGCTCGCCGTCGGCATGCAGGGCGTTGCGGTCGCCGAAACGGCCATGCAGAAGGCGCTCGCCTACGCCAATGACCGCCGGCAAGGCAAGGCCGCGAGCTATGATGGCAGTGGCATGGCGCCGATCGTCCATCACCCCGACGTGCAGCGCAATCTCCTGACCATGAAGGCGCTGACCCAGATTGCGCGCGCCATCAGCTATTCCTGCGCGCACGCCATTGACCACGCGCGCGTATCCGTCGGCGATGCAGCGATCCATTGGCAGGAGCGCGCCAATCTGCTGACGCCGCTGGCCAAGGCCTTTTCCACCGATGTCGGCGTCGAGGTCGCCTCGCTCGGGCTGCAGGTTCATGGCGGCATGGGATATATTGAGGAGACGGGTGCGGCAGCACTTTATCGCGACGCGCGCATCGCGCCGATCTATGAAGGCACCAACGGCATCCAGGCGATAGACCTGGTGGCGCGCAAGCTGCCGCTTGGCGGCGGCGAGCATGTGCATGGTTACATCGCCGAGCTGAAAGCCGTCGCCAATCAAGTGCGGACCTCGAACATTCCAGGTTTTGGCCGCACCGCCGATGGCCTCGACCAGGCGCTCGACGATCTCAGCCAGGCGACGCGCTTCCTGCAAGGGCTGCTCGCCGACGGCCGCTCGGACGCGGCGCTGGCCGGCGCGACGCCGTATCTGAGGCTGATCTCGCTGGCGGCGGGCGGCGCCTATCTGGCGCGCGGCGCGCTTGCCGACCAAGGCCGCATCGCCGTTTGCCGCTTCTTCGCCGAAAATCTGCTTGGCGAGGCGGGCGCGCTGAAGGAGCGTGTCATCGGCGGCGCCGACAGCCTTGCCGCTGCCGGCCAGACACTGAGTTCTGGCTGACAGCCACCAGGTTGACGTTTCACGACGTTCACAAAGGATCACCCGTGACAGACCACATCCTCGTCGAGCGCCAGGGCGCCATCCAGATCATCCGCATCAATCGTCCGGATAAGAAGAACGCCTTGACGCGGGCCATGTATGCGAAAATGTCCAAAGCCCTTGCCGAGGGCGACGCCGATCCGGCGATCCGCGTCCATGTATTCCTCGGTGTTTCGGGCGCCTTCTCGTCCGGCAACGACCTTGCCGATTTCATGGTCGTCGCCACCGGCGGCGAAGGCGGCACCGAAGTCTGGGATTTCCTGATGGCGCTGGCCAGGACGGAAAAGCCGATGATCTCCGGCGTCGACGGCATTGCGGTCGGCATCGGCACAACGCTCAACCTGCATTGCGACCTGACCTTCGCCACGCCGCGCACACTATTCCGCACGCCCTTCGTCGATCTCGGCCTGGTCCCCGAGGCCGGGTCGAGCCTGCTTGCGCCGCAGATCCTGGGCCGGCAAGACGCCTTCGCGCTGCTTGGCCTGGGCGAAGGCTTTTCGGCCGAGCGGGCGAAGGCCGCCGGACTGATCTACGCAGTGGTCGAGGAGAACGAACTCGAGTCCGCCGTGCTTGCCGCCGCCGGCCAGATCGCGGCCAAGCCGCCGCAAGCGCTGAAGATCGCGCGTGACCTGATGCGCGGCTCGCGTGAAGAGCTTGTTGCCCGCATCGGCCAGGAAAGCGAGCATTTCCGCGAGCGGCTGAAGTCCGACGAGGCCCGCGCCGCCTTGGTGGCCTTCATGACCAGGAAGAAGGGATAGCTTGTAAAAGCAGTCACGCTCATAACTTTCCTGGTTCACTATGAATATTGATGAACCAAGGTGGTTCGGCAAGGACCAGGCTCCCTGGTGAAGCTGCTTAAGGGACCACTCGCTCAGGGATAAAGCCTTGTCTTGTCCCAGCCGCCCTCAGCGTTGCGCGAGAAGACAATGCGGTCGTGCAGCCGGAAAGGCCGGTCGTGCCAGAACTCGATCGTCTGCGGCACGATGCGGAAGCCCGACCAGTGTTTCGGCCGTGGGATCTCGCCGATCGCATGGCGCGCCGTGTATTCGGCAACGGCTTTTTCCAGTGCGAAGCGGCTCTCCAGCGGCCGCGACTGTTTCGACGCCCATGCCCCGATGCGGCTGCCGCGCGGACGCGTCGCATAATACGCGTCCGCTTCCGCCTCGGTAACGATCTCCACCGGCCCGCGCGCGCGCACCTGCCGGCGCAGCGATTTCCAGTGAAAGCACATCGCCGCCTTCATGCTGCCAAGAATCTCGCGGCCTTTGGCGCTCTCGAAATTCGTGTAGAACACAAATCCGTTTTCATCGAATCCCTTGAGCAGCACCATCCGCACATTCGGCATGCCCTCGGCATCGACGGTCGCCAGCGCCACGCTGTTGGGATCATTGATCTCGCTCTTCGTCGCGTCGTCGAGCCATCCGGCAAACAGGCGGAATGGCTCGGCAGCTTCGCTAAAGTCACTGCTTGTTAACTCAGTTTCGCTCATAGTTTTTCCAAATTCTATTGCCGGCCGGGGGAGATTGCCGATTGTCGCGCATCGCGCAACTTTTTGACAGCAGGCAATGGCGCCTTATTGCTTCGGCCAACGCGCTGGTTGCGGTCAAGGCCACAGCGATCGTGCTGGTCGCCTTGCCGCTTGCCGCCTGCGGTGCCGGCGGCTTCAGTTTGGAGCAGGCGGAGGTCGACCGTACGATCCTCACCAGCAGCACGCCTGCCTCTGCCTTGCCGATCGACCAGGATCGCGCCTCGGACCAGGCGACGATCCGCAACGCGGTGTCTTCAGCCGATATCCAGGAACTTGGCGGGCAGGCCGTTCCCTGGGCGAATTCCGATACCGGTTCGCGCGGCTCGATCACCGAGCTGGCGGAGTCCAGGGACAACGGCCAGCTTTGCCGCCGCTTCACCGCCTCACGCGAAAGCTTCGACGGCGTCGCCCTGTTCAAGGGCGAGGTGTGCCTGGCCGGCGCCGGCGCCTGGCGGATGCAGGACTTCAAAGCGCTCTGATTTTCCGCCATCATGTGACCGTAAGCTACTGGAATTTCTTCCTATGCGAGCGCATATAGATGGCAATCATGGACTCACTCCTTCTCCAGGGCAGGAAGCATGCGCGACCCCTATGAGGTGCTGGGCGTTGCCAAGAACGCATCGGCCAAGGATATAAAATCGGCATACCGCAAACTCGCCAAGGAGTATCATCCGGACCAGAATCCGGATCCCAGGGCGAAGGAGCGGTTTGCCGCGGCCAACCAGGCCTACGAGATCGTCGGCGACGAGAAGAACCGTGCGGCTTTCGATCGCGGCGAGATCGATGCCGAGGGCAAGCCGCGCTTTCAAGGCTTCGAGGGCGCCGCCGGCGGCGCCGATCCGTTCGCCGGTTTTCGCCGGCAGCAAGGGCCGGGCGGCTCGCGTTTCGAGTTTCGCTCAGGCCGTCCGAGCGGCGATCCGTTCGACGGCAGCAGCGACATCTTCAGCCAGATTTTTGGCGAGACCTTCTCTCGCGGCGCCGGCATGGGCGCCGGCCGGCAGGCGCCGTCCGGCGCTGACCTGAATGTGACGCTCGACATCACCATCGAAGAAGCGGCGACTGCCGAGAAGGTAACGGCGATGTTCCCCGACGGGCGCAAGGTCGCCGTCAAGCTGCCAGCCTATGTCGAGGACGGCCAGACCATCCGGCTGAAAGGCCAGGGCGAGCAAGGGCCAGGGCAACCGGGCGATGCGCTGGTCAAGATCCGCTTCCGGCGGCATCCGCGCTACCGTGTCGAAGGCCGCGACCTCCATGCCGACCTGCCGATTGCGCTGGCGGATGCCGTGCTGGGTGCCAAGGTGGCCGTCGAAACGCCGACCGGCAGGGTTGCAGTCAATGTTCCCGCCTGGTCGAGCTCGGACAAAGTCCTGCGGCTGAAGGGCAGGGGCCTGCCGGAAAAAGTCGGCGGTCACGGCGATCTCTACGCGCATGTGCGGCTGATGCTGCCTGAGGGTGGCGACAGCGATCTCGAAGCATTGATGCGCAACCGCAAACGCTAGCCCGAATTTCTCGGCTTGGCGCGTCAAAGACGCACGCCGCGAACGCTCAGACATGTCGGAGGCGATCGCCTTTGCTTCGCTCCTGTTGGCGTCGTCGCCGGACGCGACGGAGCGCGCGGTCATGAACATCTGCGCCAACGGAACCGACAAATTTCGAGGGCGGAACAGAAGCCTCACGAGACGCAGCGCTGGCGCAGGGCTTCACGATCAACGGATTGGTCCTGGGGCAGGATGCGGAACTTGCGCAATATTTCCGCTCCAGCGTGATCGGCGGTAGCGGAGCGTTCGCCATGGACATCGCGGATGCGAAAGATACCGGTGAATTCATGACGAGGAAACTTGTTCGCGACCTGTTGGCGTCCGCGCCGGCGGATGCGCCTCGTTTCAGGATCGAGTGAGCTCTTCGACGCACAACTACCCTTGCAGAACTGCTGCATGGCAAGGCGCGTCGTCTTTTCGTCAATTCTCGCTTGAGCGCGCCACAAGCGCTTCGCCCAGGCAATCGATCCTCCAGGTTGGAAGGTCAGCCAGCGGGCACTGTCCGTTTTGAGCGCTTGAAGGGGCTCTGTGCCTGTGCGATAGCCACTTCACGAAGCAGCAAATCTTGCGGAGAGCGCTCACATGGCGGGTGGACAAGGCATTATGGCCGGCAAGCGCGGGCTTGTCCTGGGCGTCGCGAACAATCGGTCGATCGCCTATGGCATCGCCAAAGCCTGCGTCGACCATGGCGCCGAGATCGCGCTGACCTATCAGGGCGAGGCGTTCAAGAAGCGCGTCGAGCCGCTGGCGGCGGAACTCAACGCCCATGTCGCCGGGCATTGCGATGTGACCGATCCGACAACCCTCGATGCGGTCTTCGACGACATCGCCAAGCATTGGGGCAAGCTCGATTTCCTCGTCCACGCCATCGCCTTTTCCGACAAGGACGAACTGACAGGCCGCTATGTCGAGACGACGCGCGACAATTTCCTGCGCACGATGGACATTTCGGTGTTTTCCTTCACCACCATCGCCAAGCGCGCTGAGGCGCTGATGACCGATGGCGGCTCGCTGCTGACGTTGACTTATTACGGTGCGGAAAAAGTGATGCCGCACTACAACGTCATGGGTGTTGCCAAGGCTGCGCTCGAAGCCAGCGTGCGCTATCTGGCCGTCGACCTCGGCGCCAAGAAAATCCGCGTCAACGCCATCTCCGCCGGTCCGATCAAGACGCTGGCAGCCTCCGGCATCGGCGATTTTCGCTACATCTTGAAGTGGAACGAATACAATTCGCCGCTAAAGCAGACGGTGACGCAAGAGGAGGTCGGCGATTCAGCGGTCTATTTCCTTTCAAACCTTTCACGCGGCGTCACCGGCGAGATCCACCATGTCGATTCCGGCTACCATGTCGTCGGCATGAAGGCGGTCGACGCGCCCGATATCTCGACCGTCAAGGAATAGTCGAATATACCCTCCCGCCTGCTCACGACCGCTCTCCGGATGACCTGATGTATCCGCTCGTCTACATCGCGCGCCATGGCCAGACGGTGTGGAACGCCGAGTCCCGGCTGCAAGGACAGGCCGATACCGATCTCAACCCGCTCGGCCGCGAGCAGGCGACCCGCAATGGCCGTCGACTGGCCGAATTCGTTCATAACCCCGAAGATTTCGATTTTGTCGCCAGCCCGATGCGGCGAACGCGTGAGACCATGGAACGCATTCGCATGGCGATGGGGCTCGATCCCCAAGCTTACCGCACCGATCCCCGCCTTGTCGAAATGAGTTTCGGCGACTGGCAGGGTTTCACCTTTCCCGAACTCGAGGCCCGGCATTTCGGCTCGGCCAGGGAGAGGCGTCTCGACAAGTGGAATTTCCTGCCGCCCGGCGAGGGCGCCGAAAGCTACCAAATGCTGCTCGAACGGGTAAAGCCGTGGTTCGACGCGCTGGATCGCCAGACGGTCTGCGTGACCCATGGCGGCGTCGTGCGCGCCCTGTTCCGCATGGTGCTGGGAATGCCCGAGAAAGAAGCCGCAAGACTAAATGTGCCGCACGATCGCTTGCTCAGGCTGGAGGGCCGACGCCTGGAGTGGCTCTGATGCATGTCGCGCAAAAGCATGCCCTCGACAAGGGCAGAGGGAGTGTCTGCCATTACTCTTCTACCCGGCCCAACGATCTCAATGCCGCTGCCTCGTCTTCCCGTGACAGAGGCTCATGCGCTCCGGTTGCCGCGAGATAGGAATCGAGCGCTTCCGTAGACGAGGCCGGTGCATATCCGCCATCGCGCGTGGGCGCAACGACGGCAAAATTCACCGCCCAACCAATATCCGAGTGGCACGCCACGGATATGACGGTCGAGCGGTTGGCGGAATCGATTTCGAATTCGCGGCACAAGGAACCGGTTCCATCGCGAAACGTGGCTACGGCACGGATCCTGTCGGTGGAGCCTGCCAGCACGGTTTCTGCGCCGGACGCCACCTGCCCGAGCGCCTCTGAAAGTGGGCTGTTCTGCCCTGCCACCTCAAGTCCATGCGGCTGGTTTTGGATGGCAAAGCCAAAAAAATATCCGCCGAACCCAAAAGCGACTGCAACCAGCGAAGCAGCCAACGGCATGATCCGGGATCCCTGGGGGCGCGGCATTGCACGATTGTCCCCCGCCCCGAAGGCAACGACACGCGCGCGCTGGCTGGCGTGCGATGGAACGCTGCGCCGCCTGGCCTCGTCGATCATTCGCTGCACGGACTGGCTGAGCCGGTCGGGAACGGGTTCATCGAGAACCGGCATCAGTGCCTCTTTGACCTGAATGCGGGTTTCCAGGAACAGGGCGACCTGGCTGGCGATATCCGGTTGCATGGCTTTCTCGATGGCTGCGGCAGTCGCGTCGTCAAGTTCGCCGTCTGCAAAGGCCATAAGCGTTTCGTCAGCAAACTCGCATCTGATCATTTCTGTTCTCGCCCTTCGTGATCGGTGAACGTGGCAAGCCGGGATTTATTCCGACTGCCTCGGCGAGGTTTTTTCTGGCGCGGGCCAGCCGGCTCATCACCGTTCCGATCGGTATTTCGAGAACGCCGGCCGCCTCCCTGTAGGAAAGGTCCTCGACGCAGACCAGGAGAATGATTTCGCGCTGATCGTCCGGCAGATCGGTAATCGCCTGGGCAACGCTGTTCAGGATAAAGCGTGCTTCGACATCTCGCTCGCCACAGGCGCCGACAAGGTCCTGCCGTTGCTCAATGTCTTCCTGCGGGCCGGCCGTGCGCTGCCTTCTGATGTGATCAATCCACAAATTTCGCACAATCCGGAACAACCAGGCATCAAAACGGGTTCCAGGTTCAAAGCGCTCGGAGTTGGCAAGCGCGCGTTCGCAAGCCGCCTGCACCAGATCGTCGGCAAGATCGCGGGAACGGCAAAGGGAAATCGCAAAACGGCGCAGGTTCGGAAGAAATGCAACAAGCTGCTTTCCGAATTGATCAGTCTCAATCACGTCGAAGTTTCCGGTTTCTTGAGGACCAGGCGAAGTCAGCCGCCTCCGCACGCATTGGGGGTGGGTCGGTATCTTCATATGGCAGCATATGACGACGGCGGCTAAACCAGCGTGGGAGTCCGGCTAGATTTCGGAAAGGCCAGGATTAGACTATGGCAAGCATCAGGTTAGAGCTTGGTGAGAGAAGTGCCTATGTCCTGAAAACGTGGGTGACCCGCTGGCTTCAAGCCGATATCACGTAGCCGAACCCCCGCACGGTTTTTATGAGTGGCTTTTCGTCCACGCTTTCGATCTTGCTGCGAAGGTAGCGGATGTAGACGTCGACCACCTTCGTTTCCGGGTCGAAGCTCAGATCCCAAACATTGTTGAGCAGCCGGGTTCTGCTGATCACAGCGCCGGAGTGCGACATCAGATACGCGAGCAGCCTGAATTCCTTGGCCGTCAGGCTGATCTCGCGTTCGCCGCGCCAGACCTTCTTGCCGACCGGATCAAGCGCCAGATCGCCAACCCTGAGGACTGGGTCTGCGCCTGTGCTGGAGCCGCGACGAAGCAGCGCCTCCATGCGCGCGATCAGTTCGTCGAAGGCGAAAGGTTTGGTCAGGTAGTCGTCGGCACCGCCTTTCAGCCCTTCGACCTTGTCCTGCAGGCTGTCTCTTGCCGTGAGCATCAGGACAAGATGCTGGTGCTGCTCGCGCCGCAGCATGCGACATACTTCGAGGCCGTCGATCCCTGGAAGCAGGCGGTCGAGAACGATCAGCGCATATGGCGTCTCCCGCACCATCGCCAGCGCATCCCCGCCACTGTCGGTCACGTCGACAACGTAACCCTCGGCTTCGAGTCCTCGCTTGATGAAGCCGACGATTCGATCGTCGTCCTCTACCAGCAGAATCCTTGACATTAACACCTCCGTCCCCGGGTCGTATTGCAGGGAGTGAGAGAAATTCCCGCCTCACGGTGGGCGCGGTCATTCCGCCAAGCTCCCGCCTCAACTATCGTAATCCAGGAAACGAAGGAGGTCGTTCATTATTCCGAGCCGGCTTTTGCACGCAGCCTCTTTTTCAGAACGACCACGGCGGCATCCGCGTTCGCATCCGCAGACGCGGTTGCATCAGCGCGTGGAAGCCGGACCACGACTTCAGTAAAAGACCCGACCTCGCTGGTGAGCGCAATCTCGCCACGATGCTTTTCGATGAGCCATTTCGCAATCGCCAGACCGAGGCCACTGCCAAGTTGGCGCGACGCCCTTGGGCTTCGGCCACGATAAAATCGCTCGAACACTTTGGGTATTTCCTCGGCTGGAATGCCCAAACCCTTGTCGCGTATCGCAATCTCTGCATGCCCGTCCATAACCGTTATATTCACGTTCACCGAGCGATCGCGCGGAGAATATTTTATGGCATTGTCCAGAATTATGACGAGAGCCTGTTTGAGCCGCTGCGCGTCGGCAGTGACCCAAACCGGACGTGTGATGTAGGCCGCCTTGATCGAGATGCCCTTGGCGCGCCCCAGGATTTCGCCCTCGTGGACGGCATCGGCGACGATGCTCACGAGGTCCGTTCGGCGGGCCTCGAAGCGTATTGTATCGGTTTCCGAACGAGACAGAAACACGAGATCGTCGACGAGGCGTCCCATCTCCAGGCTCTGAGTGACAATCCGTTCGAGCGCATCGCGGTACACTGCCTCTGGCTTTGAACCATGGCGCAGCGGAATTTCCGCTTCACCGCGAAGCGCCGTCAGCGGCGTGCGCAGTTCATGGCTGATGTCGGCAAGGAACTGGACGCGCAACCGGTCGAGCTCGGTCAACCGCTGGTTCGCCGCGGCAAGCTCTGCCGTTCGTGCGGCAACTTGCTGCTCGAGTTCTGCTTTGGCGTTGAGCAGCCGGTCGCGCTGGTCTTGCTGATGTGTGGCCATTTCGTTGAACCGCCTGGCGAGCGCACCAAGTTCGTCGCGGCCATCAAAGGCGATCCGGTGGTCGAGATCACCACGACTGATCGCCTCTGTGCCTTCGGTCAGAAGGCTGATCGGGCGCATCAATGATCGGGCGAGAAGGAAAGCAGCGGCAAAGCAGAGAACCACAGCAGCCAACGCAAGCGCGGCCGTCATCCAGGTCAGGCGTCGCCACAGTGCTTCTGCCTGCAACTCGGTTCTCACAACCTCTTCCTCTTCGTCGCGCCGCGCGGCTTCCAGGATGTTTTCGAACTCGGCGTCGAAACGATTCTCGATGTCCCGGCGAAAAATCCTGACCGCGTCTTCCTGGCGCCCCTGGTTGCGAAAATTGATTGCGTCAGACGTGGCTTTGGCGATTTCTCCGTAGAGCGCGCGCATCCGAGTGATGCGGAAGATCTCGTCACCGCTGTCCTCCTGTTCGCTGCTGCGCCCGAGAAACTCAGCCTCTCCCCTGGTCAGTTGCGCGAGCTTTTCGAATCCCGCCTCAAGCTCGGCGCGGGCGCTCTCGTAGTCGGGACGCTCCGGTTCGCCAATCAACAGGAACTCGGCGATCTGCTCAGAATATCGGTTGGCGTTGACCGTAAGTGCGGTGACAGCTTCCAGTTGGTTGTTGGCCCATTGCACGCGCTGAGTGTAGTAGGTCGTCGAGCGAATGGTGATGTAGACGATAGCCGCCATCATCACGACTGCCCCCACGACAATGAGCTGAAATACAAGAATGCGAGACCTGATGCCCATCGGTGTCCATTGGCGTTGAGAACCCGAAACCGATCGGATTCATGAATACTCACGTCCCCCTTCGCGGCAGCGAAGAGCACCGTGCAGGATGGCTCGCACGGATCGGCGCAACATTTCCCCGACGCCGATTTAGCACAGAGCAAACATAGAGGCCCCGCTGTTAAGGATACGGGAGATTCAGGTTAGAAATTGGTGAGAATGCAGTCGTGCCGCCCGAATTTAGCGACTTCACCGTGAGAGGTTAAGTTCAGCCGGACGCCTCACCGAGGCAAGACTGGCTTGCCGGGTTTCATCGGGCGCAGGGTTGAAGGCCGTCGCGGATGACTTGCGAGTTCGCTTACGAAACCGCCAGGAATCAGCTGAAAGCCGTCTTCGCCAAAACCGAGATCCATCGCCAGCTGGAGCCGGTCGCGTTGCTCGCGAGAATAGCCAGCACCGCCCTGACGGAATTGAGTCTATTCGGTTGAATCGCTGTCCGGCAATTGCATGTCGGTGATGATGTTCTCGCCGTTTGTCTCGTCGTACGCGATCACGATGTCCATGCCGGGTTTCAGCGCTTCGAGATCGGTTTCGGCGTTCAGCTTGTAGGATTTGCCGTCGTCGAGTGTCAGCGTCAACGTTTCCTTGTCGATCTCTTTGATCAGGCCTTCGGTTTGGCCGGCAAAGGCGGCGGTGGAAATCAGCAACATGGCGGCAACGGCGCCGATCGGGATACGCATCATCGTCCTCTTATCATTGCGCCGGCTCGGTGGCGGCGGGTGTTCAACAGACGGTGTTCAACAGACGGTTCGAGGGAAGCAGAAACCAACCGAATGTGTCAAAACTAAATCCGTCAGGATCACAGTTTGACCACTGCGGAAAACGCCAATAGAACGCAGCTACTGCGCCGGCGTCCTGACACAGAAGGGCGCTGTGGCACTTTTGATTTTGCGCATGATCCTTCCCGAAAATCGCTCCGGGTTTTCGGGGTCATGTGCTAAGCCGGCTCGGCGCCGGCAGGGCTGGTTTTCATGTCTCACAATACTTTTGGCCATCTTTTCCGCGTCACCACCTGGGGCGAAAGCCATGGCCCAGCGCTCGGCTGCGTGGTCGACGGCTGTCCGCCCGGCATCCGCTTCACGCGCGCCGAGGTCCAGGCCGAACTCGACAAACGCCGCCCGGGTCAATCGCGTTTCGTGACGCAGCGTCGCGAACCCGACGAGGTCAAGATCCTGTCCGGCTTCATCCTGGATGACGACGGCGAGACCATGATCACCACCGGCACGCCGGTGTCGATGGTCATCGAGAATGTCGACCAGCGCTCCAAGGATTATGGCGAGATCGCCCGCCAATACCGACCGGGTCATGCCGATTATACCTACGACATCAAATACGGCCTGCGCGATTATCGCGGTGGCGGCCGTTCGTCGGCCCGCGAGACGGCGGCGCGGGTGGCGGCCGGAGCCTTGGCCCGCAAAGTCGTGCCCGGCATGATCGTGCGCGGCGCGCTGGTGTCGATGGGAGAAAAATCGATCGACCGCGCCAACTGGAACTGGAATTTCGTGGGCGACGCCGAAAACCCATTCTTTACGCCCGATCCGGCATCGGTCGCCGTCTTCGCCGCCTATCTTGATGGCATCCGCAAGGCGGGTTCCTCGGTCGGCGCGGTAATTGAGATCGTCGCCGACGGCGTTCCGGCAGGCCTGGGCGCGCCGATCTACGCCAAGCTCGATCAGGACATCGCCTCGGGCCTGATGTCGATCAATGCCGTCAAGGGTGTCGAGATCGGCAACGGGTTCGAGGCCGCTCGCATCACCGGCGAAGAGAATGCCGACGAGATGCGCATCGGCAATGACGGCAAACCGGTCTTCCTGTCCAACAATGCCGGCGGCATCCTCGGCGGCATCTCGACTGGCCAGGCGATCGTCGCGCGCTTCGCCGTCAAGCCGACCTCGTCGATCCTGACCCCGCGAAAGTCGATCGACAAGGACGGCAACGACGTCGAGATCATGACCAAGGGACGTCACGATCCGTGCGTCGGCATCCGCGCCGTGCCGATCGGCGAGGCGATGGTTGCCTGCGCGATCGCCGATCACTATCTGCGTCATCGGGGACAGACAGGGAGGGGAGTAGGGCAGTAGGGCAGTAGGGCAGTATGTTACGCCGCCCGCCGAGACAGCAAATTTTCCCTTTTCCCTATTCCCTTACTGCCCTACTCCCCTATTCCCCTGCGAGCAAAGCGAGCACCTATGCCTTACGACCAGAAGAAGATCGTCGAAGCCCTGCGCGCCTTCGAACGCGGCGAGATTGTCGTCGTCATGGACGATGACGGGCGCGAGAACGAGGGCGACCTGATCGTCGCCGCCGTCCATTGCACGCCGGAAAAGATGGCGTTCATCGTCCGCAACACCTCCGGCATCGTCTGCACGCCGATGCCGCGCGACGAGGCCAAGCGCCTCAACCTGTCGCCGATGGTCGCCGACAATGACTCGGCCCACACCACCGCCTTCACCGTCAGTGTCGATTTCAAGCACGGCACCACGACGGGCATTTCGGCCGACGACCGCACATTGACCGTGCGCAACCTTGCCAACGGCAATGTCGGCGCCTCCGATTTCGTCCGCCCCGGCCACATCTTCCCGCTGATTGCGCGCGAAGGCGGTGTGCTGATGCGTTCGGGCCATACAGAGGCTGCGGTCGATTTGTGCAAGCTT
The DNA here is from genome assembly GCF_016756595.1 of Mesorhizobium sp. L-2-11. Lineage (NCBI taxonomy): Bacteria > Pseudomonadati > Pseudomonadota > Alphaproteobacteria > Hyphomicrobiales > Phyllobacteriaceae > Mesorhizobium > Mesorhizobium sp. L-2-11. The sequence continues at coordinate 5,434,967 of NZ_AP023257.1, read as the reverse complement.
GCCGGCCTGCCGCCGGTCGGTGTCATTTCCGAGCTGGTCAATGATGACGGCACGGTGATGCGCGGCCCGCAGGTGCAGGCCTTCGCCGAAAAGAACGGTTTGAAGCAGATTTCGGTAGCCGACCTCATCGCCTATCGCCAGCGCAAGGAAACGCTGGTCGAGCGTGTCGCCTGTTCGGAGATCGACACGCCCGGCGGCAAGGCGCAGGTCTTCACCTACACGCTGCCCTGGGATTCGATGCACCATGTGGCGATCGTCTTCGGCGACATCCGCGACGGCGAGGAGGTGCCGGTGCGACTGCATTCCGAGGATGTCGTGACGGACGTTTTCGGCACCGGCCACAGGCTGGACGGCATCATGAAATCGATGGGCGAGCGTCGGCGCGGCGTCATCGTCTATCTGCGCGAAGGGTCCGTCGGCGTCGCCCACCAGGAGCGCAACCGGCCGGCCGCCGGCGACCGCGAGGACCATGAAGAGGCCCGCCGCCGCGAAAGCGAATGGCGCGAGATCGGCCTCGGTGCGCAAATCTTGAAGGATCTGGGCATTTCCTCGATCAACCTGATCGCCTCGCGCGAACGCCACTATGTCGGCCTTGAAGGTTTCGGCATCCATATCGCCAAGACCGAGATTCTCTAATGCATGTCGCCCAAAAGCATGCCCTCGGGCTTGACCCGCGGGTCCGCAGCGGTTCGGGGACGACGACATGCATAAAACAAAAACTTAAAGCGCGTCGCATGAATCCCCTCAGACGCGACGCGCTTTAGGGTTTAGCGGATCGTCGGCATGCGTCCGGTCCGCTTGCGACCGGACGCATGAAGACTATTCGGCAGGAACCGCGGCGGCGTCGCGCGCGGAGATGTCACTATCGCCCGTGGCAAGGCTGCGCATTCCGAGCAACACGGTGATCAGCGCGATTGTGCCCGCCGCCACCGACACCAGGAACCCGCTCTGTGCACCGAAGGCGTCCACCACCCATCCAGCGGCGAAGGAGCCGAGCGCCATGCCGATGCCTATGCCGGTCATGACCCAGGTCACGCCCTCGGTCAGCATCGATTCCGGCACGCGCCGCTCGATCAGGCCGAACGCCGTGATGAAGGTCGGCGAGATCGCCACACCGCTAACGAAGACAGCCAGCGCCAGAAGCGGCACCGTGTCTGCGACAAGCACCGGCAGCGTGGTAATCGCGATGACGGCGACTGCGATGGCAAGCTGAATTTGCAGCGGTGTTTTCAGGTTCAGTGCGCCGAGGACGATGCCGACGACGAACGATCCGAGAGCGTAGACGCCGATAACGAGGCTGGCAGCGCCCGGCTGGCCGAGCTCCTTGGTGATCGCCACGGTGCTCACCTCGGTGGTCGCGAAGGTCGCACCGATGAAGATCAGGGCGAAGGTGATGATCTGGACCGGCCGCAGGCGGATTGCCGAGCCGCGCGAACCCTGGTCGACCGGTCGCACGCGCGGCTCGGTCGAGCGCTGCAGGATGAGGGCTGTCGAGCCGAAGGCGAGGAACAATGTGCTCGCCAACATTCCCGCTTCCGGGAAAAGCGCGACACTCAGGCCCACCGATAGCGAAGCTCCGGCGATATAGACCAGCTCGTCGGCCGCCGACTCGAAGGCGAACGCTGTGTTCATCTCGGGGCGATCCCGGAAGAGTTCTGTCCAGCGCGCGCGCACCATCGCTGGGATGCTGGGCATCGCGGCGGCCAGCAGCGCTGATACGAACAATGTCCAAATCGGCCAGTCCTGATTGGTGGCCGCAATCAGCACCACGAAGGCGAGCACGGAAATGACGGTGGTGGGCACAACAACCCGCGCCTGGCCGAGGCGGTCCACCAGTCGCGATATCTGCGGCGCGACAAAAGCATTGGCCAGCGCATATGTCGCGGAGACGGCGCCGGCCAGCCAGTACTCGCCGTGCGTCTGCGACAGCATCGCGACGATTCCGATCGGAGCCATGGCCATCGGCATCCGGGCGACGAAGCCGGCTGCGGCGAAGCCCTTGGCTCCCCTTGCCTTGAAGATTTCGCGATAGGGATTGGGCATGAGAACACTCCTGGATTTTTGAGGCCGAGCCACTTATATACGTGGCGTATGCAAATCAGGTAATGACATACGGAGCGTATGTCAAATTATATACGAGACGTATGTGAAGGAATCGGCGAATGGGGCACAAACCACGCAAGGAGATGATCGCCGAAACCCGCGCCAAACTGGTCGCGGCGGCGCGCCATGCCTTTGGCACTGTCGGCTATGCCGAGGCCTCGATGGACGACTTCACCGCATCGGCCGGGCTGACGCGCGGCGCGCTTTATCATCACTTCGGCGACAAGAAGGGCCTTCTCCAGGCGGTCATCGCCGAGATCGACGCGGAAATGTTGGCCCGGTTGAAGATCGTTTCGGCCAGGGCTGACACTCTCTGGCAGGGCTTTGTCGACGAATGCACCGCCTATATCGAGATGGCGCTGGAGCCGGAGATCCAGCGCATCGTTCTTCGCGACGGACCGGCGGTGCTCGGCGATCCTTCGCAATGGCCGAGCCAGAACGAATGCATCCGCTCGATGAGCGAGAACCTTCAAAAGCTGCGGGACGAGGGAACCATCGTTGCCGTTGATCCCGAAGCCGCAGCAAGGCTGGTCAGCGGCGCCTCGCTGCATGCCGCGCAGTGGATCGCAAATTCGGAAAATCCAGAAGCGACGTCGAAAAAGGCGGTGAAGGCGTTCAACGTGCTTTTGGAGGGACTGCTCAGGCAAGGCCGCAGCGCTGGCCGTCCACAAGCACCGGCTGAGGTGGACAAATCGCCGGCCTGAGCCGGTATCAAGACCACCAAAGCCAAGGCGCGACCTCGAATGGGACGGCCGAAGCGCGTCTCAAAATTCGGGCAGCTCCAGGAGAAGGCGCTGGTCTCGGTCGGTGGCTCGCGCCGGACCCAACCAGCAGCCAACGCCTAAACCCTGTTGAACGTCTGCCTTTGGCGGTTGCAAAACATGGTCAAACCCGCCGGGCGCGCCTATATCGGGGACATGGTCACAAGGCTTTATACCCACCCGATCTTTCTCGAGCATATAACGCCGCCCGGTCATCCGGAGCGGCCGGACCGCCTGCGCGCCATCGAGCGCGTGCTCGACGACGAGGCCTTTGCGGCCCTTGATCGTGCCGAGGCGCCGGAAGGCGACGAGGCCACCATCCGCTACGCACACCCGCAGGAATTCGTCGAACGGGTACGAGCCATGATACCGGACACCGGTATCGCTCGTGTCGACGCCGACACCACGGCCAGCCCGAAAAGCTGGCAGGCGGCCGTCACGGCGATCGGCGCTGCCAACGCCGCCGTCGACGATGTCTTTCGGGGCGACGTGGCCAATGTCTTTGTTGCCGCCAGGCCGCCCGGCCACCACGCCGAAAAGACCACGTCCATGGGCTTTTGCCTGTTCAACACCGCGGCGATCGCGGCGCGCTACGCGCAAAGGCAGCACCAGGCTGAGCGTGTTGCCATCGTCGACTGGGACGTCCATCACGGCAATGGCACGCAGGATATTTTCTGGGACGATCCGTCGGTGCTCTATTGCTCGACGCACCAGATGCCGCTTTATCCAGGGACCGGGGCGGTGAGCGAAACCGGCGTCGGCAACATCGTCAACGCGCCGCTGGCGCCACAGACCGGCAGCGAGGTTTTCCGCGACGCTTTCCTGTCGCGGATCTTGCCGGCGCTCGACAATTTCGCGCCCGACCTCATCATCATTTCGGCCGGCTTCGACGCGCACCACCGAGATCCGTTGGCCGAGATCAACCTGACCGAGGACGATTTCGACTGGGCAACCGGCCAGTTGATACAGCGCGCCGGTCGCCACAGCGACAACCGGCTCGTCAGCCTGCTCGAGGGCGGCTACGATCTGCAGGGATTGGCATTTTCGGTCGCCGCCCATGTCGGGCGACTGATGAAAGGATAGACGATGGCTGGTGAGAGCAACGAAGACGTCAAGGCGATGAGCTTCGAGCAGGCGCTCGACGCGCTGGAGAAAATCGTCGATGATCTGGAGCGCGGCGACGTGCCGCTCGACCAGTCGATCCGCATCTATGAGCGCGGCGAGGCGCTGAAGCTTCATTGCGACCGGCTGCTCAAGGCGGCCGAGGACAAGGTCGAGAAGATCAGGCTTTCGCGCGACGGCAAACCGGTGGGGACAGAGCCGCTGGACGCGGAGTAATGCGCGGTCCCGAACGACAGATTTCGCCGGGCGGCTTTTCGACATGATCATGGTTGAGGATAATACTCATCCCGCTTGAAACGGCTCCAGGACGAGAGGAGATTGCGAACGATGTGCAGAAACATCAAGACACTGTTCAATTTCGATCCGCCGGCAACCGATGACGAGGTCCGCGATGCCGCACTTCAGTTTGTCCGCAAGCTGAGCGGAACGACGCGGCCGTCGAAACAGAACCAGCATGCGTTCGACCACGCCGTTGAGGCCATAGCCGCGTCGGCGCGCGAATTGCTGGACAGCCTCGAGACGACACAGCATCCGCGCAATCGCGAAGAGGTGGCGGCCAAGGCGAAAGCCAGGTCTGCACTCCGCTTCGCCTGAGGAAGACCGCATGAGCTTCTTCCCCGGAAACGACCCTCTGCCCGGTGACGCCTTCGCCAGCGACCAGATCGAACTGATGGTTATTCCGAATGCCAAGGACATTGGCGGCTTTCAGGTGCGTCGTGCCTTGCCGACCGCCAAGCGTCGGCTGGTCGGTCCCTTCATCTTCTTCGATCGCATGGGACCGGCGATTTTGCGGGCAGGCCAGGCGCTCGATGTCCGTCCTCATCCCCATATCGGCCTGTCGACGGTCACTTACCTGTTCGACGGCAGGATCAGGCATCGAGATTCGCTCGGCACCGAAATGGTCATCCAGCCCGGCGACGTGAATTTGATGACCGCCGGTCGCGGCATCGTCCATTCCGAGCGTACGCCGCAGGAACTGCGCGGTGCGCCGATGTCGGTTTCCGGCCTGCAGACATGGCTGGCGCTGCCGGACGATAAAGAGGAGGTCGATCCGGTCTTTGAGAATACGGCGGCCATGCGTCTGCCCGAGATCGACGCTGACGGCGTCAGCGGACGCGTTGTCATTGGCGCATTTTCCGGGCTGCGATCTCCGGTCGCGACCGCTTCGGACACGCTCTATGCAGACCTCAGCCTGGCGCCCGGCGCCAGCGTGAAAATCCCTGCCGATGCCGAGGAGCGCGCCATCTATACGTTGCAAGGCGAGGTTTCGATCTCCGGCGACCGCTTTCCGGCGGAGCGGCTGCTGGTGTTCCGGCCCGGCGACGAGATCGTCGTGTCGTCGGAGGGAGGCGCCCATTTCATGCTGTTCGGCGGTGCCTCGCTCGGCTCCAAGCGCTACATCTGGTGGAATTTCGTGTCATCGTCGAAGGAACGCATCGAACAGGCGAAAGAAGAGTGGAAGACAGGCCGCTTCGATATCGTTCCTGGCGATGAAGAAGAGTTCATTCCTCTGCCGGACAATTAGAGCGCCGCGCGCGGTTTTGGACACGCAAAGGAAACCTTAACACTTTGAATCTGAGCCGCGTCACTCACACGCATTTACATTCGCCGGCCAGCAGCCTATTTCGCAGGTGAATAAAAAGCAGGCCTACTACCAGTGAACGCAAAGCTCCATACGCCACTTCTCGACAAGGTCCGCATCCCGGCCGACCTCAGGACGCTTGACGCAGGAGCTCTGCCGCAATTGGCATCGGAGCTTCGCACCGAGTTGATCGACGCCGTGTCGCACACCGGCGGACATCTCGGTGCCGGCCTTGGCGTGGTCGAACTGACGGTGGCATTGCACTATGTCTTCAACACGCCGGACGACCGACTGATCTGGGACGTCGGTCACCAGGCCTATCCGCACAAGATCCTGACCGGCCGCCGCGACCGTATCCGCACGCTGCGGCAAGAGGGCGGCCTGTCCGGGTTCACCCAGCGCGCCGAGAGCGAATACGATCCGTTCGGCGCCGCCCACTCCTCGACCTCGATTTCCGCCGGCCTCGGCATGGCAATGGCACGCGATCTCTCCGGGGGCCGCAACAATGTCATTGCTGTTATCGGCGACGGCGCGATGTCGGCCGGCATGGCATACGAGGCTATGAATAATGCCGGCGCGCTCGATGCCCGGCTGATCGTCATCCTCAACGACAACGACATGTCGATCGCTCCGCCGACTGGCGCGATGAGCGCCTACCTGGCCCGCCTGGCGTCGGGCAAGGCTTATCTGGGCTTGCGCGATTTCGGCAAGAAGCTGACCTCCTATCTCGGCGAGCGCGCCGATCGCGCCATCAAGCGGGCGGTCGAGCATGCGCGCGGCTATGTCACCGGGGGCACGCTGTTCGAGGAAATGGGTTTTTATCACATCGGGCCGATCGACGGTCACAATCTCGAGCACCTGATCCCGGTACTGAAGAACGTCCGCGACAATGCCGACGGTCCGGTGCTGATCCACGTCGTGACCCAGAAGGGCAAGGGCTATGGACCGGCCGAGGCGGCCGCCGACAAATATCACGGCGTCAACAAATTCGACGTCATCACCGGCGCGCAGGCCAAGGCGCCGGCCAACGCGCTGAGCTACACGAAGGTCTTTGCCGAAAGCCTGGTCCAGGAAGGCCGCGAAGATGATCGCATTGTCGCCATCACCGCCGCCATGCCGAACGGCACCGGCCTCGACCTCTTCGGCGAGGCGTTCCCGTCGAGGACCTTCGATGTCGGTATCGCCGAGCAACACGCGGTGACGTTTGCCGCCGGCCTTGCCACCGAAGGCTTCAAACCTTTCGCGGCGATCTATTCGACCTTCCTGCAGCGCGCCTACGACCAGGTCGTCCATGACGTGGCGATCCAGAAACTGCCGGTGCGCTTCCCGATCGATCGCGCCGGCTTCGTCGGGGCTGACGGGGCGACCCATTGCGGCGCCTTCGACACGACTTTTTTGGCGACGCTGCCCGGTTTCGTCGTCATGGCCGCGGCGGATGAAGCGGAACTGCGACACATGGTGCGCACGGCGGCAAGCTACAATGAAGGCCCCATCGCCTTCCGCTACCCGCGCGGCAACGGCGTCGGCGTCGACCTGCCGGAGCGTGGCTCGGTTCTCGAAATCGGCAAGGGCCGTATCGTCAGGGAGGGCACCAAGGTTGCGCTGCTTTCCTTCGGCACGCGGCTGCAGGATTGCCTGGCTGCGGCCGAGGAGCTCGGCGCGGCCGGGCTTTCCACCACGGTCGCCGATGCTCGTTTCGCCAAGCCGCTCGACGAGGACCTGATCCGGCGGCTGGCGCGCTCGCACGAAGTGCTGGTAACTGTGGAAGAGGGCGCGATCGGTGGCTTCGCCAGCCATGTGCTGCAACTCCTCGCCCATGAAGGGCTGCTGGAAAACGGCCTGAAGGTACGCCCGCTTGTGTTGCCCGACACTTTTGTCGATCACGCCAAGCCCGAAAAGATGTATGCCGACGCCGGGCTTGATGCCGCCGGTATCGTGCGCACCGTGTTCGTGGCGCTGGGACGCACCGCCAGCGCGCAAAGCGCCTGAATCAAAATCTCAACGGCTTGCACAGTTCGCCGACCGGCGGTCATAACTGACTGTTTGCGTTGTCAGTTGGCATTCGCCTACGGCGTCTCTGGTCTCGCGGCCATGTGTGAAGGGCCGAAATGGGTGGTCTCGTGCCGTTCGATTGGCGACTGGAAATGAGCAACCAGCGCCATGAGCCGACCTTGGATACCGTGATCCTCGACGACTGTCTCACCTCGATAGCGAACGAGATCATTGTTGATTGCCGCGAACCCGGATTACGATCGCGAAGCGGTCAAAAATCTAAATCCATATCGTGATGATGATGCTCGTGACCGGGAAGCTCCGGCGGCGGCGGGCCAGGCACTTCGGCCACCATGGCCTCCGTCATGATGAGGAGGCCTGCCACCGAGGCTGCGCCCTGGAGCGCCGCTCGCACCACCTTGGCCGGATCGATGATGCCCTTTGACACCAGATCTCCGTACACGCCCGATTGGGCATCGTAGCCATAGGCGTTGTCGTCGTTTTCGAGGATCCCGGCGATGACGACCGAGCCTTCCAGGCCGGCATTGATCGCGATTTGCCGAGCCGGCCAGGTGATCGCCTTCCTGACGATCGCGATGCCGACCTGCTGGTCCTCGTTGCTGCCCTTGAGCTTCGTGAGCGCCCTGCCGGCGCGCAGCAAGGCGACCCCACCGCCGGGGAGAATGCCCTCTGCAACCGCGGCTCTTGTCGCGTTCATCGCGTCATCGATGCGATCCTTCTTCTCCCTGACCTCGACTTCGGTTGCACCGCCGACCCTGATAACGGCGACGCCACCGGCGAGCCTGGCCAGCCGCTCCTGGAGCTTCTCGCGGTCGAAATCGGAGGTGGCTTCCGCAAGCTCGAGCTTGATCTCAGCGATGCGGGCCTCGATTCTTTCCCGCTCGCCGGCGCCGCCGACGATCGTGGTGTTTGCCTTGTCGATCATCACCTTCTTGGTGCGCCCGAGCATATCGAGGGAAGCATGCTCGAGCTTGATGCCCAAATCCTCCGAGATCACCGTTCCGCCGGTCATCAGCGCGAGATCCTGCAGCATCGCCTTGCGGTGGTTTCCGTAGGCCGGCGCCTTCACGGCTGCAACCTTGAGAGCGCCGCGCAACTTGTTGACCACCAGCGCCGCCATCACCTCACTCTCGACATCCTCGGCGATGATGAGCAGTGGCTTGCCGGCCTGCACCACCTTCTCCAGCAGCGGCAGTATTTCGTCCAGACTGGACAGTTTCTTCTCGCTGATGAGGACATAGGCATCCTGCATCTCGACCCGCATCTTTGCGCGATTGGTGATGAAATGGGGCGAGATATAGCCGCGGTCGAACTGCATGCCCTCGACGAATTCGAGTTCGGTTTCGAGCGACGTCCCGTCCTCGACAGTGATCACGCCGTCATTGCCGACCCTCTTCATGGCGTCGGCGAGGCAGCGGCCGATCTCCCTGTCGCCGTTGGCCGAGATGGTGCCTACTTGCGCAATCTCGACGTTCGAGGTGACCTTCGTGGCTTTGTTTTTGAGTTCCGCGACGACGGCTTCGACCGCGAGATCGATGCCGCGCTTCAGGTCCATGGGATTCATGCCAGCTGCCACCGCCTTGGCGCCCTCCCGGGCGATCGCATGCGCGAGCACGACGGCGGTGGTCGTGCCGTCGCCGGCCTGATAGGAGGTTTTTGTTGCTATCTCACGCACCATCTGGGCGCCCATGTTCTCGAACTTGTTGTCGAGTTCGATTTCCCTGGCGACGGTCACGCCGTCCTTCGTGACCCGCGGCGCGCCGTGCTCCCTGCCGATCGCAACGTTGCGCCCCCGCGGGCCAAGCGTGACGCTCACCGCATTCGCCAGGGTGCCAATGCCGCGCAGCATTCTGTCGCGAGCCTCGAACGAAAACATGATCTCCTTGGCAGCCATTTCCTTGATCCCTAGGACCTAATCTTCGGGGAACGGCGAAGCTTCATTCGGCCGCTCAGGCGAGATTGTTCCGTGGTAGCCCGAGCCGATTCCAGACATCGAACAAAGCTGCCGCGAGCCGATCAATCATGATGTCCTCATGACAGGGTGTCGGCGTGATGCGCAGCCGCTCAGTTCCCTTCGCCACAGTCGGATAATTGATCGGCTGGATATAGATGTCGTGATCACTCAGCAGCAGGTCGCTCGCCGCTTTGCAATGCGCCGGATCGCCGACTGCCACCGGCACGATATGGGTGTCGCTCAGGATGACCGGCAGCGCAGCGGCACCCAGCGCCGCCTTGACCCGCCGGACGCGGTCCTGCTGGCGCTTGCGCTCCCACTGCGAGGTTTTCAGATGCCGGATCGCCGCTGTGGCCGCGGCGCAGATCGCCGGCGGCAACGCGGTGGTGAAGATGAAACCCGAAGCATAGGAACGAACCGCATCGATCAGCACAGCACTTCCCGTGATATAGCCGCCGAGGCAGCCGAAGGCCTTGGCGAGCGTGCCTTCGATCACATCGATCCGGTCCATGGCGCCGTCGCGCGCGGCGATGCCGGCGCCGCGAGGGCCGTACATGCCCACAGCATGGACCTCGTCGAGATAGGTCATTGCGCCGTAACGATCGGCGATTTCGCAAATGCGATTGATTGGCGCGACGTCGCCGTCCATCGAATAGAGACTTTCGAAGACGATGAGTTTTGGCCGATCCCGACCCGCTGCCTTCAACAATTCCTCAAGATGATCGACGTCGTTGTGGCGGAAGATGCTCTTCTCCGTACCGGACTGGCGGATGCCCTCGATCATCGAATTGTGGTTGAGCGCATCGGACAGGATCAGACAACCGGGGATCAGCTTGGCGATGGTCGAGATCCCAGTCTGGTTCGAAACATAGCCGGACGTAAAGACCAGTGCCGCCTCCTTGCCGTGGAGATCGGCAAGCTCGCTCTCGAGCTCTAGGAGCGGATGGCTGGTGCCGGAGATATTGCGCGTCCCGCCGGCCCCGGTTCCCAGGCGGCTAGCAGTCTCCACCATGGCGGAGACCACTTTTGGGTGTTGTCCCATCCCGAGATAGTCGTTGGAACACCAGATCACGACGTCCTTCGGTCCATGCGGGGAATGCCACACGGCATTGGGAAAGCGCCCGGCGATGCGCTCAAGGTCCGCGAACACGCGGTAGCGCCGTTCCTCCTGCAGACGCGCGATCGCATCCGCAAAGAAACCGTCATAACTCGTATTGCTTGGCACCAGGATACTGCCTTGCCCATCGGCCCTATCGCCCGCATCTCCGGTCATCAGAGGTCCAAATCGCCGCGGCGCAATGACGTTCTTTACGCCGCCAGGTTTGCCGGTGTGCAACGCTGTGGATTCCGCCATCGCCCGATTCCCCTGCTTGCATACGAACGATGTCGAAGCGCGATGCGCGCCGATCCCGCTCGCACCGTTCCTCACGACCCGCGTTCAGGAAGGTCGAAGTTGAGCTGCAGCATTCGCGCTATGTTTATCAGAATCGTCTCGCAGACCTTATCTTGATTGGGATCCAGATATTTGACAGTCCAGTTTGCCCCGTTCTCCTTGGTTTCGAGCCGCTGAATCACAAAATCGGTGACGTTCTCGCATCCCGGCTCCTTATGAAGATCCGCGAGGATCAATGCCTTAAGTTCCGAAGCTTCCTTTGTATGCCTTTGCATGGCCGCTCTCCTTCCGGATGACAACTTCTATGCATTGATCAACTGCATAATCGTGATCTCCGTCATGCCAGGGCTCGTGTCATCGCACCAATTCATCCAATGCAGCGGCAATACCGCTGCTTGGTGTGTCAGAGTCTAGACCCTCCACGAATTGCCCCCGTGGGTTCATGATGTAGATGTAGGTGCCGTGATCCATCAGGTAGTCGTTATCGCCCGCCTCGCCCTGGCGCGCCACACCATAGGCGCCATATGCCTTTGAAACTGCAGCGATCTGTTGCGGGCTGCCGGTCAGGCCGACGATGCGCGGATCGAACGCCGCGGTAAAGCTTCCCATCACCTCAGGCGTGTCGCGTTCGGGATCGACGGTGATGAAGAGCGGTTGCAGTTTTGCGGCGTCGGGGCCGAGTTCCTTAATCGCCGCGGCGATTGAGGACAGCGTCGTCGGACAGATGTCGGGGCAAGACGTATAGCCGAAGAAAACCAGCAGCCATTTGCCGCGATAAGTCTCATCGGTGACCGTCGTTCCGTCCGGCGCCGTGAGCGTGAATGGGCCACCGACCGTCACAGGCGCCGTGTCGGCCCGCACGAGCGGTGGGCAGATCGACAGGGCCGCTGCGAATATGATGCAGAACAGGATATGCGGACCGTAGGCCCAGGGGCTGAGGAGTGCATGCCGCCGCTTCATCAAGTACCTCCGGCACTTCGAGAATGACGCACCGACCCCCGCGTGTGTTTGTGATTAACAAACTCGCCTAAACTATCGCACTTTATCATATTTTGTTGCTGAATGGCTAGACATGGTACCGGTTTAGCTCTATTTTTAAATGTTGCCCCTCATCTCTCTAGAAGGAGGCGGCTGTTATGACGATTCGCGAATTGATGAGCGGTCTAGCGGCGATCACTTTCGTTGCGACAATTTCCGCGTCTGCGCAAGCCTACGAAGTGGGCCCGGTTACGGGAGGCGGAACGATCGAGGGTACGATCGTCTACCGCGGCGACGTGCCGACAACAAAGATCATCCCCACCAAGGATATCGAGGTGTGCGGCGACCCCCGCGAGGAGCCGCTGATCGAAGTCGGCAGCGATCAGGCCGTGCTGAACGCGGCGGTGCAGCTGGTCGACGTGGCACAGGGAAAGGCCTGGCCGGAGCCCGGAAAGCCGCCTGAGCTTAACAACCTCAAATGTCGCTTTGAGCCCGCGGTTCAGATGATACCGGCCGGTTCGCTGGAGGTGATCAACAGCGACCCAATCCTCCACAACACCCACGGCTACTATGGCAAGCGCACCGCCTTCAACTTGGCGCTGCCCAATAAGGGCCAGCGCATACCGGTCGAACTGAAGCGTGCCGGCACTGTCCGGATCGACTGCGACGCACATGGCTGGATGGAAGGCTGGGTCTATGTGGTGGACAATCCCTACTACGCGGTCACCGGCGCCGACGGCAAGTTCAGCATAACCGATGTTCCGCCTGGGAACTACAAGCTCGTGGCGATCCACCCCTTCACCGGGCCCATCGAGCAGTCCGTAACCGTAGAGGAGAATAAGGCCACCAGTCTGACGATTGAACTGAAAAAATAAGAAAATCGGCGGCCCACTGATTCAACAGGGTCGCGTTCCTGCGAGAAGACCGACGCTTTAAGAAACGGTCTGCACTGAGGAGGAACCCTGATGTCTGACGAGCTTGACCGCATTCGGCGCGAAATGCATGCGGTGCTGCAGCAGCCTGGAATACGCCCCGACGACTCGCTCCAAATCACCCGCCGCACCTTCATTCACAGATCACTGCTGTTCGGCGCTGCTTCCGTCGCCCAGACCTTCGCGTGGTGGCCGCTGCTCAACACCATCGACGTCGCTCACGCCGCCGAAGCGCCCTTCAAGTTTGCCTGGATTTCGGACACCCATCTCTATCCGCGATCGCTGAACACGCGCTTCGTCGACAAGGTGGTGCGCGCCGTGCAAGAGGTCCAGGCCATGGATCCGCCGGCCGACTTCCTGATCTTCGGCGGCGACCTGGCCCAGCTCGGAAAGATCGAGGAACTTGAGCTTGGTGTTGAGCTCCTCAAGGATCTGAAGATCAAGAAGTATTACATCCCGGGCGAGCATGACTGGTATCTGGATATGGGCAAGAAGTGGGGCGAGTTGTTCGGCCAACCCAACTGGACCTTCGATCACAAGGGCGTGCGCTTCATCGGACTCGATACGGTCAGCCGGGGGCCGGACTACTGGACAGCGAAGAAGATGACGCCAGAGGAGCGCATGGGCCATATGGCTACCCTCGACGGCACGGTCGCCGGCGCGTGGGCCGGCGTCGGCCGCGAGCAACTCGACTGGATGCAGAAGACACTCGCCGACTGGGATAAGTCCAAACCGATCGTCATCTTCAGCCATAATCCGCTGTACGAGTACTACCCGCCCTGGAACTTCTGGGTGCGCGACTGGCGCGAAGTGAATGACGTGCTGAAGCCTTATACCAAGGTCACCAACATCCACGGTCACGTGCACCAGGTGCTCTACAACGAGATCGGCAGCATGCGGTCGATCGGCATGCTGGCGACCTCCTGGCCGTGGCCGTATGCGCCGGAAGGCGTGCCCAAGCTGACCAAGCCGATGATCCGTGTCGATCCGGGCGATCCCTTCGACGGAGTCGGTTGGGAAACCGTGAGCGTCAACGCCGACGACAAGGTCGATGTCGAGTACATCATGTGGGGCCGCAAGGAGGTGTTCGTCCAGTCGCCGGAGGACCACGACAAGAGCGTTGAGGAGATCATACGGCCACGCATTGCCGACAATCAGTACCCGTGGGCAAATCCATAAAGGGGGTGGCTATGATAAACACATCGACATTCCTCTGCATTCTCAGGCGCTCCACCGTCGCCGGAGCGGTCGTCGCAGCTGCCGTCGTCGTCGGGCCGGCCAGTGCCAACAAGGATCCGGTGACGCCAAAGCAGCTGAAACTCTATCAAGAGGCGTTCATGGAGGAGGTCAGGAAGGGAGACCTCCTGTTCCACGGTGATGCGGCGATGGCGGAGCAGTTGGGCGTCAAACTGTCGACCACCGGGTGGGCCTGCGCCATGTGCCATCCGATGGCCTCCGATACCCACCCGCACGCGTTCCCGAAGTTTCAGCAGTCGATGGCCAAGTTCGCGACACTGCGCGACATGATCAACTGGTGCATCGAGAAACCGAACCAGGGCGAGAAGATCGATCCCGAATCGGAGGCGATGAAGGCGCTCGAGGCGTACATCACCTGGTCGAACACCGGCTCGGTGTTGGTGCCAGGCAAGTACTAGTCTCGTCGATAGCCGCGGGCCTGCCTCACGGGAGCGCGAAGCGAATCCTCGGGGTGACACCTCGATGGGGAAGGGTGAATTGAAGCAGTGGTGCGGCCCGGAACCGCGCGGAGGTCTATGCATTGGCAGAGACTGGGATGGAGCTGCGCGGCAAGTTCGCGAATGTGGACCTGGATGCGCTGGTCGACAACCGGGTCGTGCGGACCTGGCTTTATTTCGGCATGTTCTGGCTGATGGTGACACCATCCGTCGGCGTCCTGATCTCGAGCACCTTCAACTACCCCGACTATCTCGGATCGGGAAACCTCGAGCTCACCTTCGGCCGGCTGCGCCCGGTCCACGTCAACGGTGTCATCTTCGGCGCCTTCTCGACGCTTTTCATCGGCCTTTGCTATTATCTCGTGCCGCGTCTGTCGGGAGTGCGGGTGATATGGTCGGAGTGGTCGGTTCTTCTCGCATGGGTCTGGAACGTCGCAACGCTTGCCGGTTTGGTCGGCTTGCTGTTCGGCGACAGTGACGGTTTGGAAGCCGGAGAGTTTCCGCTCTATGCGAAGGTCGCATTCTTCATCGTAGTGGCTGTTGCTACCGCGCAATTCCTGATCACGATCAGTCGAAGGCTCGAGCCGGCGATCTATGTCGCGCTATGGTACTTGATCGCCACTTTCGTGTGGACGACGATGAACTTCGTGCTTGGAAGCTTCATCCTGCCGTACACGATCTCGGGCATCAACAGCGCCGCCTTCCATGGCCTCTATCTCCATTACATCGTCGGGCTGTGGCTAACGCCCGCGGGCTACGTGATCATCTACTATTTCCTGCCGATCAGCGCGCGAAATCCGCTCTATGCTCATAAGCTCTCGCTGGTAGGCTTCTGGTCCCTGGCATTGTTTTACCCGTTCGTCGGCATCCACCATTACCTCTACAGCCCGATCGCGGACTGGGCCGAGACCTTGGCCGTCGTCACGTCGATGCTGCTGATCATTCCGGTGTGGACGGTGCTGGTGAACTTCTTTGGCACCATGATGGGCAAGTGGCATGAGTTCGGCAGGAACCTGCCGGCGAAGTTCCTGATCATGGGCTCGCTCATGTATCTCGTCGGCTGCTTCCAGGGCTCGACCGAGGCGCTGCGGCAGCTGCAGCAGCCGACCCATTTCACCGATTTCGTCATCTCGCATTCGCATCTCACCGTGTTCGGCACCTTCGTCGTCTGGGCGATGGGTGGCCTCGTCTATACTTGGCCGCGGCTGTTCGGGCGCGAACTCTGGTCCTTCAAGCTCGGCAACTGGTCGTTCTGGCTGATCACCGTCGGCATCTCGACCATGGGCCTGGTCCTCACAGCGGGCGGGCTACAGCAGGGTTATCAATGGATGAATGGGGTCGAATGGCTCGACTCGCTCGTCTGGGTGAAGCCCTACTGGCTGGCGCGGACCCTGGCAGGCATCAGCATGGATATCGGTATGTCGCTGCTGGTGGTGAATCTGATGCTGACCGCACTGACCAGCCCGGCGGCTGAGGCGCGACGCGCCCGCAGGCCGGTGGAGGCGCCTATCCCGGCCCCGGCGAGAGGGCCCGCGCAGTGAACGTTCGCTTCTTCGCGCTGTTCGCCGGCGTCTTTTGCATCACCCTTGCGGTGGTCACGCAGGGCGTGCTGCCCTTCGTGGAGCCGTCGTCGCGTACTACGCGCGTGACCTCGGTTGTGCGCACGGATTTCGGCCAGCTGAAATGGACGGTTGCAGAGGCGACGGACTACACCGAGCAGCAGCGTCGCGGCCGCAACATTTATCTGCGCGAAGGCTGCTGGTACTGCCATTCGCAATTCGTGCGGCCGGTGACCGGCGAGATCCGCCGCTGGGGGCCGGTCAGCGAGGCGGGCGAATACGCCTATGACGTGCCGCACCTGTTAGGTACACGCCGGATCGGGCCGGACCTGACGCGCGTCGGCCTGAAATACAGCGACGAGTGGCACCTGGCGCACTTCTACAATCCGCGGATGCTGGTGCCGGACTCGATAATGGCGCCGTATCGCGGCCTCTTCCATGAGCCCGATGCAGCCGTCCGTATCGTTGACGACGGCGCTGGCAATCGGACCCTGGAAAGGACAGAGGTCACCGAAGGCCTGTTCGACTTCGACAGCCAGCAAGCCATCCAGCTGACGCCGAATGCATACGGGTTGCTGTTCGTGCCGCTGAAGGCGCGCGAAAGAAAGCCGATCATCCTGACGCCGAATGACGAATACACAGGAGAAATCGTCAGCATCGCGGCGGAGACGGAATCGTTGGCGGCGCTCGTTTCCTACGTCCAGAAGCTCGGCATGAACCGCGGTAAATGGCGCGATCTTTTCGAGCCGCAAAGCCTGGAGGTCATGGATGCGACCATGCCGCGCTCCGAGGAATGGATTGCCTATGGCAAGGAAGTCTATGAGCGTCGTTGCATCGGTTGCCACGGTGCCAAAGGCGACGGCAACGGGCCGGCCGCCACCTTTATGTTTAACCAGCGGCCCAGGGACTTCACGTCCGCAGTCTTCAAGTTCAGGTTGACAAAGGAGCCCCTGCCCACGGACGGCGACATGCTGCGCACCATTACTCGCGGCATCCGCGGCACGGCAATGCCCCCTTGGTACGAACTGCCGCTCAACGATCGGCTGGCGGTGATCCAGTACATCAAGTACGAGCTGGCGGTTGACCGTTCCGACCCCGCCAGTCCTTACGCTTTCTTCGTCGAGGAGCCGCCTGGCCCACCGTTGTATATCGGGCGCCCGCCGACCCCGTCCCAGACGATGCTGGACCGTGGCAAGGAGGTTTGGCAGGTGGCGAAGTGCTGGGAATGCCACGGCCAAGGCGGCAAGGGCGACGGCGAAAAGGCTGCCGGCCTCAAGGATGATATCGGGTTCGCCACCCCGCCGGCCGACCTCACCAGCGGCCAATTCAAGTCTGGCCCGGCCGTCGAAGACATCTTCCGGACGATAACTACCGGCCTCAGCGGCACGCCGATGCCGTCCTATCGGGATTCCTTTCCGGACGAGGACCGGTGGGCACTTTCCTATTTCGTGGTGGCGCTTTCCGCCTATAAAGACCCGCTCTCGCTGCAGCCCCTGTCGATCAAGCAGGAGGCCCGCGCGGCGCTGAACGATCTGGAACTGGTCGCTGACAAGCCAGAGCGAGCCTATGTGCCCGATCCGTCGGTGCCCGCGTCCGGCCCGCCAGCGCCGCCTGGCGAGAAACAGGCACCCGCCGGAGGTTAGCGAATGCTCGGTTTTGAAGTCACCGGACCGTATGCGGGCGCCATGATGATGAGCCTGGCGGCCCTGTTCTTGTTCATCTGGGGCGTCCTATCCGGCGCGTTGAGCGGCACCGACAAAGCCGCCAACGACTTTTTTGAAAGGGAGATGGAGAATGAGCGATCTGCAGAGCAGCGATCCGGAGAGCCCGAGGCACCCGGAACTGGATGTACGTCAAAGCTCGCACCCTGAACTAGAGGACTATGCCGGCGGCCTGATACAGGCGCGTGTGGGCTTCATTCCGCTATGGCTTCTCGTCGTCTACGTGCTGCTGTTCGCCTGGGGCCTGTATTACATGTATGTTTATTGGGGCGGGCTCGGCCCCGGCCGTCTGTTCTAAGAAGACTGTCGCAAGAACTGGTAAGGCAGGAGTGATGGAGATGTTGGTAGCCAAAATTCTCCTTGCGGTCGCCGCATTGAACCTCCTTTTCCTGGCCTTCGAGGTGGCGGTAAACGTGCTTCGCCTTTATTTCGGCTGACATAGGAGCAGCGGATGCTACAGGACACGGTTTTCAAGCTCGCTGACGCCGGCTTGCCACAGATGCTCGGCTTCCTCATCTATGGCGGCTGCACCGTCGGCTTTATCATCTTTCTTGTCTATCTTGTGCGGCAATAGCGACGCGGACGCGGCGCTGCGAAAACGCCAATGATCTACTACCTCGTGATCTTCGCCGCTGGATTTGCAGGCAGCTTTCATTGCATCGGCATGTGCGGCGGCTTTGCCTGCGCGCTGGGCCGCGATCAGCGAGGCGGAGGCGCAACCGTACTTCGCCACCTGCTCTATAATACCGGCCGATTGACAACCTATTGCTTTCTGGGCGGGCTCGCGGGTGCGATCGGTCAGGTCATCTGCACCACGCAAGGTCTAACGGCGCCGCCGCTCTTGAACGGCTCCCTCGACACCGCCCAACGAATTCTCGCGATCGTCGCTGGCCTGCTCATGATTGCCATGGCATTGCAGTTCTTCGGCTTGCTGCAGGTCTTCCATCGCCTTGCGATCGGATTTGGCGGCAGCACATTTGCACTGTCCCTGCGCGGTCTGTTGACGGCCCGGAGCAGAGCCGCACCGCTCGCCTTTGGCGTTTTCAACGGCTTCCTGCCATGTCCCCTGGTCTATGCCTTCGCCGCCCAGGCGGCGAGCACCGCCGGAGCGCTTCCCGGGCTTCTCGTGATGGCATGGTTCGGACTGGGAACCTTCCCCGCTATGTTGATGATGGGCGGCGTTGGCCGGATACTTGGGCCAGCCTGGCGGCGGCGCGGCGTGCGGCTGGCTGGTGGCTTTATTCTCTTGCTCGGTTTCATCACGCTCGGCCGTGGTCTCCTGCCTTCCGACGCGCATATCGGCCTTGCCTGGCTGGTCGGACATCCCGCATGACTGCACATGGCGATATCCTCTGTAGCCATTGTTCGCTGCCCGTCGGCTTGCGCCCGATGGAGCGCAGGCTCAACGGTGAGGCTTGCGCGTTCTGCTGCTACGGCTGTTGCATCGCCTTTCAGGTGAAGAGCGGCAGACACGAAGAGTGGGAAGCCGCCTGGCTTCTGATCCAGCTCGGCGTGGGAGGCTTTCTCTCCATGAATATTATGATGTTCAGCCTCCTCCTCTATTCGGACGCGTTCACCGGCGTCGATGCGGGCGTGCTGCCGTGGATCCACCTTTTGCTCTGGATCTTCGCGACGCCGGCGGTGGTGATTCTCGGCGGACCCTATCTGCGCGAAATGTGGCTCAATGGCATTCGGGGACGAGTGACGTCGTCGGCACTCATCGTGATTGGCGTCGCTGCCGCTTACCTCTATTCGGCATTTGCCGTGTTCGAGGGCAGCACGCATGTCTATTTCGACACCGCCGTGATGGTGCTGATGCTATTCACCGTTGGCCGCTATCTCGAGGCTGTTGGCCGCGCCAGGGCGGCGCGCGACCTCGAACCTCTTCTGGCCGCAGAAAGCGAGAGCGCGACCGTGGTCGATGGCGCGACAGAGATCCGCCGTCCGGTGCGGGAGGTATCGGCCGGCATGCTGGTGCGGGTCCGGCCAGGCGAGCGCATTCCGGTCGACGGCGTGGTTGTCGAGGGGGAATCGAACACCGATGAAGCCGTGATTACCGGCGAAAGCCGGCAAGTGACAAAGGGCGCCGGCTCCAAGGTGATTGCCGGCAGTATCAATATCGACGGCCCGCTCCTGATCCAAAGCAGCGGTGACGGAACTGCAACCCGCTGGGCGCGGATTTGCCGGTCGGTGCGCGAAGCGCTGGGCCGCCGCAGTCCAACCCAGCGCCTTGCCGATCGCGTCGTTGGCGTGTCCGTGCCGCTCGTCGTCGCCCTCAGCGGGCTGACGATCGTTTACTGGGCGCAATCATTGCCGTTCGATCGGGCGTTGCTGATTGGCCTCTCGGTACTGGTGGTTGCCTGTCCTTGTGCCGTCGGCCTCGCTGCTCCGATGGCGACATCACTCGGCATCGGCCGGTTGGCACGGCACGGCTGCCTGGTCCGCGACCCCGGCGTGCTCGAGACCCTCGCGCGCGTCCGGTTGCTCGCCTTCGACAAGACCGGCACTCTGACGGCGAGCAAAGCGCGTCTCGTCGGCGTCGACTGCCAGGAGGGCGGCATCGACGAAGTACTGGCGCGCGCCGCCGGTCTGGAGCGCCTTTCCGAGCATGGTCTGGCGCGGGCCATCGCGGCAGCCGCCGCTCAGCGCGGCATCACGCCGCTCGTCACCCGCGATGTCCGGACGGTTCCCGGCCGTGGCATCCGCGGCAGCGCCGAAGGCCAGCCCGTAGCGGCAGGGAACGGCAGATTGATGAATGACCTGGGCTGGCCGCTTCCCCCGTCGCTGACCGAGCGCGCGCGGTCGCTGGAGGCGAGCGGTCATTCGGTGGTCTATGTCGGTTGGGGCGAGCAGGTTCACGCCGTGCTGTCGCTCGATGATTCACCGCTTCCCGAGGCGCAGGCGGCGATCGCGGCCCTGCGTGAGCGCGGGCTCGACGCCACGCTGTTGACCGGCGACTTGGCGCAAGCTGCGGAGCGGATCGCGGCCCTGGTCGGGATCAAGGACGTCCGAGCGGGCCTTTCGCCGGAGGCCAAACGGCTGGCCCTGGATCGGCTCCGCCATGACCACGGTTCGATGGCGATGGTCGGCGATGGACTGAATGACGGGCCGGTCCTGGCGGCCGCAGATGTCGGTATTGCAGTCGGCTCCGCCACCGATCTCGCCCGCGAGACTGCGGCGCTCGTGCTGCCTGCGGACGGATTGTGGATGCTGCCCTGGATCGTCGACGTCGCCCGCGCGGTCCGCAGGACCATCTTGACCAACCTTATGTGGGCGTTCGGCTACAACCTCGTCGCGCTGACGTTCGCAGCATTCGGAGTTCTGCAGCCAATCCTTGCGGCGGCGGTCATGGCCGGCTCGAGCATCCTCGTGGTGGTGAATTCGCTGCGGCTGGAGCAGCTGCCCGATCCTGTTCCAGCGCTGATCCCGGAGCAACGATCCGGCACCAAGGCGGAGCGTACCCACAATGGCGCCGGCCTTTCCGCAATCGCCGGCCCGGCCGTCGAGCGGAGTTGAGTTTCGTTTCAGCCAAACACGTCGTGGGTGAAGGCGTCATACCAGCCTTCCGCCGCGCGCGCAGCCTGCCGGCGGACCTCGGAGCTTTCCTCAGCCTTGCCGTCGACAGCGGCTTCATGGCACGGACAATAGCTCAATCCAGCTATGCAGCGGCTGCCGGCTCTTGCTCGACACAGATGGCGCGGCTGTCGGCTTCGGAAAGGGGTTCGTCGAGCAGGCCGCAATGGTGCGGCGTCCGGGACGATAGCCGGACGCGGACGCGAAAATGCCAGCATGAGAGACAGGCGCCGAACGCGCGGCCATTGTTGCGGGCGATTGAGTTCCTAAGGGTGCGCCTGAGTCCGTCAAGCAGCTTCGCCACATTGCCGTCGGTCGCCTGTTCGATGTCTGTGGCGACGATGCGCAGGGGATCGCGCGCCAGTGCATGTTCCGCCTTCGGTGTGAGTGCGAACTCGACCGAACGCCCGTCGCGCGCGCTTGGACCCCGCGACACATAGCCCTTGTACTCAAGTGAGGCCAGCGTCCGCGACACCGTGCCCCGCGTCGAAGCAAGATAGTCGGCAAGCGCCGCTGGCGTGCGCGAGAAACGGTTGGCGCGCGCGAGATACCTGAGCGCGTCCCACTGAGCGGGATTGAGCCGCCCGGACTGTTCGCCCGAGCGGGCGAGGCGCTCCAGCCGGTCGATCAGATGGGCGGCTTCGAGAGCCTCTGGCGAAACAGGCATGATTGCTCCTAATGTAAGCGCGTAGGCGTCCCCACGTAGCGTGCAGGCGGTTGATCGCTCATTTTCAGCATGAATCATGCGGAGAATCCTATGAGCGACAGTATGAGCCATCATCGAACATTCGAGATTTTGACGGCGGAGCCTGTGCCGTCCCGACGCAAGCCGCGCCATCGGTCGGACGAAGAGAAGGCACGGCTTGTCGCCGAAGCGTTCTCGCCAGGGGGCAATGTCTCGGCGGTTGCGCGTTCCGAGGGGCTGGACCCCTCGCAGCTCTATGCGTGGCGCCGCAAGGCGCTTTCGTCGGGCATGGTTGCGCCACTGACGGAGGGAGCGAGCAAGCCGGCGAAGTTCACGCGCTTTGAAGCGGTGGGCAGCGACACGGTGGAAATCGTCATTGGCGACGCAGTGGTGCGCGCCGGCGGCGATGTCGATCCCGATCGCCTGGCGAGGATCATCCGCGCGGTTCGTAAGGCATGATCGCTTCCGGTGTGGTGGTTTACGTGTCGTGCCAGCCGGTCGACTTCCGCAAGGGCGCGGCATCTTTGATGGCGCTGGTCAGGGATGGCGGCCTGGACCCATTCTCGGGGGCACTTCACGTATTCCGTTCGAAGCGTGCGGACCGGGTTCGCATCGTGTGGTGGGACGGCAGCGGGGTTTGTCTTTATTCGAAGACTCTGGAAGATCACAGCTTCTGCTGGCCGGGGATATCGGCCGCGCGCATGCGTCTCGACCACGCCCAGTTGATGGCGCTTCTGGCCGGACTGGACTGGAAAAAGATTCGTCCGGCCAGGGTCAGGCGGCCGTTATCGACGGGCTGAAACCGGCCTGCGGCAAGATGAATCATGCGGCTGGAACGGTTGGGAAAGCGGCTGTTTTTGTGCTCTGTTGCTTGCCATGGTTCTACCGGGTCTTGCCCTTCCCGACGACGTTGATGCGCTGAAGGCGATGATCCTTTCCATGGCTCGCGAGCAGGCTGCAAGCGAGGCCCGGATCGCAGTCGCCGACGCTCGGATCGCAGCATCTGAGGCGGAGGTCGCCCGGCTGAAAGCTGTCGAGAAAAGCGCCAGCGAGCGGATCGCCAATCTCACGTCAATCCTGAAAGTTTTACAGCGCACGCAACATGGCACGCGTTCCGA